>JBAZWB010000001.1:0-904720 GCA_041660605.1 Patescibacteria group bacterium
CGCTCCGCGTGGCTCGTCGTTTGCCAATACAATTCTATGAATAATCAAACCAAAAAGTTTTTCATATATACTCGCAAGTCTACGGACGACAAAGACAGACAAGTCCGCAGTATTTCTGACCAGTTGAATGAATTAAAAGATTTAGCGTTGAAAGAACAACTGGAAGTGGTAGATGTCTTTGTCGAAAAGCAGACCGCCAAAATACCAGGTCGCCCTGTGTTTAACGAAATGATTGAGCGTATGGAAAAAGGTGAAGCGTCTGGTATTTTGGCGTGGCATCCCGATAGACTTGCGAGAAATTCCGTTGATGGTGGAAAAATTATTTATCTCGTTGATACTGGCGTAATCGTAGAAATGAAATTTCCAACTTTTTGGTTTGATCCGACACCGCAAGGAAAATTCATGCTCTCAATCGCTTTTTCGCAATCCAAGTACTATGTAGACAACTTGTCGGAAAATATAAAACGAGGTCATCGCAATAAAGTGAAAGACGGAATATGGCCTCAAATGGCTCCGCTTGGATATGTGAACGAAAAAGGAAAAGGTATTGTGCCACATCCTGAACTTTCGATTTTAGTTAAAAAGACATTTGAGGCATATGCAACGGGAAACTTCACTTTGCGGGAAGTCCGCGACAAATTTAACGCGCTTGGATTGAAGCGAAAAAGCGGTAGAGAGCTTGCGGTGTCGAATTATCAAAAACTTCTCAAAAATCCTATTTACACTGGTCTAATGAGATATAACGGAGAGATTTTTGAGGGCAAGCACGAACCGATTATTTCAAAGAAACTTTTTGATTCCGTTCAAGAAGTGATGATGAGAAAATCTAAACCTCACTCCAAAGGTCTTAAACCATTTTTGTATAGAGGATTTTTCCATTGCGGAGAATGTGGCTGTTTCATTACCACCGAAACACAGAAAGGTCATAACTATCTCCGCTGTACCAAACGGAAAAATCCTTGTTCTCAAAAGTATGTTCGCGAGGAGCTCATCACTTCTCAAATAGAAGAGGAAATCAAAAAAGTTTCTTTGCCACTCGATTGGACGGAATGGATGATTGCCGAAAATGCAAAAGATCGGCAATCGGAAGTCCAATCGAGTACGCTTTTTGCGGATTCAATAAAAGCCGATATTTCTCTTTTGGATTCTAAAATAGAGAAGCTGATGAGTGCCTATCTCGAAAGTGCGTTGTCGCTTGAAGAATATCGCGAAGCTAAAAACAAGTTGGTCAATCAAAATCAGCTTCTCAAAGAGAAATTGAGGGCTTCAGAGCAAAAAGCGAATAATCGGTTCGAACTTACCGAAAAGTTTTTGAAATACAATATGGAATTGGCAAACGACCGAACAAATGAGAAAAATACTCATTTGTTCAAAAAAGTCGGTTCGAACTTTAAAATTTTAGATCGAACCGTACTTTTTGAGCCACGCGGAGCGTGGAAAACCCTTTTGGATTCTGAATTCGGCGGGGGGAATGCATTAGTGTCGCGCCTTCGGCGCGACCCTGCTTTGTCCGTTTCTTCTGATTCCGAATTTTGGCGGAGGCGGTAGGATTCGAACCTACGATACCCGTGAGGGTATACCGCATTTCGAGTGCGGCCGATTCAACCACTCTCGCACGCCTCCATATTATCTATACTGCCATTAAATTAACGCCAAGTCCAGGAACGCCAGGTAGTTTGGGCGGTGGTGAGTGACCGCACCGTAGCCCGCCGGTCGCCAAAGGAAGAAATACGCAAAGTGCCGGTACCAGCGGCTAAGTCATAACCACCGCGCCACCAGGCCTCAAATTCATTGGTGTTAAATCCAGTAAGCTGGGCGCTAAGGTTGTAAAGCCGGACGTTCGGGCCGCCGCCTGAGGCTGGCGCCACCGCGATTTCCGGCGCGATGTTTTTGTTTTGTATATTACCGGCCGTAACGCGCACTCCGCCGCGGAAGGAAGTATCATACGCCATAAATTGACCGATGAGTTCGGCCTTTGGGTTAAAAATTCTGACATGCGGCCCGCCACCGGGACCCGCGCCGGTGATGATCGCGGCGCCTGATTCAGATGTCGCGTCAACCGCCGCGACGTCCACGCCGCCGCGGAAAGCTGGGTTATAGGCAAAAAATTGTCCGAGTACTTTTCCGCTGGCGTCAAAAATGCGCACTTGCGGCCCGCCACCGGGTCCGGGCGCAGTCACGATATCCGCCAGCCCGTCAAGATTCAGGTCCGCCGAGGCCACGCTGATGCCGGCGCGGAAACCGCTAGGATACGCGAGGAACATGGTGACCAGCGTCCCGTCGCCTTTGAAAATACGAATCTCCGGATCCGCGCCCGGGCCATTGCCAATAATAATTTCATCATAGCCGTCTCCATCAACATCGCCTGTCGCCACGTCGATGCCGCCACGGAAGGTGGTAGGTAAAGCGAAGAATTGGCCTATTAGTTGGTTTTGGCTGTCATATATACGGACGTGCGGGCCGCCGCCAAGCCCCGCGCCAACGACCAGCTCCTCACCGGCCGCCGGACTGACGTTGCCGACGGCAATGTGGGCACTGCCGGGGAATTGACCGAATGGCAGCAGTTCATCAGGCAGCGTCGCTGGAATCGTCGGCTGGCTGATTCTTTGCGCAGCCTGGAGCGATTCGTATGGATCGATCGGTGTATCATCCGGCCGGCGTATCTCAAAATGCAAATGCGGTGAAGTTCCCTCGGCATTGCCGCTGTCGCCCATCCAGCCGATAATCTGCCCGGCTACCACCGGATTCCTGGCATCAGTATTGGGATAATACGCGTTTATGCCTCCGCCCAAGCCATCGTCGGTTCCCGGATTGTCATTATTTACATGATAATAGTTGTATTCATAGCCGTCTTTGTCTTCAATGGTAATACTGTAACCCCAGTACGGTTCAGGGTAGGGTGCGGAGCGGATAAATCCATCCACGGCCGCGATCAGCGGCTCACCCTTGTAACCCATAATGTCATTGCCTTCATGCGTCCGTCCGCCTGAACGGCCAGCGCCAAAGTCGTCGCTGTAGCGGGTTGATCCGAGTACGGGAAAAATAATGCTACGCACTTCTTGAGCGTGAGCCGGAATAGCCGGAGTATTAAAAAAAATTACCAGTATACCGATAATAATTCTGAAAATAATTTGTTTGTAATTTTTCATTATTATTGCAAGTAAAACCTTTTTACAATCTTCGTCTTTTTCTGATAACAGACGGCGTTGGTGATGATAAGAGAAACTTCTTTGACTGGCATTTTTCCGATGCGGACGTTTTTTAATTCTTTGACCTTTTCCAAAAAAGCAGGCGAGGGGGAGTGGGTGTACCGGCAGACCGTCGTATTGCCGAAGAATATTTCACTGGAGGCGTATTTTTTATCATCTGGCAGGCCGATACTGCCCAGAGCCTGATCAAGGTCGTTAATAAGGAATCTGAGCGATTCATCGCACACGGCTTTTACCATAACGCTGACCGGCAATTCCAGCAAGCCCTGCAGGTCAAAAGTAATCGCCCGGTGCCGCGGAAAAACCCGGCTAAAAGTTTCAGCCACCCGGTCTGCGTCTTCTGCGGTGAAGCTGGGCGGATCTTTCGCGACTTTGACGTTTTTTATGGTTAAATGGAGTGAATCTTCGGGGAAATAGTATTGGCCGGGGTCAATCTTTTTCAAAGGATTGATTATTTTTTCCGTGAGTGCCCGGCGGATGTCCAGTGGCGCGAAAGAAACAGTAGTCAGGCAAATCCTTTTGTCGTTCAAAAAGTCTTTTACCGATTCAACGGTGGTGGAAGGCGTTTGGCCCTGCTTAAAACCCGCTTCAATTTTTTCGAAAAGCTTCCGTTGTTTATCCTGGTATGATTCCATATTATATCAGACTTTATAAAAAAATATTTTGCTGGACTTGGGATTTTCCGGTTTTAGATCAATAACTTTCACCGGCTGCCAGTCGGGTATAGAATATCCGTAGCAAATTACCTGGCTGCCTGGCTTCAGCTGTTTCAATAATAGAGCGCCGATTCTGGGCATCACGCTTTTAATCAGGAAGCAATAGACGATGTCCGCATCCGACAGATCCTGTTTATAAAAATTTTTAAAGTAGATTTTGGTTTTCGCTTTGTTCTGCCAGACATTATACTTCGCCTGCTGGTAAGCCAGGGGAGAGAGCTCGAAGCCGACGGTTTTGGCGCCGATTTTTTTATCAATGGCAATCAGCAGTTCGGCGTTGCCGCAGCCCAGATCATAAACTACGCTGGTTGGCTTGATTTCCGTTTCTTCCAGAATTCTATTAATCACCGGTTTTGGTGTTTTAACATATGGAGCCTTGAAAATCAACAGTTGGATGAGAAAAAGCAAGGCCAGGATTAAGGCCAGAACGGAGGCTATTAAAGAGATAATCGTAATTATATATGCTGTAAACATGAAAATTAAGACTATTTATGTTTTGTGAAACTCGAAGCACTAAGCACGAAATTCGAAACAATCTCTAAATTCAAAACCAATTTAAAGTAATTTTTCTTGCCTCTCAATGTACTTTTTTCGTTCAGCGTCGCTGAAAACTTTCACCGTGCCATATTCGCCGTCGTAGCCGGGCAGAACGGTGATTTTTCCCTGCCGCACTTTTTCTATGGCCTCGGCGATCACCGGCGTAGTTATTTTTTCCAGCTCTTTGGCATTTAAATTCAGCAGAATATTAAATTCGTTCTTACCAGAGGCAATCATGGCATTATATTCTTCAACCACGCCCTTAGTATTCACGCCCCGGCCCAGGCTTTCGGCAATGATTTGCTGCAGCGGCACCAGGCTTTTGTACGGCGGCCGGTTGGCCGGCTTGTATCCCTCGGGCCGGTCGGCCAGCTTATCCACTCTGTACAGCACGCCGATGGTCAGCGGTTTTTTACAGACCGGGCAGATGCCCTTATGCTTTTTTGTCTGAGCAGGCGAGTAGCGGATTTTACAATTACGGTGGCCATCCCAGTGATAGCGCCCTTCCTCCGGATAAAATTCGACAGTATAGGCTATTTTATTTTTATTTCCGCCCTGTTTTTTGATAGCTTCCAGAATATTTTTATAGCTTAATTTTTCCAATTCCAATACCGTGGCTTCGCGTCCGAGATTAGCCGGCGAATGGGCGTCGGAAAATGACAGTATACTCATACGGTCCAGTTGCGACAAACGCCAGTTCATCGGCGGATCGGAGGATAGTCCGGTTTCCATGGCGGGAATCTGCGGTGCTATCTCTTCGAAGCACTCCTCCACAGTGTCAAAGCCGGACTGGGAGCCGAACATGGAAAACCACGGCGTCCAGATATGGGCCGGGAAGACCAGCGCCTCCGGCGAAGAGTCTAGAATGATTTTTGCTAATTCTTTAGCATCAAGTCCAAGGATCGGCCGGCCGTCGGATTTTATATTGCCAATAAGATTCAGTTTGCCGTTAATTTTTCCCACGGCGATTAAATCGGGCACTACGGCGACAATATGCACCCGGCGCGTTTTGCCGTTCTTCGAATAGATGCAGCTGATTTCCGTGGCCAGCATGAACTGCGCTTGTGCAGTTCCGCCTTTAATTTTATAAAGCCCATTCTCCTGCAGCTGCAGTTTATTTTTTATTTCTTTAAACCAGGCCGGGTAAGTGAAGTCCGTGCAGGAAATAACCTGGATGCCTTTTTTGTCCGCCCAAGCCGCCATAGTTTCCAGATCCATCTGCCGGGAAACGGCACGGGAATATTTGGAGTGGGCGTGGATGTCGATGATGTATTTTGGCATAATATGGTTTAGTTTAGCATATTTGGGAGGTATCGGCACACTGTTTTTTAAAAATGCAGGCATTTTTTATAGGATAGTGAGGGAGGTATGCCAAACAGCAAATTCGAAATTCGAATATCAAAATTCTAAACAATATCTAATATTTCAATGTTAAAAATTCGAAACAAAAGATAGAAGATGTTTAAAGTATTGTAATTTTAAATTTAAATATTGTTTCGAATTTCGTGCTTGGTGCTTCGGATTTAACGTTGCCAGTACAAAAAACTATCTGTTTTAGGCAGGTAGTTTTTATTAGCTGAAGCTAAATAATGCCTTGCTCTTTACCGATCTTGATAAAGGCTTTAATCGCCTTGTCCACCTGCTCCTCGGTATGCGCGGCTGACAGCTGTACTCTGATCCTGGCCTGGCCTTGGGGCACCACCGGGTACCAAAAGCCAATGACGTAAATGTTTTCCTCTAGCAAACCAGCGGCCATTTTTGCAGCAATAGTTGCCTCACCGAGCATTACAGGTACAATCGGATGTTTGCCAACTTTAATAGTGAAGCCGGCCTTAGTTATTGCCTTCCTAAAAGTTGCGGTATTTTTTTCCAGCCGGGTTTTAGCGTCTTTTATAAAAGTATCAGCGTTATCAATTATATATTGCGTGGTAGCGACAATAGCCGGCGCCAGGGAATTTGAAAATAAATATGGCCGCGAACGCTGACGCAGAAGATCCACGATTTCCTGCCGGGCGGCAGTGACACCGCCGGATGCGCCGCCGAAAGCCTTGCCAAAGGTGGTGGTTATAATATCAATCCTGCTTTCAGTGCCGGTAGCCTCCGCGCTGCCACGGCCAGTTGTTCCAATCACCCCGGTGGCATGTGAATCATCGACCATCACGGCCGCATCATATTTATCCGCCAGATCGCAAATTTCCTTGAGTTTGGCAATCTCTCCGTCCATACTAAAAACACCGTCTGTGACGATCAGGCGCGCTCTTTGCTTCTGTGATTCTTTCAATTTAACTTCCAAATCAGACATGTCATGATGCTTGAAACGGTAGCGTTCTGCTTTGCACAGCCTGACGCCGTCAATAATACTGGCGTGATTCAGTTCATCGGAAATAATGGCATCCTCGGCCGTTAAAATAGTTTCAAACAAGCCAGCGTTGGCGTCAAAGCACGAAGAGTAGAGGATGGCGTCATCCATTTTTAAGAATTTTGAAATCGATTTTTCCAGCTGGCGGTGCTGGGCCTGCGTACCGCAGATAAAACGCACTGAGGAAAGTCCGTAGCCGTACTTTAATATAGCTTCTTTGGCGGTCTTCAGCACGGCCGGTTCGTTGCACAGCCCAAGGTAATTATTGGCGCAGAAGTTGATGACTTTTTTTCCGTTGACGGTAATTTCCGCTCCTTGCGCTGATTCAATCTCCCTTTCGTTTTTCCAGAGGCCATTTTCTTTTATTTCGGAAATATTTTGGTTAATAATTTTTTTTAATGAGTTGAACATGGAGTGAAATTTTTAAATAATATTTCAGATTAATAGTGTAACATTATACAGAGCTTTGTTCAAATAAAATTCGTTTGCTAAGCTTCTATTTTTATTTAATTAAAATTAAGATATAATTATTACAGCCAAAAAAATATGAAACTGATATACGCCCAGATTTGGAAAGAGGCCGCCCATTTTCTTAAAAAGGGAAGAAAGTGGGATTATTTGCATACCAAAATTATTATCAGGTATGCGGAGAAATTATCAAAACTAAATAATATTGACGGAATGATTTTAATGCCGGCAGTGATACTGCATGATATCGGCTGGGGCGTTTTACCAAAAAAGTTAAAAATTAATTACCGCGGCAAGCAGGCGCGCCTGGCGCATATGCGGGCGGGGGCGAAATTAGCCAGGCAGATATTATTAAAGATAAATTTCCCCCGGCAATATATTTCTGAAATAGTTCACCTGGTCGGCGTCCACGATCTGCCCTCTGAATCCATCGGCGGTATATTAACCGCCAAGTACGAAAGATTATTAAGGGATATTGATTTGCTTTGGCGCTTTACCAAAGAGGGATTCTGGAAAGATATCCGCGAGCGGAAAATTGAAGATCCTGATGTGTTCCTAAAACATATTATAGCCAGCGCGAAAAAGGAAAAAGCGTTTGGTTTTCCTGGCACCAAAGCATTTTTCAGGAAATTAATTAAAGGCCTGGAAAAGGAAATAAAAGAGGAGCCCACTGTTGGCTAAGTGAGCTCCGGTTTGATTAATAGTGGTAAAGCTGCTGAGAATTTTGCCTCTGGTATCAGGCGAGTTGACTCGTCGATATGAGTATTTTGGAATATCTCTCTCAGTTCGGCTTTTGAAACCACGCCTCGGTTAAAGTTCAGTATGCCGAGAAGCCTGGCTTCTTCCGGTCGGCTGGGATTTAAGATCTCGTTTGGAGATGTCAGGACGGAAAGTGCCTCTGTCAAACTAACGATCTTTTTCGTTACTTCTGGTTGGCTAGATTGATGAGCAAGTTTCATCAGAATACGGAGAATGTCATAGTACGCCTCGGGTTCATGCCTCAAAATCTGAGTCAGGGCTATCAGAGCAACGCCGGTTTTAGTATAGAACCTTCTGATTTGGCTCTTCAGGTCGGTCTGTTCCGTTGGATGGGGGTAATCAACCATCGGTACGCCTTCGATGCTGTAACGCGGCGGGATGAAATCGATATAGACTGCACCACCCTTTTCAAGATTATAAGTGAAATTGTTGCAGGATGGGTCAATGCCAATATCCAGGTCATCACCAGGTTGTTGTTTGAACATGCCGAAAAGCAGAGAAAAAACCATTTCTGCAATCTTCACGGCGCCAAGGTGGGAGAACTGCGCCGCCAGAGATTTGCCTTCGTAAGAGGCAATCTCAAGTGCCAGGTAGTCTGCAGATGAGGAATCCTTTGAAACCAAGGTTTGATGGTTTTTAGGGATAGCTATTCCCGCCTTCTCTAATCTTTTAGCGTATTCAGCAATCAGTAGCGCCAATAGTCTGGCATCTTCAAGATTATTGAATCTTTGTGTCTTGACCGTCATCCGTCCTTGGCCATCTCTAGTTTCCAGAAGTATTGGAGCTACCATAAAACCAGCCGGCAAAGTTCCAATGCATAGCTCCCTCTCTATCAGTCCCTGCTCCTTTAAATGTGCGATAACGCGATTCTTGAAGTCATCCATCCACTACCTCATTTCAGTATGTGTGGTTGTTTTTTATTAAAGAAGTATATAATAATGCTGATAGTACTGTCAATGGTCAGCTTGTGTAATTTAATTTTTTGTTTTAGATTAACTATAGTCAGTAGCCAATTTATTAATAAACAGACAGAATGAAATTCCCCTACGATTTGCACGTGCATTCAACTCACTCAGACGGCGATTATAATCCATCTACAGTGGCAAAATATGCCAAGGATTCAGGATTAGAGGGGGTAGTTTTAACCGATCATAATTCCGTTGAAGGGTTTGAAGAATTTTTTTCGGCCTGTGATGAATTAGAGTTGGATACATTTATGGGAGTGGAAATAAGCACCATCTACAAAGAAGTGGAGATTCACGTATTAGGCTATGCGAATAATTTTGATTTGAAGATAATTAGAAACAAACTGCAGTTCGTAGTTGAGAGTTATAATCAGCGCATTAGGAAAGTGATAAAATTGCTTCAAGGTACAAGTGAAACCAAGTTGGATTTTGATCAAATTCGCCAGACAAAATCAAAGTTTGATTCTATCACTAAATATGATATTGCTAAGGCCTTATGCGGGGAGCGAGGCTGGCCACCGACCAAGCAGTTACAATTACTGAATTTGATGAATCGGGGAGGGCACGCTTTTGTGCCTTATAGTAACGACCTTTATTCTCCACACGATGCTTGTAAAATTATCAAGCAGGCTGGTGGGGTGTGTGTTTTGGCCCATCCAGCTGCCTATATTAAGAAGACAAAGCCTGGTCTGGATAAAAATCAAATTGAGGAGCTAATAAAAGAATTGATCGAAATTGGATTAATTGGCCTGGAAGCTCATTATCCTGCCTATACGCCAGAACAAGAACAATATATATGCGGATTGGCGAAACGATTTAATCTAATAACAGTTGGTGGGTCGGATTGGCACGGTCCGTATCATCACCCGGAAAGAATATTCGGTATGGTGGGGACTACTCAGGAAGAATTTGAAGCTATTAAGGAACTAATAAAGTAATATAAGTTTTTTGATATCAGAGGTTAGATGACCCTTGACTTTTTATGTTAAAAATGTAAAATATAGCATTAAAGTAATCAGCACTTTGACTTGTTAATAAGTAGAAATAACAATACACGCATTGGAGGATTGTAATAATGAAGATCGCTGTAGTAATCGGTGGAGGCAGCTGTCCCGGCATAGCGCCCTTAGTGTATTACTTGCACAGTAAAGCAAGGCAAGCAGGGCACAGCATTCATTTCTTCAGAGGGTGGGACGGTCTGAAGCTTGGACAGCCGGCGTCAGTTTCTCCTGACGTAACCTTTCTCGTCAAGCCAGGCTCACCGATAGGCACCTCACGGTATAATCTTACTGGCGAGGATATTGCCTCTATGAAGAGCCAGCTCGCGGAGTTTGGGGCAATAATCGCCGTTGGCGGCAATGATACCCTGAGCGTCCTGACGCGCTTGTTGGAATTCCAGGGCATACGCATTGCGGTGCCAAAAACCCTCGACAATGACCTGATGGGCACGGACTACACTCTCGGGCATTGGTCGGTAGTGGAATATCTGGTGGGTGCGATTTTACGCGCCCGTTATTCGACTCTGGATCACCACCGATTTTTGGTGGTGGAGACTATCGGTCAAGACGCCGGCTGGGTCGCGCTAAGAGCTGGCCGGGCAGTAGGCGCGGATTCCATCATCATTCCTGAGATGGGAGTGTCTTTGCCGGACGTTGTTAAAGCTATCGCAGAGCGGCCAACAGGATTGGTGGTCTTGACCTCGTCAGCGCGGATTTTGGGCCTGGAAACTCCAGAGGCTGAAGTGACAGCAGGTGATGGTTTTGGCAATCCTCACTATGAGGACCGCCGGATCGGCCATTTATTGGCTGCCCGTATCCATGCTGAATTCGGCTTTGATGCCCGCTGCGAAGTTTTGACCGATTCGGTCAGAGGCGGCAGCACATCGTCATTTGATCTGTTGCTGGCACAGCGCTTTGCCAACTCCGCCATCAATGTCCTGAGCAGGCTCGGTCCGAACAAATGCGTGATGCTTGGTCTCAAGGGTTATCGCATTGAGATGTCTGTTTTGGACCAGGCTCCGGGCCGCAAATTTGTCGCAGCGGAAGATATACTGGCTCTTTAGCCTTTTTGGCATCGAGCCACGGGCTGTGGTTATGGTAAAACATAACTTCAGCCTTTTTTATTTGCTTAAGTGTAAAAAAAGAATTATAATATTAGCAACTTAGGCATTTTATATGGCATTAAAAAAAATTTACGGCCTGAAAAAAATTGGCAATAAAGAAAAGAAAAAGATTTTAGATATTGCCAAAGGTTCAGCGGCGCTAAATGGGGCCGGTGAGATTTCTGTTGTGGAGAATCCTAATTATATTTATCCCCGCTACAGCTTTTATCCTTTGGCCGATAAAATTCAGCAACCACTTGCCCAGTTAAAAGGGGTAGTCACTGATATGGACGGGACTACCACTACCACGGAAGTTCTCTGTATCAATTCTTTGGAATATATGGTCAGGGTAATGACCGGCCGCGAAGAGGCGATAAAGTGGACTGGGCTTGATCATCTGAAAGATTATCCTCATATTATAGGCAACAGTACGACCAAGCATGTGGAATATCTGCTGAAAGCGTACGGGAAGTTTATCCGGCCTTTATTTGTTAAACGGTCTTTTATTAATGCCGGCGTTTGGACATTAGTTGCCGGCCAGGACGAAAACCGGCGCAGGGAAGTGAGTAATAATATTCAGGTGTTTGGCGCCGCTGGGTTATTAAAAGAGCCATTGGTTTTAGCTCTGCAAAAACACCGTCAGGTTACAGCAGAGGCGGCAAGAAGAGTAGCAAAAAAATTGGAGAAGAGATACCTCCTCAAACTGAAAATAACCACCCAGAATGATTTAGTCAGGGCGGGCGTGGATATTTATTATCAGCGCTATCATTATATATTGGGAAAAATTGATCAGGGAAAAGGCAAAACGATTCGGAAATCATTGGGCCTCACCCGCCATTTAATTGAGCCGATGCCGGGTATTGGGATTTATTTATCTTTATTAAGGGGGTGGCTAGGGAAAGATTTGGTTAAGTTTTATCCATATTTAGAGGCGCATCTATTAAGTAACCGCTATTTGCGATATTCAAAAAAATATTTAAGCACCTGTAAAAAAAATCTTGGGCAGATCGGCGCTTATTATGCAAAAAATCCCGTGCCTATCGCTATTGTTACTTCTTCCATCGAGTATGAAGCCAGAATTGTATTAAATGAAGTGTTTAAAGAAATCAGGCGGCAAATAGCTGAATGGCCGTTATCGGCAGGCAAAAAAGAGAAGTTAAAAAAATATTTTTCTGATTATAAAAATATTTACAATGGTTTTATTACTGCCTCTGATTCCAGCGAAATAAGGTTAAAGCCGCACCGGGACCTTTTTTCGTTAGCCTTGCACCAGTTAGGGATAGGGCCACGGGACTTTAAATATGTTATCGGTTTTGAGGACAGTGAATCCGGCCTATTAGCTATCCGGGCGGCAGGCATCGGCAAAAGCATCGCCGTACCGTTCACAGATACCCTGGGTCATGATTTGAGTTCGGCCAATATCATCCTTTATGGTGGAATACCAGAAGCCATTTTGATACACCGGACATTTGTGAAAATATAATAAAAAAGCGCTGACCGTGGTCGGTCGGCGCTTCAGCTTCGATTGATTACGAAAGATCATTGGTTACACAAGAACTGATTGTGCTTTTGATAGCGACTCGATTACCCGAGTCAGCTCATGCATAGTAACGGTCGCAGTGCCAATCTTGCCCACTACGACAGCCGCTGTGTAGGCGGACAGTTTTACCGCGTCAATCAGCTCGATGTTGCTGGCTAAGGCCAGTGAAATGGTGCCGACAACGGTATCGCCTGCGCCAGAAACGCAAATAGCGTTTTGTTCCAAGGCAGGGATGTGATTAACGGCACCATCGGTGGTGACCAGGGTCATGCCTTCATTATCGCGCGTCAGCAGGACGTTTGTGCCGATTTGCTCAGCCATATGTCTGGCGATTAATTCAGCAGACTGATGGTCATCAGGGATAGCCTTCCCGAGAAGCGTGGCCGCCTCTTTTCGGTTTGGCGTAATCAGATAGGCACCCTGCAAGCAGGTAATGTCGAAATTATCCTTGATATGGACATCGACGATTACTTTTTTGCCCTGTTGGGAGCATATTTCAATCGTCCGCCTGATAAGCTCCGGACTGACCATGCCGCGATTGTAGTCGGTGATGACGACGATTGAGTACCCATTGCCCATCAGGGTATTGATGACCTTTTCGATAACCCAGGGGGCTACCACTTCTCTAGACTCTCGGGCAACGCAGAGGAGTTGAGTATCGCCGTCAAGAAAACGTTCTTTTTTGGTAGTCGGCCTCTGAGGGTCAATTACCATTGAATCCGTGTCGATTTCGTGCTTTCTCAGCAACTCTCGCAGCTCTATGCCAGTGGTGTCCATCCCGATAACACCGATGAGTTTCGATTTGCCGCCAAGAGCAGCTATATTGGCAGCGACGTTACCCGCGCCGCCTGGCATTGTTTCCTTTCTTGTGGTCTGGATGACTGGTACCGGCGCCTCGCTGGAGGTTCTTTCATTAGAACCGAAAGTAAAAGCGTCAAAAATCACGTCCCCGATTGTCGTTACCTCACCTCGAGAAGTTTCTATTTGTTTGGCAAGGTTCAGCAGATGCACTGTGTTGTTCACATTCCCCTCCAAAGTTCGAATATGAGTTTGAAGCGTTTGCAGTTTTAGGCAATATACCGTTTATTTTTTAACCGTATACTCCTTAAAACATCAAACAATTTATTTTTTCCAATCTTTCAGCACTTCCTCGTATATTTCCGGAGTGCCGACGTCGTACCATTGGCCTTCGAACAGGTAGCCATAGAGCAGGCCTTCGTCTGCCAGCTGGGGGAAGACGTCTTTTTCCAGCATGGAGTAGCCTTTTTTAATGATGTATTTGAGGATGTCGGGGTTAAAAACAAAAAGTCCAGCATTAATCAGATGCGAGGTGATGTTTTTGTTTTCCGGTTTTTCATTGAATGAAACAATTTTGTTTCCGCGCAATTTGACCACGCCGAAATCAAAAGGCTTGTTGCTGGAGGAGATCGCCAGGGTAGCCACACCGCCGTGCGACTGATGATATTTGACTACGTCCTTAATATTGATATCAATCAGTACATCGCCGTACATCATGACAAATGGCGCCCGTTCAAAATATTTTCTGGCTAAGCGCAGGGGAGTGGCCGTGCCTTGCTCCTGTTTTTCTTTTATATAAGTGATCTTAACGCCAAACCGGGAGCCGTCTCCGAAATGCGCGACGATTTTTTCGCCAAGATGTCCGATAAGAATATAAATGTCTTTGAAGCCGCTTTCCCTAAGCGTTTCAATTGAGTACTCGAGTATCGGCTTGCCATGGACGGGGATTAAAGTCTTCGGAATTTCGTAAGTGAACGGCCTCATATTTATTCCCCGGCCGGCTGCCAAAATAAAAGCGCGGTTAATTTTTGGTTCCAGTGATTGACTTAGTAAGTATTCAATGGCGTGAGAACGGTTCCTGATGCGCGCACCGTCAATCACCCCATCTATCAGGGGGAGTAGGTCTTTTTTTAGGGTTATCGTCAGTCTTTTCCTGTCCATAATTTTATTTGATCAATATTCATCATACATCATCATACGTTATATGCAATATAGTTATCCACATATCATAGCATATTAGGCTAAAATTAGCTTAAATAACAATAAAAACACCATACTCTTTACCTGGTGGTACGTGTTATTAATCTATAGATTGTCAGTCTTCTATATTACTATTCTCTGGGCTAGCTTGTTGTATTGCGCTAATTTTTTGGGGATAAATTATATTATTGAATAATACCCCCTCAATTTTATACTCGATTTCTGGATTTGTAGATTTTATTGCAGAGCCAAAAAGATTGATTTTATTAATTTCACCTGTTGGCTGCGAATCATTGGGATAAAAATAGTATCCGGAGTAAGAATCATTTACCTCAGCACCAGCCGACGTCTCTGATTTTATATGTCCCTGCGACTGAATATGCTTTTCCAGATACATTTTGACGGCTTCGGGGAACTGCAAATACTGCTCCTGCGTCAGCAGATATTCAAAGAAGACGGGATCATCATTATTTATATAATCTTCAAGCCATTGGTTCCTTTCTACGGCCGTATCAACCATATTATTCTTGATGTTTTTTTTCTGCCAGCTGGCGCCATATCGGTACTGGCGGTTATAGTTCAATAGTTTTTCTGTAAGCGTTTGATTTTTTACCGACTCGGAGGCCTTATTCACATGCATGACCAGGTTAATCAAAATTAAAGTGGCACCGACAAATAATGCCAATAATAATAAAAAAATAATCAGGAGTTTATGGATTTTTTTACCTTTTTTAATAGTAGGATCAATAGGTCCTGGGGTAATTTTCTTTTTACTTTTAGCCGCCATTTAGATTTGTATGAATTAATATACTCATTTTAGCATTTATCTCAGATAAAATGTACCTTGATATTTTAATGTAGAAAACATTAATACAAATCAGAAAGATCTTACTATAGACTAACACTTAACCTTGACATAATAGTCTTCTTTTGTTACAGTAACCCGATTAGTTTGTGTTCTTTTTTACATTTTTAACAACGGAGTAATGCTTTGGAGAAAATTATATTGGCGACCAGAGATGACTTACTCCGTACTGTATCAGAGTTCGGAGGAGAAATCATAGGCGATCCACCACCGCCATCTGGCTACGGCTACCATCCGAGGGCCATGGCCGAGACCGCCGCTAATCGCCTTCGGTTGCGTGAGTTAAGTAAGCAAGCGAGGAGCGGATTATTGATTAATGGGGAAGTTATACATATTTCTCCTGAACTCTATGAACGATTGTACATCGGTAAACGGGTACCACTGACGATGTACCATGATGAACGTCACCCGGCAGTAACGCTTTTACCGGCCTGGAAGCAAGAAAATATTGTTGATCATTTTTCTGATCCAATCGGCTTCGAGCGAATGCGTCTGTGGTTTGGCTCCTTCGATTTCTTTATTCAAGAAGACAGTTGGTTGGAGCAGGTACTCTGTACTCCACCATTCTGGCGAATGGGGAGCATTGTCCAGCTCGGTAACTTGGTCGCTCCGCTGCCGATTGGTCTGCGGTCAGATCAGGAAATTGTCTTCCTGGGAGAGCCATTCAGACATACGCGGTGGATTCACTCGCGGCTTGCGGCAGCCATGGCTGAAGTGCTGCTTGCTCGACTCGGCTTTTCTTCCGTCGAACGCGCGTCTATCGTACTGGCAATCGCTTACCACGACATCGCCATACCGGCGGGTGGAGATGCGATAAAACGCATTGATCCGTGGTTTCTCAATGAGGAGCGGAATTTCGCCTGGGTATTGCAGCAGTATGGCCTGGATAAGAAGTGGGAGAGGCAGTATGGCTTTGACCTCCAGCAGGCAGCGGCCTGGGTGCGCAATGAAGGCATGCCTGGCTTCCTCTTGGATTTTTTAGACAAGCTGTCCTATGTGACGCTCGATTGCCATGCACTTGGTCTCCAGCGTGATGGCCAGACGCGCCGCTTCTGCCTGGAGCACCAGCTCTTCGCTGATGTCTGGCTCGACCTGCAGTGTTCCGAAGATCGTCATCGTCTGGCTTTCACTGATCCGCGCCGGCTCTGCAATTTTCTGATGGCACGGGCGCATGCCTCAAGCGAATTGTATTACAATCCGTTTGCCAGGACATATGATTACTTACTGACTGAGGTTGTCGGTGAACTGTACAAGCATGGGCTGGTTACCTGGCAAAATCTGGTGACCTGGAGTCAAGATGAGTTGTTGCGGGTTATCGAGAAGAAGAGTCGTCTTTTCCACTCGCTGCGTAAACTACTCGATACCATACCGAATATCTTGGAACCGCAGCAGCTGGATTTCCGGTGGTTTCCGACCGAGGAGGAGCGCGACGCTTTTGCGGCAACACTTGGAGATCGTTTGCACCACCGGGATAAGACCAAGCCCTTCACCACATGTCTTGACTGGCCGGTCTTCACTGACCCGGACAAGCGCCTGACGACAGCTCCGCTCCATTCGTTCCTTTCTGATCAGCAGATCTTTGAGCTTGAGTGGCTCGCTCGCTCCAGGGCCGGCTACTATGTCTACTACCGCAAGTAAACTCCAGCAGATGAACATTGCGTTCACTACTGGAGTTTTTTATTTTGCAATAGTTGCAATTATTATAAATCAAAAAACGCCTCTACATAGTAGAAACGTCTTTTGTTAATTCCGGCAATTGCCTACTTTCCCCACGGATTGCCCCGTAGTATCATCGGCGTAACCAGGCTTAACTTCTGAGTTCGGGATGGGATCAGGTGTGACCCTGGCACTTAAATCACCAGAGGCCAGGAAATAAAATGTTTTATTTCCTACGCCTCTTCAGTTTTGGCGATTTACGGTTTTAATGGCGTCAGATAGAATACGGCGCCAAAAAATAAGATAACTAGAATGAATATGAACACTAACTGACCATTTTTTACGTTATGCATTTTTGATTTTGCTATAAAAATTCAGTCTGTTAGTGATTGCAATATGGCTTTATTAGTACTCCTCCGCTTAATCCCTTACGGGACTTACACGTAGAGCCTATCAACCTGGTAGTCTCCCAGGAAGCTCATAATGAAATCTAATCTTGAAGACGGCTTCGCGCTTAGATGCTTTCAGCGCTTATCCGTGCCGAACGTAGCTACCGAGCTTATGCCCTTGATAGGACAGCTCGTTGACTAGAGGTTCGTCCTTCCCGGTCCTCTCGTACTAGGGAAGAGCCTTCTCAAATTTCTACGCCCACGGCAGATAGGAGACCGAACTGTCTCACGACGTTCTGAACCCAGCTCGCGTACCGCTTTAATTGGCGAACAGCCAAACCCTTGGGACCTTCTCCAGCCCCAGGATGCGACGGGCCGACATCGAGGTGCCAAACCCCCTCGTCGATATGGACTCTTGGAGGGGATCAGCCTGTTATCCCCGGAGTAGCTTTTATCCGTTGAGCTTCGACCATCCTATAATGGATCGTCGGATCACTAAGTTCTACTTTCGTAACTGCTCGACTTGTTGGTCTTGCAGTAAAGCTGGCTTATGGCTTTGCCCTATCTCCCGAATTTCCATCTCGGGATAGCCAACCTTTGTAAACGCCTCCGTTACTTTTTAGGAGGCAACCGCCCCAGTTAAACTACCCACCAGACACTGTCTCCCGACCAGATAATGGTCAGGGGTTAGAAATAAAATTAAACAAGCGTGGTATTTCATATTTCGACTCCTACCGCCCCGAAAGGCGGTGCTCAAAGTCTCCCACGTATGCTGAGCAAGGTCAACTCTATCTCAATGCCAAGTTGTAGTAAAGCTTCACGGGGTCTTTTCGTCTAGCCGCGGGTAACTTGCATCTTCACAAGTCTTGTAATTTCGCCGAGTCCCTCGTTGAGAGAGTTTTCAAGTCGTTATGCCATTCGTGCAGGTCGGAACTTACCCGACAAGGAATTTCGCTACCTTAGGACGGTTATAGTTACCGCCGGCGTTCGTCAGCGCTTCGGTTCGGAGCTTGCACCCCTTACCTTAACGTTCTGACACTGGCCAGGCATCAGCCCCTATACATCACCTTACGGTTTAGCAGGGACCTGTGTTTTTGTTAAACAGTCGCTTGAAATCTTTCGCTGCGACCCCGCTTAAAGCGGGGTAGGTCATATACCGAAGGTACGACCATTGTTTTGCCGAGTTCCTAAACGAGGGTTTTCTCGTACACCTTAGCGCATTCGCGCGCCCACCCACCTGTGTCGGTTTCCGGTACGGACACCCTATAAATAATGCTTCCACCTTTTCCTGGCACCCTGTATTTCCGAATCGGCTTAGGCTTGCGCTTAGGCCTGCTGTCGACACCCCTCTTGCGAGAAGCGCCGGCAACGCATGTAATCAAAATACGTTCAGACTTATTTGATGCGTCAGTGGAAGTAATTCATAAGGCGGTGCTGGAATATTAACCAGCTGTCCATCGACTACGCTTTTCAGCCTCGCCTTAGGACCGACTAACCCTGGGTCGATTTGCGTTGCCCAGGAAACCTTGGGTTTACGGTGTGGAGGGTTTTAACCTCCATTTTTGCTACTTATACCAACATTCTCACTTCTTACACCTCCACCGAACCTCACGATTCAGCTTCAGCGATGTAAGAACGCTCCTCTACCACCCCACGCCAATAAATTGGCATGAGATCCGCAAATTCGGTACTAGATTTAGCCCCGATGAATTTTCAGCGCAGAATAACTTGACTAGTGAGCTGTTACGCTTTCTTTAAAGGATGGCTGCTTCTAAGCCAACCTCCTAGTTGTCCAAGTTACTCTACCACTTTAGACACTTAATCTAGATTTAGGGACCTTATTTGGCGGTCATGGGCTGTTTCCCTTTTGACTGGTGAAGCTTAGACCCCACAGTCTGACTCTGCGCATATAGCATATCCAGTATTCGGAGTTTGGTTAGAATCAGTAGGCTTGCGCCATCTGACTCCATTCAGTGCTCTACCCCTGGATGCCAAACGCAGGCTAGTCCAAAAACTATTTCGAGGAGAACCAGCTATTGCCAAGTTCGAGTGGAATTTCTCCGCTATCCACAACTCATCCCCGAGTGTTGCACGGCTCGTGGGTTCGGACCTCCCTCTTGATTTCTCAAGAGTTCATCCTGGTCATGGATAGGTCACCTGGCTTCGGGTCTAGTCAATACAGTCTTAAAATCGCGCTATTAACGCTCGCTTTCACTATACCTTCGCCCTATACGGGCTTAGATGAACTGTATTGAACTAACTCGTTGGTTCATTCTTCAATAGGCACGCCGTCATCCCACACTTTTTGTACTCTTCGGATAGAAATATGTTCACCGAAAAACCCAAAAAGTGTGGGACTCCGACTGTTTGTAAGCATATGGTTTCAGATACTATTTCATCCCCCTCACCGGGGTGCTTTTCACCTTTCCCTCACGGTACTTGTTCACTATCGATCGCCAAAAGTATTTAGTCTTGGGACAATAGTCGTCCCGGATTCCCATAGAATTTCACGTGTTCCATGGTACTTGAGAAGAATTATACAGAGCTTACACTCTTTTTGCTTACGGGGCTATCACCGTCTGTGGCCGCTCTTTCCAGAGCGTTCAACTAAGAATGTAAGAATCCCTTGTCTGGCTTCATGTTTCCATGAAGCTCAGTGAAAGGAATTCTGTGGTTGCTTCTGTTCGATACTCGCAAGATATCAATAATAATCCTCTCGCAACGACCTTCTTACAGCAGCTTGCGCTTCTCCGCCATATACCTTAACGGTACATGGTTTCATAAAAAGATTTTAGACTGTTCCCTGTTCGCTCGCCACTACTAAGGGAATAAGTCCGAATGTAGCAGGTGGTACGTCGTTTATCGAATTAACGACTTGCGACTTTCCACTTACAACAGTCGAACGGTTGTTTTCTGTTCCTTCGGCTACTAAGATGTTTCAATTCGCCGAGTACTCTTCTTACATCCTATGAATTCAGATGTAGATGACTATGGTTTTACGCATAATCGGGTTTCCCCATTCGGACATCCCCGGATCACAGGTTGGTTGCCACCTACCCGAGGCTTATCGCAGGCTCCTACGTCCTTCTTCGTCTTTTGGTGTCGAGGCATCCGCCATACGCCCTTGTTAATTGCAATCACTAAAACACTGAACTTTTCGTTTAGTTATTTTAGTTCGAAAGATGCTTACGTTACCTTATATTACTACTAAATTGTTAAGGTTCCTTGCCAACAACTGAGATTCCGACCAGCTATACATTATATATAGCGTTCCGATATTTCAGTTTTGGCAAATTAAGTACTGGTGACCCCGCTACTCCACTTCACTGCGTTCAGTCTCAGACCCTTCGATTCGCCTACGGCTCACTCAGGGTTGTTACCCTCGCTACGCTCGGGTAACAAAAATCCCGCGGGTGCGGGATAAAATCGGCACTAAGATAAATTACGATTTTACCCGCTTTTTGTAGTTAATATTAAGTTTATTTGCATATATATTTGCTTGTGGATTAACTGTTAATTTCAGTGTAGTTCAGTATAACCTTATTGCCGGCGGGTGTCAAGTTACCATTTTATAGGCATTTTTACGTAATTTTCATTAAATTTATTAACACATATAGAATTACTAATTATTATATGAACAAATTGACAAATTATTTTATCGGCGTTACTTTTTAATCAGATTGTAGGCGTTACATATTGTGATGTTCATTTCAGGAGGTATTTATGCCATTGAATACGCACTTAGGCCAAAGCACAAATGAATTGGTTATTATCGGAGCGCTGATGTGCCATGGAGATCCCCGCGTGGCTATACACGTTTTAGCTGTGACTGGAGATCCGGAGTTAGCAGTAAATACTGCCATAGACGCTAATCTCGTCTTTGATTCAATGTCCGACATAGCAGGCGATGACGATTGCGACTGAAGGTTCACGAAGATTTTTTTGGCAAAATCAAACCTGGCGATTTAATTTGTCAGGTTTTTTATTAAATTAAATAATAAAACACCCCCGACCGGAATCCGGTCAGGGGCATAGTTGAATCAAAGGGCGTTGCTGCCAATATCAGGGCGGTAGTAGGCGCCGTCAAAGCTGATGAGCGCAGCAGCTCGGAGGGCCCGCGATAAGGCCTCCTGTAATGTTCGGCCAATGGCAGTGACGATGAGTACGCGGCCGCCGTTGGTAATGAGCTGTTGTTCATTGTTATATGCAGTGCCGGCCTGCATGACAACCACGCTTTCAATCGCTTCGGCTGCTTCGATGCCCGTGATCAGTTTGTCCTTTTCATACGTGCCAGGGTAACCATCGGAGGCGATGACCACGCCGGCGACATACTGATCGGAAAATTGAATATCCAATTCGCCGAGCGTTCCATTGACGCAGGCCAGGACAATATCCAGGAACGGCGTGATGAGCAAGCGCGCTATGGCCTGCATTTCCGGATCACCGAACCGGGCATTGACTTCGAGTACCATCAGCCCCTCTTCGGTCTGCATGAAGCCAACGTAGAAACAGCCGCCAAACTGACGTCCTTCCGCTTTCATCGCGAGCAGTAACTGCTGGACAATAGTATTCACATCGTCCATCAAGGGATCAGTCCAGGCAAGAGGTCCGCATACGCCCAGGCCGCCAGTCATGGTGCCGGTATCGCCTTCGCCGCTGTATTTGTAGTCCTGGACAATAGGCAAGACGGTGAAGTTGTCATCACTGACGATAACCATGGCGGAGAATTCCTTTCCTTCTAGGAATTTTTCGATGACCACCTGGTTGCCGGCATTGCCAAAGGAGCGATCGACCATAATGATCTTCAGGGCAGCCTCAGCTTCGGCCAGGGTTCGACAGACGAGCGCACCCTTTCCCAGCGCCGGACCGCTGACTTTGATAACGCAGGGGTAGTCGACGGTATGAACATAGTCAAGAGCTGTTTGGTAATCATCGAAAACGCGGAACGGCGCAGTGGGAATGTCGTGTTTTTCCATCAACCCTTTGGCAAAGGCTTTTGACAGTTCGATCTCAGCTGCGACGGCTGGCGGGCCGAACGCCTTGATGCCAGCGGCCTGGAATTTGTCGATGATGCCGAGGCCCAGCGGATCTTCCGGGCCGACGATAACGAGGTCGATGTTTTGCCTCTGAGCCAAGTCGAGCAGGGCATCGACTTCATGCGCCTTAATCTTAATATTGACGCATTTCGGCAGTCTGAGAGTGCCGGCATTGCCCGGGGCAATGAAAATGGTGTCAATATCTTCCAATGATTGCGTGATCAGAAGCCACACAATGGCAAATTCTCTGCCGCCGCTGCCAACAACCAGGATTCTTTTTCCTGTCCGCATTACATCCTCTTTCTTTATATGGGTTTATTAAGGTTCCTTATTAATTTTTATTGTCTTATCTTACTATATTAGGCTAAAAAGGCAAATGTTATCTTTAGTGCCTATTTTTTTATATCATTAAATTTCCCCGACATCTTTTGCAGGGGGCAGCTTTAATATTATGTATCAGCAGTAATATGCAGTTTGGCCTGGCCGGATAATTGTATTTCTCTTCGGGCGGCAGAGCCTGCCGCGTTTTATAATTTTAATTCTCCGTAAAGCCTGTCAAACCGCTTAATCATTTGATAATCATCAAGACCGCCAGCAACCTCATCATACCTGGCTGGATTTGCGGTTCTTAATGTTTCTCGCGCTTTATCAAACAAGCTTTTTATATTTTCTTCTGACGGATTTCTGGGAATCAAAATTTCATAATTTCTTAAATGGCTAGATTCTTTAAATAAATGTCTCATCTCCAGGGCATCTTCAGGTTTTGCCCAGGGTAAGAAGCCTGCAAATAATTGCGGGATAACTTCTCTCATGCGAACGCGGAATCTCGGACTTTCTTTAAAAAAATTTTCAAAATCCGGGCGCTGTTTTAATTCGTCGTAGACAAGACTTTGCAAATTGCCATCTGCAAATATCATGATAGGGGCATGATGCTCTGAAAGAGTTTTGTCTTTAAGGTACTCTCTTAAAATTTGATGAAAGTTTATCTCAGGATGATTCCGTGAAATTTTATATAATGTTTCGATCTCTGATATATCAGCGTCGTTGGCAATTTTTGCATATTCTTGCCCTATAGCTTCGGCAAACGGTTGGGGCAATTCTCCCGGGACACCCTGCCGTACCATGACCTGGAGCGCCCGTGACGCAAAAAACTGACGCACCTCCCCCGGACTCACCAGATTTCCCGTTTGATTTGGTTTCTCTATTGCCAACTGGTAAAATGAGAGTATATGCCGAAGCTGTTCTTCCTTATGGGGTGATGTTGCCGACAACTCTTGTGCCATCCGCTGGACAATCGGCTCCATGCGAGTAAGAGTATAATCCAAATTTTCTATTCCCTTTGTTTCCAAATTTCGTTTAGCCCAAGTAGCATCCACGGTAGTCGCGTTTGCTCCGCCTTCCCGGGAAACAGTCACAAAAGTGTTCCAGGCGTGGCCCTCGCCGCCCATCTCGAGAGAACCCTGTTTTTTACGTTTGGGCGCGAATTCCTCCCTGCCAGACTCAAAAGTGCAGTAGGTGTCGCGCAAACGGTTAAATGAGGTTTGGTTCGCCTTGAGCGCCTCAAAAACCGCTTTTACCATGCTGGCGAAATTCCTGCATACGCCGTTGCCGTTCCATTCTACATCGCCGCGTTTTTTTAACCCTTCACTTAGCAGTTGGACGGTAGTGTTCTGGTCTTCTCTCGTTTTTTCCTGGCTTTCAGTTGATTTATCCGACCGAGTTTCGTTGTATTTGGTCAGATCAATGACCAATTGTGTGGCGAGCTCAATCGCTTGTTTCGGGGTCAATCCATCGAGGTGTTCAATATTCAATTGTTTGGATAGTTCTGCGCCCTCCTGGCCTAAGTATTCACTTATAAAAGCATAGAGGTGTTTATCCCAATCTTTTTCCTTTACAGTCGCTTGGTAGGTAGCCGTTCCAGGCACCTCGCCAGCCAGCTTTTCCTTCTGGGTGATATATTTTTCAACTGCAGGTGGAATCGGATGGGAGGTTTTCGAAGGGGCGACATGAGGGTTGAAGGCATCAAGATCCGAGAAGGCGATTTTTTCATCATCGCTGGCCTGGATTTCAAGCAGCGGATTGTGGGTTAATTGTTCATTGTTTTCCCGGGACTGCAAATAATATTCCTTAGCCTGCTGCCAGGTATCGAAATCCCTGCATGTTGTACCGACAAAATAACCTGTTCGTGAATGGACCAGTCCGGGAAGAGTAACGCGATATTTACCGTCCGGCGTATCGTCAATTCTATAAAAACTTGCTGTGAATGTTTTTTTCAATGACATCCTTTCAAAAGTTTCTTTGGTGCGTTCCTTCGCCAGTTCAACGGCTTGTTCAGCCTCCATTCGCGTGGCAAACGCTTTTTTGGTTGTTCCGAAAATTGCTTCGCGTTGTTCATGAATAAGGCCGGGCAGGTTCACTTCAAAACCGCTTTCCGTTTCGTTGATATCGTATAAGCTCGATCCCGTTTTTATATCATTTGGCTGTAGTTCTCTTTGAGGCGCTTCAATAGCTACTGCAGCCTCTTCTTCTGGTTGAGGATTCTTTTCTTCCAACGGTTCCGGCCGGCGAATTTGTTGTTCTAGATTTTCCATATTTTTTATGATGCCCAGGACCCCGAACTATACGCACTTCGTTCGTAAATACAAGGCAAGGAGGATTTAAATGCTGGGAGGATTTTTTGTCAAACTAAAGTTTGACAATCCGGAATCGGGCTATGGCGGAACAAGTAAGGCTGGTCTTTTTAAAGATGCCCAGGAGAGGATTTGAACCTCCAAGCTCTTGCGAGCACTAGCTCCTAAGGCTAGCGTGTCTACCAGTTGCACCACCTGGGCATGAGCAGTTTCTGATAATATTCTACCTATTATAATTAAAACTAGCAAAAAATCAAGTGCAGATAGGCAGAATTTGAGTTATTCCATTCAATGATATCTTGTGATATCCGCAGTCTGTCGGGTCACACTCGACAGCCTTTTTTTTATCGTATATAATTATCCTATGAATGAACCGGAGAAAAAACAAATAATAAAAAAATCCCACGCCCTGCCGGTAATCCTGGTGGTTGTTTGGGTAGCTATCATTGGTTTATTTGCTTATAGCGTCTGGTCAGGCAAGCAGGATAAGAATGAAAATAATTACGATGAAATCGCATTAACTTCTCCGGAAAATACTAATTCCGAAGAAATTTCCGCCCCTGCAGTAAATGTTAATATGACTGAAGACGAAAAGACCCAGGCCAGGATCAGGGATTCAAAAAGGCTGTCAGATATGAAGAGACTGCGCTCAATCCTGGATGAATATCGCTCGAAGAATGGCTATTATCCCGAGGAGCTAGAAAATATCGTACCGGACTATATAGACGCATTGCCCCAAAACCCCGGCCCTGGCGGCCAGCCGTATGTTTACAACGGCATTGGCTCTAAGCCCTATACTTATTACGCTCTAAGCTATGAATTAGAAGTTGGAGACGAGGGGATAGACCCCGGACTTCATATTGCCGCGCCGGGCAGCATAGCCGAGCCGTAAATTTTAATTACAAAACGACCGCGGTTGGCCGGTTGGAAGACCGGTTTTTTTAGTTACCAACGCGGGTTTTGTATAAACATCCAAGTGAAGCCAGTATCCAAATTGGCTTATTGTTTGGCATTGGGGACACGCCATTACGCTTGACAAAATTCAAATATTTTGATAGGGTAGTACATTGAAGAATTCCGAACTTTGACATTTCATTAAACGTTAGTCGTATAAGGAGGTGCTCATGAGTAGTGAGCAAAACGCCAAAAACCTTAAATTTGGCTTTATGATTTTAAGCTGCGCTCTTTGTATAATCAGCGCGGCTGTGATTTTCTGGTCGGTTGGATTTTGGCCGATCGGTGGGGAAACACCTAAGGATCCGTTCCCGCAAAGGATACGGGAGGTTCATGTTACTGAACTAAACTTACAGGCGGCCGATCAAGTCATGCAGGGACGCCTTCGTTTCCTTGAAGAAAGGGGACTGACCCAGGGCCCTGTTTCCTCGATCTTTCCGTTCCTATATGGAAATTTGGAATCACACTATGGCGCTTTGCGATCAATGGCGTCGACTGTACGTTCCTTGGCCAGGATTTTGCCTGACACGGCAGCCATGAGCCAACAGCCTGAAGCGGTAAAGAGCGGAATCAGTGGCTTGTTGTCTCAGGCCAGAACTTTCAACGGCAACTACGTGTTTAAGCACAAAGTGCTGGTGGAACATCGCGGCTGGTTCATCCTATTTGTCCTCTCGCTGTTCGGCGGGATTTACACCATCATTAACCGCGCAAAGGAGGCCTAGATGTTTATCGAGAAACCTAAGGTTCACCGGAGCGGTTTGCCCTACCTTTTGTGGAAGCTGACATACCGGAATTGGATATGGAAAAAAGGCGTTCCAACGCGCAAATCCATCTGCCCGTTTACCTGGCGAACGGTGATAATTGGCATCATAACGCTGGCATGTCATCTCGTGTATGCGCCGTTAAGGATTGTCTTCTATGAGATCCTTTACCGGTTCGCCAGAGTGCTGTTCAAGAATGACTTCTTGGCTACAGCGGCGGTGTGGCTTGTAACGTTGCTATTGATTTACTTGGTAGGACTGGAAATGTTCTTTCCATGGATCATTGGTTTTGCGGTGACGATGTTTGCTGCTGGGGGAGTCTGTTTCGGCATTGGCAGTCTGATAGGCTGGTTCTTCATGAAAACTGCTCCCGGGAAATCATTCACGCGTTTCATAATCCAGCCTACGGTGGGTGGCATCATCAGGGGTTCCGTGGTCGTGTTTTACCGAATCCCGCGATTTGTCGTTATTGTCTACCAGCGCTACTACGCCCCGAAGTATAAGCTTCCGTCGGATCGGTATGAATTCAATAGCGGCAGGAGCCAGGCAGTCATTCTGCTTCTCTTCTGGCTAGCACTGCTCGGGTTGCCATTTCTTGGCTTATTAGGCGGCGCCATCGGCCTAGTACCACAGCTCATCCCATTTCTGCCGGTTTTGCCAAGTGGATTGGCCGGGTTGCTGACGATTTTGGCAGTTGAATTGATCTTGGTGGCCATCACAACTGTCTACTCCTACTTCGAACTGAAGAAAATGGACCGGGAAATATTCTATACAAGATTCCCACAATATCGTCCGGCACCCAAGCCGTCTTTCGTGAAAGAGCATATCACCCAGCCGCTTAAGGCAAAAGCTAAAAGTGTCTGGGAAACGCATTTTCAGATTTTCGTTGATTGGGGAAAAGCAAAATGGTCCAAAATGTGCCCCGAAATAGAGTTTGTAGACTAACGTCTTAAGTTAGCACATCCCCCCTGCCTTGTGGAAACGCAAGTGCAGGGTTTTTTTATAAAAAATTCTTGGGTCATTGGTTTTTGGAGAGGAAAATCAGCTGGTTTAATGACCGGTTTTTTTGTTTGACAACGGTTTTGTAATACAATAAGATAAAATAATTTGTACATTGTCATAACCTTAAACTCTAGAGGAGTAGTATGAGCAAAAGTAATCCTGGGACAGACGAAATCCCGGTAGGGGGGGTCATTGTCAAATCGTCAACTACCGCTGCGGGTTCTGCAGAAGAATTGGCCCGAAGATTCCGGGTGCTATTAGGGCAAGAAGTGGGCCCTGATTGTAATATCTATGGCCGTTTTGGTTCAGTGAATTCCAAATCCGTGGAGCGAGCTTTGTTAAGGCATGAGCTTGGTGCTGCCGCGGCCTTAACATTTGCCTCGGGTATGGCGGCCATAACCACTACTATGCTTGCCCTGCTGCAGCCGGGCCAGGTACTTATCTGCAGCAAACCAGTCTATGGATGCACTGATGACTTGGTGCGCAATATCCTTGCCAAGTGGGGGATCAAAACGGTTTTCGTGGACACTTCGAACATGGATATGGTCTCCGATGCTGTTCACCAGAACCGTGACCAGATAGGGGTGGTGTTCATTGAATCGCCGTCTAACCCAATCATCCGCTTGTCGGACATCAAGGCGATCAGCGATCTGGTCAAACATGTCTGCAAGAACGCCTGGGTGGTGGTGGACAACACTTTCCTGGGCCCGCTATTCCAACATCCTTTTGAACTCGGAGCTGATATAGTAATATATTCAGCCACTAAGTTTTTGGGCGGGCACAGCGATATTGTCGGCGGCGTTGTTTTAACTGCCAGAGCCGAAGATATGAACATGATTCTTGCTTGTCGGCATACTACCGGACCGATTATGGCGCCGGAGGTATGCTGGCTGCTGGAAAGGTCTCTGGGAACACTGGGAATGCGCATGTTGTTCCAGAGTAATTCGGCACAAAGCATCGCTAAGATGATGAGTGAGCATCCGACAGTGGAAAGAGTGCTGTATCCCGGGCTTCTTTCTTCTAGTAATGATCCGGAACAGTTCGCGATTTTTCGGACTCAATGCACCGGACCGGGTTCGATGATTTCCGTGTATTTACGAGGAGGGCGGCAGACAGTTTTCAGTTTCCAAGATGCACTGGAAGAATACTTGAAGCGTGAGGGATTTGGCGATTCGATCGCGGTCAGTTTGGGCGGGATCCATACCCTCCAAGAGCACCCTGCCTCAACTTCACATGCAGGCGTGCCGGAAGAAGAAAGACTTCAAGCTGGTATTACCGAGAACTTGGTCAGGATTTCAGTCGGTGCCGAGGTTCCAGAGGTACTGCACAAAGCCATCGGGTTTGCACTTGATAAGATAGCGGCGTAGTGAGATTTCTGGAGTTTGGTCTTTTAAGCGGAAGTTCGTTTTTGAACTTCCGTTTTTATTTTAGTAATTTTTTACCATAACCGAAAATTTTTTTTGGAGTCCTTTTGAATATTAGCAAAGCTCGTTTTTTATGCTAAAATAAAGGTAGAAAAGGACATTGACAGGAGAAAAAACAGACGGCGCTCGCGGAAATTTTTCAGGAAAAATTTCCGCAAGTTTAATCTGGAAGATTAAACAAAATGATAAATCATTTTTGCGCCGTCGCATTCATTCGCCGTCGTCAAAACATGTGCATAAGCGCCTTTTCAAACATAAATAATCGCTCATTGATAGCTTAAACCATGCCAACCACTTGCCACAACGCAGGTAGAAAGAGAGGTAACTGCTAATTGATTTTTAGTAGGAAGAAAACGTGGGTCTCTTCTTACGATTGTTATTTGCCAATCAAGCACTCACAGAAATTCTGTATTTGAAGGACTTCAATATGCTGAAGCAAAATCTACTTTACCGATTATTGGCGTTACCTTTGGCCATCATGTTTCTGCTGCCAGGCTGCACGGGAGTGAAAGCCCCGACTGTCAGCGAGCCGGAACAGCCGTTTGCCAAAGAGGAAGCCAAGGCCGCGCTTTATGAATCCTGGATCGCCCAGATGGATCCGTATGTCTCCCAAGCCAAAGACGGGCAGTACGTCTTTGACGAGGTAGGATTCAACGCCACGCATACCTTAATTGCCGGCACCGATTTAGCCGCAGTTCAGGAACTGACGCAAGGCATTCCGATTGTCAACGCGCAGATGCTGCAGGAGGCAAAGAATCCCGGTTCGACTGCGCTTGGTCAAGCGTGTTGGTATTTCTGGTGGGGCCATAAGTGCTGCTATTGGGGGGCAAACGCACAACGGGCGATCGGGTGGCTTCGTTATTTTGGAACACTTCCAGCCATTGGATTCGTAGGGAAATTTTGGGAGCAAGTAGCAAATAATATCTACCTTGCCCATGGTGGTTTTTGTACCAATATGAATTGGTTGGGAACATGCTGGATGTCGACTCCGTAGTTCATGAGGTGGGAGATTTCAATGTCTCCCACCTACCTTTAACCACAATCACATTTAAATAATCAGTAATTAATAATTCTTATGCATTCATCAATATTGTACGCGGTAGTAATAGTTTCCGTAATTTTTATTACCGGTGATTTTATCAGGTTGAGTAAACTGCCTATTAATAAGAGGACCGTTTGGTTAATGTACTTCAGGACTTTAATCCTTTTTCTGTACACTTCATTGGTAATCATTAACTGGGATTTAAAAATTGTAAGCGAAAGGACTGTTAGTTGGACCAATATTGCCGTTACCGCAGTATGGTTAGTCTCGTGGTTGTTTGAAAGAAAACATTTATTAAAAAATATTGGAGTCAACGATAAATTATAAATAGTAAATTAATCAAAAAATATGTACAAAGAAATTTTTATTGTAGCGGGAGCATTATTAGTACTTTTGGTAGGTTATAATAATTATAGTTCAAAAGCCAAATTTCAGAATATAGTGGCTGCGCGTTTAATATTTTTTCGTTCGCTTGTTGGAATGATTTATATTACCGTTATCTATTATGTTGTATTAGTCTGGCAAACATTTTCTGTTCTCTATTATTTAATACTAATCGCTTCGGTGATAATACTTGCCATCATCGACCGCCAAATTAAAAAAACAGCAACGAAAGCCAACTAAAAATAACTAATTTTAAAATAAGAAGTAAATAAAAATATGCAATCAGAACCCCAAGACATGAAAAGATCCACCGCGGTAATTATCCTGGTGATCATAGCGATCGTCCTGATCGCCGGAGCGGTGTACTTGCTCTTTTGAAACAAGTTCACAACCAAAAAGACGACCTTAGTTTTGCAGGTCGGTCGTCGCTTTTGGAGCTTTTTCCACGAAATAGTTGCGATGCTTGCTTATTCATCCTCAGCAACCTATAAATAGGTGTGTTCGGATGGAAAAGCTATATTTGGGCAACGCGATTATTCCAGAGCTTATTTAAATTGTAGGACATTGGGCAATACTGTCAAGTTATTATTGATGCTATGTTTATTTGCTAATATTAGTTAAAAAAATAAGCGATAAATTTTCCCCTAAGCCGGAGGCCTATTCATTAATACGGCTGGGTGTGGAAAAAATTTCGTTTATTGATATTTTAATAATTAATTTTCAAGGTTATGAACCTGAACAAAGCGGAATTGATCGGCAATCTGGTCGCTGATCCGATCGTAAAATCTTTACCGTCGGGCCAGTCCATCGCCAATTTTCGCATGGCCACCAGCCATATCTGGAGGGACGTGAAAACAAAAGAAAAAAAAGAGAGCACGGAGTATCATCCGATTATCGCCTGGGGCAAACTGGGCGGAGTGGTAGAAAAATATCTGAAAAAGGGGGATAAGGTTTATATTGACGGCCGCCTGCACAGCCGGACATGGGCTGGCAAAGACGGCGCCAAGCATACGGTGACTGAAATTGTCGCTCAGAATCTGATCATGCTCGGCGGGGCTAAAAGAAAATCAGAGCAGGACAACAAGAAGGTGAATGATGAAGTGGTAGTCGAGGAAATCGACATGAGTAAAGAATCTGCTGAAAAATAAAAAGTTATTTATCCTCCCGGCAGTTGGTTTAATAACTGGCCACCGCGGAGGAGTATGGAGCTTCATCCGCCTTCGCCTTAAATATTACCGCAGTGATTCATTATTAAGATGTTAGCTTTGGTGGATTGCGCCATTAAAAATAAATGGAACTTCATACTCCCAATCTTACCGTTTTCGGGGAAGGTCTTCGGTAGGGTTGGGGAATGAGGGTCTTAAGAAGAAGAGAATATAATTGCGTTGCTTTTTACCGCCACCTCCCCAACCGACTAATATTTGTAAATTTAACGCTATTCACCCCTCCTTATCCAAGGAGGGGAAAGCCCATAGCGATTAATGAACCAATTTATAAATAAAGGGGAGGTGGCGGTAAAAAGTACTAAACAAAAGCATATGAAAAAAATAATTGTTTTAGCAGTCTTAATGATTATATTAATTCCGTTTATCACCGCAGAAGCCGAACCCGCCGTGCACCTAGTAATCAGTGAAATCAAAACAACCGGCGGCAGCGGCAAAAGCACTGACGAATTCGTTGAGCTTTATAATCCTACTGAAACTGATGTATCTATGTCCGGCTGGCGGCTGATAAAAAAAACCGCCTCCGGGAGCGAATATCCGCTGGTTGATGATTTTGGAGACAAAGCAGTAAAAGCCCATTCTTTTTTTCTGGTTGCACACCCCGTCGGCTACCTTGGAGAGGCGGCTCCGGATTTTTACTATACATCTACAAATTCCCTGGCAGACAATAACACGGTGGTTTTAATTGATAATAATAACCAGGCTGCAGATAAGGTTGGTTTTGGTTCGGCTGTGGATTTTGAGGGAGTAGCCGTGGGTAATCCTGGCGCCAATAAAAGCGTTGAACGGAAGGCCCGGGCTGATTCAACCGAAGAAACCATGTCTGAAGGCGGTCCGCATTATTTTCTAGGCAATAGCGAGGAGACGGATAACAACGCACAGGATTTTATTAGTCGTTCGGTGGCCGAGCCGCAAAATTCTTCGTCAGAGCTGGAGTATCTGGATATAGAAATCCCGGAAATTCCCGAGGAACCCGCTGATAATAATTCAAATACTAATAGTCAAAATTCCAATGCGAATAAGGCAGTTGTTTATTCTGATAAAATTATTATTACTGAAATATTCCCGAATCCGGAAGGCGCTGACGACGGTGAATTCATCGAATTATTTAATAATGGCAATCAGGCGGTTGATTTATCAGGCTGGCAGGTGAGTGATGAGACCAGCCGGCATTTTATAATTAAATCGGAGGATTTTGAAAATACCGTTATCGGCAGCGGCGGCTATTTTTTAATTAAAAAAGAAATTTCCGGCATTAGTCTGAATAACACCGGCGACGCGGCAAAAATATACCAGCCAAATGGAAATTTATTAAACAGCGTAGAGTACACCGGTTGCCAGGAAAACAAATCTTTTAGTTTAATAAACAGCCAGTGGGTCTGGACTGATGAGCTTACTCCCGGCCGGGAAAATAAACTGGCAATTGAAAATACCTTACCCGAGGCGCAGTTTGAACTGGAAAAGGGAGACTATAAGGTTGGCCAAAAGATTGCCTTTGACGCTTCAGAATCAAGCGACGCTGATGGCGATGAACTGGAATATTTTTGGGAATTCGGCGATGAAGGCAGCGCGGAAGGAGTTAAAGCAGAACATAGCTATATCAAGGCTGGCGAATATACAGCCAGATTGCTGGTTCGCGACAGTAAAGACGGCGAGAGCGAGTTGGAACAAAAAATATCCATTACTGATTATGAATATTCGGGTAGAATAATATTAAATGAGCTGTTGCCCGCCTGTTCGCCGACTGACGCGGAATGTGAATTCGTAGAATTATTCAATGAAGATTCGCGCGATATAAACCTAGCGGGCTGGCAGGTGACTGATCTGAAAAAATATTTTACTTTTTCTGATAAAGACATTATCAAAGCAGGCGGTTTTTTAATCATTAAACGCCAGGACAGCAAAATTACGCTTAACAATGACAAAGATACGGTTTATTTAATTGATCCACGCGGGAAAATTATCAATGGCGTGGAATTTACCAAAGCCAAGAAGGACTTCTCTTTCTCTTTTGATTTTGACTCTGGCCGGTGGCAATGGACAGAAAAATCGACGCCGGGCGAGGAAAACGAGATTATATCAAATGAGGAAGTTGAGGCACAGTCGTTATTGGAGGAGGATAAAAATATCAATGGGGAAACAGTGGTATTAAATAGTTCGCCGATAGAAATGCCAATTGGTGAAATAAAAGAAGATTCATTGGGCAAGATTCTAAAAATAACCGGCGAGGTGGAGAGCGCCAACAGCCGGGGCATTTACCTGATGGATGAGCTGGGCAACATTCTGCGTGTTTATATTCAGGCAAAGACAGGTATCCCGCAGCCCGAGGTCAGCCCCGGTGACACTATGACAGTCGTTGGATTGCTGGACAAAACCACCGCTGGGTTGCGGCTCCTGCCGCGTACTGCGGGAGACATTACGGTAGAGAAGAAGAAAACCGAGGGGGAAGTGCTGGGCGCGTCCACTGAAAGCGAAAAGATTGATATTCCTGTTGATGATAAGAGCAGGCAAATCCGCTTGTACCTGATAATCGCCGGGGCAGCAGTTGTGGTATTAATCGCCGGTTTGGCGGTAAAAAGGTTTATTAATAAAAAGGATTCTGACAAGGAAGCGGCCTTAGATTGAAGATGGCTGATCCCGTTTAGAAATATTAATTTCTAAACGGGGTTGACAAATTGAACGATCTGGGGTAAGGTGCTATGTTAAAAAGAAAAGGAAGTAAAATAGCACCTAAAATTTCCAAGGACGAGGAGAAGAAATGGACAAGCAAAAAACTGGTCTCAATTGTGGGTGTGCCAATACTTTGGCATTATTGCTGAAACAGGGCAGAGGTGATGATGAAGCCGAGCGGCACGAGATTCTTAATGAGTTAGTAACGGAGTTACTGGCTTCTGATTTTAACGAAGATAAGGTTGCCCATCTGGCTGACCAGTTGTGCGCGGCGGGCATGGATGGCGCCGAAGTTGGCGGGTATATGCTGTCCTGCATGGCTTTTCAAGAAGCCTCCAGCGGTGACAAAGGCCATGAAACCTGGGAACGCTGTAAGGTAAAGTGGATTATAGCCTGCCGGCGTTTCGAAATTAACGAATTCTCAATCAGAGAAGCGCTAAGAGTCGGCGCAGAATTCAGGGCACCTCTGGCGAAACTTTCGCCTGAAGATCGGGCCTTTGCCATTTACAAGCGTTTCTTCGAATCAGTAAGTGCGGAGGAAGAGGAAGAATAAGGCGGGCAAGTAAAATCTGTTACGCCAAAAATTATTTGTCTAAAATACCCAAGGGTCGCTGTGAAAGCACGGCGCCCTTTTTTTTGCATTGACAGCGAAGTAAAGAAGTGATTAACTCTTATAAAAGAGGGAACGTTCATTGAAACAGGAAAAATGGATTTTTCAATATAGAAGAGGGAGAAGTGTCATGAGTCGTATCAGGAACTTTCGTTTAGATAATGGGGCACAGGTATTAATCGCTCCGGATGAGCGCGCTATTGATGTGGGGTTGGCTATCGCTTTGCGAGCGGGCAGTGCTGATGAGCTAACGAAGCTTTACGGCGCCACGCATTTACTGGAGCATTTGATGGGACACAATCTTGGCAAGCACCAAATGCTAACGCAGACCAGCCAGGAAATTGATCGGTTGACTACTGGGTCCAACGCTTCAACCGATCGGCATGTGACGATTTTTCATTTTGAAACCACCGCCGGCAATTTTTCTGATTTGATTGAGCTGGCATATCAAATGATTGTTCATCCGCATATTTTCCGGCCGATGGTGGACACGGCAATCGGCCAAGTGGCTGAAGACATCAATCGCACAGACAGTGAACCAGACCGGTTAGTGGCAGACAGGATCATGTCTGATTTTCACCTCGGCGAGGAAGTAAGGCATTCTATTTTTGGCACGGTTGAAGGTTTGGGCCGTATTAGCATACCGGCACTGCGCCAGTATCACCGCCAAATTGTTTGCGGGCAAAGGATGGTGATCGTAGTTACCGGAAAAATCAGGGTTGGCACAGCAGAAAGAATAATCAGGAAGCAATTTGGTAATTTGCCGGCTGGACAGGCAGTTTTGCCGATTTCTTTCAGACCTAGCCTGCGGCGACGCCTGACCTGCCTGCCGAATCATGACCTGCCGACAGTCTTTTACGGAGTGTCATTTCCCCTTCCTTTCACGCCATGGGACAAGCACTCCTTGCCTTACCATTACATAAGCAAGCGATTAGTCGGGCTGGATTCATCGTCGCTTACCTTAAGGGTGGTTAAGGAGCTGGGTACTTCATACAGTTTTGCAGGAGATGTCTGGGATTTTCCGGACGGCAGCCGTTTTTTAATCACTTCAACGGCAGAACCAAAAAATCTTCTCCAGCATATATTTCTGATTTTTCTGGAATTGGCAGAGCTGGGGAACGGGAGTCTTAAACCAGGCAACCTTGATATGATTACCCGACATTTGCGCCATGAAATTGACAAGCAAGCTCTCAGCCCAATGGATCAGGCTAATGAATTTGCAGAACAGCTGGTCACTAACGGCCGGATTACTACTAGCAGTTCATTTGCCAGAAGCGCCAGCATGATAAATGTTGAAAAGGTCAGAAGACGGGTCCGCACCCGCTTGCAGCCGACCCAGTCGCAGGTATCAATGGTCGGCCCGGTAGATCGTACATTATTACAGCGCGTCAGGCGCCTTATCAGTTCGCAAAACTGACAAGTTGCATTACACCAAAAAGATGAACGCTTGGTTCCGATACCAGGCGTTTTTTTATATTTTTTTATTTAATACGCGGAGTAATTTCCCGGTAGCAGAGCAAGCTCTGCACCTACGCATATTAAACTGGGTAGGTGGCGAGCTTGCTCGCCTACGTAGATTTCTTCCTCAACAATTTTAAAAAGTAATCGTGGTTATCCCGCCATCGCCCTCGCCAGCTCGGGCTACGGCGGGATTGTTAACTTCGCTTAATTTTGTTCGTCATTTTATTAATTATTAAATACGTGGTTATCCCGCTATCACCTTCGCTCCACTCAGGTTCAGCGGGATTGTTCAAGTAGCCAAATTTCCATCGCTGATTTTTTTATTTATGTATTTTTATTCAGCTCGTAAATTTTGCTACTTGAACAAAAAAACCAGGGATAATCACTTGCGCCAGTCCTTTAACATTATATTAAAGAATAAGTGTAAGCGATTATCCCTGGAACATGTAATGAACTCTTTTCTCTTTTTATTTTTGTTTTTCTAGCCTCATTATAGCGCAAAAAATGGGTTTTGTCAACCCCGTTTAGAAAATTTTTATTAAACACTATTTAATCAAATAAACTGGCTATTCCGAAACAACTAGCGCATAAATAAATCAATTTTTCTAACGGGGCCAAGCGAAAGCATCTTATTTATTTGAACAAAAAAATTGGATAAAATAATGTTGACAATTAGCCGGGAATTCATTAAGGTAATATGATTGCATTGATCTTTGACATTAATGTGAAATAAAGTAAATGAAGATAAAATCTTTTTTGGAGGTATGTAATTATGTCTAACCCACTTGCGAATCCTAAGCCGGGCACTTACACAGATGTGCGCGAATTGGATTATTTTAGCGTAGTTCCGCTTACTACGGTCGGTTTTCTTGTTAAGCTATTTGAATATTACCGGGCACAATGCACGGTACTCTACAACTTCGCCTTAAGCGGTGAGGGCAGCGGGCATCCAGGCGGCAGTATTTCTGCCGGCCGTATCATGCTGGCGCTTCTCCTGGAGTCCACGTCTTTTGACATCACCCAGCCGCGCCGGCCAGACGCCGATAGGTTCATCCAAGCTGAAGGCCATACTGCTCTTGGTGGATATGCTGTGCGCGCCTTGTTCGATGAATTCGCGCGTGTTGATCAGTGTAGTCTTCTGCAAGGGTTGGATGATGCTTTGCGTTTAAGACTGGTTGATCTGTTGCGCTTCCGGCACAATTCAGAACATAATCTGCCGCTTTCTGTTTTGCATAACAGTAAATCGTTAGGCGGCCACCCCGATCCTTCCATTCCTTTTGTGGATCTGGCTACTGGCGCTTCGGGCGTTGGTGAGTGCGCCGCTGTTGGCAGAGCACTAACTCTTCTGGACCATTTCGGCAGAAATGCTCCCTGGGTGCACTTCCTGACAGGCGAAGGGAGTATGACGCCTGGCCGTGTTGCCGAGGCGGCAGCTATAGCGGCCAGCGGGCATATCTGGAACCTGGTAGGGCACGTGAACTTCAATAATTGCTCTATCAATTCGGACAGAGTGTGCCCGGCAGACGGCCAGCCTGGAGACTATATGCAATGCACTCCCGCTGGATTTTACCTGATGCATGGCTGGAATGTATATGAAGTTGACGGCACCAGTTTTCCGCAGATCATTATGGCTCAGCGCCTGGCGCGCCAGCAAAACAACGGTTTGCCGACGGCTATTGTGTATCACACCATCAAGGGCGAAGGTTACGGCATTGAAGGCAGGAAGTCGCACGGTGCCGGCCACCCCTTCTGCAGCGAAGCGTATTACCACTCACTGGCAGGGTTTGAAGCAGCCTTTGGCGTGCAGGTACCAAGGCGTGTCAATGAGGAGTCGCCCGTGGAGATTGAAAAACTGTATTTCAATACTCTCATGACCTTCCGCCAAGCAGCAGAAATGTTTACTGATTTGCCGCATTACGTTGGTGAGCGAATAGTGAAAAGCCATGATAATCTCGGGAGCCTGAACCGGACGCCTCGGAAGGGATGCCCGCAGTTAGGCCGTCTTTATGATGGCAGCGGAGGTATTTCTCCAGAGGAGATCCCCGCGGATCTGGTACTTCAGCCTGGCACCAAAACCACTTTACGCCTTCAGCAGGCCAGGGTACTTCGGCTTATCAATAAGATAACTGGCGGGGCGTTAATTTGCTGCTCTGCTGATCTGGACGAATCAACTTCTATTATTGAGGCAGCCAGGGATTTCGCTATGGGTTTTTGGGATGCGGCGGAAAATCCTTATTCACGTTTGCTGGCTATCGGTATTCGTGAGGATGGCGGTGTTGGGGCAATGACCGGCGCGTGTGAATTCAATATGGGTGTTGTCGCGTCCTACGGCGGATTTTTGTCGGCGATGGGACATACGGCAGCGCGCTTGCATTGCGATGGTGAGCAGGGATATTCGCTGGCTACCGGCAGTCACTACCGGACTGTAGTATTGGTTAACGCGCATACTGGTTATGGGACTGGTCCGGATGGTGCGTCACATGCTGATGGCCAGTGCACGCAGCTTTTTGAAGGTAATTTTCCCCTAGGATTTGCGATTACCCTGACACCCTGGAGTCCGGATGAATTGTATTCGCTGACAGTAGCTGGCTTGCTGAAACGACCGGCTGTACTGGCATCTTTCGTTACCAGGCCGGCAGAGGTTGTGCTGGATCGCGTGCAATATGGCCTGCCACCGGCGACTGCCGCGGCTAAGGGCGTTTACGCATTTCGTACGGCTGATCCTACCGACCCGCAGTACCGTGGCACTATCTTCCTCCAGGGGAGCGCGGTAACCTACGAGTTCATCCAGCATGTCCTGCTGAAGATTGACGAGGCTGGCTGGAAGATGAATGTCTTCTATATAGCCAGCCGCGAGCTCTATGAGCTTCTGTCCGCAGAAGAGCAACGCGCTATCGTGCCGGATTACTGCCTGGCTGAGGGCATGGGCATCACCGATTTCACCATGCCTACTATGGAATGGATGGTCGGCAGCCGCTTTGGCCGCGAATATTCGCTGCATGCTTTTTCCGCCGGATACTTTCCTGGCAGCGACGCCGCTTCGGCCGTACTGAAGGAAATGGGCATGGACGGTCTGTCGCAGTTGCTGAAGGTGCAGGAGTATGCCGAAGCATTTCACCAGAAGTTTCACATTAAATAGTTTGGAGGGATTAGTTCTATACGCCGCCGGCTCGTGCAAACACGGGTTGGCGGTTTTTTTATTAATAATTAGTTGTATAGGCAGCTTAACCCCGTTAGAAAATTATAAAACATCTATTTGGTTATTAAAGAAGGATAAAACCAAATTACCGTTTAAAATCACCATGGCCATTAGCTAATTTTCTAACGGGGTTGACAGCACCTGTAATTGAACGCTAAAATGAATAATCTAGAAAAGCAAAATAAGTATTGATCTTTACCATATTACAAGAGAGGTTTGTGATGAATAAAGCAGACGCGGTTTTAATGCAAGCAATTGAAGCCAACGGATTGGCAGACCGCCTGACTCAGCTCGACCGAGAAACAGCTTTTTTGGTTCTCAAACAAGCCAGAGAGCTTGAAGCGAGAGGTAGAACTATAGTTCACTTAGAGATCGGCGAGCCTGATTTTTCTTCGCCGGCCGAAGTGGACCAGGCCACTATTCAGGCGATTAAGGACGGACAGACGCACTATGTCGGTTCGCAAGGCATCCCCGAACTGCTGGAAGCGATCGCGGCGGACGTTTCTGAAACGCGCGGGATTTCGGTCGATCCGAGCAATGTAATCATGACCGTGGGCGCGAAAGAGGTGATTAGCTTCACGATCTTATCGCTGGTCAATCCTGGCGAAGAGGTAATCTACGCTACGCCTTCTTATCCCATCTATCCGTCGCTGATCAATCTTTTTGGCGGCGTCCCCAGACCGCTTCGCCTGCGTCCGGAAATTGGCTTCAACCTTGAACTGGATGAATTCGAATCATTGCTCGGCGAAAACACGAAACTGATCATCCTGAACTACCCGCACAATCCTACCGGCTGTATATTCAGGCCCAAAGCACTGAAAAGAGTTGTCGAGCTGGCAGCAGAGCGGGGCATCTGGATACTGGCGGATGAAGTTTATAAGGACATTATCTATGATGATGCCTTTACCAGCGTAGCGACTCTTAAGGGCGGGCTTGACCATATTATCCTAATGGATGGGTTTTCGAAATCATTTGCCATGACGGGTTACCGGATCGGTTATGCCGTAGTACCGGATTGCCTGCGCAAGCCATTTGTTGACTTGTGCAACAATATGCATTCGTGCGTAACCTCGTTTGTGCAGGTGGGCGCGATAGCCGCTCTGGCTGATCCGACAGGAGAGGTTCGCCGGCTCATACAGCAGCGGAGGCTGGAGTTCCGGGCCCGCCGCGATCTTATTTGCGAGGGTTTGCGCCACATCCCCAGTTTCCGCCTGACAGCCACTCCGCCAGGCGCCTTCTATGTTTTTCCGGATATCCGGGAGACCGGGCTCACTTCTGATGTTCTGGAGCAGAGATTGCTGATAGAAGGCGGCGTGGCAGGGCTTTCTGGCACAGCCTTCGGACCGGAGGGAGAGGGCTTCCTGCGACTTTCGTACGCGAATTCACAAGACAACATCAAGTTGGCTCTTGAATGGATCGCAACATTTGTCGGCAAGCTCTAGTCTTGATAGCACATCAGATGATGTTCTATAACCGGACGTCCCGTGACGTTCGGTTTTTATTATATAAAACAAATAACCTAGATGGGCATTTGTTAGTTAATATTAGTATTCAATAAATAATCTTATATTCTTAAATATTTAATGCACATAGAAACAACCGTTAAAAGCTGGTACAATGTAATAGCTATGCCAAGCAAAGAAAAAAAATTTATTATTATAGATGCCAACGCCTTACTCCATAGGAGTTTTCACGCGTTGCCGCCGCTGACCACCAAAAAAGGCCAGCTGATAAACGCCGTTTACGGCTTCACCTCCGTCCTGCTGAAAGTATTCAAGGAGTTCAAGCCGTCATACATGGCGGTGGCTTTTGACATGAAGGAAAAAACTTTCCGGCACAAGGAATTCAAAGCATACAAAGCCACGCGGGTAGCGGCGCCGGATGAATTCTACGCGCAGATACCGCTGGCCAAGAAAGTGTTGGACGTTTTTAATATTCCGGTGATCGAAAAAGAGGGGTTTGAAGCTGATGACGTGATCGGCACGATTGCCGAGAGCAACCAGCAGGCGAAGATTCCCACTATTATCGTAACTGGCGACAAGGACACTTTTCAGCTGATCAATGATTATGTAAAGGTTTTTACCCTGCGCAAAGGAGTTTCCGATACTATAACCTATGACAGCGAAATGGTCAGGCAAAGATACGGCCTGGAGCCGTCGCAGATGATTGACCTGAAAGCGCTGGCCGGAGACCAATCCGATAATATCCCGGGAGTGAAGGGCATTGGGGAAAAGGGAGCGATTGACCTGCTGAAAAAATTCGGTTCACTGGAAAAAATTTACCAGGAAATTGAAAAAAATGCCGACACAGAAAAGATAAAACCGCGCCAGTTAAAGCTTTTAAAAGAGCAGAGAAAAGAGGCGGAAATGAGCAAAAAATTGGCCACCATAGTATTGGATGTGCCGATAAATTTCAATCTTGAGGCTTGCGAACTTGGCGCTTATGACAAACAGAAAGTTTTTACCCTGTTCAAAGAGTTAGAATTCAGAAGTATGCTGTCTCGTCTGCCGGATTTCAAAGAAAAAAAGATCGCTCCAGAGAGCCAACCGGCGGTGGTTGAGGAAAAAACAGATATAACTCCCGTGATGGATGAGCCTCAGAAATCCGCTTCCAGCAAAGAAAAATATAAACTGATCAATACAGACAGCGATTTCGCGGAATTTTTTAGTGAATTAAAAAAACAGACGGCTTTTGCCCTGGATACGGAGTCAACCAACCTTGACCCTTTCCGCGCCAAGCTTCTGGGCATCAGCGTCTGCTGGACTGAAGGGGAAGCTTATTATTTGAACGTTAAGGATAATCCGCATTGGTTAAAAAGCCTGAAGCCGGTTTTTGAAAATAAAAAAATAGAAAAATTCGGTCACAATATAAAATACGACCTGGCGATGCTGCGGCAGTCTGGTTTAGATGTGGACCCGGTTAGCTTTGACAGCATGGTCGCTTCCTATTTGCTAAACCCCGGTTCGCGCGGACACGGGCTGGACAATCTGGCTTTTGAAGTTTTCGGCTATCAGATGCAGCCGATAGAGGATTTGATCGGCAAAGGGAAAAAGCAGATTTCCATGGAAATAGTGCCGCTGGATAAAGTCTCCTGGTATTCAGCCGAGGACGCTGATTATACCTATCGTTTGTGCCGGTATTTCAAGCCAGAGCTGGAAGAAAAAAACATTCTCAGCCTGATGGAAAAGATAGAAATGCCTTTAGTGCCTGTCCTTACCACTCTGGAGCAGAACGGCGTGAAGATTGACTCAGAATTTTTATCCAAAATGTCCGGGGAAGTTAAGCGCAAGCTGGAAGTGCTGGAAAAGAAGATTTATCAGCAGGCCGGCATCACTTTCAATATCAATTCTCCTCTGCAGATGAAGGAGGTTCTTTTTGAACGTCTGGAAATCAGCACGGAAGGCCTGGGCAAGACGAAGACCGGAATTTCCACGGCCGCGGCCGAGCTGGAAAAAATGAAAGGCAAGCATCCGATCATTCCTTTAATAACTGATTATCGTGAGCTGTCAAAACTGCAGTCCACGTATTTAGAGGCTTTGCCGCGCCTAGTTAATCCGAAAACGGGGAGAGTGCACACCAGTTTCAATCAAACAGTGACTGCCACCGGACGTTTGTCTTCTTCAGATCCAAATTTACAAAATATACCCATCCGCACCGAGGAAGGCCGGAAGATCAGGCAGGCTTTTATCGCGGCCAAAGGCTTCAAAATAATTTCAGCGGATTATTCGCAGATAGAATTGCGCATCATTGCCTCGCTGGCTAATGATGAAAAAATGATCGAGTCTTTCCATAAAGGCGAGGATATCCACCGGCGCACGGCCGCGGACATTTACAATATTCCGCTGGATGAGGTGACCAAGGACCAGCGTTATGAAGCCAAGGAAGTCAATTTTGGCATTATCTACGGCATGGGCGCCTGGGGTCTGGCCAGTCGGAAGAATATGTCGCGGGAAAGAGCGAGGGCTTTCATTGAAAAATATTTTTATACTCACCCGGAAATACAGGAATATATCGCCACGACCATTAATCTGGCACACGAACAGGGTTATGTGGAAACTTTATTCGGCCGCCGGCGGTATCTGCAGGAGATAAATTCTTCCATGGCGCAGGTTCGCGCGTCCGCCGAAAGGATGGCCGTCAATATGCCGGTGCAGGGCACGGCGGCGGATCTGATCAAGATCGCCATGATCAACATTGATAAAAAATTATCAAATTTCAGCCCGAAGTCAAAAATGTTGTTGCAGGTGCATGACGAGCTGGTCTTCGAGGTGCCGGCCGGCGAGGTGGAGAAAATGGCGGATTTTATCGCCGAAGAAATGAATTCAGTTTATAAACTCAAAGTACCCATAAAAACCGAGGTATCTTATGGCGATAACTGGGGCGAACTTACGGATATTATTAAATAAAAAAAGCCAAGGAGGTGAATCCCGGGCTTTATAATCTAGAGTCGTAAGGATCGACTACAATGTAAGTGACAAGTGGCCGGATTTTTCGACCTTGATAATACCGTTGCCAATCATGCGTAGAAGTTTCCGATCTACGGTTGATGAGCTATAGGTTTGGTCGAGGTAGGTATGCAGCGTATCAATACTGACCTTTTCCTGGCATTTGGCGGTAAGGTATTCGATGGTAAGGGCAACTCCGCAGGCTGGTTTATGAGTCAAGGCGGAGTCGTTAATGCACTTTCTAATGAATTCGATTCTCTCGTTTTCACTAGTAAAGAGTGTTAGGGTTACCTTGCCGCGGACATAAGTTAAGAAAGGTCCGACCATATTTGCCATTTTTCCTCCATCATTGGTGTTGTTTGTTTTAGTGTCAATTTTTATTACGTCATGTTAATATATACGGAGAACTAGTATTTGTCAATATGATTATCTTACTTTACGGGCCGGATACCTACCGGTCCAGACAACGACTGCATTTTTACCGCGAAGGGTTCAAGAAAAAATACGACCCTTCGGGTTTGAATATGGAGTATTTTGACGGTGAAAAACTGACCATAGAAGATTTCGGCAAAAGCGCGGGTCAGATGGGTTTTCTGGCGAAAAAACGGTTTATGGTGGTGGAGAACGTCATCAGCAAGAGCAAAAGCAAAAAAATACAGGAAGAATTAGTGGGTTACCTGAAAAATAAATGGTCGGATGACAACGTCCTGATTTTTCTGGAAGACAGCGAGGCGGAACCACGTAAAAAAGGGAAGAAGAAAACTACGGCCGTAAAATCACTCATGAATTATTTACTGGAGGGCAAGGCGGAAGAATTTTCGTTATTGCAGGGCGAGCAGCTGAATAAATGGATCAGGGATGAGGTGAAAAAGCGGGGAGGCAGGATCAGCGATCCGGCGGTTTTGGAGATGGCCAGCCTGGTTGGTTCTGATTTATGGAGTATGGTTTCGGAAATTGAGAAATTAATCAACTATAAAAAAGGCGGATTAATATCGGCGGAGGAGGTCAAACAGATGGTCAGGGCCAGATTTGATGAAAATATTTTTCACCTGACGGACGCCCTGGCCGCAAAAAACGCCGGTTTGGCCCTGAAATTGCTCAATGACCAGATCGCCCTGGGCAGCCATGAACTGTATATTTTAACCATGCTCATCAGGCAGTTCAGAATTCTGCTGCAGACGCGGGAACTGATTGACCAGGAGCCAAATTATTATACAGTCGCTTCGCGGCTGCGGATACACCCTTTTGTCGCGCAGAAAGCCATTCGCGACGCACGGCGGTTCAAGCTGGAGGAATTGCAGGAGATCTACCGCCAGCTCCTGGAAATTGATATAAAAATAAAATCAACCAGCGAAGATCCTCTCCTGCTGTTTGATTTATTGGTAACCAGAGTCTGCCGTAAAGCTTAGACAGATTATTTCAGTTTGCCGAGCGCCTTCATCATCCGCGATTTCAGTCGTGAGGCGGTGTTTCTTTTGATGATTTTGCTCTGAGCTGACTTGTCCAGAATCTTAACCGCTTTTTTTACTGCTTCGCTGGCTTTTGCTTTATCTTTTGTTACTAGTACTTTCCGGGCAGTTTTCATGGCCTGCTTGATTCTGTTTTTGACGGCCACATTTTTGGCAGTATGTCTTTTTGTCTGCTTCAAATGTTTGATAGCTGCTTTTTTGATTGGCATAGGTTTGTTGGTAGTAAGTAGTTAGTTGTTTGTAGGAATCAGTGTAGCAGGGTTTATTTATTTTATCAAGGGTTTTAATTTACTTTTCTGTCCGCACCCCGCTATCCAGCGGGGCAGGCGCCAAAGTAACAAAAGAAGTGCCGCCGGTACAAAGAAATTAACAAAAACAGGCTCGTCGTCATTCCGCGTTGTAAACTCGCTCCTCGCTGTCGCTGCGTTCGCTCAAACAGTACAACGCGGTTGCCCATGGGCAACCATTCCTCCTCGCTCTGTTTTCGCCGCGCCCGCCGAAGCTTCGCTTCAGCGTTGCGGGCGGGTAACATTTCTTTGTAATCGGCGGATTAAATAATTTTACTACGATTACTCCGCAATGGGCGGGCTTGGGCATTATTAAAGAATTGGGAAATTGATGATTGTAAATTGTTTGGAATTTGGGAATTGGATATTGGTACTTTTAAATAGGGATATCCAGCGCCGGATACTTTTTCCAGTCAGGGTCGGAGAAGTGCCACCATTCAGTAGCAAAAGGCACGAATCCGGATTTGACCATGGCTTTTTCTAAAATCAGCATATTCTCCTGAGCTTTTTTAGAATGGCTGGGGTGGCCGCGGTGCGCGCGCGGCGAGAATTCATCGAACAGAGTCGGCATCTGCAGCTCGTGGCCGTTCATATCTACCAGCGTGCAATCAACCGCTGCCGCGCGCGTGTGGAACGGTTTTTTTTTGGGATTGCCGATATAGCGTTCGTCCGGCATAAATTTCCACATTTGTTTCTGCACTGACAGGGGCCGATAGCTGTCCCAGATTTTCAATCCAAAACCCTGGCGGCGGAGCAGGCGCTGGGCTTGCTTCAGTTTCTCGGCGATAGTTTGCCGGGTTAAGATTATTTTATTCAGGTAAAGAGGTTTTTTCAGGAAGTTTTTATCAGTGGCATATATCGGCTCTGTAATAATAGTGGGGTCAATATTTTTTATTGCCACCAGGTTATTTTTATGCAGGAGGGAAGTTTTGTATTTTCCCGGGCCCAGCGGTTTCAATTTAGCAATCTTTGCCTGCAACCCGCGCCGGTGTAATTTTTCCCGGAGTTTTTCGGTAAAAACGCCCTGGTCGTATCCCAGGCAGATGATATCCGGCCGCAGCGCCTCAATGATTTTTAGCTTATCGCCGCGATTGCCGAGCACTACGCGGTTGGCCAGGCCCAGCGCTTTCAGATTCTCCACTCTTTCAATTTCATTGAAATACGGCGAGTATCCCTTAACTTTTTTAACCGTTTCATCCAGGCCTACAACCACCATTAAAAAATCACCTCTGGTTTTCGCTTGTTTTAGCAGATAGAGGTGGCCGGGGTGGATTATATCGAATGTTCCGGTGATGAGGACCTTGGTCATGGGGGTAGTTAATAGTAGGTAGTGAGTAGTAGGGAGAAGGTAATTAGCAGCTAATAATATATTAGCAGGCAATATTTAAGATAGGATTAAGCAATATACTACATAATTATAGCAGATTTGGCGGTGGATATATCGCTTTGACAAAACAGGCGTTCCGGTAGTAAGATTAACTCTTCTCAAAAAACAAACACAGAAAATGATATCTTTGAAAAATAGATTGGAGGAAGCAATGTGCAGATTTCTTTATATCCACGATCCCAACAAAAGGATTGCTGGGATTGATATTACTGAAAGAATGTTTTGCGGACTTTCTGTACAACAACATGGCGGTCAAGATGGCGGTGGCATTGCCTATGTCGACGACGATGATGATGGCGGAAGTTTTGTTAAGGTTAGCAAGTTTTTTGGTCTGGTGGGAAGTCAGTACGATCCCAATGGGGATAAGGGCAATCCATACAGGGATACATTTGCAAAATTGGCTAGAAGCAGGGCATTTAAGGCTTTGGGATTTCTGCGCTACTCGACGGCTGGTGCAGCCAACAATCTCATCCATTATCCGCCGCAGTATATTGATGAACTCAGCGTTGGTCGTGTGGTGCTGGCAATGAATGGGGATGTGCCAAATTTAGACAAACATCGTTCTGAGTTGACGAGCCAGGGAGTGGAGTTCTACTCGCAGAATGATAGCGAGTTTATGTTGCGATCACATTGCCACACCATGAGGTGCCAGGGCTGTACACGGGTAGCGGCTCTTCAGAAATACATGCAAGCAATACCAGGAGCTTATTCCGGGGTGGTCATGACAAAGGATAAAACGTATTTTGTCAGGGATCCCTGGGGTTTTCGGCCTTTTGTGGTCGGCTTGATTGATGGCAGTATCATCGTTGCCGCTTCCGAATCGTGTGCGCTTGATATGTTAGGAGCCAAGTTTCTATTTGAAGTGAAACGCGGCGAGATTATTGAGGTGGACGATGACGGCACGATGACTCATTACGATTTTCCCGGGCCGCTACCATTGCATTCCGCGCATTGCATTTTTTGCCTTGATTACTTCGCCAGCCCGGTCAGCAAGGTATTTATTGATGGCCGTGACATTGCCGATGTCCGTCAAAAAGGCTCATACTCTTTTGCGCTCGGCAGACAGCTCGCGGGCGAACACCCAGTTAGCGCGGATTTCGTAGCTTCATTGCCTTATTCCGGTGATCTAGCCGCAATTGGTTATTCTGAACAGTCCGGATTATCTTTTAAGGCGATATTCATCAGAAATATCTACGTGCCGCGTACGTTTATCATGTCACAGCAGCAAATCAGGGAGATGTTCGTTCGCCTTAAGTTTGCCTTAATGTCAGATGTTTTCCGTAAGCCAAGTCATCGGCGAGTCTGCCTGGTTGACGATTCAATCGTTCGGGCAACCACCATGCAGGGAATCGTCGAAATACTTCGTGAGGCAGGTGCCGAAGAGATTCATCTGCGGATAAGTTTTCCGCCAATCACTGATCCATGTTTCATGGGCATAGCCATGCCGACGAAACAGGAACTCATTGCCTCGTCAATGAGTGTGCCAGAGATACAGAGGCATCTCAAAGTAGATTCACTTGGTTATCTGTCTCCGGAGGGGGTAGCTACCGTGTTGAAGCGTCGTGGTGACAATATTGAGGATTATTGCACTGCCTGCTACTCAGGGAAATATCCTATCTAAGTTCAGTCAGATTTTTGATTTTACAAAGCCGTTCTCATTTGGAGGAGAAGAACGGCTTTTTTAAATATGAAGAAACGCCTACGGTTTTTCTTCATCGCATCTTTTCCCTAAGTTGTATCGCTCACCTTGGGACCTTATAACCCAAGGTTCGCGATGATTTATTATTTTTAATAGTTACGCCTTCCATCGGTTTTACCTCTAGCGAAAGTGGATGCGGCACGAAACCCGCGTGCTCGCGATTTTTTATAATTAATCTATAAAGGGGCTTGGTAGGATGAGTAGTCGATGCTTGGCATGATTATTAAATAGACATCTATTGATAATTGTGGGTGGTTTTATTAAGTGTGGTTTATAACTCAATAACGTCTGTCACTTTTTTAATTTGACATATTTGCTTTATTTTTGTTAAGATACGCTAATTAATGTAATTGAAAGATCATTGTTATAACCTATAAAACTCTAGTTAGGAGGAGTTACAAATGTCAGGAAAAAACGTACTGACAGCGCTAAGCAATCTGCCGGAACTCATTCTGGCGATTATCCAAAAGCCGGATCTCATCATGGAGATTATCGGCAGGTGGAGGGAGCTGTTCAAGGTTCCCAGCAAGCAGAAACGCCAGCTGGGAGACTTACTGCTGGATGAGCATCCCGCGATCACGCGTTTAGTGCTCAGGCAGGTCATGGCGGGTTCTCTGGATCTGAGCAAGTTTGTGACTGATTTGCCGGAAACGTATCAGGAAGATGCCAACCTCCGGATCACGGCTGTTTTGCTTTTCCTGTACGCGACCAACGATTCGCTTCTGAATAGGACGGACAAAGGATTTCCGACTGTTGAATGGCTGGATCTCAAGGCACCTGAACCGACTCCCGTGGTGCGCGGAAAAAAGAAAACCGGCAAGAAAGGAAAGAAGACGCCTAAGGGTGCCGACAATGCCAAGCCAGGCAAACCCGTGCCGGCCTCGAAACTGAAAGGCGTGAAGAAATTCGCGGACTTGCTGGCCAAATGCGGCAGCTTAGCAAATTTGCTGGCAACTTTCGAAGCGCACTCCGGCAAGGATGGGAAACTGACGCCATTTCTGCACGTCTGCGAAATATCAAACAGCACCTGGTATCAGTGGGCAAAAAAGGCGCACGCGATGGAAGCGGAAGCTGAAAAGGGTGGCGGAAAACCTGACAAGGGGTCGCCTGAAGGAGAAAAAGCCGTCCGTGGAAGGCTGGGAGAATTTATCACCCAGCACAAAACGGCTGCCGAAGCCCTGAAAGTCCTGCAGTCTAAGCCGGAAGACAAAACGGTCCATGAATACGCAGAGTCGCTGGGCATTTCCGACGCCAGTTACTACGCTTGGCCGGCCAAGCTGGTGGAATTAGCGGAAAAGGAGTCGAAAAAACCAGATGGAGGTCCTGGCAACGCCGACGACGGAACCGATGTTACCTCTAAGGTGGTGGCCAAGCTTGGCAATAAAGCCAACGCCAAAGAGATGATTAAGGAAGCTGGGTCTATGTTGCAGCTGGCCATTAATCTTGGTGTCGCTGGCCTGACTACGTCCAATCTTGGTTATATTCTGCTCCACAAGTACGGTTTGCGCCTTAGTAAGGTGCTGGCGGAACCTGACGGAGCCGATGCGCCAGACGGTGGTAATCCTCCGGACACTGGCAAGAAGGGTAGCGCTGACACTACCTCACCGATCATGGCTGGGTTGTCTATATTGACTTCCGCAGATATGTCTGATGATCAGAGGCAGAAATTCTGCGAATTTGCCAGCGCTTTAGGCGCTAGTACAGCCAGTGAAGTTTTCGAAATCGTGGAGAAGGGAGTGAAGGATGATTTTCCCAAGGCGGCTGCGAAGTTTGTGGAAGCAGGGATTTTAACAGCTTCGTCAGCAGGGGAGCCTCCGGTGGAACAGAAATACTTTAAGTGGAAGTTCAAACTGGTCCACTAGGATTCAACGTTATTTGATAGTAGTCTAAGTTCACGCTCTCTCGGGGGTGTGAACTTTTTTATTCCTCCCGCTTAAATATTTCATATTGACTTAAATTGTTTTATATAATAAGATTGGCTAATTATGTTCTTTTTCACAATCAATTGGAGGGGAAAATGAGAATAAATTCCATTTTCAGTGTGGAAACATATCTCAAGAAACTTCTGGAAATTCTCCCCAAGTTTGACCAGGAATTATTCTGGAATGTTTTGGGGAAGCAGAGGTGGTTTCTGGAAATTATTGGCAGCCTGAAATTGCCGGCCTTATGCCTTCTGGACGATGAAAAATACTGGCGGTTTATCGGCAGCAATAACTGGCTGTCAGGTTTCAGCGGTGAGGTGACTTTTGACGAGCTGGCAGCTGCTTTTCCAACCTGGTACCGCGATCCAGGCGCGTCTATGTCTGCTGAATCTTTTCAGGTCGCCCTGGGATTGTTTATCTGGCTGAAAACCGCCGAGCAAATGGGACTGGTAAGGCTGGTAAAATCCAAGCCTAAGCCGGTTAAAGACGGAAAAACATTGGCAGAAGAAGCGCAGTGCCGGGAAATTGCCGCTCGTTTCAACAAAGTGGGCTTGTGGAGGAAGGTTTTGGATGGCAAATTGCCTTTTGCCTCGTTGGACAGTTTACGCCAGTGGGTGAGTGAGCATCAGAACACATTTGGCTTGCCAGTCGACGTGGTGACAGCCTTCATTACCCAGAAGTCGGTTTGTTTCTCGCAGTCCGGCCGGATATTTTGGCGCCATCCCTGCGGATTTATTTTTACCGACGAGTGCTACCGCTCTTTCAGAAGTTTATTTATCCAGGATGATCCTGCGGCTGAAGCTGGATCGGTGGCGGACCAGTATCACAGGCACGGGGGCAATGATACCAGGTGGAGCGATAGATTCTCCGAAGAATACGGTTTTGGCTGGTTTATCGTTACTACTCTGGCGGAATACTATTTTGGCAGCCTGGGCAAGGTACCGAAGACGCCACCGTTTTCAGAGGCAAGTGCGGTTATTGAGACGACCCTGCAGATCAGTCCGAACAAAATCTAAGCCTGTATCCAGCAATGGTACAGGCTTTTTTATTTGACGATTGCACGCTTATATATTAGAGTATCTTAATAAAGTTCTTTGATAAAAGAGGAGTAGAAAAGTGAAAATAACTGATACGACAAGCGTTTTCTATTTTTTCCAGCAGTTGATGCAATCACTGCCAACATTGGAGGCGGGTGATTTTTGGGGATTCTTATCCAAACAGGGATGGTTTTCATCGATGGTGAGCAGCGTAATTGTCCCACCACCGGAGAGTTTTGGAACACAGGAATTCTGGCGACTGACCAACAATCAATTTTGGCTGATGGATGTTTTGGATGCAGCGAGCAATAACGGGAAATGCCTGGTTTCCGGTGAATTGCGCCGTTTGTTTCCGAAATCTCTGAGGTCATGCCGAACTCAAAAACCGGGGAAATCTTTTATCCTGGCATGCGAGCTTTTTTATTGGTTTCGCACTGCCGAGAAGATGGAGTTATTTAGCGTAATTCAGGCTGCCCAGACGCAAACGGCATTGTACGTTTCGCTGGAATCCGGCAAGTCAGTTGAGATTAGCCGGGCGATTCAGGATATTTGGACGCAGTGCGGTTTATGGACTGAAGTGGCTAAGCGTCTCAATGCCACGATTGATGAGCTGCGTGAGTGGCTTAAGTGTTACGCGAATTTGCTGCAAGACGGCATTACCAGCGAGATCCTACGGCCTTTTCTGACCGGACAGGCGGAAAAAACCGGGGACGGCTGCTGGCAGCATCCTTCCGGGTTACGTTTGACTGAAGATGCATATTGTCGACTGGTGTTCTTATCAGTAGAGCAGAACATCAGCGAAAGGGAGCTGATTGTCGCGACTTACGAGAATTATAAAGCCGGCGAGATGAAGCAGATATGCGAACATTTGTGCCTGTCTGCCACGCATTTTCTGGTTTTGGTGCAGTACTACCGCGGTTCGCTGACTAGGAACAATCTAGAAAGCATTAACAGTTTTTTTGATCCACCGCAGCCGGTTGACGGCTGCAGCGGCCTGGATCTGCTGTTGGCTTTATTAGAAAAAGCCGATGACTATCTTTTTCCCACGTTTTCCCGGATTATGAATCATGATGCCCGGGCACTTGCATTGTCTGAAGAAATTGAGCCAGTGCTCCGTTCAGTTCTGCGGCCGCTTAGTGATGACGATTTTTTTGAATATCTGCTGGAGCACGAATCTATTCTGCCTCTTCTGCCGAGAACCGAAAACGGTAGGACGGTGCCCTGGAGTGTTTTTTCGCAGTATGCCCCGGGAATATTAAGGCAGGTAGTCAGCCAGGAAGTTTTGCTCGAGGTAGCGCTTTGTTTTGTCTGGCTGTTTCACGCCCGCCTTACGCTTGATTTCAGCGTTTCGGTACCCGTGAAAAAGAGGAGAGCAAGGTCTGCGGCTGTTGTGGTTGATGTTGATATTGACGGGGATCTGGACGCGCACAGCGAAACGCAATATTCCCCGCGCCGCAGGCGAAAACATTCCAAATATGATATTCTCGAAAATCCATCGCTGGATTTGTATTTAGTGGAGATTGGCCGGACTCCTTTGATTAACAGGGACGAGGAGGTGGCTTTGGCAAAGCGTATTCAGGATGGCGATATTGAAGCTTTGCATAAGCTGGTGAAAGCCAACTTGCGTTTTGTCGTTTCTGTAGCCAAGTGTTTTCAAAATCAAGGTTTGCCATTAGCGGATCTGATTAATGAGGGAAACATCGGGTTGATTAAAGCCGCCAAACGTTTTGACTGGACGCGCGGCTTCAAATTCATCAGCTACGCGGTTTGGTGGATTCGCCAGACTATTTGCCAGGCCTTGGCAGAGGGTGCCCGGACAATCAGATTGCCGTTGAACCGCATAGGTACCCTGCACAAGATCAACAAAACCAGGGAGAAATTGCTTCAAGACCTTGGTCACCCTCCCAGTGATAAGCAAGTGGCCGATGAACTTGGGATGAAAGAGGAAGATGTGGCCTTTACTTTGATGGCGGGTAGTGGGTCGCTTTCGCTGGATAACACGCTCTCGACTTCCGGCGATAGTGAAACTACTTTGCTGGAAGTCATACCTGATACCGGTCCGGCTCCGACGCAGACAGTCATGGATGATAGTCTGCATGGCGAGATTATGGCAGCGCTTGATCAGCTGAGTGTGAGAGAAACAAGGATAATCAAGCTTTATTTCGGTATTGACCAGGAAAAAGCCCTGACTCTGGAGGAAATTGGGGCTATTGAAAACGTGACTCGGGAAAGGGTCCGACAGATAAAAGAGGATGCGATTCGCAGGTTGCGCAGAGGGAAAGCGTCAAAATTTTTACGGGCTTATTTCGATGATCAGGATAGGGAGGGAGCAAGATAGACAGCCGGCATGATAGTTTATACTGTTATGACCGGCTTTTTTATTTCGGGAAACCCCATTTAAGAAACGGTGTTTCCCGACGCCTTTCCCCAAAGTTAAGGCATTTATTTCGTCGCGCAGCCTGGCGGCTTTTTTTCGAGAAGCGTTTGATTGATCGTTCACTTTTTATGAAATAACCCTAATTGTGTGATTGAGAGCGGTGTCTTTATTCAAAAAAAATACCCTCATCAATAATCCCCTTACAGTTCGGGCATGTCATCTCCTTGTGCCTCCGGAGACACTCCTACGCTGTTGGGCTATGGAGGATGATTGATGAGGGACGGGGTTAGCCTAAGAAAGCGGTGGTCGTGAACGGGGCATCCATCGCGACCAAGCTTAGGCTCATGGCTCTCGAGAAGAGCTATTAATATTCTAGCATATTTTGACTGTCCCGCAAGATTGCACCCAACGGTCACCGGAGTTTTTTTGTGAGTGTGGATCCATTCAGTGTATTTAGTGACTTCGTGATGTTTTTTCTGACTTTTTAAGCGCAGTAATTTCGTCTCGTAACTGAGCCGCTTTTTCAAATTCCAAAATCTATGAAGAAACACCTACGGTTTTTCTTCATCGCTACTTTTCCCTAAGTTGTATCGCTCACCTTGGGACCTCCCGCCCGACTGCTTCACATTCGAAGCGGGCGCGGTATAACCCAAGGTTCGCGATGATTTATTTTGATTTCTAATTGCTGCAAGCTGGTCTCTCAATAAAGCTGCTTTCTCGAAATCTAGATTCTTTGCTGCTATTTCCATTCTAGACTCAAGGTCTTCAATGAGATGCGGGATTTCTTCTTTGGGAATATTTTTGAAAAATGACTGGGAGGAATCTTCCTCCTTAAGTCTTCCGCCGGCTAAGCGCGATTCTTTGATAGCTTTTATAATGGATTGCGGAGTAATGTGATGTTTTTTATTATAATCTTCCTGCATTTTTCTGCGCCGCACGGTTTCTTTTATTGCCCTGTCCATTGAGCCGGTCACCTTGTCCGCATACATGATGATGTGCCCTTCGAGATGCCGTGCGGCGCGGCCCATGGTCTGCATCAGCGCGGTTTCCGAGCGCAGATAACCTTCTTTATCGGCATCCAGGATGGCAATCAGGGAAACTTCCGGCAGATCCAGCCCTTCACGCAAAAGGTTGATCCCCACCACTACGTCAAACTTCCCTAAGCGCAGATCACGCAGTATTTCCAGCCTTTCCATAGTGTCCACTTCAGAGTGCAAATACTGGACTTTTACGTCCAAATCAGCCAGATATTCCGTCAGATCTTCAGACATGCGCTTGGTCAGGGTGGTAACCAGCACCCGCTGTTTTTTCGCCACGGTTTTTTTAATTTCTCCTAAGAGGTCATCAATTTGATTTTTTGTCGTCCGGATTTCAATAGTCGGATCCAGCAAGCCGGTTGGCCGGATTAACTGTTCGACGATCTGGTCTGAAATTTCCTTCTCATATTCACTGGGCGTAGCGGAAGCATAGATAGTTTGCCTGGCGCGCTTTTTAAATTCTTCAAAAGTCAGCGGCCGATTGTCCATGGCAGCCGGCACGCGGAAGCCGAAATTAACCAGCGTTTCCTTGCGTGAACGGTCGCCGAAGTACATGCCTTTGATCTGCGGCAGGGTCATGTGCGATTCGTCTATGAACAGCAGGAAGTCTTTAGGGAAGAATTCAAACAGTGTATTTGGTGGAAGTCCCGGCCGGCGCCCGTCGAAATAGCGCGAGTAATTTTCAATGCCATTGCAAAAACCGATTTCCCGGATGGTTTCAATGTCATAGCGGGTCCGCTGTTCCAGCCGCTGGGCTTCCACTAGTTTGTTTTCGCTCTGGAATTTTTTGACCTGCTCTTCCATGTCGTGCTGGATTTGCTCCAGCGCGTTTTTCATCATCTCGTCCGGCGCCAGATAGTGCCGCGCCGGGTAAATATCCACTTCCGGCAGCTGAGCAACTATTTTGTTCGTTAGAGAATCAACTTCAGAGATTTTTTCTATCTGGTTGCCGAAGAATTCAATCCGATAAAAATTGTTTTCTGAGAAAGGCGGGAAGACTTCCAGGATTTCGCCCAGCACGCGGAAACGGCTGCGCCACAAATCAGTCTGGTTCCTCTGATACCGGTTGTTGACCAGCGCGTGCAGGATAATGTTGCGGTCGTAGTTTTGCCCGGATTTGAGATTTATCACATCGCGCTTGTATTCCGTGGGCGAGCCGAGGCCGTAAATGCAGGAAACCGAGGCCACGATGATCACGTCGTTTCTGGAGAGCAGGGCCTGCGTTGAGGCATGCCGCAGGCGGTCGATTTCTTCGTTGAGCTGAGTCTCCTTTTCTATGTAGGTGTCGGTTCTGGGTATATAGGCTTCAGGCTGGTAGTAGTCGTAATAGGAAACAAAATAATTGACGGAATTATCAGGGAAAAAATCCTGGAATTCGCTGGCCAGCTGGGCAGCCAGCGTTTTATTATGCGAAATAATCAGCGTCGGTTTCTGCAATTGCTGGATGACGTTGGCCATGGTGAAGGTTTTCCCTGAGCCGGTTACGCCTAATAATGTCTGGTTGCGATGGCCTTTTTTTAGGCCAGCCACGAGCTTTTTAATGGCTTGAGGCTGATCTCCGGTTGGTTTGAATGGTGACTTTAATTTAAACTTCATAAGTAAATATACTATAACTTTGGCGGTCGGATTCGTCAAAGGTTGGCCCCGTTAGAAAATTAGCCAATGGCCGTTTGATAATAAACAATAATTTTATTTGAACCTTCTTTAATAACCAAAAAGATGTTTTATAATTTTCTAACGGGGTTGACAAAAAGAGGAAACCGTAGTAGGTTGTAGTGTTTAAAAGTGGTAAAATATATTTAACTATGTCAAGGGAAACTTTTCATCCTAATTATGCCGATGCAGTTAAAGATGAATCAAATGATTCTAATTCTTTTGATAAAAAAAAGAATGTACATGGCAGTAAGTTGCAGGAAATTTTAAAATATTTTGACAGAACATTGGTACCGGGTCTGGATTTGAACGCAGTGTATCCAGAGTACGTAGGAAAAGAAGCTGATGTACAGGGTATAGATCAAGAGAAAGAGAAGGCGCTACTGGATCATTTAAATACTCAATATAAAGCCCTGACGGGGGGTCATGAAGTCCTCACAGAGATGAGCGAAGTTGAGCAACAGAAAGTTGGAGGATTAATAGAGGAGGTTGTTGAACAATATTGGAAGCCCACCATATCAATGCACACGAAAGAGGCATTAGCAGATTTTATAGATAATCTCATTGTTCAACTCAATCAGGAAGGGGTTGAGCAGGTTTTGGAAAAAAGCTTAGATTTAAACGAGAAAGGGAATATTAATAAAGTGGGTCATTGGATTAAACTTTTAGAAGAGCTTTATTGGCGTTCTGAGCGAATTGATCCGGAATCGAGAGAAGAGTACTTTCGGGATTTTGAATCTGAAGATGCCGTCGTGAAAAAGATAGTTGGAGAATTGATGGAAAAAATTAAGAACGAATCCGAGGGAAACTATTTTTTGAATGAACGCATTAAATATCTCGTCGAGTGTATTAAAAAGGGAGAAGTCCCTGAAGTCGACACCTTACCGTTTGATTTTGATTTTGGGCACTATGCTAAATGGCAAGAAAATGGGAGACTCGCGGTGACACCAATGGGTGACGATGGTGATATTGAGGATGATATTGAAATGTATACAAAACTTGAGAATACTTTTTTAGAGGAAATGGGTGCAACTCACAGCGATAAAGAAAAGAGCGCACTTCAAAAAGAAATGCAGGAAACACTCAGTGCGGTTGCCAATAAAATCCGTACTTCATATTACTTTGAGGAGTTGAAGCCATATCAACTCCGTTCTTTTACTGATCAGGTTGGGGACGATAAAGATAAATCATCTGATCAATCGCTATATGATTTTGAATACCTGCATTCACGTCAGATGAGGAAACAAATTGAAAAAGATTTTGGGATAGTGGTTGAGTATATTAATTTGCCAGTCCGGAATAAATTTTTTCAATTTATTAAAGAGAAAAATATTAAAGATATCGAACCAGCAAAGAATTTTTCCAAAAAATATGGGGAAGCAGGGCTGGTAACATTTTTATCTTTGGCACAGGATCCGACAATAGGCAACAAACTGGTAGAACTTGGTAATCGCCTGCCTGAAGATGATGCTTATCGATTATTTGATCAGTATCATAGACTCATCACAAGCGCTAGCAGCAAAGCAGAAAAAATCCAAACGCTTCTTGCGCAGCAATACCCAGAAATAAATTTATCCAGGGAAGAACTTTCTGATTGTTTCATGGTACGCGCAAAGGATTTATTAAATGAAAGCTTCAATAAAATGGAGGATGGAAAGCTAGATATTGATCAGGTTCTTGCAGAACTTAATCAGGAAACGGCAATACAAGAAGTTTTACGTGTTCAGTTCATGAAGATTGCCGAGCTTCTATCGAAAGATGATGTTGACTTGGAGACATATAACCATACGCAAGAAATGGTTATAAAAAGTATCGGAGAGTCAGGTCTAGTGAGCGAGGCGGCATATTTGCGTGCTTTAAACGCCATGGGCAAACTAAAACCCATGCCGGAATTATACTGGAAAGTTGACCGGGAGCCGGAAGAGTACAATAAACGTTTGGGTGTTAATGTACCGGAGGTACTGAAAAGAGTAGGCCAAGGTGGCAACGAAAAGACCTTATTGGAATTCGGTCCGGGTAGCGGTCTGGCCAAGCACAAACTGCGGTTATCCGGTGCGGCTGATAATTTTACGGAATTTGCCATGAGCGACGCGCTTTATTACGATTTAGCTGAACCAATAAAACATTTAATTGATTTTGATAAAATCCAGGCCAAACTGGGCAAAGAATTAAATGCACAGGACAAGCAATCATTAATTGAGTATATAAAACGGACTATCGTCATAAAAGTCGGCCAGACAGCTGTTGATAAGATTGAGTATGATCAGGAGTTTCAAAGTGATATTGCTCATAGTCCCAATGCCCTGAAAGAGTATATAAAAAAATCCGGACATAAAGTTTCTCTTGCCGACACGGTGCCGACTGATCAAGCCGTAGAAACTCCGGATGGCCCAATATATGCTGAAAAATTTGAAGTAGCAAAACAATCTCCAGCTTGGCAGGAAGCACGACGGCTTTTCATGGGTGAAGTGGAAAAATATTTGCGGGACGATTTTGATGAGCAGGATGTTTATGAAATATTGAATGCCCATCCAGCCGGAATCATGATCGGGGACTTTAATGACGTTACAAAACTGAAAAATGACCAATTGGATTTTGCCCTGGGCGTCAGGTCGACGGTCTATGTGGAGCGCGAGCAATATCCTGAATTTATTAAAAACGTGATAGCAAAATTAAAAGATGGAGGAATCTACATTGACGATAATGTGAGGGAAAATTTCGGCCGGTACTATCGCTTAGCAGAACTGAAGCAGGTGCAGGAGGACTTAGTTGAGCTGAAACGAAAAGGTGGGATAGATTTTGATGTCACTATTTCTCTGGTTATCGGGCGTGGCGTGGCAGAAGAAGATTATAAAAAGGACGATGCGCCTATCGCCGTCGTTATTGCTAAGGGTAAAGCTGATCTATCAGTCGTTTCTGAAAATTTATTGAAGTCCAGCAAGTTAGTCGGTTTGGACGAAGTGGTTGCTAATGGCGATTATCTGAAAAGCCTGGATCAGTCTGGTCGGGTTAAAAAATCAATTAATACATTACCACGAGCCGCTTAGGAGCCAGATGGTAAGGTTGACCAGAGGAAGTTAAATAGAATTTTAAAGTTGTTGGCAATCTCTTCATTGTCGATCAGTACGCCAACGGCGTTTTTCTTTTGGAAAGTTATCAGTGAAATTTTGTGCCCGCTGATTTTAATATCCATCCGGAAAGGGAACTTATTGACGGGGATTAATCTTGCCTCAATAAATTTATCAGAGTTAGTTTTATTTAATGCATTGGTATCCGGCGAGATAACACGATTGAACAATTTTTTTTGCACGCGAGTTTTTATGTATATTGGCGCGTAATCTGGAATATATTCTAGAAGGTCGCCCTTTTCCTCTATGCTGTCAATTGGTTGGTTATTTGACAGAAGTTCCTCGTAGATTTTTATTATACCCTCTTGGCCCTCGAAGAAACGAACTCCGGGCTTGTTCATCGTTAATCGGTAGGTTGAGGCAAGTTGCTCAAAATTACTTTGCAGCACTTTTTTTTGCTGGTTAAGTTGGTGCTCATTTTTTTCTACTAAAGCTTTCAGCTGTTCCGGCGGCTCTACGGTAAATACTTTCTTCCCACGCTCTTCAGTTTCCAAAACTAGGCCTTTCTTAATGAGGTCGCCAAGGATGTCGTAGGTATTGCCCCGTTTATAGGGGACTTTGGGCAGGAGCTTGCCCATATTAGCTTTGCCCAATAACAATAAGGCCTCATAAACGGTGGCCTCTTTTTCTGAAAGGCCAATTTGGTTGAGAGTTTTAGCAATGGGGGAGGTAGGAGGGGGCATATTATTTGAGGTTAATCCCTGTGGATAAGTCTGTCCACAAGAGTTTTTTAGTTAACTTAGAAAGTCTGCTTACGGGTTAATTCTAGCAAACTAATTAATTAATGTCAATATTCAATGACATTTTAGGTTAATAATATTTAATAAATTAATCCCTTTATCACAAGCGAGTATCACTTTTTAAATTCTATTGGCATTTACCGTTGACAAAAATACTAAGTGGGTATATACTGATTCGTTACGCTAAAAATTCGTTCTTTCGGAAGAAGCTCTTTTTCAAAAGCACTGAAGCCAAATGACTATGAAGCGTCATCAAACATTGGTGGCAATTCAAGCCGGCTTATCAGTCGAAAGTAGATCAGCTGTTTAATCAAGGGTTGATGCAAGTAATAGGAGAGAGACAGCCCTTGGCAAAGCAACCATTTATTTTCTGGCGATACTCGTCAGTGGCGCTCCCGGCGCTCGCAAACACCGCGAGACCAGGAGAACAGTGTTGAGTATCAAATGAGTGATGAGGAGGGAACTTTGACAATTGAATAAATGATATGCGCCGCCTTTCATAAGCATCGGGGCGGGCACCGGAGAGAGCACCTTCGCTTCATATTTATATGCGGCATGGTGAAAGCGGCAGTGAAAACTGCTGAAGAGCTTAGAAAACTTTTAGAATTCATTAACATGAATATATACCAATAAAAGGGACTCTCTCATTAAATGAGCATGAGTCCCTTTTAGTTTGGTTTGGGCAAAGAGAGGAGAGAGAAGCAGTGAAGGCCTAATAGCAATATACAATATTCGAGGCCACATATCTGTCTCTTCTCTTTGCTCTTTTAGAAAGTAATTGTTCTTTTCCTCCTACGCGTAAACGCTATGGAGGACACAGTCAGTGTTTGAAGTTTTCCATTTGGAATTATTGGATCGGCATAAACGACTTGCGCTTGTTGCAAGCGTCATGCGGGTCAACGAAGGAGAGAGGATAATGGAAAATTTTTAGCCAGACGGTTAGCCCGTTGTCGGGAATCCAAGATTTCCGGTTCGCGCAACAAGTTCGCGGATCGGGAGGACGGCAAACGAGACACAGACGCTAGCCCCAAGTGCGCCCCCACACCTTTTAGTCTTCGTGAATTGAGTGTTGGATACGTCGTTTCAATTGGCCCCACGCCTTCGCATGTTTCTTGAGCTGGCGTTCACGTTCGTACGCATCTTTTCTGGAAGCGTACGCTTCATAGTAGATAATTTTCCACGGCCGAAACGAACGGGTATAGGTACTTTCGCCATTATTGTGCTGTATTAATCTTTGTTGCGGCTGTTTGGTGAAGCCAATGTACTTTTTACCCGGATATTTAACACTCTTTAATATGTACATAAAGTAATACATATACATATTATATCATGGTAACTAAAAGGTGTGGGGTGCAGTTGGGAATAAACTCAACTGAAAAATCAAAAACAAAGTCCCGTCGTGGAAACACAGATGGGCGAGGAGAGGAAAATGTTTGTACGAGTTAGAATGTCCAGCGTCGCAGAGCCAGGAAAGCTCTGGACCGGCGATACGCCAGAGGATGGTGCTGTCGCTGAAGTTGAACTTGTCGAGTTGCACTGCGAATGCGGTGCGTCAACCCGAAAGTTCAGAATTTCCAACGAGCTACCCGTGCAGCTTGTTGGCGAGGCAATTGATGTGAGTCAGTTGCCGATTGCCTACATCTCTTGCGGAGGTGTGGGATCGACCCGTGACTCCGTAGAGGCATTGGAGGCATGGAATTGGTCGGGTCGCGTCGGTGGCTCGGTCATAATTGATCCACTCGTTGTTCTCGAGGGATATGTTTCTTGTCCTCCGCCTACGAAGAATGGATTCAAGTGGATATGCTTGTATAGTGGATCCACTTTGAACGGATTCGTCCTTGTCCGTTTGGATAAGAGTGGAAATCTCCACCCGGATCACTGTCCCCTCGTCCGTACGGTAGATCAGGCACGGGAATGCCCGCCTTGTAGGGAGAAACGCATTTCCGCGGCCTTGAATGGTGTCGAGGAGATGTTCATCATTGAAACCGACGTCGAGTATCTTAAGGTCGGCGAAGGTGAAGAGCTCCCTGCTCACGCCGTTCGGGCATGGGCAGCTGCACCCACGTTGGAGGGGGCAAAGAAGGGAAAGATTTCTTTCCTCTATGAAGGTGGGGCAGGTGGCCGTCGTGGGCCGCAAGCCACCGGTCATCTTCAGGACTTATGTTGCCTGAGGGTGAAGATCAAAAATGGAAGAGTTTCACATCTTCTCTGGGTTATGAAATCCGGGGAGATGATAGAGGACACTCATTATGAGTTCATTGGTGAGTGCCAGATCGCTGGTATCAACCTTAAGGTTGGCCAGTGGTTTCCGGACTACCTAATACCAAAGGAGGCCGAAACTCCTTTGGTAGAATCGGACCCAGTACCCCTTTTCTTAAATGAGGAGCTAATTTCGCTCGCCAATAGAGCGAAAGACGTTTCTGGTGAGAGTGACTACGCTCTTGCTAACTCAATTTTTGCCTACCTTTTGGAAAAGTTTTTCCAGGAAGGCGAGAATTCAGGTCTCGAATTAGAGCTCGAAACACAGGACCTAGAAGGTCGTGGTCCGAGTGAGGTCTTCTATGACCTTCTGGTCGCCAGAGCGGGTGAGAGCACGCTCTGTATTCCGGTACCTTTGCTGGAAAGCAAGAGCGCCTTGACTGCAGCAAAAGCTGCAGCGAAGGTGTTTCGTCGGGAGCACGAGCGTGATTCTAGATCGGATCCGACCGAGATGAAAATTCTCTGGCAGGAAGTACTTGAAAAGGTGGGAAGAGAGGCTCTTGAGGCTTCCTTCTACCACCTGGTAGATAAGGTAGAAATACCTTTTCTCGAGTAGTTCTTTTTGAAATCAACGCATTGCACATGTGCTTGGTTTCAGCAATCGGAGGTGACGTTTGCACAAACGCCACCTCCCTCTTTTCCAGTTCGTGAGTACACATTCTCGGACTGAAAAAGAAACCAAAACAGAAACAAAAAACAAAGTCCCGACGGTTTTCACCGTACGGGCGAGGAGAGAGTATGAGAACGAGTAGTAGAGGAAATGAGTCACAGCTAATCGAGGGCGCGAGAGTCATGGCGCCCTTTGATGAATCTATCTTCTCAGACATCATTTCAGCCGTTAAGGGTTGCCGGAGCTGGGAGTTACTGGCAACCGAAGGAATGTGGGGACGCAAAGGGTTTCTAGTCCTCGCCGGGCCTAGCAACGGCGTACAACTGTACGTAGAATGCGATCATATCCGACGGCCTGGGAGAACGACGGAGATGGTGTGGATTTGGGGTTGGGCACCAAACCCATTTTCACGGTTGGTAATGGTTGAACCCAATTGCCAGTCTGAAGCGGATTTGCTATCCATCCTTCGATGGGTCGCTAACCGTGCCGGGATCAGCACGGGGAAACTAATTGGAATTCGGGAAATTCCTGGGTTCCAGTCTGAGGAGAGTTTTCCTTTCCCCTGGCCCAGCGTCGGTGAGAAAGTGAACCACCAAGACGGCTGGTTCACTCGTTCCAAGATTGTATATCGGGTTGAAAAACCCGAATGGTTTGAAGGGGATGCTTTCCGTATCGCGGAAGGTATTTACATCACCTTCCCAGACGGTTCCTACCGCTTGGTCCAATCGGCTAAGGAGTTTTTCTCCTGGCCGGGGTGGTCGCTTGGTCCATCGATCCCGACGGATATACCCGGCGTTATCTCGGGATATGGGGGGCCAACTCACCGGCAGGGCGACCTGATGGTGTGGCCGGCTCCCGGTGATCTAGGTGAGTGGGAAGGAGAATTGAGTTTCCGGGGCTTAACCCTGGATACTAGTCACTTTCTTTTGGTAGACGAAAGTCTGCCGGAGGGGAAGGGGTCGCTCGACCGTCATACGGTCGAAAGAAACGATGATGGTTCGGTGGTGATTACTCACCCCGAACACGCTACCGTGGAACTTCCGGCAGGGAAGTATATTATTGGGCTCTTGCCCGGTACTTCCCGGCCATTTAGCCGAGACAGGGATCTCGACTAATATTGCACTAATGGAGGTGACGTTTGCACAAACGCCACCTCCTTCATTTCCAGCCTATCACCCTACGCTAAAGCTTCGGGTGGTTGTCTGAAAAAGAAATTTTGTCTCCCCGCACCGGATCAGGCGCTGCGTTTGTTCATTACATTACGAATAAGCGCGGCCTCCTCTCTCCAGCCTGGTCCGATGCGGGGAGGGAATTATTAAATAATAGCGGTTAGATGTCACAAACCGCGCCGTCGGAGATAGATTTTTTCCGCTGGTTTTTTATGTTATAATGATTTTAGCGAATCTCTGTCTATGTACGGAGTTTCGTTAATTCATCTTTCATAGGAGGATATATGGAAGATTTACACGTACGTCCGCACCTTTACGTTCGCCCACGTCCGCCATCTGTAGATATGATGAACGGTAATGTGAAGCTGAACGACGACGAGAACTGAGAACCACCCTGTTCTAACTTTCTCGTCAGAATTTCTGGAGTGCCAACCGGCACTCCTTTTTTAATATAAAAACAGCCATTTATTCATTTAATAATGAGTGTGACTTTCTATTCTTCAGGCAGGCTATTCCAAAGCGTCATAAAAATAAAACACAGTATCTGCGCCATTGCGGGATCCTCAATGAGTACTACCTTCAAGCTTTCCCCTTCTATGGACGCGATAGCAATGTTGTCCCCAAAAAGCTGGATACCCGCTGGAATGTTAATATTTTCTTTAAGGAAACGAAATTTTCGGTAGTTGCCTAATGTTTCGCTAAATCGCTTATGCGCAAGAATTCTACGATCGGTAATAGCGTACGCTGTTGTTGATTGTTTTATGCGTTTCAAAGTTAAACGGCGGTATACCTCTTCCGCTTTCATAATTGGGAAGAATGTATCAAGCGACCCGAACCAGTAATTGTCTTTATTTTCTTTGATTAGCTTATCAATGATTGCACGAGCGCCCGCTTTTCCCTCATAGTACGTAACTTGTGTAGAGGGGGTTTTGTGCTTGATCGCCTGGGTGAGTGCAGGAATGAGCTTTTCAATTACATTTTTGTCCTGCACAATCTTTTCTTCTTCTTGGTTGAGAAATTCTCGGAATGCTTCAGTCGGCGGTGTGGCGGTGATTAACTGTCGTTTACCTTTGATAATACGGGAAATCAATCCTCTTTTTTGCAACTTTTCAAGATAAAAATAAACCGTACTGCGCCTGATGCCCGTAAGGCGAGCCAAATTCGCCGGATTATTGGGCTCGTGCTGCAAACAGGCGAGGTAAATAGCTATTTCCTTCTCCTCTAAACCTAGCTTTTTTAGAAGTTTTTCCATTTGAAGGGTTATTATCTTTTAAAGTGACGACATTTATTGACACTATTATTGTATCATTATTGGTTAAAAAATGCAATATTTCTGCTAAATTTTGATAAATTCAAAAAATTTGTATAATCTTAGTTGACATATATTTCGGATAACTTACACTGATATATTAAAACAAATAAAGAAATAGTTATTTGAAAACCAGCTTTTAATTGAGCTGCGACTTAAAACAAAGGAGTATCTGTGAGACATGCATCTGTTACCAGATCAAAAAGCATGACCGTCAACGGTAGCGACCCCCGGTGGAGAACCATCAACGGAGATAGTTACCACTTCGTAAATGAAAGGCTTGATATTAAGGACTTTCCAATTTCTAATCCCGTGAAGCGTGAAGTTGAGTATGAAGAAATCACATTCGACCGCTCAGTAACTACACAAGAAATCTTAGATACGATTAGGTCTCAAGATTTGTGGCATCCCGAAAGGGATGAGGCCGAGACGTACTTCGATGCTCTTTCAAACTCCAAAAGGCAATTAGACGAGTCTCCCATCGTTGCTTTGTGTGGTACCTTTATTGGTGGGAATCATAGGTATGATCGTGGCGTCTCTTGCATTATTGCCAACAAGGATGGACGTAGCCTGAGCCTCTTTTATACTGGTAAGGCATGGGTCCAGAAGTGCCGTTTCCTTGTTGTTCATAAACGTACAGGCGTTAATAATGATATATATGACTCTCCCGAGGACGTCATACTCCAATGCTATATGCTGCCAGCGATCAAAGCGACCCTAGATTTAATTCGATAAACTTGATCTTTCAAACTCGCTATACTGAAAAAGGATTAGCGAGTTTTTTTATATAAAAAGCACAATTTTTTTTATTTACAGCAGTGCAGTATCGTCACTTTTTAGTCCGCCGTTAATCTGATATAATAACGGTAATTATGATCAGTCATTTAACGGGAAAAATCATTGCCAAGACAGCCCGTTCTGTCGTACTTGATGTGAATTCAGTGGGCTACGAGGTAGCTGTCCTACCGATTTTATTGGAAAAAGCGAATAAGGGCGAAGAACTGTCTTTGTTCACTTATCTTTGCGTACGCGAAGATGCCATGGATTTATACGGCTTCAAAACCACGGAAGAAAAAAATTTCTTCCACGATTTGATCGGCGTTACCGGTATCGGGCCAAAATCCGCCATGACCGTTATGTCGCTGACTTCTTTGCGCGACCTGAAAAAAGCCATTGCCCACGGCGACGCCTCGTTGCTAACCAAGGTTTCCGGCATTGGCAAGAAAACTGCTGAACGCATTATATTGGAATTAAAAAACAAAGTAGAGATAAGTTTGGGCCAAGGCGAAGAGCTGGGAATGAGCAGCGCTGACAGCCAGGCCATAGACGGGCTGATCAGCCTGGGCTATACCGCCCGGGAAGCCCGGGAAGCGCTTCAGCAAGTGGATAAGAAAATCACGGAAGCCAAAGACCGGATAAAGGCTGCCCTGAAATTGCTTGGGAAGAATAAATAGTATTTGGCTTTTGGCCTATAGCATATGGTTTGATATTGTACTGGCCATAAACTATTTGCCAAAGGCTATATGCTATGGGCATTAAGCAGTCATATAAACCATGGAATTTAAAGAGATAAAAAGTCAGAAAGAATTAAATACCTTTATCGGCTCGCAAACACGAGCCCAATTTTTACAATCCTGGGGATGGGGAGAATTCCAAGTGGGGTTAGGCAGGCAAATCTGGCGTTTGGGAGTTTTAGAGAACGAAAAAATAATAGGTAGCGCCTTAATAGTCAGGCAGCCTTTGCCGTTCGGTAAGTGCTATTTGTATTGTCCGCGCGGCCCGGTAGTTGACGGGCAGCTGCCCGTGGATAAGCATCTGGCGGTTTTGAAAACTTTGGCGTCGGACATCGTCGGCCGCGCGGCCCGGTCAGGCGCCATGTTCGTTAAGCTTGAACCACCCTTGGTAAAAATTCACCGGCGGGCATTTGATGATTTATTAAGGGAATTTAATTATCGTGAAGCCGGTTTTGTGCAGCCGCGTGACAGCTGGTATCTGGATTTGTCGAAAAGCGAAGAGGAATTGATCCAAGCCATGCACCAGAAGACCAGGTACAATATCCGTTTAGCTGAAAAAAAAGATGTGCACGTGAGGGTTTCAAATAATCCAAAAGACTTTGAAATATTTTGGCAGCTGAATAAAATGACCAGTGAGCGTGACCAGTTCCAGACGCACAGCCAGGATTATTATCAAAAAATGCTGGAAACCTTGCTGCCGGCTGGTTTTCAGAAAATTTTTATCGCGGAATATGAGGGAAAATCTATTGCCGCTAATATTGTAGTTTTTTACGGCGACACGGCCACCTATTTGCATGGCGCTTCGGCTGACGAATACCGCAATGTCATGGCGCCGCATTTATTGCAATGGCGGCAAATCCAGGAGGCGAAAAAGCTGGGCTTGCGGTACTACGATTTTTGGGGCGTGGCGCCCGAGGGTTCAATCAAGGAAAAAGCCTGGGCCGGCATCACGCGTTTCAAGAAAGGGTTCGGCGGAACGGGCGTTTCTTATCTTGGCGCTTTTGATTTGATATTAAACAAATTCTGGTATAAGCTTTATAAAATTGGACAGAAAATTAAAAGCTAGATCATGTCTATTATCGAAAATACAAGCATAATTATTTTAGCAGCCGGCAAGGGGACGCGCCTGAACGGCGGCCAGCCGTCTGCCATGCCCAAGGTGATGTATGAAATTTGCGGCCGGCCGATGCTGGCCTATATTTTGGAGACGCTTGATTCCATGGGCTTTTCGGATATCACCATTGTGGTCGGTTATCAGTCAGAAAAAATAAAAGAATATTTCGGAGATAAATATAAGTACGCCCAGCAAACTGAGCAAAGAGGCACCGGGCATGCGGTGATGTGCGCCTTGCCGATGGCAGATCCGGCCAAAGAGAATATATTGGTCATACAGGGCGATGATTCGGCATTTTATCAGCCGCAAACCCTGCAGGATTTGATAAAGTTACGCACGGAAAGCGGTTCGGTTATAAGTTTGCTGACATTAAAACATCCACAGCCAGGAGAGCTTGGGCGCATTATCCGTGATCAGTCGGGAAATGTCATGGCCATTAAAGAAAAAGAAGTTTTAAGTGACGAAGAAAAGAAGATTGACGAAATCAATGCCGCGGCTTATTGTTTTAGCGCGAAATGGCTGAGGGAGAATATACAGAATCTTAAGCCCTCAGCGACCGGCAAAGGGGAGTTGATCTTGCCTGACCTCATTCATCTGGCCGTTGAGCAGAAACTGGCGGTCAGGCCGCACATGATTTCCAATCTTGACGAGTGGGTGGGCGTCAATACCGCGCATCAGTTAGATATTGCCAATGAAATAATGGGCCGGCGTTTGAAAGAGGTAAAATAGGAAATATCCTCCACAGTCGGATTTGTCACTGCAGTACCCCGCACAAACTCGCGCCCTCATCGTTTTTTCACTTGCCTGCGCCCATAGTTTCCGCCAAAGTCGGATCAGCCTCTGGCTGACAATGGATACCCAGTCCCATCTTACGCCCTTATCGTTCAATGGATAGGACGCAAGATTCCGGATCTTGTAATGCAGGTTCGAATCCTGCTGAGGGCAGGATGGGACTGGGTAGAGCCGAAGATGGATGTTCCCCCGCCACATGGAAATTAATAAATCAAAGTAGGGCGGGGCCCGCCTCTGGCGGGGACTCTCGGCAGGGGCATGGCTGACTGGCGCAGGATAGCGCTTTTGATTATATTTAAAAGTTGCCCAGAGAAAACACCAAAAGAATACAGAAAAACGTATTGCCTCCCCGCACTACCGCTAGTAATTTTTTTTATTCAATAGCATATCATTATATATTACTGTAGTTTTAAGCTACGGAATATTGGAATTGACACGGTATTCACGATGTGTTAAATTATTATGAAATAAAAATATCGTACAATTTTTTCAAGAGAGGCGGGAGTAATGAGGATAACTCGCGTAGCAAAATTGTTTAAACGCATATGCATCAAAGAAGTGCCCGGAAAACCTGGATTCGTAGTTGGCGGGGAATACTCCGTCCATCAGCACCAAGTTGTTCCCAGTCCAGCGAAATACTGGGTTGACTTACCTAGAGGGAGAGTTGATCTGACTAAAGACGAAGCAGAGAGTTGCTTTAAGTGAGACGTGCGTTTCTCATAGTTCTATCAAGGCTGCTAGCTTGGGCGGCCTTTTTTAATTCAGCCAAGTTGATTTTTTGCCGAAATTGTGATAAAATAGAGATGGTGATCCGAACAAGCTTATGTTTGTGAGGATCCCGGTCCTCTTTTCTTAAGAAGGGGACTTAGGCCCGCACCACCAGATTGTCAGTTATTATATGAATAGCTGCCAGCCTGGTGCGGGTCTTCTTTAATATTTAACGACTAGCTCCCGCGGGGCGGATTGATTAAACCCAGGCGAGCAAGCTCGCCACCTACCCTTTCAAATATGCGTAGTAGGTGCAGAGCTTGCTCTGCTAGTGTATAAAACCCCCGCGATGGCTGGGCCTTCTCCCGAATAATTACCCTGAAGATTTCCCATCTTTGCGGGTAATAAACAAAAGGTGTGGGCCTTCTTTAATATTTGACTATTTATTGTTGACTGCTATAATTATTTACACACTTTAACAATCAAACCTTATCAAGAGAGAGCTGAGGGTTCTGGCCCAACGACGCTCCGACAACCATCCTACGCTTTTCATTGCATTCAAAGCTTTGGATGGCGTAGCCCTAGTAATGAGGCTACGCCACGAGTTAATTAAGTGAAAGAGCAGCAGGAACGGTGCCAAGTCCAGCCTAGCCATTTACGGATGGCCGGGATAGATAAGAGATAAAACAATCTCTTAGATAATAAGAGATTTTTTGTTACTTAAAGATAACCAAGTGTAACTAAAATGGGCCAATCATTTTCTGAAAAAGTTAAGGATCCTTCGTATTATCCGGTATTATACGAAATGTTGCCTCCACCGGGAAACGGCAACCATTCGGCCTCGCAGGCTTTTCTGAAAGTCCTGGACAAGATTTTTCATAATGTGCGGATTGATGCCATTAATATTCCGGAGATTCATGAGGAAAAAGGCCAGTCTGGCCAAAAAGAAGTTCAGACTTTTGACAAAGCCGTTCCGCGCCAGTTTGCCCGAGAGATATTAAAACACCGGAAAGATTTTGAAGTCATCATCAACCACGTAGTTGTGCACCAGCCGCCGGAGATATTTCATCAATGGGCAGCGGAAACATATGATGAATTTGGCCTGAAAAATTTAATTTTGGTAGGCGGCGAATCGCCGAAAATCAAATACCCCGGTCCGACTGTTACTGAGGCTGCAGAATATCTGCGCGACAAATACGTTTCCGGGGTGAAAGATAATAAATGCGCGTTGCTTGGCGGCATTACCATCCCGACCAGGCGGCACGCGCAGGTTGAACAGGATGAGCCGGCCCGTTTGGTGAAGAAAAGCCAGAGCGGCATAGAATTTTTTACCAGCCAGGTAATCTACGAGGCAGAAACGACGAAAAGCCTCTTGAGCGCCTATAACACCTATTGCCATAAAGCCGGCGTAAAACCAAAAAGGATTTTTATCAGCTTCGCGCCGGTTTCTACGCCAAAAGACATTAAATTTCTCCGCTGGCTGGGAGTCAGCATTCCCGAAGAGGTTGAGCAGCATCTGCTGGAAGGCTGGGTCGGCATGGGTTGGCGTTCGGTGGAATTATGCCAGGAAATATTGTCGGATATTTTAAATCATATCAGAAAATTCAAGCTGAAAGTGCCGATCGGCATAAATGTCGAGCATATCATGAAGTATAATGTGGAATTGTCCAAGGAGCTGCTGGTAAATTTATCCGAGACTTTGAAATAACTAGTGGTTAAAATAATTTATTAAGGTTAAACTATGATACCTTTGTCTATTGAACTTAATGGAACTTTTCCCCGTTCGGAAGCGCTGGTCAGCGCCACCCGTGATTTCGACAGAAAAAGGATCGGTGAGGATGAATTGCGCCGGATTCTCTTAAAACAGCAGGACAGCCTGGTGCAATTTCAGGAAAAGCTGGGAGTCATTAATTTCTCAGATGGTTTGCTGAATTGGCAGGATTTATTCCGTCCATTTTCGGTTTTTTGCCAGGGCATAAAGCCGGTTACCCTGACCCGTTTTGCCGATACCAACACTTTTTTCCGGCAGCCAAGCGTTTCCGCAAAACTGCAATATACCGGCCAGGGAATCAGTGACTTTTTCAGAAGTTCAGCGGATAAGAAATGGAAAGCTACTTTGCCCGCGCCATTTTATTTCGCCCGCGTTGCAGAAGATAAGCATTATGGTTCGATAAAAAAATTAGCCTTAGCCTTCACCGATGTTTTAGCAGATCTAATTATTGACCTGACAAAAAAATCATATAAGTCATTTCAGCTGATTGACCCTTACCTGGGTTATTGGGGCGCCAATCGCTCTGAAATTTTATTAGTCAAGGAAACAATTGGTCGTCTGATTGAAAAAACCAAAGCTTCTATTATATATCAAACATCATTCAATTGCTCAGTCGATGCACTAAAAATGCTGGCAGAAACGGACCTGGACGGGATTGGCATAGATTTTTTCAATACCGATATTAACGCCGTGCCTTCGCTTGGCGGCAGGAAAGCTTTATCAGCCGGGTGCCTGGACAGCCGAACCTCATTAGTTGAAGATCCAAAAACGCTGGCCCAGTTTATTGAGCAGGCTATTAAAAAAATAAAACCGCGCGAATTAAAAGCCACCGCCAATCTTGATCTGCAGTACGTGCCGGTGCCGATTGCCCAGTCTAAACTGCTGAAATTGCAGGCAGCCATAAAATTAGTAAACAATAAGCAAAAATAACCATATGATATGTACAATGCATACGCACGAGATCGGCAGTCTGGCCAAACCGGAATGGCGCGTTAAAAGCGCCAGAGGCCTGAAGCTTACGCCAAAAGATATATATGACGCAGAAGAGTGGGGCAGGAAGCTGGGCATTGATTCGCAGCCGCTTATTTCTTTGCTGAAAAAAGACAAAAAAAGCAGCGAAGACCTGAAGGAAATCCGGTGCATTTCTTCTCTCTATGGTTTGCGCCTGATTGAGAAAGCCGGCATTGATATCGTCTATGACGGCGAACAGCAGCGCTCGGAAATGTACCACGAGGCAGCCAGCCATACCGGAGGCATAAAATTTTACGGAAGCGTCCGGTCGTTTGACAACAAGTATTACAAAAAAGGCGCCTGCCTCGGCCAGCCGAGTTTTATCGGCGCTTATCATTTGCAGGAATTCAAGCAAATTGCCGCTATGACCAACCGCCCGCTGAAAGTTCCCATTACCGGCGCCTATACTTTCGGCGACTGGTCTTATGACGAGTTTTATACCAAGAGATCGTTTGCCATCGGCACTTCGCAGGGCCGGAGCGACCGCCGTTTAGCGCGCAGGCAATTCATATTAGACGTAGCCAGGCGCGTTATCAAACCGAACATCGAGGCTTTAGTCAAAGCCGGAGCCACCTGGGTGCAGATTGATGAACCGGCTGTCACTTCCCATCCGGAAGAGGTGCCATTATTTGTTGAGTCATTTAATGCTTCCACTGAAGGCATCAAATGCATGTTCAGCGTGCATATTTGCTTCAGCGATTACACCAAATTATTTCCGCATATTAAAAAACTAAAGAGCTGCAGCCAGTACGCTCTGGAATTCGCCAATCGTGACAGCCGCAAGCTAGGTACAAAGGATTCGGACCGACCGGGCTATCAGGTGCTCAAATTGTTCCGCCAGCACCGCATTCCCGGAGCGATTGGATTAGGGGTGACGGACATACATACTGATTTTCTTGAGTCACCAGAGCTGGTACGCGACCGCATCCTTTATGCGGTTAAAGTAATGGGCGACCCGCGCCTGGTATTTCCCACACCTGACTGCGGTTTGCGCACGCGTTCAATCCCCATAGCTTTTGAGAAGATGAAGAGGACAGTAGACGGCACCAGACTGGCTGAAGCCCGTTTAGCTTAATAATAATATTCCGCCAAAGGCGGATCACCCGTAGGGTGATAATAAATAGGATAAAAAATTATGTCAGAACGAAAAAGGTTATTTACCTCAGAATCAGTGACCGAGGGGCATCCGGATAAGATCTGCGACCAGATTTCCGATGCGGTCTATGACGAGATGTTAAAACAGGATAAAAACTGCCATTCGGCAGTAGAGTGTTTTGTCACCACCGGCTTGGTGATGATCGGCGGGGAAGTAAAAACCACCGGCTACGTGGATATCCAGGAGATTGTCCGCCGGACGCTGAAAAAAATCGGTTATGATAAGCCCGAATACGGTTTTTGCTATTCGGATGTCGGCGTTATCAGCACTATTCATGAGCAGTCTCCGGACATTGCCCAGGGCGTGGACGGCACAGGCGAACGCAAAGAGGAAGGCGCCGGCGATCAGGGTTTGATGTTTGGCTATGCCTCCGACGAAACTCCGGAGTATATGCCCCTGACAATTTCCCTGGCTCATAAACTCACCAAGAGGCTGGCAGAAGTTCGGAAAAACGGACAGCTTCCTTATCTGCGGCCGGACGGAAAATCACAGGTAACAGTGGAATACGTGGATGATAAGCCGCACCGCATTGAGACAGTCGTGATTGCCGCGCACCATTCAGAGGATGTCACCGAGGAAAAGCTTCGTGCAGATATCAAGGAACAGGTGATCAAGCCCGTCTTAGGCGATTGGTATAATGATAAGATAAAGTTTTACATCAATGCTACCGGTCGTTTTGTCATCGGCGGGCCTCCGGGCGACACCGGCCTGACTGGCAGAAAAATCATCGTTGATACTTATGGCGGCGTGGGTGCGCACGGCGGCGGGTGTTTTTCCGGCAAGGACGTAACAAAAGTTGACCGCAGCGCTTCGTATGCTGCCCGTTATATCGCCAAAAATATCGTAGCTGCGGGTTTAGCGAAAAAATGCGAAGTGCAGTTAGCCTACGCCATCGGCGTGGCAGAACCGGTTTCAATCATGGTCAATACCTTTGGCACGGGAAAACTGGAAAACGGCGACATTGAAGAGCTGGTAAAAAAGAATTTTCCGGTCAAGCCGGCTGATATCATAGAACAGCTGAACCTGAAGCAGCCGATTTACGAGAAAACCGCGGCTTACGGGCACTTCGGACGTACGGACGTGGAATTTCCCTGGGAGAAATTGGATAAAGTAGAGGTGTTGAAGAAAAATTAGCGTTTTTAACAACAATTGAGTGGAGACGGGATTAATAATCCCGTCTCTTCATGTAGGTTGACTTTTTTTATTTGCAGTGGTACGGTACGTTAATATTATTTGATCTTTACATTTAGAGAGTGAGGTTTGCATGATTGGTTGGGTTTGTACCCGTCGCGCTCAAAGTCGCGGTGGGCAGTGGCCTCATGCCGTATTTAACCAAACGAGTTTCCCGCTTGCCCGCGCAGCCCCGATGTTTCGTCCTGACCTACGTGTTTTGTGCGGCGTTAGTCGTCGTCATGGCGATCATGGCGGGACAGGTGGCGCTGGACGGAACCATTCTGATAATCGGGATATTCAATGCTATCGGTACCTACTTCTGGTGGTGGAGTACCGACATCAGCATGAGTAAGACTGCGCTCTATGGCTTATGGGCAGACATGCTGGCGATGTTTTTGAGCTGGTTAGTGCTCAATGAAGGGCACTTCCTTAATGACGGCATACTGGTTGGGCTTAGCCTGAGCGTCTTGTCGGCGGTGTTATTCGCCTACACTGACTACCGTCAGTCCAGCGCGGATGAGCGCAGAGCAGGATCAAGTTTCCGGTTCTACCTGTATATCGGGATCTGTTTCACCATTTGCGGCGTAACGATGTTTTTAACGCGCTATTGGGTGGTCCAATCTATGCCGATAATGACGTTTGTAGTATCCTGGTATGTTGGCTGTATACCCGGTGCTTTATCCGTCCTTGTCATGACCACGGTGTTTGGTAATGATCGGCAGGCATCGGTACGCCGGTACAGCATAGGCGAACTGCTATCAATATTGCTGGTGGCCATCTCGTTTATCGCTTATACTGCATTGGGTTTTTGGGCATATGAGACTTCACAGCTTATTGTCCTGCCGATTGTGATGGTCGGCGATGTCGTTGTGCCTTCGTTGATAGGCTTATTCTTTTTTTCTGAGCGGAAAAAGCTCAATCGGGTCCAATGGGCTATTTTTGCCCTTGGTTTCGTCGGCTGCTGCATCATTGCGACTAGTCATTGGTAATTGGCGGTTCTCGTTCACGTGAGCCGCTTTTTTATTTTTTTGGTATTTTTAAACCGTTCTCCGAATGAATATTCGTTGGCGTATGGCGTGTTTAATAATCCCGCTTAGATAAATTGGAATAAAAAAATGGGCAACTCATGATTGAGTCGCCCATCGCTCTAGTTATGAACCGTCAGCGCCAGCGCCGAGGTTCTTTTCAGAGCTACTGCGGCAGTCGCCGCTTCCGCCTTGATTTGCGAAGATAAGCTCCTTTCTCCCTGAACACAGGGAGGTTGTGAGAAAGAGAAAGGCACTATCAGGCAATCAGGCGATGGCGCTAATGGCCAAGTGTGCGTTTGTCTGTAATCTCCAAAGAGTGGCGGTGGTTTACCAAACTATCGAGTATCATGACCGTGGCTTCTGCCAGATTCTCAAAAGCTTCCTGGGGCACCCATTCACCTTTATCCAAATCCCAGAATCCAATCCTTTTAGGCAGAAAGTATGCGAGGTGAATGATTTTACCGTCTCTTGTGGAGAAGCCGGTATCCAGCAAAAGCATACTTGCCGCCATGTGATCCTTCATATAGTGGATAACTGGGAAACTTACGATGTGGGAAATTTTGTTTTCCCAAGCGCCTGCCACCATCAGCCTGGCAAGGGACATCCTGAGTTCTGGCACGTCCCGGATTCCAAAGCGATCCTGATGCGTTTTACCACAAATATGGAGTTTGCATGTATCGCAGAGGACCTCAACGCGGGACTTATCTCCGCAACCGGTGAAAAAAAAGTAGAGATCACCCTCGCATTGGTTAGGTTCGGTTAAATCCGTATGATCACTATCATTTGGGGCTTGCAACGGCCAATGGTTGCCAAGCGAGATGACAACTTCTCTCCTACTTAAGCCCCAGCTAGATGTAGGAGTAAAAGGGATGATGAGGGACTTTTTGAGGTCCATGGTTTTCTCCTTTCACTCTGCACTCAGGATTTTACGACCTGCGCAGTCAGTGAATGATGGGTTTTTGGTTGCGCTCGCATTCATATTGATTTTGAACGAGCAGTGGATGGTAGATTCTAGCATGCCCAAAGGAAATTGTCAACCGCGCTAGTGGCCCATCCCTTTGACAGTATTTCTTGGATACGATACAGTAACGAAAACTGTAAAAGATGAGAGGGTATTGTGGCTCTTTATACATTGCAACGAACCGTGAGTTGTATCGGCCGACGGCCAGAAGTGATTGAGGCGTGTCTGCAGAACGTAAAGGAGAATATCGAACTTCTTGGGGCGACTGAGGTTACTATTGAAGTAGAGCAATTGGAAAAGTCGAGAATCGAACGCCTGTCGTACGAATTTTCCGAGGATACTTTTGGCAGTTCGTTCCATATCGCCCAGCATCTTGCCGCGTCTGGATTTACTTTGACTGTCGCAAAGTCATGAAGTCGTTATGCGAGTAGGCGGGGTTTTTACTCCCTCCTACTCTTATTTTTGTTTGTTTTTTACCGCCAAAACGGCTATAATTACGTTTAAAGGATATAAAGGTATGGCAAAAAAATTAATAATATTCGTTTCTGTTTTTTTGCTGGCTATAGCCCTCAGCGCCTGCGCTAAGAAATCCGCGAATACCAACAGCTTCAACGCCGCGGAAATTGTTTCTGGCGCGGCCGATATTAAAATTAAACAGCAGGCAGATAAAGATCTGGCTGTTGCCAAGGCTAAAGAGCAGTGGCGCGTAAATTTTCAGCTAGGTGAGGATTTGTCAAATGGACCGTGCCTGGCTGATATTATAATTACCGATTGGTCAGCGGACATCGCCCATAACCCGCGCCAGGCGGTTGACGACGAACCGGCTAATCAATGCGCAGCCTATCGCTCCGGTAAAACTCACCATTTTGTGGAACTGGATCCGGCGGGGAATTTGATAAAGGCACAATAAAAAATGCGAATAGAAAAATCCAATAGAGTTTTAGAAATATTTTTTAAAATCCGAAATTCGAAACAAATCCTAACGACAAAATATTAAAAATTTAAACGACTTTCGCAAGCACTGTTTTGAACATTTTATTTTTTGATTTAGATATTGTTTCGGATTTCGTGCTTCGTGTTTAGAAATTAATTTAATTTTATGATTCACGTCTACGTTCACTATCCGAGTATCAAGGAAGCCAGAAAAATATCACGCTTGATTTTGCAGAAGCATCTGGCGGCCTGCGTCAATTTTATCAAGCAGGAGGATCTTTACTGGTGGCGCGGCAAAATGGTGCAGACCAGGGGTATAGTTACTTTGATCGCCACGCAGAAAAAATATTTCCGGACAATAAAAGCGCTGGTTAAAAGCCAGCATTCGTACGAAGTGCCGTGCATTCTCGAGATGCCGGTTGGCCGCGTTTTGAGATCCTACGAGCGCTGGCTGATTGACGAAACTAGGAACCCAAAATCTGCATGAAGTCAAAGATAAAAAAAATAATACCTAAATTCTTACTGCAGTTTTACCATCTTTTTTTGGCCAACGCGGGAGCTTTTTTTTATGGTTATCCCTCCCGGCGGATGGTTGTTATCGGCGTGACTGGCACCAAGGGCAAATCAACGGTAGTTAATCTCATTGCCAAAGTGCTTGAGGCAGCGGGAGAGAAGGTTGGTTTAGCCTCGACGATGAATTTTAAAATTGCCAATAAAATATGGGAGAATGACACAAAGCAGACAATGCCCGGCCGTTTCCGCCTGCAGCGGCTTTTATCCCAGATGGTGAAAAACGGCTGCCAGTACGCGATCATAGAAACTTCTTCCGAGGGCATTGCTCAATATCGCCATCTGGGGATTAATTATGATATTGCCGTTTTTACCAATCTTTCGCCGGAGCACATAGAAGCGCACGGCAGTTTTGAAAAGTATCGCGAGGCTAAAGGCAGGTTATTCAGCCGGCTGGTTTTTTCCGGAAGGAAGATAATTGACGGCAAAAAGATTAAAAAAGTGATAGTCGCCAATATTGACGATCAGCAGGCCGGTTATTTCCTGAATTTCAAGGCCGATGAAAAATGGGGCTATGGCATGGCCATCAAAGGCCACGATAATCCCAAGGCGGAGAATAAGGTTCTGGCCAGGGACGTGATCGTTTATCCGAACAACACCAGTTTTGAAGTTGACGCGCAACCTATTGAGCTGCGGTTGTTGGGTGAATTCAACGTCTATAACTCGCTGGCGGCCATCACCGTGGGATACACGCAGGGCTTGCAGCTTTTGGCCATGAAAAATGCTTTGGAAGAAGTACGATTTATGCCTGGCCGGCTTGAGGAGATAGCGAACAATCGCGGTTTCAGGATTTTCATTGATTACGCCCACGAACCAGCCTCACTGGAGGAAGTCTATAAAACCCTGCGGTCTTTCAAGCCCCGGAAGATTATCAGCGTCCTGGGCTCGCAGGGAGGCGGACGCGATAAAAGGAAGCGTCCGATCCTGGGCCGGCTGGCGGGGCAATATACTGACCTGGTTATAATCACCAATGAGGATCCCTATGATGAAAATCCGCAAACCATAATTGACGAGGTGGCAGCCGGAGCAGAAGCCTCAGGCAATAAGCAAGTAGGGAAAATCTTGGATCGCCGAACCGCCATTGTTGAGGCGATTGGCCAAGCGCGGAAGGGCGACATCGTCATTATTACCGGTAAGGGAAGTGAAACGGTTATGGCCGTTAAAAACGACAAAAAAATTCCCTGGGATGACCGGAAGACGGTGAAAGAAATACTTGAGAAATAGGAAATTATTTTTTATATTTTGGGGCTGTTTAAAAAAATTAAAACAGTCTTTTTAAGATCCAACAAGTTTTTAAGGTTGACATGGCAGGGTTGTCTTGTTAATATTACCAACTATTAATTGTCCTTTTACACAGAATTTTTAATATCAATATACAGGAAGGAGTGGAAAGTTGAGCGCAGGAAAATACGATTCAGCAAGGATACTCGAGCTGATTCAAGAAATTGTTGAAGCAAACGGCAAGCAGGAATTCCTGACCGAAGGCCAAGCAAGCCCGCTTCCGGGATTGATGCGATCACTCTGCGAATCACTTCGTATGTCGAAGCAGCAGCTGGGCGCGTTGATCAGCGTGTCTACCGCCACTATTATGCGCTGGACGAGAGAGGGCCTTACCGGCGTTATTCAGCCTCAAACATTAGCCAGATTGAGAGACACGGTTGAGATTTTTTTGCAGTCAGCTGAAGCGTCTGATGAATGCGCCGTATTGGCAGGCAATACTATTGGCATATGGGGATCCAGTCGGTTGATTGAAGCGGCTGCGAGCGCCACAGAGATGTGGATGCTAGTCGGTGAAAACAGCGAATCTGCTTTTGATGCTGACAAATTTCGTTTCGCACTAAAGGAGGCCCTCTCCGCGAATAAGCAACTTATTCTTTATCTGGTGCATTTTGCCGGGGCCATAAGCGCGAGAGAGGCGTTTGAACATTTTGCTGATTTTGCTGCCACGCCAGAGAGGGTGCGCGTAATTCCAGTTTCTCGGCCGGAGGAATTATACGCCCTGGGAATATCCAAGGTGTCGTCGCCGCTTATCGTGTTTGTCTACGGCCAAGGCTCGGCCACGCCGCAAAGGGTAGCGGTAATCTTCCAGGAGCAGAGTATAGTAACGGTTGACAAGGTAACTGGCGAGCCGTCTGGACAGGATTATTCCATATGTTTTGTGCAGCTTGGAGACGCGGCGACTCTCAAGTGTTTCGATGCCTTGGTTCTGGCGTTCAGAAAAATTCGTTCGTTAGTTTGAGCCATCAGGAGATTGCGAGTGGGCAAACGCAATCTCTTTTTTTATCTAAAGCCTCTATTTAAAGAGGAGTTGCTTTTATTATTTAATTATTCTAAGATATGATAATAAATAAAAACAATAATCGCTATTAGATAAAGAAAAAGTTTAAACTGGAGGTAATAATGAGCAAACCAAGGATCGCTTGGTACGGTGTATCTGGCCGAGACAATTTCTACTTGCTTTGCCTGCGCCGTCTTGAGAACGTTTTCGAGGTAAGATGCTTCGAATCTGTAGAAAAGTTCGATGATGAACCAGGGGAAGATAATCCGGTCATGCAAATCGCCAAATTCAATCCGCACATGGTGATCATCAATGACACCGGAAACGGGTTACAGCTTCTTGGCAAGCTGAGAGAACGCATCCACTTCCTAACTGTAGTTATTTCATTATTTTATGAGGACAGTACCACGCGTGCTCAGCTCAGACAGGCAGGAATAGCCGATTGGCAGATTATTAATGAAAGAATCACTGCCGATTCCTTCGCCGAGGAGTTAAAAAGATTCAAGCAACTTCACATCGACAAGATCGCGCTCGATTGAGCAAAAAGGGTAGCCAATATCCTGATCCGCCAGTAGGCCAAGTGCCTGCCGGTGGATTTTTTTATAAAACGAAGAATGATTTGGGCCTTAGTTAAATAAAAGTTAGGTCGTTAGACGTGTAATCTTTCGCCAATTCTTCCCATTTTTAAGAGCTTTTTTCATTGTGGATAAGTTAATTCACTATTTTCAAAGTTTTTGAAAGTTTAAAATATTGTTTAAATATCCATACTAAGATTAGCGAAAAAATAATATCTTGACAGGAATTAGGGGTTTGGGCTTGACAGCTTTTGCCCCCTCTGGTACACTCGGAAGTACACATTCCTTACAAAAGGAAGACGTCTAAACATTCAAATGACGTTGTTATACAAAGCAAGACATTAAAATTGTAACGGTTAATTAACTCTTTTCTGCCTATCTGAAAGGGAAGAGGCTATTTGCTTATATTCTTTTTTTAAAATTTATTATTTTATAACTTTTAATTAATGCCCTCATCAAATAGAAAACGTTTTTCAGAAATTCCTTCTGCCATCAACCTGCCTGACCTGATAGTCGTACAAAAAACTTCATACAATTGGTTGGTTAAAGAAGGCCTAAGAGAGCTTTTTGAAGAGGTCTCGCCCATAAAAGATTTTATCGGGCGTGATTTAGAATTATATTTGCAGAATTATTATTTTGACGAGCCGCGCTTCGATGAGGTGACCGCCAAGGCGAAGAATGTGACTTTTGAGGCCGCCTTGCGCGTGGAAACCAAGCTGGTCAATAAAAAGACCGGAGAAATAAAAGAGCAGGAAGTTTATCTCGGCGATTTTCCTCTGATGACTGATCGGGGCACTTTTGTCATTAACGGCATCGAACGCGTAGTGGTCAGCCAGCTGATACGTTCAGCTGGTGTTTTTTTTACTTCAGAAGTGCTGCGCGGCCGCCGCTATTACGGCGCGAAAATCATTCCTAACCGCGGCGCCTGGCTGGAGATTGAGACGGACGCCAACAACGTTATCTTCGTAAAAATAGACAGAAAAAGGAAAGTGCCGATTACCTCCCTGTTGCGGGCTTTCAGCTTCGGATCAGACGAGGAAATCAAAAGCCTCTTTGCCGAGGCCGATAACCATCGTGAAAATAAATACATTGAATCCACTTTAGCCAAAGACACTTCGAGAAATGAGGCTGAGGGCCTGCGGGAAGTATATAAAAGAATCAGGCCGGGCGATCTGGCCACGGTTGATAATGCCCGCGATCTGATCTATAAAATGTTTTTCAGCTTTGACCGGTATGATTTCGGCCGGGTGGGCCGTTACAAGCTAAACCAGCGTTTCGGCTTCACCTTCGCCAATAAAAAGGAATTCCGAGTTTTACAAAAAGAAGATCTAGTGGAAATAATCCGGGAAGTCATCCGCCTGAATAATTCACAGAAAGATGCCGACGACATTGACCATCTGGGCAACCGCCGCGTCAGGGCCATCGGCGAATTGGTGCAGAATAAATTCCGTATCGGCTTGGCGCGCATGGAGAGGATAGTCAAAGACCGGATGAGCACGCTGGATATCAATACGCTGACGCCGAACCAGCTGATTAACGCCCGTCCGATCATCGGAGCGGTCAAAGAATTTTTCATGTCCTCCCAACTTTCCCAGTTTATGGACCAGACCAATCCTCTGGCCGAGCTGGAGCACAAGCGGCGCTTGTCGGCCATGGGTCCCGGCGGTTTATCAAGGGAGCGCGCCGGCTTTGACGTTCGCGACGTGCATCGCACGCATTATGGACGCATCTGTCCCATTGCCACGCCAGAGGGACCGAACATCGGATTGGTCGGGCATTTGTCCTGCTTCGCCAGGATCAATGAATATGGATTCATCGAAACGCCTTTCCGCAAAATTATCCACGATCCGGAAAATAAAGCCTCGTTGATTGAGAGTGAAATTCTCCGCCAAGATATAAAAGATAGCAATGGAAATGTAATCGGCAAAGCCGGAGAAAAGATTTCCAAGGAAAAAGCCAAAGAACTGGAAAAAAGCGGATTAAAAACGATACCCGTCAAGCCCCGCGTGACCAATGAAATTGAATACCTCGATGCTTTTATAGAAGAAAAATACGTTACTACCGCTGCGACTACGCCGATTGACGAGCAGGGCTATTTTTTCCAGGATAAAGCCGAAGTGCGGCTGCACGGCGAACCGACCCTGGATCACGTCTGGCGTGTTGATTTTATGGATGTCGCGCCTTTTCAGATAATCAGCGTCACTACTGCCTTGATCCCATTCCTCGAGCATGATGATGCCGTCAGGGCATTGATGGGCTCGAATATGCAGAGACAAGCAGTGCCATGCATCACACCCCAGGCGCCTTTGGTCGGCACGGGAGTAGAGGGCAAGGCGGCCGGTGATTCCGGGCAGGTAATAGTCTGCCAGGAAAACGGTAAAATTGTCAGAGTCGACTCAGATGAGATTCATGTCTTGTCCGATACCGGTAAAGTGCATAAGTATCAATTGAATAAATTTGTCCGTTCCAACGCCTCCACTTGCATTAACCAGCGGCCGATAGTCGATAAAAACCAGGTTGTCAAAAAAGGGGAAACGCTGGCTGACGGCCCGGCCACTGACGGCGGAGAACTGGCGCTAGGACAAAATATTTTAGTGGCGTTCATGGCCTGGGAAGGCGGCAATTTTGAAGATGCCATCCTGATTTCCGAGAGATTGGTGCAGAATGACCGCTTCACTTCCATACATATAGAAGATTATACGGTGGACATCCGCGACACCAAGCTGGGGCCGGAAGTGGTGACCAGGGACATTCCCAATATCGGCGAAGAGAAACTGAAAGATCTGGACGATGAAGGCGTGGTGCGCATCGGCGCGGAAGTTTCCTCCGGCGACATTTTAGTCGGCAAAATTACTCCCAAAGGAGAAACTGAGTTGTCAGCCGAGGAAAAATTATTGCGGGCGATTTTCGGAGAAAAAGCCAAAGACGTCAAGGACAGCTCTCTTTATCTGGAGCACGGGGAACACGGCAAAGTCGTTGACATCAAAATATTCTCACGAGAGCGCGGCGATAAATTATCTTCGGGAATTTTGAAGAGCATACAGGTTTCCGTCGCTCAGCTGCGCAAATTGCAGGTCGGCGACAAAATGGCCGGCCGACATGGAAATAAAGGCGTTATTTCGCGCATTGTGGCTGAGGAAGACATGCCCTATATGGCTGATGGCACGCCAGTTGGCATTATATTAAATCCGTTAGGCGTGGCCTCCCGTATGAATATCGGTCAGATTTTAGAAACACATTTAGGCATGGCTGCTCATAAACTTAACTATACAGTGGCCAGCCCGGCACTGAACGGGGTGCCGGAAAAAGACATACACGATGAATTGGAAAAAGCCGGTTTTCCCCGGAGCGGCAAAATAACCCTGTATGACGGACGGACAGGAGAGGCCTTTGATCACCAAGTAACGGTCGGCTACATATATATGATGAAGCTCAACCATATGGTTGAAGATAAAATGCATATGCGTTCTATCGGCCCTTATTCGCTGGTTACCCAGCAGCCTCTGGGCGGCAAAGCTCAGTTCGGCGGCCAGAGATTCGGTGAAATGGAAGTCTGGGCGCTGGAAGCCTATGGCGCTGCATATACTTTGCAGGAAATGCTGACTATCAAGTCCGATGACGTGCCCGGGCGTTCAAAAGCTTATGAGGCCATCATAAAAGGCGAACCAATCCGAAAAATTAACATACCGGAATCATTTAACGTCCTGGTCAGGGAGCTGAAAGGCTTGTGTCTGGACGTGGAATTAATCGGCGGCACGGAAGAGCCTGTAGACGGGGAGTTTAAGAAAAGTAAAGAGGAGAAAAAATAATTTATGCCAATGGACAATAATACAAAAACGGTGGATTTCAAGGCGATTCGTCTGAAGCTGGCTTCACCCGAAAATATTTTGCAATGGTCGCACGGCGAAGTTTTAAAGCCGGAAACCATAAATTACCGCACGCAAAAACCGGAAAAAGACGGTTTATTCTGCGAGCGGATTTTTGGTCCGGTTAAAGACTGGGAATGCTACTGCGGAAAATACAAGAAAGTCAGATACAAAGGCATAATCTGCGACAAATGCGGAGTCGAGGTGACGCGCAGCATCGTGCGCCGCGAACGCATGGGTCATATCAAGCTGGCGGTGCCCGTCTCCCATATCTGGTTCTTGCGCGGGGTGCCCTCGAAGATCGGGCTGATCCTCGACTTGTCCATTCAGGATCTGGAAAAAGTAATTTATTTCGCAAATTTTATTATTACCAAAGTTGACGATAATCTGCGCGAAGAGACGCTGAAACAGATTGACGCAGAGTATCAGGCCAAGAAAAAAAGCATTGAAGGCGAATTTATAAAAGTATCCAATGACATCAAGCAGAAAAAGGTAGAGAGGGCCGCCAGCCAGAAAGAAGGCGCTAAGGCCAAGGAGATAGACAAGGAATTGGAGCGCGAATTGGTCGCCAACAGCGAATTGCGCGAGGAAAAATTGAAAGATTTATCAGAGGCGGTGGATTTAGCCAAGAAAGAGCTGAGAAATCTTAAACCGATGCAGATTATTTCCGAGCAGATCTATCGGGATCTTTCCCTGAAATATGGCCATGTTTTTGAGGCTAATATTGGCGCTGAAGCAGTCAGTGAATTATTAAAAGAAATTGACTTAGATGCAAAAATAGAAGAATTGGAAAAGGAAATTCTGGAATCTCCGGACAGCAAGCGGCGACGGCTGATCAGGCGATTAAAATTATATAAGAGCTTCAAAATAAATAAATTCAGGCCAGAATGGATGATCCTGAATATTGTTCCGGTCATTCCTCCGGATTTACGGCCAATGGTGCAGCTGGACGGCGGAAGATTTGCCGCCTCTGATTTGAATGATTTATACCGGCGCGTGATCAACAGGAATAATCGTCTGAAAAGATTGATTACCCTTAACGCACCCGAGGTGATCAGCCGCAACGAGAAGAGAATGCTGCAGGAAGCGGTTGATGCGCTGATTGACAATAACGCCAGGCACGGAAAAACCGTGACTGCCTCCACTGGGCAGAAAAGAATGCTTAAATCAATCGCCGATATACTGAAAGGCAAGCAGGGCCGTTTCCGGCAGAATTTACTGGGCAAACGCGTTGATTATTCCGGACGTTCGGTTATTGTTGTCGGCCCTCATTTGAATCTCGGCCAGTGCGGTCTGCCGAAGCGTATGGCTTTGGAGCTTTTCAAACCATTTATTATCAGTCAATTAATCAAGCGCGAATACGTTCACAATGTCAGAAGCGCCGGACGTTTCATAGAATCCGGCCGTCCTGAAGTTTGGGACATCCTGGAAGAAGTGACTAAGAATGCTTTTGTTCTTCTGAATCGCGCTCCAACTTTGCACCGTTTAGGCATCCAGGCTTTTCGTCCTGTACTGATAGAAGGCAAGGCTATTCAGGTCCATCCTTTGGTTTGCACCGCTTTTAACGCGGATTTTGACGGCGATCAAATGGCTGTCCATGTACCGTTAACGGAAAATGCCAAGAAAGAGGCAGAGACGATTATTGCTTCGGTAAATAATCTGCTGAAGCCGGCGACCGGCGTGCCGGTAACTTCGCCGACTCAGGATATTGTTCTGGGCTGTTATTACCTTACCTTGCTCAAAGAAACGCCGGATGATAAGTTAAAATATTTTTCTTCCATTGACGAAGCCATCATGGCCTATCAATTACGGACTATCCATATTCAGGACAAGATAAAAGTAGAAATTGACAATGAATTGATAGCTACTTCCGCCGGGCGGATAATTTTTAACAGCATTTTTTCCAAAGAAGTTGATTTTATTAATGAAGTGATGGACCGCAAGTCGCTGTCCAAGCTCGTCGGCAATTTTTTAACCCGTTTTGGGAACGAAAAAACAGTGATATTGCTTGATTCCATAAAAGCTTTAGCTTTCAAATATTTGACTTACTCAGGATTAAGCTGGGGTATGGATGATTTAGTGACCCCGGCGGCCAAAAAAGACATTATCAAAGAAGCAGAAGTAAAGAATGAGGAAATTCAGTCGCATTTTGACCAGGGTTTGCTGACGGAAGAAGAGCGGCATATGAAGATTATTGAGGTTTGGGCGCAGGCTAAGGATCAGATACAGAAAGTCAGCCGTGATTCATTGGACCGGGACGGTTCGGTGTTTTCCATGATTGAGTCAGGAGCCCGCGGTTCGTGGGCACAGACCACGCAGATGATGGGCATGAAAGGCCTGGTTACCAATCCAGCCGGCGATACCATCGAATTGCCGGTCAAAGGCAGCTTTAAGGAAGGCTTTGAGGTTTTGGAATATTTTATTTCCACTCACGGCGCGCGCAAAGGCTTGTCGGATACGGCCTTGAGGACCGCTAACGCCGGTTATCTGACCAGGCGCTTGGTGGACGTCAGTCAGGATACGTTGATTACCATTGAAGATTGCGGTGAAAAAAACGGCATTGAGCTGACCAGGAAGGCCAGCGAAGAAGCCGGAGAAGTGCTGGAAGACAGGGTGGTTGGCCGTGCCGCGGCAGAAGACATTATCAATCCCAAAACCAAGAAAATGATTTTGAAGAAAGGTGAAATAATTACAGAAGACCTCCTGCCGAAAATTGAGAAGTTAAAATTGGATAAAATAAACGTACGCTCTGTGCTTCGCTGTCAGGCGCACTGGGGAGTTTGCCAAAAATGCTACGGTTATGATCTGGCCTTCAATAGACTGGTCGAGCTGGGCGTGGCAGTCGGTATTATGGCCGCGCAAAGCATAGGCGAGCCGGGCACTCAGCTGACCATGAGGACTTTCCATACTGGCGGCGTGGCGGGCAAGGACATTACCCAGGGTTTGCCGCGGGTAGAAGAGATTTTTGAAGCCAGACCGATTCGCCGGCCGGCCATTCTCGCAGGCGTCACCGGCCAGGTAAAAGTGATAGATGAGGATAGGAACAATAAGCAGGTGGTTATCAGCTACAAAGACGTTGAAGAAGTAAAGTATTCCATTAAAAAGGATAAGAAGAAATCCGTACTTAAAGTGAAAGAAGGCGACAAGGTAAAGGTTGACCAGGTGCTGTTATTGATGAATGAAAAAGAAATTCTTTCGAAATCTTCCGGCCAGGTCAGAATTTCCGGCGATGAATTAATGGTTGCCTCGGAAAAAATAAAGGAAAAAGAATATGCCATACCTCCGGGACAGTCAATCTGGGTAAAAAATGGGGAATTAGTGAATCGCGGAGACCAGCTGACCGACGGCAGCCTGGATTTGCATCAGATTTTCTATCTGCAGGGACAGGAATCGGTTGAACGCTATGTCATCAAGGAGATCCAATATATTTATTCTTCCCAGGGGCAGAAATTAAATGATAAGCACATAGAAATGATTGTCCGCCAGATGTTTTCCCGTATTTACATCAAGGAACCAGGCGATAGCAATTTCCTTTCCGGCGAAGTAGTAGAAAAGAATAAATTTTTGGAGATCAACCAGGAGATTAAAAAGAAATCCGGCAAACCGGCAATCGGCGAGCAGTTATTATTGGGTATCACCAAAGCTTCATTGTCGATCGATAGCTTCCTTTCCGCCGCTTCTTTCCAGGAAACAGCCAGAGTTTTGATCGATGCGGCTGTCTCCGGAAAAGTTGACCGACTGCGCGGCCTCAAGGAGAATGTGATTATCGGCAAATTAATACCTGCCGGGACGGGCTTTAAAAAGCCTAAATAACCGCTGTTTTTTATCCCCAATTAGACCTTCCCATTGAATGCAAGAAGGAGTTTTTGGTTTATAAATTGTCCCCCTTCGGGTGACGGGCGTAGGGTGATAATCTGTAATAAGTGACTGGTAATGAGTAAAAGGCAGCAATTGATTTTTATGCAAAAAAATGTTAAAATCTAATCACCTAAAATAACTTAATTATTCGTTGTTTTATTAAAGTGAGAAAAGAAAAGAAAAAATATCTTCAAAAATATAAAAAAGAAGCCAGCCGGGAAATTAATGATAAACCGCAGTTGACGGAAGCCAGGCCTTATTTAAAATCAGATACCAAAAAAGGTATTTTAATAGTTTTGGTTATAACCTTGGCGGTTATTTCATGCCTGAGCCTTTTTGGGTTGGCCGGCAGGTTCGGACAGGCAATTGATACCGGGTTAAAGTATCTGCTAGGCTGGGGCAAGTTTATCCTGCCATTACTGCTGATAGCGCTGGCCTATTTCATTTCCCAGTCAAAAAAGGAGACGTTTCGCCTATCCAGTTATACCGGTTTGGGCCTTTTGGTTTTATGCTATTCTGCTTTAATCAGTCTTATTGCCTCATCTCCCGAAAGAATATCCAGCGACATTGCTGGTGGCAGAGGCGGCGGATATCTGGGCTTGGTGCTTTCCTACCCACTGGAGAAAATTATGGGCCCCTGGGCCACTGGCGTAATATTAGCCGCTCTTCTTTTGATAGCATTTTTAGTCTTGTTTGATGCCTCCCTAAAGCGTCTGTATTCCGGCGGTAATGTTTTCAGCAGAATGATGGAAAAATTCCGCGAATTTTTTTATAAATTAAAAACAAACATGAATACCACCGCCCAGGGTCCGGAAGATGGCGGTATTGGTGAGCCAGAGCCGCAGAGCTTTAATACCAAAGAGATAGGCTCTGAAGCGGTAGCAGCGCAACCCGGCGGCGAGTCCCCGGCTGTCCCGGCGGAAAATAAGACAACTGAAAAGCAGCTGGGAATGTTTGAAGGCGAGAAGCGGCATGTAATACGCAAAATTGAAATTCCCATTGATCTTCTGGAATCTAGTAATACCAAGCCGACCAGCGGTGACATTGAAGTGCATAAGGAAAAAATTCATCAGACACTGAAAAATTTTGGCATTGATGTAGAGATGGGAGAGACTAAGGTTGGCCCGACCGTTACGCAGTACACATTGAAACCATCTGAGGGAGTAAAATTGTCCCAGATAACTACTTTGGGCAATGATCTGGCCCTGGCTCTGGCTGCCCATCCGATTCGTATTGAAGCGCCTATTCCCGGTAAATCGTTGGTTGGCATTGAAGTGCCGAATGAAGCCGTGGCCATAGTCAAATTAAAAGAGCTTTTGATGAGCAGTGAGTTCAAGAAAAGAAAGTCGAAGCTGACCGTGGCCTTGGGCAAGGATGTGGCCGGCCATACCTGGCTGGCGGATCTTGATCCCATGCCCCATTTGCTTATTGCCGGCGCTACCGGCTCGGGTAAGTCCGTCTGTTTGAACACTATTTTATTGAGCCTGCTCTATCAGAATTCCCCGGATGAACTGAAACTTATTTTAGTTGATCCAAAGAGAGTAGAGCTGACCGGCTATAATGATATTCCCCATCTACTGACCCCCGTGGTTACTGAAACAAATAAAACCATCAATGCTTTACGCTGGGTAGTGGCGGAAATGGACAGAAGATTTGAAGTGCTGTCAAAATCCGGTCATCGCAACATCCAGTCTTATAACCACGATAATGGCGGCTTAATGCCGTATCTGGTTTTAGCAATAGACGAATTGGCAGATTTAATGTCTGTAGCCGCCAATGAAGTGGAGGCGGCAATCATTAGATTGGCGCAAATGGCGCGGGCAGTCGGCATCCATCTAATCCTGGCGACGCAGCGCCCGTCAGTCGATATTATTACTGGATTGATCAAAGCCAATATTACCTCGCGCATTGCTTTTTCCGTAGCCTCTCTGGTTGATTCGCGGACCATTTTGGATACTTCCGGCGCTGAAAAGTTGTTAGGCCGCGGCGATCTGCTCTATATTTCACCCCAGCTTTCAAAACCAAAACGCCTCCAGGGCGCGTATGTTAATGACCAAGAGATTTCGCGCGTACTGAATTATTTGAAGAGCCAGGCTAAGCCGGATTATGAGGAGCAGGTGACCAGCAAGGTGATTGACCGGACGCTGATCGGAAATTTTGAGGATCTGGCTGACGACGAATTAATTGACCAGGCGGAGGAGTTGGTTGTCAAGGCAGGCAAAGCCTCTGCTTCTTTTTTGCAGAGACGGCTGAGGATAGGCTATGCGCGCGCGGCCAGGATTCTTGATATTCTGGAAGAGCGGGGCGTTATCGGTCCGGGAGACGGCGCCAAGCCCAGGGACATATTGATTACCAGTGAGTCGCCTGCTGAAGATGAAAATTTTAAGGAAGATTTTGAAAATGGCGAGGCGGCGGACAAAGAACAGGAAGCAGATGATGAGTTTCAGAAGTAATCGTTTTTTTGAAAAATAGCTTATGCCAATATTTCAGAAACATTCAATTGAAAGATCGAAAACCCTGGGCGAACGGCTGCAGAAAGTCAGGCGCGAATCCGGCATCGGCCTGGAAGAGGCCGAGAAGCAGACGGGCATAAAGAAAAAATACTTGGAAGCGATTGAAAATGGGGAATATGGAATTTTACCGGGACCCGTTTATATCGAAAGTTTTTTAAAAAAATACGCGATTTTTTTAAATGTAAATGAAGGATTAGTAATTGACATTTACCGTCAGCAGGAAAGGAAGATAATCAAAAAGAAATTCAAGCCTTCATTTGAGGCTTCCAGGCAGAAACTGCCGCAGCCGATTATCACCCCAAAAACTGTGCGTAAAGCCATAATAATTTTGATCATTCTCGCTTGCCTGACATATGTGGGCTTCGAAGTCGCCAAGATATTCTCTCCGCCGTTACTTACGATATCCAGCCCGTCGGACTTTTCCACTGTCACTCAGAATAATATCCAGGTGACCGGCAAAACCGCACCTGAAGCCCGCCTGACGATCAACGGCCGGGAGGTTTATCTGGAGAGTGATGGGTCGTTCACTGAAACGGTCAATCTGAAAGAAGACTTAAATGTCATTGAAATAACTGCCATCAAACAGCGCAGCAAGCCAACGACTGTTTTGCGAAATGTTTTTTTAAAAAATAATAATTAATTATTAATATTGTTTATATGCCCAAACCAAAAACAAAAGACTCTTCCCAGTCTATTAATCAAAAATCCCGCGCTGCCCAGGAAGCCATTGCCCAGATAAAAGAGCGATTTGGCGACGGCTCAATAATGAAGCTGGGGGAGGCGAAAAAAATCCAGGTAGATACTATACCAACCGGATGTTTATCATTGGATTTAGCCTTAGGCGTCGGCGGCGTACCGCGCGGCCGGATAATCGAAATTTACGGTCCGGAAGCGTCAGGCAAGACCACACTGGCCCAGTATATAGTCGCCTCAGTGCAAAGAATGGGAGGCACGGCAGCTTTTGTTGACGCCGAACACGCCCTTGATCCGGAATACGCCAGGAAGATCGGGGTTAATATTGACGAATTGCTTATTTCCCAGCCTGATACCGGAGAGCAGGCTTTGGAAATTACGGAAACCTTGGTGCGCTCCAACGGCGTTGATGTGGTAGTGATTGATTCGGTGGCCGCCTTGACCCCGAAAGCTGAAATCGAGGGGGAGATGGGGGACCAGCACATGGGCCTGCAGGCCAGGCTGATGAGCCAAGCGCTGCGCAAGCTGGCCGCTATTGTCAGTAAGACAAAAACTGTAGTTATTTTTATCAATCAAACACGCATGAAAATCGGAGTATTCTTCGGCAATCCCGAAACTACCACCGGCGGTATGGCCCTGAAATTTTATTCTTCGGTACGCATCGAGGTGCGCCGCTCAGCCCAGATAAAAAAAGGCGACGAATCCATCGGTAACCGGGTGAAAGTAAAAATTGTGAAGAATAAAGTGGCGCCGCCGTTCCGGACTACGGAATTTGACATTATGTACAACGAGGGCATTTCAATCGGCGGGGACGCGCTGGATACCGGAGTATTGAAAAAAGTAGTAGTAAAAAACGGCAACACTTTTACATTCGGGGAGATTAAGCTCGGTGTTGGGCGTGAGGCCGCCAGATTATTTCTGAAGCAGAATCCAAAAGTAATTGAGGAAATAAAGAAAAAAGTGTTTGAAGCGGTAGAAAGGGAAGAGATGGAAAAGGAAAAGGCGGAAAAGAGCATATAATTTTTGTAGATTATAAACTACCTTCGAATTTGTCGGAGGTAGTTTTTGGTCAGAATATATTGACAAATGTCCAAAAATAAGCTATAATTAGCATATAATTTAAACAAAAATTAAATATTTTTTAAATTGACTTTTCTTGGGGGTGAAAAAAGAGAGAAAAGCAAAGCGGAAAATTCATCAATTTTTCATTTTTTTGTTAATTAAGCCACTAGATGGCTTTTTTGTTTATATAATATTTAAATCAAAATAAGGAAAAAACTATGAAAAATTATAAAAGAATCCTAACACTGGGAGGTTTTTTTATTGCAGTCATCGGTATATTAACATTATTACCAAAACCAGCCTTAGCTCAAAACGTAACTATGACTGGTGTAATATTAAAGCCGGATCTGATAACACCAGTAACGAGCGGACAAATCGCCATCCATAATGCCAGCTGGAGCTATACAAATTGGTCGGCCACGGATACTGATGGCAGTTTTGATTTTTATGACGTTCCGGCCGGCAGCTATACAGTTGATGTTTATGCTTATGATAGTACTTATGAAGATCCCGAGCCGTTTGATTTTTACTATAATGGCTCAGGGATATACGATTTTGGCACTATTTTACTCCAGGAACCTTCAGTACAAATCACCCTGAAGAAATCAGACAATACGACACCAGTTACCAATTATCAGGTTTGCCTCCATGACGCAAGCTATGCTTTTTATAATTGCCGGCTGACCAATGACAGCGGGGTCGCCTCTTTTGGCATCAGCACCTACGGGACTTACACGGCGGAAATGTGGGATAAATATGAAGGCGAGTCGCCTCCAAATTCTTTTACTTTGACTTACAGCGGCACCCAGGTGGCAGTGGCTAAAGTTTTTAAGGCAGCCAATGTAACCGGTACTTTAAAAAAACCGGACGGTACGGCCTGTACCAGCACTGAATGCTCCATCAGTTTTTTTGACAGCAGCTGGGCGCACTATTATTATGCCAGCCCTGACGTAAACGGTTTATTCAGCTTAAATATTGATTATACTGCCACCTACAAATACCGCGTCGATTACTGGGGGCAGGATGCTTATTCAGCTCCTGAAGAGACGAGTGTAGCCATCAATGGCGGCGCAAACAATAATTTAGGAGATATTTCCCTGCTGACGCCGAATATCACCGGAAAATTAGTTGACTCCGAAGGCAATGGCATCCCTAATGTCTCGGTTACTTTCCACTCCGCAAACTGGATGTATAATCGCAATGATACCACGGGGGCTGACGGCACCTTCGGTTTTTCTTTGAGTACTAATGGGACATATTATGTAGATTTCTGGGTTGATTCATGGACCTATCCTGATTATGCTGCGCCAGCCACTCAAACTGTCACTTATGCCGGTGCGGCCGTTGGTTTAGGCAACATCGAAATAGGAATACCCGCCATGAAAATAAAAGTTGTTGATAGTTCAGGCAATCCTCAGATAAGCGCCAATGTTGATGTGCATGATCCCAGCTGGAGCATGAATGGCAGTTATTGGGGTTCAACAAATGATAGCGGTGTAGGCGTAGTCAATAAAAGCTTAGCTACCGGCACCTATTTAGTCAGGGTCAGCCCGCCTTGGAGTGCGCAGGGGCTCTTACCTTCTGAAGAAATTCAGGTTGATCTGACTGCCGGGGTAACCAATACTTATTATGTAACGCATCCGATAGTCCTCAATGCCGCCGTAAAAACTGTCAGCGGTACAGTCAAATATCCTGACGGAACACCGGTGACCGACGCTTCAATCGATACCTGGGCCATGGGCGGCAATTATGGAGGCTTCGCTCACACGCAGACGGATACTGACGGAAATTATACATTATTAGTCGGCCAAGGACAGTACCAGGTAAATATTTGGCCGGCCTGGACAGGAACTTCTGCTCCAGACTGGGGGTCGCCTGGGCCGCAATCGGTAGAATTTAACGAAGCTAATGATGTTGCCGAATCGCAGGATTTGGATTTTACCGTGGCAAAGTTTAATGCCACCATTACCGGAACAATAGTCAAACCGGACGGCACTGAACCGGGCGCCGCAATAAACTTAAGCGTTAATGCCTGGGAAAAGGGCGGCTATATGGGTAATAATGTCCAGGCAGAGAGCGACGGCAGTTTCTCAATTAAAATTGCGGGCGGGCATACTTATGATGTCAATATTTGGGCCTGGAATAATGGTATGGGCGGCACGGAATACGGCGGACCATCGATTAATCCGGTTAAAGTCGGCGACCAGGCGACTGTTGATCTTGGGACTGTTTACCTGGTAGAAAAAACTGCCACCATCACCGGCAAAGTAACCGATACCAATGGGCAGGCGCTGGCTAACCAAAGCGTAAATGCCTGGTCGATAAATTCCACCGGCTGGGGCGATACCATGACTGACGAAGAAGGCAATTATTCCATGGCAATTTTTCCTGGTACTTATATGGTCAATGCCAGCGAGGGAGGCGCTAGTACTGCTGCGGGCGGTGCAAGCGATGAGGGCGGTGCCAGTTATGTAGCCATTGAACCGCCTCAACAGGTGACGACTCTCGCCAACGCTACTACGCCAAATATAAATTTCCAGCTGGGCATTGCTGATGCGACAATCAAAGGGCATCTGGAAGACGCTGACGGTAATTTAATTTCGGGCGTTTGGGGCTGGGTCAATGCATCAAATTCTCTTGATCAGTTTACGCAGGGAGATATGTGGTTTGGCGGCACGCTGGGCGGACCGCTGAATGGCGGGCAGTTTGAAATGAATGTACCGGCCGGCAAATATACATTGAGCGTATTTATGGATTGGAATGCGGAATATACGCAGGAAGCGGATGTTACGGTAGAAATTGGTTCAGGCGAGACCACAGATGACGTGGTAATCACTATGCTTCCGAATACTGCAGTTATTGAAGGCAGATTCGTTGATTCAGAAGGAAACCCTGTTAATAATGTTTGGGGCGAGGTTTATGCCAAGCGGCCAGAGGGCGGCTCGGCTTTTGCCCAAATTATGCCAGATGGGTCTTACAGTCTGGGAGTATCAGCCGGTACCTGGAATTTAAATTATCGGGTAGATCCTAATATGGGCTCTGCGTATTTACCGACCAGTCTGGAGGAGACAAGCGTTTCGGTGGCTGAGGATGAGACGATAAATCTAGACTTTACCCTGCTGGAAGTTGATTCAGTCATTTCCGGCGCAGTGCAGGATGAAGACGGTCAGGCAATAGAGGGCGCGCATGTTTTCGCTTCACTGGATTATGCCGGCTACGAAAGAGATGCTACCTACGATTATTACGGCTTTAACTCGATGGAAGCGATTTCAGCGGCTGATGGGACTTACACCATTAATGTGCCAGAAGGAGAATATTATCTGAGCGCCTCTCTACCACCATCTCTCGGCTATATTTTTACCGGCGCGCAGCTGGTTTACACTTCGCCTGATGATCCGGCTGAGAATTCGGCCATAGTTTTCAATACCGCAGATTCCCAGATCACCGGTGAAGTAACGCTGGATGGCGAGGGCAGCGAGGCTTTTGTTTATGCCTATACCGATACCGGAGGATATTCCGAAACTACTACCAGCGACGGTTCATACACCCTGCCTGTAACCAGCGGTGCGACCTGGTCAGTCGGGGCGGTGCATGAGTCCGGGGTCTCCTATTATTTGTCAGATCAGGCAGAAGTAGCAGTGGCTGACGAAAACGGCGCCGAACAAGACTTAGTTCTGGTTTATCAGGGGGAAATGCCGGATCCGCTTAGCGTAAACTTTGACGCTACGGTTGCCAAAACTATCACCTTATCAGACGGCTTTAAGCTGGAAATACCAGCCAGAGCTTTGGCTACAGAGGGAAATGTAACGGTTACAGTTGAGCCGACCGCCGAAGTGCCATATCAGGCAGGAGCCCAACCATTGGCCGGATACGGGTATAACCTTGAAGCCAGAGACAGCCAGGGTTCATTAATTTCTACATTTAATTCTGAGGTTACGCTGACACTGCCATACGATGAGGAAGTGGTAGGCGAGATAGGTTTGCTGGAAACTGATTTGAGCGGTGAATATTACAATACTACTTCAGGTGTGTGGCAGGAATCGAATTCGTATATGATTGATAAAGAAAATAATACTATCACTCTGACTACTGACCACTTCAGCGCATATAGCACAACTGCCCCTGGAAAATCACGAATTGCGGCAGATGATAATGGTGATGGTTTGACCGTAAATATCAGTTCTCCTGCCGACAATGCAGTAGTGGGGGTTGATTCTGTTCTGGTCAGCGGTACGGTTTCAGATGCCAGCGCGGCTGTAACCATCAGGCTTAATGGCGTCAGTGCCGGTGATGTTGAGGTTGATGCCGCAGGCGCCTTTTCCATGAGCATCTCCGGCCTGCAGGATGGCGCCAATACCGTCATTGTTAATGCTGTCCTTGGTTTGAGCAGCGCTTCCGTCAGGAGAACGGTTGTTTACACGGGTTTCGGCGATGCAACTATAGATTCAGTAACTAATATTCCTTATGACATCATGGTCATGACTGACCAGAATTCCTCGCCGCAAATCAGGGTGTTCAATCCGGACGGGACGCTGGTTTCCCAGTTTTTTGCTTATTCCCAGAGCTATCGGGGAGAATTCAGGGCAATTACCGCGGACATTGACGGTGATGGCGAAATGGAAATAATCGTCTATCCTTACGGCGACGGGTATGGTCCGCAGGTCAGGATTTTTGAGAAGGACGGAACGTTTGTCGCCCAGAAAATGATTTTTGATGAGGGTTTCCGCCGGGGCATTGAAGTGGTAGATAATGTTGACCTTGACCAGGACGGTCAGCAGGATTTTGTAGTGGTGCCGCGGGGCGAGAGTGGACCGAATTTAAGGGCTTATAAGTACAATATCCATACCAAAGATATTGAGCTATTGGCATGGACAATGGTTTACGATGAATCATACAGAGGGGAGATAAACCTGGCCACCGCGGATGTGACCGGCGATGGCATTACTGATATTATCGTTTCTCCGGATAAAGGCGGGCCGAACGTCCGAGTGTACCATTATAATTCAAACACTCAGACGCTTGAGCTTGACGGATGGTTTATGGCGTATCAGGAAACTTTCCGTGGCGGCGTAATGGTGGAAATCGGCGACGTTAACGGTGATGGCTTAAAAGATATAATCACCTATCCTCAGGAAAATGGCGGAGCGAATATCCGCGCTTATACTTATAATTCAGCAATTTCAGGCTTTGAATTAATTGACTGGATCATGCCGTACGAAAATTCATATCGAGGCTCATTATCAGTGAAAGTGTATGATCTGGACAAAGACGGTCAGGCGGAAATAATAACCGCGCCAGCCACCAATGGCGGACCGAACCTGCGCGTGTACAGTTATAATAGCGCTACCGCTAAGTTTGAGCTGAAGGATTGGGAGATGGTTTATGACAGCAAGTTCCGCGGCGGCATTGGATTAACGATTTCCAATCTCGACAGCGATGCCTTCCGTGAAGTAGTAGTTTATCCGCTGGAGAACGGCGGTCCGAATGTCCGCGTGTATGAATATGACGCTCAGGGGCAGTTAAATCTGCTGGACTGGACATTCGCCTATGCGGAGAATTACCGCGGCAAGATTTCAGTCAGCGTGGCTGATCTTGACGGCAATGGCGCGTCATCGCTGATTGTTTCGCCTTTAAGCGGCGGCGGTCCGAACCTGCGCATTTATGACGTGACTGACGGCCAGCTGACTCTGACAAACTGGTTTATGGCCTACGGCCAGTCATTCCGCGGCGGTGTGCTGACAAAATTCATTAATTAGGTAAAACAAATAAATCAAAATTACTTTAGCCCCCTCCCAATTAGGGAGGGGGTTTTGTTTATTGAAGTTGATTTTTGCCTGTATTGTGCTAAGATTGTTTAATAAAAATGATCTTTGATATTTTCAGGAAAGGATGTGAAAGTGAACAATATTAAGATCGCTGTGGATGTCTATGGTGATCGCGAGATTGGAGTTGAACCTGCCATTAATGGTTCTTTATGTGCGCTGGAAACAATGCCTGATATTGAGCTGGTTTTAGTGGGCCGAGAAGCCGACATATTGAAAATTCTAGAAAGCAGAGCCTTAGCTCGCAGATACGGGAGGTTAAAAAGCAGAGTTAAGGTTGTGCATGCCGGGCAAATTGTCCCCATGGAAAGTAAGGCGGATAAGTCATTCGTTGATTTTCCGGATTCATCTATTGCCGTAGGCATGGAATTATTGAGGAACGGTGAGGCGTCGGCTTTTGTCAGCCCCGGCAATACTGGAGCAGTATCATATACTGCTTTTCGAAATCTGGGGCGAATCGCTAACCTCAAAGGACTAAGGCCTGGCATTTGCGTGGCCTTACCGGAGCTCAACGGCCGTAGCAGCATTTTGCTAGATATCGGCGCTACTGTTGATGCCGATTATCGCGCATTGTATTGGTTTGCAGTGATGGGGCGGGCTTATTACCAAGCTCTTTTCGGAAATTTCGAGCCGCGTGTAGCGCTGATTAATATCGGAGCTGAAGCGGAGAAGGGCAATGCCGCAACCATTGAAGCTTATCAGCGATTAAAGGGAAGCAGCTTGAAATTTACGGGCAATATTGAGGGCAGAGAAGTGCTCATCAATAAAGCGGAAGTGCTGGTGTGCGACGGTTTTGTCGGAAATATCATAGCCAAGTTAGGTGGGGGCTTCTGGAATGTTTTCGTAAAGATTTTCCGCGGATCGATTGGCAAGTGGATCGCTGGAACCCTTATGATCCCATTATTTCTGTACTCTTCTGTCCGCCTGGCTATACTGAATCCCTGGGAGGGATTGCCGGTCTTAGCATTGATCCTGACTATTGGTTTTTTAGTTGTTTACAAGGGTTTCCGTTTTGCCAAGAGGTTTTTTCACTCCTCAAAGTATGGCGGCGCTCAGCTGCTGGGCGTAGATGGTACTATAATCATTTGCCATGGCAGCGCTTCAAAAACAGCTATCCTAAACGCGATCAAAAAAGCAAAACAGTCAGTTCAGCTGGATGTGATAGGTGCAATCAGCCGAGAGCTAAGTGAGCACCATGCTCAGTTCTAAGTATGCCCGCGCTATCAGAAATGGTAGCCGGGCCTTTTTATTTTATATGCTATGCAGCTCCGGCTTTATTTTTTGCCCCAGCCATTTATTGGCTAGCTCGGACAGGTGAGGCGCCACATCGCTGAAATAAAACTGGTGTTCCATGCCTTTCTTCAGCGTTTTTTCCAGCTCCGGCTTAGTTTTCAGATAATGGGAAATTTCTTTGACCACCTCTTCAGCCGGATCAACCAGGCGGGTTCGTTTGCCGATTTTTTCCTGAATAATTTTCTTCAATAACGGGTAATGTGTACAGCCAAGTATCAGCGTATCAATCTGCTGCATTTTTAGGGAGTAAAGATATTTTTTTGCCACTAACTTGGTTACTGGCTTATCAATCCAGCCTTCTTCTGCCAGAGGCACAAACAGCGGGCAGGCCTGGCTCAAGATCTTAAAGCCGTTTTTATATTCCTTGATTTTATTTTCATAAATACTGCTGGCCACCGTGGCGCGTGTCCCGATCACGCCAATACGCTTATTTTTCGTAATAGCCACCGCTTGTTTCACGGCGGGGGTGATCACCTCAAAAATTGGAGCATACGGGTAATCCTCTTTTAATTTATCCGCGGCTACGGCTGAAGCGGTGTTACAGGCCACCACGATTATTTTCGCGCCTTTATGCAGCAGGAAATCGATGTCTTCATGGGCGTATCTGGCGATTGTTTCGGGGCTTTTATTGCCGTATGGCGTCCGGGCGGTGTCGCCAAAATAAACCAGCTGATAGCCGGGGAGTTGTCTCAAAATTTCTTTGGCGACGGTCAGGCCGCCGATGCCTGAATCAAAAATGCCGATCATAGGTTTTTAATTTTATCGATGGTGATTTGGCTAAGTTTATTGACGATCAGACTAGCAGTTTTCGTATATTTTTTTTCGGTATGCGGCTGCTTAAGCGCGATGCATTTCATGCCGGCGCGAGAGGCGGCCCGAATGCCGCTGATTGAATCTTCAACCACGGCAATGTCGCGTGGCTGGGTTTTCAGGAGCTTGGCGCCTTTCAGGAAAATTTCCGGATGAGGTTTACCTTTTCTGACATTATCGCCGGAAACCACTCCGGCGAAATACTTGTGCAGCCTGAAGCGGTTAAGTGTGTAGTTTATCACCCGGCGCGGGCTGGAGGAGGCGAGCAGCAGCGGGTATTTACCCTTATTCAGCGTTTTGATTAATTTCAGGGCGCCTGGATTTAGTTTTAAATGACGATCAAAAAGCTTTAACACCATTTTTATTAAGCCATCAGTGATTTGTTTATGTGAATTCTTAACGTGAAGTTTTTTCTGGAAAATTCCGGCAATATCATTTAATTTTCGGCCGCTAAGATACTGGCTGGCGAACCTGCCAAAGGCTTTCCCCTGCGGCAGCTTTATCCCGATGGAGCGGAAATATTTTTCCGCCGCCTTTCTCCATAGACCTTCCGAGTCTATGAGCACGCCGTCCAGATCAAAAATTATCGCTTTTATCATGATTTACAGCCCTTTGTATAAATATTCCTCGTAATTTTTTTTCTGCCGGTCATATATCCCATTATAGAGTTCCAGGGGGATTAATTTATCATACAATGGAGTTTTCTGGCCGGAATAATTGACCATGACATCCAGGTACTTTTTAATGCACAGGCGGTCGTTCCCATTACTATAGCCCCGTAGTTTGGCGTCGGTACCGGAGCGGCGGATTTGCACAAACATGTTATTAAATGAGAAATAAGTGGCGTCTAGAGTTAATAAAATATCCTGCAGTCCGGAAAAATCAAGCTCCGGCATGGATTCCGTGAGAATATTCTTCGCCTGCTCCAGGGTAATTAGTTTGTCTTTCAGCGCCAACGCCAGTCCCAGGCAGTATTGGTCAATGGCGTCTCTTTTTAGTTCGCCCTCTTTCTTTTCCTGCAGCAGCTTGTCGGGGTTGGGCTCGCTTTCATTATAATAAGTGATGTCAGCGCGGTCATAGTACCGGAATTTTATATTGCTTTCCTCAAAAATTTCCTGCAGGTATTCAGCCATTGATTTTTTATTGAGATATAAATGCGCGGCTAAAGCAGTGGCAATGATCGAGCCTTCACCGGCGCTTTTTTCGCGCATCGCCAGCGCTTTACGGCCCTGTTGGCTGGTGATGGGGTTTTCCGGGCCGATAATCATACCGCCGCTTTCTTCTCCGGCAAAGGCAATGCGCGGGTCAACGCCGAGATTAACGCCGTTATGCCAGACATCATCCATCAGCACTTCCTTTTGCGGATCAGCGAACAGTTTTTTCTCCACCTTTTTCATGATAGTGGCGATTTCCTTGAAGCCGACCGGTGTGGTCAGTATTTTAACTCCGTTGGCCGCCGCCCATTCGTCCCAGGCGCGCGAAGAAGGGGTAGTGGTAATCATAAATCTCGGATGGTCGTTCCAATGCCCGGCTTTTTTCAGCTGCTTCATGTTGAAATCCATGATCATCAGGAAGGTAAAGGTTGGGTGGTAGATAGAGACGATTTTTTCCTCGTCGATTTTAATATAATTAATGCCCAGATCCTGCATTATTTTAGCGTTGGTTGCCGGCTCAACCTGGCCGATCACCAGGCGGTCGCCGTCAGGGTCGGTAATCAGCACCACGTAGCCGATGGGCTTGTCTTTCAGATAGTGCTCATAGTACATTGTTTCGATCACTTCCATCAGGCAGGCGTCGCAGGAGAGGTCAAAAAATTCTTCCTTATTCGTTTTAGGATTAATTTTCCAGGTCTTGCCGATGCCGTGGAAATACGGGTCTTCTTCGGGGTTATTCCATTCAAATGGCTCCAAAATATCAAACTTTTTCAGTAATGGCAGCATCGTATAGTTCATGCACCCACCGACTGTTTCAAACATCAATCTCATGCCCTGGCCAGCCGCTTTTTTTATCAGACTGATATTTTCATCGGTGGCCACGCCATCTTGCAGATATTTTTTATATAAATCATAGCCGTCAAAGTCCTGTACGATATTTTTATCGTCTTTCGGTGCCAAGGTGACGCTATAGCCTTCCGGCGATTCCTTGGCTTTTTTGATGATTTCCTCAATTTTGGCGATAAAAGCCAGGGACATTTCCGGCAGGAATTGGCTGCCCTGATCATCCAGATCTTTGGTGGCGATTTTGCTGCTCATGGCGTGGCTGGAGGTGACATATTCTCCGCCATCATAGTCCAGCATAAAAATTACGAAAGAGACCAGCCATACCGCAGTGGTGCCGTTGTTCGGCACTTGGTGGGTGACAACGCCCTGGGCTGCATGGATGCGGGAAATCAGCTCAATGTATTTTTTTGTATTATAGCGGACTTCGCCGGAGACAACTTTGTTTATGGTGCGGTTTTTTATTTGTTCTTTCAATACCAGGCTTTTTCCTAATGTTGCCAGCACCACGCCGATCTGGTTCAGCGGAAAGCGCGGATCCCATGGATATAAAATATTTTGCGGCCCACGTATGCCGCCGGTAGAATGTTCCGCCTCTTTTTTATAATTTGCCAGCCAGCCCTCGAGATTCCATTTTTCTACCAGCTCTTTAGTCAAAGTCAAAGTTATCGGTCCGGCATTTTCCAGGTCAAAAACCGGCGTATTTTTATAATCAGATGGCGTCGCGTTTTCAATCCCCTGATAATATCGAGCATGCAAATCTTCAAGGTATTTATCGCGCTCCCCAGGATTTTTAAACGTTTTTTTTAGTTTTGTCATACCTTCTTAGTTCTTTTACTAATTATTATTTCTTTAATATTTTCTCCCAGCGCGCCGAGCACCCAGATAATGCCGATCAGGCCGGCAATCGGTCCGGCATAGGGCAGAGAGGTGATAATAAAAAAGAGAGTAGTGCCGGAGAGCATGGCCCAGATTAACTGAGTCGCCCGGTTTTCTTCGGGATTGTCTTTTTTTCCGAGACCGAGAATTTTCTGGCCAAGCATCGTGCCCACAAAAATGTGCGTGAGATAAATGATAATGAAGAACAAAATCATGGTAATAATCGACAACGGTAAGCCGATGATTGTCGCCAAAACCACCAGTGAGGCAATCGGAATGCCGATCAAATATAGCAAACCCCACGACATTGTTTGAGCCGGTTTAGCGAGCATAGTGCTGGTAATTTTTTTCGCAAAACCGCTGAAGAGGCTGATTATTATCGTACCGATCAACAGCAGCCCGAAGAGGCTCAGTAATTTGGAATAAATCCAGGTGTATGAGAGGAATTTCTGGTATTTAACAACGCTGGCTGGAGGAGACTTTTTAGTCGTTACGCCTTTAATGACTGAATTATCGTTTATTTGCGCGTTTTTTTCACCGTGATATTCCAGATTGCCTTTGATGTCAGCTTTCGAACCCAGCGTCAGCTGGCCTTGCTTCCAGAGAATGAAAGTGGCATTGTTGCCGACCGGTCCGTTCAATTCCGCACTGTTGGCGTAACCGTAAACGTTTCCGCCGGTGAAATTTTCAATATCAATTGAATCTGCCATAAATGACAGGGTCAAGGCAACCGCAGCCTTGTTGGTCAGAGTAATCGTGGTTCCTGCCAGGGAGGCATTTTTTCCTATTTGTCCGCTGATAGTTACATCCTGCCCAACGACACGTACGTTACCGTCAACCTGGCCATTGATATTTATGGCCAACCCGGCCGCAATAACATCGCCGGCGACATGGCCGCTGACCGTAATGTCATTACCGATAAGGATGGCATCTCCGTTAACCTCGCCTTCAATTTTTATCTGGTCGCCCGTACGAAAGAAATTATCATTGATAATTTCTCCGTTTTTCAGCTCAATGTTTTTTGGTTGATCGTTAGTCTGAGCCTGCGCCACCGGGATGCATAATAATATGAACCCGGCGATTATTGACAGTAAAAAAAATAGGTTCTTTTTCCTCATAGTTTTCCAAATTTTATAATTTAAAAGTATTGTAACTTTAACATTTTTAGCGGTTTTTTTCAAGGTTTTTCAGCAACTGTGATCAGGTTATATCCGCTATACCAATTGCTTCGCGTTTTTTTCGCCGTATAATACTGCCGGGCAATCTGAAAACCGTTTTTTTCCAGCAGCTTACGCAGCCCAGCCTGAGTGTAGGCGTGCAGGTAGCGTTCAGCTACGACCGCACCCGTCTCGTTCTTCCAGGGCTTCAGGATATCAAACCAGTCCAGCCGGTTGAGCCCGATCAGTTTTTTTACCATAAAAAAACTGTGCAGCGGCCACCAGCGCGGTTGCCAGAGGTTCCAGTTGGTCATCAGCAGGCAGCCGCCTTTTTTCAGCACGCGGTGAAATTCTTTGATAGTTTTTTCCCTCAGCTCTTTGCCCGGGATATGATGCAGGGTGGCGATGCAAAAGACCGCATTGAATTTATTATCCGGAAAGGGTAGATTAGTTATATCGCCGGCCAGGAAGGTCTGGTTGGGATGCTGCGCCTTGGCAATCGCCACCAGTCTGGGGCTGATATCTATGCCGGTATAAGAAATATTTTTTTGTTCCAGCATCTGCAGCAGACGGCCGTTGCCGCAGCCCGCGTCCAGGACGGAGTCGCCGCTTGCCACGTATTTGTTAAAAAAGTATAATTCCGACCACAGATATTTGCGGGTGTCAGAAAATTTCTTTACGATAATATTGTAGGCCGCCCGATTTTTATCAATTAATTTTTTCGCTTGTTCAAGCTTCATATGGATAAAAAAGATTTTAAAAAATATATTCGCGATTTCGTTAAACTGCGGTTGAGGAGCCCTGCCGATTTGCGCCAGGCGAAAAGGATATTAGCCAAGAAATACGGTTCCACCATCCTGTCTAATGCCCTTATTTTAGGGGAATATCGGCGGTTTTACAAGGGAAAAACCAGTCAGGCGCTGGTCAGGTTATTGCGAAAAAGGGAGATTCGTACGCTCTCCGGCATCGCGCCGGTCACCGTGCTGACCAAGCCGTATCCCTGCCCGGGCCGATGTATTTACTGTCCGGCGCCGCTGGGCATGCCAAAGAGTTACATCGCCTCAGAGCCGGCGGCCCAACGCGCTTTCAGTTTGAAATTTGATCCTTACCAGCAGGTGAAAACCAGGATCCAGGTGCTGGAGGCTAACGGCCATGATGTTGAAAAAATTGAATTAATCGTGTTGGGCGGCACCTGGTCTTTTTACCCGCAGACATATCGCGAGTGGTTTATCAAAAGATGTTTTGAGGCGGCCAACGGTAAAAAATCCGTCTCTTTGTTGTCAGCCCAAAAAATCAATGAGACGGCTAAGCATCGGATAATTGGCTTGTCATTAGAAACCCGGCCGGATTTTATTATGCCGGAAGAATTGCAGAATATGAGGAAATTAGGGTGTACGCACGTGCAGATCGGCATTCAGTCAGTTCATCAGGAGGTTCTGGATTTTGTCAGGCGGAACGATACTCTGGAAAATATGGCGCGGGCCACGGCCCTGCTGCGCGATTATGGTTTTAAAATAACTTATCACCTGATGCCCGGTCTGCCCGGTTCAACGCCGGCCAAGGATTTGGCGGTGTTCAGGGAGGTTTTCTCCGACCCGCGCTGGCAGCCGGATATGCTGAAAATCTATCCTTGCGTGGTGGTAAAAAATTCGGTGCTTTACCGGTGGTATAAAAAAGGCAAATACCATCCATATTCCGATAAGACGTTAATTAAGTTAATAACGCGGATAAAGTCAGTTGTTCCGCCGTACGTGCGCATCAATCGTCTGGTCCGCGATATTCCCGGTCCGGATATTGTCGCCGGTAATTTAAAAACTAACCTGCGGCAGTTATTGCAAAACCAGGGCGTTAAATGCCGCTGCATCCGTTGCCGCGAGGTCAGGCAGGAAATTAACAGCTATGAACGTATGTATTTAATAAACAGGCAATACCGGGCTGGCCAGGGTCGGGAATATTTCTTAAGTTTTGAGAATGAAAACAAGAAAAAGCTATATGCTTTTTTGCGCCTGCGATTGCCGGACAAGAAAAGAGTTTTAAACGAAGAAACGCCGTTTGATAGTATGACCGCAGTTATCCGCGAATTGCATACTTACGGAGAACTGGTGCCGGTCGGGGAAAAAGGCAAGGCCGTGCAGCACCTGGGTTTAGGCAAGCGCCTGATGATTGAAGCGGAGAAGTTAGCCCAATCAAAGGGTTATAAAAAAATGGCGGTGATTTCCGGCGTCGGCGTGAGGGGGTATTATAGGAAGATTGGATACAAATTGCGGGAGACGTATATGATTAAAGATTTGTAATCGGATGATTTATCTGTCATTCTGAGGAGTCCCGCTGAAGGCGGGATGACGTAAGAATCTCCTGACCTTCGGTCAGGGGACTCTTCGCTGCACTTCGTGGAACCTGCCCTGCCTTCGGCCCTGAGGGGCTCAGTCCCGATGGGGAGCGTAGCCGAAGGGCTCAGAGTGACGGAGTAGCGCGGCGTGGCCATTGATCCCGTTAGAAATTAGTATTTCTAAACGGGGTTGACAAAAACACTAAACAGTCTATAATAACCTGAATTGAACATTTTTTTAGGAGGTATTATATGGCCAAAGATAGCAAAGGCCAAATTGAAAACAGGAAAGCAGTTGATGCCAATTTAGCTAAACGAGGCATTCCACCGATTGATACCTTGACCAATCCAGACAATATATTGAAGGGTATATTTGGTGATCGCCGCAAGACGCATGAATTATTAAGGGATGTACGTGGCCGATGATATTTCATCGCCAAAAGCTAGACCCGTTGGTGTTCGCACTGACGGGTTTTTTTATTGCAGAAAATCAGTTATAATAATTAGACTTAATTTAGCCAAAATATGGTAAACAATTACCAGCCTAACATTAGTGATGGCCTGAGTGGCTTGACTGCCCAGGAGGCTGAAAAACGCCAGCAAAACGAGGGCTTTAACGAACTTCAATCGCAGAAAAGGCAGTCTGTATTCAGGATTTTCATAGAAGTAGTACGCGAACCAATGCTGATGCTTTTAATAGCCATTGGCGTGATTTATCTTTTTCTCGGCGAATTGCGCGACGCCTTGGTGCTCCTTTTATTTGTCATGGTAGTGCTGGGCATAACTTTTTTCCAGAAAAGAAAAACCGAAAGAGCGCTGGAGGCATTGCGGAATTTATCCAGCCCGCGTGCGCTGGTAGTGCGCGACGGCCAGCAGGTCCGTATTTCCGGCCGGGAGGTGGTGCGCGGTGATATTTACATCATCAGCGAAGGCGATCGCGTGCCGGCGGATGGGTCAGTAATCAGTTCCAATAATTTATTAATAGACGAATCCTTACTGACCGGAGAATCCCTGCCGGTCAGAAAATCGGAGTGGGACAGGAAGGCTATTGCCAAACAGCCGGGCGGCGATGACCAGCCATTCGTCTATAGCGGCACGATGGTGGTGCAGGGCACCGGCGTGGTGCTGACCACAGCCATTGGCATTAAAACTGAAATGGGAAAAATTGGCGCCGCCATCAATGAGATCAAAGAAGAGGATACGTTGCTGCAAAAAGAAACCCGCCAGCTGGTCAAGAATTTCGCGTTGGTCGGCATCAATCTTTGCCTGATAGTTGTCTTGATATATGGTTTGGTCCACTCCATGTGGCTGAAGGGTCTGCTGTCAGGTTTAACGCTTGGTATGGCTATACTGCCCGAGGAGTTTTCGGTCGTGTTGGTCATATTCATGGCTCTGGGCGCCTGGAGGATTTCCAAGAGCCGGGTACTGACGCGCCGCATGCCGTCAATAGAAACTCTGGGGGCAACTTCAGTGTTATGCGTGGACAAAACCGGCACTTTGACGCAGAATCGTATGACCCTGGAGACAGTATTTGTCGCCGGCAGTCTGGGCGAAATTACCAAGGAGACAGACAGCATGCCGGATAAGTTTCACCCTTTGCTGGAATATGCTTTACTGGCCAGCCAGGCGGATCCTTTTGACCCGATAGAAAAGGCAATCCAGAGAAGCGCTGGTAAAATATTAGCCAGTACCGAGCATCTGCATCCCCAGTGGAATCTGGTCAGGGAGTACCCGCTTTCCAAGGAATTACTGGCGATTTCCCGTGTCTGGGTTTCGCCGGATCAGTCGCATTATGTGGTTGCGGCAAAAGGCGCGCCAGAAGCTATCCTGGATTTATGTCATGTCAGCCAGGAGCAACATGGCAAAGTAAAAAAAATAATAGATATGCTGGCTGACCGGGGATTGCGCCTGATCGGCGTGGCGCGGGCAGTTTTTGAAAGAGAGTCGCTGCCTTCGGTCCAGCATGATTTTAATTTTGAATTTATCGGCCTCTTGGGCTTTGCCGATCCGGTCAGAGAAACAGTCGCGAACGCCCTGGAAGAAGCCTATACCGCCGGTATGCGGGTAATAATGATTACTGGAGATTATCCTGGCACAGCCAGGTATATAGCAAAAGAGGTGGGGCTTCACAGTCCGGAAAAATTTTTAAATGGCTCGGACATTGCCTCTATGTCCGAAGTTAATTTAAGAGAGAAGATCAGGGATGTGAATATTTTCAGCCGAATGGTGCCGGAACAGAAGCTGAGCATTGTCAAAGCCCTGAAAGCCAATGGCGAAGTAGTCGCCATGACCGGAGACGGAGTCAACGACGCGCCGGCTTTAAAATCCGCCCATGTGGGCATCGCCATGGGCCAGCGCGGTACGGATGTGGCACGGGAAGCGGCCGCCCTGGTTTTGCTTGATGATGATTTTTCCTCTATCGTGCGGGCCGTACGCCTGGGACGGCGGATTTTTGATAATCTGAAAAAATCCATGTCTTATATCCTGGCAGTGCATGTGCCGATTGCCGGCATCGCTTTTCTGCCGGTGGTCTTTAATCTCCCTGTTGTTCTATTGCCGGTGCACATAGCTTTCCTGGAGCTGATAATCGATCCTGCCTGCTCGGTGGTTTTTGAAAATGATCCGGAAGAAAAAGATATTATGAAGCGGCCGCCGCGCTCTTTACGCGAACCGATTTTAAGCAGAAAATCCCTGCTAAATGGTTTTCTTCAGGGCGCCAGCGTTTTAGTCGTCACTTTTGCCGTTTATTTGATAACTTATTTTACCGGCCAAGGGGAGAATGAAGCGCGCACGCTGACTTTTGTTACCCTGGTAGTGGCAAATTTATTGCTTATCGTCAGTAATTTGTCATGGACCAAAAGCTTTTTCTCGATATTAAAAATAAGAAATACAACCCTTTGGATTGTTTTAGGCGGGGCGGTTACTGTTTTAGCTTTAATAATAAGCCTTTCTTTTCTAAGGAATCTTTTTCACCTGAGCGTTTTTCGCCTGGATGACATCTTAATCGTGTTGACTGCCGGGCTTGTCAGCGTGCTGTGGTTTGAGCTGCTGAAAAAATTCCGCCGCCGAAGATTAATTGTGGCTAATTAAAATTTTAATAGTTAATACTGATATAAGGGATTTTCGGTAGTTTTATACTTAATAAAAAAGAAGAAAGTCACAATAACAATTGAAAAAGTAATGATTTGATTTTTTTGCCAATTTATGCTAAAATATATGTGTTAAATAAAAAAATAATGCTTTAAAAAGCAATTTTTTTAGTTATTAATTTGCAGCAATATTTTTGGCCTAAAAAACCGGTGTCCAAACTGAAAAAAATCAAAAATAATAAAAAATTAGCAAAAAATCGCGGTATATATAACCGCCAATTTCACATTGAACGTCCAAGACCGACACGGCTTGGCGTATTTTTTGAAAAACTGAGGCAAAAACTTCGCCTGTATAAACCGGTAATAGTGGTTTTATTGGTACTGTTTTTTGGCGCTTTATCATCATTTTTATATGATAAGTTTGCTTTAGCTGATTCAGACCATCTAACGCTCACCTCTGAGACTGATTGGCAGGCCGGAGAATACTATCCAAATCAATTAAGCATGCCAGTTGTAGATCAGGGTACGGGAGACGCCTCGCTACAGATGGCCGCTGGCGGAGTCGGATCATTTGATCCGGCCACCATCGCTTTCCCGGAACAAACACGCGGGCGCTTTGATTTAGCCCAGGAGCCGACAGATTATGGCGCTGACCTGACTACGGACGGCACTTATTTGTACATGATCATCGGCGGGAAACAGCCGGATTTTTTCCGCTATAATCCCGAAACAAACACCTGGAAAACGCTAGCCGATGCACCGACGAGTTTTGACTATGGTTCGGCTATCACCTATTATGACGGCTTTATTTACGCTATTGTTTCCCATCATGACGGCACATACTCTACTGATGATTCAGCGCATCTATTGAAATATGATATTTTGAATGACACCTGGTCGTGGCTGGAGGACGCGCTCGGACCATGGGGCCGTGGAGCTGATATTGAAGCGGCCAGCAACGGCAAATTGTACGCTGTTGAAGGCGAAGGTGAAATGGCGTTTTGGGTGTTTGATACCGCCACTGGGCACTGGTCAAATACTATACAGCAGTCACCGGATCTGATGCCTACTTATAGCGTGCATTCACTGGTTTTTTCCGACGTCTCTGTAGGAGCTGATCCAGTCTATTGCGAAGGCGGTTGCATCTACGCGCTGGTCGCCAACAGCCGGCAATTCAACCGCTATGATATAGGACGCAACGAATGGACAACGGGATTCAATGACGTACCAGCGGCGATTGGGAATTTTACGACTGGAGGCGCGGTGGGGTTTGATTCAACCAATGATGACATATATATTTTTCGCGGCGGGTCAATTACCGGTGGCGTTGACGGGGTTTTCGTTCGTTATGATATCGGCAGTCCGGGTACCTGGGATGTGGCGCAAACCACCACCCAAAATCCCCGACGCACTACTAATTACGGAGCATCCCTGGTTTATTTAGATGGTTATATTTATTCTACCTGGGGCGGCGCTTTGCCTGGCATCGGACGATTTACTGTCGGCAATGGTACTAACGGGTCTTGGGATTCCATTGATTCACAGATTGCCATGGGCACCAATGCCGACGGGCTGATAGTTTACGTTGACGGCGGTACGGCCGATTGCGCCGATGCCTCCGGTTGTTTATTTGTCGCCCAGGGCGGTGGTACGGCTTTCCGCCGTTACGATATCAGTACGCGCGCCTGGACGGCCGCCTCCGGAGCCGGATCATTGACAACCATAACTGCCGCGCTCGGACAAGGCGCGTCTATGTGCTATGACGGCAGTAATAATATTTATATTGCCCGCGGTGGAGCGCAGAATCAGGTGTATGAGTACAGCATCAGCGGTAACGCGCATACAACATTAAGCATTCCCGCTGCTGCCGTGGCTGACGAGGGCGCATCAATAACCTGTTTTGGAAATGGCAATTTTTATTTATTGTCCGGAAATAATTCACAAAACATATATCATTATTGCGATGATGGAGCGGATCCGGCAGACCCAGCTTGTGATGGCTGGCAGACAAATGAGACAATTCCGTCTTTGGCAGTATTCTGGGGTGGTGCCCTGGCTAACGATGGTACCTATGTATATGCCCTGGCCGGCAACCAGCGCGGTAATTTTCACCGTTATGAACCTGGCGCAGATACCTGGGCCTCTTATCCTACTATTCCTGATATGCCGACAGCCAGTTATTATACGACTACCATGGAATTCGACGGTGATGACGCGTTGTACGTTATCCCTGGGCAGTACGATAAGACGATGTGGCGATATGACATTACTGGCCAGGCGTGGTCACGGGCGGTAGATTTGCCTCACCGATTCGGATACAGCCATGGCCTGGCGCTGGATAATGATAATGACCTTATTTACGTCCTTAGCGGTGGTGCGCCCAATACTAGTTCCACGACAATTTATAAATTTAACACTGAATCGCATGATTATATCCCTACTGCCACCTGGATTTCCGAGCCTTTGGACCTGGATTTTGTCAGCGCCTGGGAAACTTTTTCCGCCACCCATCCGACTGACGGGACAAGCAGCATTTCTTTTGACATCCGATCCAGCGACGATGGAGTTTCCTGGACTGATTGGGAAAATATTGTCAATGCTTCACAAGCGGAGAGCACGAACAGCCTGAATATTTCCGCCATCAGCACGCCAGAGAACCGTTACGCCCAGATCCGGGTTACTTTAACTTCAGATAATACCAATACTCCTGCATTGGAAGATATTTCATTATATTATACGAAAGACAGCACTGATCCGGCCAATCCTGCGGCCGCAGGTTATGATACGTCAGATAAAGTGACTACGCTGGCCAGCGGGACTACTTATTTTTATTCAAATCCGTATTTTGAGTTGTCTGGGGCGACGGATACAGGCGGCTCAGGAGTAGTTGGCTATTATGTCGCCTTAGTCACTGCCGCTGACTCTGCCTTTGACCCGTCCACCAGCGAAGATTATTACCAAACCGGCGCAACCTACCAGACAACAGCTGACCGTAACGGTAATTCCATTGTAGACGGCACGTACTATTTGAAGGTCGCCACGAAAGATCGGGCCGGCAATATCTCCAGCGCGCAAAGCCTATTTACCTACGTTTATAACGGCATTGATGCGGCGGCAACAAAAGTCTGGACTGATAAAGCCAGTTTTGAGGAAAGCCTTTATTCGGAAACAAATATAAATACGGAAGCTGGCGGAGAAACCAGCATGACGCTTGACGCAATTTCAAACGGCGCCTGGACCAGTGAAGCGCCGGCACCGGTGACCATCGGAGCGGGCAGCTCAATAATTTATGGCGGCACCAACACGTTGTATACGTTGCGTGCGGCAAATCCGGGGACTCTTTATAAATATAACACGGCAACCAAAATTTATACCACATTAACTGGTTATGGCTCACAGGTCAGCGCCGGTTCGAGCATGGTCTATGTGCCAGTTGGAGTGACTGATGGATGTACGGATATACTTGGATGCATATTTGCCACCCGAGGTGGCAGTCAGACGACTTTTCAGCGTTTTGACCCGTCTACCGGCGCGACCGGCACCTGGAGCGCCTTAACTGCCCTGACTCTGGGTTCAGGGGCAGGCAGCTCATTAGCCTATGATAATAATGACACTATTTATTACCATGCTGGCTATGTTTCTCCATATAATAAATTTTATAAATACACCATTTCCACCGGCGAATGGTCTGCTCTTTCTGACACTCCCCAGTTGGTAACGACTGGCGGAACCATGTCTTTTGTGCCGCAGGGTGATTATTGCGCAGCTGACGGCGGTTGTATCTATATGACCAGGGGTAATACGGATGTTGAGCTGATGCAATATACGGCCAGCGGCGGCTGGGTTTATAAAGCCAACGCGCCAGCCACATTCGGCGATGGCGCGTCGACGCGTTATGGCAATGATGGATATATTTATTTGCTCAGGGGCAATTATGCCAATGATTTTTATCGCTATGATGTTTTGAATGATCAATGGGAATCAATGCCTGATACGCCCACCATGATTTACCAGGGGAGCGAACAGGGACTTGGCTTTGATCCTGTAAACCGGATATTGTATGCCTATCGCGGGTATAGTGAATATTCTTTATTTGCCTATTATCTGGAGCGGGGCGATTGGCGCCGGACGAGGAGTATTCCCAATTATTATTCATCAAATGGTTTTGAATACGGATCCGTAGCCTATGATGGCGACGCGGACATTCTTTATGTTATCCGCGGACAACAGCAGACGTCCGGCATCACTGGCGGTCCGGTGGATTTTTGGGCGTATGAATTATCCACGAACACTTGGACGAAAAAAGCTAATGTACCGCATGCTGTTTGGGGAGGCGGCGACCTGGTTTATGTTAATCACTCTGACGCAGCTTATGATGGCCTTTATTATTTAGTCGGCAATGAATCTCTGGCTGATCAGGTAGGTTATTTTTACCGTTATAATATATTATCAGATACCTGGATCCGTTTGCCGAATACGCCGGCTGAACCCGGGCAGGGTGCGACAATGGTGTGGGACGGGACCAATACTTTGTACGCTTCCCAGGGCGGTTCAACCACCTATTGGAAATACACAATTGATGACGGAGCTGGCGAGGGGACATGGGCGGCCGTAGCGGAAACCGTCCCGGCTGCACCAGGTGATGGCGCTTGTGCTGTGAAAGTTTCCGTAGGGGATCCGGCAGTTGACTACATCTATCTCGTGCAATCCGGCAATACCCAGCAGATTTTCAGGTTTAGAATTTCCACGGAAGACTGGCAGGATGTATTGCCTGACCACACAGAGGGCAATTTGCGCTATGCCAGGGCTTGCGCTCCGGATGGCCAGGGTAATATTTTGATTCCCAAAGGCAACAGCACCACATCGATGTATGTTTTCAATACAAATACATCCACCTGGGGCACAACCAGGAGCACGCTTTCGTATTATTCTGAAGGAGATATGGCAAAAACTGACGAGAACGTTATTTTAGGCTTCAGTGGCTTGGATACCAGTGCTATGGACAGATATGTTGTGGCTGTTTCCGGCGAAACCGGATTTGCCCAGACTGGCACTTGGACATCGGGCATTACTGATTTCGGCGCCGGGCTATATGGTTATGATGGCTTGAAAGTTAATGTTACAGACGCAACCAACACTACGGTGGACATTGAAACCCGGACCTGCAGTGATGACGGTTGTAGTGATGATTTAAATGATGCTCATTGGGAGGCATGGACGGAGGTTGCCGATGCGCGTCAGTACGGCAGTACTGATTACTATCATATTGCTTCAACACCAGCGCGTTATGCCCAGGTCAGGATTAGCATAACTTCCGATCAGTTATATACGCCGACTATTAATGATATCACTTGGAATTATTATACTGACGGCACCGCTCCTAGCAATCCAGCGTCGGTAGACGGCTATACTGACAGCGGTATGGGTACGGGCATTAATGACGATACCTGGACCAATGATGCCACGCCTTACTTTAACTGGACGGCTTCTGATAATGCCGGCGGCATCGGGATTGACGGTTTCTATGTGTACTTCGGCAATGATGGCACTAAAGACCCGGTAGATGACGCTGCTGATCCCACTAATCTCGCCTATGCCAGCGGTACTAATTATTATAGCGCGGTCAGCGGCACCAATGGTTCTTGGAATGCGACAACGCAGTCAGCGGCCGCGCTCACTTCAGATGAGTATTATCTTAAAATCCGCACTAAGGACCGCAATGACAATATCGCCGTTTCCAGCGATACGCTTTTTACTTTTAAACTGGATATTTTAGCGCCTACACGCCCGGCCAGCAGTGGATTCACGGTGACACCTTCTAGCTGGACTTCCAATAATAGCTTTAGCTTTACCTGGGCGGCAGCGGCTGATACGGGCGGTTCGGGCATTCAGGAGTATTGTTATTATGTTAATGATGTGTTAATTGATTGCACTTCCGAACTCACCGTCTCGGGCATCACTGCCCCGCAAACCAGGGAAAATACATTTTGCGTGTACACCAAAGATAACGCTGAAAACACTTCTTCAAGTTGCCGTGAGAAATCATTTTATTACGCCGGTGATGCGCCATCCGCGCCAGGCGTGATAACGGTTGATCCGGTGACTAGCGAGTTAGATCCGCTGGAAGACGTAAATCAGTTCTCTTTTAACTGGGATCTCCCCAGTACCTGCCTGGGCTCAGCTGCCGGAGAATGTTCGGCTGATGATATCGACCGGTATTGCTATACTTTTAATGACGATTTACCGTCAGCCGGAAATTGCGGTACGAACATTAATGGCACTGCCACGCCCTCGCCGGATGGCGGCTGGACGACTGACACACAAACCTCCCAGCGCTCTTTGCTGTCGTTTTCCGCGGCCAGCCAGCAGGGCCTGAATACTATCCATATCGTAGCCGCTGACCTGATCGGCAATATTGATTATGATAATTATACTTCAGCCAGTTTTTATTTCACTTCCAACGCGCCCGGAGTGCCGACCAGCGCTACAGCCACTGACACGTCTGATCGCGCTACCCAGAAATATTCAGTGGTGTTGACCTGGGACGAACCGGAGGACTTAGGGAGCGGCGTCGATGGTTATAAAATTTATCGTTGTGAAGCTGATTGCGAGAGCCCATCGGCGGTTGATGATCCGCCGGCAAATTATACGAATATTGCCACAGTTAATACACTTGGATACTTAGATACCAGCCTGGACAATACTATTACTTATAGTTATTTCATACGATCCGCCGGCACTGGCAATACGCAGTCAGGCAATTCCTCGGTACTCCAGATAAAGCCTGAAGGTAAGTTTAAATTCGCCCCGCTAATGAGCGGCCAGCCGACAGTGACCCCCTATATCCGTTCGGCGATTATCGAATGGTTGACCTTGGATGACCAGGATCAATACGGCAATATCGTCAGTCATCCGGCTTCCTCGTATATTGAATACGGTGAGACTACGGGATATGGCAGCGAGGCAGGATCACCGGAAATGGCCAGCGAGCATTCCGTTACTTTGACTAATTTACAGCCTGACACGACCTACCATTATAGGGCCCGCTGGGAAGACCAGGATAGCAATAAGGAATATTCAAGTGATTTTACCTTCGCTACTAAGGGCGCACCTTCTGCCCCGATAAATCTTGCGGTTGATCCGGAGACTAATACTGAAAACAGCTATACCTTTGCCTGGGAGGCGCCGCAGGACGAGGGCGTGACCGTGGCCGGTTATTATTATACTATTAATAATCTTCCAAATACGAACAATGTTACATACACCGAAGAGACTTCTGTAGGCCCGATTGACGCCGCTACCCAGCAGGGAAAGAATACGTTCTACGTTTTGGCGGTTGATGACGGAGGCAATTTAAGCTATGAAAATTATGCAGCAATTGAATTTGAAGCTAATACTTCGCCTCCAGGCTCTCCTCAAGCCGTAACCATTACGGATTCGTCAGACCGCGACGCTAAACGCTATTCCATAACCATTACCTGGGATCCGCCGGAGGGTTATACTATTGATGATGAGATTTATTATACAATCAGCCGCCGTGTCGCCGAGGCCGGGGCAGCTTCTGCCGCGAGTTTGCATTCAGCGACGGAAGGTGAGGACGCCGAGGGATTTGAGGAAATAGCGACTATTACTTCAACCGGTTATCTTGATACTGGGCTTGATAGCTCAACAGAATATTTTTATAAAATCACCGCCAGAGACAAAGCACAGGCTACTTCTGATTCTACGGATATTATTTCGGAAGTACCAGAAGGACGCTTTACCCAGCCGCCGGCGATTACCGAAGCTCCAGTGGTGGCTCCTGACTCATATTCAGCTAAAGTCACCTGGCGTACGGAGCGCATAGCTTCCTCGTTCGTTGACTTCGGCACCAGCGCCAGCGATTTGAGCGAAGAGCAGGGTACCGCTGATCTGAAAGAACAGCATGAAGTGGAGGTTACCGGCCTTAAAGCAGAAACCACCTATTATTACCGGGTAAAAAGCATTGACGTGGACGAAAATGAAGCACACTCAGAGGTAGGATCATTTAAGACTCTGGAAGCGCCGCGCGTCATGGACCTGAAAATTTCCGATATCAGGCTTTATGACGCCATGATCAGCTGGGATACCAACAAAGAAACAACGGCGATAATTCAGTACGGCACCTCAGCGAATTACGGCCTGACCTATACTGATGTTTCCGGATCATACGCCCTGACCCATACGGTTAAGCTTGAGAGCCTGAAAGACGAGGCAACTTATCATTTGCGCATTGCCGGCCAGGATCGGTCGGGCAATATGGTCACTTCGGATGATTACGTATTTACTACCCTGACATTTCCGGAGGTGACTGATGTTTCATATCAGAATAAATCAGAGGGGCAATCAGAAATTTTTTGGAAAACCAATGTCCCCACTACTTCGGAAGTTGAATACTACAGCGAGAATATCGCGCCAAAGACCCAGGGCAATACAGCCATGGTAAAAGAGCACTCCATACTGCTGTATGGATTGGAAGACGCCACCCGGTATTTATTCAAAGTCAGAGGCTCTGATGAATTCGGCTATGAGGCGCTATCGGAGGAGAATGAATTTACCACCCTGGAGGATACCACGCCGCCGGAAGTATACGGCGTGCAGTCGGAGTCAAATACCATCGGTTCAGGTGAGTCCTCAAAAATTCAGATAGTCGTTTCCTGGAAAACAAACGAACCGACCACTTCGCAGGTTGATTACGGAGTCGGCATGGGGTCCACGGATTTTACTGATCAGACCGAAGAAAATGCCGAACTGGTGATGGATCATCTGGTGATAATACCCGATCTGGTACCGGCCAAAACCTACCATTTCCGGGTGGTCTCCCGCGATAAGGCCGGCAATCTCACCAAATCCGGATCGCACACCGTCCTGACTTCCAGGAAAAGGGAATCGTTCCTGCAGCTGATTATTACTAATTTAGAGACAACTTTTTCCTGGCTGGGTAATATTGGGAATGCGTTTTGATAATTTATTCGTAAAAGATACGCAATAAATCAAAAAATTCAGCCTGAAATTTGGCGAAAATTACTGATTTATGGTATAATATTGCGCATAAAGGACATAAAACATAATAAAATTTCATGCCAGAGAAAAAAAGTCGGGATAAGAGTTTGATAGATAAAAAAAGTGAGGCGACGGCTGTTAAATCATCCGGGGCGAATGAGAATCCGACAATTTCGGAAATTGGATCGCAGGCTGCGGCAGCACCCAAGGAAAAAGCCGTCATAGAAATTAAAAACGCAGAAAAGACATTCAGTGTCGGCAGAAACGTTATTAATGTTCTTAAGAATATTAATGTTACCATCAGACAGGGAGAGTTTATCGTAATTTTGGGCCCCTCTGGCAGCGGCAAGTCGACTTTATTAAATGTCATGCTGGGTCTGGAGCCGCCGACTAAGGGCACGGTGGCAATCGAAGGAGTTGATATTACACATAAAAAGCCAAATCAAATCGCGAAAATACGTTATAAAGCTTATGGGATAGTATTCCAGCGGCCGGAATGGATTCGCTCTCTTTCGGTCTTGCAAAATGTCGCCCTGCCATTGGCCATAAACGGTATTAGTAAAAATGAAAGGGAGAAAAAAGCCCTGGAAAAACTAAAAATAGTGGGAATGGATGACCATAGCAGCTATTTCCCCATGGAATTATCCGGCGGACAGCAGCAGAAAGTGACCATGGCCCGCGCTCTGATAAATGACGCGAATATTGTGGTAGCTGACGAGCCGACGGGGAATCTGGACAGCAAATCAGCGGAAAAAATGATGGATCTTCTCAAATCGCTGAATGAAGAAGAAAAAAAAACCGTTTTAATGGTTACGCATAATATTGATTATGTGCGATACGCCTCACGCACAGTCTATATTCGTGACGGACGGGTAATAGAAGGCAGCGAGCAATTCTTACAAGGCATGTAAATTTTTCTTATGAAGCTTAGTTATACATTTTTCCTTTCCGGCTCAAATCTGCGCCGTAGAAAATTACGCAGTTTTTTAACAATCGGCGGCATGGCGGTGGGTATTTCATTGATTGTTTTTTTGGTTTCCATCGGATTTGGTCTGCAGAGACTGATCAGAGGCCAGATCGCCAATGTGGAAGCGCTGACTATACTGGATGTTTCAAGGGGTGAATCAACCCTGCTGGAGCTGAACGATAAGGTGCTGGATGAATTCAAGAATATTGACAATGTTAATGACGTCGCGCCTTCTTTGAGCTTATCGGGCCAGCTGGCCAAAGCGGAATCAGTAACCGACGCGGCCATTTACGGCATTGACCCTAAATTCTTATCAATGGAAGGGATTCGCTTGGCTTTTGGCGACGGTTTCAGTTTTCAGGATGCCCAGGAAATAATTGTTTCAGCCACCGCGTTGAATTTAATTGGTATGGCGAATTTTGAGCAGGAAATAGGATCAGACCTGACCCTCAAGGTGCTGGTACCGCAAAAGATTGTCGGTTCGCAGGAAGAAGAGCTGATATCAAAAGAAATAAAAGTTAAAATTGTCGGTGTTATAGTTGACGACAGTGAACTTAGCATCGCTTATGTGCCAATGGATTTTTTAACGAGCTTGGGATTCACTCCTGATTACAGCCAGGCAAAAGTAAAAGTTTCCGATAAGCAGATAAAAGATTATACCACGGCGCGCATCAAGGTTGAGGACGAGTCCAAACTGCCGGAAGTGCGCCAGAAAATTGAAGCCATGGGCTATCAGGTTGACTCGGTGGCTGACACTGTCGGCCAGATTGATAAGATTTTCGTAGTTTTCGAGATAGTGGCGGCGGGTTTCGGAGCGATCGCGATGTTTGTAGCCGCTATTGGTTCGCTTAATACGCTGACTGTTTCATTATTGGAAAGAACGAGGGAAATTGGTTTAATGAAAACTTTGGGCGCCACTTCCGGCGATATTTTGAGATTATTTCTGGTGGAATCCATACTTATCGGCCTGACCGGCGGTCTGATAGGGATCGGCCTGGGTTATGGCCTGGGCAGACTGGTGAATTTCGGCATCAATTATTTGGCCAACCGGTTGGGCGGCGAAGAAGTGAATATTTTTTATACGCCGCTTTTGTTTTTAGGCGTGGTTTTAGGCATAATTGTTTTCGTCAGCATAATTACCGGCGTTTATCCGGCCAGACGGGCCGCTAAGATCAACGCCCTGGACGCCTTAAGATATGAATAGAAATATGAGCGAAAAAAATAATTATTATTTAAGGAAAAAAAGGAGAGTAATCGGCGATATTATTCAGGCAGCGGAAGTAAAAAATGAAAAAGCCTGGGTGGCCATACATAAATCATCCAAAAATGAGATGGCTACTTATGAAAGCCAGGGATTGATAGTTTCCATCAATGGCAGCGGTACTCTGAATACCAGCCACCCTGATTGCCTGGAAGCCAGCCGTTTAGCTGATTATATTGCCAGACAAGGTGGTATAATAATGAATGGAGGCAGATCTTCGGGGATTATGGAAGCCTCATCAAAAATGGCAGGCAAGAACAGTCTGGGGATCATTTTTCCGGAAATCAAGAAAGAAATAAACTCTTACGGCGAGAAAGCAATAGTGAATTCCCCGCAACCGCGGAATGAACTGCTGGCGACCTGCGCTCCGGCCATAGTCATATTTCGCGGCGGACTGGGAACGCTGATGGTGCTCTTGCGCTCAATTGTCCACGTCAAGGACATGAAATACCATCCCTTGCAGCTGCCCCAGATAATTTTCGTCAGTAATTACTGGATCGGACTTTTGACCGCTTTGCTGAATATGGGCACGCTGCCGCGTGAATTCCTGGTAACGCTGAATTTTTTTGATAAAGCTGAGCAAGTTATAGAGAAATTACCCGCTATAAAATAAATAAAATGAAAAACACTAAAAAAATTATTCTAATAGTTGCGCTGATTATTATCCTGGCCATTATCGGAGGAATTTATTTTTTTCTGACCAGAGTGAAGGATGTAAATGTGAATACAAGCGCCCAGGCTAATATTAATTCTGCAACTAACAATGCAAATATTGAAACCAATGAAAATGTTAATCAGCCTCCAACCCTGAATACCAACCAGGAAATAGAAGTATCGGGTAAGATTCTGGTAAAAGGATATGATACGCCAAGTGAATCTTACGGAATTTTTACCACAGACAGGCTTGAAATCGGACTGGGCAAGTATGATTCCATGAAAGAGCAGTTCCGCCAGTACATCGGGGAAAATATTAAGGTCAATTTCAGCAGCGTCTGCCGCAGCGGCATAGAGGATTGCTGCCGTACCCTGTTTTATTACTGCGGAACCGTGAAATCCTGGGAACCATTAGAATAAAAATTATGCCAGAAGAGCAAAAAGAATTCATTTCGCAGGTTTCCCACAGCTTAAAAGGCCCGCTGACCACCATGCATCTGTATTCTGAAGCGCTTTTGTCCGGCAGTGTGGGCAAGCTGACGGATGAGCAGAAGGAATACGTCAACGAAATTCACCAGGCCAGCCAAAAAATGGTAAAAATGGTGAATGACTTGGCAGGCGAAGCAAAGAAAAAATTAGAATAAAAAATAGTATGGCTGCTGAAGCGAATAGAGTATCAAAAAAATGGCCACGAATACTAATTATTTTTTTAGTAACAGTTTTTTATTTAGTCGTTCTGATTGGCATAAAACATTTTCAGTCAAATTGGCTTGTCCATTCATGCACCACTGCTTCGGATTGCAGCGGCGATAGTGTATGCGAGGTAAATCCAGATGACACTGAAATGGTTAAAACTGATTCAGATCTTGTATCGATATCCTTTAGGCTTAACCCTGGTGCGCATGGGTTTTGTAATAGTTATTCCAACACGGGTTATTTCGTTGAATCAAATGGCGAAGTGTGGTCGGGTTCTTCCGATTCATTCAGGCAGCCGCCAGTCGGTTATTTTTTAATTGGCGGGTATTTATTTGCTTTATTTTTTATAGTATTATTTATCATTTTTATAACTTCATTTATCCATTTTTTTACAAAAAAATCAGAGTTGCATAAGGAAGCCATAACCCCTGAAATGCAAAAAACCCTTGATTCGGATATTTTGCATTATAGGAAAAGAGTAATCAGGCAGGCAGTATATCTTGCTTTAGCCGCTGCTGGCATTGCAGGCTTAGCCTTACTTTAATTTTATTGGGAAAATAATCTGAGCATCATTTAATTTTGAAATCATATGACCGATAAAAAAAGCGTATTAATTGCCGAAGACGATGAGCCGGTAAGGCGGGTTATCAAGAATGAATTGGAAAAAGCCGGCATCAAAGTCATTGAAGCGCAAAACGGCGAGGAGGCGCTGGCTATCTCTCTGAATGAGCACCCTTCGCTTATTTTACTGGATGTGCTAATGCCAAAAATGCACGGCATGGAATTCCTGCGCAAACTGCATGATGATGAATGGGGCAAAAGCGCGCGGGTCATTCTTTTGACCAATTTTGCCGAAGACCCGCGGGTCCTGGAAGCGGTCAAGGAAGGCCGCTGTGGATTACTGAACAAAGCGGAGACCAGGCTTGAAGACGTGGTAGCCAAGATTAAAGAAAAGATTGGCGCCTAATTGCAGATTAAAAACTACCAGTTATACAGCTGGCCGGCTATTTTTTTATGATAATGATTGTATCAGTTCTGCAGTTATCTCGTTATGAGAACTGACAACATGATCAGCCAGAATAAGCGCATGCGGCGCAAGGCTATTGGCAATGGCTATACAGCGCAGGCCGGCGGCTTTGGCTGACTTGACTCCGGCTACCGCGTCTTCAATCACCACGCATTCCGCAGCTGGCAAGCCGAGTTTTTTTAAAGTAAGCAAATAGGGTTCAGGATCAGGTTTGCTTTTGGCGAATTCTTCAGTAGTGACGGTAACCGTAAAATAATGGGCGAGCCCGAACTGTTTAAACACTTCATCCATCTCCGGCCTGGTAGCGCCGGTGGTTAGCGCCAGCCGGTATGATGCGCTCAGGCGTTTAATAGTTTCCAGAGAATCTGGTACCAGTGGGATGCCATTTTTTACGAATTGCCAATAGAGTTTCATTTTTTGTTTGTACAATTCATCCAGCGTCAGTGGGAGCCGGCGCCCTTCCATTAAATACTGGAAGCCTGCTAAATCTGACCGGCCAAGGATATGTTTCTGATATAATCGGTGATCCAGCTTGATACCCATTGGTTCTAATACTTCCCTGAAGGCCCGCTCGTGGAGCGGCTCGTCATCAATAATCACGCCGTTCATATCGAAAATAATTGCTTTTATCATATGCTATGTAGTTTTTCATAGAGTCAATAAATTGTAAAGTTTATTTATAAAATTATCCAGGAGAAGGCCTCTGTGCCTGCGACTGGAGATTAAACGGCGAGCGCGGCCGCAGAGGGCCACGCTCGGAACTTAAAATTACTCCGCAATGGGCGGGTTAAGTTTGTATTTGAAATAAGTTTTGCTTTGTTTCTGTTTTTCCAGTAAAATACAGATAAGAAAGCGGTTTAAATATAAATCATATGCAATTTATCATCGCTGCCGGGCCGGTAATCATAGAAAACAACAAAGTCCTGGTTAATAAGCACGGCGGTACTGATTTTTGGAAATTTCCCGGCGGAAGCATGGATGATAACGACGGGTTAGATCTGGAAAAGGCAGCCAAACGCGAGGCGAAGGAAGAAATGGGCATAGATATTGAGATCGTCAAGCCCTTAAGCACGTTATTATCAAAAAAAGGCGAGAGTATAGTTGTGCTCGTGCATTATTTAGCCAAAAGAATAGGGGAGATTAATCCAGGAAAAGATATCCGCGAGTGGAAATGGCTGGATATTAATAATCTGCCGGATGACGTCGGACCTAATATTAAACCTATAATAAAAGAGTATTTTAAAATTAAATAAATAAAAAAATATGTCTCTTGAACAAAAAGATAATAAAATTTTTCATGCCCTAGCTGACGAATTAAAGCGCCAGCAGGAAGGCCTGGAAATGATTCCGTCAGAAAATTATGTTTCCCCGGAAGTGCTGGAGGCCCTGGGCACAGTTTTGACAAATAAATATTCAGAAGGTTTCCCCGGGAAGCGATATTACGGCGGCAACCAGTTTATTGATGTTATAGAAAAAACCGCAGTCGACAGAGCCAAACGGCTTTTTGGCGTAGAACATGCGAATGTCCAGCCATATTCCGGTTCGCCGGCAAATCAGGCGGTTTATCTGGCTCTATTGAAACCAGGTGATAAAGTGATGGGACTGAGTTTGACTCACGGCGGGCATTTAACCCATGGTTGGAAAGTTAATTTTTCCGGCTTAACTTATCATTCAGTGCCGTACGGAGTAGATAAAGAGACAAATTTGATTGATTATGAGGCGCTTTTAAATTTGGCCAAGAAGGAAAAGCCGAAAATGATTATTGCCGGCGCCACGGCATATCCCCGTGAAATTGACTTCAAAGCGTTCGGACAGATTGCCCAGGAAGTAGGGGCTTATTTACTGACTGATGCTTCTCATATTGCCGGTTTGATCATCGCCGGCGTCCACCAGTCGCCGGTGCCTTATTCCGACGTAGTGATGACTACAACCCATAAAACATTGCGCGGTCCCCGCGGCGCCATTCTGATGTGCCCGCATAAAACCGACCGCCTCAAGGAAAAATACCACGAGGAGTCCAAATGGAACCTGGCTGAACTGGTTGACCGGGCGGTTTTCCCGGGATTGCAGGGCGGTCCGCATAACCACCAGACGGCGGCTATCGCCGTGTCCCTGAAAGAAGCCAGCACGCCGGAATTTAAAAAGTACGGCGAGCAGGTGGTAAAAAATTCTAAAGCACTGGCAGAGGGATTACTGGAAAATAAGTTCAATCTGGTTACCGGAGGGACGGATAACCATTTAATTCTTATTGACCTCAATAATAAGGAAATCTCCGGACGTGAGGCGGAAGAGCTGCTTGATTCAGTGGGCATTACGGTGAACAAAAATATGGTGCCCTTTGATCCCAGAAAACCCATGGATCCATCCGGCATCCGGCTGGGTACGCCGGCCCTAACTACCCGCGGATTCAAAGAAGCGGATATGGCGGTGGTGGCCAGTCTGATCGCCGACATCATTCATAATCAAAAAAAGGAGATAGTGAAGGAAGAGGTAGCGAAAAAAGTGCGGGAGTTAACGGAAAAATACCCGATTTATAAAAGTTTAGGGGAGTAGGTAGTAAAGGCAAATAGGAGCTAAAGGCTAAAAGGAGGAAGAGTAAGACACGCCCCCATTGTCGTAGGTTAATTTTAAAGCTATATCCTGAAACAAGTTCAGGATGACAGTAATTAGTAAAAACCTTTGTCACCCTGAATTTATTTCAGGGTATGGGCGTGGCCTGGCGTACGCAGGAGGGGTATTCGTTGTTTTATGAGGTGAAACATACTTCGATTTTTAATATCCAAAATGTGTCAACTGAACGTTTAATATGCTAGAATACAGATATTATGAAGGGAAAAGCGAATATAATTGATGGAAATAAAATAGCCGAATCAATACGAGCTGAGTTGACACGGCGTGTAGCTGATTTTTCTGCGCCGCCTGGTTTGGCGATTATTTTGATCGGCGACGATCCGGGTTCGCACACCTATGTCCACTTGAAAGAAAAGGCGGCCCGGGAAATTGGCATATATTTTGAGAAGCACCTGTTTCCGGCCAATATCGCAGAGAAAAAAATTATCGATTTGATCGAGTCATTGAATAAAAATTCATCAATACATGGTATCGTAGTGCAGTTTCCGCTGCCCTCGGGATGGCGCAAGGATAATATCATTGACGCTATTTCCGTGGAAAAAGACGTGGACGGTTTCCATCCTGACAACGTCAAAGCTCTGCTGGCAGACAGGCCGCTCATTGTCCCGGGGCTGGCCACTGGCATCATGGAACTGATACAGAGTACCGGCGTGCCGCTTCAGGGAAAGCAGGCTGTTATTCTGGCCAACAGTAAGGTATTTTCAGGGCCACTGGGGCATTTGTTGCGCCAGCAGGGGGTAGCGGTCTCCGCCTGTAATCCCGAGCAAGCTGACTGCCAGCTAATTTCCCAAAAAGCGGATATTCTGGTAGTAGCTATTGGCCGGCCAGGATTAATAAAAGCCGAAGTAGTAAAAAAAGGCGCCATTGTTATTGATGTCGGGTATAACCGTGTTGCCGGTCGGCCGGTAGGCGACGTGGATTTTGATTCAGTCCAGGAAAAAGCCGGCTGGATCACGCCGGTGCCCGGCGGAGTCGGCCCCATGACCGTGGCCATGCTTTTAAAAAATGTTTTTACGGCTTATGAAAAGCAGAAGTAAAAAATTCTTCCGTTTTTGTCCGCACTGCGGCGGATTTTTGGAAATGAAGAACAGGGAGGGGCGTAGGAGATTAATCTGCAAAAAGTGCGGATATATTTTATATCAGAATTCCGTGCCTACGGTTACCGCGTTGATTTTGGATAAGCGCGGCAGGATACTGCTGACACGGCGCGGTATCCGTCCGAAATACGGCTGCTGGGATTTACCCGGCGGCTTCTTGGAAAACGGCGAAGATCCTATAGCTGGTTTAAAAAGGGAAATCAGGGAGGAGTTAGGGGCTACTTTGCTAAAAATAAAATACCTTGGCGTTTATATTGATAAATATTTCCACCAGAGCACGATTAATACCCTGAATCTTTTTTATGAAGCCAGGATTGGCCGGGGAACGTTAAAAGCTCTGAGCGATATCAGCGGCTACCGTTGGTTTGAATACAAGAAAATTCCTATGAATAAAATCGCCTTCAAATGGAATAAAACCGCACTGAAAGACTGGCGCCGTGGCCGATGAACTGTCACGCCGGTAATTAAATGTTTTTTTTGACTGCTATCCTTCTTCGTCCCGCAAATACGGGGCTACGAAGGGTTTTCCTTATTTTATTTCTCCGCAGTCAACTGCGGAGTTTATTTATTGAGGAAAATAAATGAACCGCCGTGGCAAGGTTGCCGACGGCGGTTCGAGTAATCTCAGACGGAGACTCGACGCGAGAAGAACAAATTCATTACGGTTCGGAAGTCCAGCTCAGGGAAAATCTCGGAAACATAGATCTCCATGATTTTCGCCTGGCGCCTGACCTTAATGAGATGCTGCTCCATTTCTGCAAATGATTTGCGTGAAAGATCCCAGATAAGCGGGTTACTGTTGCAAACCATGCCCCAGCGCCAGTCGAGGCCGTATTTGGCCTGGATTCTCAGCATCAAATGGAAGTCGTCCATACCGGCAATCTGGATTTGTCTGCTTTCGATTTCGATAGTTTCATCTTGCCGTCCGTCGCAGCGGGTATCAAAGCCGCTGAATTCAGCCAGTGTCTGATATTCCCACAAACAGACAGTATTTTGTGCTACACTCCACTGGTAGTATTCCCAGTGGTTCTGTCGGTAACAGCCGCAGACTTTTAGATGATACCGATCACTGGTTCTGATCATCTCACTGATGACGAAGGGGTTGATTAACATCTCTTTTGAGAGAACAAGTAGCCAGTGCGGTAGGTTATTCCAGTGGGAAATCACCTCAATTACCTTATTGATGGCGGCGCAACTTCCCGGATTCAATCCCCAGTTGTTACAGGCAACAGGGGTGACTTTTTCAGACGAAAAAGTATCCGTTATTAGTCTCGTGGTTGGTGTACTGCCGTCATCATCCGGTAGTTCAGCCAGCTTTGATCCTGGCTCAGCATTGGTCACGACATAAATGTGCCGTACATGCGGACTTGCTAGTATGCTGTTGATTGTGTATAGCAGGCTGCTTTTATATGCCTGCCATTCCTCATCGCTGATTTTTCGGCCCCCCTTACCAATACCAGCTTTGAAACTCCTGATGATCACATCAGTTGAGCCTTCAAATTCGATCACTTTACCTCCAGTATGTTAATTATTCATAATAATCAAGGTGCGATAATAGCTGATGATTATACATCGGTTGTTAATAAATGTCAATGGTAAAACAAAAAACCCGGAGGATTTTGCCCCGGGCTTTTTATGTGAAAATTTTATTTTTTAATTTGAAAGTTTGCCTGTACCATTTGGGTTGTAACCAGCGTCCACTTCAGCTCCGTCAAGGTAGCCGTCGCCGTCAGTGTCGGGATTTTTTGGATCTGCGTCATATAGTTTTTCACGCAAGTCGGATAGACCGTCACCGTCAGAATCAAGCACCTGGTTGGTATTGGCGTTGGCATTTGAATTCAGGTTAGCCGCTGTGTTGGTATTCAGATTTGTATTAAGGTTTGAGTTCAGTGCCTGGTTGGTATTGAGGTTTAGATTTGACGCGTTGGTATTGGCGTTGCGATTGAGGTTGGTGTTGGAATTAGCGTTGACATTCACTTCCGAGTTGGCGTTGACTTCGGTATTTTCATTATTGGCGTTATTCGTATTGGTTACGTACTGCAATATTAATATCGCACCAGCGATTAAAACCGCCAGTATGGCAAATATCATTAAACTGATCATTATATATTTTCTTTTGCTGGGTTTTGGCGGTTCTGGCGGCAATGAACTGGGTATGCTAAATTTGGTTGCCGGCGGTTCTGGCGGCAGTTCTCTCGGAGGCATCCCCATGGGTGAAGCTTGTCGCAGCGGCGGCATCCCAACAGGAGTTGCTTGCCTTAATGGGGGCGGAGGGGTTGGCCCGGCTGGTCTACCTAAATCGCTGACTGGTTTCCAAGGGCCCCAATTTTTTGGCTGAGTGGGCGTACTGCTTGGCTGATTTGATTGCGTTGGCTTTTGGACATTTTCAAACATAATTTTATATGATTAATAGCTTATAGCGCATGGCTTATAGCAAATGGCATATTGCTAATAGCAAATGGTTTATATGTACAATAATAACATTTTTTAAAACCTATGACAATAAAATGACAGCCAGAGCGGCAATAGCAGCCGTTTCTGCGCGTAAAATTCGCTTGCCCAGGCTGACTATTTGGATGTTGTTTGTCTTTGCCAGGTCAATTTCCTGGGGTGAAAAACCGCCTTCCGGGCCGATAAACAGGTGATATTCGCTAATTTGCGGATCAATTATTCCGGCGAGTTTATTTTTGCCCTCACCTTCCCAGGCAATTATTTTTTGCCCGGGGTTTTTTGCCGCCTGCGAGACAGCCTGGCTAAAATCGACAGTTTTTTCCAGGTGGCAGAGATTCAGCCCGCCGCATTGTTCGGTCGCTTCCTGGATTATTTTTTGGTACCGCCCCTGTTTGTTGGCAGAGATTTCCCTGACAATGGAATTGTCACTGACTACCGGCACGACAGTTTGTACGCCTAGCTCTACGGCTTTTTGCAGGATCCATTCAAATTTGTCTTTTTTCAGCAGAGATTGATATAGCGTAAGTTTCTTTTTTGGCTCCCTTGAAGGTTTTGATGTTTCAATAACAGCGGTCTGGACGGTTTTGCCATCAGTTTGAATTAAAGCCAGCTGATATTCAGCCTGGGGCGTAAATATGATAAACAGGTCGTCTTTTTTCAGGTGAAGTATTTTGGTCAGCTGATACACGATTTGCCGGTCGTTAATGGTCAGCCGATCGTTTTTAATATTAACTTGTGCTTGGTAAAAACGGGGGAGCATGGGGTTATTATAGCATATAGCGTATGGTTTATAGCATATGGATAATGGATTTATAAATAAAAAAGGTTTAATATTGACAACTATACGCCATAAGCTATGTGCTATAATAATATCATATGAAATTAACCATCGGCATCGTTGGCTTGCCCAACGTGGGCAAATCGACATTATTCAAGGCTTTGACGAAAAAACAGGTAGACGCCTCCAACTATCCTTTCTGCACCATTGACCCGAACGTGGGAGTCGTGGAAGTGCCGGATAACCGCTTGCAGGCCCTGGCCGGCGTTTATAATTCAGCCAAAGTAATTCCCACAGTCATTGAATTCGTGGACATCGCCGGGCTGGTGAAAGGCGCGCATAAGGGCGAAGGGCTGGGTAACGCTTTTCTTTCGAATATCCGCGAAGTGGCGGCTATCTGCCAGGTGGTCAGGGAATTCAAGGATCCCAATGTTACCCATATCGGCGGCAAGGTTGATCCTGACGATGATAAATTGACCATTAATATGGAAATGATCTACGCTGATCTGGCGGTGCTGGAAAAAAGAATGCAGGATACAGTGCCAAAGACCAAGAGCGGGGACAAGGAAGCAAAAATTGCCCTGATTGTCTATGAGAAAGCTAAAAATATACTGGACAAGGGGACTTGGCCGGCAGAAGCGGATTTTACCAGGGAAGAGTTAGCGTTGCTGAAAGACCTGAATTTATTGACCATGAAGCCGATGCTCTATGTCCGTAATGTTGATGAGCAGGAAGCAGCCAGTGACCAACCGGGGAGCATTACCATCAGCGCCAAGATTGAATCCGAGCTGGCTGAAATGTCCGAGGCGGAGGCCCGGGATTATCTGGCCAGCCTGGGCCTTAAAAGCACGGGTCTGGAAAAACTTATTCTGGCCGCTTACCAACTGCTTGATCTCATAACTTTCTTTACTGCCGGACCGAAAGAAACGCGCGCCTGGACGGTGACCCGCGGCAGTACGGCGCCGCAAGCCGGCGGTAAAATTCATTCAGATTTTGAGGAAAGGTTCATCAGAGCGGAAGTGACAATCTGGCAGGATATCGTTAAATACGGCGGAGATGCTGCGGCCAAGGAAAAAGGCAAGGTCAGGGTGGAAGGCAGGGAATATATTGTCCAAGATGGAGACGTTATTTATTTTCGCATCTAGTTTCTCATCCGCATTGCATTGACATGGTGCTGGCGGTATGTTAGGTTTGCTTAATATTTAGTACCTTGAATTATAATAACCAAGAAGGAGTGAGTCATGCGTTTTCGTGTTGGCAACTTGATTGCTGCGCTCAAGTGCTATCGTTTTCGTATTGGCGACTTAATTGCCGCAGTTTATCTGCTGACGATTGTTTATCTTTTGGTTCATTTTAACCAGGAGTTTGTCTGGTTGACGATGCACTATCCCTATCTTATGGGATTTCTGAAAGTATCCTGTATAGCCACATTTGGAGAGTCCTTCAAGATGCGCATTAAGGCGGGGTCATGGCATCTTTCCCGACCAGTATTCCGGTTTGTGGTGTGGGGGTTCTTCGGGGTATGGTTCGCGGCTGCTTTTCCTCTGATTAGCTTCGGCGTGGAAGCGTTAATAGCCAAAGGTCTGTGGCCGCGGGTTGACGGTTATTTACTGGCATTATCCAAGTCGTTTTGGATCAATATTGGCGGCGGGTACGCGTTCTCTATGATGATAACGCACGAATATTTCAACCGGGCTATAGCCGAGGGCCGGCCAATATCCCTGACGGTTTTTGCCGAATGCATGGCTGGCCGGGATGCATCGCTCTTTTGGTTCAGAATCACCCCTATCCTTATCTCAACCTTTTGGCTGATAATGCACAGTATTACTTTCAGCCTGCCAGGCGTGTATTACGTGCTGATGGCCGCGGGACTTTCTTTTTTCCTGGGATTGTTCCTGACGTTCTTACAACAAAGCAAAAGTCCGAAAACTGCATAACGATGAATATGGCCATCCGCCGTTGGGTGGCCTTTTTTAATGAAAATATAAAAAGACGTCCCTAGCGGAACGTCTCGGTGTGATTGTTATTGCTTGATTACTCAAGTCCCGCGGGGAATTATAACTTTCCGGCAGAGCAAGCTCTGCACCTACATATGCTAAACGACGTAGGTGGCGAGCCCCGCCTGCCGCTCCTAGCGGAGCTATGGCGGGCAGGTTGCTCGCCTGATATTAAAATTCACACGCGGATCCTTTCCAGGTTTCCAGTTGGTTTAATTTTTATATATTAAAAAAACAGTTAACATAAACAGTAACTGCCTTTTAAAATTTAATATTTCGGTTTAATCCTCTTGAAGATAAAAATTTCTCTTTCAATATTCTGGTCCGGCCGGTTGTAAATTATAGAGCCGCGGGCGGTTGGCCCGATTTTAGCGAATAAGGAGACCTTGTTGGGTATGGGGTTTATTCTGTAAAATCCCATTTTTTCCAGTTGTTCCAGTATTTTTAGCGAATAAATGCCGTGTGGCGTCCTGTATAAAGGGAAAACCATGATAATGGTAGCTGTCGGCTTGGTGATTTTAGCAAAATTATAAAAAGCGCTGAGATACAGCGACTCCAGCTCCTGGATGACGGCCAGGACGCTGATGACTCCGATATTTTTTTTCAGTGGCGGGCCAAGGAAAGGTTCTGTCACGATGGCGTCCACCGAATTTGGCGGGAAAAATTTATATATTTCTTTGACGTCAGTCATGTGCAGCTTCAGGTTGCTTTTCGGCAGATCGTACTCTTTAGCCAGCCATTCCATATTATTTTTTGTGTCATCAATGGCTCTGTCGCTGATGTCGCTCCCGGCAATATTTTTATAACCCATCAGCATCGCTTCCTGCAGGACGGTGCCGGATCCGCAAAAAGGGTCCAGCAAAAGCTGCCCGGAGCTGATTTGAGATAAATTAATCATCATTTTGGCCAGCTTCGGCGGCAGCATGCCGGAAGCCGCATCGCGCTGCGGCCGGCCGTAGTCACGGAATGAATAGTCCTCGAAATCCTGCACAGAAATAGTTTTCCCGATATAAAATGAATGCAGGCCGCTGATAATAATAATATCCGCGCCGTTTTCTATCATTTTATTTTTTGTAATCTGCACGCTGGACAGGTCGCCTCCCTGGGCGGCGACAAAACGACATTTAAAATTTGATTTTTGCAGCTCCTTTTTCAGGCGCAACCCATGCGCGTTAAATTCGGTTTGATAGCGCCAGAGCACGTCGCCGTAGAGGCTGAATCCAAATGATTGTTTTTTATCTTTTTGCGAGAGGATGTTCTTTTTTAAAAAATCAGCATTTACTATATCAAAAAGCCTTTTTACATTATTTATTTCCGATACGATCGCCCCGATTTTAATGCACCCGCCGAGCTGATTCTGCCAGATCTGGGGGTCAAAGGATTCACCGGCGTCAATGACCAGGCCTTTGCTGGTCAGGTCAACCACGGCAAAATTCAGCTTCTGGTTTTTTTCCAGATTAAATATTTCAGAAATGGAAAGAATGGGATTTTTACCTAAGATAAAGCAGTAGCGATTCATATATTTATATGCCTATTATATAATATACCCGGGAAAATAGCTAAACTTGCCATATTTAAATGTATATGATAGACTTGACTGGAAATAGGTAAATTGCTATTTGATCTGTTTTTTTATCTATTTTTAATAGAGAAACCATCATTCATAAATTATTTTAGCTAATCAAGAGAATATGAACCAGCATTACGAATTTATTTTCATTATCAGCTCAAAAGTTGAAGATTCTGCGCATGAATCCGTAGTCAAGCAGATGCAGGATTTGATAAAAAATCAGGGTGGCAGCATTACCAAGCAGGAAAATATGGGCAGGAAGAAGTTTGGTTACGAAATCGCCCATGAAGCGCAAGGTACCTATGTTCTGCTTGAATTTGACATGGAAACCGAAAATCTGAAAAAACTTGAGGCGGGCATTAAGCTTGTGCCCGGAGTCTTGCGCCATTTAATCGTAAAAAAACGGGTTAAGACCGAGCGTGAAGTAGCCCGGGAGAAGAAAATTCAGGAAAAAATTGATCAGGCGCAGGCCAGAGAGTTTGAGCAGGCCAAAAAAGAGACGCAGAAGAAAGAAGCTCCGACTGTGGTAGTAGAAAAAAAGTCTAAGTTGCCGAAAATAAGCCTGGAAGACCTGGACAAAAAGCTCGATGAAATATTGAAAGAAGACGTATAATTATTTTATAAAATTATGAATCTTAACAAAGTTTTATTAATCGGCAATGTCACCCGCGATCCGGAAGTCAGGACAACGCCTAACGGGCAGAATGTTTCGTCATTTGGAGTTGCCACTAACCGGCGCTGGACAGACCAGTCTGGCCAGAAGAAAGAGCAGGTAGAGTTCCACAACATTGTTGCCTGGCGCAAACTGGCTGATATTGTCGGGCAATATTTAAAAAAAGGCAGTAAGGTATTCATTGAGGGCAGGCTGCAGACGCGGACCTGGGACGACCAGAGCGGCGTTAAAAGGTATCGCACAGAAATTATCGCCAGCAATATGATCATGCTGGACAGCAAGTCCGGCGGCGGCAAGACAGCGCCAGCTGCTGCTGATGAACAAACGCAGCCGGAACCTCCGGCCGGTGAACCGGAAATTAACGTGGAAGATATCCCATTTTAATAGAATCATATTTATGAGCTACAGAAACAACCAAAATAGACAGGCAAAACCCCAGAAACAGAGGAAAGAATGCCATTTCTGCATGCATGGCCTTAATGAAGTTGACTATAAGGACGTGGGAGTGATGCAAAAGTATCTTTCTTCTTACGCAAAAATCCTGCCGAAGAAAAAAACCGGCGTTTGCTCCAAGCACCAGCGCAAACTGGCGCAGGCGGTCAAACGGGCGAGATTTATGGCTTTAATTCCCTATACTACCAGGTAATTAGATTATGCTAACTATCAACGATTTAAAAACCGGGGCGTATCTGACCCTCCAGGGCGAGCCTTATGTCGTGGTCAAGCATGACTTCATCAAAATGGCCCAGTCAAAAGGCATTATGAGGGTCAATTTGCGGAATTTAAAAACCGGACAGGTGCTGGATCAGACCTTCAAGGGCCAGGAAAAAATAGAAGAAGCCGATATCAGCCGTTCCAAAGCCAATTACTTGTACCAGGACGGCCAGAGCTATTATTTTATGGACAATTCCAGCTATGACCAGTTTTTTGTTTCGGAAACTCAGCTGGGCGACAAAAGGAATTTTTTAATTGAAAACATGGAAGTAGAAGTCCTGAACTATAATGGCGAGCCGATAAACATCGAGGTGCCGAATAAAGTCAAGCTGAAAGTCAAACAAGCGCCGCCGGGCATCCGCGGAGATACGGCTCAGGGATCCGTTACCAAAAGAGTTACTCTGGAAAACGGCTATGAAGTTGACACTCCGCTTTTCATCAAAGAAGGGGAGATAGTTGAAGTAAACACGGAAACAGGCAAATACGTCGGCAAGGCATAATTTTTTGGATAAGTAAAATAAAAACCCACTTCGTTAGAAGCGGATTTTTTATAATAAATGATTTTAGGCTAGGCCAATCTTTTTCTTGATCTTCAGCAGGTTTCTGACGGCCTGTACTCTGGCTTTTTTGCTGCCCTGCTTGAGGATATTCTCTATTTCTTTCGGATTTTTTACCAGTTCCGCCCTTTTCTTGCGGAATTTTACAAAAGCGGGGTATTTAACGATTTTTTCCGTCAATAATTTTTTGTATTCAGAGAATTTTATGTTGCCGCCGCTAAGCTCATCAACAAATTTGCGCCTGTCCCTGGTTTCGGTGAAAATATACAATAACATGTAGAAATTGAAGATGGCCATGAAGGTTTTGAAGTTTTTCTGGCCCAGACGGTTAGCAATGGCGCTCAGGTCTTTTTCAACTTTAACGCCTTTTTCCGGCGGGTATTTTGCAGCCATATCCTTAAATTCCGTGTTAATTTCCTTGGTATTTCTTAAAAATTCCGTAATCACATGCCGTTCCGTGCCGGTGGCCGTAGGCATGGCTTTTATTTTATTCTCAATTTCCGCCGGCGAATCCGCCAGGGCGATGTATGATTTCGGCCCCAGGCTCTTACTCATTTTTTTGGTCGGATCAATCAGGCTCATGATTTTCGGGGTGGGCGTGATTTTGTCTTTTGGTTCGATAAGGATTTTTCCGTAGCGGGAGTTGAAACTGCGGGCAATTTCCCTGGTCAGCTCCAGATGAGGGAGCTGGTCATAGCCGACCGGCACTACTTCTGCATTATATAGCAGGATATCAGCCGCCATCAGAACCGGATAATCCATCAGCCCCATATTAACATTATTGGCAAAACGCTCTGATTTTTCCTTGAATGTCGGCACCCGTTCCAGCCAGGCAACCGGCGTTGTGCAGTTCAGTATCCAGGCCAGGTCAGTATGTTCCGGCACGAATGACTGCAGCATGACAATGCTTTTCTTGGGATCCAGACCGCAAGCCAGAAAATCAACCGCCGTATCAAAAACGCGCTGCTCCAGTTCTTTCGGATCAGGGCCCTCCGTCAGCGCGTGATAATCAACGATGGCGAAAATACAGTCGTGCGTTTTGTCTTTCTGCAGCTCAATCCACGATTGGATGGCGCCGAAGTAGTTGCCGATATGCAATTGTCCTGACGGCTGGATACCGGAAAAAACGATGTGTTTCATAGGTTTTATTAGGTAGCTTATGGTTTATAGCTTATAGCTCTAGGGGATTTATGAAAGTAATCGTGAAATAATTATAGGCTATTTTCCATATGCTATAAGCCATCTATTAATTATTATACCACATTACTCCAGATTGGGATTTTTTGCAATAAAAAAGAAGGCGGATGCTGTCCATCCACCTTCAGCCAAGTTATATGTAACTATATTTTTCAGCAGTCTCAGACGACGGCTTGGCTGCTGAAAAATTCGAAATGAACTCTGATGCCGGCTTGAGGTAATGCCTTGTCTATTTCTTCAACTATGTGTTGAAGACTGGCATAAACTATTGGCACTACTGATGCGGGAATTGCATCCGCATAATCCGTTGTACCCCACCATCCCGTATTTGGCGTGTCCAGCTTATCATTATGGATTTCCCCGGTAAGAAACCCCTTGTGGTGTGAAATGGAAAAAACATATTCACCAAATGGAATTTCGAGAATGATCTGACCGAATTTCCATTTGTTGCCTTTGATCACCGCGGATTTGCTAAGCAGCGACTCGACGGATGTAAGAATCCGCGTGATGACCTTCCTCTTCCGGTCAATTTCCTCGCACCCTCGAACGAAGCGTTCGCAGTCAATCTTTTCAGTTGACATTTCAGTTCTCCTTTCCATGTCTGGAAAAGCCTGTCGACTATTACGTTGTCTGTAGAATTATAACTTGGCTTTAAACGTGCAAATTGATTTATTTAAGCAAATAATTCAGTAAGTGTCAATTGAACTAATGAGTTGTAAATTGCAGGTTTAAAATAGAAATCGCTTTGTTAGTGGTGGCTTTTTATTAATTTTTTTGAGAAAACAGATTCTGCTTGAGTATATTTACATTGTTGACTTCATGAGTTTAAATAGTGTATAGTAGAAAACTAACTTTGACAATTTGGAGGTGGCATGAACTATTTGATAGAATTTTTTGCTTTAACTCGTGAACATGATGGATCATCCGCTGTTTGGCGCTGTCGGAATGAGCGTTTAAATGGCCAAGCGCCTTTTTTTCAGAAAGTGCTGGGTACGCAAGTGCAAATATGCAGCCGTCCGAGCGGTCTGGGCGGTTTGCCGGTAGGTGCGTTTGTGCCGACACGGCGTCCAGCCGGCCTGATTGGCATTACCCGATCCGGTCTGTGCGTGTATAGTGACTGTGATCAGGCTAATCCCGCGCCAGCGGGTAGGTTGCATCAGCGCCCGGATAAGGTGCGCAGCGGTTTACTGGACGGATCCACTGGTGAAGTAGTAGCGCTGTTTCTGGATGAGCATGAAGCAGCCGAAGCCGCAAAGCAGTCTGGGGTATTGCCTCTGGACCAGCGCTGGCACAGGCAGACCAGGGAAACGCTTGAGGCCATTGGCCTTAACCATCCGATCTTTATTTCGTCGGATCGCGATTTTCAGGAGGTTTTTTCCGTCTAAGCTTTCGCTGTTTTTAGAAGTGGGCGTGTCCAGTTTCCGGACACGCTTTTTTATTATTTTAAATTTTTTTTTGTGCCTGTTAAGAGTTTTTAATTATACAAACAAGCGCACCCACAGAGGGGTGCGCTTGGAGCGGTTATTATAAGGTTTGATTTATACTTCTATCACAACCGGTAGCACCATCGGCCTTCTCTGAGTTTTTGTAAACAGGAATTGTCCGATGTCGTCGCGGATCTTATTTTTGATGTACTGCTCGTCAGCTTCGGCGCGCGGTTCGCGTTCTTTAAATATCGCTTGTACTTTCTTTTTAGTCTGTTCCAATAGCTGTTTGTTCTGCTTGACATAAATGAAGCCACGGGAAATAATGTCCGGCGCATTGAGGATGTCTCCTGTTTTAGAATCTACGGTAACGATAATGACAAACATGCCGTCAGCCGCCAGCATCTGCCGGTCGCGCAGAACCACATTTGAAACGTCTCCGACCCCCAGGCCATCGACAAAAACATAATGCGAAGGGGCTTTTTGGGGAGACAGGTTCGCACCATTTTTGCTTATTTCCAAAATAGAACCGTTATCCAGAACAAAAATATGATTTTTCGGATAGCCCCGGCGGACCACCAGTTTTTCCGCCTCCTTGAGGAAATAATGGTTGGCATAGACGGGCAGGAAATACGTGGGCTTGATTTGCTTGACGACTTCCACCAGGTCAGCGGCGTTGCTGTGCCCGCTGGAATGGACATCCATAATATCCGTATGTATGACATTGTCGCACAGTCGGTATAAATTATCTTTTAGCCGCTGGATAGTCCGCTCATTACCGGGTATTACGGAAGACGAAAAGATAACCGTATCGTTTTTCTTTATTTTGATAAAACGATGGTTGTTGCTGATGATACGGGAAAGCACCGCCCGCGGCTCACCCTGGGCGCCGGTGCAGACGACCAGCACTTTGCGGTCGGGATATTTGTGTATCTGATCAACGGTGATCAGCGAGCCTTTTTTAGTTTTAATGTATCCCAGCTGTCTGGCTACTTCCACATTGACTTTCATGCTGTAGCCATCCAGTGCTACTTTTTTTCCTACTTTTTGCGCCTGGTCCAGCACCCATCTGATTCTTTCCAGCTGTGAGGAAAAAGTGCCGATGATGATGCGTCCGGGCGCCTGTTCCATCAGCCTCTGCAGATTCTGGTACATTATTTTTTCCGGAGTCCTTTCTTTATTGGCCGTGGAACCCAGACTTTCCAGCATTAGTATGGTTGGTTTAGGTAATCCGGCCAGGCGGTTATAGGTGACAGGATTCCGATCCAGAGGGTCTCTCTCGTAAGTCCAATCACCGGGGTGGATAATAGTGCCCTGCGGAGTCTGCAGAATAACGCCGATAGCATCCATGATAGAATGATCAACCTGAAAGAAATTAGCCGTGAATTTTCCCAGCCTAATATTCTGGTTAAGATTTTTGATATTGATCGTATGCAGCCGCTTGGATGCCCCTTTTTTATAATCTTCCACGCGATGTTTTATCATAGCCAGCGTCAGTGGCCGGCCGATAATCGTCGGATTATTCAGCCTTTCTAGGAGAATCGGAGCCGCGCCGATATGGTCCAGATGTCCGTGGGAAAAAATAACCCCTCTGATATTTTTTTCCTTGCCGCGCAGATAGGCGATATTGGGAATTATATAATCAATGCCGGGCATGTCTTCTTCCGGGAACTGTACGCCCATATCCAGAATTACAATATCGTTGCCGTATTCGAACACGGTCATATTGCGGCCGACTTCTTCCTGGCCGCCGAGTGGGATGATCCGCAGGCGGTTATCCTGATGCTGCGGTTGTCTGATTTTTTTAGTTTGTTTTTTTTGTATCATATATTTTTAAAAATTTCCAATTTCCAAGCTCTAATTTCTAATCAATTTTTTAATATCTAATGCTAATAATGCCCAATTTAAACGTTTAATTATTGGATATTGGGGTTTGGTTAGGTATTAGAAATTTGTCATTAGAAATTCAAATAGGTTTTGGATTTCGTATTTTGAGATTAGAATTTAATTATTTGATGCCGGAGACCCCGTACAATTCGCTTCGCTCATGTACGGGGCAGGGAGCCCCGCTAGTCAGCGGGATCTCATCATTTTATTAAGTTATTGTTTTCGAGAATCTCCGCAAAAGGCGGGATGCGTCATCTGGTAATCAATTTTAGGGGTTATAATGGGCGAAAGAGGAGTCGCCACGCCCGCTTCGACGCAGCTGCGTCTGCAGCGAGTCGGGCGGGAACCTCCACGGGATTGCTCCCACACGGCCCTGCCACCGCCATACGGCGGGGTCCCACCTCCATTTGATTGAAAATATTGTAGCGGGAAACCGTGTGTATTGCTATTGTAAATTTTAATTGGTGCCGGAGAGAGGAATTGAACCTCCAAGCCCTTGCGGGCACACGGCCCTCCGCCTTTGCCCTCATTATATTCGGGCTATGGCGGACAGGTGAACAGTGCGCTTCGTGCCTGCCTGTGCCTATGCCGAGAAGAGGACTCGAACCTCCATGGGCTTGCGCCCGCTAGCTCCTGAAGCTAGTGCGTCTACCAAATTCCGCCATCTCGGCTCAGACATAGGTAGGCAGGTTTGCTAACTTGTCCCGTCGAATGACGGGGTTTCACCACTCCGGCAGAAAATTACTGCCAACCCAATTTAACTTTTATATACCTGTCCTCGATGCCGTTAAAGCGATCGGAGGGTATAGTTATAGGTATATCCTTAATACCTTTAATTTTTTTTGCTGCACCATAATTATAATACGGGCTGTAGAGAAAGACTGCGGGAACATCTTCGGCGATAATGTTTTGGAAATCTATGTAGTCCTTCGCCCGATCATCCAAATTATCGGTTTTTCTGGCTTCTTCGAGTAATTTATCCGCGTCTTTATTATAATAGTTTGATAAATTCAATCCACCGGAAACGCTTTGGCTGGAGTGCCAGAATGGATAAGGGTCGGGATCGGCGCCTAATATTTCACCGTATAAAAAAGCCTCGTAGGCCCTGGGCTTGATGACTTCCTTATCAATGCGCAGGGGATTCATAATTTTCAGTTCAATGCCGACGCCGATATTTTCCCAGTTCTCACGCAGGATATCGGCAGTTTTCAGATATTCAGGCTGGTCAACGGTGGTCAGGGAAAATTTAAGTTCGTTCCCGTCTTTTTGCCTCAGACCGCCTCCTTCAGGCACTTTCCAGCCGGCGTCGTTGAGTATCTGTTCAGCCTTGGCTTTATCAAAATCGTATTTTTTTATATCCGGGTTATAGCCTAGAAAACCCTCAAGTATCGGCCCGTTAATGATCTGGCCTTCGTTACTAAGCGCTTCCTGCAAGATCCGGTTTCTATCAGTGGCGTAGGCCAGCGCCTGCTTTATTTCTTTTACCTTCAGCAGAGGATTTTTTTGGTTAAAAAATATGGCGGTATATTGCGGCAGCCGGAGAGAATAATTTACAATATCCTTGTTTTTCCCGAGTGAACCGCTGTAATCTTTTGGGATATAGCTGATGCCGTCAACTTTATTATTTTGCAGAGAGCTGAGCGCGGATTCGAAGTCAGGATAAAATTTGAAAGTAATTTTTTCGATATAAGGTTTCTGATTGTAATAATCAGGATTCAGAGTCAGTAAATATGATTTTATCGTTCCAGACTGGTCTTTTACCAGTTCACTGAATTTGTACGGCCCGGAACCGATCGGTTTGGTATTATATTCCGCCAGACGGAAGTTGCTGGCAGTGACATCGCTCCAGATATGCGCCGGCAAGATGCCGATCGTCAAGTTTGAAAGAAACGGAGAAAATGGTTCATCCAGGCCGAAAGAAACAGTATAGTCATCAACTCTATTTATCGTTACACCCTGGAAACTGGCGTAATAAGGGCTGTTAAAATCCGCTTCTTTGATGGTTTCATAAGTATAAACCACGTCGTCGGCCATCAGCGGATTGCCGTTCTGCCATTTGACGTCCTGACGGAGATGTATGGTGTAGGTTTTTTTATCTTCTGAAATTTCATAATTCTGGGCCAAATCAGGCAGAAGCTTGAGGTTTTTATCGTAGCGGAATAATCCCGAGTAAACCAGCCGGGCGATATCGCGATCAATGTCATTCTGGGCCAGAATAGGATTGATATATGATGGCTGGCCAATCAGCGCTTCACTGTAGCTACCGCCTGCTTTTGGCAGGTAAATAACGTGGCGCTGGTAAAAGCGAACCACTAAAAATCCGAGACTGGCGATAATCAATAAAAGCAGTACGCGGATAACTACCGCCTCCTTTTTTGTCAGGTATTTGGGTATATATTGCAGCTGCTGCCAGTTTGGGAAACGCTGCTTAGCCATGGAAAAAACGAGTTTTTTGTCCAAGTCAGTCTGTTCGGAAACAATTTCCGGTGTTTTTACCTGGCTATTGTCTGACTTTTGTCTTTTCCGAAAGATGTTTTTAGCCTGCGAAAATATTTTTGATACGTTCAGTTTCAATTTAAACAGTGATTAATAATTTATTGACGGATCAAAATATTCGCTACGGCCACTCCAAAGAATAAAATACTTATCACAATGGTGACCACGAAAAGAGATTTTTCAAAACCCCGCTTCGTCCGATAAACGTTTCCGTCACCCCCTAAGGCAGTGGAAAGACCGGCGCCCTGGTTTTGCAGTAAAATTACCGTCACCAGCAGACCGGCGAGTACAATCTGCGCAATATTTAGAATGTTTTGCATATAAAAAAATATAGCTCTAAGCTTAGTATAAGGTATCAAATTACAGGCCTTTTGTCAAGAAAGGCCTGAACTGGTTATTTCCCGGCTCTTTTTATTATAATTTTTTGCAGCTTTTTCACGCTGGCTCCGGAGACTTTCATCCGGATTTTTTTCCGCCTGGATTTTTGCTGGTTTTTTCTCTCTATCTCTCTCTGCAATTTTTCGTAATCCATTTTTATAAGTATTCCTTAATGATTTTTACCAGTTTTTTCCCGGCAATTTTTCCCAGTTCCACCACGGAGGCGCCGGCGATTCCCTGGGTTGAACTGAAATGGGCCAGAAGTTTTTTCTTGGTTTTCGGCCCCAGCCCGGGGATTTCATCAAGGATTGATTTTTTAATTTCTTTGCCATGTTCTTTGCGAAAAAAGGCAATAGCAAAACGATGCGCCTCATCCCGCAGCCGCTGGATCAGGAAAAGGGCCGGGGAGTCAGGAGGGAAATTTACCGGCATCTCCCGGTCAGGCAGATAGATGTTCTCATGTTTTTTTGCCAGAGCCACTGTCGGTATTTGGCGCCCAATAGCTTTTATCACTGTATTAAGCTGGCCTCGGCCGCCATCCAGAATTACCAGATCGGGTCTTGGCCACGGCCCCCTCATCCCAACCTTCTCCCCCGCAGGGGGAGAAGGGGGCAGTTTAAGGTGACCAAAACGGCGTTTGAGCATTTCCGCCAGCATCGCCGTGTCATTGGCCCCTTTGACGCTTTTTATCTTAAATTTGCGGTACCATTTTTTATCAGGGCGGCCGTCGGTAAAAACAATCATGGAGCCAACCGGATTCTGGCCCTGAATGTTAGAAATATCATAAGTTTCAATGCGCCTGGGAATATGGGGTAAAGACAATAATTTTTTAAATTGCTCCAGCGCGATTTTTGTTTGAGTCTTTTCTTTTTCCCAGGATGCTTTTTGCTGTTCCAGATAGCCTACGGCATTCTCAACTCCCAGTTCAAGATATTTTTTCTTTGTTCCTTTTTGGGGAACGATTATTCTAACTCCGAAAGTATTTTCGATAATTTTTTGGTCAGCCAGCTTTAGAGGCAAAATAATTTCCCCGGGCAGGTCGGTGGTTTGGGGGTAGTATCTTTCTAGGAAGGCCTGAATGATCTCCCCTTCAGTCTGGCTGGCAATATTTTTCAAAATGAAATTCTGCTTGTTCAGAAGTATTCCCTGCCTGATGATGAAAAGGTTGATGCAGGCCAGTTCACGATTTTGTGCCAGGCTGACGATATCCTGGTTCTCCCGTTTGGCTGAGACGACAATCTGTTTTTCCATCAGCCTTTTGATTGACTGTATCTGGTCGCGGCAGGTGGCGGCTTTTTCGTATTGCCGGTTATGCGAAGCACGGGCCATTTTTTTCCCCAGCTCCTCGGCAATCATCCGGTACTCGCCTTTGAGAAATTTAATAATATTATTAATGTTTAATCTGTACTCACGCGGGTCACTGGGGCCCAGCAGCTGCGGATACCTTTTAACCAGGAAGTTCAAATGATATTTAGACGCCGAACGGGAAAAATTACGATGCGGAAAAAGCTTGCGCAGCAGGCGCAAAGTCTGCCTAACCGAACCGGCTGAGACGTAAGGGCCGAAATATCTGGCTTTATCCCAGCTGATTCTCCTGACCGTAAAGACGCGCGGGAATTCCTCATCCAGCGATATTTTAATATATAAAAAGTTCTTGTCATCCTTCAAATCAATATTAAACGGCGGCTGGCGCTTTTTTATCAGATTTGACTCTAGGAGCAGGGCTTCTGACGGCGAGGTGGTAATAATAAATTCCAGTTTGGAAATTTTTTCCACCATCAATTGCTTTTGCGGCGTCAGCTGGCTGGTCTGCCGGAAATATGAAGAAATGCGGTCTTTTAATTTTGTCGCTTTGCCAATATAAAGTATGCTGTCATTTACATCTTTGAAGATATAAACTCCGGGTTTTTTGGGTATTTTTTGCAGGCTGATTTTTTTCATAGCTGATAGAATTATAACATAGTCGGCGGGTATTGGTATTGACAAAAGCCAATGTCCATGCTAATATTGCCAGTTATTTCTCCACGCACTTTTTTATTTTCAAGTTAATCGAAGAAGTCAGGCTTCTTCGGCATTTTTTTCACAATTTTCAATTCTGGAGGCGGTGTTATGAGTCTCAAGGTTCAGGCAGTATTGGCAAAGCCGGCAAGCGAAACCAGGCGTGGCCGCGTAGCTCATGGAGTGAACTACGGCAAGAATTACGTTTTCGTGGACAGCCATGCTTCACGTTGGAGCGATGGGGTCGGTGAATTCGCCATTAATCTCGATGGGCATGGGGAGGCGATCGATTATCAGGCAGTTTTGACCTGGCGTCCGGGCGAAGCAACTGATCGATACCTGGTGCCCCTGATACCTACCTCTGATGGCTTCGCGGTTCTCCCGGCTTTCAATATGCCGCATAGTGGGTACGATTTCCACTGCTACAGTTTTTGCGGCAGGATCGACCAGGGGGAGAGCAAGTCGCCGATGTATTTGCCTATGTATCTGGTAGCTGTGTATAGCGACGGCTATGTACAGATCGATCGGTACGAAATTGACCGCGGCAACATTGTCAGCAACGGGGATATCCGTGTTATCAGAGTGAAAGAAGATCGCATCTATCAGTCGGCCCATGTGCAGACTAACACCCACCTGCTCCAGTTGGATTTGCCGGGCGCTACGTCAGCCATGGCAAAGTACATCCTGGCAGCCTGGCAGACGGTTTGTGGTGATGCCCAGCCTGAAAGGGTTGGCAAGTCTCACCGACGCAGCAGAAATGCGGCCTGATGGTCGCCAACGGTCCGGTCTTAGCAATAAGATCGGACCGCCTTTTTTTAGTAGGTAATAAAAAGTTAAATGTTAATAGACTAATAGTATTACGTTCTGCTCTATTGACCGAGATTTCTCCGCTCCTCTTCGGCTACGCTCAGAGTCGGTCGAAATGACAATCGTTCAGCCATATAATAAAGGTAACTGTTTGAAAGGCACTTGTCCGGGGTACTCCTATTATCTCTTGACCGATCTTGACACGGGGTGTATAATGGCTTTCGTATCTTTAACCTGTGGATATTTTTTTATAATGAAAAATAGTGTAGACAAAATAATAATTCGCGGTGCCCGGGTGCACAACCTGAAGAATATTGACGTTGACATACCGCGCGATAAATTAGTGGTGATCACCGGCATCTCCGGTTCAGGAAAATCATCACTGGCTTTTGATACTATTTATGCTGAAGGCCAGCGTCGGTATGTGGAATCCCTTTCCGCTTATGCCCGGCAGTTTTTAGGCTTAATGGACAAGCCGGATGTTGATTTGATTGAGGGCTTGTCGCCCGCCATTTCCATTGATCAGAGATCTACTTCGCATAACCCCCGGTCCACCGTCGGCACAGTAACGGAGATATATGATTACCTGCGATTGTTATTCGCTAGGGTGGGCAAGCCGCACTGCCCGCAATGCGGCCGGCTGGTCAACAAGCAGTCTATTGAGCAGATTGCCGTTAGTGTTGCCAGCTTGGCGTCCGGATCCCAATTCATGATTTTAGCGCCGGTTATCCGCGACCAGAAAGGCGAGCACAAAAAAATTATTTCCGAAGTGCGCAAGGCCGGATACGTGCGCGTGCGCTTTGACAAGGAGATGTATTCGGTCGAGGAAGCGGAAGACCTGAGAGTAGATAAAAATAAAAAGCACAATCTGGAAGTGGTGGTTGACCGCCTGACCAATGATGGCAGCCTGGATAAAAAGAGGCTGAATGAGTCATTGGAAGCGGCGCTGGACCTGGGCGACGGCCTGGTTATCATTCAGGTAAATGGAAAAAAGGAAGACCTGCTTTTTTCCCAGAATTATTCCTGCCCGCACTGCAATATCAGTTTGCCGCCGATTGAACCAAGAAATTTTTCATTTAATAGCCCTCACGGCGCCTGCCCGGATTGCACCGGCCTGGGCACCCGCCTGGAAATAGATCCGCAGCTGGTCATTCCCAACCCCCGGCTGACTATTGCCGAGGGCGCCATCCGTCCGTGGTCCAGAACTTCCTCCAACCAGGCCTGGTATCTGCGGTTTCTGGAAGGCGTGGCCCAGGAGCATGGTTTTTCCCTGGACGTACCGGTTGCAGATTTGACCAAGAAACAGCTGGACATGGTTTTAAACGGCACCGGCAACAAAGAATATACCATGGAATACTCCAGCGACCGGTTCAGCGGTGAATTCACCAGAAATTTCGAGGGCGTGATGCCGAACCTGATGCGCCGCTATAAGGAAACACAGTCAGATTATATACGGGCCGAGATTGAAAGGTACATGCGCGTGCTGCTTTGCCCGACCTGCCACGGCAAGAGGCTGAAACCGGAAGCGCTGTCAGTTAAAATTGCCAATATCTCCATTGCCGACGTCGCCGCCATGACGGTTGACCTGGCGCGCGGGTTTTTTAATACCCTGAAGCTGGAAACAACCAAGGAAAAAGCCATTGCCAAGCAGATCCTGAAAGAAATCTCCGCGCGCCTCACTTTCCTGCACAACGTCGGTCTTGATTATTTAAGCCTGGACCGGGCGGCCCAGACTTTAGCCGGCGGCGAAGCCCAGCGCATCCGTTTGGCTACCCAGATCGGCTCTTCTTTAGTTGGCGTGGTTTATATATTAGACGAGCCTTCCATCGGACTTCACCAGCGCGACAATGAAAAATTGATCAGCACTTTAATTGCTTTGAAAGAATTGGGCAATACCGTAATAGTCGTTGAACACGATGAGGGCACTATTTTAGCTTCGGATTACGTTATTGATATCGGTCCGGGCGCTGGCGAGCACGGCGGCAAAGTTGTGGCCTGCGGCACTCCGATAGAATTGAAAAAAAACAAGAATTCCCTGACCGGGGCGTACTTATCCGGCCGCAAAAAAATCGTCGCGCCGAAAAAATACCGCCCGGGCAACGGCAAGAACCTGACTATCCGCGGCGCCAGCGAATTCAACCTGAAAAATATTGACGTGAAAATTCCCCTGGGCAAATTTGTCTGCATCACCGGCGTTTCCGGCTCGGGCAAATCCACATTAATGACGGAAATTCTGGCGAAATCTTTATCCCAAAAATTTTACCAATCCAAGGACGTGCCGGGAAAGCACAAAGCCATAGACGGCACGGAAAATCTTGATAAGGTCATTAATATCGACCAGTCGCCGATCGGCCGCACGCCCCGCTCCAACCCCGCCACTTATACCGGCGTTTTTACCTATATCCGGGATTTGTTCTCGCAGGTGCCGGAAGCCCGCATCCGCGGCTATTCTCCGGGACGCTTCAGCTTCAACGTCGTGGGCGGACGCTGTGAAGCCTGCCAGGGCGACGGTTTAGTCAAAATAGAAATGCAGTTCCTGCCGGATGTCTATGTGGAATGCGAAGAATGCAAGGGCCGGCGCTACAACCAGCAGGCCCTGGAAATTCATTATAAAAGCAAGAATATTTCCGAGATCCTTAATATGACGGTGGAAGAGGCGATGGAATTTTTTGAGAATCTGCCGCCGATCCATAATAAGCTAAAAACTTTGCACGAAGTCGGTTTGGGCTATATCCATCTCGGCCAGTCAGCCACGACCTTATCCGGCGGCGAAGCCCAGCGCATCAAGCTGGCGACTGAATTATCCCGCCGTGCGACGGGCAAGACTTTGTATATCCTGGATGAGCCGACCACCGGCCTGCACTTCGAGGACGTGAAAAGGCTGTTAAACGTTTTAAACAAGCTGGTGGACAAGGGCAATACGGTGCTGGTGATTGAGCATAACCTGGACGTTATCAAGTCCGCTGACTGGATAGTTGATCTGGGACCGGAAGGCGGGAGCAAGGGCGGGGAAATCGTGGCTCAGGGCACACCGAGGGAAGTAGCTAAAGTAAAAAAAAGCTATACCGGTTACTTCCTACAAGGCATGCTGGATTAGCTAGCTATTTATATTTTTAAAATCACCCCTTATCTTTTTGACAAGGCGGGCTTATTGTATTAAGATTCCGGTAATGGATTTTTAATGGAGGTATGGAGTATGTTCTTTGCAGCGATTGGTTTAGCCGCTTTAATTTCCTGCGTGGTGGCTATGTATAGGGACCAGAGTAAAATAATGGGGATTCTTCTGATATTTGCAATTGTGGCGACGGTGGTATTTTCATTCTGGGATGACCTGTATTTTTTACTGGTAATGTTCAACTATAAGGCACCGGAGGCAGCTATTATTTCAGTGGTGGTATCAGGTTTTTCCGTTATGTCGCTGGTGGCGCTGCGGCTTTACAACCAATCACGTGAGACGCGTCTGGTTGGCGGACTGGTTTCGCAGGTGTTCCTTTCTATTGCTTTCGTTTTTTTGCGCGCGGCAGTTTGAAATTAACTGCCCATTCGGTCAGATTATCGGGGACGACTTGTATCGTCCTCTTTTTTTTATCCTCACTATATATCACCGTAGAAGCTAAATAGGATTTAGCTTCTACGCGGCGGGGTATGTAAGTGGAGGAGAATAAAAAAGAGGGCACCTCATAGAGGGTCCTCTGGTTTTCGTTAGACATAATGAATGGGCTGTTACGGCGTGGCCTTTGCCTTGGGATCGCGGAAAGGGAGATCCCGTGACTGACAAAAACCCCGGAGAAATTCGTAGAACCTGTCTTCGTCATCCTCATGCACGCTTGCTTTAATGTGCCAACCGCTTGGATGATTGTAGTAGCTGTCAACGGCCTTAATCCTTCTAATACCCTCGCGGCCACCCTCAACAGCGAATGCCTGGCCGAACTCCATTATGAATTCTCCGAAGTACTTCTCGGGAATGACCACCTCCAACCTGATGTGGCGCGAGTAAATGCTTACCTCGCTTTGATCCGACATGACTATCCTCCACTTGTTGAATAGGTTAAAAATACTTTATTTTTTAAATTTACTACTTTAATCGGCTGGTGTCAACACTTTTAATAAGGCCATGAAAAGGCTATAATATTCACATGACCGCAGTTGAAAAAGCTATTTTATCGGCTATTTGCTATTTTGATGTTTTCGACTATCCATTAACCCTGATGGAGATTTGGAAATGGCTTTTTTTCCAAGAGGGTGCGCAAAAAACAACTCTGGCAGAGGTTGAAGAAATTCTGCAGAGCAGCAAGTTATTGGGAGAAAAACTGGAAACAAAGAACGGATTTTATTTTTTGCGCGGCAGAGAGGAGATTGTTAATCGTCGGCTGGAGCGTTACCGTTTGGCAGAGGATAAATATGAGCGCGCCGTGAGAATCATAAAATATTTGCGCTGGATGCCTTTTGTTAAAATAATTGCCATTTGCAATACCCTCGCGTACAGCAACAGCCGCCGCGAGGGGGACATTGATTTATTCATCATTACCAGCCCGCGGCGGGTGTGGCAGGCGCGCTGGTGGGTGACCGGCTTTTTAAAACTTTTTAACCTGCGGCCAACCCTGCAAAAAACGCAGGACACTTTTTGCGCCAGCTTTTTCATTGATAAGAATAATCTTAACCTGGAAATTTTTAAAGTCGCCGACGATATTTACCTGCCGTATTGGATCGTCCAGCTGTATCCGGTTTATGACGAGGGCTTATATAATGATTTCGAAACCCAAAACGCCTGGGTGCGCAAAAAAATTCCGAATTGGATCCCGGCCAGCACTGTGCCCCGGCGCACTGTTGCTCCCGCCGGCTGGTTGAAAAGCGTTTATACCGGATTTTTCACTTTACTGCCGGAGAGTTTTTTCAAGAAACAACAGATGCACATTATGCCAGAAAAACTTAGGGAGGCGGCTAATAAAGATACCCGCGTAATTATTAACGACGGTGTTTTAAAATTTCACGATAACGACCGGCGCCGCCTTTATTATGAAAGCTGGAAAAAAAGACTTAATCAAGCTTATGGCCAGTAAACTGGAAAAAATCGTCAGCTACGCCTTTTACCTGTTTATTTTTTTATTGCCCTGGCAGACGCGGTGGATATGGCATCAGGGTTTTCTTAACGGCGGGGCGTGGGAATACGGCACGCTCAGCCTGTACGGAGTGGATATTCTTTTTGTCCTGATATTTCTGGTTAGTATCTTTTTACCGCGGCCAAAAAAGCCGAGACACGGTGTCTTTTTAATGATCATCGCCGGTCTAGCGCTGGTCAGTTTTATTTCCATAATTTATTCGCAGAACCGCGAAGTTTCCTGGTATTATTTCCTTAAACTGGCAGAGGCGGTACTATTGGTTGTTTATGTTTTGCGCCAGCCGCTGCACTGGAGAAAAATAAGCCTGGCTTTTATTTCTGCCGGAGTCATCCAGGCCGTGCTGGGCATTTACCAGTTTTTTACCCAGAGCGTCTTCGCCTCCAAATGGCTGGGCATGGCCGCCCAGTCGCCTGACCAGATAGTTGGGGAGTCAGTGGTGGCCACTTCCGCCGGACGGTGGTTGCGCGCCTACGGTTCTTTTCCGCATCCCAACATACTGGCCGGCTTCCTGGTGGTCTGCCTGATTTTTTTGATCGGCTACCTGTTCATCATCAGGGCGCATTTACGCGTCCGCGTCTGGCAGATAGTGCTGACGGTCAGCGCCTTTGTGGTGACGGCTTTCGGCTTGATTCTGACCTTTTCGCGCGCGGCCTGGCTGGTATTCGGTGTTTGCCTGCTCTTCTGCCTGCTGATCGCCTGGCTGCAGAAAAATAAATTCAGAGTGAGGATATTACTGGAGATTTTTGCCTGGCTGATAATGCTGGCGGTTTTTAGTTATGTACAGCTGCCGGAATTGTGGCACACGCGCCTGACCGCCACTGGCCGTTTGGAAACCATGTCGTTAACGCAAAGAACCGAGCAATATTCGCAGGCGGAAACGGTTTTGAATAAATACTGGACTTACGGCGCCGGACTGGGAAGCTACACTTATGCCCTTTATCAGAATCATTCATCGTTGGAGGCCTGGGATTATCAGCCAGTACATAATATTTACATTTTGGCAGCTGCAGAAATCGGGGTTTTTGGCGGCCTGCTGATTTTATTGTTGGCGATGGAATTTTTCCGGCAGGCTTTTGTTATTCACTGGAAAAAACTTGACGAGGACCAGTGGTTTTTCGTTTACACGATTGCTTTTTTGGCTTTGCTGCTGCTCGGGTTTTTTGACCATTATTTATGGACCATGTCATTTGGAGTGCTGTTTTTCTGGCTGATATTCGGTTTGTGGCTGAAGCGGTTGCGCAGAGTTACCGATAAAAGTCGGGATTAGTAATCCCGACTTAGAAAATAAAAAAACGGACAACCAAGGGGTTGTCCGTTAATAGTTTGTGCTGTTTGTTAGAGCAATTGCTCATGCTCAAATATTCGTTGAATGAAGGCGTTTTTTGTTCTCATCAATCGGGTGATAGCCACCGCTTTATCGAGGAGATTCATGCGTTTGAAGACGCCATAGGTCATTATGGTGGCGAGATCATAGCCGATTTCGTTCGGTTCACCACCCAGGTTTTCCAGCGGATATCGTTCGCTGTAAATCGCCGTGATTATCTTCTGGATGTCTTTTTGCCTGTGAGTGTCTCCTTGGCGCCCGGCGAAGAAAAAGGCTTTGCTGATCCACTCCTCAATGGCTGACGAAAGCAATTCGCGGATATTCTTTTCCGGTCTTATTTCACTGGAATTAGTGGGATACGCACGGAAATGTTTCATCATTATAATGATGATGGCGTCTGGCAGGTCTTTCTCAAACTTGGCGCGTTGTTTGAAATAGTTATCGCGCCAGACCGCCGCAAACATAAGCGCCACAGGCAGGGCATGAATAAAATCCGTAATATCCGGTTTATTCTCTCTGTCCTTTTCCGTTCTGCCAAACGGCTTCATCAAAGTTGCCATCCAGATATCGGCAGTGACGGGATTTTCCAGCAACACAGCCAGAATAGCTCTGGCGATCACCAGAGGATTCTTGCAGTTCAGGCAGGCTTCAAGAAATTTCTTCGGTCCTTCCACGGTTTCTTGCAGAGTGCAATTGCTTAGGGCGCCGAATGTCCAGCCCAACAGGGGATCTGGAGTGGCCGCATCCATTTTTGGAAATTCAACCACAGGTGAGCTTTGGTTGACCCGGAAAGAGCCATAAAGTACCTGGCTCACTAATTGTTCGTCCATTTTTTGCTCCTTTCGAAGCGTGACTCTTCCTTTCGGAATAGCTGCGTCCCTTTCGGGCGCGATGGTTATAAGGTACAGTGAATTTGTAAACGTGCGTTAGCTAAACTTAATGCGATTGGCTGATATTGTCAAGTAATAATTATTGCCCCATCCGCATTTCCTGGTAAATCACTTGAATGACAATTTATGCAAGAAAAGCGGCTAATAAATAGGGATTTATTAGCTACGCGATATTATAACGTATCTGCTTCCAAAAAAACGGCTAATAAATAGGGATTTATTAGCTACGCGGATTTTTTCGTTGCGTCTATTTTTTAACCGTGTGAAGTCCAAATTTATTTGGGCTTACGTGTTTCTCCATATCTAAGCTAAGTCATCTCACGCTTAAGCGCGGGTAGGGCAGGCAATTAATTAGCAAACCTGCAAAGTCGGGATTATTAATCCCGACTCAAACTCCAAGAACTTGTGGATAACCTAATTATCGCTTGACTTGACTTCGGATATATCATTATATACAATAAATACTACGACTTAGCACTCTAAAGGTAAGAGTGCTAATTTAAGCCAAAAAATTAGTATCATTAGCTAAATAATCATTAAAAAGAAAAAATATGAATTTGAAACCATTGGGCGATAGAATAATCGTCAAGCCGGTAACCGAGGAAGAAGTGACTAAATCAGGCATTGTGCTGCCCGACACCGTTGAGAAAGAAAAAAAAGAAGAGGGCGAAGTGGTGGCTGTCGGCGACGGCGAAAAAATAAAAAAGCTGGGACTGAAAAAAGGCGACAAGGTTATTTTCGGCAAGTATTCCGGCGAAGAAGTAAAATTAGAAAAAATTGAGTATAAGGTTTTGAAAGAAGAAGACGTGCTGGCGAAGATTGAATAGTTAGTGGTAAGTAGAAAGTTGTAGGAAGAAGGAAAAGAAGAAAGAAGTATGTAGAAAGTCTTATACCTAACATCCTTTTTCCAAACTTACTTCTTTAAACTTTAAACTAAAGACCAATTTCGAAATTATACATTATTCATTATAAATCTTAAATTAATAAAACTATGGCCAAACAAATTTTATTCGATGAAAAAGCCAGGCAATTAATAAAAAGAGGCGTTGACAAGCTGGCTGACGCCGTCAAAGTGACTTTGGGTCCCAAGGGCCGCAACGTCGTTTTGGACAAAGGCTTCGGTTCGCCGGTCATAACCAATGACGGCGTGACCATTGCCAAGGAAATTGAACTGGAAGACAAATTTGAAAACGTGGGAGCGCAGGTGGTCCAGGAAGTCGCCTCCAAGACCAATGACGTGGCCGGAGACGGTACCACGACCGCGACTTTGCTCGCGCAGAGTATGGTAGCCGAAGGATTCAAGAACGTCGCTGCCGGAGCGAACCCGATGGTGGTTAAGCGCGGCATTGAAAAAGGCGTCAAGGCAGTAATTGAAGAATTGAAAAAGATTTCCAAACCGGTAAAAACCAATGAAGAGATTGCCCAGGTCGGCACCATTTCCTCGCAGGATACGGAAGTCGGCCGGTTAATCGCCGAAGTCATGGAAAAAGTCGGCAAGGACGGCGTGGTGACCGTTGAGGAATCGCAGACTTTCGGTCTGTCAAAAGAAGTGGTGGAAGGCATGCAATTCGATAAAGGCTATGTCTCGCCTTATATGGTTACCAGCGCTGAACGCATGGAAGCGGAATACAAGGATGCCCGCATTTTGATTACCGACAAGAAAGTATCAGCTTTGAGTGAAATTCTCCCATTGCTGGAAAAACTGGCGCAGAGCGGAACAAAAGAATTAGTGATTATTGCCGATGAAGTTGAGGGCGAAGCCTTGACTACTTTTGTAATAAATAAAATACGCGGCACTTTCAACGTACTGGCGGTCAAAGCCCCCGGTTTCGGCGACCGGCGCAAGGAAATGCTGGAAGACATCGCTATCCTGACCGGCGGCAAGGTAATTTCCGAGGAGATTGGCCTGAAAATGGAGAATGCTACGCCGGAAATGCTTGGCCAGGCACGGCGGGTGGTTGCGACTAAAGAAACCACCACCATTGTTGAGGGCAAAGGCGACGAGAAAGCCATTAAGGACCGCGTCGCGCAATTAAAAAAGGAAATCAAGGATTCAACTTCGGATTTTGATAAAGAGAAACTTCAGGAACGGCTGGGCAAATTATCCGGCGGCGTCGCCATTATAAAAGTAGGCGCGGCCACTGAGACTGAATTAAAAGAGAAAAAGCACCGCATTGAAGACGCTCTGCATGCCACCCGCGCAGCCGTGGAAGAAGGCATTGTGCCAGGCGGCGGCGTGGCCCTGATTCGGACAATCCATGTATTAAAAGACGTAGAAGTAAAAGGCGAAGAGGTGATCGGCATTTCCATACTGAAACGCGCCCTGGAAGAGCCGGTGCGACAGATCGCCCTGAATGCCGGAAAAGAAGGTTCAGTGATAGTTGAAGAAATTAAAAAGCTGAAAGGCAATGAAGGCTATAACGCTGACGCGGATAAATATGAAGATTTAGTAGCCGCCGGTATCGTTGACCCGACAAAAGTTACCCGCAGCGCCTTGCAGAACGCCGCTTCAGCCGCCGCTATGTTATTGACCACAGAAGCCGTAGTTACAGATTTACCGGACAAGAAAGACGGTATGCCAGGCGGCATGCCAGGAATGGGCGGAATGCCGGGCATGGGCGGGATGGATATGGGAATGTAAGAATTTCGGAAAACCCTTTTAGAAAGTGTTTTCCGATACCTTTCGCAAAATATTTGTATCGCTCGGTTCGGGACCCACGAGACCCGCAACCTCGCGATGATCAGGAATAATAATCACCTGCACCTTTTAATATAAATTATAAACAAAGCTCCTGGTTTTCACTGGGAGTTTTGTTGTTTATGAAGGCGTTTGCGATTTATTTAATTAAAAAAACCACTCCAAGGGGAGCGTTATAAAATTGATTGACAAACTACAATTTATTTGGTATCGTAAAAAACTTGCTCATTGACAAAGCAAGACGCATCAAATATCGCGGCTAATGCCGTGCGGAGCAAGGTACCGAAGTCACGCCTTACTCCAGCGAAGGATTTCCCTTTGATAGATGCGCGACCTTACGGCTCACGTATTTCGGCCTACATGAAATAGGGTAGGAAGTTCAGGGTGAGAAGGAGGATTTATGTCAGATTTTCTTGTTACCACTAGGCTCACGCTCAATGCCTGTTTTAGGTCACACTGGCATTGTCATGAATCCATAACGTATGGCAATGTTACAGATCAGTGTCGAGCTGATTTGGGGCAAAACGCCCTTGACGTTCCAGAGTGTCCAACTGAGGAATGGTGTGAAGCGCGAGGCGGGAGTAGTCATTTCGTATTTATTCCAGTTTTTTGCAAAGCCTGCAATGTGTGGACATTCCACGCATACTCGAATTTTGGTGGGGACGCCTACTATAAGTGGAAAACATTCCGATTTTGGCAGTTTGGCGACTCATCGTCAGTTGACTTCAGGTTCGTTGCGAGCTATCATAGCGAAAAACCATTTTGCGGTATTATTGAAATGGTTGTTCGTTTTGGCTGGCGGCTTCGAAAATCTATTCATTTTAGGTTTCCGATTACAGAATTTTCAAATACGCCATGTTTCTCGTTCAAGGCTGCTTTGCTAAAGTCGTTTCTTTACAACTCTACTTTAGTTGAAGGGAGTAGTAGGCGATTCGCAAAACTATGTCAATTTTCTCAAGATGAGGCATTGCAGAATTTTTTCCCTCAGCTGGCGGGTTATGAAAGTAAAGCCGAACTGTTGAAGCGAAATGCAATTGCGACGGTATTTGATCTTCACCGACTGAAGGATAGCATCCAGGCCCCATCGTTGCAGTTGACGCGCGAGGTATTACAGCGCGCAGTATTGGATTACGACCCAGAATCGCGTAAAATATTCCTCGACGCAGGTATTCCGTTACCGGAATCGGGGCAATCGCAAACTGGAGAAATCCGCGGAACAAACGTTCCTGGCTGATAGCTACCAAAGTTCATTTTATCCCGGGATTGAGGAAACTCAGTCCCGATTTTTTATGTATTTAAAGAACTATTCTAATAAAAAATTGTTCTAAGCAATTAGTTTGTCAAAACACATTTAATAACCTATAATTCAGTCAGAAGATTAAATCAAAAATATGCCGGAAATTATCCAGGAAAAAAATGACAATATTTCTGCGGATAATGACGCCTTGATCGCGGGCAAAAGCCCGTCGTTTTACTGGCAGGCCAGCCGCTGGTTTGCCTTGCTTTTAGTTGTACTGGAAGCATTGAATATCAAGTTTGATTTTTTCAAATACGCGGAGTGGGTGATTATTGTGGCGGTTTTTGCTGTTTTTGCCTTTTGGCTGCAAACTCGCAGGCGAATCAGTCTGACCGCGGCCCTGGTTGCCGGCGTTTTTCTGGGCGTTATTTCCGGTTTATTGCTGGCAATTTTTGACATTATTTGGTATCATCAATGGTGGTACCTGCTGAATCTTATCAGAATGCCATTTATAAACACGGCGGTGGGGGCAGCGACTATATTAGTTTTCTATCTATTGATTCAAAGTTTAAAAAACAATAAAATTTTTAAAGCCTCGAAAGGGGGTGGCAATTATGGAGGAAAAGAAACCAACTACAGTAAATACCGATAGCAATTTAATGGGCGCTTTATCGTATGTCTGGATACTCAGCGTGGTGATGTTGATCATAAAAAAGGACGATGAATTCGTGAAATTTCATGCCAAACAGGGTTTGATTCTTTTTATCGCGTCTTTTATCGGCGTAGTACCGGTGATCGGCTGGGCAATCTGGCTGGTGGTAGTGGTCCTGGATATCGTCGGATTTATCAAAGCTTTATCGGGTGAGAGATACAAAATGCCGGTTATCGGCGACATCGCTGGCAAAATTAAACTATAAATATTACCGTTTAATAAGATAATATTACAAAGAGTCCGATTTTAATATTCGGGCTTTTTGTGTTATAATTATAGAAAGATTATTATTTATTAACTATTTTTTTATGGCAAAAAAAATGAACAGGCAGATAAAAACAATTCTTTGGTTTAATGAAATCGGCATCAAAGATGTGCCCCTGGTTGGCGGCAAAAACGCTTCCCTGGGTGAAATGTACCGCAATCTGGTGCAGAAAGGCGTATTGGTACCCAACGGCTTCGCCATTACGGCCAGCGCTTATTTTTATTTAATAAAAGAAGCGGGCATCATGCAGCGCATACGCCAGATATTATCCGACCTGAATACCAAGAGTCTGAAAAATTTAATGGTACGCGGCGCAAAGGTTCGTCAGACGATTTTACACGCTGAAATACCGGCGGATTTAAAACAGGAAATCGTCGTTTCCTATAGAAAATTAGAAAAAAAATACGGGAAGAACTGCGATGTAGCGGTTCGTTCTTCTGCAACAGCTGAAGATCTACCCGATGCTTCGTTCGCCGGACAGCAGGAGACCTATCTGAACATCCGCGGCGAGAAGGCACTGCTGGAAGCCTGCAAAAAATGTTTTGCCTCTTTATTTACCAACCGCGCTATTTCTTACCGCGTAGACAAAGGCTTTGACCATTTCAAAATCGGCCTGTCCATCGGCGTGCAGAAAATGGCTCGTTCGGACAAGGCCTGCTCCGGCGTGATGTTTTCCATTGATACCGAATCAGGATTTAAAAATGCAGTATTGATAAACGGTTCCTGGGGGCTAGGTGAAAATATCGTGCAGGGCGCGGTTACTCCGGATGAATTCTATATTTTCAAACCCACGCTGGATAAATACAAGCCGATTTTAACGAGAAAGCTGGGCACCAAGCTTATAAAAATGGTGTACAGCACCGGCGCGCAGCCGACTAAGAATATTCCCACTACTACCGAGGAAAGGAATAAATACGTTTTAACGGACAAGGAAATTCTACAGCTGGCCAAATGGGCGGTAGTCATTGAAAAACATTACAAAAAACCCATGGACATGGAATGGGCTAAGGATGGAGTTGATAATAAGCTTTATATTGTACAAGCGCGCCCGGAAACCGTGCAGTCCCAGCGCGACATGTCCGTTCTGGAAGAATATCAGCTGGGCAAGAAGGGGAAAGTGCTGGCAGTCGGTTCGCCGGTTGGAGCGAAGATTGGATCCGGCACTGCGCGGGTAATCTTTGACGTAAAAAATATTAGCGAATTTAAAAAAGGCGAGGTGCTAGTTACCGATATGACGGATCCGGACTGGGAGCCGATCATGAAAATCGCCTCGGCCATTATAACTAACCGCGGCGGACGTACCTGCCACGCGGCCATCATTTCCCGCGAACTCGGCATTCCCTGCATCGTCGGTACCGGTAACGCCACTCGCCTGATAAAAACCGGCCGCAAAGTAACCGTTTCCTGCGCCGAAGGCGAGGAAGGCTATGTTTATGACGGCATTATGCCTTATAAAGTGAAAAGGACTAATCTGAAAAAGCTAGGCCGCCCGCGCACCAAGATTATGATGAATATCGGCACTCCGGAAATGGCTTTCAGCCAGAGCTTCATACCGAATGACGGCGTGGGTTTGGCGCGCGAGGAATTTATCATTTCCAGCTATATCAAAATTCATCCGCAGGCTTTATTAAAATATCCAAGATTGAAAGATAAGAAAGCTGTTAAGCAGATCGCTGAACTTACCGCTATGTATAAAAATAAACCGCAATATTATGTAGATAAACTGGCCTCTGGCCTGGCCTTGATTGGCGCGGCTTTCTACCCCAAGGACGTGATTTTCCGCCTGGCTGATTTCAAATCCAATGAATATGCTAACCTTATCGGCGGCAAGGAATTTGAACCGGTAGAGGACAATCCTATGATCGGCTGGCGCGGTGCTTCCCGCTATTACGACGAGAATTACAAGGCGGCTTTCGCCCTGGAGTGCCAGGCTTTTAAGAAAGTCCGTGACGGAATGGGTCTCCATAACATCAAAGTAATGGTACCGTTCTGCCGTACGGTGGAGGAAGGCAAGAAAGTTATCGCGGAAATGGCTAAAAACGGGCTGAAACACGGCGAAAAGGGTTTGGAAATATATGTGATGTGCGAAATACCCTCCAATGTCATTATCGCCGAGGAGTTCTGCAAAATTTTTGATGGGTTTTCCATCGGCACCAATGATTTAACCCAGTTAACCCTGGGAGTTGACCGCGATTCAGAGCTGGTCGCCCATGTCTATGACGAACGCAATCTGGCGGTGAAAAGGCTGGTCTCGGGAATTATCAGGGCGGGTAAAAAATATCACCGCAAGGTTGGTATCTGCGGTCAGGCGCCGTCTGATTATCCGGAATTCGCCAGGTTTATCACCAAAGAGGGCATTGACAGTATGTCATTAAATCCTGATACGATAATTAAAACCACCATTGATATTATCAAGACGGAGAAGTCGCTGAAAAAGAGAAAATAAATTCAGTTTAAATTTTAAACCGGTTGCTATATGGCAGCCGGTTTTTCATTTAATCCTGATGGTTTTTAGTCGTGGTTTTGTTGCAATCAGCTGTGCCTGTTGTATTGACTAAAGGTTTTAAACGGGAGGCTAGCGGAGACATATTGGTTAAAAACCGCTTACGTTGCTAATCTTTAATCGAGATTTCTCCACTCCTCTTCGGCTACGCTCAGAGTCGGTCGAAATGACAGACGTTTGTTCTGGTAAAACCCTTATGACAGGCACTTACGTTTGTCGCCTCGACCGATCCCGTCATCCTTCGGTGAGTGGTAGGAGTCCCCGTTGGACACAACTAACGTTGCTAATCTTCAACCGAGATTTCTCCGCTCCTCTTCGGCTACGCTCAGAGTCGGTCGAAGTGACACACGCCGATGGATTATCAACACCGAGCTACAAACTCAACCAACGCCTGTCACCTCGACCGAGTCACGCGGAGCGTGATGAGTGGAGAGGTCTCTGTAAATGCCACCTCACTCATTCATACCACCCCTCGCTCAAATCATTCCAACAGGGATTCATATTATTAATTAACCATTCTTTTTTTCCCCGTCGCCACCGTTTTATTTGTTTTTCCCTTTGTATCGCCACAAAAATATCGTCATGCACTTCGTAATACACTAGCTTGTTAACATTATACTTATTAGTAAAACCAGGATTTACTTTAGTCTTATGTTGCCAAACCCGACTTTCAAGATTTGAAGTCACCCCGACATACAAAACATTCTTTCTTTTATTAGTCAAAATATAAACGTAATATTGCCTTGCCATAATAAAAATTCCTTCCGTTTGGGGAAGGCTATGCTGTTATGCTACTACTTTTTCGAATGTTGTCAAATACTACCAGCATTTTTTATTCAAGCCGAGATTTCTCCACTCCCACCGCTTGCGCGGCGGTCGGTCGAAATGACAGACGTTTGTTCAGGTAAAACCCTAATGACTGGCATTCACGCTTGTCATGTCGACCCCCTCGACTACGCCCCTTCGATAAACTCAGAGGCTACGCTCGGGGCAGGCTTTACGGAGACATCTCTGTTAATTACCACCCACGTTATTCGCCCTAATCGAGATTTCTCGACGAAGTTTACCCTGAGCATAGCCGATGTGCTCGAAGTGACAAATATGGCGGATAAAAAAAGAAACGGTTGCTTTCTAGGGCAACCGTTCTGTAGGTGTAAAAATCCAATACTAAAGGAAGCTATTAATCTCGGCTAGAGACTAATAGACTCCCGGACTTGGTCGTCAAGTGAACCTAGAGGGGAAAAATCTTTTCCAGTCCAGTGCTCCCTTGGTAGGGATATGTATGCCATCCCATGCAACTTTTAGCCGGGCGGCACACACTAGGCACACAAAGCTCCTGCAGAGGAGCAGACCAATGTCCGGGAAGGATCGATGCAGCAAATTAATGTACATAGATTTCCCTCCACGGTTATTCTTCAATTAGGATAGCAGTTGCATTTTATTTGTCAATTTTTTAACGAATTATTACTGGCAATTACGCTTGACTTAAGGCCTGGACTTTGTTAGGATTTTTTAATTAGTTCTTTGATATCATAACAAATGGAGACAGAAAATGACGCAAATTGTCGGTTTCGAGTTTGAGGAAGTAGTAGTAGTCGCGGAAAGCCCACACGATATTTTTTCTCCCCAGCTGCGCAAAGCCGGCATCAAATACAAAAGATGTTCGGAACGCGAGGCGCGGGAGTTAATACTCGGAGATTCTGCGCTTATCATTGTCGTGAATTTAGGCGCTGAAAAAGTAGGCGAGCGGTTAAGAGCTCTATTTCCCCGAGCGCAGGTAGTTGTCTGTACCGGCGGCGAGAAGGTTTTTGATCCGCGGGTAGTCGTAGTGCACGGGAAAGGCGAGCATGACCTGCACCGCTTTTCCGACTGGGGAGGCTTTATCAGGCTTATTGGCCAACGGTTAAAGCCGCTGCCCAGGATTTTCACGCCGGTTCCCGGAGGGCACGACCTGTTTACTTATCTTCAGCCGGAGGAAGATGACTATGCGTACTGTCCGCAAGGGCTCAGCGACGCTTCCGGCACTATGCTGAATATGTCCATAGTTTATCTGCGCTGGTACCGGCAGTGGCTGGAGGATGTCAGCAAAATTTCTTTTGATTGCCACTTCAGTTTTTCCGGCAAGAAAAGAAAAGTCAGGCGCGTGACGGTGCTGGTGGATGAAGTGACATTTATTCATCTTGGGCTGCCGATTTTCCACGAGGAAGACCGGGTGACATTCTTTGACTCTGGCGGCAACGAGCACCGGGCTATTGTTGAGCGCATCGGCGATGAAGAAATGAAACTGTATTTTCCGGAAGAGTTGGACCGTTTTGTCGCGGAAGATCTGGTTTTTTTCCAGAGAGATGTGGACAACGGCCTGATTGAGGCGCAACTGCAGCTTTGCGAGAATTTTACCACGGGCATGATTGCCAATTATTCCCTTCCCTGGCTAGTGGCTACCGGCCAGTACAGAAATCAGCAGGCTGACCCGCAAGATAGAGTTTGCTTGCCTGAACGTGAATGGCGCAGGCTGTCCCAGGACCGTTCGCAGTGTTTGGCCCTGGTTGACATGGTTGGGACGGCTAATTTGGTTTTTACCAATGGACCAGCCGGTACGGGCAAGACTTTCGTTATCTCGCAAGCCATACCCCAAAATATCAGTCGCAGGAAAGTCACGCTAGTGCTATCCCATTCCAACAGGGGACTGGATAATATGATAGCCGCCATTGCCAAGCGGTTTACTGATCATCGTCTTATTTATCGCCTGGGCAATAGCCAGGATAGCGTGGCTCCAGAGGCACTGCCTTTTCACCGGAGCCAGCGCTTCCGCGGTCCTGACGATAGGCCGTATCCAGAGGCACGGCAGGCTATGGAGGAGACTCGTAACATTTTGGAGCAATTAGATTTTGGCGACGGCATTGTCATTGGGTGCACCTTGACCTCGTTCTGGCTGGATAAGACGATGCTAGCTTTGCAGAAGAGCGGGATCCGGTTCCAGGTCGCTTATGTGGACGAAGCTTCGCGCTGCTATTTCTTTGAGCTGCTGCCTATCCTGCGCGCGGTGGCGGAAAAAGTCATTTTTGTCCTTGATCCCGAACAGCTGGGCAATATCGGCTTGTCTCCCCAGGCTAAGGATCACTTGGTGCAAAAAGGTTTTGAACCCGGGCAAATTGACGAATTCTTGGCAGGCTGGCCGGCCAGTGTCATTAAGAAGCGCCTGCTTAATTCCAGGATGCTGACAGTCAACAGGCGTTCCTTGCCTGTGATTTGCCGGCTGGTTAGTGAGGTTTTTTACGACGGTGAGCTTGAATCCGGACGTTTTGATCCGAATAATTCCGGGCAGGTTATTTTCTACGATACGGCCGCCGCGCAGGATAAGGGCCAGGAACGGCATCACAAATCTTTCAAGAATAGGCGTGAGGCTAATATAGCCGTTAGCTATGTTGTTAAACGCCTGGCTGCCGGCACAGCGCCAGATCAGATTGGGATTATTACTCCTTACCGGGGACAGATCGGCCTGATCCGGGGCAAGCTACGGCAAGAATTGCTTTTTAACGACAAGCTGAAAGCGGTTCGCCAGCGGTATAACATTAACGCTGAAACTATTGATGCCATAGCCACTGCCATGGTGGATACGGTGGATGCTTTCCAGGGATCAGAGCGGACAGAGATAATCCTAAGCTTCGTCCGCTCAAATGACGAAGGCGACGTGGGTTTCAACCGCTTCGTCAACCGTTTATTGGTGGCGTTCTCGCGAGCCCGCAACCGCCTGGTGATAATCGGGGATACGCAGACTTTCCTGGCTTCGGAATTTCCAGAAGTGGTCAGGATATTCAAGCAGGTAATTGAGTACGTGAAAAAGTATGGTACATACGTGGAGGTAAAATAAGTAAAAAAATAGGGTGGCTGTGGCAAACAGTCACCCTTTAGTTTTTTGGTCAGGTCCAAGCTTTATTAAATGCCTTGCAAGTTGCATATAATATTTTTGCCTATACCCCTTCGAATGCCATCAGTGAGGTAAGGAAGCCAGTTAACGTAAGCGTTAACCTAGTAAAAGGACCGGACCCCTCTTCGAACTCCACCGTGGGTCTTCGCCGTAGTCAACTGCTCATCGCCGTCATGACATATATGATAAGAAGACCATTGGCCGTGCAACCACCTACGAATTGCACTGACCAGCTGCCTGCTCCCAGAGAGATTTTCTCTCTTGAACAGGGGCGGAATTGAAGAGGAAATGAACCCTGCTGGGACTATCCCAAAAGCGAACCTTTGAGAAAGTAGCATTAGAGAACCTCCTCCCTATTCCAGAAATGTAACCGTCCGTACACTAGGCACTGCGACTGTTACGTGCATATCTTAGCAGAATAAATAATACTGTCAAGGGATTTTTAATGAATTTGAACTCACGCGATTGTCTCCTCGACCGATCCCGTCATCCGTCAGGGGAGTGGCGGGAACCTCCGTTAAACATAACTAACTTTGTTAATCTCCAAGTCGAGATTTCTCCATTCGTCCTCGTTCCACTCGGGCTCAGTCGAAATGACATGCGTTTTTTGACGACAAACAACACTTGATAAAACCACCCACGTCTGTCATGTCGACCGAGTTACGCGTAGCGTGATGAGCGGAGACATCTCGGTTAAACACCACCTCAGCCAGCCCTAACCGAGATTTCTCCATTCAATCTGCCCCGAGCGTAGCCTCTGAGTTTATCGAAGGGGCGTAGTCGAAGGGCTCGAGGTGACAAGCGTGGCGGATAAAAAGAGGCGGCAATCGTATAAGTTCCATTGGCATGAACCCCCCTTGTTTTATAATCAAAGGGTGGTATGATATACTGATTTTAGGCATTTTTTAACAAAAAGATGCAGAGGTGAGTTTAACTACGTTTTTTAAGAAGCTGCATCTAAAGTGCAATCAAAGCGGAGAGGTCGCCCCGCCTCCGTAAAAACTCCGGCGGGGCAGGCATAGTGTAATATATTTCATCAGAATGGAGGGATCGCATAGTTGGTCTAGTGCGCACGCCCCGAAGAATACTCGCTTCGCTCGTATCTACGGGGTAAACTTGGAAAGTAGTTTTTAAAAAAGCAGATATTATTTATTGGGCTCGGAGCGGAAGGGTCGCATAGTTGGTCTAGTGCGCTTGCTTGGAAAGCAAGTAAAGGCCAAAAGCCTTTCGCGAGTTCGAATCTCGCCCCTTCCGCTCCGGATCTTATTAGATAGTATAGTTGGTTTTAAGTTCGCCACGTCATCCTGTCATCCGACAGGACATATCCGACGTGGCGCCCCGAGTTTATCTTGGGGCGAATCTTTACCCCGCTGAATAGCGGGGCCTTTCCCTCCGTTCTGATGAAGTAAACCGCAGGTTTGAATCTTACAACAATAATTTGATTTATGCGAAATTAAATCATTTTAATCATTATAGCCGCAATGATTTTAGAAGCTTTAGTGTTAACCGTGATTATATTTTCAGACACCTCTTACGTGATCCAAATTATTGAATCAAAAGAAGAATACAAAGAACTCTCAATTCCAAACAGTGGTTATCTTTAAGAATAGCCGGCAAGTTTTAGTTAAAAAAATATTTTTTTCTAATTTTGACACTAATCTTATAAAAAACTATAATTAAAGCACGTAATCCTTAATAAAATAGCGGATCAGAGCAAAACCGATATTGCATTATAATATGACATGAAAAGCGCTGAAAAAAAGTTACAAAATATTTAATCAACAAATATGAATGAGAATTTTAAGGCGATAGAGGACTGGATAGCGCAAGCCCGCACTGCCGGTCTTTCTGACAATCAAATTTCAGATCAGCTTCGCAACAGCGGCTGGCAGGAAAGCCAAATTGCACAATTTATCAAGAATGAAGTTTCCGGAGTTTCTCACCCGGGCACACCCGCCCGAGATTACACTTTCCCAGTGAAGGGTATGAAAAATGTCGGCACTTCTGCGACGGAACTAAGGCAAAAGCCCTGGCTTTTACGGCACACCGCGTTATTATTCGGGGTGCTTGGGGGCATTCTCATCATTGGCGGTACTGCCTTTGCCGCGGTACAAGGATATATTCAAATTCCATTTATTTCTAATAGCAATAAACTGCTGACCCAGGCAATAAAACGCCTGGAAACCGTGGAAAGCGGCGAATTCGGCATTGTTTTCAGCATTGCTACTGAACCGCGCACTCCAGATGCAGTTCCATGGCCAAAAAATTCGAATATAGATGAGGGTATGGATGATTTTTCCCTAGATTTTACTGATATGATCCCGGCCGATGTCGCGCTTGAAGGCGTCATCACCACATTTATGAATACAGATTCCGCTGATTTGCAGAAACTCCGCGGCATTCTTACAGCAAAGGGCTCTTACCGCAGCTCAGGTACGACAATGAGCATGGACTTAGAGGCAAGGATCGTTGATGGACTGGGCTACCTTCTCGTGCGGCAATTTCCCGCCCTTCCTTTTGTGGATACCAGTCCATTCGTTGGAAAGTGGATATCACTGAATACAAAGGGGGATTCAACTGCGGATGATTTTCTTAGCGCCTATACGCCTGATAATGTAAATGTGTCAGAGGAATCAAAAAAGGTAAAAATTGAGGCAGCAGCTATTTTCCGGCTAGCGCTCTCCACGAAGGCTCTCTCTGCCGCAAACAGCGGTAGCGAGAAGCTGGACGGGCACGCTACGAAAAAAATTACCCTGACGATTAACCCTGAAAAAATTCCTGCGTTCCTGGCGGCTTACCGTGATGATGCTGACAAGCGAGGCGTCTCCACGGCGTATGTCGATGAAACCCTGCAAGAATTAAAAGATCCGAAATACCTCGAACTTATCCGGGCAATGGCGAGCAACCTGCGCATTACAGTCTGGATCGACAGTGCGGATCATACTCCCCGAAAAGCCGAGTACTCGCAAATTATAGTACCAGATGAGACTGCCACGAACTTCAAGGATAAACAGATCCATGCGACATTTGGATTCACGCTTGATCATGTCAATGAACAGCCTAACGTCGAAGCGCCAAAGGACGCTGTTACGCTTGAAACAGTTCTTGAGCCGGTGTTAGCTGGACCTCGCGCTAAGTCCCGGAACGCACAGCGCAAATCCGATATTGGACAATTGAGGACCGCGCTTATTCTGTATTATGATGATAATACCCACTACCCAAAAGATATAAATGAGGTGGCCGAAAAACCAAATCAGACTATCAGCCAGATGCCTGTCCCGCCATTGCCAAATGAGATATATGCGTACACTCCCACAGAAGACCTTTCGGGTTTTACTATCTGTGCAACTCTCGAGGATGTAGGGGAGGGCGCAGGGAAATACTGTTATGACCAGGCCGGAATTTTAACAGAAACTCCCGGAAACTCATTGGCTGGCCCGACGGATTTATTTTCTGAGCCAGGGCAAAGAAATGAAAAACGATTAGCAGACCTAAAAAAACTTCGGGAAGGGGTTTTGCTTTTCTATGATTATGAAAATCAAATGCCAAAATCATATACGGATCTGCTGAGGCATACCCCGCCTGTTATTGAGGGCGTCGCGCCGCCAGTACAAGGTGAAATGTATAAATACACCCTGTTAGATGGCGTAAAACGGGACTTCAGCGTATGCGCGGATTTTGAAAACTCAGTAGAATATGAAGCTGGTCAGTATTGCTTTGAAACCGCAAAACCGAATGCCCTTATCCAAAAAGGCGTAAATGGCGGCATTGACATTGAAATTGTGGGTGATTATAACAGCTAGTAATGTTCATGATCAGCGCCGATTAATTGTCTGGCAACAGTCCAGTATCTTCTGAAACAAATGACGGATCAGGGTTATTATTAGTATAATTTCTCACCTTCAGTTGGGCTGTATACTGGAAATAAAAATAATTCAAGAGGGCGGGGCATTTACGCCTGGCTAGAGTTTTTGAGTTTTCTTAATGCGCATAAAAATATTTATCATATTCTGACTAATGAATTTTATTATATTTTTTATAGAGCAATAGCGGGATACCCTATAAGCCGTAATTAAAAGATAGTTTTCCGTGATAAGACTGGACAAGTCGCTGCTTTTTTGGTATACTTATGGTAGTATTGTTGTTAAGTTAATGGTATTTTTTAGCTTAGATTAGTAAAAATAATAATAAAAAAGTCTGATATCATAGCCTTCTGGGAAATCAAAGCAGTCTATTCTAGACAAAAAAAGAAGCGTTATTATTAGGCAGAAGCGTTGTGACTTTACAACGATTTTTCAACAAAAACACGCCTAATTGGCTGACAAAACCAAAAAGGGGTAATAGGGGGAAAGAAATTGATTTTAAAAGCTATCCTGCGTTACTCACCATTGAGCAGGTTGGTGAGATTTTTAATATTCACGCAAACACCGTACGCAATTGGGACCGAACAGGCAAGCTTAAGGCGGTGAGAATGGGCAGCAGGCGTGACAGACGCTATCCAAAAGAAATGGTGCAAAAAATATATCTGGAAATGCACCCAAAGGAAACGGAAGATAAAAAGGAATCAAACGAAAAGACAGCTTTACCTGCTCCGGAAGTCAGCAAATACATAATTCAACCCGGTTTTTCTTTTAATAAAATACGCCTGCTGTTAATCAGCAAGCGGTTTACTGTTTTTGTTTACTCCGTAATCATGGTGGCCGTAGCTTTTGTAACTGTTCAGGTTTCCTTTTTTGCTTATGTTTATACTATTCGTGCCGAGGAAAAGCCTCCGGAAGAATATACTCTGACCATTAATCCTACTGTGGTAAAAGGCTGGCAAAATCCGGATAAGGCAAAAGAGATTGAAACCAAGACGAATTCTCCCATAAGTGATTTTACGGAAAAAAATGCCGCGATTTTTCACAATAAGCCGGTAGTGTCGCCGACTGAAGCGCCAGCTGTCCCAATAAAAGCGGAAGAAGTTTTGCCGGCGGCTAACACTAACCATGAGACTATAACTGACACCAATGTAAATATAAACACCGCTGTCCCACCCCCCAGTCCAGAGCCACCGCCAGCCAATTCTAATCTGAATCAGGCAGTCACGCCGGCCAATACCAATGTTAATGTAAATACAAATACCAACAGCAATAGCAATGCTAATGCGAATACTAATTCTGAGAGCGTTAACACTAATAGTGAGAATACCAATACCAACTTAAATTCCAATTCCAACGCTAATACGGGGGTGGAATCTGATCTGAATGCAAATACTAATACCTCCGTACCTGTTGAGGGACAGCCGCAGGTTAAAGTTTTAGGCGAGGAAACCAGCCAGGTAGGCGAGGTAATAGAAACGGCGCAGGAGAATATTTTTGAAGCCAGCGGCTATGCCTTTCCCGATACGGTACCGGAATTGGCGAAATTAAAAAGCGTGAAAATAATATACTCCCTGGCCGCTGATACTTATCCGGACAACGAGGACGTCATTACTTTGAGCTACTCCCTGGATAACGGGGATTCCTGGCAAACGGCGGATTCATTCGCCCTGCTGGATAATGTCAGTAACAGCACCCACGGCGGTTATTGGGAGGTATCTTTAAATAATATTGATATAAAAGATTTTGCAAAGATCCGCGCACGCGTTTCTTATAACGCCGTACCTAGTGATAAAGACGCAAAAGCTTACCTCGATGGCATAATTCTGGAAGCGGTAGTCAAAAATCCTGAACCGGCCGTAGTTGAGATTCAAAACAGCGTTGAAATAGAAAAGACAGACGTCAAAATTGACGAGCAGCCGGTCGTCAGCGTGGCTGTCGAGCAGGAAAGTTTTTTCTCTTTTATTGGGGCAGCTTCACAGACGCGCGAAGTCAAGGACATTGAGCTGGTGGATCCTTCCGGTGAAGCTATCAAGGAGGTAAATTATGACCTGCAGGAAGTGCAGGAAGGAAAAACAATAAAAGCTGAATATGCGATTCAAACCGATAATTTTGACAAACCCGGACGCTATCAAGTAAAAATGCAGATAGAGCAGGACGGAGTTACCGAAGAAGTGACGCAGGAATTCAACTGGGGCGTATTGGCTATAAATCCCGACCAGTCTATTTACCAGGCGGGACAGCCAGCCATGCTCTCTATCGGCGTGCTGGATGAAACCGGAAATATGGTCTGCGACGCGGATGTCACCCTGGAGATTACCAATCCAGACGGAGAAGTGACCATAAAAAAAACCAGCGATGGCGGAATAACCGTCAGCCAGTACTGCACTTATAAAGGAGAATTCAAGGGTCCGGACTATTATACAGATTACATTCCGTCAGTCCCCGGTACTTATAAAATGAAATTATCGGCTACACATCACAGCGGCACCAATGTCATAAATGACAGTTTTGAAGCGCAATTATTCCCTGAATACACCATCAAGCGGACCGGACCAACCCGCGTCTTCCCATATATTTATCAGCCTATGGTCCTGGAGGTAACTGCCCAAAAAGATTTTGAGGGAGAAATCACGGAAGTGGTGCCGGATGTTTTTGAAGTAAAAGACACCGATGACGCTCAGATGCGCAGGTTTACGAGCGGCACAGTAATATACAAGGAAATAGTTTGGCAGCGTGCTTTGGCCGCGGGGCAGACGATGAAATTAAGTTATAATTTCAAAACCCCGGAAAAAAGTCCGGCACTCTATTTCGTGGGTCCGGCCAGGGTAGGCGACTGGAATGAGGGGCGCGAGTGGCAGATGGCCATTGATGTGACTTATATGTACGTCCTGGCTAAGAACGCCTCTGCGCCGAGCGGATGGACTGACGATACGGCCACTTTTGATAATAAATATTTACGTGGCGCGGCGACGTTCAGCTCAACCGGTGGCGGTGCCGCGACGCACGCTCCCACGATCCACCATAATAATGTAAATCCCTCCACTGATGCTGCTGGTACCACCTGTACACGCCGTTGCGGTGCCGTGGCGACTCTTGCCCATACTCATACGTCCAGTAACCCAACGATCGGTGATGCCAGTAATGATCCCGCTTATCACACTTTTTATGTCTGGAAAAACAATACCGGCGTCCCGGCCAATATCCCCCAGAATGCCTTTGGCTTTTTTGATGCCAACCCGGGCGGTTCCTGGACACGACTTAGCGCGGCCGACAGCCGTTTAGTCAAACTGGACAATTCGCATACAACCGGCGGTACTGATACGCATTCACATACGGTCACCTGGCAGTCACTCGCTGCCGCCAGCGGTAGTTCAAGCTCGCTTGACCCTCTTTTAGGAGATGGTACTGCGGCTAGCGTACATGGGCATTTTGCGCCAGCGTTTGGATCCACGGATTCGCAAACATCCGTTCCCCAGTATGTGACGACCTTGATTTATGAGCAAACGAACGCCACTCCGCCAGCCATTCCGACCGGTTATATTGGATTGTTTGATGCCGATCCAGGCGCGGGCTGGACAGTGATTTCTGACGGTGCACTTGAGGACTACTACCAGAGATTTATCCGCGGCGATGCCACGACTGAAGGTACCAAGGCCGGCGCAAATACAACCGACCACGCAGAAGTAACGAGCGGTGCTTCGGACGCGCCTGACACAAATGCGCTCGGCAGCGTTGGAACGGTTTATTCCGGCCCTAACCATACGCATACCATCACCACCGGCTTTAATACCGAGGACCATACGCCTTCGTATGTTGACTTTGTGGTAGCGCAATACACTGGTGCATCATCGACAATCAATCTTTCCGGCGTGGCATATCAGGAAAATGAGAGCAGTCCGATTAACGGAAGTTCAGTCAATAAAACAGTAAATTTACTGGTTAATGGAGCGGCCACTGCCTGCGGCGGAGCGGCCTGCACTGATGAAATAACGACGTCGGACGGCGCCTGGGCCATTACCGGCATAACAGCCGTGAGCGGTGACATTATCACCGTTTTCCTAAATGACGAGACGGAAGAAGGCACGACGGTATTTAAAAGCGACGGCGTGACCCAGACGAATATAAATATATTCCAAAACGCGGTTATCGTGCGCAATGATACCGGTACTTCCATTACTAATGCCAATCTTGAGAGCGGCGACCGGGATGCCGGCGATAATGATATTAAGTTTGATGTTTCTTCCAGTAATGTCACGGTTGATTCCGGCTTTGAACTGCATGTCTGGACGGGCGATACGTATGACCCGGGAGGTACGGTCTCAACTAACGCGACTGGCGGCGACGTGCATGTGGATGACAGCGCTACAATATACTTCGATACTGCCACGAGCCAGGTCGGACTCGGAACCATAGTCGATGCCAGCGCGACGCTCAACCTTGACGCGGCCACCACTTTTGGCGGCGATGTCACTATAAATTCTACCGGCACCTGGAATAACACAACTGCAAACCTGTCACTGACTATCCCAGGCAGTTTGCAGAATAATGGCACATTTAACGCCGGTACAGGCACCTATACTTTTAACGGAGCAACCAAGACATTCAGCGGCACGACCGCGACTACCATTCCTAGCGTGTCGGTTTCCGGCACATTGCAGAATAACGGTACTTTAACCGTCTCATCGGCATTGGCTGGCGGAGGCACCTTGACTAATGGCGCTACCGGCGCCTTGCATATTGATGTGGCCGCCGCCAGTCTGACCTTAACAACTCTGACCGCCTCGGCTTCCGGCAATACGGTGGACTACGGCTATGCCGGTGCACAGACGGTAAAAGCTGTTACTTATCACCATCTATCCTTCAGTGGCAGCGGGGCCAAAACCTTGACCAGCTTAACTACGGTCAATGGTGATCTTACCTGGAGCGGCACGGCCACCGGCACCAGCGCCTCTAGCCTGATTGTCGGCGGGAATCTGGTTATCAACGACACTGCCAATTTTTCCGCCGGTGCCGTGAACCTGACTGTCATGGGCACCACGAGCATTACCGGTACGCTGACTTTTAATTCTAGCACTGGTACGAAGATACTGACCGGCGCCGTGACCATTAATGCCAATGGCACCTGGACTAATTCCGGCAATTCAGCTTTGTGGTTTAAAGGCGGGCTGACTAATAACAGCGCCAATACCTTCACCGCCGGCTCTGGTGCCTATGCTTTTTACACAAACGATCAGGCTATCGGCGGCACCAACGCCATCTCTATTCCCAATGTGAACGTTCCCACCATTACTTTGACTAATAACGGCACGCTCACCGTGACGACGCAGCTCACTGGTTCTGGAGGCATAACAAATTCCGCAACCGGCGCCCTTCATATTGATGCTGCCAGCTTTTCCTTGACCACCCTGACTGCCTCGGCCTCCGGCAATACCGTGGACTATGGCTATGCCGGCGTGCAAACTGTCCACGACAACACTTATCACCACCTGACCTTGAGCGGCAGCGGAGATAAGACAATGACTACGAATACGCGGACTATCGGCGGCAATCTCACCTTGAGCGGTACGGCGACGGCGACTACCAATGCCTCAGGTACGACGACAGTGACCGGGGATGTTATTATCAATACCGGGACGACGCTCACTGTGGCTGTAGCTTTTGTAGTCAATGGCGGTGATATTACGGGTGACGGTACGCTGACTTATACCGGTACGCCGATTATCTATCTCAATGGAACCGGTAACCTTGGTGGCGCGACCGCCTGGACATTCTACAGTTTAAATTTAGCTGCCAGCGGTGGAACAGCGACGACGACGGCAATCGGTGCCGGACAAATAACGATCGCGTCCACTCTGACGCTGGTCTACTATTATAATGCGGGAAACGACACGGAAAGTTTCCACCACCTGAACGCCGGGCCAAAGACCTGGACATTGAGCGGGTCGGGCACGCCATTCATTAAAAATGCAACATTTACGCCAGCTACCTCGACATTCATCTACTCAGGGACAGGGAGCACAAATATCACGGGGGCGACCTACAATAACCTCACCTTGCAGCCTTCTTCTGGCACCCCGACCTATACTCTTGCAGATAGTACGGCGTACACAATTGGCGGTAACCTGGTCATGAGTTCAACCGCAAATTTAACAGTATCCGCTGGAACGTCCATAATTACCATGACTGGTACCTCCAATACCATCACCGGTGGCGGACAGACGATTTACGACCTGACCATCAATCCTGCCACTGCCGGGACTATTACGTTGCAGACCTCCGGGCTGACGTTGACGCGCAATTTGATTGTTTCTAGCGGCGATATCTTCTCCGTTGGTGCCATCGCCCTGACTGTGACTGGTACTTCCACCATTACTGGTACGATCAATATTACCAGTGCTACTGGCACCAAGATATTTACCGGCCTGGTGACCGTCAGCACGACCACCGGTGTCTGGAATAATTCCGGCAATTCAGCCGTGACCTTCCGTGGCGGGATAACCAATAATAATACCTTCACCGCAGGCAGTGGCGTGCATACCTTTGATACCAACAGCCAAGCCCTGACTGGAACCTTTTCCATCCCCAGCGTGACCGTGACCAGCCCTACCACCCTGACCAATGACGGCACGCTCACCATATCAACGGCCCTGTCCGGAACTGGAGGCCTGACAAACAGTGCCACGGGCACATTGAATATCGGCGGCACGTCCGGTATCACCACGATTACTGCCTCAGCTTCCGGCAATACGGTGAACTATACCGGCGGCGTGCAGACCGTCCACATTAATACCTATCACCATCTAACCCTGAGCGGCAGTGGCGCGAAAACCATGACCAGTGTACAAACAGTAAATGGAAATTTGACGCTCTCCGGTACGGTGACGGCAACTATCAGCTCCTCATTTGGCGTGGGGCTAGATGTAATTATCAATACAGGGACGACACTTACCGTAGCCGCTCAATTAATTGTTAGTGGCGGGGATATTACGGGTGACGGCACGATGACGTATACCGGAACGCCGACGGTCTATCTGATCGGTACCGGTAGTTTCGGAGGCGCGAATGCCTGGAGCTTCTATAATTTGACTTTTGCTATCTCAAGTGGTGCAGCAACGACGACCACGGCAACCGGCGCCGGGCAAATAACGGTCGCCTCCGTCCTGGCATTGTCATATTGGTTCAATGGAGACAGTGATGTAAACCATTACTTGGATGCTGGCTCAAAGACATGGACGCTGTCAGGCAGCGGCACGCCGTTTCCTTATAACAGAGCTTATGCGCAATTAATTCCCAATGCCTCGACATTCATATACAGCGGAACAAGCGCGACGAATGTCCGGTACGCGCCCTACAATAACCTCACTCTGTCCGGCGCCGCGACCTATACCCAGTTGACAGGAGGCTGTACCGTGTCCGGCGCTTTGAATGTGGCTAATGGCGCTACTTTTTCTATTCCTACTAGTATGACGGTAACAAATTCCGGGACATTCACGCTTAACACCTCTGGTACCGTGAGTGGGGCGGGAACCGTAAAATTTACCAGTACTTCGGCTGGTCCGGGGACGGGCGGTACGCTTAGCGCGGTTGTCCAGTATGATTCATCAGGCGGAAGTATCGCCAGCACCACCTTTGACGCGCGCACCTACGTAGGGGCAGTGGATATTTATGGTAATAATTCCTCCAATTCAGTCACGGCGGCGTCTGGCACATACACGTTTTCGGGAAATTTAAGCATTACGCAAGACGGCACCGGCACGACTACCCTGGATCTTAATACCAGCGATCCCACAGTCGGCGTTACCGGCACGACTACTATTGATGCCAGCACCATTCTCTCGGCTTCCAGCGCCAGCGCTATGTCCCTAGGCGATGATTTTACCAATAACGGCACTTTCACCCACAACAGCGGAAGCGTTGCTCTGACCACTACCGCCACAGCGACTATCACGGGCAATACTACTTTCAATAACTTGTCAGTCAGCGGCATCGGCGCCGCCAAGACGATTACTTTCACCGCCAGTTCGGTCACGACAGTCGTCGGCACCTGGACTGTCACCGGTACGGCCGGTAATCTTATCACCCTCCAATCCTCCAGCTCGCCGACCCAGTGGACGATCAATCCGACCGTCGCTTCGGTTAGTTATGTTCAGGTATCGGATTCTAATAATACCGGTGTTGCTTTCTGCGCCACCTATTCCACTGATACGGGGGATAATAATACCAACTGGTCAGTCAGCTCCGGCGGCGTCTGCACTACTATCAATGTCTCCGGCACCATTTATACCGACGAGGGTTCCACTGTTTATAACTGCTCCAGTAACAATCTAACAGTCAGGATCAAGGTAAACGGCGTCGGTTCCTATTCAGCTGACTGTACGGCGGCTGGCGGCACCTTTGCTGTCAGTAACGTCTCCGTCGGCGCCATCAATGATGTTGTGACTGTCTTCCTGGACAACGAGACGCCCAATGCCGTTACCATTACTAAGACTGCTGACACTACGTCTAATCTTACTGATATTAATTTATATCAGAATAAGGCTATTGTCCGGCACGAAAGCGCATCGGCCATTACCAACGCTAACCTTGACCAATATGATTTTGCCAATGAAGGGAGTGACGGCGATATAGGTTTTACCGTTACCACAAACAATATTACAGTTGCCTCCGGCTGGGAGCTGCATGTCTGGACCGGCAAGACATATAATCCGGGCGGTACGGTAGCGACCAACGCCACTGGCGGCGATCTGCATGTGGACGATTCCGGCGTCTTTACCACGGGCGGCACGACGACTGTCGGTGCAAACCTAGCCATTGATACCGGTGCTACCATGACTGCCGGCGCTTACGACCTGACCGTAACTGGCACGACGGGTATTACTGGCACCATGACCATATCATCTGCTACTGGCACGAAGATATTGACCGGCTCTGTGACCGTAAATTCCGGCGGCACCTGGACGAATTCCGGCAATTCCAATGTGGAGTTCCAGGGTGGTTTGACTAATAACAGCGCCAATACATTTACCGCCGGCACCGGTGGCTATGCCTTTGATACGAATAGCCAGGCCATTGGCGGTACCAACGCCATTTCTATTCCCAGCGTGACTGTGACTGGCGTTACCCTAACCAATAACGGTACGCTCACGGTGACGACAGCATTGGCTGGCTCTGGTGGCATCACCAATGCAACAACCGGCGCGCTCCATATAGATGTCGCAGCGGCCAGCTTTACCCTGACCACGCTCACTGCTTCTGCCTCCGGCAATACCGTGGATTACGGCTATGCCGGTGCGCAGACCGTGAAGGCGACCACTTACCATCACTTGATCTTGAGCACCAGTGGGGCAAAGACCATGACTAATGTAACGACGATCAATGGCAATCTCACCATGACCGGTACCGTCACAGCCTCCACGAGCACCTCGGGCCAAACCACGGTGGCCGGCGACGTCAGCATCGGTACGGGGACGACCCTGACCGTGGATACGGCGAATCTGGTGGTCAATGGCGGTGACATCACTGGTGACGGTACGTTGACATATAATGGTACACCGACGGTATCACTTGATGGGAACGGCAGTTTCGGTGGGAATACCGCCTGGTCATTCTGGAATCTTACGTTCGCTGATGCAGCGTGTGCCACATTATATTCGAACGCGACAGGCAGTGGTGGGATAACGGTCAATAATGTCATGACCACCGCAAGTCAGCCCGGGGCGTGCATAGAAGTTGATGAAGTCAGTAATGCACATGACCTATACGCCGGATCAAAGACCTGGACGATCGCCGGCAGCGGCACGTCGTACGTGAAGAATAGGGGAGTATTGACGCCGGAAACCTCGACTTTCATTTACAGCGGTACTGGTTCAACGACAGTTGCCCTTGGACCGTATAATAATCTCACCTTACAGCCCTCGACCGGCACACCGACGTATACGCTGCAGAATTCCACGTACTCAATCGGCGGCAACCTGGTTATTGTGCCGGATATCACAGCCGGCACCTCTACCGTTAATATGACCGGCACTTCCAACACCATCACGGGTGGCGGGCGGTCAATATATAACCTGACCATTAATCCAGCGACAGCCGGCACGATTACTTTGCAGACCTCCGGGCTGACGGTGGCTCACAACTTGATTGTTTCCAGCGGCGATATTTTTTCTGTTGGCGCGGTGGACCTGACGGTGACCGGCACCTCCACAATCACCGGTACGCTCACTTTATCGTCTGCCACTGGCACGAAGATTTTTACCGGCCTGGTGACGGTCAGCACGACCACCGGTACCTGGAACAATTCCGGCAATTCAGCTATAACATTCCAGGGCGGGCTGACCAATAATAATGTATTTACAGCCGGTACCGGTGTCTATACCTTCGATACCAATGACCAGGCCATCGGCGGCACCAGCACTATCGCCATTCCCAGCGTAACCGTGACTACTATTACCCTGACCAATAATGGCACTCTTACCGTCACCACGGCGCTGGCCGGTACCGGCGGCATTACGAACGACACAACTGGTTCACTCCATATAGACGTGGCGGCAGCCAGCTTAACTCTGACGACCCTTACCGCTACCGCTTCCGGCAATACGGTTGATTATGGGTATGCCGGCGCGCAGACCGTCCACGACAACAGTTATCACCACCTGACCTTGAGCGGCAGCGGAGACAAGACCATGCCCGCCGGCACTAAGAATATAGGCGGTAATTTGACTTTGAGCGGTACCGCGACCGCTACTACATATAGCGGAGTAGGCACAACATCAGTAACCGGCGATGTCAGTATTGGTACGGGAACAACATTGACCATCGCTAAAGACATACTCGTCAGTGGCGGGGACATTACCGGTGACGGGAACTTGACATACATTAATACGCCGATTGTTTATCTGTCCGGTGCTGGTAACTTCGGTGGTGCGACCAATTGGAGCTTCTATGATTTGATTTTTTCTATCAGCAGCAGTCCAAACACAACGACCACGGCGATAGGCGCAGGACAGATAACGGTCGCGTCAGTTCTGACAATTAGCAGTTGGAATGATGGATTTGGGGAGACATATTATCATAATCTGGACGCTGGCTCAAAGACCTGGACTTTGAGCGGATCCGGTACGCCGTTTACTGGAAATGCGACACTGACGCCAAGTGCCTCGACCTTCGTTTACAGCGGGACAAGCGCAACGACAGTCGACGCAGGACCTTACTACAACCTCAGCCTGCAGCCCGCCTCTCCGCCGGACTATGTGATCTATACCATCGGGGACACCACAGTCGGCGGCAATCTCGTCATGAGCACGCTTGCGCAAAAATTAATTACCCAAGTTGGAACTTCCACAGTTACCATGACGGGCACCTCCAATACTATCACCAGCGGTGGTCAGTCATTATACAATCTGACCATTAACCCAAGTTCAGCAGGCACCATCACGGTGCAAACTGACGATTTCCAGGTGGATGGCGCGCTTGACATCGCTGATAACGATACATTCTCCATCCCTACGGGCCGCACGGTTACCAGCATTGGGGCGATCACCTTGAATACGTCCGGTACGGTAAGCGGAGCGGGAACGCTATCCTTAGATTATCGTTCGACTGGCCTAGGGACTGGCGGTACGGTGAGCTGCATCGTCCGGTTTGACACGACCAGTGCGAGTATTGGAGCCGGTACGTTTGACGCCCGCACGTATGGTGGCTTGGTACAATTGTATAATAATCAGCAGACATTAGATCGGGTGATTACCGCACCGGCTACTGGCACGTTTGTATTCAGCGGAGGCCTCACGATGAGGGTTAATAATCAGTACGGAGAGCTGACAGCCGATTTTGACGATACGACTGACCCGACGGTCACGGTGACAGGCAGCGTTACGATTCCTGCGGGCGGCACATTCCTGGCACCTAGCAGTACGACGCTATCCGTTGGCGCGAGCTTCTCAAACTCCGGTACCTTCACCCACAACTCCGGCACGGTGGCCCTGACTACCTCGGCGGCCGCGACAATAACAGGCAATACCACCTTTAATAACCTGTCAGTGACCGGCATCGGCGCAGCCAAGGCCATCACCTTCACCGGCAGTTCAGTGACGACGGTGGCCGGCACCTGGACCGTTACCGGCACGGCCGGCAACCTGATCACCCTGCAGTCCTCGGATACCAATAACTGGACTATCAACCCTGCGGCCGCCTCGGTTTCCTACGCCAGCATCTCCCGGTCAACTAATACCGGCATCTCGTTCTGCGCCATTTATTCTACCAATGGCGGCAATAATGCCGGATGGAATATCTCAATCGGGCCTATTTGTGAGTCAGTTTCCATTACGGGGATCATCTATACGGATGAAGGGTCGACGTTATATAATTGCGCATCGAATAATCTGACTATTGCCGTCAAGGTTAATGGTTATGGTACGTACAGCAGTACCTGTACAACCGCTGACGGGGAATATGTATTAAGTGACGTGATGGTTGATGGGACCAATGATGTGCTGACTGTTTTTCTGAATAATGAAACGCCAAACGCCGTAGCCGTCTCAAAAATTGCCGATACGCCAGCGGGTATTAATAATTTAAATCTGTACCAGGATAAAGTAATCGTCCGGCACGAAAGCTCTTCAGCCATGACCAATGCGAATCTGGACAAGTATGATTTCGTCAACGAAGGCAGTGACGGCGATATAGGGTTTACTGTCACGACTAATAATATTACCGTGGCCTCCGGCTGGGAGCTGCACGTCTGGACTGGCGATACGTATGACCCGGGCGGTACGGTTACGACCAACGCGACCGGCGGTGATCTGCACGTGGACGATAGTGCGGTAGTCTATCTGGATACGGCTACTAATGCCATTGGCCGGGATATTCTGGTTGACGGTAGCGCCACCCTGAACATTGATGCTGATACGACCGTCTCCGGCGGCGATATCACCATTTCAGGAAGCGGGGCGACGGTTACAAAATCCACCGGCACGCCAACTGTGACAATTACCGGCACCGGCAGTATCGGCGGCGGCACGACGCCCTCAATAAGCTTTTACAGCCTGACCGTCGGCACGGCTACAGCCGCCAGCACGACAGCTGCAAATAATATTTCTGTTACCAATACCCTTAATGTCGATACCAGCGATTCTTTGGCTATTGCCTCGGGAATGACTGTCACACATAGCGGCGCCACCCTGACTTTGAATGGCACGATATCCGGCGCTGGGCGCTTAACCTATAAGAGCTCCACGGCTTTCCCGACCGGCGGTACCATTTCTTCAATATTACGCTTTGATTCCTCGTCTAATAATCAAGATTTGAGTTCGCGGACCTATGGCGGTAACGTGGAAATTTACGGCAACAACGCATCAAATATTGTTACGGCAGCATCAGGTACTTATACAATCAGTGGTAGCTTGACCACAAGCCAGGATGGGACAGGCGCTACCGCGTTGGATTTGAATGCCAACGCCCCCAATCTGACGGTCAATGGCGCGTTGACCGTCGGTGCTAATACGATCCTCAGCTCCACTGCCAACATACTAGATGTGAAGGGTAATCTAACTAATAATGGAACATTTTCTAATAACGGCGGCACGGTACGCCTCAGTGGCACTTCACAGCAGACCATGTCCGGCTCCTGGAATGGGGCTCAACTTGCCGACCTGACAGTTACCAATAATTCCGGGTCTGATCCGGATACCAGTCCATCAGTTATTTTTTCCTCCTCAGTTTCACTTAATGGCACCTTTACTGCCGCTACCGGCGGAACCAAGCTAAGGTTCAACACTGGCATCACTTTTTGGGCTTATGGCTTGACCCTAACGGGTTCAGCCGGCAATCTGGTTTACCTGCGCAGTTCCACGTCGGGTACGGAAGTGACTTTTGAATACGGCGGTTTGGCCCAGAGCGTCACCTATGCTGATGTCAAAGACATGGACAATGGTGGTGGTACCGTCATAAACGCCACCGGAACCGGTAACGTCAATTCCGGCAATAATACCAACTGGGACTTCGGCTCTATCCGCGTAGCTGGTACGATTTATTCCAATGACGGAGTAACGCCCTATAACTGCAGTTCGGACAATTTGACTATCAAGGTTTCGACGAATGGCGGGGCGGTTAATTCCGGCACCTGCACGGCAGCCAACGGCACATTTGTCATGACTAATATAACTAAGCCCGGTGCCATAGACCAGCCAATTGCCCTGTTAATTGACAGCGGGGAAACACCGCAGGCGACTTCTGTCACGTTGGCAGCCAGTACCCTTGGTGACGCGAATATGGATTTATACCAGAACCGACTGATTATTGACTCCGAGACCGGTACCACAATGACCGATATTTTATTGGATACAGCGGACAACAGCGGTGATGCCGGAATACGTTACGCTATTGCCAGCGGTAACCTAAGCGTGTCGAGCGGGCTCGGCTTGTGGGTATGGACTGGGAAGAACTTTACCCCCGGCGGGACAGTCACTACGCCGGCGTCCGGCACTGCTGCCGGAGGCGCTGGAGATGTCAATATTGCAGCCAGCGCGACGCTTAATATGGCTGCCAACGCGCTTTCAGTCGGCGGCGATTTTACTAACAGTGGAACATTTACTATAACTTCAGGCCAGGCAACGACATTTACCGCCACGGGTACCGATTTCGCGATTGACGACGGTACGGCAACTTTTCAGAATATTATTTTTAATGGTTCCGGCGGAGGCTGGTCATTTAGTTCAGCGGTAACCTTGTCAGGTGATTTGACGATGACTGCCGGCATGCTTTCCGGCACCAGCGACATCACCGTCAATGGGAACGACATTACCGGCAATGGCACTATTAATTTAACGGGTGGCACGGTTTCCCTGCCGGATACCGGCAGTCTGGGAGGGGATGCGGCCTGGACGTTTTATAATCTTTCCCTGACTCAGGCAAGTTTTACTGATAAAACAACCACTGCCATCGGCAGCGGCAGTATCACTGTCAGCAATGTTTTAAGAGGCTATAGTGCTTATGACGCGGGTAGCGACCATGATTATTTCCATATTCTCGCGGCAGGGTCGAAAACGTGGATACTGTCAGGCACCGGCACTCCATTTGCGAATGGCGGTCTTCTCGTCGGCGATACTTCTACGTTCCGCTATACCGGCAACGGGGCGACTAATATCGCTTCTGCCGAGGATGCTACTACGAATTATTATTATAACTTAGAGCTAAAACCATCCGGTACCGCCACTTATACCCTGCCTGACGCAATTGTTAGCACGCCCCAGCGAGTGAACGGCAATCTGATAATTGGCAACGGCACTAATTCAGTTACCGTCGATGGCACGACGAATAATCCATATTATAATATCGGCGGCAATGTTACCTGTACTACGGGTGCTGGGACGAATACTGTCCAAACCGGCACTGCTACCTGGGCCATCGCGGGTGATTTTGATCTCTCGAATTGCGACGTATTTACCGCGACTGCGGGGAACACTATTACGCTTTCCGGCACGAGCAAAACCTACACGCATAATAACCTGGCCGGCAACCCCTATAATTTGAATATTACTGGCACGATTGCCGAATCAACGCCCGGCACCAACTATATTGATAATAACCTAACTATCAGCGGTACATTCACCAGCACGGCGGCTACTCTAGGCGTTGGCAATACTTTTACTAATAATGGTACGTTTAACGCGAATAATGGCGATGTTGTCTTCAGCGGCAGCAGCGGTATAATTGCCGGTTCCAGCACTACGACTTTCTTCGGCCTTTTCGTCCAGCCTACCGGCAGCGGCACGGTGACGGTCAATGGCTCCAATCCTACGGTAACGGACGACCTTTCTGTCGCTACCGGAGACACCCTCTCAATAAGCAGCGGGCAAATATTATCGCATACCGGCGGTACGATTGACCTGCTTGGAATAATGTCAGGCGACGGCCTGTTACGAATTACTAACGGATCGAGTGGTCCTGGCACGACCGGCACTCTCAATGTTGATGTGCGCTATGAAAATGGCATATCGGAGACCACGCTTGATGCCAGGACTTATGGCGGGGATGTGGAATTTTATATTGATTCTGAGGCTTTAATGTCAGCATCATCCCGGATGGCCAGCGGCACTTATAATTTCAATGGCAATTTGTACATAAATGCCGTCAATAACGCCAATATTTCTTTAGAGGGGAATTTTAATAATCCAACGGTTAATGTCACCGGTAATATTGATTTTCTCGGATCGGGTCCTGGAATGGAAATCATCCAGACAGGCACCGGCACCTGGACGGTCGGTGGAAATATCGATTTTACTGATGGCACTTATACGGCAACAACGGGAAATACGCTGACCATGAACGGCGCAGACGCCACTATTAATACCGGCGGCAATAGTTTGTATAATTTCAGCACTTCAGGCACCGGCATTATCACTACCGCATCTGCCATTACAGTGACTAATGATGTGAGTATCGGCACTGGCAGCACATTGCGCGCCAATACAGATACCAGCGTAGCGGGTGATTTGACTGGCGATGGCACGCTGACTTACACCAGCGGCACGCCTACGGTCACTATGTCTAATACAGGCAATATTGGCGGTGCGACAGCCTGGACATTTTACAATTTGACGCTGTCTGCTGATGCCTCCAGCGATTACACGACTACCGCTGCTGGCATCGGCAACATTAACATTGATAATGTTTTAACCACCGAATCGGCTGACTGCGGCGTGGACTGTTTTCGTTATCATTACCTTAATGGCGGGCTGAAGACCTGGACGCTCACTGGTTCCGGTACGCCGTTTATAAATAATGGATCATTGACGCCGGCAAGCTCTACCTTTGTTTTTTCAGGAACGTCAGCCACAACTGTTGCCGGAGCGACGTACAATAATTTATTGCTCCTGCCGCCGAGCGGTACGCCAACCTATACGTTGGCCGGATCGCAATATATTGCCGGCGATTTTTCAATGGCGGCTGGACTAACCATGGATGCCGGTGCGTATACGGTTACGATGGCCGGCACAAACAACAGCATCATCAGTAACGGTCAAACACTGTATAATTTAACGATCGATCCGGCGACGACCGGCACTATTACTGTACAGACAGGCAATCTGACAGTCTCAAACAATCTGCGAATTGAAGCGGGCGATACTCTGGCCATCGACAACGGCGTGACGCTGGCCCACACCGGGAATGATTTGATCATCTTGGACAGCGCGAGTACGATTGCGGGTCCCGGCCGGCTGACTTACCGCAGCGCCACGGCGTTTCCCACTGATGGTACGTTATCAGCTGGCCTGATCCTGCGGCTGGATACGACTAGTACCAACCAGACGATGAGCAGCCGGACTGATTATCAGCTGGTGGAAATCGACAACAGCGGAGCCACCGGCGGCCGGACGGTAACCATAGGTTCGGGTACTGCGCAGACCGTTACTACGTCGGGCGCTTTGTCCGTCCTGTCTTCCGGTAGCGGTTCAGTTGAGTTGGCGGGAGCGACATATAATCCAGCGGTCAATATCGGGGGAGACCTGAGCTACACGGCGGGAGGAGGGACGAAGACCATAACGACCGGGACTGGCACCTGGACCGTTTCCGGCAATGTCAATCTGACTAATGGCACCTTTACCAAAAGCACCGGCCATACGCTTGTTATGAACGGTTCTTCTAAGACGCTTACTTCGGCTGCACAGATATTGGAGAACCTGACGCTTTCCGGCACCATTACGCTGGCTAATGCCACCCACACAGTCAATGGCAGCCTGACGTTAAGCGGAACGGTAACTGCCGGATCCTCTAATGTAACCATGACGGGTACGTCGAATACTATCGTCGGTGGTGGAAATATTTTAAGTACATTGACCATAAATCCTTCATCCACCGGTACAATCACGTTACAGACCTCTGACTTAACTGTTTCCGGGACGCTGAGTGTTGCCGCAGACGATACATTGAGCATTGATACCAGTCGCACTGTGACTGCTGTAGATACGTTAGTCATTAATGGCACCATTTCAGGCGCCGGACGTTTAACATTCAAGGGCTATACCTTCCCGGGTACCGGCACCGTGAGCTCAATCGTCCGGATGGACGCGACCGATGCCGGCTCAGGCCAGAATATCGGCGCCCGGACATTCGGCGGCTTAGTTGAGATATATAATAATTCCGCCAGCAGTAACCGGATTGTTTCTCTGCAAAGCGGTACGTTCAATTTCAGCGGCGATGTCAATCTTACCGCCGCCAACAATCAAAATGTAACCCTCGATGGTTCGGGTAATGATTCCACCGTCAACATCACTGGTAACCTTGATTTCACTGGAGCAGGCTCCGGCAGTGAAATTATCGCTTCCGGCACCGGCACTTGGACTATTTCTGGCAATATTGATTTTACTGACGGGACTTACACGGCCACAGCAGACAATATTCTCAAGATGAACGGAACAGCTAAGGCCATCACTTCCGCCAGCAATGCCTTAAGTAAATTTGAAGTCTCCGGCGGCAGCGTTTCTACTGCAGATGCCTTGTTGGTCAATAAAACGCTCAATATTTCTGGCGGGGGATTTACGCAGGCAGCCAATGCCAACCTTACCGTGTATGGCAATTTTACGATCGCTATTGGCACGACATTCACCAACGCCTCGGGCACCGGCATCCTCATCTTAGACGGCAACCCCACGGCCAATACTTTCACGGATAACTCGTCCCCAAAACAGAACATGGGTGACGTACAAATTGGCTTGTCGCCGGGTACCACGGATCTAGCCAGCGATATGATCGCTAAGAAGTTGACGATTAACGATGGCGACATATTCAACACTAATGGTTATGATCTAAACATTGGTATCGGAGGGATTATTGTCGCTGCTGATGGTGGCTCAGGCGGAGGCACATTGGATGTTGACGATGACGTGGAAACAGACGGTACGGTTATGGAAACAGACGGCATCTTTGACTTAAAAAGTGGCGGTGATTTATTAAACAGCGGTGGGACAAACGTGGGTTCCTTGCTGAAATTTACCATGCCGGCAGCCTTAGCTGACGTAACCAGTGATTTAATAACTGCTGGCACTGGCTCGCTATATGATCTTGAAGTTGATGACGGAGCCGGAGATTATAATTTAATCGTTGAAGTTGAGGATCCATTGGATGTGGATAATAATATTAACATTACTGGCGGTATTTTAGATACGAAAACCGGTGAGAGTAACGCTATTACTATTGGCGGCAGTTGGGCCAACAGCGATACGTTTACTGCCCGGTCTGGTACTGTGACGTTTGACGCAACGTCAGGCACGAAGACCGTAAACCCCGGAACGTCTCCTTTTTATGTGCTTACCTTTAACGGTGTTGGCGGCACCTGGCAACCGACCACTAATACGGTTACGGTGTCCAGTAATCTGAATGTTACCAACGGTACAGTGGACAACGAAACCAACGACCAGATCCTGGATATTGGCGGAAATGTGGCTATCAGTTCTGGCGGAGTACTGCAGGCTTCCTCAACCGCCAGCTTTACTGTCGCTGGCAACTGGGCAAACAGCGGCGATTTCACTGATGGCACCGGGACAGTCACGCTCGATGGTACGGCGCAGCAGACGCTCTCCGGCCAGCTGACAGGCGCGAATGATCGCTTCTATAACCTGACGGTTACTAACGCGGGCGCTGCTGACCCTGACGTCATCTTTGATGCCAGCGCTGATACGGATAATAACTTCACGGCCGCAACGGCGGGTACGCAGCTTCAGTTCAAAGCTGGCAGTACTTATGCGTTTGACAATATCGCCCTGGACGGCCAGGCAGCGGGTACCAGAGTTTTCCTGCGCTCTTCGTCATTGGGCACGCAGTGGAATATAAATGTCTCCGGTTCGCGTTCAGTCTCCAACACTAACGTGCGCGATTCATACGCCTGCGGCCAGCCGCCCGATATAGACGCCTCCGACGGCACGAATTTTGACGCTACCAATAATAATTGCTGGTTCATTAATTCACTGACTTTTTCGATATCAGATGTAGCCATCGGTTTCGGTCCGCTGGGAGCCGGGGGAGCCCGCTGGGCGACCGGCGATGGCAATGGCACTGGCGCGCAGCCGGCCGTAGGCAGCGGAGCCCATGAATTGACTATCAGCAGCAATTCAGACAATGGTTACGCCATTACTTACTACGGCACGACCCTGACTGGCGAGCATGGCACTATCAGCAATGCCACCATTGCCGGTGATGGCAATGGTATACCGGGGACTGAGCAGTTTGCGCTGTCAGCTTCTGCCTCTGGCGATGCGGTTATCCCCGTTGACTATCGGTATAGCAGCAATAACTATGGTTTTGTTGAAAATTCGCTCACTACATTAGTCTCTGAATCCGGGCCAACAGCTTCAGAAACAATTGATCTATATTATATAGCTAATATTGCGACGCAAACCGAAGCCGGAGAATATAGTACAGCAATAATATATATTGCCACCGCAACTTTCTAATATTAGCCATTGTCTTTGACACATTAAAGTATTTATGATATACTATCTGCAGATAACGTGGTTAAATGTGGTTTTTCTCGGATTTTTTAATAAAACCGAAAAAATTAAATTAATATATAAAAATTAATAATTAAAATGAGCAAAATATGGTTAAACTAAAACGATTGTATGTCGTAATTTTAGCTCTTTTTTTAGTGGTAGCGTTTAACGTACCAGCCCTACCAGCCTGGGCTGCCAGTCTGTCTGATATGTCAGACACCTTGACTACGGCTGCTCAGAATACTGTTGCAAATCATACTATTCTCTTCACCACCCCGACTGGCGTTCCTGCAGGGCAGACAATCACCTTAACATTTGATACGGATTTTCAGGATCTGGCGGGTATCACTGAGAATGACGTGGATATTGCCGATGACACCGTAGATTTAACAACTGCTGCCGACTGTACCGGCGCTGAACAGGCTAGCGTAGCCATGGCCAGCCCGACTTTAACGATTACCATCTGCGCTGGTGACGGTGGAGATATCGCGGCTGCCAGTAATGTAACTATTGAAATAGGTACTAATGCTACTGCCTCCGGTATTGGCGCTAATCAGATAAAGAATCCAGCCGCCGCGGAAACTTCCATGATTGCTTTAGCCGGCACGATGGCTGATTCCGGCACTCTTTCGGTAGTAACAATTGCAGACGATAGCGTCGCGGTTACCGCCACGGTAAATCCTAGTATTACTTTTTCAATAACAGACACGGCTATTGGTTTTGGCGCTTTGACTTCAGCCAATGCCCGTTTTGCTACTGCAGATGGTAACGGCTCTGATACTGACAGCACCGCTGCCTTTACTATGGATGTATCCACAAATTCAACAAATGGTTATGCCATTACATATAATGGTTCAACGCTGACTAGCGGAGCAGATACCATTACTGTAGCCAATATTACCAATGATGCAAATGGAACTGCTAATACGGAAGAGTTCGGCATGGGCTTGTCAGCCAGCGGAGACGCGACAGTTGCCGCTGCCTATGATCACAATGCGACAGCAGGCAATCGCGACTGGGCATTTATCGATGCCACGACCACCACGATTGTTTCCGAAAACGGCCCAACCGCCACGGAAACCATCAGCGCTTTCTTCCTGGCGAACATTTCCGGCAATACCGAAGCAGGCAGCTATTCAACCGCGATAACCTATATTGCCACCGCCACTTTTTAGCCGTGAACAAGCTTTTTGCTCTTCCTAACCTTAGGTAAAGGATACAGGAGGGAGGGTAGACATAATTTAAATAATTAACCCCATGCTTATGTCGAAAAAAAATATTATCGCTTTCAGCGCTATCCTGTTCTTTGCCTTTTTGGTGCTGCCGAAGATTTCGGCTGCACTGGAAGTAACGCCCGCTATACGCGAGGTTGATCTGGCTAAGGGAGAGAAGACCGTGGTCATGATTGAACTGCAGAATGAGGCCACAGAAACCATGCAATTAAACACGCAGGTGGTCAATTTTACGGCTAAAGATGAGATTTCCGGCGAGCCGGAATACAATCTGACCGGTACGCCTACTGGTATTGCTACCTGGACTACTGTACAGGCAGGCCCGATAGTTATCCAGCCTTCCGGCAAAGTAGAAGTCCCGGTAACTTTTGATACGCCTGCCACTGCTACACCCGGCGGCCACTACGTCGGGGTGGTTTTTAGTTTTGTAGAATCTGCCGCTGCGGCAACCAATAACAGCCTGAAGATTGAGTCAAAAGTGGCAGTACCAATATTAGCGACTGTCGCGGGCAACTTTACGGAAAGCGCCAGGATTGTTGCTTTCAAAACAAATAAGACTAATTATACTTCCGGCCCGGTTAAATTTACCCTGCGTTATGAAAATACCGGCGCTGTTCACCTGAAGCCTACCGGTAAAGTCACCGTAACCAGCATGTTCGGCAAGGTGGTGAAGGAAGCTACCATTAATACCGAATTAAGCGCAGTCCTGCCGGGGACTATCAGGCAGTATGACGTCGCCAGCTGGAAAGACCTAGGCAGTGCTTTTGGCAAATATACCGCCAAGGTCACTCTGACATCAAGCGGCGTAGTCACTAATGACACTTACGATTTTTGGGTATTTTCAACCACCGGCATTGTTATCGCGGTTGTCATATTATTAGTGGTTATGATCCTGATAGTTTTACTGATTAAGGCTTTAACCAAGAAAAAAACAGAAGCCCCGGCTGCTAAATAGCTTTTATAATAAGTTTTGTGTATGCATTGCATTGTGAAAAAAATTAATTTTCGCCTGATCTTCCTTTTTGCATTTGTTGTCGTTGGGACTCTGCTTTTGGGAAATGGAGCGCAAGCCGTGACGCTTATTCCGCCGTCGTTGGAAATTGGCTTAAAACCGGGCGCTGAATATGACACAGTTATAAAGCTTTTTAACGAAACTTCAAATACCATCAGTTTATATACTGAAGTAACCAATTTTTCCGCTAAGGGAGAAACCGGTCAGCCGGAATTTGATTTTGGCGGTGAGCTAATCGGCCTGGCAAAATGGATAAACGTGGAAAAAGGCCCGATCGTCATTGAGCCGGGAAAACGTTATGAAGTTCCGGTGGCCATCAAGACTCCTGTTGACGCCGATCCGGGCGGCCATTATGCGACCTTGTTTTTCAGCTCTTCTCCTCCGGAAGAAGGCCAGCTGCGCATTGCCTCAAAGGTAGGTACGCTGATCCTAGCGCGAGTCGACGGGGAAATAAAGGAAGCAGGAAGCATCACTGAATTCAGCGCTAGCAAAAAAACTTTTTCGAGTCTGCCGGTTGAATTTACCATTCGCTTCAGTAATTCCGGAAATGTCCATCTGAAGCCCACAGGAAAGATTGCTGTAAAAAATATTTTTGGGAAGGAAACAGTTTCTATTGATTTTAACGCCAGCAAAGGAGCCACTCTGCCAAATACCGTACGCATGTATCAGGCTACCTGGGACAAGGGGCTGATCATTGATAAATCGGGCAATGTCTGGTCAGATTTCTGGCAGGGTTACAGCAATGAAAAAAACAATTTTGCCCTGGGCAAATATACCGCTGAATTAAGCATTACTGCTGGTACGCTGGAGAGCGTCAAGGACACCGCTAAGGTGGGTTTCTGGGTATTGCCCTGGCACATGATGCTGGTCTGGGGCTTACTAGCGGTTTTAGCGGTATTATTGATTATATTTTTGATCAAGAAATATAACGCATGGATATTAAAAAAAGCGAAATCACAGCAATAAGTAATGAAAAAATCGTGCCCGTCATCAGTTAAATATTTTCGTATACTTTACGTGTTTGTCCCGCTATTAGTATTGATAGCGGGATATTCATTTGCCGAAGCGCAAGTGTCGCGTCAGGTTACGGTCACGGCCACAGTGCCGGAAAAACCGCCCATAGAAGAGCCGGATACTATTGTAATTTTCCGCGGCATCGCTTACCCCTCATCCACGGTCACTATTAATCAGGACGGTTCGGCTATTTCTATTATAACTACCAATACCCAGGCGCAATTTGACGTTTCAGCCAAGGTGGATCCGGGCACTTACACTTTCACCATTATCGGCGTGGATACTGACGGGGTTGAGGGCAAGGTTTCCAATTTTACTTTGATGCTTTCAGAAGGGACGACTACCACCATCAGCGGGATATTTCTAGGACCGACTATTTCCATTGACGATACCGTCATCGGGCCCGGAGAAACCGCCACCCTGGCCGGCACTACGGTGCCTGACAGCGAGGTTAATGTTACCGTCAGCTCGATTGGTACGGCCGCCGCCGCCGGCGATCCCCAGATTGCCGTGCATATCGCCAGTGCTGATTCAAACGGCCGCTGGCTGCAGCTTTTAAATGCCGACGAAATGGAAGCGGGAGATTATGAAGCAAAGGCGCAGTCAACAGAACCGCAGAATCATGCGGTTTCTGAATTCAGTAAAATCGTCGGTTTCCAGGTACAGGGGCAGACAGAGCCTGACCAATGCGCCGGCGCCTTGCCGGGCGATATCAACTGCGATACTTTTGTCAATCTGGTGGATTTCAGTATTTTGCTTTTTTATTGGGACAGCTCCAGCCCGGCTAATCCGCGGGCCGACATAAATACCGACGGGGTCGTTAATATTATTGATTTTAGCATTATGCTTTTTTACTGGACTGGATAAATATATGACCAAAAAAAATATTAAAATTCTGATTTTTTCCTTAATCTTCATCGGCGCTTTTTTATTGGCCGGACGGGTCAGCGCGGCAACTCTTTCCATCCAGCCGTCGCAGGATGAATACGCCATCGGAGAAACATTCATTGTCGAAGTGCATTTAAAAGGAGAAGGGGAAATTGTCAATGCGGTGAAAGCGACCATAACGTATCCCAGTGATTTATTGGAGGTGACGGAATTATCAAAAGGGGGTTCGTTTTTATCGCTTTGGGCGCAAGAGCCAGCCAATGAATCAAGCGGCGGAGTTATCAGTCTGGCTGGCGGGATACCGAACGGCAGTTATGTGGTAGATGGCAGAGTGCTGGCTATCACTTTCCGCACCATTGCTCCGGGCGGAGCGGAAATCGCTTTTGACCAGAACCAGACGGGCGTTTATCTGAATGACGGCCATGGTACGCCGGCAAATTTAACTCTGAAATCAGGCATCTTCAACATTGCCGATCGCACTAACGTGAAAATAACTTCACCGACCCATCCTGACGAAGAGGCCTGGTACCAGAATAAAACATTTACGGTAAATTGGAGCCCGAAAGAAGGGGCGAAGTACAGCTACTTACTGACCAATGATCCTGATAAAGCCCCGGATGAAGTGCAGGAATTCGCCGAGGGCGTAGTAACATTCAAGGATTTGCCGGACGGAATTTCATATTTTATTTTAAATGAGCAACTCCCGGGAAAATCGTGGCAGATCGTGGGCAAACGGCGGGCGATGGTGGATACTGTCCTGCCCTCGCCGATTGAAACGATTGTCAGCCGGGACAGGACATTGTATGATGGGAAATATTTCTTGATTTTTTCTGCCGTGGACAGGACTTCCGGCGTGGATCATTATGACATTATTGAAGATGGAAAGAAATCCAGCCATGCCGTTTCCCCCTACATTTTATCAGATCAAACAAGGCAGGAAATGATAGAGATTCGCGCTTTTGATAAAGCGGGTAACGTCAGAACCGCGGTTTTGGGGGACAAGAGGGGGAGCCTAGAGGAAGAGAGGGGTTTCACCATAGCCCTGCTGATGTTTATCGGCGCCTTAATTCTCTTGCTGGTTTTTGTTCTGGTTAGGACCAGGTCAAAAAAATAACAGACCAGATTATGAGGAGGTTAATATTAATATTTTTTTTTGCAGCGGCCTTAGTTTTATTTTTGCCTGATTCCGCCTCGGCCGCCTCTTTATATCTAAGCCCGGCGAGCGCCAGCCATACGGTCGGCGACAGTTTTAACGTTACCGTCGGGGTAAATACCGCCAATGCCGCCATTAATTCCGCCATGGCGACAGTCTCTTTTACCAATGATTTGCTGGAAGTAACGTCGGTTTCGCAAACGGGAATTTTCAGCCTCTGGCCGGTAACACCGTCGTATTCCAATGGCAGCGGGACGGTCAGTTTTGCCGGCGGCCTGCCTAATCCCGGTTATAACGGATCTTCGGGAACCATTATATCCATAAGCTTCAAAGCAAAAGCAGTAGGCACGGCCAGGGCCAGCATCGGTTCGGCCAGTGTCCTGGCTAATGACGGATTTGGTACAAACGTCCTCACTTCTTCCGGCAGCGGTACGTATACGATAACCGCAGCCGCACAGCCAAAACCCGAGCCCGAGCCGGAACCGCAGCCTGAGCTTAAATTCCCGGATGTCCCGAAAATAACTTCATCAACGCATCCTGAGCAGGTATTTTGGTATTCTAATAATAATCCGTCATTTACCTGGAATAAGCAGGAGGGGGTGGTCGGCTTCAGTTATGCTTTTGATGATAGCTCAGGCACTGTACCCGATAAAAATCGCGATTCAACATCTAATTCCATCAGTTATACCAGCACCGGCGATGGTGTCTGGTATTTTCACGTGCGCGCCCAAAATGCCGATGGCTGGGGAGACACCGGGCATTATAAAGTGCAGATAGACACCGCCCCACCGCGGGCTTTTGCCATTGAGCTCTTGGACGGCAAGCGCACCACCGTGACCTCGCCCCGCCTGTCATTTTCCACTACAGATGATAAGTCAGGAGTGCACCATTACAGTTTATCAATAAATAGCCAGGCGCCAATCAGCATTGATGTCGGCAAGACCACGCCTTATACTCTGGCAAATCTGGCCGTTGGCGATTATAAAGTGGTCGCTACAGCTTATGACAACGCCAGCAACCAGACACAAGCGACTAATAATTTTACGATTTATAAGCCCGAGGAAAAAACTCCGGAGGAGAAGAAAGAAGAAAAGGAAAAGTCCGAGGAAGTTCTGCCGCCGGTCGCAAAAACGCTAAAGAAAATTCAGGAGGCATTGCCGGCGCCTATCAGAAAAATTACGGAGCAGATCGGCAAAACTGTCCAGCAAATAAAAGAAAATGAAACAGTCAGTAAGACGGTGGACCGGGTCGTGCAGCCGGTAGTGGCCACTTCCGCGGTGGTAGCTGTCACCGGCCTGGCGGCAACAGCCGGCTCTACCCAGTTTTTCAATTTATTGTATTTATTCTTCCGTTTCGGCTATTTCTGGCTGGTGCCGATATCTTTCGGCAAAAAAAGGAAAGCCTGGGGCACTGTCTTCGACAGCCTGACCGGCCGGCCGATTTCCCGGGCAGTGGTGAGAATTTTTTCGCGCGAATTCAATAAGCTGCGTGAAAGCCAGATAACCGACAAGGAAGGCCGTTTCGGCTTTATCGTCGATGAGGGCGTGTATTATCTGACCGTCACCCGCCCCGGCTATGTCTTCCCTTCGCACATATTGGAGACCGCGGCCATCAGCCAGTACATTAATATTTATCGGGGCAATACCATTAGTATTGATGATGGCAATAAGGGCACCTTGGCTTTGAATATCCCCGTTGATCCGAATATGAGGGAAATCAGCAGTGGCCGCGTAAATTGGCTGAAGATAATCAGCTTTATTGGAAATCTGCTGGAAAAAATGAACACTCCGCTGTTGATTGGCGGTACGATATTAAGCTGGTTAGCCCTGATTATTGAGCCAAAATTGATAAATTACCTGCTACTGGGACTGTACGCCGCACTTTTGTTTTTAAGGTACATAACTGCCCGCCATTTAGGCCGTTCTTGGGGCGTGGTCAAGGATAAATATACCGGTGCGCCGATCGAACAGGCGGTGGTCCGCATCTACAACGTGAATACCGGCAATCTCTTATGGACGCGCGTGACCAATCAGCAGGGCCAGTTCAATGGCTTGCTGTCGCCTGGCAGATATTATCTGGTAATAATAAAATACGGCTATCATATGTTCCAGAGCAAACCGGTGAATGTCTCCAGGAAACGCGGTTACATCAGGTTCACGGCTGAATTAATTTCCAAGAAAGCGCAGCTGCCGCCGGTCAGCGGCAAGGGCGACCAGGATATACACCTGGAATCGATTTCCGTCCCAGGTGCATACAAGGATAATACGGCACCGCGGCCGGTGCGCGAGGAAAACGTTTTTCAGCCGCCGGTGCCGCGGCGTCCGTCAGCCTCAGGCAAAAATGTTTTTGAACCCCCTAAGCCTATAAACGGACTGGGGCAGTCCGGGAATCAAACAGCAGCGCCGAAAAGCCGCCGTTCGGCAAAAAAGAAATAAAAATTTCGTTCAGGCGTATTTAAATACATTATAATGCATAGTGGCAGATTATTTGCCCAAAAATATTGATTTATGTTAAAGTAGCTGTTAGATAAGCCGGTTTTTTGTACTATTTTAAAATCCCCAATGAACATTTATGGCCATAGAAATGAGAAAAACCCGGATTGTGAATTTATTGAAAAAGTACCGGTTTGGGGCAATAGTCGGTTTTTACCGGATTAAAAAAGGCTTTGCCAATACAGTAATTGATTTATCAACAACCGCAGGGCGTTATATTTTAAAAATCGCGGAAAGAAACAATCCGGTTCGCGTCAGATATGAGGTGGCTTTGCTGAATTTTATCAGGGGATTGCCTACGCCCCGGCCAATCGCCGCCAGTAACGGAAATTTTTTAAATAATTATAATAAAACAAATAAAGCGTTTATTTATAAATATTTGCCCGGGCGGTTCGCCGGAGAATTGACTCCTGCGAGATTGAGAGCAGCGGGGATTTTTTTAGGGAAACTGCACAAACAGACAAGGCGTTTTCACTCGCCGATCAAGCGGATGGAATTTTATAATATTACTCCGCAAAATTTAAAAGCGACAATTAAGAGGATCCGCCGGGGTCGCCATCAGGAGGTAGTTCATCATCTGCCATATCTGGAACAAAACATTTTAAAATACGTTCCTTCAAAGAAGCTGCCCGCTGGCGCCATGCACATTGATTTTAAACCGGAAAACGCCCTTTTTACCGGGCAGAAGCTGACTGGCGTAGTTGATTTTGATAACTCCTACAACGGGCCATTAGTGCTGGATTTAGCCAATACTATCATGTGGTTTTGTTCGAAAAACGGCCGTTTCAACCTGAAAGCGGCGCTAATAATTTTTCGGTCATATCAGAGCGTCAGGGCATTAAATCAGTCAGAGAAAAGAAATTTTATTAAAGTTTTGCACTTTGCTTTTTTAAGCCACATATTGGTGGACATGTATCATCTGGCGCTGGGAAAATTGCCGCTGGGATATATCAGATGGGGAATAAAAAATTTACTGCTGACGGAAAAGGATCTTAAGGTAACCGACAAAGATTTTAAACTATAAAAATATGGGATACGCTGAAACGCGCTATAACATTGAAAGAAATCCCGAAATAAAAGAACAGGAACCGGACGTTCGCGTGCCGCTGGTTGACATTGTCAGGCACGGCGATACCGATTATAAAGAATTGCGTGACCCTAGTTTCAAATTTGATCCGCAGGCTCTGGATTTTAAACTTGATGCCGAGCACCTGGATTTGAACGAGCAGGGGATTGAAAATATTCTCCAGACTGCAATGCAGCTGTGCCAGTCTATTGATAAAGAAAAAGAGGTCGTTATGTTGGTTTCCAGCCCGAATTACAGGGCGCAATCAAGCATCCTGCTTATAGAGAAAATTTTGCAGGAAAATGGCATCGATGTATTGAATTCTTCGGCAGCCAAGCAGGCAGGGGCAAGTAAAGGCATTAGGTTGGTTGGAAATTTGCGGCAGATTGAGCAACGAGACTCTAATTTCAATCCGACTTGGAGCGCTGAGGACAAGAAATACCGGGAAGAGGATCCGCAAAGACAGAAAATAAGCGCACGCGAAGCGCACACGGAAATTGCCGCCCGACTAGGTAAAACCGTTCCCGAGATTTTTACCAGAGATCATGACCAGCTGGATTTGGATTTTAGAAAGTGGCTGCGCCACATGATAAACATTGATCAAAATTTTGATGAAAAAACTAAAAAAGTCATTGCTGGCCGGAGAATCAGATTAATCTGCGCGACTCACGAAGAAGTGCCTGAAAAGTTTATGCAAGAAGCACTGGGTGTGGAGGGTAATTTAGCAAAAGGCCAGGTAATGGAGATAAACGCACAGAATAAACTATCACCGGGCGAAAAAACGGCAGCGCAGGTAAGCTTGTTTGAGAAAGGAGAGGCAAGAGGTGCGCAGGGCAAGATTTCCATTTCATATGATAAAAAGGAGTAAATTTTTTTAATATGGCACAAGCCCCATACCAGAGCTCACCTTTGGCTAGCTCCCATCGGGCCTGAGCCCTCAGGGCCGAAGGCAGGGTCATATGGTACGGGGTTAAAGAGCGGTAAAATGGCTTTTATACGATTATAAAAAGATTAAGTAAATAGATAAGCAATGGCACAGGATAATATCGACCCCGCACCAAAGCTCCCCTTCGACTCCGCTCCTTCAACAAGTTCAGGAGCTTCGCTCAGGGTCGCTTGATGCGGGGCTAGGTAGAACAATTATTGGTCTAAGGTTTTTCACAGATATAACAAATTATTATACTATGGCACAAGATAATATCGAGGAAATTAAATCAAAAATTGATGTCGTTGATTTGATACAGGAGTACATCCAGGTCAAGCCGGCAGGCGCCAACAGTTTCAGGGCGCTCTGTCCGTTTCACCACGAAAAGACGCCGTCTTTCATGGTTTCACGGGACAAGCAGATCTGGCACTGCTTCGGCTGCGCCGAGGGCGGCGATATTTTCGGCTTTGTCATGAAGATGGAAGGCCTGGAATTTCCTGAGGCACTGCGCATCCTGGCGAAAAAAGCCGGCGTGCAGCTGAAATACCAGGATCCGGCGCAAAGTAACCAAAAAACCAGGCTGATGGAGATCTGCAAATCGGCGGCATTTTTCTTCCATAAAATTTTATTGGATCACCCCAAGGCGGAATTTGTCCGGGAATATTTGAAGAAAAGAAAAGTACAGGAGCAGACAACGGAAGCCTGGCAGCTTGGCTACGCGCCTGACGCCTGGGAGACGCTCAACACTTATTTGACCGGCAAGGGGTTCAAAGAAGATGATATTTTCCTGGCCGGCCTGACAATCAAGAAAGACAGGAGTGTCGGCTATATCGATCGTTTCCGCCACCGGCTGATGTTCCCGATCTGGGATATCCACGGCAATGTCATTGGCTTCGGCGGCCGCTGGCTGGGCGCGGAAAACGACAAAATGGCCAAATACATAAATACTCCGCAAACCGATATTTATAATAAAAGCCAGGTCCTTTACGGCATTGATAAAGCCAGGCAGGAAATAAAAAAGCAGAAATTGGCCGTCATAGTTGAGGGATATATGGATTGCCTGGCTTCACATCAGGCTGGGGTAATAAACGTGGTCGCTTCTTCCGGCACAGCCCTGACGCTGGAACAGGTGAAATTGCTGAAGCGTTATACTACCAATCTGGCTTTTGCCTTTGACCAGGATCTGGCCGGCGACAGCGCCGCCAAGCGCGGCATTGAGATCGCCTGGCAGGAGGAAATGAACACAAAAATAATTCAGCTGCCGCAGGGCAAGGATCCCGATGAATTGCTGAAAATTGAACCAGCCGCCTGGCCCCGGGCGATTGTTCAGGCCCAATCCGTTATGGAATATTATTTTCAGAAGACTTTTTCCAAGCTGGATCTGAAAAGCGTGGACAATAAAAAAGAAACTGCCCGGATATTACTGCCGGTAATCGCCAAGCTGTCCGATACTATAGAGCAGTCGCATTATGTCCAAAAATTGGCGGGCCTGCTGAACGTTGAGGAAAGCGTCATCAGGGATAAGCTGAAAAGAATGCAGCTGCAGAAGTCCGGTAAAGCCGACCAGCAGGCAAGCGAACCCGCATACCAGTCTAAAGACCGCTTCATCGCTTTGTCGGAAAATATCATCGGTACGGTGCTGAAAGATAATGAAAAATTTGATGTCATCGCTGAGCAGCTGCTGCCAGAGCATGTGCCGCTGGAAAAACTAAGCAGGCTTTACAAATTGATGCTAATTTATTATACTAAAAATCAAGCTTTCAACTACAAAGAATTTATATCCTCAATACCACAGGCGGACAAGGAACTGGCTACTTATGCGGAGATCTTATCATTAAAGGCCGAACAGGATAACGGTGAGGCCAGTGAAGATTTTGTTATCCAGGAGATCCGTTCCGGCGTCCACCAAGTGGCGAGAAACCACCTCCAAAAGTCCCTCAAGGGCATAGAGGAGGCTCTGCGTCAGGCTGAGAAAAGCAATAATAAGCAAAAAGCCGAGCAACTGAACCGCGATTTTTCCGATAAAATCAGCGAGCTCAAACAGCTTGATAATGAGTAATATTTTTATATAGAATGATGCACAAAAAAATAAAAAAGAAAATAAAGAAGCGAAAAACAACGGCAAAAAGAGACCCCGCTAAAAAAACGCCAAGAAAAAAGAAGAACACCGGCAGAAAAACAGAAGTTTCGCCTGTTATCAAACCCATTGATCAGGAAAAAATAAAACGCCTCATTACCAAGGGCCATTCCCGTGGATTTTTAACGGAAACTGAAATTTTATATAATTTCCCGGATTTAGAGGAATATGTCCCGGAGTTTGAGGCTTTTCTGGACAGACTGGAGTCAGTCGGCGTACAGGTTATCGAGGGTGCAGGTCATTTTCTGCAAACCGAGCCGGTAAAAGAGGTGAAACCCACCAGGAAGACCGTTGATAAGCGCCGTCTGGATTTGTCCGATATTTCCAATGATTCCATACAGATGTATCTGCGTGAAATCGGTAAAGTTCCGCTGTTATCAGGCGATGAAGAACTGCAGCTGGCTAAAAGGAAGGAAAAAGGCGATGTGGAAGCTCAGCAGAAGCTGGTGGAAGCAAACTTACGCCTGGTCGTTTCCATTGCCAAGAAATTTACCGGCCGTTCGCTGTCTTTATTAGATTTGATCCAGGAGGGAAATATCGGGTTGTTCCGGGCTGTGGAAAAATTTGATTATCGTAAGGGTTATAAATTTTCCACTTACGCCACCTGGTGGATCCGCCAGGCCATCACCCGCGCGCTGGCCGACCAGTCCAGGACCATCAGGATTCCGGTGCATATGGTGGAGACGATCAATAAATTCCAGCAGGTAGAGCGGCAATTGATACAGGATCTGGGACGCGAACCGATGCCCGAGGAAATTGCCGCGGAAATGGACGAACCGGTAGAAAAGATTTATCATATAATGAAAATATCTCAGGATACGGTTTCCCTGGAGACTTCCGTCGGCGACAGCGATGACGAGGATTCCGTGCTGAGCGATTTCATAGAAGACGTAAAAACCGTAACGCCTGACCGGGTAGCGGCCATGCAGTTGCTGAAAGATCATGTCCGTGATATTATCAGGCAATTGTCGCCGCGAGAGCAGAAAATACTGGAAATGCGCTTCGGGCTGACTGACGGCGTTTCCCATACGCTGGAGGAAGTCGGACAGGAATTCGGCGTGACCCGCGAACGCATCCGCCAGATTGAGGCCAAGGCTCTGGAAAAGATAGAAGACCATCAGGGCATGAGGAAATTGAAGGACTACTAATACATTCGGGAAACCCTTTTTGAGAAAAAGTGTTTCCCGGCACCTTTCGTAAAAAAGTCAGAGTGTTCGCGAACTTCAGGACCTGGCCGAAGGCCACCCAAAGTTCGCTCACAGATTTGAAAAGTAGATTATACTGCTCGCCTTGGGACCCCTGCTAGAGGCAGGCAAGCGTGAGCTCACGATCAATAGGGTTTTAATTAATTATCTACAACATTATGACAAGTCCGGAATATAATCAGGGTCCCGGAGAGCCAAGGGATGAAAGATCTGAGGCGGTTCGGGCGTCGAATCTCATAAAACGACTGGAAAGATCAAAGATGTTTCCTGCCAATTATTATCGTGATTCTTATCATAGGAAAGATAATTTATCCGTAGCCCTTCAAAAGTCGACTGAAATATTGCTTAGGGCGCTTGAAGACGAAGACTGGGATTTTATAGATATGCACATAACAGGTGCGCTGGCGCGCGGGTTCGATGATCAAGGGAAAATGAGCTGGATCCAAAAAAGAGAGTACAGGCAAGTAGTACTGGAACCAATGGTTGCCTATGTTGAAGCCGCGGTAGAGGATGGAACGCTTGAGCAAGAAAAAGGCGAGGCAATAAAACAAAGCATTAATAGCATTTTTAATAGAGTGAATTAATTATTGCTGGAAGCTTATTGGTCAGCAGTAGATTGATTGGAAAAATAAGTAATTTAACAATTCAATACGCATCAGCCCGCCCGCAACGACTTCGTCGTGCGAAGTCGGGCGAATTGCCAGGTGACCTGTTTCTCTCATAATCTAATCCATAACTAAGATATTTATGGAATCACAATTTGGAACAAATACTACGACTTTTTACATTATCCTACCAATTCTAGTCATTGCCGCGGTGGCCATTGTGTGGTTCGTTTTAAAACTGAAAATGACACCATGGCAAAGAGTAGCGATCACGGTAGGGAGCCTCTTTGCTTTTCTTGGATTCGCAGTGGTTGTACTGGGTGTGTATTATCAGGTTAATGAGCCGTTTGCCAGCTCGTTTAAATTTTACGCCTTTACGGCATTTGCTCCGGATCAGCGCGATCCCTTTACCGAGCACAGCGAAACTCAGTCCGTGCTGATGATGCGCACGGTCGGATTTAGTGATGGGGAAGTACGGACGCAATATCATCCGAATCCATACGCTCCTACGATTACCTATTTGTTTGTGCCGGGTAAATTTATCACAGCAAATCTTCAAGATAACGTATTAACCTATTTTATCAATAAAGAAGAAGCGGTAGAGAACACTTCACTCTGGTGGGCGTTGACCAAAGACATGCAGACGATGACATCCGATGCGGCCAATCAGGATCTAGCAACCACTCAGTATCTCGATCTCGGGCATGATTTTTCAAGCCAAGTGCCGACCGGATGGAAACTGGAAGGCTCGGAGTCAGATGCCATAAACACTGTAAAATTCGGATCACCGGCTGAACGATATAACTTCATTCCCAACACAGAAAGTATGGATTCAAATGATATGTATACCGGTCCCTTTATTAGCACCTCCTCATTTACCATTGACAGCAGATTGTCGGCTCGTGATGTAGCCAATCTGATTCAGGATAGTTCGTCTGCAGACAAGATAGACAATGGCACTGACGAGTGTATATTCTCTGCCGATGTTAGCGTTACCGGTATCGGATATTATGCGTATCTATCTGACAATACAGATCTTACGCAATGCGCAGACCAGGGAACTGAAATCGGCAAAAGCATGACACTGGTCCTCAAGAACGAAGGGGATGATCGAGCGGTAACGGTGGCGCTTACAGCTAAAAATGATTCAGAGTTTGACGCAGCTTATTATAGTCTTCGTGAGTTTGTAAATTTGATGAATTTGGATAATACTTTATTTCAATTAAGTCAATTTGGTGCGTCCTAATTTAAGGTGCAGAGAATATATTCTCAAGAAAAAAAGCTATAATAATGGGGTTTTATAAAAGTGAAAATATGTTTCCCATCAGCATATATCAATTAGACGCGAACGTTCAGATGAGTTATTATCAATATTACAATCAGTATAGTTAAACATAAAATCGTACATTGACTAATAATACTCTTATGAAAATAAAATACCTTTTAATCCTAGTAGCCGTGGTAATTGTTTCTGCCGCATTATATGTTTTTGTAATTCTGCCCAATAACGAGGATGGCGCTACCGATGATAGTCAAGCAAATGGCAATAGTAATTCATCTTTATCAATGACAACTTATCAAAATGATGAGTATCGTTTTACTTTAAGCTATCCATCTGGCTGGCGGCACAACTCAGTTGATACCAGTGATGCGGCCAGCGGTCCGTATTTTCCGTTTGTATCAATGGCCTTGGAAGAATTTGGATCTGATGATGTTAAACAGTCAAAAATTCCTTTCACGGAAAATGATCAACGAATTCATTTTGGTATTGAAGTATATGAGATACCAGAAGAATATTCATCCGAAGGCCTAAAAAGTGAGTTGGGGTATACTAATACTAATACAAGAGCTAATATATATAAGGGCATGTTTGGTAATTATAGAGCTTTGGTAATGGTGATAGACGATACCAACCATGAAATAGAATCAGCTCGCATGTTTAGCCAAAGCTATTTGATACAAAAAAATAGCCTGTGGTATAAAGTTAGTGTTACTGCTCGTCGAGAATCAGTGATAAATGAAAACAGTACTCTAATTAAGCAAATAGAAAATTCATTTAGGATACTAGAATGAATAGTATATAGGGTGCGGTATTGACGCGCGTCGTGTTGAATTAATGGGCGACAATGATTTATCTATCGGTACTTTTTTCATTGATCCACAGGGTAATTATTATAATTTCAACATCGAAATTTTTCCACCCACTTTAGCTGGTGAAACAATTGGCACTCATTCGCAGGCGTATCTTGATTCTGTCCGTGATACCTATGATAGTATTATTGAGAGTTTCAAGTTTATAAATTGATACTCTTTAAATAAAATAAGCAATTTAACAATTCAATACGCATCAGCCCGCCCGATACGCTTCGCTAAAGCAACGCGGGGCAAGCAATGGCCCCGCTAGTCAGCGGGGTAAATGCCGCAACCAAAATATTTTAAATTAAAATACTCTCCTCCGCGATAGCTCAATGGTAGAGCAACCGGCTGTTAACCGGTAGGCTGTCGGTTCGAATCCGACTCGCGGAGGAGAGTATTTTTTGTTTTAAATGGGCTGCCTGCCCCGCCGAATGGCGGGGTTAACCCCGTATCACAGTTCACTTCGTTCACTGTTCACGGGGCAAGCCGGTAGGCTGTCGGTTCTCCCGCCATAAAATTATTTAATTAATAATGAAGGCGGGATCCGCCTCCCTTCGGGTCTGAGCCCCTCAGGGTCGAAGACTGGCGGAGAATCTTGAGATCAAAAATATAATCAAATGACGAAATCCCGCCGCAAGGCGGGGCGACTCGCCCCGATAGAAATCGGAGATTTCGTACGGGGCTCGCGGAGTTAGGTGCCTGCCCGCTTTACATTGCAAAAGCAAGGCAGGCGGGCTGATGCGGGGCATGGAGACAATGGAACCTAGCTAGAAGTAATAAACCACTGCCTGTCGTGTGGTAATTTTGTAATTTCTAATAGGATTGATTTTTAGCATAAATAATGGGATAATGTCAGCACTGGTTAAGAATCCTATTTTTATTTTTTATTTATAATATGTCCCAATACTACAACCCCCAGCGAAAACGCAATCTCTACGACCCAAAAAGTCCGGCTGTGTTCCGGCTTAGCCGTTCGCAAATTGATTTATTTTTGAATTGTCAGCGCTGTTTCTATCTTGACCGGCGGCTTGGGGTTGGCCGGCCGCCTGGCTATCCCTTTACGCTGAATTCAGCGGTTGATGAACTTTTGAAGCGTGAGTTTGATATTCATCGTGCAAATGGCACGAAACACCCGTTGCAGAAAAAATACGGCATAGACGCCGTTCCGCTGGCGCATGAAAAAATGGACGAATGGCGCGACGCCTTGCGGCATGGCATTGCTTTTCATCACGACCGCACAAATTTTTTAATTACCGGCGGCATTGATGATGTCTGGGTCAGGCCAAACGGCGAATTAATCATCGTTGATTACAAGGCCACATCAAAAAAAGAAGAAGTGAATCTTGATGCTGACTGGCAGATCGGGTACAAGCGGCAGATGGAAGTCTATCAATGGCTCTTCCGGCAAAACAGGTTTAAGGTTTCCAAAACAGGATACTTCGTCTACTGCAATGGCAACAGCGATGCCAAAGCTTTTGACGGGAAACTGGAATTTGACGTAAAAGTAATCCCATATGAGGGTGATGATTCATGGGTAGAGCAGGCAATTATTGACGCTCACGCTTGCCTGAATGGCAATAAAATTCCCAGGGCTGGCCAGGATTGCGATTATTGCAGTTATATCGCGGCAATAAACAGTAAAAGTTGATGAGACAGGCAGAAGCTTTGGAAATACTAAAAATGGGGCATAATGTGTTTTTAACCGGCCCGGCAGGCAGCGGCAAGACTTTTTTGTTGAATAAATATATTGGTTATTTAAAGAAAAATAAAGTTGAAATGGCGATTACCGCTTCGACAGGGCTGGCGGCTACCCATTTAAACGGCCGGACCATCCATTCCTGGTGCGGCATGGGAATCAGCCAGAGCCTGGATGACGCGCAAATTAATCATTTGAAAAAAAAGAAACATTTAAATTCAAGCATCAGGCAGGCCAAGGTTTTGATAATAGACGAGATCTCCATGCTTAACGCCAAGCGCCTGGATCTGGTTAATGCTATTTGCCAGGCTTTCCGGCAGGATGCCAGGCCGTTTGGCGGGATTCAAGTAATTTTTTGCGGAGATTTTTTTCAGCTCCCACCGGTAACCAGGAACGAAGATGAAGATGGACGTTTTGTCATTGAGTCGGAGATATGGGGCAATATGGATATAAAGATTTGCTATCTTGAGGAGCAGCACCGGCAAGCAGACAGGCGGTTTCTGAAAGTATTGAATGATATCAGGTCTAACCAAGTCACGCCCGGTACTGTAAATATTTTGAAAACAAGATTTAATAAGCCGATAGAAAATAAAATAAGGCCGACCAAATTATATACGCACAACCATAGCGTTGACGCCGAGAATTTTTCTGAATTAGACAAACTAGAGGGGGCAGAGGTGCCTTATGAAATGCGCTCTGAGGGCGTACAGCACCTGGTCAAAAGCCTCAAGGACAGCTACTGCCTGGCTCCCGAGACCCTGAAGCTGAAAATTAACGCGGTGGTCATGTTTGTTAAGAATAATTTTACCAAGGGGTATATCAACGGCACTTTGGGCAGGGTAACGGGATTTGACGGAGAAAGCGGCTTTCCCGTCGTAGAAACGATTTCCGGCGATAAAATCATCGCCTCTCCCGAAAAGTGGGGCATAGAAGACAATGGCAGCGTTATCGCCTCAGTTATCCAGGTGCCGCTCAGGCTGGCCTGGGCTATCACGGTCCATAAAAGCCAGGGGATGAGCCTGGATTGCGCGGAAATGGATTTAAGCAAAACATTTGAATACGGCATGGGTTACGTTGCCTTATCCAGAGTAAAAGCATTGTCAGGCATAAAATTGTCAGGCCTAAACGATTTGGCATTAAAAGTAAATCAAAAAATCGTTGATCTGGATAAAGATTTTTTCAGGATGTCGCAGAAGCTATTGAAAGGATTAAAGACATTAAGCAAGAAAGAAAAGAAGGATAGGCAGAAGAAATTTATACAAAATAACAGGATTACTGACGACGTGCTGTATAATTTCAGAACGGAAAGCGCAACAGTCGATGATATTCCATTTTAATAATTTTATAAAACGGCATATAATTATTATTCAGAATACAGCCTGGCCGTATAATTTAAATAAAGACACCCTCACATGACCAATGATACCGTAGTCCTTCGCTTTTCCGACGTCACCTTCGCCTACGAGCACGGCAAGAAATTGCTCGACGAAGCGAATTTTTCCGTCCGCGCCGGCAGCCGCATCACCCTGATGGGCCAGAATGGGGCGGGCAAGAGCTCAATTTTTAAGCTTATTATCGGTGAGCTGGAGCCGACCGACGGCCGTTTGTCGCGCACCCCGCCGGAGGCCAGCGTCGCTATCGCCCGCCAGGTAATGCCGAAGGAAGCGCTTGAGCTGACCGTGCGGGCTTACTTTGCCAGCGCTTTTCCCGCAGTGCAGTATAACCTGGATAAGCTGATCAAGGGAGTGTTTGATATCGTCCATTTGGCGCTACCGCTTGACAGGACAATCCGTCAGCTTTCCGGCGGTCAGCAGGCGCGGCTGCTCCTGGCGCACGCCCTGATCCAGAATCCGGATATCCTCCTGCTCGACGAACCGACCAACAACCTCGACCAGTATGGCATTGACCATCTGACTGAGTTCCTCGTCTTGTATGAAAAAACATGCCTGGTCATTTCCCACGACGCCGATTTCCTGAACGCCTTTTCTGACGGCGTACTCTATCTGGATGCGCGCACCCAGAAGGTTGAGCAATATACCGGCAACTATACTGACGTTGTCGAGGAAATCACCCGGCGGATTGAGCGGGAGAATTACCAAAATGCCCGGATGCAGCGGCAGATCAAGGAAAAGCGTGCGCAAGCCGAAGTATTTGCCCATAAAGGCGGGAAGCTGCGCGGCGTAGCCAAGCGGATGCGCGAGGCGGCGGAAGAGGCGGAAGAGAGCATCGTCAGCGTCCGCCAGGAAGACAGAACGATACGGGATTTTTCCATTCCCTGCCAGGAATTCAGCCCCCACTTCGGCGGAACCATCGTGCAGCTGCAGGCGGCGACGGTTGTTCGCGACCACCAGCCAGTGGAGAAAAAATTAGACGTCACGATCCGCAAGGGCAATCACGTCGTCATTGCCGGACCGAACGGCATCGGCAAGAGCACGTTGCTGGCAAAAATCGCCGGCGGGTCTTCGGATCACGCCAAGGTTGCGCCGGAGGCTGCCATCGGGTACTATCAGCAGGATTTCGGAAATCTTGACGGCGACCAGATCGCCTTCGACGCCTTGCGGGCGGTCATGACGGCTGATGACGAGCAGTTGCTCCGGTCGACTGCCGCGGGGTTCCTGCTTGACGGCGGGCTGCTGGCCCGGCCGATCCGGGCGCTGTCCGAAGGGCAGAAAGGCCTCCTGTCGTTCTGCCGGTTTGTATTGCAAAAGCCCGGCTTGCTCATCCTTGACGAGCCGACCAATCACATAAATTTCCGGCACCTGCCGGTCCTGGCCCGGGCGCTGGACGGGTACCGCGGCGCGCTGATCATGGTTTCTCACATCCCTGAATTTGTCAGTCAGATCAGGATTGATACGGTAGTGGATCTGGAACAGGCGTCGGTTTAGCAGAGGATGAATTTTTTCTGATAAAATTGGCCGATATTTGACTATTTTCAGGAAATCAACTATAATACCCAACATCATGAAATACTCATTTTTTGTTTTACGCGATAATTTAAAACAGCACCAACCGGCGTGATTGTCTTATAATTTTTTCACATTAGCCTCCCGCCGACTAAGCGGGATTTTTTAGATAAATAATATGAAAGCGAATACCAGGGAAACCATAAATATCTATTGGCAAAGCGTCTGGAAATACAAGACGAGCCTTTTGTTTTCACTGGTGGCGATTATCAGCGCCTCGATTCTGAATGTCATTACGCCTCTATATTATAAAAAATTCATTGACAGCCTGGCGGGCGGAACCGGACAGGACTCAATTGTTAAAACCCTGATTTCCATCCTGATTATTATCGCCATCGTGCGCCTGGCACAGTGGGTCTGCTGGCGCATCGCCACTTTTACGGCCAATTATTTTGAGTCAAAAGCCATGACTGACCTGACTGACAGTTGCTTCGCATTCCTTCATAAGCATTCATTCGGATTTTTCAATGATAATTTTGTCGGTTCCCTGGTCAAGAAAGTCAAATGGTTCGGCCGGTCGTTTGAAGTCATCGCCGACCGCCTGTTATGGAACCTCCTGCCGCTGGTGGTGAACATTGCCGTGATAGCCATCATTCTTTTCAAGCGCAGCAGCGGGCTGGGCTTCGGAGTGGTAGCCTGGGTGATAGTCTTTTTAATCATCAATAGTTTATTCGTCAGATATAAGCTGAAATACGATCTCAAGCGGAGTTTAGCCGAAACTAAAACAACGGGCTTCCTGTCCGATTCAGTCGCCAATCACAGCACGGTTAAGCTTTTCGGCGGCTATGGCCGTGAAATCAGCGGTTTTGCCGGCCTTAACGAAAAGCTCCGCCGTTTAAGGAAATTAACCTGGGATTTAGGATCATTGTTCGAGGCGGTGCAGGGATTATTAATGACTTTTTTGGAAGTAGCGATCTTCTATTTTGCCATCGGCTTGTGGAAAAAAGGCCTGCTGACCATCGGGGATTTTGTTTTGATCCAGGTTTATCTGATAAACATTTTTGAGCGCGTCTGGGATTTCGGCAAGTTTATCAGGCAGATATATGAGGGTTTAGCGGACGCAGATGAAATGACGGAGATTCTCCAGACGCCGCTGGAGGTGCAGGATGCCCATGGGGCGAAAGAATTAACAGTGACCAGCGGGCAGATAAATTTTAGCGCTGTAGATTTCTGCTACCGGCAGACGCGTGAAATTTTCAACGGATTCAACCTGGATATAAAATCGCATGAGCGCGTGGCCATCGTCGGTTCTTCGGGCGCCGGGAAAACCACACTGGTAAAGATGCTCCTGCGCCTGCATGACATTTCCTCCGGTGCGATCCTGATCGACGGCCAGGATGTGGCCAGGGTAACCCAGGAAAGCCTGCACCGCAATATCGGCCTGGTACCCCAGGATCCGATCCTTTTTCACCGCAGCCTGATGGAAAATATCCGTTATGGCCGTCCGGAAGCGACAGACGACGAGGTTATCGTGGCAGCCAGAGCGGCACATTGCCATGAATTTATTTCTTCAATTCCCGAAGGCTATAATACATTTGTCGGCGAACGGGGCGTTAAATTATCCAGCGGCGAACGCCAGCGGGTGGCCATTGCCCGGGCGATTCTCTATAACGCGCCGATTCTTATTCTGGATGAAGCGACCTCCAGCCTTGACTCTGAATCGGAACGGCTGATCCAGGACGCGCTGGAGGCATTAATGACAGGGAAAACGGTTATCGCCATTGCCCACCGCCTCTCAACTATTAAAAAAATGGACCGCATCATCGTAATTGAGAAAGGGAAAATTTCAGAAGAGGGATCTCATGCGTCGCTTTTGCGGAACCAGGCAGGAGCTTACCGGCACCTCTGGAAATTGCAGGCCGGTGGGTTTATCCAGTAATCATTGGCAGCTGAAATAGAGCCAGAGCTGCTATAGTTAAGTCCACCTGAAAGAGGGTTGACTCCGTTTGCGTATCTGCTAGAATGTATATCATACATTTCTTACAAGTAGGATAAATATTATGACACCACAAACAAATCACGCATTTTATGGGACTACTACCCTGGGAGAGAAAGGACAGGTAGTCATCCCCGCCGGAGCCCGGGAAGCCTTGAAGCTGGGAAAAGGCGAGAAGCTTCTGGTTTTTTCCATGGGGCATGGCATGCTGGCGCTGGCTAAGCTTGAACACCTGGCTAAATTTGAAAAGCATATGACAGAAAAGCTGGAGGCCATCCGTCAGGCAGTCAAATCAGTAAAATAAACCTATGAAGCATTTGTTTAAATATTTTAAACCTTATCTTTGGCAATTTTTAATATTGCTGGTCATGGTCTATCTGATGGTGCTGGCGACACTGGCACTGCCGGACTATATGGCCATCATCATCAATAAGGGGATTGTGGCTGAGGATATGTCCGTGGTCTGGCACAACGGGTGGATCATGCTTTTATTCGCGCTCGGCGCTGCCGCGGCCAGCGTGGTGATCGGCTGGCTAGCCTCGCGCATCGCGGCCGGTTTTTCCCGGGATATCCGGGAGGCGACTTTCAAGAAGGTAGAAAGTTTTTCTTTGCATGAATTCAATACCTTTTCCACGGCCTCGCTGATTACCCGCTCAACCAACGACGTCCAGCAGATACAGATGGTATTGACAATCCTTTTACGCATGGCCTTGATGGCGCCGATCATGGGCGTCTGGGCGATCATCAGGGCTTACCAGAATGCACCCTCCATGACCTGGTTAATGGGCTTGGCGGTCGGCGTTTTAATTGCTATAATTGTCATTTTATTTACTATTGCCATCCCGCGGTTCAAGAAACTGCAAAAGCTGGTTGACCGCCTGAATCTGGTCAGCCGTGAAATCCTGACCGGCTTGCGCGTGATCCGCGCTTTTAACCGCGAACCGGTTGAAGAAAAAAAGTTTGACAGCGCCAACGTCGAATTGACCAGAATCAATTTATTCGTAAACCGCATTCTGGTGATCATGCAACCGGTGATGATATTAATCATGAATCTGACGACTCTGGCCGTCATCTGGTACGGCGCCCATCTTGTTGACCTGGGAAATTTGCAGATCGGGCAGATGCTGGCCTTCATGCAGTACGCCATGCAGGCAATTTTTGCTTTTCTTCTGATTACCATGGTTTTCATCATGGTGCCGCGCGCCGCCGTTTCCGCTGACCGGATCGGCGAAGTGCTGGCCACCGAGGCGACCATCAAAGACCCTGAAAAGCCGGCTGACGTTTCCTCGGCACACGGCGGCCAGGTGGAATTCAAACACGTCAGCTACAGTTATGCCGGGGCGGATGAACCTGTTTTGAATGACATCTCTTTTACCGCCTGGCCCGGCCAGACCACCGCCATTGTCGGCAGTACCGGCAGCGGCAAGTCTACGCTGATAAATTTAATCCCCAGGTTTTATGACGTCAGCGCCGGCGAGGTTAAAATCGATAATATTGATATCCGGAAAATGAGGATGGAAGACGTGAATGCCAAGATCGGCTACGTGCCGCAAAAAGGCGTTTTATTTTCCGGCACCATTGAGAGTAATCTTAAATATGGCGCGCCCCAGGCTTCAAATGATGAAGTAAAACAAGCAGCGGAAATCGCCCAGGCTAAAGATTTCATCGAAAAATTAAATGGAAAATACCAGGCCGGAATTTCGCAGGGCGGCGCCAACGTGTCTGGCGGGCAAAAACAGCGCCTGGCCATTGCCCGGGCGATCATGCGCCAGCCCGAAATTTACATCTTTGACGACAGTTTTTCCTCTTTGGATTTCACCACGGACGCGAAATTACGGCAGGCTCTGTCCGCGGCTATAAAAAATAAAACAGTTATCATCGTGGCCCAGCGCATCAGCACCATCATGAACGCGGAAAAAATCATCGTGCTGGATGAAGGCCGGATAGTCGGGCAGGGAACGCATAATGAACTGATTAAGTCATGCGCGGTTTACCGGGAAATTGCCTCTTCTCAATTGTCCGAAGAAGAATTAAAAAGTCATCCCGGACGCACGGGGCGGCTGGTAAAGGAGGCGACCACATGAATAAATCCACCAAAAAAACTCCACCGCAGCAGAATTTAGACTCTTCGGCTAAACCGCCGCCAATCGGTCCGATGGGCCGTGGCAGTCCTATGGGCATGATGATGCCTTTCCAGAAAGCCAAGAATTTCAAAAAGACGATGAAACAGCTCGGCGGTTACCTCAAACCTTTTTGGCTGTCATTAACCGTGGTTGTTTTCTTTACCATCGCCAGTACGGCCTTTGCCATTGCCAGCCCGAAAATCCTCGGCCAGATGACCAACCAGGTAGTCGATGATTTTGTCCACCGCACTGCCTATGACCAGCTGGCGGGGAATCTTCCGCCAGGCACGCCATTACCGGCCGGCACCACTGGCGCTGACCTCTTAAACAAATTGCCGCCGTCTGTCACGGAAAAAATCCCCTCGGCCGCCCGCAGCAGCATTGCCAATCTTGACCTGTCCAAGCGCCCGGATTTTGACTATCAAAAATTAATGAGTATCGCTATCGTGCTGCTGGCACTGTACGGTTTTAGCGCCATCTTCAGCTATATCCAGAGCTGGATCATGACAAATGTCACGCAGAAAATCACTTACCAGTTTCGCCAGGAAATTTCCACCAAGATCGGGCGCCTGCCGCTGAAATATTTCGACCAGACGACCCATGGCGAAGTGCTGAGCCGGATAACAAATGACGTGGATACAGTCAGCCAGACCCTGAACCAATCCCTGACCCAGATTATCACCTCGGTCACCATGATTATCGGCATTTTAGCCATGATGCTGTCCATCAGTTGGCAAATGACGCTGGTCGCCATTGTCACCCTGCCCTTGAGTTTCGGCCTGATCGGCCTGGTGGTGAAACGCTCCCAGCGATATTTCAAATTGCAGCAGGACACGCTCGGCCACCTCAATGGCCATATCGAGGAAATGTACGGCGGGCATATTGTCATGAAAGTGTTTAACGGCCAAGCCCGCTCCCTGGCCACCTTTTCCAAACATAACGCGGAATTATACGGCAGCGCCTGGCGTTCGCAATTCCTCTCCGGCCTGCTGTTCCCGATCCTGAATTTTGTGGGAAATATCGGCTATGTCGGCGTGACGGTGCTGGGCGGGTACCTGGCCATCCAGGGCCGCATTAATATTGGCGACATCCAGGCTTTTATCCAGTACGTCAGCCAGTTTAACCAGCCGATAGTCCAGACCGCCAACGTGGCGAATATCCTGCAGTCCACCGCCGCTGCCGCAGAAAGGGTTTTTGAGTTTTTGGCAGAACCAGAGGAATCTCCTGATCCAGAGTCTGCCAAAGCGCTGGTCAGCGTACACGGCAAAGTTGAATTTGACCATGTGCATTTCGGCTATAGTCCGGATAAAACCATTATCCATGACTTTACCGCCAAAATCGAGCCTGGCCAACGCGTGGCCATAGTCGGACCGACCGGCGCCGGCAAGACAACTATGGTTAATTTGCTAATGCGGTTTTATGACATCAACAGCGGCGTGATAAAAGTTGACGGCGTTGACATACACTCTATGAAACGCTCTGATGTCCGGAAACTTTTTGGCATGGTTTTGCAGGATACCTGGCTTTTCAACGGCACTATCCGGGAAAATCTGGCTTATGGCAAGCCCGAGGCCACTGACGAGGAAGTTTTTGAAGCAGCCAAGGCCGCTCATGTTGATCATTTCATTCACTCATTGCCGCACGGCTACGATATGGTACTTGATGAGGAAACCAATAATATTTCCCAGGGTGAAAAGCAATTGCTGACTATTGCCCGCGCCATGCTGATCAAGACGCCGATGCTTATCCTTGACGAGGCCACCAGTTCTGTTGATACCCGTACGGAAGTATTGATCCAGAAAGCTATGGAGCGCCTGATGAAAGGCAAAACCAGCTTTGTCATTGCTCACCGGCTTTCCACCATCAGGAATGCCGATTTGATCCTCGTCATGCGCGACGGAAACATCGTTGAGCAGGGGAAACACCATGAGCTGCTGGAAAAAAACGGTTTTTACGCTTCGCTCTACAACAGCCAGTTTACGGCACCGGTATCTGCCTAAGATAAAAAATTTAGGCGATAATTTACTTATTAGCGAATAAAAATGAACTGGATTTTCGTCGCTTTACTAGAACCGATTTTTCATGCTTTTGCCAATATTTTGGACAGCAACCTGGCCAATCGCCTGTTTAAAAACGCCTGGCTGCTGTCGCTGATTATAACCGTTGCCGTAACGATTTTTACGCCTTTTGTCTGGCTGCTGGATCCGCCAAAGTTTTTCCCGTTGCACCTGCTACCGTATTTCATCATCGTGGGAGCTATCGAGCTGTTGTACGTGTATCCTTATTTTAAAGCCTTGCAGGGCGACGATACTTCAGTAGCTACTTCATTATTCTCCTTGGGCAAGATATTGGTACCGATACTCGCGTTTTTTCTGATAGGCGAGACGTTGCGTCCCGTGCAGTACGCCGGTTTTTTACTGATAATCGCGGCCTCAGTCGCACTGACCTTCAATCCAAAGGCCCGGCTTTGGTTTAACCGGACATTTTTTTACATCTTATTGTCTTCGGCGCTACTGGCAGTGGAAGTCGTTATTTTTAAATATATTTTTACGCAAGTAAGCTGGGGTACGGGTTATGTCTGGACGGTGGTAATTGCCAGCGCCATAGCATTAGCGGCTTTACTGCCACAACTTAGGCGTACGGATACAAGGCAGGAACTGGTGGCGCTGAAAAAAAATTACTGGCTGATTTTGCTGGTGGGAGGCGCGAGTTTTTTAGGCAATATCGGCTTCAGTTACGCCATTTTCGCGGTGCCGGCCACGGTCTCGCGGAGCATAGATTCTTTCCAGCCGTTTTTTGTCCTCTTATATGCGATACTTTTCAAGCGCTATTTCCCTCTGGCCTTCAAAGAATCAACCAATAGGCGGAGCTTGATAAAAAAGATTGTCCTTTTCGCTGTAATGGTGATTGGGGTGATTTTAACGGTAAGATAATTTTTTAAGGATTTTAAACCGGCAAGTTGAAACATTTCCTAGGACAAAGGGTTACAGCGGCCCTGAAGTTGCGCCATTAAGGCAGTAGCGTTAAATAATAATTGTGTGCTAATGTATATCCATGACTAACATTCCAACAACTCCCGGCTTTTCCGGCCTGGGCATCGCTCCGAGCCTGCTTGACGCGCTTGACCGCCTGCATTTTACCGAACCGACGCCGGTGCAGCGCCGTTCCATACCCATTGCCATTGAGGGACAGGACCTGATTGCCATTGCCCAAACCGGCACCGGCAAGACCATGGCTTTCGGTATTCCCATGATCCAGCGCCTGGCCCAGGTAAAAGGCCGCGGCTTGATAATCTTGCCAACACGAGAATTAGCCATACAGGTTGACGAAGCTTTGCAGACAATTGGCCATGCTTTAGGTTTGCGAACGGCGGTATTAATCGGCGGGGCGCCGATGGGGAAGCAAAAGCAGAGCCTGCAGAGGAAACCGCACGCGATCATTGCCACGCCAGGCAGATTGCTCGACCATATGGAGCAGAGGACGATTTCATTGAATGACGTTACAATTTTAATATTGGATGAAGCGGACAGGATGCTGGATATGGGCTTTGCTCCGCAGATCAAGAAAATATTAGCCGAAGTGCCGAAGAAACGGCAGACTATGCTTTTCTCAGCCACCATGCCGAAGGCGATCGTAGAAATCGCGCATAAATATATGGCCGTGCCTATTCACGTAGAAATCGCGCCATCCGGCACAGCCGTAGAAAAAGTTACCCAGGAAGTTTTTTTCCTTAATAAAGAGGCAAAACCGCAGCTGCTGGAAAAACTTCTGAAAGAGCACCTCGGTTCAGTTTTAGTTTTTGTCAGAACCAAGCATATGGCCAGGAAACTCACCCGCCGCGTATCGGATATGGGCCACACTGCCGCGGAGATTCATTCTAACCGGAGCCTGGGCCAGCGCCGCGCGGCTTTGGACGGTTTTAAATCCGGGAAGTTCCGCGTATTAATAGCTACGGATATTGCGGCCCGGGGGATTGACGTTACCGGCATTGAACTGGTTGTGAATTTTGATTTGCCATCCACGGCTGATGATTATATCCACCGGATCGGGCGGACGGCTCGCGCCGGACGCCAGGGCATGGCAATTTCCTTTGCCACTTTTGACCAGCGCGGCGATATCAGAAGCATTGAGCGGCTGTTGCGCAAGTCTTTGCCAGTGCGGCAATTGCCAAATCTGCCCGCCGCGCGGCATTTCACTGATCCGGGAGAGGCGCCGCGACAGTTTTTTAGCCGCCGGAGGCAGGGTAGTTCGCAGCCGGGCGGGAGATTTCAGCGCCGGCGGGGGTTTAGCAGTTCGCGGCGCAGATACTAGGCACTCTTGCATTTTCGTCATATATTTGCTATCATCTTACCAATACCCGGTCCTTTGAGAGGACAGTTTTAATATCCAAAAAATTATATGGAAATAAGAAATATTGCTATCATTGCGCACCCTTCGACTTCGTCCCTCAATTCCATTCGGGACTTCGCTCAGGGCAGGTTACAATCTAATATACATTCATAATGGAAATACGGAATATTGCTATCATTGCGCATGTTGATCACGGGAAAACATTGCTGACCGATTCGATCTTACGCCAAACCGGCATGGTCACCGATGAAAGCGTCAGCATGGATTCCAATGCCCTGGAAAAAGAGCGCGGCATTACGATTTATTCAAAAAATACCTCGGTCTTTTATCGCGGGACAAAAATTAACATTGTTGATACTCCCGGGCACGCGGATTTCGGCTCAGAAGTGGAGCGCGTGCTGCGTTCAATTGACAGCGTGCTTCTGGTCGTTGACGCGCAGGAAGGCCCCATGCCTCAGACCCGTTTCGTGCTGAAAAAATCCCTGGAGCTTGGATTAAAACCAATTGTGGTTATAAATAAAATAGATAAACCGGCAGCTAATCCGGATCTGGCGCAGGAAGAAGTCTATGAGCTTTTCCTGGATCTGGGCGCTAATGACGAGCAGCTTGATTTTACCGTTGTTTACGCGGTCGGACGCGACGGCATTGCCAAATTAAATTTAGCTGACGAGTCAAAAGATCTGACTCCGCTTCTGGATACTATTTTATTAAAAGTCCGTCCGGCGCTGGCTGATGTAAATGCGCCATTCCGTTTCCAGCCTTTCAACCTGGCTTATGATAATTTTTTAGGCCGTCTGGCAATCGGCAGGATGTATGAGGGCACGCTTAAAAACGGCCAACCTGCTGTTTTAAAATCAACCAACGGCACGGTTCAGAACGGCAAAATTACCAAGCTATTTTCCTTCAAAGGAATGCAGCGGCAATCTGTTGAAGAAGCGTATGCCGGCGACATTGTCATGGTGGCCGGGTTTCCGGAAATTGATATTGGCGATACGATCTGCCAGAGTGCAGAACAAGCGGCTTTACCAGCCATTACCATTGATGAGCCGACTATTTCCCTGAATTTTTTAGTGAATAATTCGCCGTTTGGCGGACGCGAGGGGACCTACGTGACCAGCCGGCAATTGCGTGAGCGTTTGAAAAAGGAGCTAGAGGTTAATGTCGGCCTGAGGATAGATTTTTCGCATGACTCATTCAAAGTCTATGGCCGGGGCGAGCTGCATATCTCCATTCTGCTGGAAAATATGCGGCGCGAAGGCTATGAAATGCAGGTTTCCCAGCCGCAGGTAATTATCAAGGAAATTGACGGCCACAAGCAGGAGCCGTTTGAAGAGGTGACGGTTGACGTGCCCGAAGCCCTGTCCGGTCCGGTCATTGAAAAACTGGGAAAACGCAAGGGCGTAATGGAAAATATGAAGAATGAAGCTGGCCAGGCCCGGATGATTTTTTCCATACCCACGCGCGGTTTGCTCGGCTATCGCAGCGAATTTATCGTGGATACAAAAGGCGAGGGCATCCTCTGCTCGCGCTTTATCGGATTCCGCCCGTATGCCGGCGAATTTAAGAAACGCGATGTCGGCTCGATGATTTCCATGATTACCGGCAAAGCGCTCGGTTATTCATTGAATGGTCTGCAGGAGCGCGGAACATTATATATTTTGCCGGCCACGGAAGTGTATGAGGGCATGGTCATTGGCAATACCTCCAAAGGAATTGATATGGCCGTGAATCCTATCAAAGGCAAGCGCCTGACCAATATGCGCGCTTCCGGAACCGATGACGCCATCCAACTGGCACCGCCGATTGCTTTAACTATCGAACGCGGGTTGGAAATCATGGCGGAGGACGAGTATCTGGAGATCACGCCAAAAAGCGTTCGTCTGCGCAAACAGTTTCTGACAGAACTGGAACGAAACAGGACCAGGCGGAAGTAGGTTGGGTCTTATAGTATAAAATAGATACTGCAAGTAAGGTTTAAACTAACTTATAGTTTGTTTTACGAAAAAAGAAGCTTGCTTGATATCCCGGCAAAACCGAATCTGGAAAAATAATTGAAAAAGATTAATGTGAATTGGTATAAGTAGGGATTAAAAAATATTAACGCGGGATTACCTCTGATTGGTGATGCTGAATTTTTTAGTTTGACCAGTCTGGGGCTAACCTTTATTATACGTTCAATTTCTACTCTCAATGTATAGAGGCACCTTAACCTCAGTGGTTTACTTTGCTTAAAAACAATAAGGATTACCGCTTCGCAGCATCTTTAGTAAATATGGTGAAAACGCCTTTATTACCGGCCTAAAGAGGACACTTGACTTTTCTATATCAGTAGAGTAATATAGTAAGTGATGTTACTATATCAGCTTAAAAAGATAGAAAAATATGGAAGAAATTCTTAAATATGTTCAAAACCAACTTGTTCAGGCGCCTTTCCGTCTTAGATCCTACATCCAGGATGAGCAAGGTAAAAAATATCCCCAAAGAAATATTTACGTTAAAATCGATAAGTACTTTTTGGATTTTTTGCATAATCCAAGCGCTCGAGACCGCTGGATTGTAATTCCGGGACTCCGTGGCGTTGGTAAAACCACAATTCTCGCACAGCTTTTTTTAAACCACTATCAAGAAGCTGGCGATCGGAGAATGCTTTATGTCTCATTAGATGAAGTTGTAAATGTAATTGGCTCGTCGCTGAAAGATGTCCTGAGTGCATATGAAAAAATAATTGGTGAAAGTTTTGAAAAGCTCACAAGACCGGTTTTTATTTTTATTGATGAAGCACAATATGATCCTAAGTGGGCATCGGTATTAAAGTCGGTGTATGACCGGTCAAATAAAGTCTTTGTTGCATGTAGCGGTTCATCGGCCGTTTCCCTGCAGACTAACCCTGATGTTATCCGGCGATCCATTTTCGAAAAGCTCTTCCCGACCAGCTTTTCTGAATTCTTAATGATTCGTGACAATAAGTTTCCGGTTACGGGTCTTAAGAAAAACATAAAAGACGCTTTATTCAACGCCGACTCCGCTAAAGACGCTTATGAAAAGCTAAAAAGATGCGAACAAAGCGTAGTGAGCGCCTGGTCATCTATAGATCGCCATTATGTTGATGAATATTTAAAAATCGGCACTTTACCGTTTGCTATCCGGATTAAAGACGAAGTACGAGTGTACCAAACCATTACTTTGTTATTAGATAAAGTAATCAATCAAGACGTGCAGGGCTTGGGTCGTTTTGATACCAAAACACTCGTCCATATCAAAAGGGTATTGTTTTTGTTAGCCGAATCCGACGTGGTGAGTATTCAAAAACTCGCCAAGACGCTTGGGACCAGCATAAACACTATTTCTAATATTCTTGAAGTGTTGGAGCAGGCGGAGTTGCTGATTCGCATTATGCCTTATGGTTCGAATGCAAAAAAAGTCAGGAAGCCGTCACGCTATCAATTCATGTCTAGCGCAATGCGCTCGGCATTTCTTTCCGTTGCCGGCAACGAACAGATTTTTGCCGGTCAGAAAGGCCGGCTTATGGAGGATATCGTCGCGATGACCTTGTATCGGGAATTCGTAGCCAATAGCCGCGGTGCATTAAATTATGACAGTTCAAGAGCTGGCGCTGATTTCATTCTGACCATTGCCGGTAAAAATATTATTCCAATTGAAGTTGGCATGGGTGAAAAGCTGGGCACGCAAGTGCGAAGCACGATGAAAAAAGTCGGATCAGCCAGGTATGGCGTAGTAATTTGCCGTAACACGCTCACATTGCTAGAGGATGCGAATGTAGTTAAAGTCCCACTGGATTTCTTTCTCTTAATATAAGCAGGTATTACTAAAATAGGCATGAAAAAAATTAATCCTGATTGGTATAAATAGGGATTAATTTTAGTATTGATAGGTCGCTACTGAAGGGCGTCAAAGCATTTGGCACAGAAATATTTTTTTGTGCCGGTTTTTGATTCTCCCAGGTACGCCTGGCTGCCTTTCGCTATCTCGTTATGGCAGCGCTCGCAGGCCGTGTCCTTGGCGAGGATGATTTTCTGGTAGTGCAGCATGTTACCGCTGCTTTTTTCCTCGTTACCGAAAATATCCTGTTTAATGTCTTTGAAAATTTCGTAACTGTCGTTCAGCGTTTTTCTCACCAGGCTGGATAAAGATTCGCTTTCTTCTTTCGCTTTGGCTTTCAGCTTGCGGTAGGTTTCTTTGGAAACCCGGATGTTGATAATGTATTCCTTGTTGTTGTCCATATTATTTATATTAATGATTTAATGTTGCAGTTGTGTTATTTTTGTTGGGTGCCGTCAAACGGCGTTTTTACCGCGGCGGCAATGCGTGAGAGCGCAGCCAGCGGATTTTCCAGAAAACTGACGATCATTTCCGGCGTCCGTCCGGCTTCCCGGCTGAGAGCATAAGCCAGCCGCAGCCAGTCGCCGTTGGTTATGTTTTTAATGGTTTCCTTGATAGCCTGCCTTTTTAGCTCCACTCCGACTATGTCCAAGGTGGTCTGCTCCGGCAGGTAGGTGCGGGCCAAGCCGTCCAGCACCAGGTTGGTCCGGCCGAAAGTCGTTAAAAAAAGTGGAAATTTTATCCTGTGCTTGATCATTATTTTGGTAAATTCCATGAACCAGAAGCCCAGGCCCTCGTTCTGCGATTGCTCCAGGTAAATTTCCAGGTCTGGTTTTAATGTGGCGGCATATTTCCCGTAGCTGACGCCGGTCATCTGCGTGGCGATTCTGACGGTTCTTTCTATGTCTCTCAGATAAACGGCGATGATGAGGCTTTTGCACATCTCTATTTCCTTTCTGGACAATTCGGATACCAGGCCGCAATCGATGTTGGCGACGTCGCCGTGCGGCAGTGCCATGACGTTGGAAAGGTGTGGATCTCCCTGGAACAGGTAAGTGGGAATGTCGTCGCGGAACCAGTTGCGCATGGCCGCGTTAATGTAGGTTTTCAGGCTTTTCTCAATGTCGTAGTCGGGGTTGGCCAGGATCTCGTCTTTCCGGCTCATGGGTATGCCGTCAACAAAATCCATGACCACGACGTTTTCCGTACACAGATTTTCGTGCGGCGCCATGAAGACTCCCTTGCCCAGGTCGCTGCGAAAATTAACGGCTCCGAAATCGTACTGCTCCCTGATCCTCCTCATGTTCTTCGCCTCCAGGACGAAGTTCAGGTCTTGCCTGATCCAGCTTTCAAACTGGCCGACCAGCTCAGTGATCTGCACGTGGCGCAGGGTAGGGGAGAACAGGGCAGCGACGCGTGACAGTATTTTTAATATTTTTATGTCCTCGAGGAATTTATCATCAACGCCCGGACGTTTGACTTTAACGGCCACCACCGAGCCATCCGGCAGTACGGCTTTGTGAACCTGGCTGACCGAGGCTGAACCCAGAGGCACGGCTTCAAGCACGCGAAAAACTTCGCGCCAGGGGCGTCCGTATTCTTTTTTAATAATTTCTACGATGTTGTTAAATTCAATCGGCTTGACCCGGTCCAGCAGTTCCTGCAATGATTCGCAGTCTTTCCGGGAAAGCAAATCATACCTCATGGAAAGGATCTGGCCGATTTTGATGAACGTCAGTCCCAGTTCCTCAAAGGCTATCTTCAGGCGCCTGCCGAAGTTTTGTCGGCGCGCAGAAGTGAATCCGTAAAAAACGGTATATTTGGATAATATCCAACAGATTTGGATTATTCGCATATAGTTAAAATTTGTATTACAATTGTATTACAAATGTTTATGCAAGTCAAGCTATATTCTGCAGTACAAGAAAAACATCCTCAACTAAAGACTGGTCTACCTCCTGGTGGGGGGTTAATGGTTGAATGATTTCCTTCAGAGCTTGCAAAAATACTGAATCTTAGCTAAAATCTAAGTGTTTTTTACGTTTGATCGAGGTTTCAACAAACAACTACCATATTATAAAATCGCTAAGTAAGGTTTGAATCCTTACATTTTTGCTTCAGGTTATACATTTTCTTAAAATAATGAAGACAATATTTAAGCCAATTCCCATAATGAGCTTGAACACCCATTTATTGATGATAGTGCTTGGTATTGTTGTATCAGAGGTTTTGTATTTGTCACATACAATTTCGCTGCCGATCAGCCACCGAATAATAGAAGGGGGGCATGAATATTTATCACCCATTTTAATCAGCTTAGGTATTTTATTGCTTCTTTTCTACTTAGTTAAAAGGGATTTTTTTAAAAGATCAATTATTATATTAAAAAGTGGACGATGGGAATTATTAATCCCAATTGCTTTTGGAATTATTATCAGTGTGTCCTTTGGTGGGGTTGGTACGAAAATATATTCCGCAATTGCATCGTCACTCAACATCTTCCAGCTAATTATTTTTACTTCACTACCCTTCATTGTCGTACTTCTGATTCTTTTGAGTGGTCTAAATGAATATATTTGGCACTATAAAAGGGGAAATCAAACTGCACCATTCTTTATTAGTGATGAGGAAAAAGAGGAACTAGAGGATGATCAGCTAGGGTATTCTAAACTTTCAGAAAAATTCGCTGACAGAATATTAAACCGAGGATCAGTAGATAGCTTGGTTTTTGGTATTGACGCTCCTTGGGGAGTTGGGAAGTCTACCTTCATTAATTTTTGTATACAATATTGGAAAAAGTCCGAAAACACACAACCAATTATCTATAAATTCAATCCCATCAGGTATGAAGATAAAAATAAACTCATAGAGAAGTTTGTGGATGGGTTAATCCGAAGTATTCAGAAAGAGATATTTTTGCCAGAAATCAAACCCCTTCTATCCAGGTATACGTATTTATTTAGAAAAACAAAGGCTACCTTCTCTTTTTTTGGTATTAATGTCGAATTGTTTTCTAGTGGATACACAGCGGATGACGCATTAGAGGATCTGAAATTGGTACTTAACGGATTTAATAGAAAAATAATTATTATTGTTGATGACTTGGATAGACTTAACTTTTCTACCATTAAAGATGTTCTATTTGCAATAAATAAGAGTTTTGCACTACCCAATATCTCATATGTTTTATGTTATGATACGGCAAACATTAATGCCTTAGAAAAAGAAAAACCTGAAATTGAGAAAATAAGTGAGTTTTTTGAAAAATTTGTAAACATTAAAATAAATCTTTATATTGATAGCGATAAACTCAAAAACTTTATTTCCGAAAGTCAAATCTCTCTTCAAAGTCATAACCCCCAAGTAGACCCCCTTCTTGTCGGGCAAGCAATGGGGGGGCTAAAAGACATTTTCAACTCAAACGAATACTATAATTATTCACCTTTCATTGGAGATATTAGAAAGTTAAAGCGATTAATGAATACCGTGATGTTATTGGAAATAGAAAAAACTGATTTTAAAAATAGTGACTTCAACAAAGAAGACCTGGCCCACCTTTTACTCCTATATATTAATTACCCAAATATATTTAGAAAAGTATACTACACAGAGACACAGGGAAGAAGAGGATTCTTTTCTGCAGTAACCCCATTTGATATGGCAGACTACCCTAAGGAAAATGGAAGATCGCCATTTGATGAAAAAGAATTTAAAAATTCTATAAAGTATACAGAGTATATTAAAAGTCTATCATCCATTGAACAACGATTCTTGTTAAATAAAATTTTTAATGTGGCTGCAAGGCTTCCAAGTGGGGCACGAATTGATGGGATTACGGAAGAGATAAAAAAATCTTATGCATGCTTTAATGGCAGCCCCTTTTCAGGTAGTGGGAACAACTTGGAAGAGTATCTTAACCTTATTGTTAACCAGTCTAAACCACAAAAAGAAATTCAATATAGATTTTACTTAAATAAGATCAATGAAATTAAACAAGGAACGCCAATTGATCGGATACTAGCAGAACAAGAATTCGCAATCGAAAAAGGCGAAATGTGCCAGGAGCATCTTTGGAGAGCAATTCTTAACAGCCTATACGAATTTAACGGAGAAACAGGAAGGCAATTAATAACGTATGTTTTGACGAATATCCACCATTATTCATTCTTTACCAATAAAAAGATTGGAGTCGGTTTTAGGGACGACTTAAGTTTATACCTGGTAAAAATGCTAGACACTGATGGCTGGGTTGACCAAAACGGTGGTCATCGTAGGAATGACAACAACAATATCAAAGAGATTGCTGAATGGGTCTTTGGTGAGGGAAGGCATGCCAATGATGGAGTTATTCAGACGCTATCCAGTGAAGACAGGGGCGTGCTCGGGCTTTACGATTTACTTTGTTTTAGACTCTTTTGTAGCGCCGATCGGGGCGGAGATATTTTTAATGTAAGTCGAGCCATCGCATTGCATGGGGATCCTAAAGCTCCAACTGATGGCCCAACAAAGGACATTGCAGTTGAGGAAATGAGAGAAATTTCGCAGAAGGTATTTCAAATTTTCAACAAACAATATATAGACACAAATACTAATATACTTAAACAAATTGACGAACTAAAGCTATCAGATATTACGGGTAGATACGATAGTCTTATACAAACAAAGATCCAGGCTGGGGAGATTGAAGATGTTGATGCCACAGTTGGTCGTCACATAACCCAGATAAAATCCTTTACTGTCTATCAGTTGGGTAATTCCGAAATTTTTTCGGGTATTGGTTGTGGTTATTATGACCCAGAAGGACAAGACGATGACCAGGGGATAAAAAAACTCATCAATGACTACCTATTTAATATTTGTTTTAACCCAAGCTTTGATAGTGAAAATTATAAGAGGTTTTTGGATTATTTGCTTATTCATTTTGCTAATGTATCTGAACGTGACGGGCATGGGTATATCCCCCATATCAATGAATTCACCAAAGTTTTAATAAAAGAGAGGCTGGCCCAGTATTGGACTAACAACAATATTGCGATCAAAGAACTGAATCTTACTCAACAAGATAAAAAAATTTACCAAGCCAATTATGTTGCCAATTATAATACTGATTTACAACTAGTGTTTAATGAACTTGATAAGCTTCTTGTTTAGCTGAAAGTTTTAGGAGATACCAGAAAGGTGGGCTAGTGTTCTCATAAACTTATGAAGTAGCTCAAAAGTGAGTTTTGAGTGATCAGGACGTACCAATAAGTAAAACCATTTAATTATGGAAAGTGATTTTTTTGTGCCTAGATTATTATTCCCCTTGACACCCACCTCACCCTGTGATATCATAGTGATATCATTATAATTAACCAATAAAAACATGACTTCCGAACGCGTAACTATGCACCAGCCAGGCATTAAAATGGCTGTGATATTGTTCATTTTACTTGTAATTTGGGTGGGCATATTAATGTGGGCGGGCGTGGCTGAAAACCCCGTCGTTATAACCGTCGCTACTATTTTAATGCTAGCAACGCTGTTTTGCTGCCGCGGGTTTATCATTGTCAATCCGAACCAAGCGGTAGTGGTCCAGCTTTTCGGCAAGTATGTCGGCTCCGTCAAGCAGAACGGTTTTTGGTGGGTGAATCCGTTTACCAACCGTAAAATGTTTTCACTCCGAATACACAATTTCGAAACCGGCAAACTGAAAGTCAATGACCATGACGGCAATCCCATTGAAATCGCGGCCGTGGTTGTCTGGAACGTAATGGATACGGCCGAAGCGGCTTTTAACGTGGAGGATTACAAAGATTTCGTGCGTGTGCAGAGCGAATCGGCCGTGCGCAATCTGGCCACCTCATTTCCTTATGACGCCCATGATGATGGGAAGCAATCTCTCCGAAGCAATACCAATGAGATTGCCGGCGAGCTGAAAAAAGAAATTCAGGATCGTTTGTCCAAGGCCGGCATTGAAGTGATAGAGGCGCGCATCAGCCACCTGGCTTACGCGCCGGAAATAGCCAGCGCCATGTTAAGGCGGCAGCAGGCGAATGCCATCATCGCCGCGCGACAGCTGATTGTCAAAGGCGCGGTCAGCATGGTGGAAATGGCGCTGCAGCAGCTGGAAGAATCGAAGATGGTCAAGCTGGATGACGAGAGAAAAGCTTCTATGGTTTCCAATTTACTGGTAGTCCTGACCAGCGACCGTGACGCGCAGCCAGTGGTCAATACCGGCTCGCTTTACCAATAATAATGACGGAAAAAAATAAATCAAAACGTTTTCTGCTGCGGCTGGATGCAGAGGTCTACGATTCCCTGCAGCGGCTGGCGCGCGACGAGTTCCGCAGCGTCAACGGTTTGATTGAATGGATGATTGCGGATGCGTTGAGGAAGAGGGGACGGTTTAAGAGTAGGTAGTAAGTTGTAAGTAGTGTGTTGTTGGTTGTAGGTGGTAGGTAGCTCTGAGCGAAGGCCCCTGCCTGCGCTCCAATCCAAATATAAAAAGACGTCCGTATAAAAAAGCGGGCGTTTTTTAAATTGTAAAATATTCACTTTATAATATTACCAGGTCAAGGGTTAGGTAGCTCTTGACATTTCCAAATCCTGATGCTAGTATATTAAGAATAAAAAATGATGCTCAAAAATTGAGATGGAGTTAATGAAATGTTTCCTGACAGCGGATTTAATGAAGTACTTTCCCGGCTACGGAATAAGGTACAGCCAGAAACCTCTTCTCGCGGTCCTGCCACTGCACAGGAAAGTCAGAATGTCCGAGAGGGCTTCCAACTTTTTGCTCTTTATCTTATTGAGGTGATCGATGGAACAGGCGTTGTAGTAAGTTAGTGGATATTATCCAATAACAAAACTAAACGTCAGCGGGCAAGGTTACTTGGCCGCTTTTTTGAATAGCAAAAGCAGGTTTGACAAAGACCTTTTTTTAAGCTATAATTAGGTAAGAATATTTACAAAACCAAAACAAAAATGATTAAGACTATAATTAATTTTCGGGCGCCAGCCATATATGCTTTTATTGCAGCGCCGATATTTTTTATATTTTTAATGATTGCCCCACACGCACAAGCCGCTACCGGTGAAGAGGGCGTTTTTGGCGTAAATGTCGGATTAGAATTGCGTTACCAGCAAAATGAGGAAGAAACGGCAATTGATAAAATCAATAGCCTGAATATCAAATGGGTGCGCGAAGAATTCAACTGGAACGTGATCGAACCCTCTGAAGGCGTCTATGACTGGAATGGCTTTGGCAGGATAATGGGGCAATACGACCAGGCCGGAATAAATGTCCTCGGAGTCCTGGCCTATAGCGCCGATTGGGCTTCTACGGCTCCGGATGACATTACGACAAATAGAGACAAATATGCTCCGCAAACCGAGGCCTGGGCAAGCTTTGTTACCGCGGTAGTCAGCCGCTATCCGGAAATAAAATACTGGGAAGTATGGAATGAGCCGAATCATTCAGCTTTTTTAATAGCCGATGATCCGGTCACGGAGTATAAAAATATTCTTCAGACGGCCTCGCAGGCGATCCGTTCCGCCAATACTTCCGCCAAGGTTGTGACCGGAGGCTTGTCCGGCTCTGACTCCGATTTTATCCGGCGCCTGTACTGGAGCGGGGCCAATGAATATTTTGACATTATCGCCATCCATCCCTACCGGTCTAACAACGGCTTGGGAATTTACGCTCCGGAAGAGAAGCAATTCGGCCTTAACAGCCTGGTCAATGATATTTACGTGATGAGAAGCATGATCAGGGCTTATGATCCCACCCCTGCGCCCATCTGGATCACGGAACTCGGCTGGTCAACTTACACCGGCGGCGTTTCCGAGGCCGCCCAGGCAAACTATCTGCAAAGGAGTTTCCTCCAGAGCCGCATGTATCCGCAGGTAGAAAAAATCTTCTGGTACAATCTGCGGGACGATGAAGAGGCGGACAGCCAGGATAAAAATTTCGGCCTTTTTGATTACAACTGGAGGGAAAAACAGTCTGCCCGTGGCCTCAGGCAGTTAGCCACCTCGTACCCGTCATTAGCCGTCCAGGAAGACAGCGAATTATTCGACAAGCCGATCGAGGAATTCCTGAATCCGGAACGCATTTCCGTGGAGTCGTATGATAACGGCAAACTGACGGGCAAGCAATCGGTAGCCAGACGTCCTGATATCAAAGCTGTCCGGGGCAAGGGCAGCGTGGGATTCCACTATGAATTCGCCAACAACGACGCCGCGCAATACAGAAAAATTATAATTCAGGGGATACCTTATTCCTGGTATGATACGTTTGACCTCTGGTTATGGAGCGACGGCGGTATCCAGCCTGTCCGCTTCCGGATGAAAGACTCCACCGGCGAAATATTCCAGGTAAATGTGGGTTATACAGGCTACGGCTGGACAAGATTGAACCTCTCATTAAAAGATATTGAAAATAATTTTGTCTCCTGGGGAGGCAACGCCGACAAAAAGGTTGATTTTCCGGCAACCTTAGACAGCATTATTATTGAAAAAAATCCAGAATCGCCAATTTTTTCTGGAGATATAGTCTTGAGCCGATTCACTTACCGCCGGCTTAGCCAGGCTTACAGCCTCCGCTTCCAGCAAGCCGGCCGGAACATCTGGTCATTCTGGAAACAAAGCGGCCTGCCGGAAGTGGCCACGACTTATACTCCGCTGGACCGCCCGATGAGCATGTGGAACCTGCGCGATACCGGCTTCCGCAATTTGCTGATTGTTGATATGCCGGTCCGCGATGTCATTATGTTCGGTCTGGAGGAGCAGCCGATATTTATACAATAATTTAATAAATTATCTTTTAGAATTTTTAAGGCGCCTGTGGCCGGATAAGCAGGGCGTGCTTTTTTGTAAATGCAAGTCACTTGCATTTAATCATGGTTAATATTATAATACTGTCATGGAAAACGAGGCTAACAAAATAATCAAGCAGGCAGGCCTGAAAATAACCCCTGGCCGGGTAGCTATATTAGGATATTTAATTAATACTGAAAATCCGGTATCAGCTGAAGCGATTTTTAAACAATTAGATAGGAAGTTTGATTTAGTGACAATTTACCGAAATCTCGCTTCATTTGCCGAAAAAGGGATTGTTTTCCAGGAAGCGATCGACCGGTCGGATCGCTATTATTATGCCAAAGCAGAACACCACCACATAGTCTGCCGCTCGTGCCATACGGTGGCTTGCGTACCCTGCACGCATGTCTTAAAAAAAGTCAACAATTTTACCAAGGTTACCCACCAGTTTATTCTCCGGGGCTTGTGCGCGAAATGCAGCGCCAAGCAGTAATGATTTATTTTAATTATTCCAATGAATAAAAAAGCGGCACTTTTCTTAATAATAGTTTTTTTGCTGGCCGGCGGGGTGATTTATTTCAAACAGCGGGGGAGCAACAGCGTTAATAATTCGCAAACGCAAAAAGTTGTCGTGGCGGCCACGATTTTTCCTTTATCTGACATTACCAGGCAGATCGGCGGTGATTTAATTGAAGTAAAAAATATCCTGCCATCGGGAGCCAGTCCGCATACTTTTGAACTGCGGCCATCGGATATCGCCGGGCTGCGGTCAGCTAAAATAATATTTGCCATTGGCAACAACCTTGATTCTTGGGTGGATGAGGCGGTGCAAAACAGCAGCCAGGCCCGTCTGGTGTCGGTTGACCAGGGCGTGCAGCTGAAAAATTTTCCTCCGCTAGACGCTTCCCTAGAATCAAGCGAGGCCGGCGGCATTGATCCGCACTACTGGCTGTCAATTATCAATGCCCGTTTGATCGCCCGCACCATTACTGATAATTTAATTGCACTACAGCCGGAAAATGCGGATGAATTCAATAATAATTTAAAACAATATCAAGGGGAATTAGATTCGTTGGAAACGGAAATGAAAGGTTTGTTATCAGATAAGAGGATAGGTGATTTGATCGTTTTCCATGAATCATGGGCGTATTTTGCCGATGAATTCGGCCTGACTATTGCTGGCGTGTTTGAGCCGCGGCCGGGCCAGGAACCCACGCCGAAATATCTGCAGGCGCTTTATAAATCAGCCAAAGATCATAATGTCAAAGTTGTTTTCACTGAGCCTCAGCTGGCTTCGGATTTGATCAATCCATTTGTGCAGGATTTGGGCTTAAGCATCTCCACCCTTGACCCGTTGGGCGGCAGCGGGCAGCGCGACAGCTATATCAATATGATGCGATACAATGCCCGGGAAATTCATAATGCTTTTATAAAATAATGAACGACAAACCAAAAATTTTAGAAATGGAAAAAGTCAGCGTCACGCTGGGCGGCGCCGTGATTGTCAATAATATCAGCGCGGTCGTGGAGCAGGGCGAGGTGCTGGCGATTATCGGGCCAAACGGCGCCGGCAAGACCACGCTGGTCAAAGCCATTCTCGGCTTCCTGCCTTTCACCGGCAGGATCCGGTTGTTCGGACAGGGACCGCAAAAAAGCCTGCAGCGCGTGGGATATGTGCCCCAGCGCTTCAGCTTTGACAAAAGCTTTCCCATTACCGTCAGGGAATTTATCCGTTTTTCCATGCACCAGAAGGATCCGAAAAGGCTGGAGCATTCATTATGGGAAGTGGAAATGGTATCACATCAAGACAAGCTTTTAGGAGATCTATCGGGTGGCCAGCTGCAGAGAGTTTTAATCGCGCGGGCGCTGGTTAATAAGCCGGAAATATTATTTTTAGACGAGCCGACAGCCGGGATCGATCTGGGAGGAGAAAAGGATTTTTATCAGATCATGCAGCACCAGAATATTAAACATCACCTGACCATCATTATGATTTCCCATGAAGTGAATATGGTTTATACCTATGCTACGCAGGTTTTGTGTTTAAATAAGGATTTATTCTGCTTCGGCCGGCCGAAAGAAGCGATCACGCAGGAAGTTTTGAAACAATTATACAGCGAGCGGGTGAAAATCACTCCGCATCATCATTCGCAGTAAAAAATATGGAGTTAATAGAAATAATAAAATTGCCATTTATGCAGCGCGCGTTAATAGCCGGCGTACTGCTGGCGGCTTTGCTGGCACTGCTCGGTATTTTCGTGATGCTGAAGAAAATGGCTTTTTTCGCCGATGGCATTGCCCATGCCTCGCTGGCCGGCGTGGCCGTGGGGATTTTATTTTCCTGGAGCCCGCTGGGCGTGGCCCTCGCTGTCAGCGTCATATTTTCCCTGATCGTTTATTACCTGGAAACCAAGCACCATCTGGCATCAGACACCACTATCGGCATAATTTTCACTACTGGCATGGCTCTGGGCGTAATATTGCTAAGCTTTTCTCCGGGCTATCAGCCGGAGCTGATCAGTTTTCTATTCGGCAATGTTTTGAGCGTCAGCAATGGCGAGCTCTGGCTGATAATGATCGTCAGTGTCGTGGCTTACGCTTTTATCCTTAAATATTTAAAAAGCCTGACGCTGATGACTATGGACGTGGAAATGGCCAGACTGACGGGAGCCAGGATAAATATTTTACAGCCGGCACTTTATGTTATCCTGGCAGTGGCGGTGGTGCTGGGCATCAAAGTGTTGGGTATTATTTTAGTCAGCGGCCTGCTAATCATCCCGGTGGCGGTGGCCCGCCTTTTTTCCAGCTCCTTCCGGCAGTTTTCCATCTGGGGCATTGTCATGGCAGAGACGATGGTTGTTTTGGGAATTATCTTTTCCTATTTATTTGATCTGCCGACCGGGCCGGCGATTATTTTAACGGGTTCAATAATGTTCGTTATCGGCATTGGCATGTCTTTTTTCGGGAAGAAACGATAAGGGTTAGTCCACCCAGCAGAGCAACCTGCCCGCCATAGCTCCGCTAGGAGCGGCAGGCGGGGCTCTGCACCTACACATATTAAATAGTGCTATAATTAAATATATGGAATTCAAATACGCCATTAAAAACGGCGAATTAATTGAAAAAGAAAAAGCCAATGTCTCTATTTACAATAAGCCGTATTTTTTTGATTTTTGCGTTTATTCAAACATAAAAGTAGTGCAGGGGAAAATGTTCATGCCGGAAGTGGAGATCGACCGTTTGTTTGCTTCCGCGGGGATCATCGGCCTGCAGCATCCATTTGCCAAAGAAAAAATCAGGCAGTGGGTTAGTCAGTTGATTGAGAAAAATAATATTACCGACGCCTTAATCAGGCTTTTACTAATTGGTCCAGATAAGGAAAACGAAGCTTTGCTGTTTTTATTTCCCGTTGGCCTGACTTTTTACCGCAAAGAATGGTATAAGGACGGCGCTAAATTAATAACTTTTCACGGCGAGCGTTTCATGCCTACGGCCAAGGTAAAAAGCCTGTTCATGTCTTATATGGGTTACAGCCGGGCACAGGAGCAGGGAGCTTATGACGCGCTTTTAATTGACCGCGACGGAAATATTACCGAGGGCACGCGCTCCAGTTTTTTTGTGATCAAAGGCGACGTTTTAATCGCACCGCCGGCTGAAAAAGTGCTGGTCGGCGCCACTCGCACTATACTGATGAAAATCGCGCCGAAGATTTTAAAAGTTAAAGAGGCGGACATTCCCCTGGCGGAAATTAAAAATTTTGATGAATATTTTGTGACTGGCACTTCAGTCAAGATCATGCCGGTGCGGCAGATTGACGATATTTTGCTGATTAATAAAGCCAGCGAAAAGATTAAGCAATTAAGCCAGACTTTTAGGGAATATTGCGCTAACTAGTTATTAAATAGAAAAATAAATGTTATGTGGGTACATGAAAATGTGGCAATAATTTTGTTAGCGCTCATTTCTGGCTTGACCACTATCATCGGCGTTTGGTTAGCTTACATTATCCACAGATTCCAGAAATTAATCGTGGCCGGCATTGGTTTTTCCACCGGCATAATGGTTTTAATATCGGTATTTGATTTAATTCCCGAATCCGCCGGTCAACTCGGGCTGTTAAGAACACTGCTCTTTGCTGCTGGTGGCGCGACGTTTTCTGCATTAATGAACCTGGCTATTCCTCACATGCATCTGATAAAAGAGCACGTGCGGCAACAAAATGGCAAACGCTTAGGAAATTTATCAATAACTGCCGCGTATTTAATTGCTTTTGGATTAATCTTACACGATGTGCCCGAGGGATTTGCCATGGCTAATTCATACATCCATACCGCCTCATTGGGAATATTAGTGGCTATAGCCATCGCCTTGCATAATATTCCGGAAGAGTTTGCTATGGCTTTGCCAATGATTGCCATGGGAAAAAGCCGAAAATTTTTATTTAGATTGGCGGTCATTTCTGGACTGGCTGAGCCGGTTGGCGCTGTTTTAGGTTTACTGGCGGCAAATTGGTTCACGGGAATAAATCATTTTTTACTGGCTTTCACGGCTGGCATTATGCTTTTTATTGCCTTGCATGAATTATGGCCAATGGCTTTGAAATACAAAAAATATGACTGCTTAATTTATGGGATTATGGCCAGTTTAGTAGTTTTTATCGTGTTACACGCAGCCATACCAAGCCATTAAACAAGTATTTCAAAAACTTGACATTCTAACCTGTCAGGAGTATGTTTAGTTATGGGTATATATTCATAATGTTGATAAGTTAAATAATATGTTTTTGGCGAGTATAGGTAATATCAGGCTAATAATTTGTTATTAAAAATATGCCATATTTTGAAAAAGAAGGACAACTACGGCAAAAAACACTGGATATGGAGCGCGCCTCCAGATCATTGCGCGAAGAGCTGGAAGCGGTTGATTACTACCAGGAGCGGGTTGACGCGACTAAAGATGAGGAGTTAAAAAAGATATTGGCTCACAACCGCGATGAGGAAAAAGAGCACGCGGCCATGTTGATTGAATGGATGCGGAAAAACGATCCGACTTTTGACAAGGAGTTTTCTGAACATGATAAAGTGTAGCGAAGAATTTTTAATTTCTAAATCCTAATTTCTAGACAATATCTAATGTATAAAATTCTAATGTTCCAAACAGTGCAAATAAATAAGTCTATAATTTAGAACATTTGAATTTGGAATTTATTTAGGATTTCGTACTTCGAATTTTTTTAAAGGTCGTTTTAATCAATAAATAAGGAAATAAATTTATGCCAAGGAAAAATGGGCAAGGTCCTGTCTGGGGCGGCGGCCCGGGTGCTGGTTGGGGCGCTGGTCCGTGTGGAGCTGGTAGAGGCGCGCGCGGCGGGTTGGGTAGGGGTTTCGGACGGGGCAAAGGCTGCGGCCTGGGCTGGGGCTTCATACCTGGCCGTATGTATGACGGCTATAACTACGGTTACCAGCTAAGCAAAGACGAGGAGCTGAAAATGATGGAAGATGAGGAAGCGGCATTAAAAGAAGAATTGGAGGCTTTGCAAAAAGCCAAACAACAGCTGCAATCTGTGAAAAAATAAGGTAGTCCCGCTTATAATAACACTAAGGTTGGGCTAAAGAATATGAATTACAGCGGGACTATCCAGCCCAACTATATTGATGAAGAATAATTTATGCCAAGACCGAGATTAAGAAGAAAGCTGTGCATCAACCCCGACGTATTTTATTTCAAACCACGGGGCGTGCCCTTAAACCAATTGAAAGTAATATCAGTTACCAGGGAAGAGCTGGAGGCTTTTTGGCTGGTAGATGTAAAAGGATACGAGCAAACCAGAGCGGCCCGGCATATGGGGACTTCACAGAGCACGATACAGCGCATCCTTCAGTCGGCAAGAAAAAAAACAGCTCAAGCTCTTATCGAAGGCAAGGCGGTTGCTATTGAAAAATAATAGGATATCAGATGTAAGTAATATTTTCGCAGAATCAGTTTTTATTTGTGTTAATGTAAGTTTGATCGGGTATTAAAAGGCGTTAGATTCATGAATAAACCATATTTTTTTAAAATTTTATTTTTTGGTTTGCTTATAGTGCCTGTGATGGTCTCCTTTTCAGATGGCGCTAAAGCCCAGACAGGCGAGGAGACGTTTAATGCCCGCGTGGCTGAAGTCTTGGAGCAAAAAACCGTCCCTTCAGAGGATGGCGCTCCTATTATTCAGCAAAAACTTAAATTAAAGGGTTTGTCCGGCAGTTGGGACGATAAGGAGATTATTTTTGACGGTACGCAGCACGAAGTAATCTCCGCCAGCACTTATCAGGTGGGCGATAAGGTCATGGTTAATAGTTCCAAAGACGCGGATGGCAATGACGTGTTTTACGTCACAGACTACGTCCGGCAGGGCGCGATCTACTGGCTGGCAGCATTATTCGCCTTGGTCGTGGTCGCTGTCGGCAGACTGAAAGGATTCCGGGCATTAATTGTTTTAATACTGACATTCTTGGTAATTCTGAAATTCATTGTTCCTAGAATCCTGGCAGGCAACAGCCCTTTATTTATCAGCATCGTCGGTTCATTATTTATTCTGGTTGTATCCGTCTATATCACCGAGGGATTTAAGCGCACCTCCACGGTGGCTGTTTTTTCAATATTCATCGCTTTAGTCATAACCGGACTTTTGTCCGTGTGGTTTACGGCTTTGACAAAATTAACCGGATTCGCCAGCGATGAGGCGATTTATTTGATGGGGCTAGCAGGCCAAAATATCAATGTTCAGGGATTGCTTTTAGCTGGCATTATTATAGGCGCACTTGGTGTTCTGGATGACGTAATTATTTCTCAGGTAATATTAGTAAAAGAATTAAAGCAAGCTAATTTACGGCTATCTAACAGGCAGGTTTTTAGCCAAGCCATGAAAGTCGGTGTTTCCCATATGAGTGCCATGGTCAATACTTTATTTTTAGCTTATGCCGGGGCGGCCTTACCACTGCTGATTTTATTCAGCGTCAAGGAACCGCCATTTTTAACTTTCAGTCAGGTTTTAAATAATGAAATAGTGGCCACGGAAATTGTCAGGACTTTGACCGGCAGTGTCGGCTTGGTATTAGCTATGCCGATTGCCACCATACTGGCGGTATTTTTTATTTCAGCAAGTCATCAAACTCCAATTACACAAGAAAAAACTGTTCGAGATTATCAATCAGAATTGGAAAAATAGCCATAATAAAATGCAAAAACAACACGCACAAAAAAGTCTACTATTCATCGTCATAATTCCTGTAATTATTATTTTATTTGGAATTGCTTTAGGTTTTTATTATTCATCATTGTCCGTACACCATCCGCAGAAAAATAAACAATCATGCGAAAGCGTTGGCGGAGAATGGTCTGGTGATCAAAATAAATGTCTTTTGGCAAATAAAAAAGCCGGTGAAACTTGTACTGACGGAGCCCAATGCGAAAGCGGGATTTGCTTTCCACCGACTTTAACTGACGAACAAAAAATTACGCTTGCTAAGGAGCCAATAAAAAATATAATCGGAATATGCTATTCGGATAATTTTCCAACTGGCTGCATCAAGCAGGTAATTATGGGCACAATTTCAAAAGAATCAATGTGCTTAGATGATTAAATTTAAACTATGAAAAAGATTCTCAATAAAAAAAGTTTTTTTGCATCATTAGGCTGCTTAGTGCTGATCGTTACCGCTTTATTTTTATTTATGGCTCCCTCCAAAGCCCAGACTAAGCCGGGAATGATCCTGTATTTTGGCCAGGGATGTCCCCACTGCGCCGTTGTAGAGCAATATATCCAGGATAATAAACTTGACGATACCTTTTCCATCATTCGCAAAGAAGTATATTCCAATTCGCAAAATGCCCAGGAACTCACTCAATATTTTATAGAAAATAATGTGCCGTCCGAGCAACAAGGAGTTCCATTTGCCGTAATTAGCGGCCATTATTATGTCGGCGATGGACCAATTATTTCCGCTCTGGAGAATCCATCTAATCAGATTACCCGGCCAGTGCCGACCAACACAAACGCAGCGCAGACACCAACGACAACGGAAAAACACCTGAACTTTTTAATCGTTACCGGAGCGGCGTTGGTTGACGCGATTAACCCGTGCGAATTCGCTGTCTTGATAATACTTATGGCTACGGTACTGGCTGCCAGCCATCGCCGACGCGCCTTACTGTCAGGTCTGTTGTTTTCGTTGGCTGTTTACATTTCATATTTAGCGATGGGGCTAGGTCTTTTTTCGGCTATTGCGGCTGTTGGCGTGACGTCTTGGATCCAGCGAGTAGCTGGCGGATTAGCCGTCGTACTTGGTCTGTTCAACCTCAAAGACGCCATTTGGTATGGCAAAGGATTTTTATTGGAAGTGCCTTTCAGTTGGCGACCGCGCATGAAAAGGCTGTTGCAATCCGTGACTAATCCATTCGCCGCGCTGTTGATTGGATTCGTGGTCAGCCTGTTCCTGCTGCCCTGCACCTCCGGACCGTACATCGTCATCGTTGGCATGCTGGGTAAGGAATCGACGTTCTCCCAGGCCTTGTGGTGGCTTATCTATTACAACCTCATTTTCATCCTGCCAATGTTAACAATAACTTTTGCTGTATTTTTTGGGTTTAAACCGGAATCCCTTGAGTCCATTCGGCAGAAACGCCTGCGACTGCTGCACGCTGTAGCGGGCATACTATTATTGGCTTTAGGCATTTACCTGGTCGTCTATTAAATAATAATTTAAATAAAAGAATTATGGCTTGTTTCATCGCTCCGACAACCGCGGCAATTATTGTGACAGTTGCCAGGAAAAAAATTCCGCCTTATTATCACATTAAATGGCTTCTCGCCTTGCTCTGGGGCGGAGTAGCCTGGCTCATACCGGAACACATCTACCATGGAGAAGTAGTGTTCTATCCGCCTTTCTTTACCGCTGGTCTTCATGGAATAATCCCGGAAGTTCTTCAGGTTGGCATTCCTATGACCATTGCCGTGATTATTGTCTGGCTGGTCTTGGTGGCTGCAGCAACTTTTTTCAAGGAAAAAAAATTCCAGCTGCGTTTTGTTCATCTTATGGTCGTCGGAGCAGTGATTATGATTTTTGTAGATAAAATATTCGCATAATAACCCGCCAATCATATTGGGCAATGTATTTGATACTTATTCTTCCACCGGACTGGGCATCTAGTCCTTTTATTGATTTTTTTATGAAAGATATCAGCTTAAATAAGCGTATTGATGAGTGAAGTTAAGGCATTAATTCTAATAATTATGAGGATAAGAAAGTTTCTAATTTTTCCCGCCGTTTTGGCAAGTCTTTTAATACCCGTGGCTGCCCTGGCTTTTGTTGATAACGACTTTAGCCGGCGTGGTAATATGATGTCCGGCGGTTTTGACGGGGGGTGGTTGATGATGATATTATTCTGGATTTTATTGATCGGCGCTATTGCCCTGTCGGTAAAATGGATGTACGGCGCGGGTTCAATGAAAAAAGAGCAAATGGAGAAAAAGATGATTTCAGGCAAGATTTCGGATAAAGCCATGGATATTCTCAGGGAAAGATTTGCCCGTGGCGAGATAGGCGAGGAAGAATTTGAAAAAAGGAAAAACAAGCTGGCCAGCGGGCAGTAGGCAAATATATTTTATAAAGTAAAAAATTTACCCATACTTTTATAGTGGCGAGTGTTTTTAAATTATTATGAAGAACAGTCAAATAATAAATGAAAGTGACGTTAGCTTTTTAGCTAACTTTCGTATAAAATGAAAGGCAGGCGCGTATTTTTGCGTAGTAATGGACAACTGGCGTTTTAAAAGCTGTATAAATTTATGAAACAATTGAGAGCAAAAATATTAAATATCAGAGCGATCAGCCCGACGGCTGTTGAAATATCCATGGTCAGGGCCAATGGACGGAATTTTTTCGGATTCCTGCCCGGCCAGTACGCGACTCTGAGCTTTCCCGGGCACGACCGGCTGCGCGGGGAAAGGTCTTTTTCCATTACCAGCGCGCCTGAGGATCTCTCGACCTTGAGATTCGGCATCCGCATCTACGGGAGATATACCAGAGCCCTGCTAAATCTCCGGCCAGGCGACCCGGCTTTGGTAGCCGGCCCTTTCGGGCAATTCACTTTTGTCCCGGCCCGAGACGAGTCAGCCGTATTTCTCGCCGGCGGCATCGGCATCACGCCTTTTCTCAGCATGATCCAGTCAGCTGCCAACCAGCGTTTGCCGAATAAACTTAATCTTTTTTACAGCGTAAAGACGTTGTCTGACGCTCCATATATCCAGGAACTGCAGGAGCTGGGAAAGATAAATCCTGCTTTACGCACTGTATTTGCGGTGAGCAATGACGAGGTGACCGGTAAGGACGGCAGTTTTGTGCGCGGGCGGATCAGCCGGGATCTGATCGCGGAAAAACTTGAGGGAGATTATCTCAACCGCACGTATTTCATCTGCGGCCCGCCGCCTTTTATGAAATCCATGAAAGAAATACTGGGTTCGCTGGGAGTGCCGTCTTTTGAATTAAAAAGCGAGCGCTTCGGCGTCGGTTCGTCCGCTTTTATAGAACGCGGCACCCCGGTGCCGAAATATATTTTTGCCGCCTGGGGAGTGACGGCTATGATTCTGCTGGGCGTGGTTATCAGGGTGGAAAGCCTCAGGCGGGCTAATGCCCAGACCGCTAACACTGTCCCCTCAACACAGGTTAATACCAATGCCAGCCCTTCCATTTCAAACAATCAAAATAGTAACAGTACCAATATCCAGCAGACCTCGCCCGCGCCGGTCAGGCCTATTCCCCGCACAGCGGTTTCATAAAAAATTTACTGTCAATTATGCAAGAAAAAATCCAGACTTTTACCGGCAATTTTTTCGCCTTAAATACCACGATTGAGGGCGGTTTTCGGACTAAACAGGATTTAGCCAAGGATTTGTGGCGGCTGGTCAGCCGGGAGGTTAAAAAATTCGAACAAAGATTCAGCCGTTTTCTGCCTGATTCGGAGCTGTCGCGCGTGAACAAAAATGCCGGCAAGAGAGTAAAGGTCAGCCGGGAATTTTTTGATTTGCTCAGAGCCGCCCAGCGCATCTGGTCGGCCACCAGCGGATTGATCGACCCGACCATCGGCCGCGCGCTGGCAGACGCCGGTTACGACGCCTCATTCGAGCTGCTGGAGAAAAAAAATCGGGTTAATAGATTGCCAGGCAGCTTCAAAGCTGTTACGCTGGCCGATTTGTCCGTTGATAAATCAGCCAGCACCGTTAAAATGCCGGAAGGCGTGAGCCTGGATTTCGGCGGCCTGGGAAAAGGCTATCTGCTTGATCAATTAGCCGGGAAGATAGAAAAAAGTACGGAAGATTACTGGTTGTCTCTCGGCGGCGATCTGATCATCTCCGGCACAGATGAGATGAATCAAGCCTGGCCGGTTAATGTCCAGAATCCGGCCGTGCCTGAACTAGATTTGTTCCAGCTACGGCCGGTCAGCGGCCGCTGGGGCATAGCCACCTCAGGCACCACGAAAAGACGCGGAGAAAGATCGGGAGTGCCGTGGCATCATATTATTAACCCGCGCACCGGCCGTCCGGCGGACACAGATTTATGCGCAGTAACGGTTCTGGCCGAGACAGCCCTGGAAGCGGACGCTTTTGCCAAGGTAGTATTGCTGCGCGGATCCCGTGACGGCCTGAACTGGGCCAGGCATCAGCACCAGGTGGAGGCCTTAGCCATTACCAATGACGGCAAAGTGAAGGCTACGCAGCGCATGAAATCATATATTATACGTTTATGAAATTAAAGATATTATTATTTGCAGGTTTATTGGCTTTGCTCTTGCCTTTGCATGCGCACGCGGCCTCCGTGCTGGCGGAAGAATCAGAGCGTGATGATTTTGAGCAGGAAGATGTTCAAGCGCCAATTCAGGCTGTTCCCCTGAATACGCAGAATAATGCCGTTAACGCACCCGGCAGTACAGTGAATTCAAATACCGCACCGGCGCCTGCCATATCCAGTTCCTTTCCCTGGGCTTGGACAGTTACGCGTTCTGCCGGTATCGCCTCATATTTATTACTGGGAATTTTAACCATCTCCGGCATTTTATTGAGCACGGGTTTATTTTTCCGTATTTTTGATCCGGCTACCGCCTGGTCGATACATCGGGCGATCGCTTCGGTTCTGCTGGTGTCCGTTTTGCTTCATGTCGGCGCCCTGCTCTTTGACCATTTTATCGGCCTGCATATTTTGGACGTACTAGTGCCTTTTGTCTCTTCATACCGCCCGGCGCTGGTGGCTCTGGGCATAGCCGGTTTTTACTTATTATTGTTATTGCTGATCACCTCGCTATACACCATGACTAAGCATCCACGTTTTTGGAGGATTGTGCATTATTCGGGTTTTATAATGTTTTCTGCGATTTTTGTGCATGGCCTGCTGATCGGCACTGACATGAAGCTTGCCTGGATAAAAGCAATTTACTGGATTATGGCTGTTCTGGTCTTGGCCGCCGTTATTTACCGTCTGTGGTGGAGACATCGCGGACCCCAGCTGGATATTGGCAATTAATTAAAAAAAATATAACCAGCCGGCAGAAGGCTGTATAGTTTTTTTGTATTTCAAATATCTACCGGCTGCCTTGACAATCCAATCGGTTTGGATTTATAGTGTTTGTTAATGGTACCTTTTAACGCTTTTTGGAGGATGAAAAATGTGCCATACCGAAGATCCAACCGCCAAAGAGGTGCTGGATAATAATCTTCATCAGATTGAAGAAGCGCTGGGTGATGATAACCGTTATTTTGCCAATCAATACTATCAAGAGCATTTTAGTCGCAACACCGAAAATGATACGGAAGTGATTTTATACTACATAAATAACGGCGGAGCCAAGGGGCATCGTCAGCGTATGGAGGAGAGGTTATCTGCAGAACAACCGCCTACGGGCGAATGACGGGGGAGCGAGAATTGAAGCCTGCTCTCCCCTTTTTTTATTCAAATTTTTTTAATGCCTGAAACTCATCAGCGAAGGGTTGCTTACTTCGGTTATTGGGTTTAAAATTGAGATGATGATTATTAATTAATATGCAATTTTATGTTTTTCCGGCGACCGTTAAAAGCTACTCCAGCCAAGCATTATACTTATTTAATCGCGGCGACTATCCTGGGTGTTTTTTTAAGTTTGCTGGCGCATATAATTATTGAAACAAACTATTTGCGCTGGGCGCAGGATGCCGGCCGGAAAATCGTCTGGTACGGTGGCTGCTCGCTGCATCCCCTGATTCAGATCGGCCTGCTGGTCGTCGGCGCGGCCGGCGGGTTCTTAATAGGGCGGCTGTGGTGGCGCTGGCTGTATATTGATCATCGGTGGGGGAAAAAGCCGGATAGTGACGTAAAGGGCAAATAGTGAAATTATTTATAATCACCCATCAGACAGCTTTACAAAATATTCAAGCGGCAAGCGAGGGCTTGCCGCAACCCGATTAGAAAACCAATACAAAAATTATTATGAGAATGTTTGATTTTTGGCAGATTATGAGCTAAAATTCATTTATAATAGGCTAAAATAAATAACATGAAAAAAACACTAATAATTGGCGTGGCCGCGGCAGTTGTGATTGCCGGCGGTATTTTTGCGGTGGTCTTCATCAATCAACCGGAGAAAACTCCGGTAAAAAACAACCGGACTGTGCCGGTTATTTATACCCAGGCAGACAATCAATTCACGCTGAAAGCGGACAAAGCCGATGCCCTGGGCGTGGAATCGGACAGCACTTTTACTCTCTCCACCAAAGAGCCGGTGAGCGCAGATTTGATCAAGGGCAACCTGGCAGTTGAGCCGAAAATCGCCTATAAGGTGCAGTCGTCTGACAGCAATACTTTCAGCATCACTCCTGAATCCGCGCTGGAAAAAAACACTGTTTATACTTTTTCCGTCGTGGCGCAAGCAGAAGGCGCGGCTACCAAGCGGGAATACCAGTGGGCTTATCAGATTAAGGATAATTTTAAAATTACCGGCACCCTGCCCAGGGACAAAACCGCCAACATCCCTCAGAATACCGGGATTGAAATAATTTTTTCCCACGAAAATTACACTGACTTTGAGAATTTCATTACTATCACCCCGCAAGTCAGCGGCAGATTTGAACAGCACCGCAAGACTTTAGCCTTCGTCCCGGATAGCCTGGCACCCGGCACGCTTTATACTGTTTTGGTGAAGAAAGGCCTGCCTTTGTCCGGTAGCAGCGATACTCTGGCGGAGGACTACAGTTTTCAGTTTGAAACCGACACTCAGCAGGCTCCCCAGGGAGGCCTGTCGTTCAGCAAAGATTTTTTTGAATATCCCTCCAATGAAGCGCCGATCCTGACAATGCAGCAATATAGCGATAATCCGGGTGAGGTGCAGGTGGAAGCTTTTAAATATCCAACCTTTGAAGCTTTTGCTGAAGCCGTGAAAAGCCTGGACGCAGTGCCGTATTGGGCTTATTATGCCAGGCGCAACAGTTCTTATTCCACTGACGGTTTGATTTCAGCAGTTACCTTCCAGGCTGAGGTAAAGCAGTCGGATTACCAGCGATACATCGAATTTCCTGAACAGCTGAGCACTGGCCAATATTTAATCCAGATTACCAGGGATAATAATACCGCTCAGGCTTTTCTGCAGGTGGGCAATCTGACGGCCAGCTATCAGGGCGGCAAAGAAAATTCATTCATCTGGGCGCACAGCCTGGACACCCAGAAACCAGCGTCGGGTACGACTGTTTCCTTTTCGCACGATAGACAGTTCACTGCCAAGACAGACAAGGAAGGCCTGGCGGAATTTGCCAGTCCCGCGTTAACTACTGACGAGAGCGAAGGCCTGACCAGCACTTATTATTTCACACTTGATAATAACGGCGAAAAATTATTACTGCCGGTGGTAAATCACTATGGCACGTGGATGAGTTCAACTGCGTCAGAAGACTATTGGTCTTATTTATATACGAACCGGACGTTGTATTCGCCGACGGACAGCATTAAATTCTGGGGCGTTATTAAATCCCGCAGCGATAAACAGGAAGCCCAGGAGCTGCAGGTAAGGTTAGTCAGCTACGGGTATTATTATAATGAAGATTCAAATCCGATCATTGACCAGAAAACTCTGCCAGTTTCTTCATTTGGCACGTTTACCGGATCATTCGACTATGCCAACCTGAACCCTGGCGGTTATTCGATACAGGTTTTGGCCGGTGGAGAGGAAATCCTGAGCACCTGGGTGGATGTCGCCACCTACACCAAGCCGCCGTACAAGATTGAAGTAACGACGGAGAAGAAGGCGATTTTTGAAGGAGAGGATGCGGTCTTCAATATTAAATCAGCGTTTTTTGACGGCACTCCGGTGGCTAATCTGGACCTGGAATATACCGGCGCGCTCGGCAGCGGACAGGTAAAAACCGACGTTAACGGCCAGGCGCAGGTAACCTTGCAGTCAAGCTACACTAACGCCGGTTATTATCCGAATTATGCATATTTTTCCATTCATCCGGTCAAATCGGAGATCTCGGAAATAAGCACGGACGCGAACATTTACACTTTTGGGCCGCACTACGACCTGCAATCCACCATAGACAATGACGGGCTGGTGTCCGGCAGCGTGCATCAGGTTGACCTGGCTTCCATCAATAAGGAAGGCGGAGACTTCAAATGGGAATATCAGGGCGATCCGGTAGCCAATTTGAATCTGGGAATAAAAATTTACCGCGAGTATTACACCAAAACAGAAACCGGAACTTTTTATGATTTTATCAATAAGAAAACCAATAAGACCTATAACTACGATTTCCATTCTGATTTTACCAAGGAGTCCACGGCTGTCAGTGATAAGGATGGCAAGTTCACTTACGATTTTAAAGCGGAGACTAATGATAACTATAAAATTGAAATTACCGCTACGGACGCTGAGGGGCGCCAGGCGAAGAGTTACGCGTATTATTACCAGGGACCGCGATTCTACGGCTATAATTCGGGGTATGATAATTATTATCTTATAACTTCGCAGGTAGCGGAGACGGAGAACCAGCCCGTGTATCAGCCGGGGCAGGATATTACCCTGAATTTCAACAAAAACGAAGAGCTTCTCGCCGGTGCAGACCAGAAAAATTTCGTTTATTTCAAGGCGCAGAAAAATTTCTTCGACATAGAAGTTTCCAAAAATCCGACAATAGAATTCAAATATAAGGATTCCTACGCGCCAAATATTTACGCCTATGGAATTTATTTTGACGGCCGCAGCTATCACCTGACCGATTCCCTGAACATGAAATACGACACCAGCCTGAAGAAATTAAATATTGACATTCAGCAGGATAAAAAGTTCTACCGTCCGGGCGAAAAGGTGACCATGAATTTAAATGTGACTGATAAAGATAAAAGACCAGTGCGGGCGGAAGTCAACATTTCCGCCATTGATGAAGCTTTGGCCGCCATTCAATGGGAAAATCCCATCAACATATTGAGCACGCTTTACCAGAATCTGCCGACGCCGCTGGCTTTCGTATACCAAAGCTATGATAAAGCCCTGACTGCCAATGCGGAGGGCGGCGGCTGTTTCACCGGTGAGACGGAAATTCTCATGTCAGACGGCAGTAAAAAGAACATTGCAGATATTAAAATCGGCGATGAAGTGCTGACCAGGCGTTCGCCGCAGAGCGATGAGATGGCCGCGGCCAAAGTCACAAATAAGCTGGTGCACATGGTTGATTCTTATCTGACGATCAACGGGTTTCTCAATGTCACCCCGGAGCATATAGTTTATTTGAATGGTGATTGGCAGACAATCGGAACGGCGAAAATCGGCGATGAGCTCATGGATTATTCGGGCAATAAAATTGTCATTGAATCCATTGTCGCTCATCATCTGCCCACTGCCGTTTATAATTTGAAAATCCAGAATTACCATACTTTCATCGCCGACGGCATCTATGTGCACAATGAAAAGGGCGGCGGCCGGGAAAATTTCCAGGATATCGCTTATTTCGGCTCTGCGGAAACCGGCAGCGACGGCCAGGCTACTGTCCAATTCACCTTGCCGGATAACGTTACTTCCTGGCAGACCGCCGTTCACGCTTTAACCAAGGATCTGCAGGCAGACGCAACCCAGACAGCGGTCATCTCCACTTTGCCTTTCTTCGTTGATGTTTCCGCTTCTGCCAATTATCTGGTAGGCGATAAGCCGACCGTTAAATTAAGGAGCTTCGGCACAGGATTAAAAACCGGAGAAAATGTCATATATGACATAACTTACCCAGGCTTCAGCGAGGAGACCCAGACATTGCAGGGCGGAGCCGCGGATCCGGTGGAATTTACGCTTCCGGATTTTGCCGAAGGCGACCATTCGATCAAGGTCAAAGCCCACCAGGGCAATTCGGAAGATACGGTTACCAAAAAAATTATGTACCGCACTTCCAATATCACCACGGGGGTGACACGGCATTATCTGCTAGCGCCGCAGGTGCAGATAGAAGGCAGCAGCGCCGGCCGCACTAATCTGACGTTTGTCAGCGAGGACAGGGGGCAATATTATAATTACCTTAAATATTTGTCCTTCGCCGGCAGCGACAGGGTTGACCAGAAAGTCGCTAATTTTGCTTCCGCAAGTTTATTGAACCAATATTTCGGGGAAAATAACACGGCCGAAGCGATCAACTTCACTGATTATCAGGTCGGGGAAGGGGGATTGTCATTACTGCCTTATTCTTCCGCAGATTTATTGTTAACTGCCAAAGCCATGGAAATGGCCGGCGACCAGTTTGACACCCAATTGGCGAAAAGCTATTTCCGGGGAATTCTGGATAATAAATCCAGCAATATAGATGAAGTCGCTTACGCGCTTTTTGGCCTGGCTAATCTGCATGAACCGGTACTGACTGACATTAATTTATTAATCGACAATAATGAAGTACCACCGGAGCTGATGCTCTACCTGGCCAGGGCCGTCTCCAACCTGGGCGCCACCGAATACGCCGCCACTCTGCTACAGCAGGTAATTAACGACCATGGCGTGCAGTCCGATCCTTATCTAAAAATAGATCTGGGCACCACGCAGGATGACAATACTGAATACACCTATCAGGCGGCAATTTTGGCAGCGGCGGTTTCATCCGACCAGGCAGGCAAGCTTTTTGACTATGCTCAGGAAAATCCCGCCCGCGATCAGCTTAATGTTTTAGACGAGCTGGCTTACATTAAAACCAGCCTGCCTCTTTTGACAGACAATAAGGTCAGTTTTTCCTATACTTTGGGAGCTGAAACTAAACCCATAGAATTAACCAACAATCAGGCACTGACGGTTTCCGTCACTCCGGAGCAGCTGCAGCAAATAACATTCAGCGCGATTGACGGCCAGGTTGGCGTGATCGCCTCTTATCAGCAGGCGGCTGATTGGCGTCAGCTGCCAACGGATAATTTAGTATCAGTCAAAAGGGAGTATCTGGTTAACGGCCAGGCCGTCACGAAGTTCAATGAAAGCGATATTGTGCAGATAAACCTGACTCCCACTATCGCCGAAAAAGCGCTGGATAATGAATATCAGCTGACTGACTATCTGCCGGCAGGTCTGAAACTGCTGACCAATATTACTTCGCGCGGATTGGATTATGACCAGCAGCTGGGCTTCCCTTACGAGGTCAACGGTCAGGCGGTTAAATTCTGGACCGGCAAACCGGCCAAGGCATTCCACTATTACGCGATAGTCGTAGGCAAAGGCCAATATAAGGCTGAACCGGCGGAGATCCAGGGCTTTGTCGCCAAGGACAGCAGGAATTTCAGCCAGGCACTGGATATCACTATCAATTAAAATGAGAAAGAAATTCTTAATTTACTGCGGCCTTGTTTTTGCTGTCTTCGTGGCCGGTGCTGTCGGCTGGCATTTTAGCTCGGCAAAAATTAGGATGGATTCTGCAAATGATAATGCCCCGGCTTTAAAAGGCGCTGTAACTTTGGAAGTGAAATACTTCTATCAGCACCAGTTTGATTTATCCGTTCAAAAAGCGGAGAAAATGGAAAATAATTTTCCTGCGGCACCCATTCGCGGAGGCATTTTTCCCCATGACATTACCCAGGGGCAGTTTATCGCGCATTTCTTCCAGGCGCTGGCCAAACAAAAACCTGAGCGCATTATAATTATCGGGCCCAACCACTTTGAGCTTAGCGGCAGCAATGTTATCACCACGCGCGCCAATTGGCAGACCGAATACGGTTTAGTCAAATCCGACCAGATGGCAGTCGCAAGGCTGTTGGAAAAGAGCGCTATTACGCAAAACGACGATGTTGCCGCCAACGAGCATTCAATGGCGGCGATCATGCCTTTTGTTTCTTATTACTTGTCGGAGGCCACGGTTGTACCGATTATACTGAAGTCAGAAATCAATTTACAGGATATAAACGTCCTTTCAGACTTGATAAACGAAATTTCTGATAGCAAAACGGTGGTTGTCGCCTCGGTTGATTTTTCCCATTATCTTTCCGCCGCCCAGGCAGAACGAAATGACCAGGAAACGCTGGAAATGCTGCGGACTCTGGATTATAAAAAAATAATGTCATTCGGCCCCAGATTCAATGACTACGTTGATTCTCCGCCATCCATCGCTCTGCTGCTATATTGGCTGTCAGAAAATAATATAAAAGGATTCAGCCTGATAAATCACGCGAATTCAGGAATATTGTCCGGCAATACGGCTGCCCCGACCACCAGCTATTTTGAGGCAGTTTATTTTTAATTATTACCAGTAGATAGGATGTATGGCGGCTTTATTTTTCTAATTATAATCTTCATATGAAAGGTGCGACACATGCCGCTATCGGAGCAAATATGGCCTGGGTGCCGCTGTTATTCGGATTAACAGTTCAACCCTGGTTTACTATTGTCGGAGCGTTTGCCGCGCTCTTGCCGGATCTGGATGCCTCTGAATCAAAAATAAAAAATATTACGCTTGGCGGCAGAGTGGCTGGGATCAAGGTCGGCTTCAAACCCCTGGCTCCGCTGGCCATGATCCTGTCCGGCATTTTCGGGCACCGCGGGGCTTTGCACTCGCTGTCTTTTGTTATTTTGGTAGCAATAGGTGCTGGTTTTCTGATTCCTCATTTTACTCTGTCATTATGGCTAGTGGTGGTTTTTGGTTATCTCAGCCATCTAATACTGGATAGCCTGACCAAGTCAGGTGTGGAATTTTTCTGGCCCTATAAAAAGAATTTTGGGCTGTTACCGCATTGGCTGCGTCTGCACACCGGGGGTTTCTTTGATTATTTAATAATGCTGATAGGATTTGCCGGCGTGATTTTATTTTTATATTATAATTTCAGCAATGTCCCTCTTCCATTGTTCTGATTGACACATTTGTTTATTTTTACTAAGTTTACGCCATTAGATCATTCATTTACAGTCGGAGGGAGACTCAGTGGCAACATTAGGCTTTCAATTTGCGTATTTGTCAGGCGGACGCCTTATCTGACCTTGGCCAAGGACGAGTGGCTGACGTAATCAGCTTCCTTAACCTGGTTAAGGGAAAGGAGGCGTCTATGTCACGTGAAAACGGTGGCAGCTCTGATAGCAGCCGTTCATTCGGCGCTGGTTCAGATTGCTGATCGCCAGTCTGATGTAATGTCGCGAGGCGGAGCAGAGTGAGACTGCACCGCCTCTTTTTTTATTGCAGTATGATTTTTACAGTTTACCCATTGACAAAATAATAAATTCTGTTAAAATGGTCTGTTGCTTATAATCATATTAATATTGGTTATTTGCTAGATTGGATTGAACCTTTGACACTGAATTAGTAAACACGAACGTATACCAAGAGGAGTTATTATGCGCAGAGGGTTTCTGTTTGTTCCAGTTGTGCTTGCAATACTTTTTTGCATAGCCATTATTTCTCTGTCCGTAATGGAGAGAACCTACAGAGTTGTCAGTCGTGATCAGCTGCTTGCTGAGGAGGTCGGCTATTCTTTGCCATCCTTTGGCCAGCAGTACTTTTGGGTGACTTACAATTACCCAAACAACTATTTTGCGGATACCGTTTTCATTGACTCGACTTCGAGTACTCATCTCTCGATCGTTAAGACCTACTCAATGAACAAGCTGCCGAATCAATTTACGGGGCTTATCTTTGACGGTGGAGTGCTTGTTAATCCGCCACACGATTCCAACCGGTATTATTTCCAACTCGGCGACAGCAACTGGGCGTGGCTGCCAGCATTTGCGGTAACGAGTGACCCTCGCTTGACGCGACGCTGGCAAAAGATGGTAGATAGCCTGATGGTATGGAAAAATCAAATGAGCTTGTATGATTTCGTAGGAAAAGCGGCTTGTACCTTGCCCCTGCCCGCAATGGTGACAGATACGATTGTAGAGCACATCTGCCGTACCGTTGATCTACCTAAGCCATACCGGCCAAAGGATCTGATTAAGTCCCATGAGGTTTACAGAATCATGTCGGCCTATACTGCGCCAGCCCTGAATTATCAGAAAGGAAGGATTCGCGCCCAGCTTGCCGGCCACGAGATTACCAGGGACAGCCTGTCTACTATCCGTGCCGGTGATACATTGGTACAGTATTACCATCATTTCCTGCCGATGGTGGATCAGCCGCTGGTGATGGTTGTGGAACAGGCATATGGCGACAGTTTGGCGCTAAGAACGGTCGCTCCAGTCTTTGGCGACCTGTTCCCGTATACAACGGTCGATACATGGTTTTCTCGTTTTGAGAGCAATTTGGAGTATCTTGCTCTAAGGCGAGCCGCAATTTAGCTCTTTGTTTCTTCAGGCAAATATCAGTAATGTAATTACAAGCTGTACAGCCTTCTGTACAGCTTTTTTTGTTGACAATTTATTTATCAGCAGATAAACTAAAAGTTAATAATCCAATATTTATTAATTTTATGCCAGGAAAAAAGAATAAAACAACAAAAAAATCACCCAAGTCAAAGAAGATAAGCAAAAATATTTTGATCGGCGAATTGCTTGAAAAATATCCCAAATCATTTGAAATATTGTCCAAGCACGGGTTTCACTGTATAGGCTGTTCAGTTTCTCCATACGAATCGCTGGCGGCCGGAGCGGCAGTGCATGGCATTCCCGTTGAGCCGCTGATTGAGGAATTAAATAAATCAATCAAATAGTTTTTTCTGGCCAGCCAGTTTGGTTGCTGGATTTTTTTGTTTTCATTGAATTAAACCAAAAAATCGGTTATAATCTATAATGAAAGTTTAAAGTTATTTATCCAATATGTCTTTTTATCTTAAGGCACGCAAGCTGGACATCTCCTCAGGCGGCCAGCCCTGGGTGATAGTCCTCCAGGAACAGGAAGCGCGGTCTTTTGGCGTGGTCATGGGCGATCTGATAGAAATACGCTGGGGCCGGCAGAGAGCTATGGTCGTAGCCTATTATACCCGGCGCAAAGTCCAGCGCGGAGAGATCGGTTTTTTCCGCGAAATCTGGAAATACCGGCACGTGGCCACCGGAGAGGCTGTGTCCATAAAAGTGCTGTCCCGTCCGCCGTCAATCGAGGCCATACGCAAGAAATTATTGGGCCAACCGATTACTTACCCGGAGATGCATGCCATTATCAGCGATATAGTCCAGCATAAACTAGGCAGCGTGGAAATAACTTATTTCGTCGCTTCCAGCTTTATCAAGGATTTTTCTGATGAGGAGCTTTTTTATATGACTAAGGCTATGGCCGATACCGGCGAAACGCTGAAAATGCCGAGTAAAATTGTGGCTGACAAGCATTCTGTCGGCGGGGTGGCCGGCAATCGCACTACCATGGTGGTCATCCCCATTGTCGCCTCATACGGCGTCTGCATTCCCAAGACTTCCTCGCGGGCCATAACCTCGCCGGCCGGCACAGCCGATACCATGGAGGTGCTGGCGCCGGTTTCCCTGCCAATAAAAAAGGTGGAACAGATTATCAAGGATATCAAGTGCTGTCTGATCTGGGGAGGCAGTTTTCGCCTGGCGCCGGCGGATGATTATATTATCCGCGTGCAGCATTCTATGGCCATTGAGCCGTTTGATAAGATGGTCGTCAGCATCATGTCGAAGAAGATCGCCATGGGCGTGACGCATCTGGTGGTTGATCTGCCCTACGGCCCGACGGTGAAGATTCAGAGCCGGCGCGATGCCCTGGAAGTAAAAAGAAAATTTCAATATCTGGCCAGGCGGTTTGGCATAAAGATAGAAGTGGTGCTGACGGAAACTAAGGAACCAGTGGGGCGGGGCATCGGCCCATCCCTGGAAGCACGGGATGTTTTGCGCGTCCTGCAGCAGAAAGATTATCGTCCGGCAGATCTGGCCAATAAGTCAATCAAACTTTCCGGCAAGCTGCTGGAACTGGTGGGCAAAGCGAAAAAAGGCAAAGGCCATATGCTGGCCGCAGAAGCTCTGGCTTCGGGCCGTGCCTGGAAAAAAATGCAGGAGATCATCAAAGCCCAGGGCGGCAAGCCCAACATTGATTCCGAAGATCTGACCATGGCGGCCATCCGGCACCGGTTTCACGCTCCGCACGCTGGACGCGTGGTCAGCATTGATGATAAAATGGTTGATCAGATAGCCCGTACGCTTGGAGCGCCACACGAGAAATTAGCCGGAATCTACATCAATAAAAGAATAGGACAGAAAGTCCGCAAAGGTGAGCGACTTTTCACGCTCTACGCGCAGAATAAGGACCGCATTGATATGGCTTTGGCCGCTTTAAGGAAGAAATGGATATTTGATATTAAGAAAATTTAAAAAATTATGAAAAAACCAATTGTAAATAAAGAATTATGCAGCGGCTGCGGCACGTGCGTCGCCCTGTGCCCAGACGCTTTTGAGCTGGATGAAGACGGTAAATCCCGCGTCATTGAACAGAGCGATTATATTGATTTACCGATCCAGGAATGCATCGATAGCTGCCCGCAGCAAGCGATCAGCTGGAGCGAATAAAAAGAATTAGTAATAAAAATGCGCTTTTTAACTGGGGCGCATTTGTGTTTAACCAAATATTGGCTCCGTCCGTTCATAGAATATTAATTATCGTAGCTGTATAATTAGCTAAGTGTAACGAAAAATAAGCCGTAACGATATAATAATTGAACATGCTTCAAGAAGGGGAAATCCAAAAATTGGTTGCCCGGGCGCAGTCAGGCCGGTCTGACAGCATATCAGGGATATATGAGGTTTTTAAAGACCGGATTTATCGCTTTTTTTTATTCCGTTCGGAAAACAGGGAAACAGCGGAAGATCTGACCCAGAGCGTATTTCTTGAAATGATTCGCTCCCTCCCACGATATAAGGAACAGAGCAACGCGAAATTTTCTACCTGGCTTTTCCAGATCGCCAGATTCAGATTGATAGATTATTACCGCAAAGCCAGGAAAAAGGTTAATTTAGACGACCTGGAAGGCGAAAGGCACCCCTCCCTGACAACAGAGCCAGAGGAAGTGGCAATAGATACCCGTTATGAAGCAGCGAGAAAGATTTTGAAAGAATTACCGGAAAAATACCAAACCGTTATTCATCTGACGATTATTGAGGAATTCAGCCTGGCCGAAACTGCAAAAATAATGTCAATCACTATAATCAATGTCAGGGTCCTGAAATTCCGGGCGTTAAAAAAGATTCGTTTAATAATGGAACAAGATGAAAAATAACATTACCAATGAGGAAATAAAAAAAATATTAGAGTCAGTGAACAATATCCGCCTGGACCAGGCGCCTGCTCAGCGTATAAAAGGTGTTTTGCTGAGCCAGTTTGAAAATCTGGAAAATCAGGGGGATCTAAAAAATAATCACTTTAACGAAAATAGAAAAGTTTCAATATTTAATTCATTAATGTTAAAACCCATGATACCAATTTTAATCGCTCTTATCATTTTTGCCGGAACGACCGGTACAGTCGTGGCTGCAGAAAACTCAAAACCCGGAGATGCATTATTCGGAGTTGAAAGGGCCTGGGAGCAGACACAGCTTAATTTTTCCCTGAGTGATGAGGCTAAGGCGGAGCGCTGGCTGAAAATCGCCCAGGAGAGAGAGCAGGAGCAAAAAGCTCTCTTGATCAGTAATCAAACTGATGAAGCTAATACCGCCGAAGGTATTGCCAGTAATGCGCTGCAGAATGCCCAGGAAGTAATTGCCCGCGTCAAGGCAAAGCATGAAGAGAACGGCCGTGAGCAGGCCTCGGAGTCATTGAATAAGGTTGAGCATAAACTGCAGGAACTAAGCGACCGTTTTGAAGAAAGGAAGCGCGAGCAGACCGAGCGGCGGCTGGAGAATGAGTTTGGCAGCACCGATCTGGAGGTAGAAGTAGAGGATGGACAAGCACGGATTAATTTGGAAGCGGGAGGCAAAAAATATGAATACTCCCTTGAAACTTCCGACACCCAGGAAATTGTTGACTCAATACAAGAAAAAACAGGCATCAGCACCGAAGATGTCAGGACGCTCATAAAAATTGACAACCATAGTAACAGCGATAACAGCAGCGATAATGCAGCCAATGATGAGAGCAATACAAACCAGTCACCTGATTCTGTTGATGGCAGCCAGGGCGACGACAGTGCGGATGACAGCAGCCAGAATATAAATGACGATTCCTCGGGTCAGGATCAGCCGGATTCTGAAAACACCAACAGCAATGAAAATATAAATGATGATCAAGGCGATAATGGGACGGAAGATAGCGCTAATGAAAACGAGAACAGAAATACCAACCAGGGACAGCAACAGAACAGCGAGGATGAGGTAACTGAAGGACAAAGCAGAGATTAATCCAACATTACAATTAACATAAAGCCGCTCAAAGATATTGGGCGGTTTTATTATATATATCAATATTCATCGTTAGCCTTTGACATATTAAATGTAGGGGATTATAATACTTATTGATAATAATTACTAATAAGGATTAATAATATATGACAAATAAATCAGTTAAAACAAGCAAAAAGGACAAGGACTTCCGCCTGACTAAGCAAAGAATAGTCATTTTAGAGCAGGTCAGGAGGGATGATTCTCATCCGACTGCCAATGCTATTTATTCCGCGGTCAGGACAAAATATCCCCAAATCAGTTTTGGCACGGTTTACAGGAACTTAAACTTTTTAACCGAGCACGGATTGCTGAAGGAATGCGTGATAGATAAAAAATCCCGCTATGAAGCCAGAGTGGATTCGCACGTGCACTTCGTCTGCGAAGAATGCCACAGTATCATGGACATGGACAGCCAGCAGGATGATCAATTGATCCGCGAACTGCAGAATTTAGCTTCCAGCAAGAAGTTCATGATCCGCTCGGAAAATTATGAGATCCGGGGTGTTTGTAAAAACTGCCAGAAAACCGCCCTGCCGAAAAAAGCCGTACCGGAGCTCTTCTGCATCGCCTGCGGCAGCCTGCTGGAAGATCTGGAGAAAGAAGCGCCGGTCTGCCGGGAATGCTGCTTCCAGATAAACTGCAGCTATTATCCCAAAGCAAATAAGTAATTAAAAATATGAACCAGCTGCAAATAAAAAATCTGCACGTCGCCATTGAGGGCAAGGAAATTCTGAAAGGCGTTAATCTGACGATAAAAGACGGAGAGACGCAGGCCTTAATGGGGCCAAATGGTTCTGGAAAATCCACGCTAGCTTCAACTATCATGGGGCATCCAAATTTCCACGTTACCAAAGGCTCAATTTTTTTATACGGCCAACGTTTGAATAAATTAAAACCAGACGAGCGCGCGAAAAAGGGGATTTTCCTGTCTTTCCAGAACCCCATTGAGGTGGCTGGCCTTTCGATCAAGCATTTCCTGCGGGCGGCATTCAATAATCTTAATCCCGAGTCAAAACTGTCCCCGTTTGAATTTGAAAAATTATTCGAGGAAAAAATCAAACTCCTGAAGATAAATAAAAATTTCGGCGGGAGATCGCTAAACGAAGGCTTTTCCGGCGGGGAAAGGAAAAAACTGGAAATACTGCAAATGGCCATTTTGCAGCCTTGTTTAGTTATCCTGGATGAAGCCGATTCCGGGCTGGACATTGACGCCTTAAGAGACGTTACCCAGGCTATTAACCGCCTTAAAAAAGCTAAGAAAGCCGGCAAGAATAGAATGAGCGTTTTATTGATAACCCATTACAACAGGATTTTAAAATATATAAAACCTGACAAAGTGCATATTTTGATGCACGGCCGGGTGGTTAAATCGGGAGGGCGCCAGCTGGCCACCCAGGTGGAGAAGAGAGGATATGATTGGCTGGGTTCAAAATAATTTATGAAAGTAAATCTGCAACAACTTAACAGGCAGGCGCAAAAGGAAAAACCGGACGAGATGGATTATTTTCATACTTCGGCCAAAGGCCTGACGGATAAGACAGTCAAGGAGATTTCTCATTATAAAAACGAACCAGCGTGGATGCAGGAGGAAAGATTCAGGGCTTACCAGACTTTTTTGAGGCAGCCAATGCCGGCCTGGGGTCCGGATTTGTCAAAAATTGATTTTAATGACCTGTATTATTATTTGCGGCCGACCGGCCAGACAGCCCGTTCCTGGTCGGAAGTGCCTGAAGCAATCCGCCATACTTATGACCGACTGGGCTTGCCTGAGGCAGAGAAGAAATACCTGGGAGGCGTCATGGCGCAATACGAGTCTGACGCGGTGTATCACAGTGTGCAGAAAAAGCTGGAAAAAAAGGGAGTAATTTTTACCGATATGGATACCGGATTGCGGCGTTATCCGGAAATTGTCAGGAAATATTTTTCTACGGTTGTGCCCGCTGGAGACAATAAGTTTGCCGCCCTGAACACCGCGGTTTGGTCCGGAGGCAGCCTGTTATACATACCAGCCGGAGTAAAAGTGGAATTTCCTTTGCAGGCATATTTCCGCATCAACGCCGAGAAAGTCGGCCAGTTTGAGCGTACTTTGATAATCGCCGAGCCGGGCAGTTTCGTGCATTACGTGGAGGGCTGCACCGCGCCGGTTTATTCTACTGGGTCATTGCACGCGGCAGTGGTGGAAATAATAGTAAAGCCGGGAGCCCGCGTGCGCTATACGACGGTGCAGAACTGGTCAAAAAACGTTTACAATATAGTAACCAAAAGGGCTTTTGTTATGGAAGAAGGCGTGATGGAATGGGTGGATGGTAATCTAGGCAGCAAAGTAACGATGAAATATCCTTCCGTCTATTTGCTTGGCAGGAAGGCCAGAGGAGAGGTCCTATCCATTGCTTTTGCCGGCTCGGGCCAGCACCAGGATGCTGGCGGCAAGGCCATTCATGGCGCGCCGGAAACATCCTCGTCAATTATTTCCAAGTCAGTCTCCCGCGGCAGCGGCCGCACTTCTTACCGCGGCCTGGTGCGCGTAGCCAAGGGTATGGCCGGCTGCAGATCAAACGTCGTCTGCGACGCCCTGCTGATGAACAAAAATTCGCGTTCTGACACTTATCCCACGATGGATATCAGGGAAAGCGCCACCCGCGTGAGCCATGAGGCGACGGTCGGCAGGGTGGGCGAAGAGCAATTGTTTTATTTAATGAGCCGCGGCTTGTCCGAACAGGAGGCGATGTCTATGATTATCTCCGGCTTCATTGAGCCGATTGCCCGGCAGCTGCCGGTGGAATTCGCCGCTGAACTGAATAAATTAATTGAGCTGGAAATGGGAGGCAGGGTAGGTTAAATATAAAAAATATGAAAAAGCTGATCATAAAAAAAGACCGAACCATTGAGCTGGAAAAAGTGGAAAAACCCGGCGGCATTAATATAGTCATTCAGCCGGGCGTAAAAGGGAATTTGATCTTTCGCGGCGGCCTGGAAGAGGCCATAGTCACGGTGATGAGGGGCGCGGTGTTTAATTTATTCTGCTTAATGACCGACTTAGACAGTGATGACAGTAAGATAGTCATCAATTTAATAGAACCATTGGCGCAGGCTCATGTTCATGGAATTTTTCACGGCCAGCAGGAAGATAAGCATTTTTTTAATATTATCATGCATCACCAGGCAAAAGAGACCAAGGGTGATATAATTATAAAAGGTGTGTATGAAAATATGTCCAGAGGCTCATTTTCCGGATTGATAAAGATTGATAAAGCGTCACAGAAAGCCGTCTCGCATTTTTCCGATGAAATCCTCCTGTCCGATGAAGCCATAGCTTTATCAGTGCCGACGCTGGAAATTTCCGCCAACGACGTCAGGGCTTCCCACCGGTCCACTACCAGCCAGATTGACGAGGAGCAGCTGTTTTATCTGGCTTCGCGCGGATTAAATCAGCAGCAGGCCCGGCAGATGATCATCAAGGGATTTTTTAAATCAATTACCGACAAATTACCCGTTAATATAAAGAATAAATTTTATGCGCAAACAGCTGGGGCAGAATATTAAAAAGGACTTCCCGATTTTCAAAAATAATCCGGGATTGGTTTTTCTGGATTCCGGCGCCAGTGCCCAGAAGCCGCAGGCGGTGATCCGGGCCATTACCGATTGTTACGAAAAATATTACGCCAATGTGCACCGCGGTATTTATAAATTATCGGAAAAGTCTTCAGCCGCCTATGAAAGCGTGCGTGCCAAGGCGGCCGGTTTTATCAACGCCGGCAGCGAGAAACGCATAGTTTTTACGCGTAATACGACAGAAAGCATCAATTTAGTAGCTTATACCTGGGGCCGGCAGAATATCCGGGCTGGCGATGAAATTTTGCTCACCGAAATGGAGCATCACGCCAATATGCTGCCCTGGCGGGTTTTGGCCAAAGAAAAAAAAGCCAGCGTTAAATACTGGCCTATTAATCAGGAGGGCCGGCTGGATTTGAATGAACTTGATAAGCTGCTGACCAAAAAAACTAAACTAGTGGCGTTTACGCAGATGTCCAATGTTTTGGGCACGATTAATCCGGCGAAAGAGATTATAAAAAAAATCAGGAGCCAGGGCAGCGCTTTGGTTTTAATTGACGGAGCGCAGTCAGTTCCGCATTTTTCCGTTGACGTACGGGATTTGGATGCAGATTTTTATGTTTTTTCCTCGCATAAAATGTGCGGTCCGACCGGCGTGGGCGTTTTGTACGCTAAGGATGAAATTCTGGAAAAAATGAATCCATTTCTATATGGCGGTGATATGATTGCCAATGTAACTTTGCAGGAAATGGAGTGGAGCGAAGTACCGGCAAAATTCGAGGCAGGGACGCCGGCCATTGCCGAGGTAATCGGTTTTGGCGCGGCTATCGATTATTTGCAGGATATCGGCATGGACAATGTCTTTAAATATGAAGAAGAAATGGTTAAAGCCGGACTGAGGGCATTATTATCAGTAGAGGGATTGAAACTTTTCGGCCCGCACGAGCCGGAGGCTCGCGGCGCGGTCTTTGCCTTCGAAATTCCCGGTGTGCATCCGCATGATGCCGCCTCCATTTTTGACGAGCAGAACATCGCGGTCCGCGCCGGACATCACTGCGCCCAGCCCCTACATCAGAAACTGGGGATCCCGGCCAGTCTCCGCGCCAGTTTTTACCTCTACAACACTTTAGAAGATTTAAATAAATTAATCAGCGGCATTAAAAAAGCCCAGGAAATTTTTGGCCTATGACCTACGACATGTACAGAGAAATAATCATTGACCATTATAAGGATCCGCATAATTTCGGTATTATTAAGGACGCCGATAAATCAGCCAATAAAAAAAATCCGCTGTGCGGCGATGAAATGCAGATCACCGTCAAGCTGGACAAAAAGAAAAAAATTTCCGACATAAAATTCACCGGGGCCGGGTGCAGCGTGTCGCGGGCTGGGGGATCGATTTTGACAGATATTGTGAAAGGCAAGCGGATCAGTGAGTTAAAAAAATATACTGACCGCCAATTCATCCAGGATATGGGCGTGCCTATAACCCCAGCCAGAAAAAAATGCGCCTTATTATCCCTGGAAACGCTGAGAAAAGCCCTGAATATCACTAAACCAAGCGTAAAATAGCCGTTTTAATTAATCATATCTTAATTATTAAATGGTATTTTTAATGCATAAGAAAGTGTTAATTTACTAAGGAAATAATATTATGAATAAGAAATTTACTACACCTGATTTGCCCTACGGTTACGACGCTCTCGAGCCATATATTGACGAAGCGACCATGAAAATTCATCATGACAAGCATCATGTTGCTTATACGACTAAACTTAATGCGGCAGTGGAAAAGCATCCCGAGCTTTTTGCCAAAGACCCAGTTGATTTATTAAAAGATTTAAATTCAGTACCCGAAGATATCAGGCTGGCAGTGCGAAATAACGGCGGCGGCCACGTTAATCACATGTTGTATTGGGAGGTGATGGGCCCTGACGCCGGCGGCGAACCTGAGGGAAAACTGCTGGAGGCCATTAAAAATGGATTTGGCGGTTTTGAGAAGTTTCAGGAGCTATTTGAGGATGCAGCCACGACGCAGTTCGGTTCCGGCTGGGCCTGGCTCTCGGTTGAAATGGGAAAATTAGTGATTGAAAAAACATCCAATCAGGATACGCCCCTTTCTGCCGGTCGCTTGCCGATACTGGCGCTGGATGTCTGGGAGCATGCGTATTACCTGAAATATCAGAACAAGCGGCCGGAATACATAAAAGCTTTCTGGAATGTGATAAATTGGGAGTCAGTCGGAGACAAGTATGATTCATTTATATAATCTCAGCATTAAAAATAATTCTATGATAAACAAAAAAGTTGAAAAAGCCATAAACGGGCAAATCCAAGCCGAGCTTTATTCGTCATATCTTTATCTGGCAATGTCGGCGTATTGCACTTCGCTGAATTTCAAAGGCTTTGCCAAATGGCTGAAAGTTCAGGCCGGCGAAGAGATAAAACATGCGATGAAGTTCTATGATTTTCTGCATGACCGCAGCGGGCAGGTTGAACTGCTGGCTTTGCAAAAACCGCCGGTAAATTTCACTTCTCCAACCAAGGTCTTCCAGCAGGCGTATGGCCATGAAAAGAAAATTACCGGCATGATAAATGGCTTGTATGAACTGGCAAAACAGGAAAAGGACTACGCTTTTGAGGAATTCTTGCACTGGTTTCTGGATGAACAGGTAGAAGAGGAAGCGCAGACTTATGAAGTAGCCAGCGTCTTGGAGAAAATCGGCGAAAAAGGCAGCGGCATCTGGATGCTTGACCATCAGCTGGGTGAACGAAAAGAGTAGCAGGAGCAGCAAGTCCGCTTATTAATAATTAACACAGCATGTGCTATAATTAGCGCGTGCTGTTTAGCATTAACGGAAATAAATTATGAAAATAAAATTACTGAAAGATAAGTGTATTTCTGCCGGTACCTGCGTAGCTATTGCTCCGGATGTGTTTGAGCTTGATGGTGATGGCAAGGTAAGCCTGAAAAACCCCACTGGCGCTGATGACGCGACTATCCTGGATGCCGCAAAATCCTGCCCGACGCAGGCTATTGAAATTTATGATGATGAGGATAAAAGAATATTTCCTTGATAAAAATTATGGAGAATAATTCTCTCGCACCAGACGGCGGCAGCCCGGCGCCAGTTGGCAAGAAAAAAACCAGAAAAATAATAATCATCGCGGCACTATTGGCACTGTTTTTTTTGGCCGCCTATTTTTTTTCCCTGATACGTAAGAATATAAATAATCTTAATGGCAGCAGTAACGGCAATACTAACACGCCTACCATTGAAACAAGCGACGATCCGTATGCAGGCAATCCTGATGCTAAGGTGGTGATAGTTGAATTTGGGGATTTCGAGTGCCCCTATTGCTTCCAGTCATTTCCGGTAGTCAGAGAGCTGATAGCGGAATATAAAGATCAAATAAAATTTATTTATCGCGATTTCCCCTTAGCCGCTTCTCACGCCCATGCGGAAATGGCCGCCGAAGCCGCCGAATGCGCGCACGAGCAGGGTAAATTCTGGGAAATGCATGATAAGCTCTTTATTAACCAGCAGAACCTAGAGAATTCCGATTTAAAAATTTATGCCCGGGAGATCGGGTTGAACGCGAATGTTTTCGACCAATGCCTTGACAGCCGACAGTATAAAAACGAAGTTACTCAGGATTTTAACGATGGTATTTTTGCCGGTGTTGACGGTACGCCGACCTTTTTTATAAATGGGCATTTGTTTGAAGGTTCGCCAACCTTGGACAATTTTAAATTAGCCATTGACCGTCTCCTCATCATATATAAGGGAGGGACCCAGGGAGGGAATCAGGGAGGGGGAGATTAATATTGACACCCTTTTTGTATCTGTTATTATATACTAAAGCGGGGAACGCTTTTTTTAATAATTAATATGTTTAAATTTATGCCAAATCATGAATCAGACCACGAGAAAAAAGAAGTGGTAGTTTTCAAAACTCCGCCAAAGATGGCCTTTATTATGGGCATTTTAGTGGGAGTTACCTTAGTTTCTTTAACTGCATTCGGAATGACTTATTCTTTATTAAAATCGGATGGCAGTTCCAAGGATACCGCGGATTCTAACACCGCCAAGGTAGCCGGTACAGACACAAATGCCAACACAAATACGGCAGCCGCGCCGACTCAGACTCCGGCAGAATACGCAGCCTCATTGACCAAGCAGGATGTCAAAATTACCGCTGACGATCATATTGAAGGGGACAAGAACGCCAAGGTCCAGATAATTGAGTACTCGGATTTTCAATGCCCATATTGCGGCCAGGTAACTCCGACCATTACTCAGTTACAACAGGAATACGGAAACAAAATAGCCGTGGTTTTTCGTAATTTTCCGCTGACTAGCCTCCATGCCAATGCCCAAAAAGCCGCTGAAGCGTCAGAGTGCGCCGCTGAACAGGATAAGTTTTGGGAGATGCACGATAAAATGTTTGCCAATCAAACGGCTTTGACAGTTGATAATTTGAAAACTTATGCCAAGGATCTTGGTTTGAATACGACAAAGTTCAACAGTTGTCTTGATGATGGGAAATACGCCTCCGCTGTTCAGAAATCAATCACTGACGGGACTGCGTTAGGTGTCGGCGGCACGCCCGCGACTTTCGTGAATGGCCGTTTGGTTTCCGGTGCCAGACCGTATGAACAGTTTAAAGCGGTGGTAGACCTGGCTTTGAAAGATTAATTTAAGTCTAATCTTAGCACGGATGAATTTTTTTCAAACAATTCATCCTCAACCAGTCGCTTTTAGTCTTTTAGGCAGGGATTTTTACTGGTACGGGCTGATAATATCATTTTCGATTCTTATAGGTTTTTTAATCGTTTTACAAATAGCTAAAAAAAAGCAGATTGCTGTTATGCATATCTATAATCTGCTTTTTTTGTTTATAGTCTGCGGCTTGATTGGCGGCCGGATAGCTTATATTCTGACAGAGTGGCAGGTGTTTAGCGGAAATTGGTCCGATGCTTTTAAAGTATGGGACGGGGGCATATCTCTATATGGCGTGATAATCGCAAACCTGGCAGCGCTGGCCGTTTATTCCAAAATAAAAAAAATATCTGGCTGGGTAATTTCTGATTTAATAGTATTGGTTATGCCTCTGATGCAGGCAATCGGCCGGTGGGGGAATTATTTTAATCAGGAGCTGTTTGGCAAACCGACTAGTCTGCCCTGGAGCATTTTCATTGAAACAGCTAGGCGGCCGTTTGCTTACTTAGAAGATCAGTATTTCCATCCGTTATTTTTGTATGAATCACTGCTGATGCTGGGTGTTTTCATCGTCTTTTTAGTTCTTTGGCGTTCAGGTAAATTAAAAACAGGGGATTTGACCCTGCTGTATTTTTTTCTGTATTCGCTGGTGAGATTTTTTTTAGACTTCCTAAGGATTGAGCCGCCCATGCTTGGCTGGCTTAGTATAGCCCAATGGATAAGCGTTTTATTTATTGCGGCGGCGGGTTTACTGTGGTATTTTCGGGGCAGGCTAGCCGGGGTAAAGAGCCAGGATTAAAAAAATTCCCAGAAATAACGCCTGAATAACTACACCGATGCCATTTGGCGTTATTGTTTTATTAAATACATAATCAATATAGTCGTGCATTCTTTTATGATAAGCGAGGATTTTATCCAATCTGGTCATGGTAAAGACTTGATGAAAGACTGTAATTTTATATAAGTATCTTTCATTTAAATCCTGGGTTACGCGTAAGACATCAGGCAGCAATCCGCCGATAATGGCGGCAACCAGGATTTTTAGTGAAGGCAGCGATATTTGATGGTAGAATGTTATGAAAAAAATGGCAATTAAAGCTATATCGGACAAAAAAATTATTACGGATTTTTTGAAATAGTTGCCGCTCTTAATCCATCGTTCAACCAGTCTGTCGCCATGAGGGATTAGATCTAGTAGGTAATGTGAAAATAATGAAATAAAAAAAGCAATCCAGGCGTTTGGTGAATACTGGCTGATAACGACGCTTGCTAAAACGTGGGTGGTAGCAAACATGCTTAGATAATTAGATAATTTATATTTTAAATCAATATATAATATCAATAATGGGCAGCTCTGTCATTAAGATAGCTATAATGTCACCGCGCTACCCGCAGAATTTACTCGTGCTTTAACGATATTTATTCCGAAGAATGTTTTTCCGACAACTATGTATTGGTCTAGATTTCCTGATTCTACCTGACGCTCCGTAATTTGGTATCTAAAGACAAATATTTTTTGGAAAGGATTGTCAAAATATGTTCGTGTTGCCTGTAAAATGACGGGTACCATACTGTCTGGTATTTTATTGTCATCGGAGATGGTCTTTACTGATGGCATAATAATAAGAGGCCCGAATACTGCAATGAGGATCCCGAGTAAGATAACTATAATTATGAAGATTTTTTTAGGGGAACGCGCATCTAGTTTGATAAATGTAGCCCAGGGGAATGCTTAATAGCAGGGGTGGGATTTCCGCGTCTCCTTCGCTTTCGCTCGGGCTCCTTGTCCTGAGCAGCGCCGAATGCTCCTGATGGTCGCATTCGTCGGCGTTCGTCTGCCCCTTCGGCTCCGCTCAGGGTTGCCTCACTTCTGCTCGTTCGAATCCCACGAGCTTAAAAATATCGTTATGCTTAATAGCAGGGGTGGGATTTCCGCGTCTCCTTCGCTTTCGCTCGGGCTCCTTGTCCTGAGCAGCGCCGAATGCTCCTGATGGTCGCATTCGTCGACGTTCGTCTGCGCGCTTCGCGCTTGCCTCACTTCTGCTCGTTCGAATCCCACGAGCTTAAAAGTATCGTTATACTTAATAGCAGGGGTGGGATTCGAACCCACGACCTCGGGCTTATGAGTCCCACGCTCTAACCAACTGAGCTACCCTGCCGCGTCAGAATCGCACTCCGCCTTCCGTTTCCAAAATTTTCTGAAAACTGCAGGCTGCGTGCGCTTCTTCCTTTCCTCGTCCGCCCATGGGCGGACTCGGTTTTTAATTTTTTAAATTGTCTGCCTAAATCAAACTATCGCAGTCAGCAAGGATTGGTTGCGGGGGCGGGAGTTGCACCCGCGATCTCCGGATTATGAGCCCGGCGAGATTCTACTTCTCTACCCCGCGTCGTCAGAATCGCAGTACGCCATCCGCTTACAAAAGATTTTGTAAGCTGCTGGCTCCCTGCGATTCTTCCTCTCCTCGCAGAAAGCTTCGCTTTCTGCTCGGTTGTAAGAAATAATTCAGGACTTACTTAGGCGGTAATTTATTATGCGTGTTGGGAATTATAAGGTATTTAATGTATTTACGCAAGCTGGCAAGTTGGGTGGTGCCGCCGGTCGGAGTCGAACCGACATGGGAGTAATCCCACACGATTTTGAGTCCCCGCCATTCGGCGGGGCAAGCGTACATGTCAATTTGTTGGTGCCGAAGGTGGGAGTTGAACCCACACGGGCTTGCGCCCATGCGATTTTGAGTCGCACGCGTATGCCAGTTCCGCCACTTCGGCATGTTCTATAAAATTAACTGTAAAATTGATTACCTACGTAATTAAGTAAATCAAAACAGTTTTTAATATATACAATGATTCTAGGTAAAAACGCTGTTTTTGTCAATGATTATTTGCTATAATACTATTATATATATTATATGCCAAAGGTCATTTCCATTGTAAATCAGAAAGGAGGAGTGGGCAAAACTACAACGGCCATAAATTTGGCCGCTTTCTTGGCGCATCATGGCAAGTTTGTGCTTTTAATTGATCTGGACCCCCAGGGAAACGCTTCTTCCGGCCTTGGCATTGATTATAAAACCATTGAAAAAGGCATATACCATCCCTTAATAGCCGGCCACCCATTAAAGGATATCATCACTCCGACCAGCGTAGATGGATTAAGAGTGGCGCCGGCGACGATCGATCTGGCAGGGGCGCGGGTGGAGCTGGTGGACATGGAAAAAAGGGAGTTCCGCCTGCATGACGCGGTTTTGGAAGTGCGTAATGATTATGATTATATAATCATTGATTGTCCGCCCTCCCTGTGCCTCTTGACGGTTAACGGGCTGGTAGCCGCTGATGAATTAATGATTCCCGTACAAACCGAATATTTCGCCCTTGAAGGATTGAGCCAGCTTCTCGACACCATAAAGCTCGTACGGGAAAATTTAAAACCAGAATTGAAAATAATGGGCGCGGTCATGACCATGTATGATGATCGGAATAAATTATCGCAGGATGTTTTCCATGAATTGTATAAATACTTCCCGGATAATATTTTTCGCACCGTTGTGCCCCGCAATGTCAGGCTGGCGGAAGCCCCCAGCTTCGGCCAGAGCATCTTGCATTACGACAAGCGATCTCCGGGCGGTAAAGCTTATAAAAGATTAGCGCAGGAAGTCATTGATCTGACTGAAGCGTTGCAATAAATTTTAATTATAAAAATATGTCAAACAGTACTTTAGGCCGGGGACTGGGATCGCTAATTCCTCACCGCAAAATTGCCGAGGAAATAAACAGCACCATCATGCCGGTCCTTGATGATCAGATCAGGGAAATCGAAGTCAGATTGCTGAAACCGAACCCGCATCAGCCGCGCGTGGACTTTGACCGGGCCAACCTGGAGGATTTGATTAATTCCATAAAAGTACACGGGATCATTTCGCCTTTGATTGTCATAAAAGGGCAAGGTGAATATCAGATTATTGCCGGAGAACGACGCTGGCGCGCCGCAAAAATTCTGGGTTTAAAAAAAGTACCGGTAGTCGCCCGCAGCGCCACGGAGCAGGAGAAGCTGGAGCTAGCGCTGGTGGAAAATGTACAGCGGCAGAATTTGAATCCCATTGAAAAAGCCTATGGCTATCAGCGCCTGATTGATGAGTTTAATCTGACTCAGGAGGAAGTGGGCAAAAAAGTCGGACAAAGCCGCGCGGCGGTCAGCAACGCCCTGAGATTGCTGACGCTAGAGCCGGAAATACAGAAAGCCCTGATAGAGGGCATAATTACTGAAGGCCACGCCAAGGTATTATTAGGCATTAAAAACGAAATTGAACGCCTGAAGGTTTTCAAAAATATTATCAGCCATAAATTAAGCGTCCGTTCGGCTGAAGATAAGGCGCGCACTGTGACTGTCAGAAAACATATTCGGCAGTCGTCCAAAGATCCAAATATTACCGCGCTGGAGGAATCTATACGCGAAAAGCTGGGGACTAAAGTGGAAATTCAGAAAAATGGAGAACAAGGACTGGTTAAAATCCATTTTTATTCGACAGAAGAATTGCGGGAGATTATTAATAAAATTACCGGATAACCCATGAATATTATCAATACTTTGAAAAGTAAATTATTTTTTCATAAGCAGGAAGATAAATGGGATGCCGGTTTGCGCTGGATACTCCTGTTTCTAGTTTTTTTACTGCCGATTTTTTTCTTCAGCCCTAATACGCATCCCTTAGAATTCGATAAGGTCCTTTTGTTCTGTATAATTATTTTTCTGATTACCGCCGTGAGTTATGGAGTATCCTTATACAAAGGCACATATGGGTGGATACGTACGCCGTTTGATTATCTGTTTATAATTTTTTTCGGATTTTACCTTTCATCATTTATTTTTTCCAAAGATCACTACCAGAGTTTAGTGGGAGTCAGCGGTTACTATAGCACCGGGCTGATGGCCGTTTTGGCTTTAATCTTATTTATTTATCTGCTGTTCCGCCTGATAAAGAAAAAGCAGCATATTTTTTTATTTTTATACGCTTTTATCGCTTCGGCTATTCTGGTCGTTATTTACAACCTTTTCAAGGTTTTTGGAGTTGATATTCTACCCTGGGCTGTCACTAAAACTCCGGGCTTTGGCCTGGCTTCTAGCTCAGCGGTATCACTGGCGATTTATGCTGGTCTGATTATGCTGGTCTGTTCTGGTTTAATGCTGATATTAAAAAAGTTCTGGCAAAAGTCATTGTTTGGGATTATCGGGCTGCTCTCGTTATTTTTACTGTTTTTAATCAACAAGCAGATCTCTTTATTTGCCGTGGCACTGGGATTTTTCTGCCTGTTAATACTGGCGGCTTTTAATTCCAGAAAAATTTCACCATGGTGGGTCATTACCCCGACCATTCTACTGACGCTCCTAATCGTTTTTATCTTTATTGATGTTTCGTCAATTTTTTCTTTGCAGGTTAATGACAGTATTTTTCTCGACCAAAAAACCTCCGCTAATATTGCCTGGCAGACAGTCAGTCATGAAATTTTATGGGGGGTTGGCCCGCAAAATTATAATTACGCTTTCAATGCCTATCGGCCGGTTTCCTTCAACAATTCCGATTTGTGGAATCTGAAATTCATAAAAGGAGCGGATGAGTGGTGGGGGATTTTAACAACTTTCGGTTTGGGCGGTTTCCTGGCGCTACTGGCAATTTGCTTAAAATATCTGTTAAGCGGTATAAAATCTGTTAGTAAATTAAGCCACTCCCTTGAGGACTGGAGTTTGGGGATAGTTTTATTATGCGGATGGCTGGTAACTTTTATCGCCAGCTGGCTTTTGCCTTTTGATTTTATTCTCTGGCTGGCCTGGGCGTTATTCCTGGGGCTAGGTATGCGCTATTTGATTCTCCAAGACAATACGGCGCAGATAATTAAAATCAACAAAACCAGAATTTCGAATCTGCTTTTTCATATTGGGTTTGTGGTAATATCCACCGGAGCAATCCTGGTGGCATTTTTTGGCGTTAAAATATGGCTGGCTGATTATCATTATGTCCTGGCTTTGCGAGGCATTGACGCAAAAAATGACATGACTAAAATTCAGCAGCATCTGGATAAGGCGATCAAAAATAATCCGTATGAAGTGCAATATTACATAACGCAGGCGCAGGGGGACGTTACTCAGGCCCAGTTGGAGTCCGTTAAGGATACCCCCAAAACAGACGTTGTGCAAAAATATACACAACAGGCCATTGATTCGCTGAAAAAAGCCAAGGAAGTGAGACCGAGATTGGCTACCTTGTATGAGCAGGAAGCGAATTTATACGACAGCATGCGCAATCTCATTTCCAATGCGGATGAGCTGTCTATCGGTGCCTACGTAAAATTATCCGAGCTGGAGCCTAATAATCCCTTGGTATTTTTAAACCTTGGGCGCTCCCGCATGCTCTGGGGGCAGGTCTTGCAGAGATCAGACGATACGGCCGTTAAAAATGAAGGTATGGGGTTATTGCAGCAATCCTTGGTGGATTTTTCCAAAGCAAAGGCTTTAAAAGATAATTTTATCATTGCCGATCTGAATATCGGGCTGGCGCAGGAAGCGGTGGGTAATGCGGATGAAGCCTTGAAAATATACGAAAATATAATTGTCCAGGCGCCTGACTACCCGGATGCCTACTGGTATGCCGTCTTAATTTATGAAAATAAAGAGGATAAAGATGAGGCCGTGTCTTTACTGCAGAAACTGGTAAAAATTGCGCCAAGCAACCCGGCATTCAAGCAGAAATTGCAGGATTTAACGTCCGCTGAACAGCAGTCAGACACTGCAAATTAATTATTCTAAAGTACCATGAGCCTTGACATTTATTAGCAGATCGATTAATATATTTCATTAAGTTTAATTCGTTCATTGACTATAAATTCGATACTAAAAATAGAAACTCAATATTCTACTGCCTTAATTGGGCACCGCTTCTCACGCCGGCAGAAAGGAGGGAATTTTTAAAGACAGGAAAACCGGCCTGTCTGGGTGGTAGGTAGAATATGAGTGAGTTAACACAGGTACCCATGAACTCATGTCCATCGGAGGAAACGATGACAAGAAAGCTTTGTGCTTTAATTCTTGCCGTTACGCTCCTGTTCATGGTATCCGTCGTTTGGGCAAATCCAATTCCGCCGGCGATATCTGCTGAGAGTTGGGATGGTTGGTCTAACAAAGATGTTTCACCGCCGTCAAGCGTTTTGCCTGTTTCGTCGAATGCCATGCAAGAGTTGAGTCCTATGGTGTTGACAGCGCTGCAATACGTAGCGCCGATGAACGCCGATCGACTCGTCGTCAACACAGCTAATCCGGCAGTGATTGACAATTACCTGGCGTCTTGTGCAGTTTCGTCGAATAAACTGACAGCCGCCTACCTGACCGCATCCAGCCCGCCAATATCCAATACTGAAAGTTTGGCGCGTTGCGATGATTACCTGAACATTTCACCCCAAAACCGACAACAACTTAACAGCAGTATCGAATTGGCTGAGCGTACGACGACGGCGAGCGCCAATGAACCGCGGGAGTGCGTGGCCTATCCGGCCCATATTGTCGGTTTCGAGCAGAAGAGTATTGAGCACGGGCCGCAATTTCCTGTGCTCAGTGTGTGGATCGAAGACGGACCGGTAATCCCCGTCTTTGCGAAACTCGCACCGTTCGCAGGAACTACCGGACTGATTCTAGTCTAGACCGAGCGGCTTAGCTAGTAAGAAGTCTGAAATACAAACCCGGTGCTGTCAGCTTGACGGCACCGGCCTTTTTTTATCCGGAATAGATAATTTTTACTCACCGTAATATTCCAGCATGCGCTCACGCCCCAGGTGCAGTTCCTGCAGCAGCGGCTGCTCGTCATCCGCATCATAAGTGTAATAGCTCTGGAGAATTTCAGTCTGGGCGGCGACCAGCTGCTTCAGATTTTCCATTTGGTTTGCACGTGCGTAGGCTTCCAGATCTGTAAATTCAAGGATGGGATTGTTATCCGTATGCAAGGCCATGCCGCTGCCAAGCTGGCGCACGTCGTCTTCTCCGAGCAGCAGCATGCCAGCCACCTCGTATGCGTTATCCAGGTATATTTCCGTGAGATCCGTCTGGACGGCGGACATCCTTTCATTGATTTTATTAAGATCAATATTAATTTTTTCCGGCGAGCCAATAAATACGAGAAAGCCCGTCGGCTCAATATTATAGTACCAGACCGTGGTATGCGGATAGACCGACTGGAAGGTTGCCATGAGTATGCGCAAATCCGTAAAAGACAAGCCGCCCAAGGGCACCCAGGCCGCGGCCAGACCATCCGGCTCCAGCGCGTTTTTCATTATTTGGAAATATTCACGCGTGTACAGGTAGGGATTGCTTTTGTATTTAAGATTTGTAACATCGGTAACAATAGTGTCGAATTTCAGTGTTGAATTATGCAGGTAGTTGCGGGCGTCATCGATGATAATATGAAGATTTGAGTCATCTCGCGCGCCGTGATTCAACTCCTGAAACTTCTGCCCCGCATTGATTACTTCTTTTTCTATTTCCAGGGCATAGACGGGTATTTTATATTGGAGCATGCTGTAGCTCGTCCCGCCGCTGCCATAGCCGACCGTGGCTGCGCGAGACGGGTGGTCAAGCAGGAGGAGCGGCAGGTGCGCCAGTATTTTTGAATCAATAATGCCCGTCGCATACGTCCCGGCGACAATCTGGCTGTCCACGCTGAGCATTTTGTAGGGGTCAGTGGCTGATTTCAGGCTCTGGACGGTAACGGTAGCCGAGAGCCCTTCGGCATAAAAAATTTCTTCAAACGAGGCCGGCAGCCGGTGGAAAACCTGTCCACCGTTCGCGCTGATGAAATAGGCGATAACTATTCCGCCGATCAGCGCGGGAATAAGCTTGCGTTTGCTGGTTGTCGTTTTAAAAATGGCAATGACGGCCACGCTAAAGCAAAGCCCGATTAGAATCAGCGCGGAGTTTTTTATACCAAGAAAGGGGATCAGGAAAAATCCGGTGGCCAGGCTGCCGGCAACAGTGCCAAAAGCGTTGACCAGGTAAACCGTGCCGGTTTTTTTCCCGATGGTTTCAGCCGAGCCCATATATATTCTGCAGCCCAGTGGGAACAAGGTGCCGACAAAAGCCGCCAGGATGAAAGCCAGCCCAAAACCGACCCAAGATTCGGTCAGCAGGGTGGTGTAGCTGAGAAATTGTTCGGAAAAATAATTATTTAAAGAACCGAAGAAAAAAAGAATTATTGAGGCAGCCAGGCCGGTCAAGATCGCATAGACGGAGAAGTAATTAAGCGGCTGTTGCAGGCGATCGACTCGTCTGGCCACATACCAGCTGCCAAGCGCTAAGCCAGCCAGAAACCCGCCAAGGATGAGAGTAGACGACAGAGTCGTACCGGAACCGAAATTAGTCAGTATTCGTACCCAGAGTATTTCGAAGCCAAGCGCAATAAAGCCAGTAATAAACAGAATCGGCAGCATAAAGCGCCGGGGGCGGTCTTTTTCAACTGGCACACCGGCTGTTTGCCCGGGAATTATTGAGGCCGCTCTTTTTTTAAAAAATTGCACCACCAGGAAAATCAGTACGTTCAAAGCCGCGGCGCAACAGAAAGCTCCCAGCGTGCCAAGCCGTTGTACCAGCAGCAGTCCAGTGGCGAGCGCGCCGGCAAAAGCACCCAGAGTATTAATGAAGTAGATGCCGCTAAATGTGGAGCCGATGGTAATATTATTGCGTATCAGATATTTACTCAGAAGCGGTATTGTTCCGCCGATGCACATAGTCGGAACAAGCAAAATGATTACCGTTAACAGGCAGCGTACGATTGAGAGAATATAAATGTTTGCTGAATTGTATAAATAATGGTGTATTGATGAAAATAATGGCGTGTAGGTGATTATAACGAATGCCGTCATGGAAGTAATGGCTATGGCCAGCTCCAGATAACCGTAGGTGCGAAGAATGTTTATTGATCGTTCCGCCCGCCTGCCAAAAAAATAGCTGCCGAGGCCGAGGCCGAGGAGAAATACGGAAATTACAGTGGCTATAGCCAGGCTACTCACGCCAAATACCAGATTAAATACGCGTATCCAGATAAGTTCATACATCAAAGCCGCCAGACCGGAAAAAAATATGGCAGAATAAATAATATTTTTATTTATAAACCAGCTCCGTTGGTCTGGAGAGTTTTCAGAGGTTGTTGTTTTTCCCAACTGATCTGGCATTGAAGTTTTTACTACTCAGTATCTTTGGTGAATTTACATTCTTTATTTGAGCAGCGCACTTTGCTTCCGGCAGCAAAAGTCAGTAAAGATCCGCAGTCGGGGCACTTTTCGCCGTTTGGTTTGGACCAGAGCGCGAACTTGCAGTCGGGATATTTGTTGCAAGCGAAGAATGTCCGGCCGCGTTTGGAGCGCTTGGCGACAATATCGCCTTTGCCGCATTGCGGGCAGGCCACGCCGGTCTTTTTTTCAATATTTTTTATATTTTTGCATTCCGGATAGCCGGAGCAGGCAAGGAACGGACCGAAACGCCCGTGCTTCATGACCATCGGTTTGCCGCATTTCTCGCATTTGGCGTCAGCTCCCTGGGGTTCGGTATTTTTTACAATTTCGCCATTCTGGTCTATTGGCTTGGTGTTCTTGCATTCCGGATAGCCGGAGCAGGCCAAAAATTTACCAAAGCGGCCCATTTTAATGACCATCGGCTTGCCGCATTTTTCGCAGACCTTGTCGGTGGCTTGTTCAGTTAATTCCTTCTTGTCAACTTCGTCATGTTTTTTCATAAGATTTTCCTTAAAGGGTTCATAAAATTCTTTAATCACCGGCACCCAGGCCATTTTCCCGTCAGCGATCTGATCCAGGTCGTCCTCCATGTGGGCGGTAAATTTATAATCCACTATTTTTGGGAAATGCTTGACCAGCACGTCATTGACCAGCAGGCCTATTTCCGTAGGCTTGAGACGCTTGTCCTCTTTTTCCACATAGTTCCTGTCCACCAGCGTGGCGATAGTGGGGGCGTAGGTGGAAGGACGGCCAATGCCGTGCTCTTCCAACGCCTTGACCAGTCCGGCTTCTGAGTAGCGCGCCGGAGGCTCGGTAAAATGCTGAATAGGCTCGACTTTCACCGCCTCCAGGCCCTCTTCTTTTGCTAATGGAGGCAGGATGATATCTTTGGTGTTATTATAGACTTTCATATAACCGTCGAATTTGACAGTTGAACCGCTGGCCCGGAAAGTATATTTATTGTTTTTATCATTTATATAAATCCCGACCGCATCAATAATGGCTTCCGGCATTTGGGAGGCCAGAGTACGCTGCCAGATCATGGTATATAATTTTAGCTGCCGGGCATCCAGATAATCTTTCAGGTCTTCCGGCCGGCGCCTTATATCCGTTGGCCGGATGGCCTCGTGGGCTTCCTGAGCAAGTTTCGATTTGGCCTTGAATCTCCGCGGTTCGGCCAGTGAATACTTATCCCCAAATTGCTCTCGTAAAAAAGTCTGAGCTTCAGCCAGGAATTTTTCTGCCAGATTCAGGGAATCGGTACGCATGTAAGAGATTAAGCCTTCAGGACCCTTGCTGCCCAGCTCAACGCCCTCATATAGTTGTTGGGCAATAAACATCGTTTGCCTGGCGGAATAGCCGAGTTTCCTGTTCGCCTCCTGCTGCAGGGCGGAGGTGGTCAAAGGCGCAGGCGGGTTTTTTTTAGTTTGGCGGCTCTGGATGTCGGTTACTTTGAATTCAGTGCCTTTCAATTCATCAAGAATTTTTTTTGCCTGCCCCTCATTTTGAATGGCCATCTTATCCAGGTTTTTGTCATCTATTTTTGACAGCTTGGCCGGGAATTCTTCGTTTGAACCGGTTTTTTTCTTGAATTGGCCCTCGACAGACCAGTATTCCTGCTTATTGAATTTTAAAATTTCCCTTTCCCTTTCAGCCGTCAATCTCAGAGCTACAGACTGCACCCGTCCGGCCGACAGGCCTTTAGCTACCTTTTTCCACAGGAAAGGGGAGAGTTCATAGCCGACCAGACGGTCGAGAATGCGGCGCGCCTGCTGGGCATCCACCATATGGAGGTCAATGTCGCGGGGATTTTTTAACGCTTCTTTTATCGCCTCTTCGGTTATTTCATGGAAAACAATGCGCTCGGATTTTTTCTCCAGCTCTGCCGGATCTATTTTCTCCTTGGATTTTCCCGCGGACATTTTGAAGGTTTCCAGCAGGTGCCAGGCAATCGCCTCGCCTTCGCGGTCTTCGTCAGTTGCGAAGTAAATGGTCGGTGAGCTTAAAGCCAGTTTTTTCAGCTTGGCTACCGTTTTTTCGTTGGCCTTGGGGATGATATATTGAGGAGCGAAGTCGTGCTCAATATCTATGCCCATTTTTGACTTGGGCAGATCGCGCAGATGGCCATAAGAAGCCTGAATATTAAAATCTTTCCCGAGAAAACGGGAAATGGTTTTTGCCTTGGTCGGCGACTCAACGATGATTAGCTTTTTTGCCATAATAATTCAATAACCTTAACTGGCGAGCGTGTAATACGCGCCGCCCTGGTGCCGTATCATACCCTTCATTTCCATCATGGTGATGGCGGAATTTGCAATACTGGTTTTTAGTTTACTCCTCTTTATTAATTCGTCAATATGCAGGGGTTCGTGCGATAAAAATTGCAGTAAAATTTTTTCTTCTTCCGTAGAGCCGATAACTTTTTTATTCTCTTCATATAATTGCGCCAGCCTGAGGTCGAAGACATCCAGGATATCGCGTGCCGAAGTGACCACATGAGCGCCCATTTTTATGAGATTGTTGGGCCCGCTGGCGGTTTGGCTGGAAATATTACCGGGCACGGCGAATATTTCCCTGTTTTGATCCAGGGCAAAGCGAGCGGTGATTAATGAGCCGGAATCCTCGCCCCCCTCGATTACCAGCACGCCCTTGGCCAGTCCGGAGATAATGCGGTTTCTGGCGGGAAAATGCTGTTTTAACGGCTCCGTACCGGGTGGGTATTCAGATATCAAGGCCCCGTCATTTTTCACGATTTCTTCGCCTAAACTGCGGTTGGTGACAGGATAAATGCGGTCCAGGCCGCAACCCAGCACTGCCACGGTTTTCTGGCCGGCATCAAGGGCAGCCTGATGGGCCAGGGCGTCTATACCCAGTGCCAGTCCGGAGATTATAATCAATCCAGCCCGGCTGATCTCACCGGTTATTTCTGGAGCAATCTGCCGGCCATAAGCAGTGGTTTTTCTGGTGCCGACGACCGCCAGGGACAGATTAAAATTTTCCGGCAGTTTACCTTTTACATATAAAAGGGCAGGTGCGGAATGGATTTCTTTCAGCAGAGCGGGATATTCCTGATGATGTATAGTAATAACGCGTATGCCTTTCTTTGTCAAATCCTCCCATTCAGCCTCAGGATTTATTTTACATCTTTCGGTTAATATTTTTTCCACGTCTTTCTGGCCGAGGCCCGCGGCTTTTAATTCAGCGCCAGAGGCCTGCCAAGCTGCTTCCATAGACGGAAAATGCGCATAAAGAAGTTTGAATTTTTGCGGGCCGAGGCTGTAGATCCTGGAAAAGGCGACCCAGAATTTGGTGTCGTTTGGCATAATTTATCAAGTAAGTAAGATGGTAGTTAAAATATTATTTTGAAGTAAGTATTAAGTTTGAAGTTTAAGGAAGAATGTTTGGATATAGGTTAAAAGTTAAAAGTTTCAATATTTTTAAATATTCAGCTTACCTTTGACTTTTCACTTTCTTCCATACTTATATCCTTAAACCTTAAACTTTGAACATTTTTCATTATTGTATTAATAAACAAAAAGACCTTTTTGGGGAAGGTCTGACGTTAGTTTAGCAGAGGGGCTGTTTAATAGCAAGAATAGAATAACAGAAGTTATTTATTTTCGAATATTCTCAGAACTTTTTTAATCTCTTCCACCCAATGGTCGCCCAGTTTTTCCAGGTCAATCTTCAGCGAGTCGTCGGTGAACTGCCAGTTTTGGTCTTTGCGCAGGAGGATGGCCAGCTTCTCCGGCTTCAGCGGAAAGAGGAATTTGAAAATGACTTTTTTCACGCGATGGCCGAACTGGTCGGAAGTAATAGTGGTATCAATATGCGAGATATCCGTTTTTTGCGTTAAAATCTTTATTTCCAGTATGGCGAAAAGATTCATCAGCTCCTGTGGGATGTATTTTTGCTCTTCGCGGGTGCGGGAGCGAATTATTTTATCTTTCAGCTCAGTCAATTCATCTAGCTTGACTATGCCGGCCATTTTTTGGTACAGAATCAAACGTTCTTCCTCCGGTAGGAATTCCTGGGGGATATAGGCGTCCAGCGGCAAGTCAATAATCACGTCCCTGATAGGCTCCTGGATTTTGCCAAATTTTAACTCTTCAATAGCCTGAGCCAGCAGGCGGGTGTAAAGCGAGAGCCCGATGGCGGAAACTTTTCCATGCTGTTCCTTGCCCAGGATGTTGCCGGCACCGCGTATTTCCAGGTCCCTCAGCGCCAGTTGGAAGCCACTACCGAGTTTTTTCGCTTCCATCAGCGCTTGCAGCCTTTTTTGGGCATTGCCTTTCAGCTTTTTACGGTGGTAAAGGAAGTATGAATAAGCCTGCCTTTCGCCGCGTCCGATGCGTCCGCGCAGCTGATAGAGCTGGGCCAGACCGAAATTCGTGGCGTTATCCACTACCAGCGTATTGACGTTTGGTAGGTCCAGGCCGTTTTCAATGATGGTGGAGCAGACCAGGAGATTGGTTTTTTGGTTATCGAAGTCCTGCATCGCCTTGGCCAGTTCTTTTTCCGGCAGCCGGCCGTGCGCGATCCCGATTTTTGCCTGAGGCAGGAGTTTTTTCAGTTTGGCGGCGGCAAAGGCGATAGTTTCCACTTTATTATGCAGGTAATAGGCCTGGCCCCCTCTTTTAAATTCTCTGCTTAATACTTCAGAGATTGTTTCTTCTGAATACGGATCTATGTGAGTTTCTATGGGCAGACGGCCTTCGGGCGGAGTTTCTATGATGCTGACATCCCTGACGCCTGATAAGGCAATGTTCAAAGTGCGCGGTATAGGGGTGGCTGTCAGCGTCAACACGTGGGCCTGGGTGCGCAGAGATTTCAGGCGCTCCTTGGCTTTCACGCCGAAGCGCTGTTCCTCATCTATGATTATTAATCCCAGATTTTTAGTTTTTACGTCCGGAGATAAGAGGCGGTGGGTGCCGATGACAATGTCCACCAGTCCGGCCTTCATTTTTTCAATAGTATCCTTTTGCTGCTTATCGGTTTCAAAACGCGAGAGAATGCCGATTTTAACGGGAAATTTTTTCAGCCGTTCGCTGAAGGTGTCAAAATGCTGCTGGGTCAGGATAGTGGTGGGGGACAGCAGGGCGACCTGCGTATTGTTCATCGCCGCTTTCAGGGCGGCCCTGACGGCGACTTCTGTTTTGCCGAATCCGACGTCTCCGCAAATCAGGCGGTCCATGGGCGTTTCTTTCTCCAGGTCGTTTTTTACTTCATTAATGGCCTTGGCCTGGTCCGGCGTTTCTTTGTAGATGAAACTTTTTGCCAGCTCCAGGTCCTCGGGCGTTTCATGGCCAAAAGCGCTTATTTTTGTCATTTCCCTTTTGGCGTAGATTTTTAGGAGTTCGTGCGCCAGAACTTTGGCTTCCTGTTTCACCTTCCTGGTCAGCTGGTACCACTGGGTGCCGGACAGGCGGTGCAGTTTCGGGTGGGCGATGCCGATATATTTTGACAACTTATCGGCGGTTTCCACTGGCACTGACAGTTTGTCGCCCTCGGCATATTGGATAGAAAAATATTCCTTGGCTATGCCTTCGATCATATCCCGGCGCATGCCGGTAAAGCGGCCGATGCCGTGGTCCAGGTGCACCACATAATCGCCGGGTTTCATGCCCATGATGAAGGCCTGATCGATTTTATTCCTGGGCGATTCGTGCCGGAGGTTTTCTTCGCCAAAAATTTCTTTGTCAGTGATGAAAGCCAGGCCCAGCTTATTATTGATAAATCCATCAAGTTCCCGGCTGAATGGCTGGAATTCAACAGGCAGGCTGGCTATTTTATTCTGCTTGAGCAATTCCTTGATATCCTTGGTTTTGTCCGTGGCGATGGAGATTTGAAAATTATTGTCATGCCATTTTTTGATATCTTTGGCCAGCGAAGAGTAGTTTTGATGATAGAGCGGCGCGCTTTCAAAAAATAGATTATAGCTGGTGCGGGAGAAATTCAGAACAATAATTTTTTTAAATCCGGATATACTTTCTTCCAGCTCTAGCCACAGAGGATTGATGTTTTTTATTTCCTCCACGTCCTGGTACATGATTATCGGATCGCCGGCGGCCTCAAAATATTTAGCCAGAGTCGTGCGGCTGAGCATCTTGAAGAAGGACTTGGCCACTATTTCCGTCCTTTCTAATTTATTTTCCAGTCTTTTATTGATCGGATTGAAATACGATATATTTATTATTTTATTGTCTTCAAATTCCAGCCGCACGGGTTTCTCGGTATTTACGGGGTATATGTCGACAATGCCCCCGCGGCGCGAAAAATATCCGGTCTGGCTGGCCTGGCCGGTAAACTCATAGCCGAAGCTGATGAGCTTCTTTGAAATTAGAGCCGGCGACCACAGCTCTTTTTTATCAATTTCCAGTTTATAGCTCTCCCCGTTATTCAATGAGGGCAGTTTATTCTGCAGATTGGCGATATCGACCAGAACAATCTGCGGTTTGCTGTCCTTAAGGCGGATAGCCCTGATCGGATTGACTTCCTCCAGCAGCCAGACGGGTTTGGCTATCTTAAAAATAGTGTGCCAATAGATAAGCAGGCGCTGAGCCAGCAGGATATTTTCTTTTTTCAAAAGCCAAAAAAATACCTTGTTTTGCAAATAAGGATTTGCGGCTAAATAAAATGTTTGGCACGCGAGATTGGGGAGACCGGAAAGAGGCAGGTTTTTTTTGGCTTCCAGAGCTTTTATTGAATCGGCTAAAAACCTCTGATGGGCTTCCCTGACAGCAGTTTTTTCAGTCACTTTTTGTTTATTGTTAAAGTAAAAATGCGTAAATTAGCCAAATTCCCTTTATTTAGGCATATAGGGACTTGACACAGCTAATCTATTCTGCTAGTATGTAGTATTGCAATTGTTTCTTAAAAAATCAAGTGGAAAACTAAATTCTATATTTACAGCATCCAACTTTCTGCCTACCAAGCGGCGAAAGCAAGGCAACCCCTCCTAAGCCGTGCGAGTAGTCACAAGTTAAGGTTTTTCAGTTTTTACTGTTTAATCTTGCGCTTGGAGGCAGGAAGTTGGATGTTTTTAGTAAGGAATATTTACAAACACTAAACCAGAGCCAAGGAGGGACTATGGCTAAAGTTAGGGAGCTTTACCAGGCAGTGGACAAGGTATATCGCGGAAAACCTGAAAATGGAGCAGGTCCTGATGTTGCCCGGCGGATATTTAACGCTGTGGCAGTGCCAGCAAATATCCAGTTGGCAGTGAAGAATGTCTGCGCAGAAGCAAATTCATTCACCATTGATACAGCCTACGCGCTGTATAATTTCATTAAGATTATGTCCAACAACAAGATGGACACGAATCCGGTACTGGACATAGTAATTCCGGACTCACTTCTGAAGTAAATCAGACACATTTGAAATTCCAAAACACATCTACCCAGTTCAAGGAGGAGCAGTTGATAGAAATTACAGGCGAAGTTGATCTGAGTACGACTGAGGGATTGCCAAACCTTTTTAGTAAGTTGACAAACCTAAAGGAAGAACCTGAGGCCGCGATTGCGCTCCAGGAAATATCAAGGATTCCCTTGCCATCAATGGTGGCCGATCAGATTAAGCTGATTCTTCAGCGTCATGACATCCAGTTCATTCATGCCTAGCCGTTTGGCGGCTAACAACACAAAAGGGCCTCACTTGCGCGAGCGAGAGGGGCCTAATTTTTTTGTTTCATTGCCAGCCCGGCGGCCACGGCCATTTGCGCGCCAAGTTCCGTCAATTCTTCTTTCAGCTCTGTGGGGTAGGAAATTTTTTTCCAGGGATCAGCCACCTCAGTTTCTATTTTCAGCGTTTCACTGATATAAGCGGTGAAATTTTTTAATTTGTTGGCTCCGCCCAGTATGATGATTTTTTTCACCGTATCCTGATAATCATGATGATAGCTGGTTATAATCCTCCTTATTTCCCTGATGACCATATTGTCTATGACGAAGGCCATGGCTTTAGCCACCGGATGGAGGAATTGCGCGCCGGTCGGTAGTCCAATGTCGTCGCGGAATTGCTTGGCGCGCTCTTCGCTGACATTCAGGGCATTGGCGATATTCAGGGCGATGGTCTCGCCTCCAACATCAATGTTTCTGGTTATGACCGGGATTGTTTTGGAAAAAAGGGCCATATTAGTATTGGTCGCGCCGATGTCCATCAATAGAATTGGCTCGTCATCGGTGATCAGCGAACGGCGCATGGCCGTAATTTCTGTTTCGGCGCCGATCAGGGTTAAATCGCACATTTTGAATATCTGCAAATAATTCTCTACCACGTCTTTTGGGGCAGCAGTCAGAATGATATTCAGCTTGTCGGCGGGCTCGGAGGCATTACGCGCAGGGATTATTTGCCAGCTCAGAGTCACCCTGTCTATCGGCAGCGGCACCATTTTTTTAGCTTCCCAGCGTATGGCTGAGGTTATTTCCTTGTCCGGCATTTTTGGCAGGGTGATGACGGCATTAAAAACGTTGAGTGCGGAAATCGCCACTACCGATCTGGTAGCGGTGGCTCTGGCTTTTAGCGTGAGTTCCTTCAGGAGGCCGGCTATCTTTTGCTGGTTTTGGGCCGTATCAAATCGTGTTATTGCCTGGTCCCTTTCAGCGATACCATAGGTCACCAGGCGGAAACTCTGTTTGTATCTTTCTAGCTCAACGATTTTAATGGCGGACGAGCCAAGATCGACTCCCAGGATTTTTGATTTTTTTTCACCGAAGATTGGCATGAGTTTAAATAAAAATATAATTTACGCCCTGAGCATATAGCTCAGCTGCTGCGGATCGATCGCATATTCCAGAGCATCGTCAATCTGGACCTGGTTTGATTTCACCAATTCCGCCAGTGACCAGTCCAGAGAAACCATCCCTTCTTCACGCGAGGTTTGGATAATGTTATTTAGCTGATAAAGGGACCCTTCTTTTATCAATGACCGGATGGGCGGAGTTGATGTCATTATTTCTGCCACCGCCACCTGGCCGCCGCCGGTGCGGGGTACGAGTTTCTGGCAGATGATGCCTTCCAGATTGGTTGAAAGCTGGTCCTTGATTTGCTGCTGTTCGTTTGAGGGAAAGCTGTCAATGATGGTTTTCAAAGTTTTGACCACCGTATCGGCTTCGATATCGGCAATAACCAGCCGTCCGGAAGAGGAAATTTTTAAAACCTGCTCGATCACTTTTGACGAGGGGAGGTCGGAAACATAGACAATGTTAACGTCCTCCTGGGTAAGGTTGCTCAGAGCCTGTTCAAATGAAACCGCGTCGCGCCCTACTTCCCTTTGTTCAATAAAGCTTTTTTGGCCGGTGAAGATATGCTCAATCGGCTTTTCTATCGATAAGATATAGGTGGAGGCATTTTTATTGATGTAGTCGATAATAGAAGATGAAGTGGTTGATTTTCCGGAACCAAACGCGCCGCTCACCAGCAGCAGGCCTTTATTTAGGCTGGCCAGTTTTATCAGCGGCTGGAGGGGCAACCCCAATTGATTCAGGGGGACTATCTGGTTGCTGATCAGCCGGAGATAGGCAGCCAGCGCGCCTTTTTGGAAAAATAAATTAATTCTAAATCTTTCCTGCTTGCCAAATTGATAGGTCAGCACTATTTCTCTGTTTTCCTGCAGGGTGTTTTTCTGGTCATTATCAAGCAGGGAGTCGATGAAGGTCTCCATAAAATCCTTGCTGATAATATTTTCGTTTTCCAGGGGGATCAGCTTGTTATCTATGCGGATGATCGGCGGGCTGCCGACAGAGAGATGCAGGTCAGAGGCTTTTTGCCCGGCCACGGTATTGAGTATATTGTCTATCGCTAATTTATTTTGGGTATCCATTAAAATAATTAATAATTGATAATGTATAATTTATATAAAGTTTCTTCAAGAACAGTTTTTTTGGTTGAATTCTTGTGCGGCTATGGCTGGACTTTTTTCCAGGCAGACGACCAATGCGTCAACCGCGCGCTTAATCAAATCCGGCAGTTTTGCCTTTTCCGATTTAGTGAATTGGGAAATAACGTATTCGTCAGTCGGCCGCTGGTGGCGATCCTCCCCAGCGATGCCTACGCGGAGGTGCCAGAATTCATCGGTGTTCAGATACTCTATGGTTGAAATGGCGCCTTTATGTCCGGCAGAACCGCGGGCGAACTGAATTTTTATCTGGCCAAAGGGCAAATCCACGTCATCGCGTACCAGATAGATATTCTTAGGCAATATTTTATAATAATCCACAGCTTTTCTTATCGGTTCTCCCGAAAGGTTCATGAATTTACCCGGCTTGAATAAAACCACTTCCTGTGTTTTTGCCAGCTGACCAGCGATTTTTTTATTTTCAGTAAAGGCCGCTTCCGGAAATTTTTTTATCAGTTCGTCGAGCACCAAGAATCCGATGTTATGTCTGGTGTTTTCGTATTGTTTTCCGGGATTGCCCAGGCCGGCGATGAACTTCATAGTTTATTGGATTCATTGATTGATATTAATACCGGCGTGCCCGTAAAGCCGAATTTTATCCGCAATTTTTTTTCCAGCAGATTCACATAAGCCTGGTGCATGAGATCCGGCCGGTTCACATATAGGGAAAAAGCCGGAGGGTTTGTGCCTGTTTGCTTCAGGCCTTTCACGGTGACTGGCTTTTTGCCCTTGCTGGGTTTGCTTTTTTTCGGCTTAATTTCATTCAACAGAATCTCCAGGTCTTTTTCAGGTACAATTTTATTCCTTTCCTGGTGGATGCTGATCGCCAATCTCAGGAGTTTTGCCATCCTCTGCTTCTCCAGGGCGGAAATGAAAATGATCGGTGCCCACCATAAATTCCGGAATAAATGCTGGTAATATTCGACGTACTTCTGCATGGTCAGTGGGTCTTTATCAGGCACTAAGTCCCACTTATTGGCCACTAATATTATACCATTATGGTTCTCCTGGGAAAAATTGGCAATAGCCTGGTCCTGGTTGGAAATTTTTTGCGTCACATCAACGACAAAAAATGAAATTTCCGATTTTTTTATTGTTTGCAGGGTTTTTTGGGCGCTGAATTTTTCCAGGCGGTTGGAGATGCGGCTCCTTTTCCGCAAGCCGGCAGTGTCAATCAGCGTGATGTTCTTGCCCTGAAAATTGATCTCGATATTCTGCGGCTCCCGGGTAGTATGGGGCAGGGGCGTGACGATGACCCGATCTTCGCCGAGAATGGCGTTTAATAATGATGACTTGCCGACGTTTGTTTTGCCGATGATAGAAATTTTTATATCCGCCGGCGGCGTAATAGTATTTTTAGTCGGCAGCAGGCTGTTAATCTTATCCAGCAAGTCTCCGGTGCCGATGCCGTTGAGGGCGGATATTATTTCCACATTCTTCACTCCCAGCCTGTACATGTCCGGGGAAATGTTTCTCCTGATTTTATCTCCGTCAATTTTATTGATAACCAGAATGATTTTCTTTTTAAGCTTCTTCAAATGCTTAATGATTTTTTTGTCTTCAGCGATTGTTTCCGCCCGCCCGTCGATAATCAGCAAAATCAGGTCGGCAAAGGCAATGGCTTCGTAAGCTTTCGCCTGGACGTATTTTTCTATTTCACCCAAACGGCCGGCGTCAAGGCCACCGGTGTCGATGACAAAGAATTGTTTTTGCCGCCAGAAAATCTTGGCCACGCTAAAATCCCGGGTAGTGCCGGGTATGTCAGAGACCAGGGATTTACCGGAGGCGGAAAAGGTATTAAAAAGCGTGGATTTGCCGGCATTGGTTCGCCCGACCAGGACCACGCGCGGGAGCTCTTTGTACATAGGTAATTTTTTTTAATGTCGACTAAGTTGACCGTTGGTGACTTGGTCAGTACCTATGATGATAAGGATGTCGATGTCTTCGCCATTCGCCTGTGCGTTACCGTTGGCCGCATTCAGAGAGTCATAGGTCAGGTCGCTGTTAGTCATGAAGCCCGGCAAGGAGCTGGAAATCTTGGCATTGAGGGTTTTTTTCAAACCCAGGAGTGTATTAGTTTTTGTCCCACCGGAGAGATCATAAATCGTGGTGGTTTCCTGCTGAGTCGCCAAAGAAGAATTACCGATTTTAACTATATTATAATCCAATCCTTTGAGTTTATCGCCGGTTTTTGTGGCCAAGCCGGCTTCTTTGGTGCCATTCTGTATTTCAATCCTGGCATTTTCTTTTTGTATCAGATTAACGTCAAATATATTCTTTGCCAGACTCTGAATTTCCGCATAGTCGCCACTTTTTGGCGTGAGTATATAGGCGCCATCCTGGGTAGTGGAGGAGATTAATAGTCCTTCAGCCCCGGTTTCCAGATTTTTGGAAATTATTTTATTAGAATCTGTGTTTTGCACAATCTTGCCCAGTTTTACTATTTCCCAGATTTCCATGTTAATAGTGTTGTGGTCCCCGATGTCATTCAATATTGAGACGATTTTGTTGGGATTCAGAAAAGTATTCAATGAGAAAAATTTGTTTTTAATGGCCAGCAACACTTTTTGCTGCCTGGCCGAACGCGCGAAATCAGAGCCTTCGCCGTTATTCCCGTGCCGGGAACGCACAAACTGCAAAGCTCTTTCGCCATTCATATGCTCCGTGCCTTTTTTAAATGATATAAATTGGTAGCCGTAATTGTAGTCAGGGTATTCAGTGTCAGAGAAGCTATTGTCGATAGTGACATCGACTCCCTCCAGATCATCCACGATTTTTTTAAATCCTACAAAATCTACCCGGGCATAGTAGGGGATTTCCAGCCCAGTGACTTTTTCTACGATATCGCGCAGCATGGCTTCTCCGCCACCCGCGTAGTCGGATTCGTTGCCAAAGGCCAGGGCGTTATTTATTTTTCTCCAGCCATATCCGGGAATTTCCACATATAAGTCCCGGGGGATGGAAAGCGTGGCTACTTCTCCGGTTGATGGCTTGATGCTAGCCAGGATAATAGTGTCAGCCAGATATGAGCCCGGGTGTCCCGGTCCACCGTTGCCGATCAGCAATATATTGATACGATCATCCGTATTGCCTTTGAATTGCGTATCAGGATTAGAGACCAGGTGTTTGATTTGGTCAAATAAACTGACTTTTTCTCCGGATTCGGCGTTTGTACTATTGACAGCCAGCACTACTTTGGTCAGAAAACCCAGTCCGATCAGGATGATGACAACGAATAGTATCAAAACCGGCCGCCAAAGAACCGGCGCTTTTTTCTTCGCCGGCAGGCTGCGATAGACATCGCCTGGTTTTGGTGCGGCTGGATTCTGATTTTTTTCTGTTTGGTTGATTATTTCGGGCATAAGATGGTTATATTATAATAAAAAAAACTCAAAGGGTCAAAGAGCTCGAAAACCCAGGGAACGCTGGTCTGGCATTGATTTACAGCGGAGTTAATTTATGATACGATTTGTGCATTATGCGCTCTATAATTATACTTCCTACATATAATGAAAAGGAAAATATTAAGGCGATAGTCCGTGAAATATTTTCTCTGAACATTCCTGATTTGGGAATAATTATTGTTGACGATAATTCTCCGGACGGTACAGGTAGGATTGCTGATGAACTGGCAGCCGGCGATCGGCGCATTCGGGTTCTGCACCGGCAGCAGAAGGAGGGATTAGGCCGTGCTTACGTAGCCGGCTTTAAAAAAGCTCTGGAAGATCCGGAGGCGGAAAATATTTTTGAAATGGACGCGGATTTTTCCCACCAGCCTAAATATTTGCCGGATTTTTTGGGAGCCATTAACTCTGCGGATATTGTTTTGGGTTCGCGATACATCAAAGGCGGGGGAGTGCAAAATTGGAATTTTTTCCGGCGCTTCATCAGTACTTCGGCCAATTTTGTCATCAGATTTATTTTAGGAGTCAAAATCAGAGATCTGACCGGCGGTTTTAAATGTTTCAGCCGGCGAGCCCTGCTCAGCCTTGATTTTGATAAGGTTGAATCCAGCGGATATAATTTTCAGATTGAAGTTAATTATAAGGCTTATAAAGAAGGATTGAAGATAAAAGAGATTCCCATAATTTTTGTGGAGCGCCAAGCAGGAAATTCTAAGTTCAGTACAGCCATAATGCTGGAAAGTTTTTGGAAGGTTTTACAGCTAAAATTCAGAAAAATCTAGGTCGGAATACTATAATATTATTGCTGGTATATTTGATTTGATTTTTTCTGATTTTGTGCTATAATGTGGCTAATTCGCTTATTTTTTTTACTTTTTTTGCAAATTTTGCACTTACTAAATTTAAGCAGTCTGAGATGATTCAGGATGATAATTAATTTATTGACTATCTAGTTGTCAGAATTTGGGAAGCGCGATTTTAGCCCGCCGATTCATATTCGTGGGTGATTAGCTCAGCTGGTTAGAGCGCTATCCTCACACGATAGAGGTCTCAGGTTCAAATCCTGAATCACCCATTTATAAAAAATAGACTTTGGGGTTCGTAGCTCCCCATACCATACTCACTTTGTTCGTAGGTACGGGGCAAGCAGTTGACTAGAGCGCCACATTGATCCCTCACCTTCCTCTGCGCGTGTAGCTCAGTTGGTTAGAGCGTCACATTGACATTGTGAAGGTCCCAGGTTCAACTCCTGGCACGCGCATGTAGAGGAAGGTGAGGGATAAAGGTCAGAGGTTCAACTCCTCTCGGACCCACCAAGGAGCGTTGCAGATTGATAAAATTTAAAGCGGCTCAGTTTCCGCCAAAGGCGGATCAGCCTCTGGCTGAGGTTAGAGCGTCACATTGACACCTGCCCGCAATGCCTTGCAGCAATGCGTGGCAGGCGGGTTGTGAAGGTCCCAGGTTCAACTCCTGGCACGCGCATGTAGAGGAAGGTGAGGGATAAAGGTCAGAGGTTCCTCCGCCACAATAAATTAAATAAATTAAAGTAGGGCGGGGTCCCCGCCCACCTGCCTTGCGGCAGCGAGGCTGGCGCGGCGCCTTTGGCGGAAACTCCTCTCGGACCCACCAGCAATTTAAAAGTTTTTATTATAATTAATCGATTTTTAAAATAAAATGAAAATAACCTACGATTCGGAGGGAAAAGAAAAGCAAATACCAAAAAAACAGGAAGAGATACCGTCCTTTGCGCAGTCACCTAAAGGTTTTATTTTTGAGCTTTTAAAGATTGTCCTTATCGCCCTGGCGATTATACTGCCAATACGTTATTTTTTATTTCAGCCTTTTTATGTCCGTGGCGCCTCGATGGAACCGAATTTTCAGGATAACCAGTACTTGATAATTGATGAGATCACTTATCGCTTCTCCGAGCCGAATCGCGGCGACGTGGTGGTGATAAAACCCATTATTAATGAATCAGATTTTCTGATAAAAAGAATAATCGGACTGCCAAATGAAACTGTAGAAATCAACGGCGGTAAAGTTACGATATTTAATGATAAAAATCCGCAAGGCCTGGTGCTGAAAGAAGATTATTTATCCAGCGGGCTATATACTAACGGCTCGGAAAAAATAAAATTGGGAGCAGATGAATATTTTGTGATGGGGGATAATCGGCCGGTCAGTCTGGATTCTCGGAGTTTCGGCTCACTGGACAAGAAAAATATCGTCGGCCGGGCCTGGCTTCGCGTCTGGCCATTCAGTGAATTCCAGCATTTTGCCGCGCCTCAATACAATTTTTAAGCATTTAATAAATATATGCCCAAGAAGCCAAATGAAAAAGTAAATTATAAAAGCAAAGAAATGTATCAATTGCTGAGGGGGATGAAGGATATCATGCCCGAAGACCAGAATTATTGGAATTTTATCCGCGCCCGGGTAAATTCATTTGCCCAAGCTTACAGTTTCCAGCGCATTGATTTGCCCATCCTGGAGCAGACTTCGTTATTCATCAGATCGGTTGGCGAAGATACCGATATTGTCGAAAAAGAAATGTACACTTTTCGCGATAAAAGCGATGAATCCGTGACTTTGCGTCCGGAAGGCACCGCCGGTGTTGCGAGGGCATATATTGAACACGGTATGCTGAACAGGCCTCAGCCGGTAAAAATGTATTACCTCGGCCCTTTTTTCCGCTATGATCGGCCGCAAGCCGGCCGTTACCGCCAGTTTTATCAGTACGGTTTTGAAGTCCTTGGCGACAATCATCCTGTTATTGACGCCCAGCTGATGATGATGGCTTACTTTTTTTATTCCCAGATGAATATACCGGTTACTTTGCAGGTCAACAGCGTCGGTGGTCCGCAATGCCGCACCCGCTACAAAAAAGCCCTGGCGGATTATTATAAGACTAGAAAAAATTCACTGTGCGAGGATTGCAAAAAAAGACTGCTGAAAAATCCTCTGAGGCTTCTGGATTGCAAAAACCCGGACTGCCAGTTATTGGCGGCTGACGCTCCGCAGCTGGTAGATTATCTCAGTGAGGAATATCATGATCATTTTGTTAAAGTGCTGGAGCATCTGGACGCTTTGGAAATATCTTATGTCTTGAATACGCGATTGGTGCGCGGCCTTGATTATTACACAGGTACGGTTTTTGAAGTTTGGCCTACCGAGGGTAATCGTATAATTCCAGGCGAGGGTGTCCCTGGTGAGGGTCCCCAGGAAGGAGCCGTTCAGAGTGAGGTCAAGCCCTCGGCTCAGAGCGCTTTGGGCGGTGGAGGCCGTTATGACCTCCTGGTAAAAACGCTCGGTGGCCCGCCAACGCCGGCTATCGGTTTTGCTGCGGGGATCGAGAGATTAGTTCTGGAAATGAAATCCAGGGGTTTCAAACTGCCGGCCGAATTGCGCCCGGATATTTTTGTGGCGCAACTGGGCGACTCGGCGCGCAAAAAAGCGCTTAAGCTTTTCGAGGAGCTGAGGCAGGCAAACTACAATGTCACTGAAAGTTTTTCTAAGGACGGCCTGAAGCAGCAGATGGAAGTGGCTAACCGCCGCCAGGCAAAATTCGCGCTGATTCTCGGGCAGAAGGAAATAATGGACAGCACGATCCTGATCAGGGATATGGAGAGCGGATTGCAGGAAACCGTTGATTTCAGCAAAGTCGTCCCGGAAATAAAAAAGCGTTTGGAAAAATACAGCGTAGTCAAAGTTATAAATAATAACCGCGGCGCTAATACGTTGGTTCCCATCAATGAATGATTGTATTTTTTGCAAAATCATAAATAAAGAAATTCCCGCGACAGTCATCAATGAAACTGATGATTTTATCGTGATCAAGGATATTCAGCCAAAAGCTCCGATTCATCTGCTGATAATTACAAAAAAACACATCCAATCGCTCTCTCATTTGGAGGCAGGAGACCAGGCTTTAATGGGGAAAATGGTTGAGCAGGCAAAACAGCTGGCTGAGAAAAGCGGGCTGTTGCAGAGGGGATTCAAGCTGGTAGTGAATTGCGGCCCTGAGGGCGGACAATTAGTGCCTCATCTGCATTTTCATTTTTTAGGCGGGGAAAAGCTGGATCATTTGGCCTAATATTGGCTGAATTTGCTTACTAAGAAGTAATTATCCATTTTTTTCTGTTTTAATTGACACTTGCGGTAAATATGTGTTATATTAAATTAAGAATTTAATAATTTATTCACCAAAATCAAGGAGGTGAAATTTAAGTGGTCGAAGTAAGAAGGAAAGAAGGAGAATCAGCAGAAAATTTAATCAGGCGCTTTACCAAGAGAGTGCAGTCAAGCGGAGTCCTATTGAGAGCCAAAAAGGGAAGATTTTATACATCCAAAAAAACAAAGCGCGAGGTGCGCGAAGTGGCAGCCAGGCGCAAATTAATCAGGGATAAGAAAGAGTACCTGAGAAAAATCGGAAAACTTGAAGAATTTATTGATCCGCGCAAGCCAAACAAGCGCGGTACTATAAAAAAACTATTGCAAGCGAAAATAAGAATGAACTAATAAATTCGCCGGACTAAACTTCATGAGCGTTACTGAAGACATTGAAAAGAATATTAAAAAAGCCATGGTGGCTCATGACGAGCTGACTCTGTCTGTTTTACGGATGGCGAAAACCGCCATACATAATAAGGCGATCGCTCTGAAGAAAAAAGAATTGACTGAGGAAGAAGTGAAGAAAATTCTTTTGACTGAGGCGAAAAAGCATCACGATTCCATCGCCGCCTTTGAGCAGGGCGGCCGGCAGGAACTGGCAGACAAGGAAAAAAAGGAGCTCAAAGTATTGGAGGAATATCTACCGCAGCAGCTGGATGAAGAGGAGACCAAAAAAATTGTTCAGCAGGTAATCGAAGGTTTGGATGACGCGCAGAAGAATTTCGGCACGGCCATGAAAATGTGCATGGCGGAGCTGAAAGGCCAGGCGGACGGCCAACTGGTATCGCGACTCGTTAAAAACGCGTTAGCGCCATCCGCCGAATAAGCAAGGATAGTTTTACTTATCATATTGCTTTTCAATATCTCATTCCATGGGAGGCAGAAATAAAAATAAATTCATTACGGGGGCGGTTGTAGGATTAATTTTCAGCTTAGCGCTGATAGCTATGGCTGTTTTTGTCCTGCCAAATGCCGTCTCCGCCCAGGCGACTATTAACAGCGAGCTAGGGACGACTTTTGGTTTGGGCACGGCGGGCCTGGAATCGACAGTAATAAAGATCGTCCAGTGGGCGCTCGGCTTCCTCGGGCTGATAGCGGTGATCATGATCATCTACGGCGGCGTGGTTTGGATGACCGCGGCCGGCAACACTGATAAGGTAGCTAAGGCCAAGAAAATAATCATCCGCGCGGTGATCGGGCTGGTGATTGTTCTCTTAGCCTGGGCGATCGTCATGTTTATCGTTGACAGGATAAATAAAGCCACCGGTGGCGGCGGAGATTTTTGCGATCCTCATTATTTTGGACCAAATTGGCCGGCTGACGCGGAGGTACGCTCGGACGGCTGTGCCTATTGCAATGAAAGCGGTACCGGCTGGATAGTTATCCCTGGCTGCGTCACTTTGCCGGATACCGACACTTTCCGCGTCAAATGGGTGGATCCGACTGACGGCGAACATGACGTGCCTTTGTGCAGCATCGTGCAGGCCAAGTTGAACGGTAAAGTTGTGCCCGCTTCCATCGCTGGTAATGTTGGGCTGTATGTTAACGGTGCCACGGCTAAAGGTGGCGATGCGTGTCTTGCCAACAATGAATGCATGTCTGGCGTTTGCGATATTGGCGGCACTAACCAGTGCGTGGGCGATGAAGTCGCCGGCAACTGGCAGGTTTCACCTGACCAGACAATCATAGAATTTTTACCGGCTACCGATTATCTGGAGAATCAGTGGTACCGGGCGGAATTGAGGAGAAATACCCCAGGGAATCCGGTTATTATCCAGGAAGACGCCGCTGATCCGCGTGATTTCGTAACTAAAATATGGATGTTTACTACCGGCATTACGACTTTGGATGTGCCTCCGACCGTGACTACAATATATCCAGCTGATGGTGAAGATAAAATTTGTTTGAACACCGCCATCCAGTCAATATTTTCCAGTAAAATGCGGGCCGCTTCAATGAACGCCAGTACTATAAAATTGGCTGAGGCCGGGACAGGAGATTACGGAATTAACATTAACGATCATACAAGTAATTCTTTTTCCGGCCGTCCGGCCAAACTTTTAAACGCCGGTAAAGAGTATAATGTTACTTTAACTGCCGGAGACCCCGGGAATAATGATCCGAATAACGGTGTTATGGACGTTTGTCTGAATCATCTTGATGGCGATGCGGATACTGTTGAAGAAGGCACGGCCGGTGGCGATAATTTCCTTGAAACGGTACCGCCAAGCTCCAATCCCACCTTTACGGATGCGCCCTGGAATTTCTTAGCTGATACTGACACTACCAATGATAAATGCATACCGGAAATAACCGACATTGTGCCGGCTAATGGCAAATATGATAGCACCGCGGTAGATATACAGGGCGTGAATTTTGGTATTATTGGTTTCACCTATTTTAATAAAGGAGTAATTAATGCAGGGAATTGTTTTGACGGGGGGGGATGGCCTAGATTAGAATGCGTCAACAGCTGGTCGGGCAATAATATAAACATTCACGTGCCTGGCGGTCCGATCAACGGCGGCCAGAAAGCAGTGCCGTATAACGGCGCGGCCGATGGGCCGGTATCCGTGGAAGTGGCTGGCAAAACCAGCAACAATTGGACTTTTGACGTAGCCAGCCCGCAAATATTAAAAGCCATCGGCTTTAAAAACAATCGCCACGGCGGTACTGACCAGTATGTTACCCTGATCAGCCGTTCTGATACTGACGGTGGTTTCGGTGATAATACAGGTACGGTGGTTTTCCGGAGTTTTCAGCCTCCCTACAATGTGGTTACTGCGCCTTTCCCTCCTGATCCGCCTTGTGACGCCTCCTGGGCTAATGACCAGGTGATTATTAAAGTACCTGATCTGACAGCCACGCTAGGCGTTCCCGCTTGCCCGGTGGCCGGACCCGCTGACTGGGTAAGTTGCCTGAATACTCCTTCCATGGTGGGTATTCAGCTTATCAGGAACGGAGGTGATCGTAGCAATATAGTTAATTTTGTCTATACTAATGAAGAAGCCGGTCCGGGTTTGTGCGCCATTCAGCCGCAGCAATGCGGTACGGGCGGTGAGACCGTAACTGCGGTGGGCCAGAAATTTCTTGCTCAGACTCCTGCGAGCCGAGTGCATTTTTCCGCCATCCAAGCAGTAATAAATAGCTGGACATTGAACCTGGTGACCGGAGACAGCGCGCAGGTTACTGTGCCAAGCCTTGATAACGCTGAAGATTATCTGGTGACGGTTTCAAATTCCGTTGGCACAAGTAACCCCTTGCTCTTTGACGTACCGTGCGGCCTGATACCAAAAGTGGTGGAAGATTCCTCCTGCGAAAATTATTGCCAGCTTGATCCTACCCTTAAGGGCTGTACTGAAGACATAGACTGCGGCGTTTCCGGTCCCTGCGTCACCGGCATTTCCTCGCCAAATCCGTATAAAGGCAATACTGACGTCTGCGTCAATGTTAACGCCGCGGCGTCTTTTAATACTCTGATGGACGACGCCATGCTGACTGACGGCAATCTGGTCTATCTGCAGAAATGCAATGATGATAATTGCTCGGATGTGGATCCGGCCAAGGTGGCAGGCGCTTTGTCGGTATTTATCATTGACCCCACTCACGAAGGCGTTGAGTTCAATCCGGCTGTTAACCTTGATCCCTCAACAACATACCAGATGACTATCCAGAAAGAAGTGCAGAGCGAGGCTGGCGCGCACATGAATAATGATTACAAGTGGCATTTCAAAACTAAAGACAGCATTGAACCCTGCCCGGTGGAGAAAGTGGTAGTTGCTCCGAACAGCGCGATTTTATATAATCTTGGAGACACTCAGAATTATTCCAGCTTAGCCCAAGGTCCGAACTGCACCATCTTAGATCCCAACGACTATACCTGGGCCTGGACTTCGGAGGATTTTGGAATTGCCAGTGTTCCGGTGCCCAGCAGCATAACGCGAAATGAAATCGCCACCGCTACCGGCCTAGGCACTACTTATATAAAGGCCAGCATTCCCGCGGAAAGCAAGAGCGGCCGGGGCAGGCTGAAAGTTGATCCGGAATCCTGCGCTTTTAATCCTGATCCTGGTTACTGTGCTAACCCCGGTGGCGGTGTAACCTGTCCAGGCAGCTGGTGCGATTTACTGGCTGACAAATGCATGCCGGTGATTACTGAGCGATCCATACCGCCGGATATACCGCCGAAGGAAATCACTCCACCCCAGGGACCAGCGGGCACTACGGTTTCTATTGAAGGCTGCTGGTTTGGCAGTAAAACCGGTCAGGTGATTATTGACCAGGCAGCAACTTTTGAATGCAGTAATTCCTGGTCAAGTAATTTGATCGTGGCGACTACTGATCCCTTAATTCCTACTGGTAATAAGCCGGTGGAAGTATTGACAGCTTACGGCCGATGCAACGGCGGCGACAGAGACGGCCGGTTATGCACGGTGGTAGGAGAATGTCCCGGAGCCGCGTCATGCGATAAATTTTCCAATATGATTGACAGCGGTCAAAGCGGAGCGCTTAGTAAAAATTTTAATGTTACTGACAGATGTTCCGGATATTGCGATCCTAACATCAGCCCGGCGGAATTTGCCAATGCTCCTTGCGTTGATGATAGTAATTGCGATAATGTCCCCCTCAGCTGCAAGAAAGTGCTTCCGACCGGCGGCATACCGGGTATTTGCCCGCCTTTACAGCCGTCTGCGGGACCGGAGCTGACGCATGTATATATTGAAGGCTTTAATCTTTTGCCTGATAACGCGCAGACTGTAGATGATTTGGTTTATTATCCACGAGGTAAGTCAGACACTCGTGATGATATAATTTTTTCATATTTGGAAAAATGGACCGGTACGGCTATCGATAGAAGCCGTGTGCCGGTTGGCGCGGAATCCGGCGCGGTTAACGTGCTGGTGGACAACTGCCCCTCAAATTCTCTGCCTTATGCCGTGACCTGCACTAACAACATCCAGTGCGGTACGGGCTGCTGCGCTGATCCCGGCACGGGCCAGAAGATGTGCCTGCCTTTTGATCCATATTGTCTGTCTGGTACCATGCAGCCATGCCAGATAGAAGAAAATACCGACACTCCGGAATCTCCCGAAAATCCCAACTGCACTTCCGGCCAGATCTGGAATCCGGGTAATTATATGTGTATCAGTACCACAGGCGATACTTCTCATGAATTTCCGGCACCGCCAGAAGATGCCACGCATCTATTCGGTACCGACTGCCGCGTGTGCTGCGACGCCAATCCGCCGCAGGTGTCAGCTTCAGGCTTGACCTGCCGCGCGGACAAAGGCGACTGCAGCGGCACCGAGCGCGGATTGTATTGCGGCTGTGACCCTGCAATTCCCGGCCAATGCGGAGCGGGCTTCGGCTGCAGCGCCAAAGACACCTGCTGCTATCCGGAACCCGTCATTGATCATGTCATACCTGATCCGTTAGCGGGCAATCTGCTCTGCACCAACGTGGTTATCCGGTATTACTTCAATGAAGTCATGGATACGGAGACCATGAATACCGCCAATATTATAGTAACTGATGGCACAGATCCAATCGCCGGAAAAATAGATATCCATAAAAATAAAAAGGGTTTTGGTTTTGTCGCGGATAAACCGTACACACCCGGCCAGCAGGTGCATATCGAGGTAACGACCAATGTCAAGAATAAATACGGCGTGGGCATGGCGGGTTCTGATTCCAGGATTTGGACTATTGATCCGGCCGCGTCCCTCTGCGCCATTAACCAGATTGATTTTACGATCATTACCACCGGCGCGCCGCCGACTTATGATCCGCCGGACGTGTTTCGCTGCGCCACGGATAATTGCAGCGGAGACATGGATCCCGCGCCGGGTACGGGCAACGAGCATGGCATCACGGCCTATGCCTATGATAAAAGAGGCCTGGAAGTGGCAGCTACCTATCAGTGGCAAGAAGAAGATGACGCGAATGTTATTGCCATTGACCAATTGGCCGTAGGCACTGATAACGCTATCACCGCGCAACCCAATAATGGCAAAGCTAACATAGTAGTGACGGCTACCGAGCAGTACGTTGGCGATTCGAAACTAACCGATAAGGCCAGAGTCAGCGTGATGCTGTGCGAAAAACCCTGGCCCAATCCGTATGCGCCGGAAATGGATCAGTTTCCTTTTGAGGATTCTGACCGCAATCCGCCGGCTACCTGGAAACCGGACACCATTTTCCATACAAATAATTTTATTGCTAATTACAGCATCTGGTATTGCCGCGATTCCGGCAATCCGCCTTTATTAGAGCGCACTGATCAGGTAACAGTCCGTGACGGCTCGCCGACGGATCCGGACATAGTCAAGGAATACTTTTTCCTCAGGCCTGGCACCAGTACGGACGGCATCGGCATTATTGTCGCCGACAATCCTGATAATAAATCTCCGGAGCAATGGTATCGGGATAAATTCGGCGCGGCCGCACCAGCGCCCCAGAGTCTGACAGTGGACGGCTATCCGGCGGTCAGAGCCGGCCGTACCGTTTATGTCGGCGTGCCGAACCTGGTAGGCGGAGCATTCCATCAATATATATATTTATTATCTCATGACCAGGAGGCTTCAGATGAAACGCTGGATATCTACAACCGCCTGCTGGCCAATTGGGAGTTTAATGTTAATGTTGATCCGGCACAAAAGGCAGCTTTGCAGCGCGATTTGCAGAGAATCAATAGCTTGGAGGAAATTTACGGCAAAATGCTGGCTTATAAGAATAAAAATGGCTTTTTCCCCAAACTTGAAGGCGGTTCGTATATCCAGCATTTGTCCAATTCCAAATGGCCTTCCTGGCAGGAGACGCTGGGGTCCAGCATTAACAGTCTGGGCTTTATACCGCATCAGGCGCCGTTCCTGGAAAAACTACGCGGTTTATTTGTTAAAAACGCGGTCGCCCAATCCGGCCTGGCCGTTGATCCGTTGAATAAATTTGATTTGCCCGACCCCTCGCTGCCCCCGCAGTGCCTGGAGGACAACGGATTTAACCAGGATACCTGCTGGAATGAAACAAAACATTTGTATGAATGTCCGGCCAATTCAAATATTTACCAATATATGGTGGATGCCAATGGCGACAATGCCGCGCTCTATGCCCGGATGGAATACAGCGGTGCCGATAGTTTTGCAAATTATTTTGGGGGCGATCCTTGTACCGGCATAACCGGCGCCACCTGCAACTGCTTTAATTATGTATTGGGCGTAACCGGCAATCTGGCTGATCACGAAGGTCCGGAAATCCAGGGGGTGGACGCCTTGGGGGCCGGTGTGAACTGGATCAGCAGCACCCGGCCACTGGGCGTGTTAGTCGTTGACAAGCCAGACCTTAATCCCAGCGGCGTCAACCGGGTGGAATTTTTCGTTGACGGCATTAGGAAATTCACGGACAGCGACGGCACTGGTCCGGGCTGGTCCTGGGATTTCGTTTCCACGCAGTATGCCGACGGCGACCATAAGATTTCTGTGACTGCCTACGATAATGTTGGTAACTGGACCACGAAAAATTATGACATTAAAATCGACAATTCCAGCGGAGCGGATACTACCGATCCCTTCATCGCCATCGCCCGGCCGGGAAACGGCGCTTCGGTCAGCGGCAAAGTCATCATTGAAGCGCAGGCCAGCGATAACCAGGTGCTGGCGCAGGTGCAGATTTCAGTTGAGGGCGCTTCGGCTAACTGGGTCTGTCCTGGCGGCGGTTCAAGCATGACCTGTACGACAGCCATCCCGAATCACTGGAACACCGCAGCACTTGACGCTGATGGCAAATATATCTATCCCAATGGCGAATATACCATCAACGCCACGGCCACAGACGCAGCCGGCAACAGCCGCACTGCCAGCATAAAAGTGAAAGTAGCCAACAGCGATTATACCGCACCATCCGTTGTTTTGACCGCGATATATAACGGCGGTCCGGATCATTGGAATAATGGAGATGTCATACCTGGCGCTATTGCGTACGCCCAGGGTCCGGGCGAGGTGTGGGTCTGGGTGATACCTACTGACGACCAGGGGGCTGACCAGTTCTACAAGCCCGGTCGCGTGAAATTCTACGTTGATGGCATCTATCGCGCTGACGGGTCAAATGATAATGGCGACCAGGTGTGGGAATGGGCGCCATGGAACACCCTGGAATACTCCAACGGACTGCATGAACTGACCGTCTATGTTTATGACGACGCGGGCAATATGGCCAGCGATACCTGGTATATTACGCTGAATAACGCTCAGTCAGACATGGAACCGCCGGTAGTTAATTTTAGAAATGCCAAATCCAATCCAACAGGGAGAACGCTTTTAAATGGCCAGCCAGCTACGCAAATCATATATATTGATGCCAGCGCTTCAGATAATATCGGCGTTACAAAAGTTTATTTTTATCGCGATTATATATTGCGATCCGAGGTCATTGTTCCGGATCCAATGACAGGCTACTCCTGGATGGTTGATACTAATGCAATTTCGCCGGGTTGGCATACTTTTCAGGTGGACGCGGAAGACGCGGCGGGAAACCGCAGCGACGCCATTGAGATACGCCTGAATATCGGCGGCGGCGGCGCTCCAATTTGCGGCGACGGCATCATTACCAACTTTACTGTTCCGCCGGAACAGTGCGAGCTGATCGGCTACACCCCGCCGCCTGATAATCAGCCTATTTACAGCATGAACGGCGAGACCTGTAAAACATTGGGCTATGGCTGCGGCACCCTGGGATGCAATCCGCCCCTCTCCGCTAATGAGTGCCAGTTTGATGTTAGCCAATGCAAAAACTCCGTTTGCGGTGACGGTAAGATCGAGTGCGGCGAAACCTGTGAAAGTGTATCGGACTGCCCGGCCGCGCCTAATGCTTGTTCTACTATTAATTGCAATAGTTGCGACTGCTCTTACGATCAGAATTGCACCAACGCGCCGGGGTGCGAGCCTGGTACCCTTACCTGGTGCGCCAACTGCAACCACTGCAACAATAAGATCAAGGATTGCGATGAAACAACCACGGATTGTGGCGGCGCCATGTGCCCGACCTGCGGATGCACGCCAGGAAACCAGCGATGTACAGTAACCTCACAGACGCAGGTCTGCAATAACCTCGGCGTCTGGGTAAATGAAGCGCAAACCCTGCCTACCTGTACTGCCCCGCCTAGTTATCCTTTCTGGCAGGGCGATTGTAATTTGGGCTCAACATCAGGTTGCTATTCTGGCACTGTTTGTAAAACCTCGGGAGCTACCGATGCTCACTGCGAAAGTAATCAGGCCATACAATGTACTGCAGCCTGCCAGACTGGTTGGTCACTGGCTTATAACCAGTGTTGCGTCACCCAGCGATGTAATACCGGCCCACCTCTACACACGGAGAAATTTGTAAGCGGTTCCTGGGTTGATGAACCCCAGGGTACACCAATTTGCAGTATGGCCAATGGGGCCAATTGGGATGGAAATTGTGTTATGGGTAATAGCTGCTACAACACTACAATCGGTTGTATGATGACTGGCGGCGGAACAGATGCTAAGTGCGTGAATACAAGCGTCAACCCATTCCAATGCGTGGCCGCTTGCCAGAGTTCATTTCTAGCCGCGTATAACCAATGCTGCGCCGTATGCGTTGACGGCACAAAGCAGGATTGCGGCGCTACGAATACTGATGTTGGCGAATGCAATATCGGCGAGCAGACCTGCGTCAGCGGCGCCTGGGGACCCTGTACCGGCGAAATTCCTTCGTCGCCGGAAATTTGCACTGGCGGCAAGGATGAGGACTGCGACGGCGCTATTGATGCTGCGGATACGGATTGCGCCATGCAGTGCAATCAAGCCTGCAACCCGCCCAGTATAAATTGCGCCAGCCCCTTGATCTGCAGCAGCGGTTTATGCCGCAACAGCGCCTGCCCTCTCCAAACTGATTGTATTTGCCCTACTATTCTATATACTATTACGCTGACCTGGAGCGGGACCACGGATCTTGACCTCAATTTATTGAGAAGCGATCTCAAGCGCTGGTACTGGGGGCACCCTGACATTGATGAAGGCATAGATTGGAATAATATTAACTCTAATACGGAGGTTATAGAAATAACTGCAGAACAAAGCAGTTATCCTAACGATTTTCAAATACTCATACAGAATAGCGCCGTACCAACAGCGATGATCCCCAGCGGTACGAGGGTGGATATTATGGATAATATACGCAGTTTGACTTATACTTATAATTCTCCGGATATGTGCCGCAGCAACAGCAGTCCTATCTGGCAGGTCGGTGAATTTAATTTCAGTGGTGGCGTTACACCAAATGTCAGCAATGCCTATATGCCCGCGCCTTTCCCGGCCACTTATCCCAGCGTGCCATATCAGCAAGCTTCAGGCTCTTGCTGCGCTAATATAACCCAATGTCAGTCAGGGCTCTGCTGTAATGGTGGCTCGCCAGGTGTCTGCGGCGCCTGCTCCTCTTGTTTTGCTAACAATGGTTCCTGCGAAGTGGCACCGGGTTATTCCTGTGATGAGGTGAAGGACTATAGTGATCCGGATAATAAAGACTGCAAACAGAATTTTATAGATTGCAAAACTTGGTGTAGCGATAATTATTGCGACAGCATGGGAAATTGCACTGGATTTCTGGTCAGGATGACATATCCGGTTGCGACATATCAATATGAACCGGGGAAATGCTATGATCCGTGGAGAAGCGGTGACCCTCAGGATCAATGTTATATTAGTATGGCTTGTGGCGGATATGCTTTTTATGGGCCGAATAATGAAGCGACGCAATGTTGCCACCCAGCCTCGACTAATCCACCTGGAACTCCGCTTGGTTATGGATGTTATTGCGGACGCGATGTACCGGTTGGCCCGCCTGTGGATCCAAATCCAGAATGTTTAATCGCCAGTTGCAATGGTCCGAACCTATATGTTTGCGAATAATTATCAAATTTGGCCTTAGACTTTTTTCTATGACACAACAAAACATTCCATCAGAGCAGAATGAACAAAAGCAGAAGCCTATTTATCTATGGTTTTTAATGGGTTTGCTTGTCTTGGCCTTGCTTGGCGGCGGCGGTTATTTGTACTATAAATATGCCAATAAGCCAAATGATAACGCTAATAAAGCTAATGTGAATGGGGCGGTAGTTGCGGAAAAGCACCTTTTAACCGCCGAGGACAAGGAGCAATACGGCATCCAGGCCAATCTCAACGGTGAAATTACATATACTAATGTTAACGGAACTCTGATACCCAGTATTGTCATAGATCCAAACTCACGTCCGCTTGATACTGATGGCGACCGGCTATCTGATGAAGAGGAAGCCACCCAAAAAACAGATCCCAATAATCCCGATACCGATGGCGACCTGATATATGACGGCGATGAGGTGTTGGTCTGGAAAACTGATCCCGCTAAGGCCGATACTGACGAGGACGGTTTTGATGACGGTGCGGAGGTCAAAGGAGGCTACAATCCTCTGGGTACCGGCCTGTTGAATACCGCCCAGTAGCATTTTTGATCCTCTAGAATGTAGTATAATATTAAAGGCGGGTAGTGCCGCTTTAAATTTTAAACGGGAAAAATAGCATAAAATGCCAAATAATAAACCGATAGAAGATATTTTTGAGGAAGTGGATAAAAGCAAAACACCAAAAAACGGTAAAATAAAGAACGGAGCAAGAAAACCGAAGCTGGCCCCGCTCGCGCCCCAGTCATTGCCGCCCCTTCAGCCAGAATCCAGGAATACGAAATTGCCGGTGAAAATTATTATTTTGGTAATAATCATAATAGTGCTGGCAGGCGGCGGGTATTTTGTTTATAATTATCTGGCTAATCGCGCTGAGGATGATCCGGTAAATGCCGCTAACAACAGCGCCGTTCAGCCGGCGACTAACCAGCCGGTGAATTCAGCAGTGCCGGCGATTAATGCCAATACTGCTCAGGATACGGATGGCGACGGGTTGACGGATGCCGAAGAGAAAGACCTGGGCACCGATCCAAAAAATAAAGACACGGATAATGACGGCCTCTTTGACAGGGAAGAGGTCAAGGTTTATAAAACCGATCCTGATAATCCGGACACCGACGGTGACGGCATTAAGGACGGCCAGGAAGTTAAGAATGGGTACAATCCGAATGGCCCGGGGAAGTTATTGGATCTGAATTCAGCTAAAAATAATATTTAAAAATTTCAATAATATGGCAGTGCAGGAAAAAAATAATGAAGCGCGTCCGGCAGAACCGGTAAAGCAAGTACGCATCCATACCATGCCCAGCAAGTTTTATCTGGACGAAAACAAGTCGGGCAGCGGTAAGAATATTTTTTTAGTGGTTTTTCTCATAATTTTGGCTGTTCTGGTGCTTGGCGGCGGAGGGTATTTCGCCTATACTAGCTTTTATCAGAATAAAAATCAGAACTCAAATGCCAATTCATTGGCCAATGAAAATGAAGAGGGTGACTTGAATGACACCAATAGTTCAGCGAATGCCAATGGCAATAAAAATGCCAATACAAACGGCTCTAATACAAATAATGCCAATAGAACTAATGTAAATGCGGTAGATATTAATTCGCTGAATATTTTCAATAATTTGAACCAAAATACCAATACCGGCAATTTTAACATCAATACGGTGGTTAGCAGCGCTGACGCGGATTTAGACGGCCTGTCGGACGTAGAAGAGCCGATTTACAGTACCAAGATCTCTTCAGCCGATTCTGACGGTGATGGGTTTAGTGACGGCCAGGAAGTCATAAACGGCTATAATCCCAACGGTACTGGCAAGCTGGAGCTGAATGCCGGCGTTCTGCGCTATACCGATACAGACGAGAAGTATTCGTTGCTATATCCGAAAACCTGGGTTGTCAGCGATGACAACCAGACGTCCAGCGGCAAGATTTTTAGCGCTAACGGGCAATTCGTAACCATCAGCGTGGAGCTGAATGCCGCGAAATTATCAGCCCGCGACTGGTACCTGACCAAGTCGCCAGGAATTGATTCCTCCCGCATTCAGTCAGTCACTAACTGGGACGCGACTTTGGCTGGCGTCAAAAGCATTGACGGGCTGACCGTTTATTACACGAAGAACGACCAGACATTCATTATCAGCTACAATATAAATATTCTTACTCAGGCTGATTATCTGACCACCTTCGCAATGATGTATAAAAGTTTTACGCTGGTGACGGCTAATTTTGTAAATAGTAACGCCAATTCAAATTCTAATACCAGTACGAATTTTAATTTTAATACGAATATTAATACCAATACAAACAGGAATACAAACTCAAATTTAAATTCTAACGCCAATACAAATAGAAATACAAATTCAAACTCAAATTCAACAAATCACCTATAATGAAGATCTGGATCAACAAAGAGACGGGAATCAGAGCAGAGACCGGCTTTTTCAAAAAATTATTCAGGTTGATCGGCCGGCAGTTTCCCCGTTATTCAGGAGCGGAAATTTCCGTCGCCCTGGTTAGCGCCAGGACAATAAAAAAATTAAATAAAAAGTACAGGCATAAAAATAAAGTAACGGATGTTCTCTCCTTTGCCGAAAGGGAATCAAAATACAAAATTGCACCCAGACAATATTTAGGCGAGATAGTGATTTCTATGCCGCAGGCGAGAGAGCAGGCGAGAGAGCATAAACATGCCTTACGTCGTGAACTGGTGATTTTACTTGTCCACAGTTTTTTACATCTGGTGGGGTTCGATCATGCCACGGACAAGCAGGAAAAAATTATGGACAAGGAGGCCCGGAAAGTAATGTTGATATACGAAAAAAATTTATAAATTACTAATATATGCCAATTTTGGATTTACGGATGTTGGGGAAAAGCTTTCGTTACGCAGCCAGGGGGTTTTGGTATGTGTTTAAAAACGAACAAAATATCCGGCTTCATATTTTTGCCAGCGCTTTGGTGATAATTTTAATGGTATATTTCGGCGTTTCCCTCTGGCAAGCCATCATACTCTTCCTGGTCATGGCCTGGGTCGTAGTACTGGAACTGATCAATACAATTTTTGAGAAAATGGTGGATATTTTGCAACCGCGGATACATTTTTACGCTCAGGTGATCAAGGATGTCATGGCCGCCACCGTGCTGGTATCATCAATCGGGGCCGTAATCATTGGGATTTTGATTTTTGGACCTTATATTTGGACGGCCAAGCCCTAAGCCGGATTTTATTAAAAAACAAATAATTTGTTCAGTTCCAGGGGTGCATTGCATAGAATGAAAATATCTTTTATAATATACGTATATCATTATTTCCTAAAATATGTCGAAAGAGCAAATAATAACCGGTTTGGACATCGGCTCAACTACGGTCAGGGTAGTGGTGGGGCAGGTTAATCCGCAGGATAAAAAAATTCACATACTGGGCGCCTCTGAAAACAACGCCGAAGGCATCAATAAAGGTTCGATTACCAGCATTGAAGACGCCGTTTCTTCCATTTCCGGAGCTTTGGAGAAAGTTGAGCGTATGACCGGCCTGCCGGTAGAGCACGTTTTCGTGGGCATCAACGGCAGCCATATCACTTCCCAGGATTCACATGGCGTAATTGCCGTTTCGAAATCAGACGGAGAGATAAAGGAGGACGACATTGAGAGGGTGATGGAAGCGGCACAAGCGGTGGCTACTCCCCCTAACTACGAAATTTTGCATGTCATCCCGCGGAGCTTCACGGTGGATAACCAAAAAGGGATAAAAGACCCTATCGGTATGACCGGCATCAGGCTCGAGGTGGATGCTCAGATTATCCAGGGCCTCTCCTCGCAAATAAAAAATCTGACCAAATCCATATACCGGACCGGCATTGACATTGACGATCTGGTCCTGGGCGTACTCGCTGCCTCTGAATCAGTGCTGACCAAGAAACAGAAAGACCTGGGCGTAGCTCTCCTGAATATCGGCGGCTCGACTACCAGCATGCTGGTTTTCGAAGAGGGAGACGTACTGCATACCGCCATTCTGCCGATCGGCTCCAGTCACATTACCAACGATATCGCCATCGGTTTGCGTACTTCTATCGATTTAGCCGAAAAGATCAAGATCGAATACGGCTCCGCTCTGCCAGAGGAAATAAATAAGCGCGATGAGATAAATTTAGCCGAGATTGATTCCCGCGAAGAAGGAGTGGTGTCACAGAAGCACATTGCTGAGATAGTCGAAGCGCGCTGCGAGGAAATTTTCAAAATGGCAGAAAAAGAACTTCAAAAAATAGACCGTTCCGGTTTATTGCCGGCGGGAGTGATACTCACCGGCGGCGGTGTCAAGCTGCCAGGACTGATCGAAGTCGCCAAGAGAGAATTCAAATTGCCCGCATCGCTGGGCTATCCGTTGGACCTGGGTTCGACTGCGGTGGACAAGGCAAATGATTTAAGTTTTACTACTGCCATCGGCTTGCTGTACTGGGGCGCGGGATTCGTCAATAAGGGGGGATCTCGAGGGGGGATTACAATGCCGAAATTCACCTCTGTCGGTGAGGCAACAAATAAAATGAAAAAGTGGTTCAAGTCTTTAATACCTTAAATTTATTTAGTATAATATATTTATGCGGTATAAAAATAACAGGCAAAACGAGGAAATCAAACCAGAAATCGAAACATTTGCGAAAATCAAGGTTATTGGCGTTGGCGGATCCGGCGGTTCAGCCATAGATCGCATGATCAGCGATAAGATCAGAGGCGTGGAGTTTGTGGCGATTAACTCTGATGCGCAGGCTCTTCATCATTCAAATGCTCCGCATAAACTGCATATCGGCCGGACTACTACCAGGGGCCTGGGCGCCGGTATGGATCCTGAATTAGGTCGCAAAGCAGTGGAGGAAAATCAGGACGAAATACATGAAATGCTGAAGGGGTCTGATATGGTGTTTATTACTTGCGGTCTGGGCGGCGGTACGGGTACGGGCGCTTCGCCGATGATTGCCGATATTGCCCGGGATGTCGGGGCCTTAACAGTGGCGGTAGTGACTAAGCCCTTTGCTTTTGAAGGCGCACAGCGCAAGCAAATAGCGGAAAACGGGCTGGGAGAATTGACTGACAAAGTTGATACGATTATTACTATACCAAATGACAGGATTTTGCAGATAATCGATAAGAAAACCTCCCTGCTTGATGCTTTTGGCACTGTGGATGAAGTTTTACGGCAGGGCGTGCAGGGCATTTCAGATTTAATCACCGTGCCGGGCTTGATTAACGTGGACTTTGCTGATGTTAAATCCATCATGGAAAACGCCGGTTCGGCCTTGATGGGCATTGGCCAGGGTTCCGGTGAAAACAGGGCGGTGGACGCGGCCAAGGCGGCAATTGACAGCCCTTTGCTGGAATTGTCCATTGAAGGAGCAAAAGGCATCTTATTCACCATTACCGGCGGTCCGAATCTGGGTATGTATGAGGTAAATGAAGCGGCCAGGATCATTACCGCTTCGGCCGACCCCAATGCGCGGGTTATTTTTGGCTCAGTAATTGATGAAGCCATGAAAGATATGGTAAAAATCACGGTTATTGCCACGGGATTCGGCGGCAAGCAGACAACCATTAAAAAAATCAAGCCTCTGGAGTTCGGCAATAGGGAAGAGCGGCCTCAGCGCATGGATTTCAGCGCGACGCGGGTAAATCGTCCGGCTTCACAGCCAGCACCGATGAGTCCACCAAGAAATAATCCCATTCGGCCCTCGGAAAAAGAACCTCCAAAAACAAAGGAAGAAGAAGACTTGGAAATACCCGCATTTATCCGCAAGAAAATGATGTAATTTTTAATAAATAATAAAAAGAGCGGCAGTTTTCAAAAAAATAATATAAAAACAAAAAAAAGCTGAAAAAAGACACGACGATGTCTTTTTTTATCGGTTTATTGTCAGAATTATCCACAGGTTTGGCTGATTATTAAAGCCAGAAGCTGGCAGTTTGGCTCCATAATTATTTGAAAAACTATTTTATTTAACTAAGGTTAGCCAAGATATGACTAACCACAATTGACTAATCCATATATAGTAGTATAATGTCTATTAGAGGTACTATATATAGGATGCCGTAATATTATGAAGTGCCCAGCTTGTCATCACAATGATACTAAGGTTACGGATTCGCGGATGGTAAATGAAGGTATGGCCATCAGGCGCCGCCGTGAATGCCTAAAATGCGGCTTTCGCTTTTCTACTTATGAAGAAGTGGAAATTTTGAACCTCACAATTATAAAAAGGGACGGCCGGACGGAACCATACGGCAAGGATAAGCTTGAATCCGGACTGAAAAAATCGTTTGAGAAAAGGCCGATTACCCACGATGAATTCAAAAAATTGCTTAATAGGATTGAGCGGGATATTCAGCTGGAGGGCAAGAGTGAAATAAAGAGCCGACGAATCGGAGAAATCGTTATGAAGCACTTGCGGAGGGTTGATGTGGTTGCTTATATACGCTTCGCTTCAGTTTATCGGTCGTTTAAGGACGCCAAAACTTTCCAGCGTGAACTGAAAAAAATTATTAAAAAATCAAAATAATAATTAAGTTGAAATATTCTATATGCTAAAATCAAAAGAAATCAGAAAAATAAAAAAGCGCGACGGCCGGGTGGTGCCATTTGACCAGGAGAGAATTACCAATGCCATTTACAAGGCCGCTCAGGCAGTCGGACAGCCGGACCAGGAAACAGCCAAAAAATTATCAAAGAAAGTCGTAGAGATGCTGAGAAAGAATTTTGACGAGACTAAGCATCCGACTGTTGAGCAGATACAGGATATCGTGGAAGAAACGCTGGTTAAGGAAAGAAAAACGAAAATTGCCAAAGCATATATTTTATACCGCAAAGAACACCAAAAATTGCGCGAGACCAAAGGATCCCTGGTGGGCGTGAATGAACTAGATACAAATTTATCTGTAAATGCGCTGAGAGTTTTAAGCAAGCGTTATTTCAGAAAAGACGTAAACGGCAAGGTACTGGAAACTCCCAGCCAGTTATTCAGCCGGGTAGCCCAAAATATTGCCAAGGCTGATTTAAAATATGATTCTTTATTATCCCATCCCGTAGACCTGGAAAAAACCGAGGAGGCTTTTTGCAATTTGCTGGCTAATCTTGACTTTGTCCCCAATTCGCCGACCCTGATGAATGCCGGCAAAGAGCTGCAGCAGCTGGCGGCCTGCTTCGTCATTCCCGTCGGCGATTCCATGGAGGAAATATTTGATGCGGTCAAATGGACAGCTATGGTCCATAAGACAGGCGGCGGTACGGGCTTTTCTTTCTCTCGTTTGCGCCCGAAAAATGACCGCGTGATGTCCACCAAAGGCGTGGCTTCCGGGCCGGTATCGTTTATGACTGTTTTTGATGCCGCCACGGAGACTATCAAGCAGGGCGGCACCAGGCGCGGTGCCAATATGGGCATTTTGCGCGTTGATCATCCGGATGTTCTGGAGTTTATTACCGCCAAGGAAAATAATGATAAATTGAATAATTTTAACATTTCCGTGGCCGTAACGGAGGATTTCATGCGGGCGGTGGAAAATGGCGAGGATTACGATCTGATCAATCCAAAAGATAAGAAGCCTATTGACCGTCTGAACGCACGGAAAGTATTTGATTTGATATTGACCCTGGCCTGGAAGAACGGGGATCCCGGAATAGTTTTCATTGACCGGATCAACAAGGACAATCCCACTCCGAAGGTTGGCGAGATTGAATCGACCAATCCCTGCGGTGAACAGCCGCTGCTGCCTTTTGAGGCGTGCAATCTGGGCTCTATAAATTTAGCGCACATGGTCAAGGGGGATTTTTCATTGGGAGAAAAAGCAGAGGTTGACTGGGAAAGATTGCGGAAGACCATCCGCACTTCCATCCATTTCCTTGATAACGTCATTGATATGAGCGCTTACCCCCTGCCTCAGATAGAGAAAATGGTGCACAATAACCGCAAAATAGGCTTGGGCGTCATGGGTTGGGCCGACCTTTTAATTATGCTCTGTATCCCTTATGACTCCGAGGAAGCGGTTGAGCTGGCTGAAAAGCTGATGAAATTCATTGCCGACGAATCCAGAAAGATGTCCCAGGATCTGGCTCTCGACCGCGGGCAGTTCCCGAATTTTGAAGGCAGTATTTTTGACCAGCCGAACGCCCCGAAAATGAGGAACGCCACCACCAATACCATCGCTCCGACCGGCACTATCAGTATCATTGCCGGCTGCTCCTCGGGCATTGAGCCGATCTTCGCCATCTCCTATATCCGGAATGTCATGGATGATAATGAATTAATTGAAGTCAATCCATTGTTTGAAACTATCGCCCGGCATGAAGGTTTTTACAGCGAAGAACTGATGAAGAAAATCGCGGAATCAGGCGGTGTCCAGGGACTGGACGAGGTGCCAGCCAAATGGCAGAGAGTTTTCGTGGTGTCACATGATATCACGCCAGAGTGGCATTTGCGCATGCAGTCCGTATTTCAGAAGCACACCGATAACGCCGTTTCCAAGACCGTTAATTTTCCGACAGAAGCCACGCCTTCGGACATTGAAAAAGTTTATATGCTTGCTTATCGCCTGGGCTGCAAAGGCGTGACTATTTATCGCGACAAATCCAGGGAAACGCAGGTGCTGAATATCGCCAAGGTTAACCATAAGGTCGGGAAAAAGACATTCAGCTACAATTATGATGACATGCAGAGCAATAAGCAGTCTGTCCCAGATGCAGAAATTGACGAGCACGCAGCCGGCAGCCCTGAGCCAAGAGAGAAGGTAAAAGTAACGGTGGCCCAGTCAAAGAGCCATGTGATAGAAGAATGCCCTGACTGCAAAACTAGGATGGAGATAAAAGAGGGCTGTTCTGTCTGCCCGCACTGCGGTTTCTCGGCCTGCAGCCTCGGTTGATCAGGGAAGCAGCCAGCGGTTTTTTTCTAGACCCACGATAATATTATGAAATATAGAAAAGTTGATAAAGGACTGGTGCATATCTACACTGGCGCAGGCAAGGGCAAAACCACGGCGGCGCTGGGCCTGGCTTTAAGGGCGATCAGTTACAAAAAAAATGTTTTAATGGTTCAGTTCATCAAAGGGCCCTGGCGCTCGGGTGAGCTAAACATTATTAGTAAACTAAGGCCATATTTAAAAATTAAAGCGTTAGGACAGGGCTTTATCGGGATACAAGGCGACAGGAAGCCTTTTTCAGCCCACAAAAAAGCGGCGGAGCAGGCTCTGGAGTACGCGCAAGCGCAGATAAAATCCGGCAGATACGATTTGGTGATATTGGATGAAATAAACGTGGCCTTGAAAGAAAGGGCCGTTACTCTGGCACAAGTCAGAAAAATCATCCGGACAAAACCAGCTGCCGTTGAACTAGTCCTGACAGGCCGCTATGCTTCCCGGGAAATAATCAAGCTGGCTGATTACGTTTCGGAGATAAAAATGATTAAGCACCCTTTTGAAAAGGGAATACTGGCCAGGCCGGCGATAGATTATTAGCCATCCCAGACAAGCTTAAACATAATATTTTTTAAATAGAGAGGGATAATATTAATTAAACAAAAGAATATGAAAAAGACCGTCAATCTTCATTTTATTGCCCTTTCGGTGGTTGCGTTGGTGGTGGCTATCACAGCTATTTCCGCGGTGGGTTATAACACCGAAGCGGATATTGAACAGCTTGCCAGCCGGCCGATGGTAACGATAGAACCGGCTCAGGGAGTAGTCGCCGGCTTAGCCACGGAAAATGCGCACCTGGTTATTGACCGGGGCACTGGCAATTCGCTGAGCATGTACGTCCAGGTCAACGACGAGACAACCGTATTTCAGGCGTTGCAAGAGGCTGCCAACGATTACGGCCTGGAATTAAAAACTTCAACCAGCGATTATGGCGTATTGGTGCAGGGCATCGGAGAGATGATTGGCGGGCAGGACGATAAATACTGGATTTATTATGTAAATGGCGAAATGGCTTTGAATTCCGTAGATAAGCAGATGGTTAATCCCGGCGATAAAATTGAGTTTCGCTTTGAGGCCAATCCTTTCTAATTTATAGTATTATTAAAAATGAAAAAAAACATAGTTATCCAGTCAGTTATTTTAGTGATAATCATTGCCGCCAGTTTTATCATGAGGCTGGTGCCGCATCCCGTAAATTTTATCCCCATCGGGGCTCTGGCGCTTTTTAGCGGATCTTATATCAAGTCCAAATGGGGCGTAATTTTGCCAGTGGCAGTGATGGTGGCTAGTGATTTAATAATCGGAGTGCATAGTCTGGTTCTGTTCACCTGGGGCAGTTTTTTACTGATAGGAATGATCGGCTGGTGGATCAGAAAAAACAGGAATATCTGGCGCGTGGCTGGCGGAACTTTAGCCGGGTCGGTATTATTTTTTCTAGTGACCAATTTCGCGGTTTGGGGATTCACGCCTTTATACCAAAAATCCGTTGCCGGTCTGGTGAATTGTTTTTATATGGCGCTGCCGTTTTTCCGCAACACCGCCTTGGGTGATTTATTCTATGTTGGCGTCTTTTTCGGATTATATGAAGCAGTTATGCATTTTGCCGTAAAGAGACAGCCGGATCGTCAAAAAGCTTTTAGCAAAGAGATTTAAAATATTGTTAAAAAATCAGGAAAGCTTATTCCTGATTTTTCATTTGGCGCAAATCGGGATATTTACTGATTCATTGATTTTATCTATAATAATATAAGGCTATGCCTCAATACCAACAATACCAAAGATACAAAATGCAACCGGAAAACAAGGGTTTTCGCCTCGGACGGCTCTTGGTGATTATTGCCATTTTGGCGGTTTTATATCTGATCGGCCGGGCGATATTCGGCAGCCCGGCGGAGATTGAATCAAACATACCGGACATAACCAATGAAAACGTAAACACCGAAGCGGCTGCCAATACTAATGACAATGGGAATTCAAATGTGAATACCGCGGTAAATTCTAACTCAAATGCTAATACTAATAGTAACAGCAATATTAATGCCGCCATCACCAGTGATTTTAATTTGGAAAATTGCAAAAATAACATAGCCCACGGGAGTACAGCGGAAAAAAGAATCAGCCTGACTTTCAACGTTGGCACGGTTAAAGAGGGAGAGATCCAGAAAGTGCTGGACGCTCTGAAAAGTACCAGTACGCCGGCTGATTTTTTTGCCAGAGGCGACGTAGCCGAAGCAAATCCTGATTTAATAAATAAAATCGCCAGCGCCGGATTTCCGATATACAATCTGAGCTATGACCATCCGAGATTTACCGAATTGACTAGCGAGGAGATGGCCGACGAGTTGGAAAAAGCGGATGCCGCCATCTCGCAAAGGACAGAAAAAAGCACCAAGCCATTCTTCCGGCCGCCTTATGGCGCGGTTGATGATGACGTCCTGGCTGCCGTTAAGGAAGACGGCTACTGCCCGGTGACCTGGACAGTGGACGCGCTTGACTGGTCGGCAGATTATACCGCCGCGCAGTCGAAGGAAAGGGTGCTGACGAATATCAGCAATGGCTCAATCGTCTTGATGCAGGCCAGTAATTCGGTGACTTCCGAGATAGTACCGGAATTAATTACCAATCTTAAATCTCAGGGTTACGAAATTGTTGATCTGAATAAACTGCTGGAATAATGCTGTCGAATGAAATATGATTTAATGGATTCACATACAATAGGGGTTGTTTGTGAATTTTTTCCTTGAAATTTTGCGTATAATCACAGCAGTAATACTAAAGTAGTTTTGGTTCTTTTGTATTTTGGCCTGAAATTACAGAAAAATCAGCTTCCTGCTTGACAGATTTTAATTTCCCAATAATAATTATTAACACAAATTAAATTTAATTATAAATAATATGGAAGAAGCAACAATCAAAAAATCCTCAAATAAAAAAGAAGAATCCAAAAAGGTGATAACTCCAGAAATGCTCAAAAGAATGGTGATCAGTACGTTACTAATCAGTTTTTTAGTCGGTGGCGCTTCCGGGGTACTTTTCGGCAGCTGGGCAACCATTGATACTTCAGCTTCCTCCTGGATACAAAAAAATATTTTCAAGCAGTCAAGCGCCCAGACGGTCAGCAACTTCACAAGCGGGACCACGGTTAACGGCGGTACAGTTACAGTTCAGGAAGATTCAGCCACTATTGAGGTGGTAAAAAAGGTAGATCCGGCTGTCGTCAGTATTGTGATTTATCAGGATGCCAGCCAGAATCCCAATAACATAAACCTCGGACCTTTCGGCGGAATATTTAATATACCTGATCAACTGCAGACGCCCCAGGGGAAACAGGAAGTCGGGGCTGGGACAGGATTCATTGTTTCAAGTAACGGTATTATTTTGACCAATAAGCATGTTGTGGATACCAAAAGCGCCACCTATACAGTTGTATTAAATGATGGCACTCAATATGAGGCGCAAGTGCTGGCTGCCGATCCTTTCAATGATATTGCTTTGATAAAGATTGACGCAAATAACTTACCTTCAGTGGAAATTGGCAATTCAGATGCGCTGCAGCTGGGACAAACCGTCGTTGCCATCGGCAATGCCCTGGGTCAGTATAATAATACCGTTACCCGCGGATTAATTTCCGGCCTAGGGAGAACCGTAACTGCCGGCGACAATACCGGACAGTCGGAAACACTGCAAAATATTATTCAAACCGATGCGGCCATAAATCTCGGTAATTCCGGCGGCCCGCTGCTGAATTTAAGCGGCCAGGTGATTGGCATCAACACCGCCATCAGTCAGCAGGGCCAGCTGGTAGGTTTTGCCATCCCCATAAACCAGGCGATTAAAGATATACAAAGCGTGGAAACGACCGGAAAAATTATCAGCCCTTATTTAGGCGTCAGATATGTACTGATAAATGCGGATATCGCCAAGCAAAATAATTTATCGGTGGATTACGGAGCCTTGATTGTAAAGGGCGCTAATCCTTCTGATTTGGCAATTGTCCCCGGCAGTCCCGCTGACAAGGCTGGTCTGACGGAAAATGACATTATCCTTGAAATCAATGGCCAGAAAATAGATCAAAACCATAGCCTGGTTTCGGAACTGCAAAAGCAGAACCCCGGCGATTCAGTGACCCTGAAAGTGTTGCAAAAAGGCCAGGAAAAAACAATAAATGTAAAATTGGAACAGGCACCCCAATAATTTTCAAGCCAATGTTAGTAAAAAAATTTCCGGGTTTAAACGGAAATTTTTTGTTCAGCTATAAATATTTTTTTATTTCCACTGGCGTTACTTCCAGTCTGGCCTGCTCTACCTCTTTCCGCTTGGCCTTGATAAAATTATCCACAATTTCTTGTCCCAATGCCTGTTTAATCACTTCATCATTTTGCAGTTCGGTGATTGCTTGTTCAAGGCTAGAAGGCAGGGTATCAATATTTTTATTTTTTAATTCAAGCGAAGTCAGGTTAAAAACGTTTTCTTCAATTGGTTTGGAAATTGGCAGCTTCTTTTTCATGCCATCAAGTCCGGCCGCCAGCATGACGGTAAAAGCCAGATAAGGATTGCAATACGGATCAGGGCAGCGTAATTCTGCTCTGGCAGAGATTTCTTTTCTCTCGGGACTGGCTGACGGAATGCGGATGAGAGCGGAGCGGTTTATGCGTCCCCAGCAAATGTAACAGGGCGCTTCATATCCGGGCACTAATCGTTTATAAGAATTAACAGTTGAAGCAAGGATAGCACACATGCCTTTGGCATGTTTCATTTGTCCGGCGATAAAATGGTAGGCAGTTTTTGAGAGATTATATTTATCCCGGGCATCAAAAAAAGCATTTTTGTTATTATTGAAAAGACTTTGGTGGACATGCATGCCAGAGCCATTGACACCCTGGATCGGTTTGGGCATGAATGTCGCCATCAGCGGTGTATTGGAGCCGGCGTGAGCTTTAATGGAGTTTTTCAGGATGGTAATATTCTCGGCGCTTTTCAAAGCCTTGTCATATCTAATACCGATTTCATTTTGGCCCGGAGCGACTTCATGATGATAGACTTCGCCCTTTATGCCAAAACTGGATAAATCCAAAATAACCTGTTCGCAAATCTCCGTAGCCCGGGATACAGTGGTGTAGTCAAAATATCCTTTGGCATCATGGGGGATTAATAACGGCAGTTTGTCTCTTTCAAATAGAAAGAATTCCACTTCCGGCCCGACTTTATATGTAAAGCCCAGTTTTTCGGCCTGGGAGAGAATTTTTTTCAGGACAAAACGCGGGTCGCCCTGGAAGGGCCGCCCGTTTGGCAGGTAAACGTCGCAGATTAAATGTGCGGCTTTTTTCTCCTTATCAGACCAGGGCAGTACGCTGAATGTACCTAAATCCGGCTTCAGCACCATATCGCTTTCAAAAATACGCCCGAAACCTTCGATTGAAGATCCGTCAAACCAGATGCCCGATTGAGCAATTGATGAAAAGTTTTCAGCGTTTACACTGATACTTTTTAAAGCTCCAGTGACATCCGTGAATTGCAGATAAATAAACTTTATTTTAAATTTTTTTATCTCCTTCTCAATGGCAGAGACGCTTTTGTGTTCCAAACCTTTCATTTTTTTACTTGATATTATATGAAATCAGTATAAGCTGACATTTGCCAGCTGTCAAATTTGCCAAGCAACTGTATTATGGAGTATGATATATCAAGAAGTAATTTAATTTTATATGAGAGAATTAATCGAGAAAATAAAGGCATTACAAGCCAAAATTTCCCGCACCTGGGGGTTACTTTGACCTTGATAAAGTCAAAGACGAGATAAAATCATTGGAATTTGAAATGGCGGAACCTGATTTTTGGTCCCAGCCGGAGCAGGCGAAATTAAAAAGCCAGCACTTTGACGAATTGAAAGAAGAAGTCTTGCGATGGGAAAAAATTTCCAGGGAAGTTGGCGATTTGCTGACCTTCGCGCAGGAAATACATTCCGTAAAGGACGATTCGCTGAAGGGGGAGCTGGAGATTAAATTTAATGAGATAAATAAGCGCTTTGACAGCCTGGAGTTTTATATTTTATTATCCGATAAATACGACAAAAATAATGCCATAATGGCTATTCATGCCGGCACCGGGGGAGTTGACGCGCAGGATTGGGCGGCGATGCTGCTGCGCATGTATCTGAGGTTCGCCGAACGAAATGGCTGGGTAGTCAAAATTGTCGATAAATCGGTCGGTGCGGAAGCGGGCATCAAAAGCGTAACCTTCCATATTACCGGGCGCTACGCTTACGGCTATCTGCAGGGCGAGGCGGGCGTCCATCGGCTGGTGCGCATTTCGCCGTTTGACGCTGAGAAGATGCGCCATACGTCATTTTCCCTGGTGGAAGTTTTGCCGGAGCTGGAGGATCTGGAACAGGTAAAAATTGACGATAAAGATCTGCGCATCGATACCTATATGTCTTCCGGCAAGGGCGGTCAGTCTGTTAATACCACTTACTCGGCGGTACGTATAGTGCATACTCCCACCGGGATTACGGTGACCTGCCAGAATGAGCGGTCGCAGCTGCAGAACAGGGAAACCGCCCTGAAAATTTTGAAAAGCAAGCTGAATAAACTGAATGAAGAGGAAAGGCAGAAAGAAAAGCAGGAATTAAGAGGCGCCTATCAGGAAGCGGCTTGGGGCAACCAGGTAAGATCGTACGTGCTCCAGCCTTATAAAATGGTTAAAGACCACCGGACCAAGTTCGAAACCGGCGACGTGGACAGGGTGCTGGACGGCGATTTGGAAAGTTTCATGGAAAATTATTTGCGTAATAAAGTAAAAAAATAATATGTGCGGAATCGTAGGCTATATCGGCACCCAGAGTGCCAAACCAATTCTCATGGAAGGACTGAAAAGGCTGGAATATCGCGGCTATGATTCGGCTGGCATCGCGACTATCAGCGACTCCCTGCATCTCCAGAAAACCAAGGGCAAGATCAGCGTGCTGGAGCAGCTTTTGGAAAAAAATTTCATGCCCGGGTCGGTGGGCATCGCCCATACCCGCTGGGCCACCCATGGCGAACCTTCCAGCGTTAATGCCCATCCCCACGTGGATTGCCAGGAGACGATCGCAATCGCGCACAACGGCATTATTGAGAATTACCGCACCCTAAAGAAATTGCTGCAAAAAGAAGGGCATGTTTTCAGATCGGAAACCGATACTGAGGTCATCGCCCATTTGATAGAAAAATATCATAAAAAATTAAATCTGGAACTGGCAGTGCAAAAAGCCCTGAGCCAGCTGGAAGGCGCCTACGGGATCGTGGTGGTCAGCGGCAATGAGCCGGATAAATTGGTGGCCGCCCGCAAAGGCAGTCCGCTGGTCCTGGGCATTAAAGACAAGGACTTTTTCATCGCTTCGGATACCTCGGCAATACTGCCTTTTACGCGCCAGGTAATTTATTTAAAAGACGGAGAAATGGTAACTTTATCAAATGGCGATTTCCGGCTGACCACGCTGGATAACAAGGATGTTTTAAAAAATATTGAGCAGGTTGACTGGGACCTGGAAATGATCGAGAAAGGCGGGTTCCCGCATTTTATGCTGAAAGAAATATTCGAGCAGCCCGAGGCGATCGAAAATACCATGAGCGGGCGCGTAAAAAAAGGCGTGGCCGGCATTCATCTCGGCTGTATGAGCAACGGCCTGCCAAAGGCTCTGGAAAAAATTGATTCTATAAAAATATTAGCCTGCGGCACTTCCTGGCATACGGGACTGCTGGGAGCGTTTTTAATGGAAAAAATGCTGCGCCTGCCGGTCACCTGCGAGCAGGCTTCGGAATTCAGGTACCGCCATCCGGTCATCAAACCACAAACGCTGGCGATCGGCATCTCGCAATCAGGAGAAACCGCGGATACCAAGGGAGCCATTGAGCTGACCCACGAATTAGGAGCGTATAATCTCGGCATCGTTAATGTGGTTGGCTCTTCCATCGCCCGGCTGGTGGACAGCGGCATTTACACGCATGCGGGCCCGGAAATCGGCGTCGCCTCAACCAAAGCCTTCTCCTGCCAGGTGGTGGCGCTTTCCATGCTTAATCTCGCGCTGGCGAACATTCTGGACGAACACCAGCCGCTGGAAGATAAAAAGAAGAGAATTCCGAAAAAAGATTATTTAAAAATAGTCAATGAGCTTTGCGCTTTGCCTGATAAAATCCGCAAGGTTTTAGGCAGCATTTACGATATGAAGAATGATACCGGCGTTATCAAGGATATTGCCAGAGAATTTAAAGATGAGAATAATTTTCTTTATCTTGGCCGGGGCTATAATTTTCCCATTGCCCTGGAGGGAGCTTTGAAGCTAAAAGAGATTTCCTATATCCACGCTGAGGGGTATTCGGCCGCGGAAATGAAACACGGGCCGATTGCCTTAATTGACCAGAATATGCCGGTGGTGATTATCGCGCCCCAGGACAGCGAGGATCCGGTCAGCTATGAAAAGATTGCTTCCAATGCCGAAGAAGTGCGGGCACGCGGCGGACGGATAATCGCCCTGGTCAGCGAAGGTGATCAGGTTATCTCGCAAATGGCTGAATGGGCCATCTTTATTCCGCACACTCTGGCGCATTTAGTGCCGGTACTGGCGGCGGTACCAATGCAGTTGTTAGCCTACGAAATTGCCGTGCTGCGGGGGCTGGATCCGGATAAACCGAGGAATCTGGCAAAATCGGTGACCGTTGAATGATTATTTATTGGCATTGACAAAATCATTGATTTGATATATGATACTAGGAATTTCATCTTGTAGTCGTTTTTTCGTAAACCTTTAACCAACAGAACCTTAATTCACTCTATCCACGGAGGGTAAGTAATGGCACGATTCACGGCCGGGCAGGATGTACAATATCCTGCAAGCATAATTGCTGGCGAAGAAAAGCCACAGATGCGCAAAGGGAAAATTGAATTCGTCGGCGGTAACATGCTGAGTATCATCGACGTAGAAACCGGCGTAAGCGCGCTTCGCTTTTTCGCCGTAGACGGGACTATCATTGTCCCTGTTATGAAGCCGAAAGAATAAGGGCTCTGAATAGGAATTTGTACATGAGCTGTCACTGGGTTTCCCGGAGACAGCTTTTTTTATCCTCCTACATGCCTTTATAGTTAATTATGAAGGCTAATTTGACATAATTTTTATCCGGTGATATGGTTATTCCAGCAAAACCTTCCCTAAATTTTCGGGAAGGGATTTTTTTTATGGGAAGATTAGGTGCTTAGCATATAGCATATGGCTTATAGCAAATAGTTTAAGTTAAATGATAGTAAATTATTACTAATAAAACAACTATGTTTAGATTTGAGACATTGGAAATTTGGAAAGAGGCGATAATTTTTGTGAATAAAATTTATCTCACTACTGAAAAAAACTTTCCGAAACATGAGTTATATGCTCTCACAAGCCAAGTGCGAAGAGCAGCGATATCTGTTTCTGCGAATATCGCCGAAGGCTCGGCTAATGACAGTATAAGGGGTTTCAAATTATTTTTGAATTACAGCATCCGTTCTTTAGTGGAAGTAATTTCTGAGCTCTATATTGCAAGAGATAGAGAGTATATAAATAATCAAGATTTTAACTCCCTATATTTAAATGCTGAAGTACTAGTTAAGAGGATAACTTGTTTTAAAAAAAGTTTATAGCCATATACTATAAGCTATTCGCTGTTGAGTTATGAGAAAACTATCAAAATCAAAAATTTTCCTATACAGCAGCCTGGCTTTTATCTTTGGCGTGGCTATTCGGTCGTTAATAAATATTCCTATGTGGCTGGCGCTGACGTTCGGGTCGGCAGGAATAATTATGCTAATTTGGCGGGTAAAAATTTTATGGAGAGTCTGCGCGATTTGTCTGCTGATGATTTCCTGCGGCATTTTCAGGTACCAGATGTCGATTCCGCATAATAATAATTCAAGCGTTCAGCATTTTAATAACCAAAAAGCCAGTTTTATTGCATTGATTACAACTGAGCCGGATACCAGGAAGGATCACGTGAAACTGGCCGTTGAAATAAAAAAAGGTTTAGATAATATTCCAGCAGCAGTGCAGGGTAAAGTGTTAATTAACGCAACATTATATCCGGAACACCATTATGGAGATTTGTTGCAGATTGATTGCCGGCTGCAGGCGCCGGAGCCGATAAAAGACGAGGAATCAGGCAGGATTTTTAATTACGACAAATATCTAGCCCGCTATGACATTTATTCCATATGTTATCGGCCGGGCATCAAGCTTCTAGCTGCTGACCAGGGTAATATTCTTTTAGCCGCCCTTTTGTCAGTTAAAAATAAGTTTGTTCAATCTATCCAGCTATCCCTGCCAGAACCGCAGGCTTCTTTTCTCGGCGGGCTGGTCCTGGGCGCGAAGAGGGCGATTCCCGACGATTTGATGGAAAGTTTCGCTCGTACAGGCACTACGCATATCGTGGCTTTATCGGGCTACAACATTACAATTATTGCTGTTTTAATTTCAAATCTGTGCAAGCACCTGTGGATTTCCAGAAAAAAAGCTTTTTGGGTGTCTGCGGCGGCTATCGCCTTTTTCGTTTTAATCACCGGCGCGCAGGCCTCAGTCGTCAGGGCGGGGATTATGGGCATGCTGGTTTTACTGGCTACCCAGATGGGGCGCCTGAGCCGGATCACCAATGTGTTAATTTTGGCAGCAGTAATAATGTTACTGGTGAATCCGAAGGTCTTGGTTTTTGATGCCGGATTTCAATTGTCTTTTTTGGCGACCGTGGGGCTTGTTTATGTGTCGCCAATTGTTAAAAGATTTTTTAATTGGCTGCCGGACTTTTTCCAAATCAGGGAAAATTTGGTGGCCACCCTCTCTGCCACTTTAATGACATTGCCTTTGATAATTTTTCAGTTTGGACGCCTGTCTTTAGTGGCTCCGCTGGTGAATGTTTTAATCCTGCCGGCTATTCCTATTGCTATGGGCTTTGGTTTTGTCATGGGGTTACTGGCGCTGATCTGGCTGCCGTTGGGGCCGGTGTTCGGCTGGATAGTCTGGTCAATTTTGAGTTATATAATTTTTATAGTTAATAGTTTTGCCAAGTTAAACTTCGTGGCTTTTGAATTTGGCCAAGTCAGATGGCTCTGGCTGGCGCTAGGCTATGGGTTTTTAACATTAATATTATTCAAAGCCAGAAAATCAGAAGCCAGTATGATTAAAGTGTAAATAATTTTATGCCAAACAGATTCATTTCAAAAAAAATATTTATATGCTTATTTGGTTTGTTAACAGTTTGTTGTCTATTGTTTGCGCTGGTCTGGCAAAGCGAACAAAATAAAAATCTAAAGATAATATTTTTTGATATCGGCCAGGGAGACAGCATTTACATCCGCACGCCCTCGCAGCAGGACATATTGATAGACGGCGGGTCGGATTCCGGAGTCCTGGCAAAACTGGGGCGGGCCATGCCGTTCTATGACCACACGATTGACCTAATGGTATTGACGCACGCCCACGCGGATCACGTGGCCGGATTAGTTGAAGTGCTGAAACGTTATAAGGTGCGGAAGGTTTTATACAGCGGAGTGGAGGATTCAGCGCCGGAATTTCTGGAATGGGAGCGGTTGATAAATGAAAAAGGCGTTGAAATGACCATTGCCAAGGCTGGCCAGGAATTTATTTTTGATCAAGCGGGCATGAAAGTTTTATATCCAACTGAAGATTTAAGGCAGAATAAATTTGACGACTTAAACGAGACTTCAATAGTTACACAGCTGGTTTACCAGAACACCTCGTTTTTATTCACCGGCGACGCGCCGGTAAAAGTAGAAAAGGGTTTGTTGGAATTCTATCAGCAGCTCGGGTCAGGAGTTTTAAATATCGCTGAAGCGAGCCCGCCCGCCTTGCTCACGCCTGCATCGACTTCGTCGATACGAAGTCGGGCAGGTCGCAACGCGAAGCGGGCGGGGGCTTCAGCGTACCCTTTGGAAGGGGCTCCAGCAAACCCGCTAAAGAGTGATGTTCTGAAAGTCGGGCACCATGGGAGTAAATATTCCTCTTCGCTGGAATTTCTCCAAGCTGTTGACCCGCAGTACGCGGTGATTCAGGTGGGAAAGGATAATAAATTCGGGCATCCGCATGAGCAGGTCGTTAAAAGATTAAATGGATTGGGCTTTAATGTTTTAAGAAATGATCTTGAAGGAGACATTACCATGGAGTCCGATGGCGATAATATTCTATTGACAGATAAGAATGATAGTGTTAATATCATCAGATAATTTTGTACGTTGATTTATTAACTTTCTCCACAAAGAAGGAGGGGAGATGACAGAACAAAGACAAGCTGATTCCATTGAAACACCAGGAGAACCGGATCCGCCAGAGACACCAATCACCACCGAAGGCAAGTCAGACTGGCTGTCGAACTTTTTTGGCAGCACTGTCAATGAATTGCCTATTGTTTTGAGGGTGATAATGTTCGGTGCCTGGATATTCATTATGGCAATTATCCTGCCCAAGGCGCCTATCGCGTCGCTAATTATTCTGGGCGTGGTCTGGCTGCTTTTTGGCTTCAGGAAGATTCCCTGGGGGCACCGCGCTTTGATAACGATATTTGACCGCCGTCTGCCATTTGCTCTGGAAGAGGGGTGGAAGCCGGTTATACCGTTTATCTGCGGATTGATTGAAGTTGACATCCGTGAAAGGGAAGTCAAGACAATCATTACACATTCGTCTCATGACGGACTGCCAATCATTGCTCAAGTCACGTTCTACTGGTACCCGCCGCGCCAGGAAGATGAGGAGCCTGGGCTTCTGTCCGGGCGTAGACTGCTGTCTTTTACTCAGTTGGAGAGCAAAGTTATTGAGGAAAAATTGCTTTCCAATGTCGCCGCTGCTATTGAGAGCGAAACGGTTCTCTATACGCATGACCAGTTGATTGGCATACATATTGTCAATATTCTGGCCGAGGCGAGCGATGGGAAAACTGTAACGCAAACTGATAATCCAGCATCAGGCAAGATTGTCGCCGTGCGGTTCGAAATTGCGAAAACAGTCGCGGCATACGTTCAGGGTATTGTTCCCGAGGTGACACTGAGGCAGGTCGTTATTAATCGGATTGACTTCGATGAAACGACGCAGGCTGCTCTAGCTCTGGCTCTTGGAGCGATCATTGAGAAAACGAAAGATCGCATTGACGTAGAAAAAGATATTCTGCGCGCCAAGCTGTATATGACAGAAGTAAATGCGGACAGGCCGGAGGGTCAGAAAATGACGCTCGACCAGGCTTACCGCGAAATCAGAACACTTGATAACGCGGAGTATGCCTCAAAGCTGGGCTTAGGTCCGCAGATATTGCAGATGATTACCTCTAAGTTTACCACGACAGGCTAAAGAAAGGATTCTGAATGAATAGTGACATGCAATCCCGGCCTCAGCAGGGTATGCAGAGATTCTATACTGGATTGGCCGTAGTTTTCTGGATGATATTCATTGCCGTACTTCTGGCATTCGTGGTCGGCTGGATGCAAATCAGCGTCCGATTCTGGGTGGGGATTATCTGCTCTTTTGCCCTGGCTGTGGTTTTCACGATCATACTCGCACGATGCAGAAGCAAGGCCAAGGATAGTACAGTTTAATTGCCATTCTTACTAAAGATTGGCAGGGCACCGCTTGAAAAAGTAGGTGCCTTTTTTTATACACAGGAATGCTCTTGACAAACTCTATGATATGTTGTAGTATGGAGGGTCATGATAAATTACCCACAATGTAATTTATTATGAACTGAGATCAGTAATGGTCTTTGACAATTTGTAAACAGTTTAAGGCAACCATAAACTAAACTCACCTCTAAATTAGAGGGTGAACAGAAAGGATGGTACAGTATGTACCACAAAGCTGTGATGCGGTGTTTGAGGACACCCAGAACAAAACCTCAGGAAACAATAACCACTCTTTATAGAGGAGGTGAGTTAGATGGCTAAAGAAGACAAACATCAAGTGCAGACATCCGACGCGCCCGTAACAGCTGAACACGATCAAAAGGTTAATGTCGAGAAGGTTATGGGTCGGGGAACTGACGTGATGATTCGATACTTCCTTGGGAGGTTATCGACATTCGCAAAGAAAAGCGGGGCTATCAATTGGCTCAGACAAAAGGGTTTTGATCCAGGTAAAATGCCGATGGGCTTCGAAATGTTGAGGGGACTGAGTGCAGCAATGCGTGAGTTTACCGACGACATCAAGAACAAGCAGTGGAAAGCAACAGCCAACACACTTGTTGAAGAGCTTTCCCAAATCCTCGAATTACTTGCGATGGATGATGGGAAGACTCCGACCACTGGAGCAACCGTTGTTCCAGCTACCGCAGTTGAGCCAAGTAAGAAATCAGGCTTCGACAACTACATGTATTTCCTGATGCAGCTGCCGCCGGATTCGCTCAAAGCGTTTCTTGAAGCCATTGACGGATTTGATCGTGAGGCAGTTACGCTTCGCGAGAAGATTGGCTTGATGACTCCCAAACAAATGGAGATTATCGTCAAAAAACTCGGTAGTTCGGTTGATCCTAAGTATTGGACAGACCTGGTCAAAACCGTGCAGCAATCGTATCTGCAGGACCGGATCAAGCAGGACGAGACGGGTGTTGAGCAGTCGATACTCGCTCTTGAGCCGGAAGATCAGAAGAAGGCCATTAATTTCCTCCAGGCCTGTATGCATGAGTCACGGGCATATTTTGACCATGCGCTTACCAGGCTGAAGAGCTATACGGTCGCTGAGTGGCATCAGTTTCTCGAGCTGTCAACAGACAATGATCGGGCAACGCTACTCGGTATCAAGCTCGACGGCGATAAGATCAGCAACTCCGTCGCTGAACTGGAGAAGTTTCGTCTCTGGTTCAGTGGCTGTTGGCACCATCTGGCTGAGGTTTTGGCAACGCTCAAATCAAATGAGATACCCCATGTCCAGGAAGCCATTAGCCTTCTGGATAAGAAAGATCGGGAGTATCAGGATCGGATCGCGCGAGCCAGTTTTCAGATCATGTGGCTCAAGCGGATCGGCATCCCGATTGCTGTCGTTTTGCTTTTCATCTCGACTACTGTCCCGACAATGGGCCGGATTGGGTGGATTGCGACCATCGGTTTCGGCTTGATCGCACTAGTGATCACCATCATCGTGGCGGGAATGCGGTGGAGCACTAACTACGTTTCACCCGCGCAAGTTCAAGAACAAGATGTTAAGAGGAGTGAAGGTAATGTTTAAGACAATAACTGAGTTGCTCAAGCGGGGCACGCAGAAAACGGTGAAGCTCGGTAAGGCAGCATCGTTACCCCTATTGATATTTTACATCCTGGGGTTCAAATCAACTGAGCAAGGCGTGGAACTAGGAATCGCGTCTGCCAAGACGGGTTTCCATGGGATTCAGGCGATAGCTACAGAAATGCAGCGGACAATCATGTTACTTTTTGCCGCTATGTCCTTCTTTGGCTGGATGATGTACTCGTTTGGCGGAAGCTTTCCTATTTTGATGTTTTCTCTGACACTGGTTGCCTTGCAGATATATGTAGCGTCGTATGCTTTTGCAGCGATTGCCGCATATAAGGTCTTTAAGGAGACCAAACTTGAAGTCAGCATCTGGAAAATCTTCCAACACGTGCTGTTCTGGGACTGTATTTTTATCAGCATGACCCTGCTCGTGAAACCCTGGGTCGCAGGTAATTTTGTACCGTACGTTATTTTGGTGCTGTGCGAAGGCGCCTGGTTCCTGCTTGATAAGATGCGGTCGTCTGTCCGGCTTGCAGCTATTACCTTATCAGGGGTATTAGCGATTGGTGCATTTACGTATCTTTTCCTACCGCACTTGGCAGGCGAAGAAAAGGCGCCGACCGTCCAGTCAGATCTGAAGAAGGTCAGCGAAAACATTGGTGTTGGTGTTACCAATGTCATTGCATATGGGTCAAGTAAGTTTTTCGATTTGACCGATGGATTGCGACATCCAAAGAAGGCAACTCCAACTAGCATTGACCCGGCGAAGCTCGTGCCGCCTATTCCGATTGATACAGCTAAACTGCAGCAGAAACCCAATGATGGGAATTTGACTGCTAAAGCGGACCCTCTACCACAGGCTAATATTCCCACGCCAAACGGATCGGCTACGACAGTAAACGCGCCGTCTACGGGAAGTTACGGATTGGTTCAGGCGCCGGCTGCCAATTCAGCGCCGTCTTTACCGCAAGGATTTACCCAGCCTTTTTATCCTCCTGATTTCCAGGCTAAGGCGAAGTTTTGCGGCAAACCATTAAATGGAGCAGAAAGCTTCTTCACAGTTGTGGTGAAGAGAGTTCTGCTAAGTCCTGACCAGACGATTGTTGAGATTGAGTGGTCAGATCCAAAGTCACAGGGGGAGAGGGCTAGTGTGAGCAATCATTCTAGGATTCTATATGGTCATGAGATCTATTCGGTGCAAAGATCTGACGGTGTCTACCTAGACACTAAAGAAAATGGAATACCAGAGAATGGATTGAGGACAGCTCTATTGTACTTTCCTCCACTCCCTGACGGAGCTAGGAGTTTCAAGTTTAAACTGTATGATTTGTGGAATCACGTTTACGTGGGAACAGTCAACGTTTGAACATCAAGTTGATCTTTGTGTTTAGGATAACGGGGCGTATGCTTTTGCAGCGCCCCTTTTTTTGTCTAATATTACCCTTGATTTTTTACGAAAATCATGCTATAATAACGCTGTGATATAAAAATAAAAATTAATCAAAAACAATATGAAAAGGTTTTTATACGCCTTATTAAGTTTACCAATAGTGCTAGCCACTATTTTTTTATTTGCTCCGGAAGCCAAAGCAGCCTACGGCGACGTCACCACCTATCTGGGAAAAATTTACGCTGGCGACGGCGGAAGCAGAGTGGACGCGTATTTTGATTTTCCTGAAGACGTAGATATTGACGCTTCGGGAAATTTTTTCATCGCAGACACCTATGATAATGTCATACGAAAAATTGATGCCAACGGGATTGTTTCCACGGTGGCAGGTACGGGTTCATACGGCAATACAACCGGCAGTACAACGACAGCCGAGTTTGCTTTGCCGCACGGCGCTTCAGTGGCTTCAGACGGAGCGATTTATGTCGCGGATACGGCCAATAATCAGATCAAAAAAATAAGCGGGTCAACAGTCACCACCTTAGTATCTTCCGGCTTATCCGGACCGGAAGGTGTGGAAGTTTATGGTTCGCGATTATACATCGCTGACACCGGCAATAATGCCATTAAATATGTTTCTACTTCAGGCGGCGCGGTTTCAACTTTGACTACTAACGTTGATGGTCCAAAAAAGTTAGCTGCCAATGGCGATGGTACGGTTTTATACATCGCTGACGCCGACAGCCATCGTGTGCTGTCAGTTAATACCAGCTCTGGAGCGGTTACTGTTGTGGCCGGTTCAGGAGCAGCCGGTTATCAGGAAGGAACCGGGGCATCCGCAGTTTTTAATAATGTCTGGGGCGTGGCGCTTGACGGCACCACATTATATGTTTCTGACGGCGATGGTTATACGGATTATATACGTAAAATTAACCTGACGACGGGCGCCACCTCCTTATTCGCCGAAGACGGCAGTATGGCTTCCATTAATTATCCAGCAGGATTAGATATTTATAATGGCAGTGTATATGTTTCCAATTCCGGCATTGGTACAATCCACCGTTTCCTGACTACTTTGTCGGGGGATGAAGAAATATTCGCCGGTTACGAAAGATACGGCAACCGCAACGGTTCTTCCTCAACAGCGCTTTTCGGCCGGCCCAGTGATATGGTGAAGAGTCCTGATGGTAAATATATATATGTAGCGGATAATAACAAAATCAGGCGCGTGACCGTTGCCACCGGCGAAGTATCGCAAGTTGTCGGCAGCAGCGTGGATAATTACCGCGAAGGGGATGACGATCCGACGCATGGCATCGGGCCGGCACGGTTCAGCGGCGTCCAAAGCATTACTATTAATTCATCCGGTACCAGGCTATATGTTGTTGACCGCTGGAACAACAGAATTCGCGGAGTCAACCTGGAGGTCAGCCCGGCTCCAACTTATCTAGTTTCAGGCGCCGGTTTAGTTAATACCATTGGTACTGATGATAACGGCTATCAGGAAGGCGTTAAATGCGCTGACCAGTTGAATACCGGTGTGGCAGGCTGCGCTTACTTCCGCTCGCCCACGGGCATAGTCATCGATCCAACCGATACTTATTTATATGTAGTTGATTCTGGTAATAACCGCATCAGGAAAGTGCGCATTTCCGACGGACAGACCTGGCTGGTGGCCGGTACAGGAGCAACGGGTTATGCGGATGGCGCGGGAACGTCAGCGAAGTTCAACCGACCTTTCGGCCTGACCATGGACGCTTCGGGCAGTAATCTGTATATTGCTGATTCCAATAATCATGTTATCCGTAAAATAAATCTGACTTCCGGCACGGTTTCTACCCTGGCCGGCAATGCTTCAGCGGGCTATCGGGAAGCTATCGGCACCAACGCGGTTCTTTCATTCCCCGAATTCATAAAAATGGGCGCAGATAATTTACTGTATTTTTCCGATACCGGTTCGCATCGCGTTCGCTTAGCCGATCCGACTACCGGTTTGACCAAGCTGGTGGCCGGTTCCGGCGAAAGGGGATTTAAAAACGGTAATCGCACTACAACGGAATTCAATAACCTTAAGGGCTTACTCCCTGATACAGCCAGTCGTGTTTTATACGTTACAGATCAGTGGAACGATTTAATCCGCCGGATAGACATTACCGGCACGGCGCCCTACGCTGAGGCAGCGCCGACGGTCACTGCTGTCACTCCAAACCAGGTGAATCCGGCCTGGGACAAGGGATCAGGTTTAAACGTGAAGGTTGACGGCACAAATTTCACCTTTGGGGCGAAAACTTATTTTGGCGATACGGTAAGCGAAGCGACTTATGTGCAATCCGGCACTTCTCTGGCCGTAAAACTTCCATTATCACAGATGTCAACCGGTTGGTATGACGTTACGGTGGTCAGTTTAGATGGGCAGAAATCAACCAAAGAACGCGCCATCGGCATTACTGATTCAGCAGGCAATGTTCCCAGCACGTATCATCAATATTCAAATAAAACTTCGGATGATGTTTCCACCCCCAGCACCTATACCCCTTCCGTCGCCTCAGGCTTTTCCTTCATGGCCTACGCCTCCACTCTGCGCGCCGGCTACCACATTGCCGGCGGCAACGTGATTGCCGGAGGGCATGATGAGATCATTACCGGCACCGGCGACGGTTTAGGTCCTCAAGTCAGGGTTTTTGACGGCTCCGGCAATGTTCAGTCCCAATTCTTCGCTTATGCTTCCACTTTACGCTCAGGCGTCAGAGTAGCGGCCTGCGATCTGACCGGCGACGGCATTGATGAGATTGTTACCGCCCCAGGCCCCGGTGGCAAGCCGCACATCCGCATTTTTAACGGCACTGGCACGCCTCTGACTCCGGGCTTCTTTGCCCTGGACGGCAAGTTTACCGGTGGGGTTTACGTTACCTGCGGTGATACTGACGGCAACGGCATCAAGGAGATCATCGTCACGGCCGGCAAAGGCGGCGGCGCCCAGGTCATGGTATACAACCAGGACGGCCATGCCATGGCCAATTTCTTCGCCTATGACAAAGCCACCTTCCGTAAAGGCATCAAAGCGGCGACCGCTGACGTGGACGGCGACGGCAAGGATGAAATCATTGTCGGACCGGAATTCGGCGCTTCCCATACCCAGATCTTCCAGATCAGGCCTAATGAGATAAAACTGCTTTCACCAGGCTTCTTTGCCTTCAACAAAGATTACCGCGGCGGCGTGTCCGTAGCCGGCGTGGATACTGACGGGGACGGCATCAAGGAGATCGTGGTCGGAGTAGGTGAGAATGCCACCCCCTTAATCAGGGTCTTCAACGTGCGTGAGGAAATGCAGAAGGAATTCTTCGCCTATGCCACCAATTACCTGAACGGCGTCAATGTGGCCGGGGCTGACGTGGACGGCGACGGAGCTGATGAGCTCCTGACCATACCCCGCGCTTCTGGCGGACCCAATGTCAGGGTGATTGACGTGGAGGGGATTTAGTAGCTAGTAATTAGTTATTAGTACCTAGTGATTAGTTAGATTAAATATACTCCGAGCGTACTCTCTCAAGGGTACGCTCGTTTGTATTATTGAAAGATATATATTTAGGTATTGATTTCTTCTTTTCTGTGCAAACAGTTTGTTTATGTACTTTCTGTAACCAGAAAGTACCAAAGAGTTCCGCCCGTGCTGCGTAATCTTGAAAATTGGGCTCATCGTCGCTATCGACCCACAACCGCTTCGCTTGAGTGGGATCGATTCCCCGCCCATGGGCGGGGATCGCTCCTCTTCGCCTCAATTTTCCTACGATTACTCCGCAATGGGCGGGGTATTAAGGTTATTCAAAATTGGTACATTTATAGATGACTAACATTTCTTTGTAATCGGCTATTTTAATATCAAGCGGCATTGACAAAACATATTATTATGCGATAAAGTTAATTAATTATTTCGCACTTTTCACTATTACTGAAGGAGGCATTCAGTGAAATTAGATTTCAATACAATCCTTGCGTCGAGTTGGCCGGTAACAATTTTTGGTACTGCAATATTCCTATGCCTGGCCATGGGTCGGGCACGGAATGAACGCTGGGATTGCTGGCTCTGGTGCTGTATCTCGCTCGTCTGCGCGATGCTTGCCGGCAGCCACTTTCGGTTAATCCCATGGGATGCACCCGGTGGAGTAATTGGCAGCGGCATCCTGTTTCTCGCCGGGGTTGCGCTGGTGCCGTTTCTCATGCTACGGCTGGCCAGAAAAGACCACGAGGGGTTGGCCATATTTCTCGGCCTAATCTGCTGCCTGTTTATTGCCAGCGGATCTCATGTCTTGTTTAGCTGAGATTTTCGTCTCAGCGCGTACGTAGCCAACCAGCCACGTACGTTTTTTTGTTGCTAAATAAAAAGACCGACTCCCTCTGTTGATGAGAGCCGGTTTTTGATTTTTCGTATCACCGTGTTTAGGCGGCAAACGAAACGTCAATGTGAATAGGTTTTACGGTACGAGCTTTAGCGGGCGGGAGTTCGCCAGTAGCAATGCGTTCGATAGCATTGCAGAGACCGGGCGCGTTGATATAGACCGCACCGTCAATCTCGTTAATGATTACGGGTTTGCCGGGGATATGACTGATCGACAGTCGCGCCGCATCCAGATCCTCAGTATGATCCGGGCCAATGGCCAGGCCAATCACGGGAATGGAGTGACCATAAGCATAAAGCGCGGCATCAAGCATACCTGGTAAATGTGCAGCCAGACCGGCGCCAGCGATAATGTAGTCGACGTCAGCCAAGTTGATTACCCTTGGCTTATCCTCGCCAGGCTCGGTTATTTCGAGCCTGCCAGTGCGGGCCAGCGTGACCATGGCTTTAAATTGCCGGTGACAGCTGAAGTTGGTGGTTACCCGTATACTGGTCAATTCGCCATTCCTGGTGAAGCTGTCATCAGCATTCTGGATAGCCTTCTTTACTTCTGCTGTGAGATCGCTCTCACTGCCAAGTAAAACAAGAATATTCTTTCTCCGCTGGGCCAGATTGACGCCAAGTGTTTTGGCATATTGCTCGACCGTCAATCCAGTCAGACGCCAGAAGATATACCGATAGGCATCTGTCAGAGCTTTGATAAGCCCTTTGGATCCCTTCCATTCCCAAGCCTTTTGCAAGTCGTTTGGATCATCATTGTGGAGCTTGTGAATGCTGAGCTCTTTACCAGCTTCGCGTCCAATCTGTTTATCGAACGATGACGGAGCTGAGCGCTTTTCAGCTTTACGACTCGTGACCCAGAGCAGGAATTCCCAGAACCGACTGGAATCAGGTGACAGGACCTCATCGCAGATACAGATGTTGCCTTCCTCATCGATTCCAAATTCGAATTTGGTATCAGCCAGGACAATACCTCTGCGTCTGGCGAATTCGACAGCGAATGAGAAGATTTCAAATCCCATCGCTGACTCTACTGGGAATTCTCGGCGGACTTCGTCAGCGGGGATATTCCGGTCATGTCCTACATCTTCCTTGGTAGAAGGCGTGAAGAGAATCCGCGGTAACTGGTCGCCGTCCTGTAATCCGTCTGGCAATTTATAGCCGCAGACGACACCGTTGTCGTTGCAGTAATCTTTGAACCCGGAGCCAGTCAATGCCCAACGGTAGATGAATTCCCGTTTTCTGACGGTGACGTTTTTGACAACCATGGCACGGGCCTGGAGGTCTGCGTTACCCCTAAGGGATTCCGGCAGGAATTGGTCGATGTCGGTGCCAGTGGCAACGAAATGAGTTTTAAAGCCCTGCGCTTCAAGCAACTGGAACCAGAAGTGTGACATCAAGTTAAGCATGATGCCTTTCATCGGTACGATGAAATTCAGGACGATATCAAAAATGCTGATACCGTCTGAGCACACGAGCAGGAGGTACCGTTTATCGGGTAACCGATATGTGTCGCGTACCTTGCCGCGGTTTAACAGTTTTAGGCCGGGCGCTCGAAGCAGCTTTTGACGCTTCCGAGCTGGTGAAAGAATTGCTCCCATTGGAGCCTCCTGTTTGTTAAATGTGAACGGTTTTTGTTAGTTTTGTATTTTAGTTGATTTGAATACTTTAACAATTGGCAAGTGATTTGTCAATAAAAAAGGCCACGAGCTTTTTACTTCTCGTGGCATGATTGACAGGGTGCGAAATTAATGGGATCAGCAGTGACCGTAGAACATACGTCCAAGGCTGACCGGAATCCAGATAAGCGTAACCTTGTGTTTCAGCAGGTAAGCCTTTACTGCTTTATCACCGGCGCCTTTGATCTTGGAACCGGAAACTGTCAGTATGGCAATGATTCCTGCCTGAACCAGCGCTCGTGGTCCGTCCACATAAGGGAAGAACGAGTCGCTGCAGCAGACCGCGCCTTTAAGAAGGTGTTTGAAGGTCCTAGCTTTCCTGATGGCCAGCTGGGCTGCGCCAACACGGTCGTCCTGCCCAGTACCATTGCCAATCAGCATACAGTTATTAACAATGGTGATGGTATTACTGCTGCTGGTAGAGCAGAGAGCCCAAGCCAGGAGCAGATCGGTTTTTTTGCGTCTGGCCAACCTGCCATACTGATCAACTTTATCGTGCTTGAAGTTGAACACGTATTCGAAGTTAGGTTGCCGCAGAAAACCGCCACGTACCGTATGGATGATCGTGCTCACATCAAGCGCTGGGTTGCGCAGTTCCTTGTTGATCATGATGCGGCATAGGCCTTGGGCGCGCTTGAGTATGCTAATTGCGCCTATGGTAATTGCAGGGGTCAGTACTCCGTCCAGAATGCGCTGCTGCTTTTTGATCAGGTAGGTTCGGAGCAGTTCCGCTTCGGCTTCACCAATTGTGAAGTTGGTAATCAGAATACCACCCCAGGCCGCACGCGGATTTCCCGCCAGCGTCTTCTTGATTACTTCCGTCTTTGAATTACCGTATGATGCGCCGATGGCATTACCGTGTTTAACGATTACGGCAAAGTACTTTGCTTTTATCCGGTTAACGCGGAACGCGGCAATAACATGGGTCATGGCTTGCAAACAGCGGTTGAAATCGGTGAAGTTGATATAGCTTGGGTCAGCACCCTCGACCAGATCAAACCGATGCAAAGCCAGTGGATCGTCATTATCGGTAGCAAACAGCGCCGCTGGAGTTTGCCAGGGATTTTCACCGTACTTACATTTTATGGCAAGTTTGCCGGCCAGGTATTGATACTGTCCATCGCTTAAATATGTAGCCAGCGGCATGTAGTAGGTGATGACCGTGTGAACTGCTTTCGCGACAAGCCGGCGGCGTTCTTCGGCGGAAATCTCGCCGTACTTCTCAAGCTGGTTCAGAACGTGGTTCATTTCGGCCGGGTCGGTAGCGATGATCCGATTGCCTTTCGCTGCGGACATTGTCATGCTTGGTCCGCCGACATCCCAGGCATCAAGAATCTCTTCATATGTCACACCTGGCTTGGCGATCACGCTATGCAGTGGATAGTAGTGAATATACACCAGGTCGAACTTGACCAGGCAAAGCTTTTCCAGCTCTGCAATTTCCTCTGGAGTATATGCCAGGCAACCTCCATGCAGGTCGCCGTTTAGTGAGACCACTTTGTGGTTCAGGATCGGTTTTCGTCCGGTGATAGTCGAGATGTCAGTACATCGGAGACCTGCTTCTCGGAGAACTTTCGTAGTTCCATGCGAAGCAAAGATCCGGTACTTTAGTCTTTTTAAGCGTTTTCCAATTTCGACTATACCAGTTTTGTTTGCCACCATGAGGAGGCAGTTTTTTTTGAACTTTGGCACTGTTTACCTCACTTTGTTCAGGTTCGATTTGTTTTTTGGGTTTTTGTAGTTTTTAATTAATTACCTAACCTTAGCAAAAGCGAATAAGGACGTCAAATGGAAAAAAGTGATGCAACAGGAATATTCTTCCTCCTACGCTCCATTTCGGCGGACAGGTAAGAATGTAAGAATGAAATAAAAGAAGCGCCGAGAGTGGTGAACACTCGGCGCGCTAGGATATTCGGAAGAAGAACGACTATTTGCCGTAGAGGATTGGTTCGGCTTCGCCGTTCAGAACTGCACAGCCTGCGTTTACCATGGCCTGGGCTTCGAAGCTGCCCGGATGGATGCAATGGAAACGCTTGGGAATGAATTGGGATATTCGTTGCTGAACGTCAGCGACAAACTGCTTGTCCTGGCACATACCGCCGGTCAGGATCAGGGCGTCAGGTATATAGCCGATTTCTACAACCCGGCCCATGATTTCCGCGCCGATATTGCAGATCATCGTGTCATAGACCAGTCGGGCGTGCTCATTGCCGTCATTTAAGAGCTGGCGCGCGCCTGCCAGGTCGCGAACACCGAGGTGGCCGGCCAGACCGCATTTTGTCTGCAACTGTTCCTTGATATGCTGTACGGTTCTGCTTTTTGCCAGCTCGGCCGCGATCCAATCAAGAAATGGCTCGGTCGGGAGGCTGCCGGCGCGGGTGTCGGAGAAAGGTCCGCCGGCATTGGCGTCGTTGACATTGACCAGGCTTCCTGATCTGAATCCGGCGATGGTAGTGCCAGTCCCGAAGTGGCAGGCTATAATTGACTTGTCCATCCAGCCGGCACTGAAAAGCGAGCGTAAAATGTAGTGGATATTCAGCCAGTGCCCGAGTGGCCGGCGTTCAACACCGGGAAGACCGGAGAGCCTGTAGCCTTCAGGCAGAATCTGACCAGAAATCGGGTCAACGAAAATCGCTGGTACGTTGCCATGGGTCAGGGAAAAATGCTTGGCCATAATCGGGGCAAGTTGGGAGGCGTGAATGGTGTAGAGATGCTTCCTGTTAATAGCGTTGATAACCTCATCGGTGATGCCATAGATGCCGAAGCCGTTAGGTCGGCCTTTAGCATCCGGTAGCAGTGCCGGTCCGCGGCTGACAACGGCGACAATACATCCCGAGCCAATGATATTGCTTTTTTCCGTAAGCCAGCTTGCCAGTTCTTGCTGGCGCAGGGGAAGCTGGTCCTCCACACATGGCGGATAGGGCTCGGCCGGCCTTGTTTTGTCGCAGAAAATGATTTCGCTTGATTCCGCGTTGGCCAGGGTGAATTCGTTTCCGCTTCCGCCAGGATTAATGCCTAGGATTATTTTTTCCATAATTCCCTCCTTATGGGAATAAAGTGTGCTTTATTTGGGTTTTATTTTCTTTAATTAGATAACCTTAGCAAAAGTTTATAAGAGCGTCAAATAAGATTATTAGGTGCATAAAAAAGCGCCGGAGCGTTCTGGTCCGGCTTTGTGTCAGCATTTAAAAAAGTTTAAGGCATTATAAAAAGCTTACTACAAAATAAGCCAACGTTGGTGGCGGAGCGGACCCCGCCAGCGCTCACTTCGTTCGCTACGGCGGGGCAGGCGGGACTTTTAAACCCGTGACCTCTGCCGTGACCCCGCAGAATGCTCATTTTATTCGCATCTACGGGGCAGGCAGTGCAGTTTGTATATAAACGGAGCGGACGGGACTCGAACCCGTGACCTCTGCCGTGACAGGGCAGCGTTCTAGCCAGCTGAACTACCGCTCCACGAACGCGAAAATTTGAGTAATTCTATTTTTTATCCGGTGCCGGCAATTCTTTGAGCAGCGCGGTAAATGCCTGCGGTTCATGCTCGGCCAGATTGGCCAAAGACTTACGATCCAGATTAATCTTGGCTTTTTTCAGGCCGTACATTAATTTGCTATAAGTAAGGCCATTCAGCCTGGCAGCGGCATTTATTTTGATATTCCATAAGCGCCGGAAAACACGTTTTTTCTTGCGGCGATCGCGGTAAGCGTGAACGCCGGCTTTCAGCACGGCGGTTTTGGCCAGCTTGATTTTTGACTTTCTGCCCCAGCGAAAACCCTTGGTCCGCTTCAGCAGATTAGCGCGTCGTTTTGAATGTGAGACACCTCGTTTTACCCGCATATTAGTTGTAAGGAGTTAATTGTCTGATAGCTCTGATGTTTGTCTTATTCGCCGAAACATCGCGGCGTTTATTCTTAGTCACCTTGCCGGATTCGCGGGAGTTAAAATGATCCTGTCCGGCTTTTCGGCGTTTCAGGTTTTTGGCGCCCGTATATCTGAATCTTTTGGCAGTTGCTTTGTGTGTTTTTACCTTTGGCATATTATTCAATGTATATTAAAAATGCTATTTAGTCTAGCTGTGGATTAAATTGAGGTAATATTACGACTTTTTACCGACAATCATGAACATCCGTCCGCCCTGCTGAGTTGTCCCTTTCTCAATATAGGCTTGTGTGCTGGCAGTCAGCGAATCGGCAAAATTTTTCATGATTTCCCTGGCCCGGTCAGCGTGCGCCCTTTCCCGGCCGCGCAGTATCAGCTCAATCTTGGCCTTATGTCCCTTATTCAGGAATTTGACGGCCTGATCTTTTCTTAATTCCAGGTCATGCGGCCCGATTTTCAGCGACAAACGAATGCCTTTAATTTCCACTTTTTTTTGTTTGGCCTTCTGCTTCTTTTCTTTTTTCTCCTGTTGGTACAGATAGGCGCCGTAATCCATGATTCGGCAGACCGGCGGATTGGCGATAGGCGAGACCTCAACCAAATCAAGTCCTTTGTCTCTGGCTATCTGCAGGGCGCGATAGGTATCGACAACTCCCAGCTGTTCGCCCTGGTCATCGATAACCCTGACCTGGGGAACTCTAATCTGATGATTTAAACGTGTGTGCTTACTGATGTTTTTATCGTTAATGATTAAATTTTGTGGGATGACCAAATTTAATTAATTTTTCCTTTTTTTCTCTACGCCAGCCTTTGATTTGTTTTTCGCGTTTTCTAGCTGACTTAAGATTATCAAACTTTTCAAAATAAACAAGCTTTACTGGTAACCTTATTTGTGTAAATTTTGGACCATTACCCTTGTTATGCCTTTTAACTCTTAAGAGTAGGTTATTAGTGGTGCCTGTATATAGTGAATTATCAGAGCATCTAAGGATGTAGAGATAATAAATCATTTATAATTAAATTTATTACTCTGTATATTTGTATATCTGTGCTCTTCGGCTTCGCTCAGCCCACCATTCGACTCGTTACATTTTGAATATTGTATATGAACTAAATATCATTTTGGTCGAATACCATGAGCGACGAGCGATAGCGAGGAGTCGAATTTATTGGGCTTCGGCTACGCTCAGCCCACCATTCGACTCGTTACATTTTGAATATTGTATATGAACTAAATATCATTTTGGTCGAAGACCATGAGCGAGCCACTTAATGTGGCGAGTCGAATGGTGGAAGCGAGGGGCATTGCACCCCTGTCCAACCTAACCTTATAAAAATGTTTACAAACTTAGCCTATTTTGAAGTTTCGAAAAAAAAGTATAAAACAAGCAAAATCTTTTAATCCTAGTATTTTTCAAGTATTCGACAGCCATTGAAAATACTAAAATGACGGTCTAGCCCGAAAATATCACCGCTTGGCCTCTATCGGGCGTCAAGGAAGCGATGGCAGCTGGTTTTTTAGGCAACTGCGAGTGCAGGAACAGCAAAGGCCGAAGCCAAGGTGTTCTTCACTTTTGTAACAAATGATTTGGCATTTGTATAATAGTTATCCCAGTTTTACGTCGTAGAATAACCGTAAGGACGGTTTGCGATTTTTATAAAAGTGCGGCTGTCGATTTTAAACGCTCCCAGGAGAATATGAGGAAACAACCTAACGGTTTTTTCCTCATTACTCCTATTTCCCTCATTTGTTTTGCTCGGCCCGGGGCCCACAAGACCCGTGGCCTCGCAGTTTATTTAAATTTTACTGCGTAATAATCGGTTTATGCGCCTATCTGATTCACGTTTCTTCAGGACCTCGCGCTTATCAAATTTCTTACGTCCGCGGCAAACAGCCACCTCAAATTTTATCAGACTTCCTTTAGTATAAACAGAAATAGGCAATACTGTCAACCCTTTAGCCTTCAGGGTGCCTATCAAAGAGGAAATTTCTTTTTTATGCAAAAGCAGAGTTCGATTGCGGTTTGGATCGTACTTTTTACGCGTTGAAGCGCTTTTATACGGGCTAATATGGCAGTTTGTCAGAATAAGGCGGTTGTCTTTTATGGCAATGTAGCTGCCATTAAGATTAATTTGCCCGGCTTTGGCGGATTTTACTTCCGCACCTGACAGCACGATTCCAGCTTCGTATTTATCCAAAACTTCATAATCGTGCAGGGCTTTTTTGTTTTTAATGATTGTCGGCATAGTAAGGTAATTATATCTTATTTGGCTGATTAAAAAAACGCCTTCAGGGATCCGTGATAAACGGGTCTGAAGGCGCTGATTATCAGTTGAGGTTTTTATATTCCCCAAAATAATCGCTGGATATGGCGCCTAAACGCACAGAACGCCCCGGTACTTGATCTGTTGGAGTATCATCGTAGAACTCTACTTCGACCCGTTCAGTGGTTTCGAGCAAGCCTACTTCAGCCAGCAGGGGAATCGGTTGCCCGTAGAAACGGGCAGAATAGTAAATCTGCAAAGCGATATACGGGCTGGAAAGAGTCATGACAATGGCTTCGGTTTCATTAGGAACCGATAAAACCATTTCTGTTATCAGAAATTCCGGATGGTTCCTGAGCCTGATGGCTGTCACGACTGAACCGTTGGGTGCGCCCAACTGCTCAATAAGCTTTTCAGGCAATCTGGCTTTTGGCAATTCGCCGTGAAGTAGATTGCAGATGTCCTCCGCCTGTTTTTCGCTAATCAGTAAGAGCATCCAACGCTGGTTAGTTTCCGCATCTTTTAAGATGACCACCCCGGCTTCATCTTCAGGTAATTCCAAAGAGCTTTCTTGCCCCTCTCGAATTACGTATTCAGCTCCGCCAATAGCGAAGACATTGACTTCCACGAAATCAGGTTGTTCCGTTTGCATTTACTCTCCTTATTATTAAAAAGAGCGATAAAAGAAGTTAATTAGATAATCGTAGTTTAAGCTGAAGTAAACGTCAAGTGAGTAAATTGGGATATATATTTATTTAAAGATTGTGGATAAGTGGCGCTTGACTAATTTTGTCGGTAGTGATAATCTGTCAATGTGTTAATACATTGATACATCCAATATGCCAAAAAGATCAATTTCCTGGAATCAAAAAAAGACGAATGATTTATTTTCCGCCATATTATTGCTGAAAAATACCGATGAGTGCCGCCGATTTTTCAGGGATCTGTGCACCTTAGAAGAAATAGCGGATATGTCGGACCGCTGGCAAATAGTAAAAATGATTATTAGGAAAGTGCCCTATAGAAGCATTGCCAGCAGATTGAAGGTCAGTACCACTACGGTTGCCAGGGTCGCCCAGTGGCTGCGGCATGGCCAGGATGGCTACCAGCTCATACTCAAACGCCTTGGTAATAATAAAACTTGATTATTTTTCTTGGTTAAACTAATATAATCCAATCAGCACCTTGCTAAATAGATATTTTTCGGAAGCGACTGCACCCAACAGTATTACTATCTTCCATGAAGGAGCCATTATGGCTAACAGACGAGGCCAGGTGGAGAGATCCACTAGTACCGTTGTGCTTAAGTGGCTTACAATCTTAAAGGAAGCTTTAAGAAAATAAGCCTTTGTTAGGAGGAGGATGAATACTTGTTGTGGGTTTTGATGGGTATCACTAAGAACCTTTGCTGGTCTGCCTTAGCTGTAATCCGCCATGGTGAAGTACGGGTATCGTGCGGATGGGTTGTTGAGTTCAATGAATCGGTATTTTTAAGGTGGAGAGCGGCTTTTGGCCCGACCATTAACGCAGGCGTATTCCGACTAAGGCAGGGGGGACTTCTCCTCCCTGCCGGATTTTTTTAACTCCTATGAATGATAAAGCTATTCAAAATTTAAATCGTGTCCATCATGACAATTTTTTCTCTCCTGAGAAAGGGTTGTGTTGATGCTGAAAATAATTTTCATATAAATTCAGCCCCTTCTCGCGAGAGAAGGGGCTTTTGTTTCAATAAAAGATTGATACTTGTGGCTGATGCCATTCTCATCATGAGGGAGCCTGAAGTTCTTTGATAAGGAAACTGTCATGAAAGATAATAAGTTAGCGGATCTCGACCAGAGGTATGTCAGGCCAGGACCGGCTGGATTGCGGTATGGGATAATTGAGGTCACCACTTTTTGCCAATTCCGCTGCCCGGGCTGTTATATGGTACGGCGCGGAGCGTTGAATCACCGGCATATGTCATTAGATCAGGCGGTACGCGTGCTTGATCTTTGCCGTGATTATTGCGGACGTGAACTGGAAACCATGGACATTTTAGGCGGTGAGCCGCTGCTTTGGCCATATTTGAAAGAATATGTGGAGGTATTACTAAAGCGCGGGATTAAGCCGTGGATTTTCAGTAATATGCTAGGGATTACCGATGAAACGGCTAAGTGGCTATTTGAGCGCCAGGTGCATGTGACCGGCAAACTGAATATCAATCCGGAAGACGAATCACAGTTTGCGCTCCAGGCGCAGATGATCGGCTGTAACGTCCAGCTGGCTAAGGAGATGATCAAAGCGATTGATGTTTTCTTGGACGCTGGTTACCGCGCTCCGCAATTTCGTCTGCAAAACCTGGTGCGCCGGCTGAATATCGATTTTGTGCCGGAGTACTATCGTTGGTGCCTACGGCGCAATATCGAAACTGATTTGGAATTGATGGGTTCCGGAGAGCCAATCGGGTCGGAATACTGGCTAGTGGCTCCAAGGCCTCAGCAAATCGCGGAAATGATTGAGCGAATCCAGGAGGTGCGGCAGGAATTTGGTTTGGAGCCGGCGGAAGTGCTGATGCCTCATGTCTTCGGGTCTTGTCCGTTTTATGACAGAGGACTGTACTTTGCCGCAGACGGGAAGATTCGTGCCTGCTCTAATTCAACGGTTAATTTAGCCAGTATGTCTGATGATCAGCCCATTGCCAGAGCCTATGAATCAGAGCTAATTTGCCACCGGCTAAATTTAGCGCAAGCAAAAGTCGGAGAACCATGCCGGTCTTGCGACAAATGGGAGAAATGCCGCGGCGGTTGCCGGGCGACAGCGGAAGGTTTCGGCGGTCCATACGCTGGCTACCCGCTCTGTCCGATGCCATTTCTTACAGGCAGTAAAGCACGTTAGTCGTAATGGGGACTTAAGATCTAGCAAATTTTAAGTCCCAACTTTTTAACATTATGAAAAAAGAAATTATTAAAATTGCCAATAGAAAATTAAAAAAGTTAGCCCAACGGTACGACGGTTTTTTATATGTGATATTGGATGACTGGCGCGGCTTCCGTTTTATTTATGATACGTTAGATGTCAGGAAATGCCGCAATGACTGCCAACGCTGTCCTTTATTTAATTTGTTTAAAGAGGAAAAAGAATCGGTTTTTTCAGCTTCCTTGATTCCCGCCTCGCCGGCCGATAAAAGGTTGTTTGGGTATCAGAATTATTTAAACTGCAAAACCCTTGAGCAGTATAAAAAATGTTATTTAAATTTTCTGAAGCAGAAAAAATTATCCAAAAGTGAAATTAAAAAAGAATTAAAATTGATAAAAAACATGAGGATTTTATCGGCCCGTGGCCGTGATCCGAGAAAAGCGGAAGCAGCTTTTAAAAGTGATATTTTTAAAAACTACAAAAAGTTAGATAAAGTATAATAATTTGATAATTTCTTTTCTTTTACAATTTTTTTGGGTATAATGTATTCATGAATCTCAAACTGTATTTGCAAAAAAAACTGGAGAAAACCATCAAGACAGTCTGGCCGGAAACTGCGGATAAAAATTTTGAGATTGAAATAAATTATCCGCCTGATATCAAGTTTGGCGAGTACACCAGCAATGTCGCTTTGAAGCTGGCACCCCTGGTACGCCAATCAGCCATTGAAATCGCCAATCAGATAAAGGATAAAATCGGGAAATTACCGGCTTTTTCCGGGGTAGAAGTGGTTCAACCAGGATTCCTGAATTTTTATCTGGACAAAAAATGGCTGGCCAGGCAATTGCCCTTAATACTCATGGAAAAAGAAAAATATGGCCGTAGCGATTTTGGCAGGGGTAAAAAGGTGCAGGTTGAATTTGTCTCTGCCAACCCCACCGGGCCGATACATGTAGGCAACGGCCGTGGCGGTTTTATGGGCGATGCGCTGGCTAATATTTTGCAGTACGCCGGTTATCGGGTGCAAAGGGAATATTACGTTAATGACGTCGGTAAGCAGGTGGGCATTTTGGCTGAATCCGTCCTGCGGAGATACTGGCAGCACCAGGGCATTAAAATAGAATATCCGGAATATTGCTATCAGGGAAAATACATAGAAGAACTGGCGGCCAAGCTATTTCTCCCGAATTACAAATTAAACCACGTGCATAAACTGGAGGAAGTCCGCGATAAGATAAAGGGGCGGATACTGCAGAAGATGATTGGCAACGTAAAAAGGCTGCTGGAAAAGAAGCTGAAAATAAAATACGACCGCTGGTTTTCGGAAAAATCCCTTTATAATTCCGGTGAGGTGGACCGGGTCATACAGTTTTTGAAATCCCAGCATTGGCTGTACAAATCCGAGGGTGCTATTTGGCTGAAAACTAAAGAATTCGGCGATGACAAGGACCGTGTTTTGATAAAGGCTGACGGAGAACCGGTTTATTTTCTTTCGGACATTGCCTATCACTGGAATAAATTTACTAAAAGGGGATTTGATAAGGTTATTGATATCTGGGGGGCCGACCATCACGGTTATATGGGCAGGATGCAGGCGGCCATGAAGATAATCGGTCACTCGGGAAAGTTGGATATATTAATAGTTCAGCTGGTGCGGCTCGTCAGCCGCGGCCAAGAAGTCCGTATGTCAAAAAGATCCGGCACTTTTATCACCCTGGAGGAATTAGTTGATCAGGTTGGCCTGGATGCCGCCAGATTTTTCTTTTTAATGCATGATTTTAATACGCACATGGATTTTGACCTGGACCTGGCCAAGAAAAAATCGAAGGATAATCCGGTTTTTTACGTCCAGTATGCCCATGCCAGGATTTGTAGTATAATTAAGAAAGCTAAGATTCTGATACAGGGGAAATCGAAGAAAAAACTTCATAAAGTAAAATTACCGCCAAGCAATCAGAGTGCAGATCTGGAGCCATCTGAGGTAATATTAATCAAAGAGCTCTTAAAATGGCCGGAACTGGTGGTGGACATTGCCGGCAACTATCAGGTGAATAAATTGCCTTTTTACGCCATAGACCTGGCCACTAATTTTCACGATTTTTACACCAAATGCCGGGTCATTGACGGAGGGAAAGTCAATGAGCGACGTTACCAGATCATCCAGGCGAGCCAAATCGTTTTGCAAAACTGCCTGGCCGCCATGGGCGTAGACGCTCCGGAACGGATGTAGTGAGCATGTAGCGAATGGCATATGGCAAATAGTAAGTTTGTATAAATACCATAAGCTATAAGCCATACGCCATAACCTAATAAACCTATGAAGATTGGCATTGACTGCCGAACAATATTAAACCCCAAATCAGGCGAGCGCGCCGGTGTTGGTCACTACACGTATTATTTGGTCAAGAATATTATCAAGCATGATAAGAAGAACCAATATGTGTTGTTTTTTGACTGGCGCTTCCGCGAGATGAAAGAATTTGAGCGGCCTAATGTCAAGGTAAAAAATTTTCCTTTTTCGCAGTACAATAAGTTTTTGCCGTTTGCCTATTCGCACATGCTGATTTCCGCCTATCTGATCAAAGAAGGGCTAGATGTTTTTCATTCTCCGATTTCTTCCCTGCCTTTAATGTACCCAAAAAAATCTATCATTACCGTACATGACCTGGCGATATATAAAAATCCCAGCTGGTTTCCCTCACAGATTTTTTCCACCAAGCTGTTGGTGCCGCAGAGCCTGCGTAAGGCGGACAGGATTATCGCGGTTTCCGAGAGCACGCGCAGGGACCTGAAAGAAATTTTTAATGTGTCGGCAAAACGGGTAAAAGTGATTTACGAAGGCACGATGGTTTCCAAAATTCCGGTAAAAAACAAGGCCCTGGACAGCCTGAAGAAATTCAAACTACCCGCAAACTATATTTTGTTTATTGGCACCCTGGAGTCCCGTAAGAATGTAAACGGCCTGCTGGGAGCATATAAGCAGTTGATTGAAAAAAGCCAAGATTTCCAGAAATATCCGCTGATAATTGCCGGCGGCCAGGGTTATAAATATGAAGAAGTATTTGATAAAATAAAAGAGTTGAAGCTGTATAAACTGGTCAAATATATCGGTTATGTTACCCATAATCAGAAGATGGATTTATTAAAAAAGGCCGTCTGCTTTGTTTTCCCTTCGCGCTATGAAGGTTTCGGCCTGCCGGTCCTGGAAGCTATGGCCCTGGGAACACCGGTCATTACCAGCAACGTATCTTCTTTGCCGGAAGTTGCCGGCAAAGCCGCCCTACTGGTTAATCCGGAAAAAGAGCTGGAGATTGCCAATGCCCTGAAGAAGCTCCTGGCCAGCAAGAAATTGCGTGATGATTTGCGCCAGAAAGGCTTTCGCCAGGTAAAGCTGTTTACCTGGGAAAAGTGCGCCAGAGAAACGATCGCGGTTTATGAAAGCCTGAAAAAATAAAATATGTGGTACCAGGAGCGTGATGAGGGAGTAATGCTGTTTGTAAAAATTATCCCCCGTGCCCGGCGCAATGAGATAGTCGGTCCGCTGGGTGATTTTTTGAAAATAAAAATAGCCGCACCGGCGGAAAGCGGCCGGGCCAATGACGAGCTACTCGGTTATTTAGCCGATTTATTAGGCGTGGCAAAATCGTCAGTGCGATTGGTGCGCGGCCGGTCTAATCCGCTGAAGCTTATTTTTGTTCCAGCGGGAATTGACCAAGTCAGACAGCTGATTCAACCTAGAAAAGCAAAAAAATAGAGGTCAGGATTACCGACCTCTGCGTGGACGTTTTGTGCGAACGTGGCTTTTTTTCTTTTTGGGCCTGGTTTTTTGACTCGATGATTTACGCGGGCTGATCGATTTGAAACCAATGCTTTTCAAAAAGATTATAGCATGTTCAATGAGCACAGGTGAGTAGCCGAGGAGAAACCGAATTAATGTCGTCCTTGACATCCCGCGGCGCCAACGGGCCAGGTCTGAATGTGTCTGTCCGGAATGTTTTGCAGCTTGGCGTAATTGCCTGAGCACCGACGGCAAACTGGCAGTCAGATCAATTACCGGTAGTGGCTGGGGTTTCTGGTGTTTCATGATTTCCCTCTATATTCTATTTTCTTCCAGAAAGGTTAAATTGATTTAAAAGATTAGCTCTTATATGGTTATTTGTCAATTAAAATTCAGTGTCAACTGCTGTATTAATTTTAATCCAATCATAATTGGGGTATAAATTTATGGCTTATTGACAGCCGGTGTTTCAATTGGTATTCTTAAATAATTTCAAAAAGAAAAACAAACACAGCTTTATTGAGAAATGGAGAAAATACTAATGGTATTTGGTGGCAAGACGAAAGATAAGGAGATTAAAGCACTGCTCAGTCAGCTCGCTGGTGAGCCGATTGTGAAGTGTGCTGATCTGCTAGACCAATTCTTCAGCGATGGAGCCAATAGGGAAACACTGCTCCGTGGCATTATTGAGTATGAGCATACGGGGGATCGCCTGGTAGCCAAGACCTACGGACTAATTGACCAGTCATTTATCACCTGGATTGACAAGCGTGACCTGACTAGTCTTCTGGACGCTTTTGACCAGATTCTTGACCGTATGCGCGAAGCAGCCCAACAGGCAGTAGTTTATCGCGTTTCAGATCTGACTGAAGCGAAAGAACTCACTGCAATCATTAAAAATATGGTAGTGAAGCTGAAGCCGATGGCCCAGGAACTTGATAAACCCAAGATTGAGCCTCTTATTGAACCGGCTGGCGAGCTGCATGATCTAGAACATCGCGCAGATGAGATCCGCTACGCTGGTTTAGAGCGGTTGTACCCAGTAGGGCATAGCGGGGTCGTGCTGTGCGCCGACCGGATTCTCTGGATTCTTGAGACAGTAACAGACAATTGTGATTTGGCAGCTAAGGTGATGATCAGCATTGCCAGGAAAGCCGGATAGGGAGGTTTGCAGTGGAAGGATTGATTCTAGTAATAATTCTGATTTTGGGAGCTGAATTTGTAAACGGGTGGACCGATGCGCCTAATGCTATCGCCACAGTTGTCTCGACCAAAGTGCTCTCCCCGTCACGCGCTGTTTTATTAGCTACCAGCCTGAATATCATTGGCGCGTTCTGTGGTACAGCGGTAGCGGCCACGATTGGCAAGAACATCGTGGTTCTCTCGGCTATCAACCTTGAGACTATTGCTGCTGCTTTGGTAAGTATCATTATCTGGAGCTCAATCAATGCCAGATGGGGCATACCGACCAGCGAGTCACACGCCTTGGTAGCTGGATTGGCTGGCGCAACGCTGGCAACTGCCGGTCCTGAAGCGCTATTGTGGCTAGGTTGGAAAAAGGTGCTGATTGGTTTGGTTTTTTCCAGTGTGGTTGGGTTCATTGGCAGCTTGCTGATTGCTAGGTTGATCATCGCCCGATTTGCCGGAAGCGCTCCGACTAAAACTGGAGTCTGGTTTTCGCGTTTACAGATCGTGTCAGCTGGATTCATGGCGTTTAACCATGGCTCAAACGACGGCCAGAAGTTTATTGGCGTCTTTGCCATGACTCTGGTGCTGGGCGGCGTTTATGCGGAGTTTACCGTTCCGTTCTGGGTGATTCTGCTCTGCGCTGGCACTATGGGTATCGGTACCATGGTCGGCGGCTGGCGGATTATCAAAAAGGTCGGTATGTCTATGGTAGACCTTAAGCCCTGGCAGGGTTTTTGCGCCGAGACAGCAGCCGGCGCTACCATTATGGCAGCCTCGCACTTTGGGATACCGCTCTCGACGACTCACACTATTACGATGTCGATCGCGGGCGTAGGAGCTTCTCGTCGGATGGACAGTGTGCGCTGGGATATTGCCAAAGACATTATCTGGGCCTGGGTACTGACTTTTCCGGTTTGCGGAGCCATTGGCTTCGTTGTGGCCTTGCTCATTAAGCAGCTTTAGACAAAGATTTACGTTACTTAGTGATGTAAACTGCTCTCCATTACCAATTGGTGAAGGAGAGTTTTTATTTTTTAGCGGGCTTCAATTGATTGATTTGTTTGCCAAATTTAACATTCCCGGAGCTATTTGTCAATGTTATCAATAATTTTATTAACAAATAGAATATGCTATGATTAGCGTTATCAGGTGAGAGTTAACCTGATAACATCACATATCCCCGAATCGGAGGTATTAGCCGTTATGAAAAAGGCATTGCACCTGGCCATGCTCGCATAGTCCACACCGCAACAATTAACCTTAGCAGAGTGAGCTGCCGTTACCTGCTTAAGGGAAAAATATGCACTATGCACCGGGTCCGCATGACCTAATGGCCTGCAATCACATGCACTGGCAGATTCGTCTGAGGGCAGTAAAATGTCATCTGAACGTCTAAAGATTTTGGGGCAGCCGGTACAACTCTGTGCTGCCCCGTTTTTTAATATTTCCTGTCCGCAACTCCTGATTGACAATTTTTTTATATTGATATAAGTTATTAATGCTCTTTTTTGATCAAGTGAAAAGCTATTCCGGGAGAACGGCCGTGGGCTGCGAAAGACTTTTGGCTCCTTGGTGTGAGCTAATATACCCCCTCTTGCAGGGCGGTAAGATTAAGATGAGGTAATCTTTGTCTTTCGTTGTTCGGTCCTTTTGAGGGGGACCGATCGTTATACATGCCTTGTAACTCCATGCCGGCCATCTGTGTTCTCCCGGCTCTTTTTTTACTGAAAATCCAGCAGACTTGCCGTGAACCGGATTTTCTAGTACAATATAGATTACAAAATATTATGACTGAAAAACAGGAAAAAAAGACTAATAAGCCGGATTTTCCTAAACCAGATTTTCCCAAGATGGAAGAACAGGTGCTGAAGTCATGGGAAAAAGAAAAAATATTCCAGAAGTCGCTGGATAAAAACAAGGGAGGTGAGACCTTTGTTTTTTTTGAAGGTCCGCCGACGGCTAACGGCCGGCCGGGCATTCATCACGTGCTGGCTAGGGCTTATAAAGACGTGATACCGCGCTACAAAACCATGCGGGGTTTTTACGTCGAACGCAAAGCTGGCTGGGACACCCATGGGCTTCCTGTTGAATTGCAGGTAGAAAAAGAACTGAAAATATCGGGCAAGCCGGAGATTGAAAAATTCGGCATTGCTAAATTCAACCAGAAATGCAAAGACAGCGTCTGGAAATACAAGAAAGAATGGGAAGAACTGACCAGGCGCATCGGCTTTTGGCTTGATTTGGAGCATCCATATATTACCTATGAAAACGATTATATCGAGTCTTTATGGTGGATTATCAAGCAGATTTGGGACAAGAAATTATTATATAAAGGTTATAAAGTTGTGCCGCATTGCCCGCGCTGTGGAACGGCCTTATCTTCGCACGAAGTCGCGCAGGGTTATGAATCAGTCGAGGAAAATTCAGTTTATGTAAAGTTCAAAGTCATCGGCGAAGAGGATACCTATATACTGTCCTGGACAACCACGCCTTGGACCTTGCCGGGCAATGTAGCTTTGGCAGTTGGTGCGGATATTGATTATGTAAAAATCAAGGTTGAAAAGGAATTTTACATTTTGGCAAAAAGCATAGCGGAAAAATTATTTGAAAAAGTAAAGATTATTGAAGAAAAAAAGGGAACCGTTTTAACGGGATTGAAATATGAGCCCTTGTTCCAAATTGCAGCTTTGCAAACTGAAACCTCTTATAGAATATATACGGCGGATTTCGTGAATATTGAAGAGGGAACAGGCGTCGTGCATACAGCGGTCATGTACGGTGAAGATGACTATCGTTTAGGCGAAAAAGTCGGTTTACCGAAGCACCATACGGTTGATGAAAACGGCAAGTTTACCGGGGAAGTCGTTAAGTGGGCCGGAAAATTCGTTAAAGATAAGGAAGTGGAGCGGGGCATTGTCGGAGATTTGCGCGAGCGCGGACTTCTGTTGAAAGAAGAAATGTACCGTCATGATTACCCTTTTTGCTGGCGCTGCGGTACTCCTCTTTTGTACTACGCCAAGGACTCCTGGTTTATAAAAATGAGCGCCCTGAAAAACGACTTGATCAAATCAAATAAGAAAGTTCACTGGCATCCCGGTTATATACGCGACGGACGGTTTGGCGAATGGCTGAATGAGCTGAAAGACTGGGCTTTTTCCCGGGAACGGTATTGGGGCACGCCGCTGCCCATCTGGGAATCGGCAGATGGCGATAAAATTTGCATTGGTTCTCGGGAGGAGCTGAAATCATTGGCGCAGGATCCGGCGAAAATTTCTGATAAGCTTGATTTGCATCGGCCGTATATTGATGAGGTGGTGCTGGTTAAAAGTGGGAAAGAATACCGACGGGTGAAAGAAGTGGCTGACGTCTGGTTTGATTCCGGCTCCATGCCGTTCGCCCAATGGCACTATCCGTTTGAAAATAAAGAACGCATTGATCAGGGGGTCAGTTTCCCGGCTGACTACATTGCCGAGGCGGTTGACCAGACCCGCGGCTGGTTTTATACTCTGCTGGCTGTTTCCAGCTTGCTAGGCAAGGAAGCGCCATATAAGAATGTCACCTGCCTGGGTCTGATACTGGATGAGAAAGGGCAGAAGATGTCAAAATCCAAAGGCAATATTGTCGATCCATTCAAGATTATAGACAAATACGGAGCCGATGCTTTGCGCTGGTATTTTTTTACCATCAACCAGCCGGGTGAATCCAAACTGTTCAGCGAAAAGCAGCTGGATGAAATAATAAAGAAAAACTGGCTGATTATCTGGAACGTTTTAACGTTTTGGAAAATGTATACCAAAGATTTCAAGCCTGGCAATAAGCCTACCGGGCATGTTCTGGACAAATGGGTGCTGGCTCAGCTGAATTTACTGGTGGAAAAAGTCACCGAAGATCTGGATAAGTATGAAGTAACTGAGGCAACGCGCGCCATCGGCCAGTTTATCAATTTGCTGTCCACCTGGTATTTGCGGCGTTCACGCTCGAGATTCAAGAAAGCTGGCGAAGACAAGGATAATGCCCTGCAAACACTGCAGACGGTTTTAATTACCCTGGCAGAATTACTGGCTCCTTTCGTACCCATGATGGCCGAAAGCTTGTTCAAAGAAGTCAACAAAGAGCGCGATCAAAAAAGCGTGCATTTATGCGATTGGCCTGAGCCTGATAAGTCATTGGCTGATCAGAAATTGATTGAGGCTATGTCGCAGGCGCGCCAGGCGGTGGAAATCGGCCATAGTTTAAGGAAGGATAATAATTTAAAAGTACGCCAGCCTTTGTCCCAGATGATTATCAAAGGTGCTGTCTTGGGTGATGAGATAATTCAAATCATTAAGGATGAGATGAACGTTCAGGCGGTAGTGATGGTAAAAAAGATGCACAGCGGGAAAGAATTTGTCAGCAAATCATCCGGTTCACTGGAGATTGCTCTGGATACCACCATTACTGATGAACTGAAGGAATTGGGCATTATCAGAGAATTAGTGCGGCATATCAACGCTATGCGCAAGGACGCCCAGCTGACCATCAATGACACCATTACCCTGTATTATGAAATTGAGAGCCCGGAAATCAAAGGCATAGTCAAGCATTATAAGAACGATATCTGCCGGGAAACTCTGGCGATAGACTGTTTCGAAGGAATAACTGACAATGTCGATCAGAAAAAAGTACTGGCCGTGGCTGGATTGAAAGTGCTTTTCGGCTTGAAGAAAAAATAAATAAGCCTGTCAATGGGAGACCTAAAAGCCCAAGGAATAATTCTAAAGCATCGGGATATCCGCGAGGCTGACCGCCAGCTTACCGTCTTCACGGCTGAGCACGGGAAAATCAAGGTTATCGCCAAAGGAGCGCGCAAGGCCGCCAGCAAGCTGGCTGGGAGCCTGGAACCTTTTATTTTATCCAAATTGACTATCATCAGGGGCCGCAGCCTGGATACGGTTACCGGTTCTTCGGTCCTGAAAAATTATCGTCACCTGAAGAATGACGTAAAAAAAGTATTTTTAGCCGGCTACATCAGCGAGGTAGTCTGCCGGGCGACTAAAGAGAACCAGCCGGAGCCCCGTATTTTTGATCTGCTACTGGAGGTTTTTGATTTTCTGGACAGCCATGACGGCCAGAAGAATTACCCCGGCACCTGGTGGTATTTCATCTGGCGTTTTTTGTCATATCTTGGTTATCATCCGGATTTATTTAATTGCGCGGTGACCAAAAAGAAAATCAGTCCAGGAGCAATATTTTTTTCTGCCCATAAGGGAGGGGTCATAAGCGGTCAGTCCGTTTCTATGCCCGGCGGCAGTGCGCCAATCTCCATCGGCGCTTTGAAAATTTTACGCTCAATTTACTCGCAATCCCTGGTGGAATTCAAGAAGATCAGGCTGACTCAGCAGCTGATAAAAGAAATTAATTCATTGACCAAGTTTTATCTGAGCTATACCCAGGAAATGGATATTCCAATCAAGGATTTTTTAATAGTCGCTTAATTTGCTATAATACCTGGTAGCAGATATATGCCAAAAAAAATACCAAAATATAATAAAAAAGCGAAGGAAAAGGGCAATCTAGACAATTCTTCGACTGTTGAAAATACCCCGGAGGAATTAAAAAACGAAATTGCTCAGACGAAAAAAATCACCGTTGAAGATGATGATGTTATTCGTGAAGACTCGGATATCGGACTGCCGGTAAATAAGTCAAAATTATCCTTTGACGATTTCAATAGCATCTACAAAAGCAAAAAAGGAGAAAGCGTGGACATGAGCAGAATAGAAAGACGCGATCCGAACCGCAAAAAAAAGCTCGTCGCCTGGATAACGGCCGGACTGATCGTGCTGCTGGCAGTGACGGTAGCGGGTTTTTATTTTTTTGTGCACCATGAGAAGAAATTCGAAGGCGATAATATCACCATGTCCCTGGATGCGCCCGGAATAATTTCTTCGGGCACTGACGTTGGTTTGACTTTGGAGGTAAGCAATAATGAGCAGATAGATATCCTGAAAGCTGAGGTGACTATGCAGTTTCCCAGCGGTTTTACTTTCAGTTCCTCTTCGCCGGTTGCCCTGAATGAAGCCAATAATGCCTGGGACCTGGGCGATATCAAAAGCGGACAGTCGAAAAAAGTCCTGATTACCGGCCGGGTTAACGGGGATATCGGGTCCGGCCTGATGGCCACCGCAGTGCTGAATTACGTGCCGGCAAATTTTAATTCTGATTTTCAGAAGCGGGAAACTTTTACCCTGAATATTTCAGACAGTGCGGTCAGCCTGAATTTCGAAGTACCGCCAAAAGCCATCAGCGGCAGCAGCGCGGATTATAAGATAATAGTGAAAAATTCTTCAGCGGACGCGATGAAAAAAATGCAGTTAGCGCTGACTTTGCCGGAGGGATTTGAGGCGGATAATTTCAGTCCCCAGCCGACCTCGGAAAAGGACATGATCTGGGATATTGATTCCCTTGACGGCGGCCAGGAATATTCCCTGACCTGGAAAGGCGTGGTGACAGGGAACGAAGGGGAGATGAGGGAGCTCAAGGCAAAGGCGGGATATACCGATGACCAGGGTCAGTATCATGAGCAGGCCGAGGAGGACACGATAATTTTTATTTTTAATCCGCAGCTTATACTGGGTCTCTCGATCCATGACAGCCTCACTGATGGAACCGTTTCATTCGGAGAAAAGCTCGACTATGTGATTACCTTTCAAAACAAGAGCCAGTCGGAATTTAATAATCTGACTTTGCAGATGAACATTGTCAGCCCTTTGATTGACTGGCCGAGTCTGGCTGACGCATATAGCGGCTCACTTGGAGAGAATACAATCACCTGGGACAGCAGCCAGTGGAGCGCGCTGAAAAAGATTAAACCTGGCGATGAAGGAGTGTTGAGATTCAGCGTAGCCCTGAAAGATAATATTTTGACGCCCAATGACAATGATAAAAATTATGCCATTTTTTCACAAGCCAAGGCCAGCTCAACAGAGGTGGTTGATCTGGAAGGCGGTCTGAAAGTGGACAGCAATCAGATCAGCACAAAAGTAAACAGTCGCCTGGACCTGAAGGCAGAAGGCCGTTATTATAATGACGGATACATTGCCGTTGGCAGCGGACCATTGCCGCCTGAGGTGGGAGAAAAAACCACTTATCAGATTTACTGGTTTTTGCAGAATAATGTTAATGAAGTAACAGACGCGCAGGCCAGCGCGGTTTTGCCGGAAGGCGTTGACTGGGCTGATGACAGCTCTGTTTCAGCCGGGTCAATAAATTATAATGCAGAAACTAGGACGGTTACCTGGTCTATAAATAAAATTCCGATTCATGTCGGCCAGCAGATACCGGAGCTGGAAGCGCGTTTTGCCGTTTCCATTATTCCCACCGCAGATGATTTGGGAAATATTCTGGTTTTGCTGGATAAGAGCACGGCCACAGCCAGAGATACCTTTACCGCGCAGAATTTAAGTGTTACCCAGGATATAATCACTTCCGAACTGCCAAACGACCCGCTGGGTACCGGTAAAGGCATTGTGGTCGGCACCGGCGCGACAAATAGCAATTCAAATTCCAATACGAATACAAGTACGAATATAAATTCCGCTACGAATAAAAATTCAAATTCCAATACGAATACTGCACATTAGCCGGCAGTCTGGTTCTGGGCTGTCTGATCCGTTTTATTATTGCCAGGGTTTTCCTCTTTTTGCACGAAGTGCAGGATAATGCTCAGGGCGGCAAAAAATACCGCCAGCCACATAACAATTTCCGACAGATCAATAGTGAATTTGCTGTTTAAATTGATAAGCAGTATCAGCAAGCTCAGGCTCTCCAGAGCCATTTTTATTTTACCGGCGTTGTTGGCGCCCAACTTGCGGCGGATTTTGAACAATTTTGCCATTAATGGCCCCAGCACGATGGCCAGAAAAATCAGAAAGGTTTCCAGCGCAACGATCGTGACTATAACTTCATGGCTCAAGCGGCCTGGCGCCAGCATCAGCAGCATTCCCAGGAACAGGATTTTATCCGCTGCCGGATCAAGAAGTTTGCCCAGATTTGTCACCCGCTGGTAAAAACGCGCATACGGCCCGTCCAGCAGATCAGTCAAGATGGCGACGATTAAAAAAAGTATTACCCATGGATATGCCCCTTGCCGGTAGATAAAATAAATGGGTATAATTAACAAAGCGCGGACGGAGGTCAGCAGGTTGGGTGAAATTTTTTCCGGAATGATTTTTGCCAGTTTTATCACCAAACGCTCCTTAGTGTTCATTATTGATCTCAATAGTTTGAAATTCTGAATTTTGCTCATGCGTTAAATATAGAAGAAAATTCGACTAATGTCTAATAATTTTTTACTTCAAAAAAAGAGCCGAAAGTCATCCGCCAGAGCGGGAAAGCTGCGGACCATTCACGGAATTATAGATACCCCCTTTTTCATGCCCATCGCTACCCGAGGTGCCGTTAAAACCCTGAGCAGCGATGAGATAGTCTTTCTTGGCGCGCAGATAATATTATCAAATACCTATCATTTGTGGCAGCGGCCGGGCTTGCCAGTGGTTAAAAAGGCCGGCGGCCTGCATAAATTCATGAATTGGAAAAAACCGATCCTGACGGATTCGGGCGGGTATCAGGTTTTTTCCCTGGCGCGCTCCAGAAAAATAACCGAACAGGGCGTTAATTTTGTCTCAGAAATTGACGGGCGCCGGCATCTGTTGACGCCCGAGCGCGCCATTGAGATACAGAGAATCCTCGGCAGCGATATCATCATGTGCCTGGACGAGTGCGCGCCTTATCCGTCCGCCAAGGAGTACATAAAAAAATCCGTGGAACTGACTACCCGCTGGGCGGCACGCTGCCAGAAATATTTTAAGAAAAAAAAGATGAGAGGACAGCAGATTTTTGGAATTGTTCAGGGTTCAATTTACCGGCAGAGCCGCTTAAAGAGCGCGGCGGATTTGCTGAAAATAAATTTTGACGGCTACGCAGTCGGCGGGCTGGCAGTCGGCGAGCCGGCAAAAAAAATGTATGAGGTACTGGATTACACGGTGCCTGCTTTGCTGGAGAACAAGCCCCGCTACCTGATGGGCGCCGGCAAGCCGGAACAAATCGTCCAGGCGGTGAAACGGGGGATAGACATGTTTGACTGCGTCATACCCACGCGCAACGCCCGGCACGGATTGCTTTATAAATTCAAGCCGTCGGTTGATTTAAACCGGAATAAATTTTATGAAGAGATACGCATCAAGCAGTCAAAATATGCAGGTGATTTCAGGCCGTTAGATGAGCACTGCCAATGCCCTGCCTGCCGGGGTTATTCCCGCGCTTATCTGCGCCATTTGTTCATGATTAACGAAACTCTGGCCTGGCGCCTGGCCACCCTGCACAACGTCAGTTTTTATCTGGATTTAATGAAAAAGATCCGCCAGAAAATTTTACGGGGTCAGTTTTAGCTTGCTGTTTACCTTATTGCGCCCAGTAATGGACTTATTGACTTTAAAATGATTATGTGGTTAGTTTATGATAGAATGTATTGATATCTATATAATATTATGTCGAAATTGGCAGAAGAATACCTTTCTTGGGAAGAGACTGAAGGAAAAAAAATAAGGTCTTATACTACTTTAGATTGTAATTCTAAAGAAGTTTTGGTTTGTCCTAAAAATCCGTCGAAACATTCTAGTCATCATCGACTGGATAATGACCCTACCGTTTTTTATAATTTAAAAAATGTAATTTCACACCCAAACAAAATTATAAAGTCAAAATCTGAAAACCCTATATCAAAGCAACATAAAAAAACTGGTAAAATCATTGTTTATACAAAGAAAAATTTTATTGAAGAACTAAATTTACCTGGAGGAAATCAAATTGGTGATGTTGATGTAGTTGTTAAATATGGAGACAAGGAGACTGGAAAAAATTTTACTTTAACTTATATTATTAAACCTGCATCAGAAAAATTATCATGAAGGTCCCAAATTTAACAAATTGGTATATTTCATATAACCCTTATACGGATTTTTTCCAAATTTATAATAAGGATATGTTAAAGTTTTATAAAAATGAGCTTAAACAAAAAAAGAGGCGTGGTGTGAGTTTTTATTTCAACAAAAATAAATTAATTTTAATCGAGGTTAATGATATTTATAATAGATTTGGAAAAGATATTGATAATTTAGAGAAAAAAGAAGTTGTTAATTTAATTAGACCTTTAATTAAATCTTATGTATAATAAACCTATGAATGAGCAAAAAAAACAAGTAAATATCGTAATTACTAATAAACCCATAGCAACTTCGGTCGACGGAAATAATATTAGAATCCAAAATAACGAACAAGTTGAAATAAATTTTTTTCAAATTATTCAACAACACGATAATACAATTGATGCTATTGGTACGGCTAGCGTAAGAATGTCTTTGGCACAGCTTGAACAATTTGTTAAAACAGCTAGTATGGCAATTGAGGATTCAAAAAAGAAAAAGCAAGTGACAAATGGTGGACAATAAAAATAACTTCGTCGCTCTCTTAGATAAAGCTATCCAACCAGGAGATTTAAAAAGATTCTCAAAAATCTGTCTGTTCCGGTGGTTATAGTAAAAAAACTCATCTAAATGATTTAGTCTATTAAAGGCCTTATCTATTATTAAAAGATAAGTAGTTTTAACCAGCCCTATACAAAAGTGCTGATTTTTTTTATAATGACTATGGAGGCCTAATTTATGAAAAAGATTACAGTTGTCATCGGAATTATCGCGGTTATACTGATTGCCGTGACTTTTTACGTAGTAAAACAGAACAGTCAGGAAGCGGATAATACCGCGAACGCGAACAGCGCTTTGAGGTATGGTGAACTGCCGTCCGAGAATGAAGCTCCAGATGACTGCTACCGGCGTTACAATGAACAGTTCCCCGGCGTCTTCAGGAGCGGCGAAATGGACTGTCTGGAGACTGATCAGGCAAAATGCCCTTGCTGGGCGGCTGATAAGAATATTTGCGTGCCCCAGAGGCACTGTATTTAAATTATATGAAAGAATTTTTCAGGCCAACAAAACTAAAGCTGATATTAACGTTCCTGCTGCCATTCTATTTGGGGATCATTTATGAAATTTCCCAGACGGGGAGCGGCACAGAGGCGGTCGCCACGCCAAATTTTACGGTCAGTTTATTGCCTTATATTTTACTGATTTTTGGGGCAGTGGCGCTGTGGGCGAACAAGGAAGGTTTTTTTGACAAATTATCCCTGATTACGACAGGGCAGGCTGTCTGGTATTTTTGCCTGGAGGTGATCCTGCCGCTGATCGTAAATTATTTACTGGCCTGTCTGATCGCGTTTATATATTATAAAATAAAAAATCATCATCCCGCGGTCAGGCCTGCCAATCCAGAAGTAAGATAAGTTTTACCGCAATCCGGCATACTTATTAACAGTTGTTATTTTTTGAGTTTTTGATAGAATAACAATTACCCATATTTTAAATATCTTATGGAAAATGAAAATCAAAATTTAACCAAACGGCAGAGGCGCGAAATGCGCAAACAGGAAAAATCCGTTCAGCAGCAGAAAGAAAAAAGGAATAACAAAATTACCGTTTGGCTGGTTGTTTTGTTTATAATATTGGTTATCGGAGGCGTAATTTTTTTGGTGGTTAAATCTAATAAAGATTCAAACAGTAATACCAATAATAGCGTCAGTACAGCTGACCTGCCTTATCTGGGCGGAGCAAACGCCGGCGTAGTGATGATTGAATATTCAGATTTCAGCTGTCCGGCCTGCGCGGCCGTCAGCGGTACGGTCAAACAGCTTGCCGATCTTTACGGCGATCAGATAAAGATAGTTTTCAATAGTTTCAATCTTGGGCATAAATGGTCTGAGAAAAGCCTGGAAGCGGGACAATGCGCTTTTGAACAAGGCAAGTTCTGGGAATTGGGGGCCTTAATGTTTGATAGCCAGGCGGACTGGACCTCAGACAATGGTGCCGTGGATATCATCAAAGGTTATGCCAAGCAAGTGGGTCTGGATGAAACTAAGTTTAATGAATGCCTTGATTCTGGCCGTATGGCAGATGAAATAAAGAAAGAAACAAACGCCGCCATTTCCAGCAGCATAAATTCCACTCCTACCTTCAGTATCAATGGCCGGAAAATTCTTGGCGCGGTGGCTATAGATGAGTTCAAAAAAATTATCGACGAAGAATTAAATAAATTAAAATAAAAAAGAAAGGCACCACAATGATCAATTTCCGCAAGGCTACTTGTGAAGACAGCCCGGCTGTTTCTCGGCTCCTGAGAAGCAAATACAGTTTTACTACTTCTGATGAAGCGGCAGCAACTTATAATTCAGAATGCCTTGCCCAGCACTACCGTTTGGCGGAGAGGGAAGGCAAAATTATCGGCCTGGTAAGCTGGCGGCCGCAGGGCATCGCCAAGCATGGTGTGGCGGAATTAACCCGTATCGCCGTTGATTCAGATGAACCTGATATCAAAACGGTCAAGGAAATGCTTTTTGATGTGACGGTGGCGGAGGCGGATTATTATTATAAGCAGCATGACTCCAAGCTGAGGAAAGTGTTTTCCATGATACACGCCGATAATGTCCAAATCAGGAATTTTTTTGTTGATAAGGGCATGAGGCAGGAAGCGGTGCTGAAAGATCATTTTTATTCCGGAAAAGATGAGCTGGTGTTTTCTCTTTTTTTCCCAACCGTATGAAATCATTTATAAACAAAACCGCTGTTTTTATTGCCAGCGGTTTTAACGCCGGTTATCTGCCGATCGGACCAGGTACCTGGGGAGCGGGAACGATGGCGGTGGCCGCCTGGTGGCTAGTTGATCTGCCGCTGGTTTATTATCTGGCAGTCATTGTTTTCTTATTTTTTTTGGGGGCAGCAGTGTCCGGTCCGGCGGACAGTTATTTTTCTATCAAAAGCGGCAAAGCTCATGACAATGATCAGATAGTTATTGATGAATGGATGGGCATGCTGATAACGCTTTTACCGTTCTATTATTTCGGAAAAAGCCTGCCGATGCTGATAGTAGGTTTTTTGCTGTTCAGGGTTTTTGACACGGTAAAAATTGGGCTGGTGGCTCTGGCCGACCGGATAGATAATCGCTGGGGAGTGATGATTGACGATCTGGCGGCCGGCCTGTACGCGGGTATTTTCTTTTTCCTGGCCATATGGTTTACTAAGATTATATGAAATTATTAGTGGCCATACCGGCCTTTAATGAGGAAAAAACCGTTTCTGAGGTGATTAAAAATATTCCCCGCTCAATAAGCGGAATTGAAACACTAGATATATTGGTCATTAATGACGGTTCCAATGATAATACGAAAAAATTAGCGTCTGCGGCGGGCGCCCGCGTTTTTGATTTTCCCGAGCATCTCGGACTGGCCAAAGCCTTTCAAAAGGCGGTGGATACGGCTTTGTCTGAACATTACGACATTTTGGTTAATATTGACGCGGATATGCAGTTTGACCCCCATGATATTCCTAAGCTGGTAGCGCCGGTAGCCAGCGGGCAGGCGGATTGTGTTACCGCCTCGCGTTTCAAGGATGCTAGTTTAATACCGCCAATGCCGGTTTCCAAGAAATGGGGCAACAGGAAAGTAGCCTCATTGATTAGTTTTATTACCGGTCATAAGTTATATGACGTTTCCTGCGGCTTTCGCGCTTACTCCCGTGAAGCGCTTCTTAATCTTAACCTCTTCAGTAAATTTACTTATACCCACGAAACCATTTTGAATCTGGCATTTAAGGGCTTGACTGTTTTGGAAATGCCTATCAAAGTGCGTGGGGAACGGCAGTATGGCGAGTCGAAAATCGCCCGTAGTTTATGGAAATACGGCTACAATATTTTTAACACGATTTTCCGCACTATCCTGGATTATAAACCTTTGAAGTTTTTCGGCTGGGCGGGGGCAAGCTTATTCTCGATTGGCATTATATTAGACCTGTTTATTTTTATTCGCTTATTGGCAATTGGCGAAGTCTCCCCCTATAAAACCGTTGGATTTCTCGGCCTGGCCCTGAATATTTTCGGACTGCTGCTGTTTATTGTCGGACTATTAGCCGATAGCATAAACAGAACCAGGATTACCCAGGAAAGAGTATTGTATGAGGTGAAAAAAATTAATTTAAAAAGCAGAAATTGATATGCGTATATGCGTTTTGACCACTTCTTTCCCTACCGAAGAAAGGGGCTATCATGGTTTTTTCATATTTGAGCAAGCAATCCAGCTAGCACGGCGCGGTTTTCAAATAGAGGTGGTGGCGCCAAACAGCAGTTATCCTGCCAAGTCTATTGATGAAAAAAATTTGCACATCAGCCGTTTCAATTATTTTATTCCTCATAGATTGCAGCGGGTTGCGTACGGGAGCGGTATTGTTAATAATTTAAAAAAGAGTTTATTGGCAAAACTGCAGTTGCCGTTTTTTTTGCTTTTTTATTTTATCCAGTCCTTTAAATCTGCCAGGCAATGCGACATCTTGCATGCCCACTGGCTGCCTTCAGGGTTAATCGCCGTCATCTGCGGAAAATTATTAAAGAAACCTTCTATTGTTACGATACACGGTTCAGACCTAAATAGTTTTTCAAAATCCTTAGTATTTAAAAAAATTTGCGTGGTAATCTTTAAACGCATAAATCGGATTATTGTTGTCAGTGAATCGCTGAAGCATGCGGTAGAAGGCCTGGGCGCTGATCCAGGCAAGGTATTGATTATTCCTAACGGCATTCCGGACGCTGAAGTCTTTTTGTCCCTGCCTGTAAAAAAACAGTGCGATTATAGATTATTGTGGGTGGGGCGCCTGATTCCGGAAAAAAATGTTGAGATGCTATTGAATTGTTTTATAAAAATAAAAAAAAGTTTTCCGAAGAGCAGCCTGGTGCTTATTGGCGATGGAACCGAGAGATCAAGATTGCAGAAATTTGCCGGGCAACATGGCATTGCCGGGAGTGTTGTCTTTTCTGGTTTCAGAAAACGGGATGAATTGCCGGAATATTATAAAGACGCGGATATTTTTGTTCTCCCTTCGAAAAATGAGGGATTCGGCGTGGTAGCTTTAGAGGCTATGGCCAGCGCCAAACCGATAATAGCCAGCGACGTCGGCGGCCTTAGGGAAATAATAAAGAATGGGCATGACGGGTTGCTGGTCAGTCCAAGCGACTCGGATGGGTTTGTAGAAAAAATTTCACAGCTTTTCAATAATGAAGATTATAGGCGGAGATTATCTGAGAATGCCCGTAAAAGCGCAGTTGAACGATATAGCTGGGACAATATTACGCGGAAATTAACTACGCTGTATACGCAGTGCCTGGCAAATAAGCATAATTCTTACACTTAACAGGAAGAAGCCTGACCGGCTTCATTTCACGTAATTGCATAAAATTATTTGTTTTATGAAACATATAAATAAAAAGACAATTTCTTTCATTGTTTTGGCCCTGGCCATTATTTTTACTTTTGTGTTTTTAAGGGGACATTTCAGCGATCTGAAAGTATTAACCAGGATAAGCCTTTGGGGCGCGTCGGTACTGGGTATTTTGATAATAATCACCACCGTATTAAATGGGTTGCGGATTAAATACACACTCGAGCCATTGCATATTAACTTACCAGCCAAAGAATGGCTCAGTATTTCCGTGACGAATTCTTTTTGGAATTATCTGCCTTTTCAGGGCGGTCTAATTTCACGGGGCATTTATTTAAAACAGAAATATCAGCTGAATTATATCGATTTCATCAGCATTACGGCGGCAACCTATCTAATCACATTTTTATCTTTGAGCTTGTCCGGCATTATCCTGGCGATGTTGGCCTTAAAAAATGTTGAAACGGCAATTTGGCCGGTGATTTTGTATTCACTTTTGGCGATTTTTTCGCTTCTGATTCTGCTTTTTACACGTAATGGGGTGTTGCACAAATTTATCAGACTTAAAAAAGTTTTAGAGATTGAAGCGGGATTGAAATTAGTTTTGACAAACTCCAAACTGGTTTGGAGTTTGATTATACTGGACCTTTTATTTATTATCAGTTACGCGGTTCGCTTGTATCTGGCCGCGTATTTTCTGGGGTATAATATTAATATACTTTATTTTTTCGCAATTGCGCCCATTGGCATATTGGCAATATATACCGCGATTACTCCCGGCGGATTGATTATTCGCGAAGCACTGATCGGGTTGCTGGCAAGCGCACTGCTGGTTAACGTTTCGGAAGTCGTAATTGCTTCAATTCTTGACAGAGCCGTTTTAATCATAATTATTTTTTCCTTAGGATTAATCTGCAATTACTATCTAACGCATAAGGCATTTTCAAAAAAATTTAACATTAACCAGTCAGAATCATGAGCAGTTTTGTCAATCGGAAGTTTTTATCTGACAGTTTCCGCCTGCTTTACAAATTTGGAGTAGGGCATGCGTTTAGGAGATTTTATGATTTGCTCAGGGTGAAAATTTATGAAAGAAAACGCAATAAACGCTTTCACCGGCTTCTAGCCTCCACTCCGAAACACGTAGTAAAAAAAGTACTGGATTTTCAAATGGAGCTGGATTTGAATGATTTCGGTATCCACAGGGATTTGTTCCTTGATGGAATCAGGGAGCCAATCGCTACCGCGCATTTGAAGTCATTGCTTAATCCTGATAGCGTGGTTCTGGAGGTCGGCGCGAATATCGGCTATTACGTGCTCATGGAATCAAAAATTTGCCGGAAAATATACGCCATAGAACCCGTCAGACAAAATATTCAAAATCTAAAACGCAATCTGGCCATAAATAAGTGCAAAAATATTGAAGTATATGAGCTTGCCTTGGGCGACAAGAATGGCACGTTATCGATAAATATTTCTTCAAAAAGTAATTTACACAGTTTTTATCCTCATAGCGGTACAGTTGCCCACCAACAAGTGGAGATGCTGACCGGCGATGATTTTATAAAAAACAAAGAAGCGCCGACGTTTGTCAGAATGGACGTTGAGGGTTACGAATTGAACATCATCAGGGGGATGGCGCAAACGCTAAAGCGCGTCAATAATATATTTATGGAAATCCATTCAGACATAATGAGCTTGCCGGAAACCCGCGAATTGATCGATCTTTTGCACCAGGCAGGCTTTCAGCCGGAGCTTATTGTCAAATATGACCGGCCAGGGTTGAGCAAGCTAATGCCCATGAAACAGATAAAGAACATTTACCGCGGTGACGCGGGTGGTTATGAAGTTTTTTGGAAAAAAGCATAATTAGCGCATTTCAATGACCTTGATCGGCAAGAAAAAATTTAATTTTTAATAATAATGTTCAGGAAAAAAGAATTCTTAACAATAATTGGTTTATTCATTTTTTCAATTATTGTGAGGCTGGTTATCAGCGCTTTTTACCCCGTTGGCTCCGATTCCGTTTTATATTTGAAATTGGCTGAAAGGATTAGCCAGGGTTTTTTATCGCTAAATGAATTTAAAAAAGTGCATGAGTTTATTCAGCCGGGCTATTCTTTTTTCATTTACCTTTTTAATTTAGTAATCAATAACTGGGAGATCGCGGCATTGGCGGTTTCTATTATTAGCGGCGTTTTTTTGGTGCTCCTGACGTATTTACTGGCAAAAAGATTGTTTAATAGCACTACGGCGGTGATCGCCGGTATTTTGATGTGCCTTCATCCTATGGCTTTATATTTCTCCACCAGCGTGCTGACGGAATCATTGTTTACGGCTTTGCTAATTTCAGTAATTTACCTGAGCTGGCTGGCGTTAGTCAGGAAAAAGAGCGTTTTTTTCTTTATTCTAATCGGTTTTTTGATCGGCCTAGCTTATTATGTGAGAATTGTCGGATTAGCCGCGTTGCCGGTAGTTGTTCTATGGATACTGCTTTTTGGTTTTTTGATTGAGAAAAGAAAATTGAAATATTTATTGTTTTCCATTATGTTGTTGTGTTTAGGAGTGTTGGCGGTTGTTTCACCGTACCTGATCTATTTATATCAGCAAAAAGGAGAATTTGTAATTACCGGGGCGCAGAATACAGCTGAATATGTAAAAAGTGAGTTCGGTGCCGATAAAATGGAGACCAGATTACAAAAGCACCAGATATTTTCCTCACTTGATGAAACCGGCTCAGATTTTAAAATTAATGAAGTTAATGAAACAGCAAAAAAATCCACAGGCGATTTATTATCAATTTATTGGAAAAATTTTTGGGGCTGTATTACTGATAATATTATCAAGTTTTTAGGATATTTTTTTATTTTTAGCTTTACCTGCATATATATTCTTATCAGGAAAAGAAGTCGACAGGCAACCATATCATTTTTTTATTTGTTAAGTTGGATACCATTCTATCTGATAATTTATTATCAAGGTCGGCCTGATTTACGATATTATTTTCCCGTATTGCCATTAATGATCATAATCATTGCCAGTTTGTTCAGTAGCATATTTAGCCATAAGTTTAATAAATTAACCCGTATATTTGGCCTAGCTAGCCTGATATTATTTTTTTTAATTATAGAAATGTTTATTAACAGAAAATTTCCCTTGGTACCCTTAAGTATTTTTAAAGAATCTAACTTTCATAAAGCAGGCATAGTAATTAAAGAAAATTTTGGCGCTAATCAAAAAATTTTATCGGAATATCCGGCGGTCACCTATTACTCCGAAGGCATCCATTATCCTTTGCCCGTTGATGATTATTCGTCGGTAACGCAGTTTGCCAGGTACCAGAATGTTGATTTGTTATTATTGATTAAGCAGGAGCACAGCACTCGCCCGAATATGGATTTGCTATATAATGTAACCGAAAACGACGACTGGAAATTGGTTATCTCCGCGGGCAGTTTGTATTTGTTTCAATTAAAAAAGTAGTTATAGATATATTTTTGGCAGGAGAACATTTGTCCAGATAATGACATTTCCTATCACACTGGCAAGAATCAGCAGGAGATAAAGCGCCGTCCTGCATTTTTTCCCTGCCAAGAAATCAAGGCCTTTCAGATATAAATAATAAATAGGCAGTATCAAAGGGAAAAAATACCTGCCTTCCACCGGGAAGGTATATTTGCCGTAGTTCAGGAGATTTTTCAGGAAAAGATAAAGATAAACCGCTTCCAGTGACAGTATAGAGAGCACTAAAAAAGTTTGTTTAACTTTGTCGGAAGACAGGGCGGTTTTTTTATTTTTTAAATAAAGCCATATTAATCCAAACAAAGACAAAAAAGCAGAAAGCGCCCCCAAAACCATAAAGCTTATCGGCAATCCGGACTGGAGGTTAAAAGTGCGATTATAGCCAAAAGTGGTGAATATATAAAAGTATCTGGTAAAAATGATATGAAAATACTGCCCGATTTGCAGATTTAAAAATTGCGGGTACGCTTCGGGCAGGCTGGGCACAGTTAAAAAACTTTGGTAAATCAGGAAGTTTCTGATATACCACCAGCCGGCGAGACCTATAGTTATAACAATCACCAGCAGCAGAAGTCTGATTATTTTTTGGAATTTCTCCCGGCTAATTTTCAGATGATAAATAAACGGGATAAGCGCCAGCGCAGGAAAAATAAAAAACTGCTGTTTAGTCAGCAGGCCCAGCCCCAGGCAGAGGCCCAGCCAAACGGAGTTTTTTATGTTTAATTCGTCAATCAGCCTGATGATGAAATAAATTGTCGCGGTTGCCAGGCCAGTCAAAAGCACGTCATTGTTTATGCCTGACTCCACGTAGGAAAAAATCGGCTGGAAACCGATCAGCGCGGTTAAGGCCAGAGAGAAATAAAATTTCTTGCTCAGTCTCATGGCAATAAGAAAGCAGAAATATACCGTGGCCAGGAAGATCAGCGCGGAAAATACGCGCATGGCGTACGATCGGGCAAAAACATTGGCTTTATAAAAAAGCAGGTAGGGGATCCCCTCCGCGGCGTAGTACAGCGGCGGATAGAGAACGGCGGCGTTTTTGTATTCGCCATCGGCTGGCAGTTTGTAGTAAAGTGACTGGAAATCGGGGTTTGAATATTCTTTCAGCGAGTGCCGGCCAAGTTCGGGCGTTACTTTAGGGATGATTCCGCCAGTTACCGAATTATTTACCGCAATTTTTGAGACTGCGTATTCTTCCGAAAAGGAAAGATCATAAGGCGTTTTGAATTTTCCCTGATAGATCGGCATTTTTTTTTCTTCTGCCAGGTATTGCGTATAGGAAAAATGCGCCGCTTCGTCATGATTACCCCAGGGTTTGGTGATAAAGACGAAGACCAGCTCCTTGGCGAAAACCAGCATCAGTACCGTTGAGAGCAAGTATTTATATTTTTTAGTCATGAGTCTCAATAAAAAGGTATTTAACCAGCAACCACAGCAAACAGACGGTCAGTAAAAGAAAGATAATAAATATAACCGGTAAAAAGGATTTGCTATAAAAAATTCCGGACTTGGCATAAGTCAGCCGGTTCACCAGGACACTGAGAGACGAGGGTGCATAGTACCGCCAATCCAGAGCCAGTCGATAATCGGTATCAGCAATACCATTAACTAACAGCTGTCCGCTGTCACTGTTTTTCGACGGTACTGCCAGCAGGGAAGCATCAGTCGGCCAGCTGTCTTTTTGAATTTGGAAAGAGTAGGTTTTTCCCTGGGAATCGCCAAGAGGTTCGAATTTCCAGGTAATATATCCCGCCTGGTTATTGGCAGGATTAAAATTAGCTGTTTTCTCCCTCAATACTGTCTTTTCTTTGCTATCTGATAATTTTAAATTTAATGATATTTTTTCAGAAGATTTTATAGGGATTTTAATAATTGCCAGGTCGTTGTTTGTAGAATAGATATTTTGTTCCGCAATTAGTCGATTATTTGCTTTAATTGTTAGTTCGTAGGAATATTTTAAACTGATTAAATTAGAACCTTGAGTGTCGTAAAATTTATTATCGGTATTTATCCTGATAATAAAAAATACTGCAATGAAAATGATTAAAATAATGGCGGTGAATTGTATTATTCTGATTTTTATCATAAATAAAAACGGGGAATTATAACCTGAAAAATTGCAATATAATTAATCGCGATCGCTATAAGGCAAATCAGCAAGTAGGCCCAGTTGATGAATTTTTTTGCAACCAGATAGCGCCAGCCGGTCAAAAAGAAGAAACTAAAGACGAATATCAGAGGCAGGTAATACCTGCCATCGGTCGGAAATCTGGCTTGTCCGGTGAGAAAAAGCGATTTGGAAAAAATTAGCAAGAAAATCAGTTCCAGCAACAGGGCGCTGATGATCAGGGAAATGGCGATTATCTTTTTTTCTCTGGCGATTAGTTTCCAGCGCTGCCTGACCAGTATCAGCAAGCCAAAGCAACTTAAAATAATCGCGGTAATTACCGCGCCCATAATGTAGATGGGCAGGCCCATTTCCGTGGCAAAACCAAAGATAAAATTCAATGACATAAAACCGTATAGCCAGCGTTGGAAGTACTGGGGCCAGACTTGACTGAAACTAGCCGGCGTGGCAAGAGCGGCGGTATTTTCTCCGGAAGAAGACATAAAAAAAGTACCATATTGCTGATAACTCCAGACGAACCACCAGGCACAAAGTACCAGAGATATTAAAATCAATGCCACTAACCCAAGCGCCACCTTTTTTCTGATGTCAGTATTTTTAATAAAATGGTAAATAAAAGGGATAACGGCAATCAATGGCATAAATATAAACTGCGGTTTGGTCAGCAGGCCCAGGCCAAGAGTAATCCCCAGAAAGATTATTTCCCGCCACCTAAAATTCTGGATCAGCCTGACGCACCAATAGAGCGACAGGGTTGATAAAAAAATCAGCAGAATGTCATTATTAATCCCGTTGGCCAGATGGCTGAAGACCGGCAGCAGGCCCGTCAGCAGGCATAGAGTCAGGGAAAATTTCGTATTTTTTGTTATCAGTTTGGCCAGTAAATAGCACAGCCAGATTGTCGCCAGGTAAATCAGGGAAGAAAAAATTCTCATGGCATACATCCTGGTCAGGATATCGCTGTGGTAAAAAACTGAATAGGGGATAGCCATGGCCGCATAATAAAGCGGCTGGTAAACTGCCGCGGAATTTTTATATTCCGGAGTTTTTGGCAGTTGGTAATATAAATTTAAATATCCAGCCGGCGCGGTGCTTATATTCAGGGGATGTCTGTCCAGGCCGCTCAGCTGCCGCGCAATATCACCGGAAGCAATTGACGGGTTGTTAAATAATTGATGCACCAGGCGGTATTGCTTGTTTGAACCTTTCATCAGCCGGGTAGCTTCGGTCCTGATTTCCGATTCCGCGTATTCCTGGGAAAAAGAAAGGACAGTGGCGTCAGTAAAAGCGCCCTGATAAACAGGGAGTTTCTTTTCTTCTACTAAATACTGGGTATAAGCAAAGTGGGCCGGCTCGTCGTGATTCTGCCAGGGTGGGATGAGAAATATAAAAATCAGCTCTTTCAGAAAAACAGCGGACAGTATTAAAAGCAGAATTATGCTAGATCTTTTTGTAAATAGCTTCACGAATTTTTTTTATTAGGACTTGCATGAAGCCCTTATAATGTTAATAAGTTCATTTTATCATTATTTTGAAGACTTTACAAAATGCAAAAAATGTGTTAAAATTAAACCAGTTGAGTACGAAAATCAAAAATTATGTCAGATAACATTTTACTGGCCACTTTAAAGTACATAGCTTTCGAGATTCTATGGGATATTATTTATTTTCCCATCTGGTGGTACACCAAAGGCCTGGCCAGAATGGCTAACTATTGTCTTAACAGCGCGCGCTTCCATTTATACCGCCGCGTGGCTTTGGGTATCTGGATGAAAAATATGTTTAGACCCATGTACGGCGATTATACCAGGGAAGGGCGGATCATCAGTTTTTTCATGAGAATGGTCGTTTTGTTCTGGAAATTATTGTCCACTGTTTTATGGTTTATCGTTTTGCTTTTAATTTTTATAATGTGGATCATCCTGCCATTGGCGGTAATATATTATTTGCTTTTTCAATTGTTTGATCTGCCTTTTTTAAAGATTAGCTAGCTGATATGCCGAAACAAACCGGAAAAAACTTTATTTTCCTGGAATGCCCTCTCTGCCATGGAAGCGGACGAGTGCAAAATGAAGCATGCCGCCGCTGCCGCGAATATGGTTCGCTGGCCTGGCTGGATGGGGATATTTTGTATTGGGGCAAAAAAATTGACTCGCTGCATATTTTCGAGGAGGAACTGGAAAGGCTCGTTAAAGGCATAATAAATGGTTTTTTAATATTTTTTGGATTAATTGGCCTGGCCGCGCTTTTCGTGACCATCATTAAAGCGACGCAGGACGGCGCTTTGGCCTGGAAGTTTATTTTTCAAAGAAGCCAATTACTGGGAATATTTTCAGTGACTTTACTGACTGATTTATACGCGTACTACCGGATGCAGCGCGAATCTGTGCTGGAAAAATCAGTCAAACCAAAAAGCTTCGACGTTTTATTGACTGAAGAGAGTCCGGAATCGCTTTTTGAAAAAGCCCTGGCCATGGATAAGAAAAAAATGTCGGAGATTTCCTACACGCTTACTCTTGATGCCAAACGCGCCGTAGAGCAGGCCTGGCAGATGTCGGGAAAAATGAAACATGCCGAGACTAAGCCTATCCATCTTTTAGCGGCCCTGCTGAACAACGAGCAGACCAGGGTGGTGCTTTTCCGCCTGGGCATAGACGTTAAGGAGCTGGTAGCGAAGATTACGCGCAATCTGTCGAAACTGCCTGCGCGGGAAAAAGGCGATAGTCTGATTTCCTCCGATTTCAAGAAAGTTCTGCTGCGCGCATATGCTGAGGCATTTTATGCCAGGCGCCAGCGGGTGGATATCCCCCAATTGCTGGTGGCAATAATCTTCGTAGATGATGACAGCCGGGATATTTTTTATGATTTAGAAATTGAGCTGGAACAACTGGTTAACGTGGTTGAATGGCTGAATATCCAGCATCGCCTGTCGGTAAAATGGCATAATTGGCGCAGCAAGGCCATATATAAATCCAAGGGCCCGATGAACAAATCAATGACTGCTCAGGCCACTCCCTTGCTGGATCGTTTCAGTCACGATATGACGCAGCTGGCCAGACAGGGTGTGCTGGCGCCGTGCATTGGCAGAGACCGGGAGCTGGAAGAGGCGCTGCGGGTTTTACAGGGCGGGAAAAATGTAATTTTTTCCGGATTTCCCGGCGTGGGCAAGACCAGCATCATCGAGGGCATTGCCGAACTGATGGCTTCAGAAGAAGTGCCGGAAATTTTGCAGGACAAGAGGCTAGTCAGCCTCTCTGTCGCCTCCCTGGTTGGCGCCGCCAGCCATCAGGGTGAGCTGGAAGGCGTCATATTGCAAATAATAAATGAGATAGTCCGCTCAGGAAACATTGTCGTTTACATTGATAATATACAGAATATGGTGGGCACTTCCACCGGCGGTTCGGAAAAAATGGATATCGCGGAAATACTGGCTAATGCCCTGCAGAAACATTTATTCTATTGCGTCGCTTCCACTACGCCGCTTGATTACCGGCGCTATATTGAGGGCAGTAATGCATTGATGTCCGTATTTCAAAAAGTAAATGTAGAGGAGCCTGATACCAACGGCGCTATACAGATATTGGAAGGCAAAGCGGGCGGAATAGAAGTGAAGAATCAGATTTATTTTTCTTATGAATCGATTGAAAAAACCGTAAAATTGTCAGAGCGCTATATCCATGAGCGTTATCTGCCGGAAAAAGCCATTTCCATACTGGAAGAAGTGGGCGTCTATGTGCGCAAGAAAAAAGGCAAGGACGCCATTGTCAGCGGCGAGGACGTGGCCGAAGTCATTTCCAGTAAGACCAACGTGCCGGTCACCAAAGTCACGCAAAAAGAATCAGAAAGACTTTTGGATTTAGAAGAAATTATCCATAAACGCATGGTCAACCAGGAAGAGGCGGTGCGGGCTGTTTCCACCGCTTTGCGTCGGGCCAGAGCGGAATTGCGCGATGTCCGCCGGCCGATAGTCAATTTGCTTTTCCTGGGCCCGACCGGCGTAGGCAAGACAGAGCTGGCCAAGACTGTAGCCGAAGTTTATTTCGGTTCGGAAGACGACATGATCCGGCTGGATATGTCGGAGTATCAGGATAAATCTTCCATCAACCGCCTGATCGGAGCGCCTCCTGGATATGCCGGAGCAACCAGCGGCGGCTACCTGACGGAAGCCATCAGAACCAAGCCTTTTGCCCTGCTGCTGCTGGATGAAATCGAAAAAGCGCATCCGGACCTGTTAAATATCTTTCTGCAGGTGATGGATGACGGCCGGCTGACTGATACTCTCGGGCGGACCATTGATTTTACAAACGTTATTTTAATCGCCACGTCCAATGCCGGCACCAGCCTGATCCAGCAGAGGATTCAGGAGAATACGCCTTTGGAAAAAATTAAAGAAGAGCTGATTAATCAGGCTCTGCAGCCTTACTTCCGGCCGGAATTTCTGAATCGTTTTGACCATATCGTAGTCTTCCGTCCGCTGAGCATGGAGCATATTATCCAGATAGTCGGACTAATGCTCAAACAGGTAGCCAGCCGCCTTGCCCTGAAAGGTATTCAGCTTGATGCGACAAAAGAAGCAATGGTAGAATTGGCACAGCAGGGCTTTGACCCGATTTTTGGAGCACGTCCATTGCGCCGGGCGATACAGGATAGGGTAGATAACGCTTTGGCCAGCTATTTACTGCAGGGAAAACTGGGACGCCGCGATGTAGCGGTCCTTGAGCCCGGCGGCCGTATCAGCGTCAGGCGCGCTCAGCCGCTATAAATAAAAAAGAGAGATCAATTTAATAATCTCCCGCCATTTTTCAGCGTTGGCGCTTGTTTAGGTTACCGCGTCAATTCTGGCAAAAACAAAGGTCACCATTGCCCAGGACAGCATAATGATGATTAATCCGATGACCGCTGTTTTTAAAACTTCCTTGGCTTTTTTCACCCTTTCCTCATTGCCAGCGGAAGTCATCCAGGTGACACCGCCCCAGAGTACCATTATAACGGCTACCAGGCCGAGAAAGCCGAGTGCCCACTGTATGACCCTGATGACTACTTCCGGCGGTCCGCCTTTTGGATTCGGCAGGTTGGTGGCGTTGATAATATCGCCGTTGGCGTCAAAAGTTACTGCTCTGGCCGGTTCAGCCATAAATAAGCCGACGTTAAAAATCATAACGCTCAATAGTCCGATAACTTTCCAGAATTTTTTAGTCATAGAGTGGTATTAATGTATATATTATAGTCTTTTTATCGGGAATGTCAATATAACGTAGAGATTGGATTATGAATCCAGCCTGCACATGGATGTATTGACAAAAACAGCGGGTGAGAGTAATTTTGTAATGATAAAATAGCATATTAAAATAACCGGAGGTAATAGATGCAAGAGCAGAGTTTTTGTATTGGCGGAGGCATTCCACGCTGGTCGCAGATTTCAGTTGGCGGGGAGATAAAGAAAGTACGTAGCCGCGGCGGGTTATTCGGCGGCGATATCAGAGTCGTGACTGACGGACCGCATCGCGGTAAAATTCTCATCCCATTCTGGGAAAGCATGCTGGCGCATATTGCTCGGCAGAGCGGCGAGTATAGCGATGACTATTGGGACCAGAAATGGCTCATTTATCAGATGTTCGAAAGCGTCTATGAGGCCGTTCGCTATACCTACCATATTCTGGATGAAAATTATGGCATTACTTTCCAGCAAGGTGAGAAAGGTCGTTTGGCTGCAGCACGGCAGGCGTTGATGGATCTGAATATGGTGGCAATCGGTCTGCGTAAGGGTAATGTAAAAGAGCTGATGCTGACTTTGCAGGAGAGATCTGGATTTATCATCAGGCAGGTCGGTGAGCAGCCTCACGATAAGCTGAAATGCCAGGCACTCAAGCATTCCATCAGGCTAGGTACTGCTTTTGACAGTCTGAAGCGGGTTAATCTCGGGGCGTACCGGGCGGTAACCGTGACTGCCGACGATGAGTTGGCGCACCGGATAGTCGACATCCGCTGCATAGAGCCAAAGATTTTGGCGAGACGGCAGACTCTTAAGGCGGTGATTGAGGAAATGGAACTCTACTTGAACGGGATTTACGAATTTCTCACTTTATTGCTTAGGGAAGATGAATTGCAGAAAGATCAGCGTTCAGACAGAAAGAAGTGCGAGGAGCTGTATTCTCATCTGACTTTGTATCTTCGCCGGATCGCGCTTTATGACATATTGCCATTCAGCTGGACAGCTTACTACATCGGAAGAGAGTTTGCTAATGCTCGTATCTTATTGGAACGGGGTGAATGGCATCCAGCATTGGTTTTGCTGCGCAGCAGCTGGAGTTCACTGGCTTTGCGGCAGCTGCGAACCGATATTGAAGAAGTCATTCTCAAGATTACTTTCATGCTCTTTGGCAAGCCGAAAGAGATAAACGTAAAACAGGCAAGTGATCTGGCTGATGAGTTGGTAGGATTCACTGGACGGTTGAGTCAAATTGACGACTTAAGCTTCCGCCAGCCGGTGGTTAAAAAAGTTTGGCCGCTGATTAATTCTGCGGAACACCAACTTTGCGATCACACTGTAGCCTCTGTTCGGGCAGCCAAGGATTGGCTAAAGCAGGCGGCCAGCTTGCTTTAATATGAATTATGAAGGATTTAAGCTTAATGCGCATTTTCGAGAGGGGATGCGCATTTTTTATTAAGACTTATTTAGACTTAGATTGGATTCATAATCCAGTCCGAACCGCGGAAGTATTGACAAATTAAAATTTATATGTTAGTATAGCCTGTTATTTTGATCCGGACTTTAATAAACACTTCACTGGCAGACCCTTGGAAATCTGCGGTTTTCATGGGGCTGCCAATGCAAGTCATAGACAGCCATGTTCACTCAAACCCGGTCAACTCTACAAGGTGTAGGGAAGGCGCAGGGCAAGGGGATGGAACATGAAACGTATGGAGAAACCATATGTCGAATTCAGTTTTTGCTCGTATCTTAAATCCCGAATATGGGGTCTTTGATGAACAACTCGGTGTTGTTCCTGTTCAGGTGTCAGGAGATCAATACCAAGGTCTTACCTCAGTTTACTTTGATTGGAAAGAAAACCATAGGCATTACCATGATAATGATGGAGAAAAACTCATCAGTTTGGGCATGGGCCAACCTAATCCTCCCATTGTGCATATGCAGATTGATGTTCATTGGGAAGAAGCCGGTAGTTGGTGGAAGCACTGGAAGGCATGCGTTTCTGGAGTCCCGGAAAATCGAATCCGGCCGGTAAAAATCGTCGACCTGGATAAAAATCATCAATTTCCCTCTAACCATGGGATTTGGATCTGTGGATGTCGCATATACGCGATATTTCCTCTGACAGAAAACAATCTGTTTGAGGTGGCGCAGTTGGCGATAAGCAGCGTTTCGGATCAGCAAATATTTCAGTTTGTGGTCCAGATGCTTCTGTATCACGCCTCTCAGCCGGCTTCGAAACCTGCTTCTCTTTTCACCGACGACGATCCGAGAATTATTGCTGAAATCATCACACTCTTCCAGGGACACCGCAAATTCCGTGTAGAGATTGGTGAAGAACGACTGGCTGGTCTTGCTCTTCGCGTGAACCAGGCAGTTAGCGCTGGTCTCTAGATCTGTCAACCGTCAACAACTCAAACTCAACTCCGGTCAACCTATTATATATGGGAAGGCGCAGGAGAAGGGAGAACACATGTATTCACAAGTCGAAAAAACTGTGGAGCTTAGGAATAAGCTTATGGGGCTCAATTTTCCGTGGAATATTTGTTTTCTTATCGGAAGCTTAATAGTGCTTGTTGTTCCTATATCTCAATACGCTTTTGTGTTGGGTTATATTGATCCTCAAGCGCATGGCATTGAAAAATTGCAGAATATCCTGAGTAATCTCGGTCTAAATCTGACACGGTATCAGATACTAGATGCGGTTACGCTTATATGCCCTGGACTTTTGTCCATGTTTACAGTTCTGGTAGGAGCTATTATCCTGAGACCGCAACGGAAATACGATAGTCGTCAAGAAGATCTAATGTACCGTTTTGATTTTTATGCAGCCGGCTCTCAAGTAATCGGAAAGATTGATGCTCATCTGATCAATTTCGGTGAATTGCTGAAAGCATCAGATTATAAACCCTTACCTGTATTAGGGTTGAGTCCCGAGTATGTGATTGATAGCGGTAGCCTGGTTCTCCAGATACCTATCGACTCTAACGACGGTCTTGCAGCAACCAAGGAGTGGTGCAAACAGGTTAAAGACTTCATGTCTTTGACGCCGCCGTCAGTGTGGCGTGGATGGGTGATGATTGTGATGTACATCTTCGCTCTAATAGGCATTCCTGTGCTATGGTATTGTCTCGTTCATTTCGTGTAGAATCTATAACCCTCTGCTTGGTCTTCGGATCAGGCAGGGGTGTTTTTTTATTGCCAGAACGCCGGTAAATGGTTATAATTAACCTAAGTTTATGGCAGAAAACACTAAAATGGAAAAACTAATTTCGCTGTGCAAAAGGCGCGGTTTTATTTTTCAGTCCGGCGAGCAGTACGGCGGTTTGCAGGGCTTCTGGGATTTCGGGCCGCTGGGCGTTGAATTGAAAAATAATATCAAGAAATTGTGGTGGAAAAAATTCGTCCAGCAGCGCGATGACGTAGTCGGGTTAGATTCAGCGATTGTGACCAATCCGAAAGTCTGGGAAAAAAGTGGGCACGTGAAAAGCTTTGCCGACACGCTGGTGGAATGCAAAAAATGCCATTTGCGCTTCAAGTACGACGATTTATCCGATAAGGATAAATGCCCGAGCTGCGGAGGCGAATTTACCGAAGCCAAACAGTTCAATACCATGTTCAGGACTTTTGTCGGGCCGGCGGAGAGTTCCTCGTCCACGGCGTATCTGCGCCCGGAAACCGCCCAGAATATTTTTATAAATTTTGATCTGATCCGGCAATCAATGCGCCTGAAGATTCCATTCGGCATCGCGCAGATCGGCAAAGCCTTCCGCAACGAGATTACGCCAGGCAATTTTATTTTTCGTTCGCGTGAATTTGAACAGATGGAACTGGAATATTTTGTGGCACCTAAGGAAGATGAGGGGTGGTTTGTAAAATGGGTGGCCGCCAGCCACCGCTGGTTCATTGATTTAGGCATTAAAAAAGAGAACCTGCGCCTGTTTGAGCAGCCAAAGGAGGAACTGGCGCATTATTCCAAAGCCACCACGGATATAGAATATAAATTTCCGTTCTCCGCCAAAGGCGGCAATGAAGGCTGGGCGGAACTGATGGGCATTGCCAACCGCACGGATTACGACCTGAAAGCCCACGGCTTCAAATACCGGGACGAGGCAACCAATAAAGAATTTATCCCTTATGTCATTGAGCCCTCGGCCGGCGTTGACCGGGCAGCTTTGGCTTTTTTACTGGATGCGTACGATGAAGTGAAAGGCGGCCGGACCACTACTACCGAGAGCAACAAGGAATCGGAAATAGTCTTGCGCCTGCACAAGGACCTGGCGCCTTTCAAAGTGGCGGTTTTGCCATTGTCAAAAAAGGAAAAGCTATCCGGGTTGGCCAAAGATGTTTATCATGATCTGCAGAAACACTGGATGACCGCTTATGACGAGATTTCCTCCATCGGCCGGCGCTATCGCCGCCAGGACGAGATTGGCACGCCATATTGCGTGACGGTGGATTTCGAATCACTGGAGGACAAAAAAGTCACTGTGCGCGACAGGGATACGATGAAGCAGGAGAGGGTGGAGATTAAGGAAATAATTCCATACCTTAGCAATCAATTGAAAAGTCAATCCATAATTAATGAACGAACGCGGCTACAAATCATCACCTGAAGCCGGTGGTTTTTCAGCATCGGATTCCGCTGCAGAGAAAAAAGATAAAAAACCAGGCAGGATTGTCAGAGGAATCAGGAATGTTGTAGTGGCGGCTGCAGCCGCAGGAGTTTTATCATCAGCAGCCAGCGCTGAAGGTGCTAAAGGGCAAGCGGATACGTCAAAACAAGAACAACGAGAGGCAAGCCGGATGAATCTTGAGGATCAGGTTTTACACTATATGGATAATGCGCTTAACAAGGGTCTCTCAAGATCTATTGTGGAACAGAACTTAAGACAGTCATTTGCACTTTTAAAAGAAGGCATACTCCAGGATAAGAGTGCAGATTCGGTAAAATCTCAAATTGATTCACTCTGGCCAGAAATGTACAGATTACCAGATAGTAAAGACTATCCGATTGATCCAAATGATACAGAATTAATGGGAATCTATAAGCTATATGATTCACTGATGTTTGAGATGGATGCGATTGACGAGAAAGTGCAAAAGGAAATAAATATGATACATCCCGATACGTTGTCCCAGAATTTTAATTTTACCGAGGAGTGGGCGCAGGCAAATGTCGGGAAGATTTTTCTTCAGGGCGATAAATTGATTGTAGTTGGAAAAGGGGAATCGCCAGACGAGCAAACAGCATCGGATAAGGCAATGTTTGAAGCTCAGGCAGGCATGGCAAAATACCTGGCGCAAGAGGGAGCGCCGCAGTACGGAGGAGAGTTTGTTTCTATTTTTGGAACTGAAGAAATTGCCCACTTTCGGGAAACCAAGGATGATGGCAAGCATCAATCGGTGAAAGTAATGGGAACTTCGGTTAAAAAGAATCTCAGGAAATAATTTAAATAAGCGGGCGCGACAGGGATACGATGAAGCAGGAGAGGATTGAAATTGATAAATTGGCGGTTTATTTGTTAGAACATTTATAATTTGTTATTTTTTCTTTTCTGTACAAACAGAAAAGAAGCAAAAGAGTTGCCGCCTGTATAAAAAATTATCGAAAAAGGGCTTGTCGTCATTCCGCGTTGTAAACTCGCTCCTCGCTTCGTCCGCCTGCGGCGTAACTTCGCTGCGTTCGCTCAAACAGTACAACGCGGTTGCCTATGGGCAACCATTCCTCCTCGCTCCTTTTTCTTTTAAATTTTTTATAATAGGCGGATTGATTTCATTTTTACTACGATTACTCCGCAATGGGCGGATTAATCGCGGATTTGAGACGGACCCGACCTTTTAAAGAATGCCCAGCCTTAAAGTATATTAAATAAAAAAAGTCTCCGAACAAAAGTCCGGAGACCTATACAGCTCAAGCTTATAAGATTGCCTAGTTAGGCCATTTGATTGACGGGAAAGCGCCGCCATCAGAGGCTAATTGAAGTCCCGCAAGCGCAAATAGAATCAGAACCACGATCCCCAGCAGGATTAACCAAGTTTTTTTGTAATCAGGCTGATTACTATACGACATTCTAACCTCCTGTAATGAACGTCCAGCATGTTAAATAGGTATTTAAGCCTATTTAAAATCAAAAATGATAAATTGTCAAATAGCATGTTCAAGAAATATAAATTAAAAAACGGTTTGCGCGTAATTTTAGCCCCTCTGCATGAGACAAAAGCAGTGACGGTTTTGGTGCTGGTAAAAATCGGTTCGCGGTATGAAAGCCGGGAAATCAACGGGGCGTCGCATTTTGTGGAGCACCTGATGTTCAAAGGCACGAACAAACGCCTGACCGCGCTGGATATCTCCAAAGAGCTGGACGGCGTTGGCGCGGAATACAACGCTTTTACTTCCAAGGACCATACGGGATATTACATCAAGGCGAATTATGAAAAGATCCAGCTGGCTCTGGATATCATTTCCGATATTATCTATAATTCCCGGTTTGAGCAAAAAGAAATTGAACGGGAAAGAGGGGTGATTATTGAGGAAATCAACATGTACGAAGACAACCCCATGATGTTCATGGAGGATCTTTTTGAACAGACAGTATACGGAGACCATCCGCTTGGCTGGAACATCGCCGGCACCAAAGAGACCATCAGGAAAGTGACACGGGAGCAGCTTTTTGATTATTACAAATCCCATTATCAGCCGAAGAATATCTTGGTGGCAGTAGCCGGCCGCCTGGATAATAACATCAGGAATCAGGTCGCCCGATATTTCGGCGTAGCGGCGCCGGCAAAAAAATCAGGCCAGTTTAAGAACATTAAAATTAAACAAAGCCAGCCCCAGTCCACGGTTAAATACAAGGACACGGAACAGGCTCAGCTGGCGCTCGGTTTTCCGGCGTATTCTTATTTCAATGATAAGCTGTATTCTTTATACCTTTTGAGCGTGATCCTGGGCGGCAACATGAGTTCGCGGCTTTTCACTTCCATCCGGGAGAAAAAAGGGCTGTGCTATTTTATCCGTTGCGGCGTTAATGTTTATGAAGACACGGGCAACCTAATGGTCCAGGCCGGCCTGGATAAGAGCCGGATCAAAGAAGCCATCAGGGAAATCATAAAAGAGCTGGTCAAGGTGAAAACCAGCGGCGTAACTGCCGGAGAACTGAAGAAAGCCAAGGATTTCCTGAAAGGCAAGCTGATTTTGGACCTGGAATCTTCGGAAAATGTCGCCTCCTGGCTGTCAAAACAGGAATTGATGCGCCATAAAATTATCAGCGTAGAACAGCAAATGAAGAAAATCGACCAGGTCAGCATTGCCAGCATCAAAAAAGTAACCAATGAAATAATCAAACCGGCGAGAATTAACCTGTCATTGATCGGCCCGTTCCGGAATAAGGATGAATTTTCCGCTATTTTAAAGTTCTAGCTGTTATTGTATAATAAAAACACTTTTATTATGCTGGAAAACAATAAAAACGTAACTATTAATATTTCTACGCTGACCATTGTCAAGGTAATTGTCATCCTGATAGTTTTGGCGCTTTTATATTTTTTGCGGGATGTGCTAATAATTCTACTGGTTTCCATAGTCCTGGCCACCGCCCTCAATCCCTGGGTGAACGCTTTGCAAAGGAGGAAAGTGCCGCGCATTCTGGCGACCGTATTCATCTATCTGGCATTTTTCGGTTCTTTTATAATTATTCTAGTTCTGCTGATCCCGCCTTTAGCGACTCAAGTTACAGACATCGCCAGTAATTTTCCCGAATACTATAATCGCGTAGTCAGCGACTTCAGCCGTTTCCAGGATTTTTCTCTGCAGCAGAATATATTGGATGGCGTGCAAAAAACCCTGTCCTCCCTGCAGTCAGATATTGCTAAAACCACAGCCGGAATTTTTAGCGCAGTTTCCAGTATTTTCGGCGGATTTTTTACTTTGTTAGGCGTGGTAGTTATAACCTTTTACATGCTGCTGGAAGAGAATGCCCTGAAAAAATTCATGCGCTCGATCACGCCAAATAAATATCAGCCTTATGTTTTTCAGCTGATGAACCGCATGCAGGACAATCTGCGCTTATGGCTGCGAGGCCAACTGATATTATGCCTGTTAATAGGCGTTTTATCCTATATCGGCCTGACCATCATCGGCGTGAAGTTTTCCCTGGTACTCGGGCTGTGGGCGGGACTGACGGAATTTATACCTTATCTGGGACCGTTCTTGGGCGCCATTCCGGCGGTGTTCATCGCCATTACCACTGGCAGCTTCCTGAAAGGATTATTGGTCATCATCTGGTATATCGTCATCCAGCAATTGGAGAATCATCTGATAGTTCCGAAGGTGATGGAGAAGGCAGTCGGCCTGAATCCGTTGGTAGTGATAATCGTCATGCTGATCGGCGCTAAGATGGCGGGGATTGCCGGTTTATTGCTGGCAGTACCTATGGCTTTGATATTTAAATCTTTTATGGAAGATTTCTTCGCTGCGAAAAAAGACGAAGAAACATTACCCGAATAATTTATGGGCACTCTATATGTAGTCGCAACGCCCATCGGCAATCTGGAGGATATTACCCTCCGAGCCTTGAGAGCCTTGAAAGAGGCGGATTTTATAATTTGCGAAGACACCAGGCATACTCTGCAGATGCTCAACCATTTTGAGATTAAAAAAACCCTAATTAGCTATCATCAGCATTCGCAGATACAAAAAATTGATTACATTATTTCTCTCTTAAAAAATGGTAAGAATCTCGCTATGGTGTCTGACGCGGGCACGCCGGCCTTATCAGATCCTGGCGGCGTTTTGGTCCAGGAAGTTTTTAAATCTCTTGGCAATGAGGTAAAAATAGTGCCAATACCCGGCGTTTCTGCTTTGACCGCTTTAATATCCGTGGCCGGATTGCCGACCGATAAATTTACTTTCCTCGGTTTTTTGCCGCACAAGAAGGGGAGACAGACGTTGTTCAAGCTTATTGCTGATTCAGAGCAAACGGTTATTTTTTATGAGTCGCCGCATCGGATAATTAAAACTCTGACTGCCTTGGCAGAATCCTTGCCAAACGAACGGCGGGTGGTGGTGGGTCGCGAGCTGACCAAGAAGTTTGAGACTATCTATCGCGGTTCGGCGCAGGAGATTTTGAAGCAACTGGCGGAAGGGGAAAGCAGGGGAGAGTTTGTGGTGCTGGTGGAGGGGAAGTAAATATTATTCTCAGTAATTATTAACTAAAAAATTATATGGAAACAAAACAAGTTGACGTCGGCAAAGCGATCGCTTATGGCTGGAGCGAGGTAAAGAAAAATTTTTGGTATTTTGTGGGACTGGCCGTCATCGTCATAGTCATTGAAAGCATTGGTAGCGGACCGAAAGAGCACCGGACCTATTTTAACGTCCTCGGCCTTTTTCTCGGCGCCTGGATGGCCTGCGGTTTCACCACCATCGTGCTGGATTACTACGGCGGCACCAAGCGCGAGATTACTGATGTCTTTACCCAGGTAAAAGATTTCTGGCGCGTGCTCGGGGCAAACATCCTCGTCGGCTTTATTGTCTTAGTCGGTTTTATTTTCCTGATTGTTCCCGGTATTTACCTCGGCTTACGCTTCATATTCACTATCCCTTTGATTATTGATAAAAATCTGGGCATTGGCGAAGCCATGGAACGAAGTTCGGAAATGACCAAGGGCATAAAAATGGAGTTGTTTGTTTTTGCCCTGACAGTCATCGGCGTATTGCTGCTCGGAGTGATCTGTCTCGGTGTCGGTATTTTCGTGGCTATGCCGGTGGTCTGGCTGGCGTATATTTACATTTACAAGACGATGCAAAATATCCAGCCCGCCGCCAATGTTCAGCCGGTTATTAAAACCGCCACACCCGCGCAATAAGTGAATAATACGCGTGCCGCGACCACCCGGATGATTGCCTGATTAAATGAAATAGTTTCTCGCAGTTTTCGGTGTAATAAAAAAACCTATCTCATTGAGATAGGCCCTGCCCTAAAGCAGAAATTTAGTCGCGGCAGATGCAGTGATTCCAGAAGCGCCACCATTCGTTGTCGTCATACCCGGGAACTTCAGGAAATGTAGGCCGAGGCAACCCGGCTTCTTTCATCTGCCTGTATAGCCGCCACGTCCGGCGATTCATCATCATGGTTCTTCCTCCGTGTTTTTTGCGATGTTGGTTTTCAAAAAAGAATACAGCATGTTTACTTTTTTGTCAAGGCGTAATGATTGGACATTCGCCAAATAAGGCGTACTAGAGGACTTGAAATTTAGATGGCCAAAAGGGTGAATAGACGTATATTAAGCGTAATTTGATTTTTAGAATTGGGTAACAAAAACCACATGTTTTCAATAAGTGGTATTTTTTTATTGTGCACAGGTTGTGGATATAATAATGTACATATTAGCCTTGTTTTGGAAGTGGTGCGGGTGTAGGCTTAAATTATGAGAAATCCAAAATATCTTGAGCAATATGAAAGAACCATGCGTTGGTATTGGCGATTTATAAAAATCAATCATGGGCAAATTCATCAAAAGAATTCAGATTTTTATCAAGATGAGGTATATAGTTTTTTTATTAATTGTTATCATTTAAAAGATTGGATAATAAATGATCCGGTAGTTAAAATAAATAAAGACGATATTGAAAAATTTGTACACAATAATAAGTATTTAAATATCTGCGGAGATATTTGTAATGGCGTTAAACATTTACAATTAAATAAATCTAATGGTGCAAAGATTGGATCAAGCCATTTTTCATTGGAGTTGGGCAGGGGAACCCCTGTCTTGTCCGTAAGATACGATATTGAAATTGACGGTAAAAAGTATGATGCTTTTAAGGTAGCCAATGAGGCTGTTAAGCAGTGGGATAATTTTATAAAACGTCGAATTAATTTCCAATAATCCTTCAAGTCTTAAGGGGGCAGTGGTTTATTAAGTAAAAGTGAATTAATATAACATATATGGGAGAACTATAATTAATTAATATATTTATGAAAAAAACAACACAAATGATTCAAAATTTAGATATTTCAAAAGAAGATATAGAAGAAATTGCGGAAAAAGTGCCGTGGATAGAATATATCGCATCAGGTTATAAATTAGTACGACAAAAAAGATTCATATTTTTTTTGCATAAACTAGAAAATCTTCTTATAAAAAAACCTGAAGATACTGAGGGTAAATTAAAGCAATATATCAAATCAAAGTTTGCACAAGATTTTTTATGTGATTATATTGATAAAGTTTTACTAAATTCCTCTGATACAGTAAAATCAGCGCTGGCAATTCTATATTGCGAACAACATAATAATGCAATATCAGAAGAATTGGCATACCAAATCATTTTAGCGATTCACGGAATGTCAGAAAGAGAAGTGATGGTTTTGTTAGGTTTTTATATAAGTATGAAAGATGCAATGGAACATAACTCAACACTTACAAAAACGGAGGGTCCATTTAAAATTTTTTTGGCAACGGATGGGTTCATTAAAAGAATAATTCAGGAATTGAAATCTTTAAAATTATCCGAGACGGAAATATATAGCTACTACCAAGATTTTAAAAATCGTAGAATATTCTTAGAAGACCCGGCCACAAGATATGGAGCAACAATAGCAGTAGGTGTTCATATTTTGACTCATGAAGTGTATGATCTATTAAATAAAGCTCAAAAACTTTCACTTGGAAATTTTAAAAAAATTACTCTTGATGATTGGTCAAAAGAAAGAATTATGATAATATAATATTTCACGACATAACTTCATTACCTTGAAGAAGTTTCAAAACTCATCCTCAATTTTTATAAATAAAACATAGCTCAATCACACGCTTTAATTTGCCATATTAATACATAAACAAACAACAATGCCCCCACCCTTAAAACCGCCTGCTGCCTGATGATTGACAGATGATGGGTTAAGGAATAAATTTAACATACCAACCTTCCCCAATTAATTCTTGGGGATTTTCTGTATGAGAACATATTATGTGTATATAATGACGAATAAATTTAACCGGGTACTATATACTGGTGTTACTGGTAATATCAACCGTCGAGTATTTGAGCATAAAGAAAAGCTAGTAAAGGGCTTTACTAGCCGCTATAACTTGCACAAAATGGTATATTGCGAAGAATTTAATGATGTTTTTGAAGCAATACAACGAGAAAAGCAGATAAAGGGGTGGTTACGCAAGAAAAAAAGAGAGCTGATTAGGCAGGCTAATCCTACCTGGCGTGATTTAAGCAATGACCTTTACTAAAGCCACTCCGGCCCCACCGTCACTCTGAGCGGAGCGAAGAGTCCCCTCAGCCATAGGCTGAGGAGATCCTTCCCCTTCGCTTTGCTCAGGGTCAGGATGACAGATTAAAGCAAATTTGCCAAAGAAATACCAGATGAAGCCATATCGATACATTAATTACCAAAATATAAACTGCTTGTTATAACTTATTAACTAGGCTAAAATTAAAATATAAATTTTTTATATGCCACGAGAAATAGAAATCCAGGTAAAAATAGAGAACATCCAGCCGCTTTTGGGTATATTAAAAAATAAAGGAAAACTTAAATACCAGACGCGGCAGGTGGACAAATATTACACACCGGCAGACAGGGACTTTACTGTCGTACGGCCGATTGCTGAATGGCTGCGACTGCGTGATGCCGAGGGGGAGCATTCTATTAATTATAAGAACTGGCACTTCAGCGCGGACGGCCGGAGCGAATATTGCGATGAGCATGAAACGCCGGTGGAAAATATTGAGGCAATGCGTGAGATATTCCAGGCATTAAAGTTCAGAAAGCTGGTGGCTGTCGATAAAACCCGGCAGGCCTGGCAATACCAGGATTGGGAAGTGGCGATTGATAAGATAAAAAACCTGGGCGATTTTGTGGAAATAGAATATAAGGGCAATAATAATCCAGAACCGAAAGAGGAAACTGATAAGATGATTGATTTCCTCAAACAGCTTGATGGCGGGAAGATCGAGCGCAACTATCGGGGGTATCCTTTCCAGCTGCTGTTTCCGGATGAGGTGAAGTGGGAAGTAATGTAATTTACCTGGCACAACGCTGGTTGGGTTTTTTGCATTGACATTAAAATAAGTTTGTTGTAAGTTGTAATATCTGTTAAATATTGAATGATCATTTTGAATATAAAGCGGAGGAAACATGAGTTGCGTATTATGTGATGTTTTTGGAGGTTCAGTCAGTGAAAATCTGATTGTCACCAGAACGCCGGAATTGGTGATTTGCTACGCTCTCAAAAGGGACGCGCCTGTGCATATCCTGGGCGTACCGGATGAGCATGTGGCGACCATTGAACAGGCTAAGCCAGGTTTGTGCGGGCGAATCATTATTTCTTTAATTGAGGCGTACAATGAAATGCGCCGGGAAGGTTACTGGGCGGATGGAGTTAACTATCCCGGAGACCAGCTTAATGGTTACAGGATAGTTATCAACGAAGGTCCGGATGGCGGACAGTCGGTGCCAGGGCACTATCATGTGCATCTGGTGGCGGGCGTTACCATGTTTGGTCTGAAAAGCGATGAACGTCCTGTCGGCGATCATTTGCGTTCGGGAATGTATCCTGCCAACATGATTTTGGACACGCCAGGCGATAAGATTGATCTGCAAATGGTGGCTCCCGGCATGTGGGTGTTTATCCAGACTGATCTTGGAGTTTTCGAGTTTCGCTACCACTCTGGCCTGATGTTCTACTGGCGGCAGGAGAATGTGCATACGAGATTCGGCAAGCTGCAACAAATGCCGTGTGTCGGCAGTACGCTCCGGGTCAACGTGCTTTGGCCGCAGTTGCTGCCAGGTCCTGATTTTACTGTTGATCGCGATCTGGGTACAATAAAAGCGATCGTTTTCCCCTAGGGGAATCAGACGCACCTTCATTTCAGGAGGAAATATGCCAGTTGTAGGAATGATGCCTTGGGAAATCTGTTTGGCTTGCGGGGCGCATTGTCAGCCTGATTGCTGGAGAAGCTGCTGTGGTACCTGTGATGTCATGGTCGCAAAAACCAGTGCTGACCGGCAGGACGAGATATATAAACTGCTAACCGTTATAGGAAATTAGGGAAGTATGGAAATGTTTCTTGAAGTCGTTGCGGGCGGCGGGTTATCCCTGGCCGTTTTCTCCGGGGCTTTTGCGCGAAATCCCTGGAAATCGTTCTCAGCGGTAGCTGGTTTGATTGCCTGTTATGGCGGTCTAATCTGGCTAAGTATAATTCGCTAGTTAAATCAGTATCTTATGATGCTGATCAAGGCGCTGGTTCACGAGAGTCAGCGTCCTTTTTTATTGAATTAATTCAATATTTACGATATAATTAAGTCAATATGGCAAAAAGATTCTACCCTGCACCAGTTCCGCCTTCGGCGTAACGATCCTGTACTATAACTCCTCTTCGGCTTCGCTCAGAGTCGTTAAGTACAGGGCTAGAAGTGCTTTTATAAAACGTAATCGATTATGTCAAAGAAGTTCTACATCACTACCCCTATCTATTATGTAAACGACCCCGAACCATGCCGCTTCGCGTCAGGTACGGGGCGAGAAGTGCCATTATCTATCTTTTTTTCACAATGAAAAAGTTTTACATTACAACCCCTATTTACTACGTAAACGATAAACCACACATCGGTCATTTGTACACCACAATTGCGGCTGATGTTTTGGCGCGCTACTACCGCCAGAAGGAATATGACGTTTTCTTTTTGACCGGTACGGACGAGCATGGCGCCAAAGTCGCGGAAAGCGCGGCCAAGGCCGGAATGGAACCCCAGGCTTTTGCCGACAAGAACAGCGAGCTTTTTAAAGCCGCTTTCAAGAATTTAAATATCTCCAACGATTATTTCATCCGCACTACGGATCTGCGCCACGAGGAATCGGTAAAAAAATTGATGCAGAAGCTGTTTGACCAGGGGGATATATATGAGGGGGTGTACGAGGGCTTGTATTGCGTTGGCTGCGAAAAGTTTCTGACGGAAAAAGAGCTGGTGGACGGCAAATGCCCTTTGCACAAAGTGCCTCCGCAAAAGCTCAAAGAGAAGAATTATTTTTTTAAGCTGAAAAAATACCTGCCTGAAATCAAGAAAATCATTGAAAAAGGCAAGATTAAAATCGCTCCGGCAGGCAGGAAAAAAGAGGTACTGGGATTATTCAAGCAGGAGCTGGAAGATTTTTCCGTTTCCCGAGAAAAAGTCAGCTGGGGCATCCCGCTGCCGTTTGATGCCAAGCAGAAAACGTATGTCTGGGTGGAAGCATTGCAGAATTACATATCCGCGATCGGTTACGGCGACAATGAGAAAGATTTCAAGAAATGGTGGCCGGCCGACGTGCACCTGATGGCCAGGGATATTCTGAAATTCCACTGCCTCTACTGGCCGGCGCTGCTGCTGGCTGCCGGGCTGGCGATGCCGAAGAAAATATTCCTTCACGGTTTTTTCACCATTAACGGCGAAAAAATGTCCAAAAGCGTCGGCAATGTCATTGACCCGAATGAGATAAAAGAAAAATTCGGCGCTGAGGCGGCGCGTTATCTTTTATTATCGCAATTTCCATTTGGCCAGGACGGGGATATCAAGGAGGATTTATTCGCAGAAAAATACAATTCTGATTTAGCCAATAATCTGGGCAATCTGGTCAGCCGGGTTTTGAACATGATAGAGAAATACTGCGACGGGAAAATTCCCCAGACAGTGGCCAATCCCATTCTGCTTGATGAACCGGGTGAATTAATCGGCGATTTGGAATTTGATAAGGCCTTAAAAAGTATTATGGCAAGCATTGACCAGGCCAACCACCTGATTGACGGGCAAAAACCGTGGGTGCTGGCAAAAGACGCGGCAAAAAAGCCGCAGCTTGATGCTGTTTTGAGCCAGCTGGCCGCTTTTCTCTACGAGCTGTCCGGCGTAATTAATCCTTTCATGCCTGGTACGGCAGAGAAAATTGTCGGCAGTTTAGCACAGGCCAAAATTGAAAAAGGGGAGCCGTTATTCAAGCGCATTTGAATCATTAAATATTAAATTATGGCCATCATTGATATTATCCTGCTTATAATGTTTTTTGGCTTTGTCGGCGCGGGATTTTATTTCGGATTGATACACACGCTGGGCGCGATCATCGGAGTATTTGTCGGCGTCGTTGCGGCGGGCAGTTTGTATCGCGATATATCGCCATTTTTCCAGTTTGTCGGCTTGAAATCCGGCGTGGCTGACGTTATGGCTTTTATAATAATTTTTTTGGTAGTCAGCCGCTTGATCGGATTCGTCGTCCATATGTTTGATAAGGGTTTCCAGCTGGCGAGATTGATTCCTTTTGCCACCACAGCCAACCGTTTGGCCGGCGCTTTGCTGGGGTTTATTGAAGGCGCGCTGGTGCTGGGCACAATATTATTCGTTATCAGCCATTTCCAGATTTCTCCGGAACTGAATAACGCCATTGATAATTCCGCCTTCGCCGGTCTTTTAATTACCCTGGCGAAAGTCGTTACGCCGCTGGTGCCGAATGTGCTGAAGGTGGATGTTGTAATCTAGTGACTAGTGGCTAGTAACTAGTTCCTAGCAATAAAAAATTTAAAAAATTAGACATTTATTAGAAATTGGATATTAGTAATTAGAAATTAAAAAAAATATGTCCCTAAATTTAATAGATACCCACGCGCATCTGGATTTTGAGGAATTTTCTGAAGACCGCGAAGAAGTAATAAAAAGAGCTTTTGCCGTGGGAGTGAATAAAATAATAAATATCGGGTGCGATGAAATTCATTTCAAATCCACACTGGAAATCGCTTCCGGACAGGATAATATTTACGCGGTGATCGGCCTGCATCCCCATGAAGCCATGACTTTCAGCCGCGATCAAAAAGAGCAGAATGAAGAGCTGAAGCGCGTTATTAAGAGGCTGGACGATTTTACCGGTTATAAGAAACTGGTGGGCATCGGCGAGATTGGCCTGGATTTTTTCCATATTGCCAGGGAAAAAGAGCGTGAACAATCCTCCATATATAATCTGCAAAAAAATCTTTTCGTGGCGCAGCTGGAGTTTGCCCTGAAAGCCAATCTGCCCATTGTCATACATTGCCGTGAGGCTTATGATGAGGTACTGGAAATTTTGAAAAAATATTCTGCCAATAAGAATTTGCGGGGGGTGATACATTCTTTTGAGGGCAGTTTTGATGTTGCCAGCGAGTTCATCAAACTGGGCTTTTTAGTTTCTTTCAACGGCATGTTAACCTATGAAAAATCAGACGAGCAGCTATCAGCCGCCAGCCGGCTGCCAATTGATAAGATTTTACTGGAAACTGATTGCCCCTATCTGACGCCCGTACCGCTGCGCGGCCAGCGCAATGAGCCGTCTTATATTGAGTACACCGCCAAAAAGCTGGCAGAATTAAGGAATACGACTATCGAGGAAGTGGCTGAACAGACAACCGCTAATGCCGTTAATTTTTTTAAATTATCATAAATAATGATAGATACGCACGCGCATTTGAATTTTTCATCATTCAAAGATGATCTTGATGAAGTCATGCAGGAAATAATGCGTCTGAAGATGCGCGTGATCAACGTCGGCTCGCAGTTTTCTACCAGCCAGCGGGCGGTGGAACTGGCGGATAAATATCCGGCCAATCTTTTCGCGGCCATCGGCTTGCACCCGATTCATTTATTTGAAATGGAGTTTGATGAACTGGAAATGCCGTTTAAAACCAGACGCGAAGAATTCCATGCTGAGAATTATGAAAAACTTAGCCAGCACAAAAATGTCGTGGCTATCGGCGAGATCGGCATTGATTATTTCAAACAACCGAGTAATGTCACAATAAAAGAATTCAAGGACAAGCAGAAATGGACTTTCCTGAAGCAGCTGCAGCTGGCCAAGAAATTAAATTTACCGTATATCCTCCATTGCCGGGGGAGCAAGGAGGCGTTTGAGGATGCCTATAAGGATGCTCTAGCGGTGATCAGAGATTTCAAATATTTCCATGGCGTGGTCCACTGTTTTGCGGCAAACTGGGAAATTGCCAGGAAATTCCTGGATTTGGGCTTATTGATTTCCTTTACCGGCATTATTACTTTTCCGAAAACTGAATTTCTGGGGCAGGTAGTAAAAAAAATCCCGCTGGATCGGGTGATGGCAGAAACCGACGCGCCTTTTCTGGCACCGCAGCTGGTGCGCGGCAAAAGAAATGAACCGCGCTACGTCCGTTATATCATAGATAAAATCGCCGATCTTAAGAGGATTACCTACGAGGAAGCGGAGGAGGCGACGACAAAAAATGCCGAAAGTTTTTTTAATCTGCACTAACGCCTGTTGAATTGTTAATAATCATTTTTTGAGATACAATTAACCATATGGAAATAGCTTTACTAATCATTGCCGGGCTGATTCTGCTGGGAATAATCGTCATGTTTTTCCGTTCGCCGCGGGGAGTCGGTTTGGAGCAAAAAGACGTCTCGGAAAAAATGGTCCGCCTGGAAGAGCGCATCGGCCAATTAAACGAAAAAAGCACGGAAATCACCCGCGTCTTGGACACCAAACTGGCGGAATCCACCAAAGCCCTGCAAGAGCAATTCGGCCAGTCGGCCAAGATCGTCCGCGACGTAACCGAGAAACTTACCAAGCTTGATGAGACCAACAAGCAGGTTTTGAATTTTTCCGACCAGCTAAAAAATCTGCAGGATATATTGAAGAATCCCAAACAGCGCGGAGTGCTGGGGGAGTATTTTCTGGATACGCTCTTGAAAAACGTCATGCCGCCGGGTTCGTATCAAATGCAGTACAAATTCAAGGACGGGGAAATCGTTGACGCCGTGATCAAGATTGGCGACCAGCTGATACCGGTTGATTCCAAATTCAGCCTGGAGAATTACAACCGCATGGCGGAAACGCATAACGAAGAAGAGAGGAAGCGTTTAGAAAAAGTTTTCGTCAATGACCTGAAAATGCGCATCCAGGAAACAGGCAAATACATCCGGCCGAATGAAAATACCATGGACTTCGCTTTCATGTTCATACCACATGAGGCCATTTATTATGACCTGCTGATCAACAAAGTCGGCGCCATGACTAACGAGGATACCGAGAATCTGATCCAGCGCGCGGCCAGTAAATACCGCGTCATCATTGTTTCGCCCACTTCGTTCCTGGCTTACCTGCAGACGGTGCTTCAGGGGCTCCGCGCGCTGAAGATTGAGGAGTCAGCCAAGGAAGTCAGGAAAAACGTGGAGCAATTAGCCAAGCACCTGTCCAGCTACGAGACCTATATGCAGAAGCTGGGCAACCAGTTGGGCACGACGGTCAACACTTATAATTCCGCTTATAAGGAATTTAAAAAAGTTGATAAGGACATTTTAAAGATAGCGGAGGTTGGCGGCGAGGTGGAGCCGATAGAATTGGAGCGGCCGAAAGAGGAGTAAAGTTAATTGATGAGTTGGTATAGTCCAGGGGGTATTGGTTAGGTAGTTATTGATAAAATATTTTTATTATACTATGCCTAATCAAAAAAAGATTATGCCAAAGTTACTAGATACGAATACAAAAACACAGGAGCAATTGAAAATAAAAATTTCCATCGCCGCCATGATGCTGGCAGCTGTTGGCTTGGGCTTTGCTTTTGGTATTATTCTTATTGACTTAGCATCAAAAAAAATACCCACGGTTAGCACCGGAAATTTTACCGTCAGTTTTGCCGCCAATGAATATAAGTTTTCAGAAATTGACAGCAAGGGAAATCAGACAGTGTCAATGGTTGATTTTGAAAATCGCGGCCTACCCGGAGAACCAGATATGCCAATGAAAACATATTCCATACTCTTGCCTCCCGGAGCTCAATTTATTAAGGCGGACATTATCTCAATGGAGAGCAGTCTAATAGATGGAAGTTATGTAATAAAAGAGGCGCCGACGCCTCAACCTATCATAGATTCGACAAGCGCGGATATACTATACAAGGAGGCGGCAGAAATCCCGCCGAAGCAGGAAATTTATTCTTCAGACCAGCTTTACCCTGTGAATGTTATTGAAACAAAGCAAGCCGGGCAAATGCGAAAGTATAATATTCAAGAGATAACTTTTAATCCCTTTCAATATCAGCCGTTATCGAAAAAATTGACGTTTATTTCAAAAGTAAATCTTAGGATTACTTATAATATTGGAGAGGCGCCAACCGCAAGCCGGCTTGCAGATACCGTTCTAGATGACTCGGTTAGAGAGTTAGCTTATAATTTTAATCAATTTGGAGATCAATACGATACTAGCCTGGTCAATACGAAATCACCGGCAGAATTATACGATTATGTCATAATCGCTCCGCAAACAATGGCGTCATCTGCCGGGATGAATACGCTTGTACAGTATCGACAAAATCAGGGGCATAGTATTCATTTGGAAACAACTGAATATATAAGCTCAAATTATTCAGGTGCTGATCTTCCGGAAAAAATTCGAAATTATTTAATTTCACACTATCTTGATTGGGGAATAAAAAATGTGGCCCTTGTTGGTTCTAATCAGGTTATCCCTATGCGGGTTTGTGATGGGTACCTGCCTACCGATTATTACTACCAGGAGCTGACAAGTGTCTGGGATGGATCTCAAATGTATTGCGGATATCACGACTGGTATCCTGAAGTATTCGTCGGAAGAATCCCTATTGATGATACCGCGCAATTTGCGCAATATATTGACCGTGTTATTACATATGAAAATACCACTGACCCTTACATCCGGAAAGCTTTACTCGCAGCAGGCATCTGGGAAACAAATAATGATGCCGCGCAAACAGCTGAAAATTTGCGGATCGGTTTGTTTCTCCCCGCTGGTTACCAAGCCGATAGATTATATGAAGAAACCGGAACGTGCCCGGCGACATTACTTCACGATGATGATGTTAGTCAGGTGAATGTTCTTGACAATTGGCAAAACGAACATTACGGCATAGTGTATCTCGCTGCTCATGGCAATCCTGCTCGTTTATGTTCTAAACCCTGTCCGCAACCCGATCAGGGCTGCCAAACAACCTTTGTCAAAGATGATATATCGCAGTTAAATGGCGATTATCCCTCGGTAGTATTTAGCCTGGCGTGCAGTACCGCTGATGTGTCTGATCCTGGCAATCTCGCGTACAGTTTGGTAAGGCAAAAAGTTGCGTCATATGTGGGTGCTACAAAAGTGGCATTTTCTAGTGATCAAATCTATCAATTGTATTTTTCAAATTTACTGCAGCAGGAGCGACGAAATGCAGAAGCCCTGGCTTTAGCGAGGCTATCAGTGACGGAAAACTATAACGGACAATATCAAGCATTAAATTATAATTTATACTCCGAACCATTACTGAAAGTCAGAACTTTTTGTGAGGACGGAACAGTCGGCGGCCAGTGCAGCGGGCAGCAGTATTGTGATAAAGGTCAGCTGGTCAGTGACTGCCGGCAGTGCGGTTTTACTTGTTCGGGTGGGCGGGTATGCGATATAGGAAGCGGTCAGTGCATTATGCCCCCTGCCTGTAATATTGATAGTGACTGCGCTGATAGCATTGCCTGCAACGTAGATCATTGTAATTTTTCAGGAACGATCTCGGCGAGTTGTTCGCACACCGGCGGAACCTGCTGCGCTAACGGTACGTTGCCCGGGCAATGCGACAGCGCGGGAGGGAGTTTCTGTACATCCAATCTTACCCTTGATGATAACAGATGCCCTATCTGCGGCTGTAAGCAGTTCTACAAGTGCAATCCCGGCAGCCCGAAAGGGACAGGGTCGTGCGTCCCGGATCCCACGACCTGCTGTCTGGAAGAAACTCCGACCTGCAAACTGCCCCTCTGCCCCTGGCGGCCCCTGAATACGGTAAATTAATACAGGGTATATCGTCGCAGTAATTAGCCTGGCGCGGAAACTCATTGATGTAGCCGGAGAAATTAAAATAAGAATCTATTTTTATGTTTTCCTTGGGATCTTTTATATTCATAAATTCCACAGACCGCCAAAAGGTGGCTGAACAGATTGAACTGATAAGAAGTTTGCCCGGTTTGGGGCACGTGGAGATCTGGTGGGAGCACGGCGGGTGGTCTGACGACGACGCAAAATGGCTACGTGCTGAATTAGAAGAGATTAACTGCCTGATGCACGCACCATACATTAATATGTCCTTCGTTTCCCGGCATGCGGAGCAGAATGAAGCCACCCTGGAGATTTTAAAACGGAAAGTCGATCAGGCGCGGATTTTGAACGTTAAAGTGATGACTATTCATCTGGGCGACCGGCCGTTTTTTACTGATGATGACGAAGCCCGGGGCATTTGCCAGCCATATTTGCGGCAGCTGGCTGATTATGCTGACGGAAAGATGAAGATTTCCCTGGAAAACGTGCCTGTCAGGCCGGGTTCCGCATTCGGCTATCCGAATAAAGGCGAAGAGGTTGCAAAAATACTCTCAGCGGTTGATAATATATATACCACGGTGGATATCGGGCACAGCTGGAAAAATAATGATGATTACTTTGATTTTCTGAAAAACAACCGGGAGCGCGTGGCTGACATCCATTTTCACAATGTCAGCGCTGAGGGCAGGGAGCATTTTGGTTTTAATCATCCGGGTTGCCTTGACCCTGGAAAAGTCGTTGATTTATTACATCAGATTGATTATCAACAGTACCTGACGCTGGAGATCCTGGAACCGGAAGACATCAGGAAATCATGGGAGATTGTAAAAAAATTTATTTAGTTATTTCAGATGGAAATTTACCGCAGTAAAACAAGCAAATCGTTTAGAGCAAAAAATCTGATTTTTCTTTTTATCATTGTCGGATTGATCGCCGCCGCAGGCATTTACCTTTTTTTTACCTTGGTCGTGTTCAAAGAAAAGTCGTGGAATAAGCCGATTGCCTGCGACGAGCTCTATTCAAAAAACCAGACCGAAAATATTCTGATGAATAACAAGGTGCTCCTCGGAGAAATCGAAAAAGCCGGCGGCCATTATGTCTATGTCAATCTGCGCAATGACTGCGAGGATAAAGGCGAGATCATTATCATGTACAATTCCACTGATCAGGCGCAGCGGATCAGGGATTTGGTCGGCCAGACATTCCAGGGTTTGCCGTACAGATTGGTAAACGGCTAAATTTATTTAAAAAAAGAAAAAGGCGGTTACCAGGTAACCGTCCTTTTGTTGCAGAAGATTCATTCTTCTGTGTCAGGGCCGCCATCAGGCGCATGACCCCATCCATCATAAGAATCTTCCGAATCTCCTCCGGGTGTTTTCGGTCCAATGTACATCAGTGCCTCCAAAAAGCATTGTTAGTTTTTCCAAAATCGCTATTACGCGACAGGGGGAGTGTTTTTATGAGTGAGAAACAGTCAGCTTAGCAGGACGCCGAAGTAATCAATTGCTATGAAGAATGCAGTGCCGGCCGCGGCCATGCAGACTATGCCAGCCAAATACATCCTGCGCCTAAGCTGTACTCCGTATTGGTCATCTAAAGTCCCGAGTTCCTCAGCTTTGTAGTAGAGTCTATCGTGATAATTAAGTGAGAAAAACCCAACCAAGAAAAAAATAATGGCTGGAATAATTTTGGTTGTCAATGCGACCTCCTTGCATTTCCAATAAAGTTCTATTTTTATTGGGCAATCATACCCCCATTTACAGAGCAGGTCAACAAGCATTTTTTCAATAATTGCTAAAATTAGCCAATAAAATATGATACCAGCTAAGGTAAAACTGGGGGGTATTGATTTATTAGTGGAAATGCATTAGAATGTAGCCAAATTGTGGATAATATAGGAGCCTGAAGCCTTTATATTTTGGCCACTTTAACAACTGCCAGTAAGCACTTTTTTAATTGTTTTATGGATAATAAACCTCAAATACCATGGTGGCAGCCGGCAGTAACGATTTTTGCCGAGGTAACCGGCTGGATTGCCGTACCAATATTAATTGCGTTGTTTTTGGGTAAATATCTGGATGAGAAGTACGGCACTGATCCCTGGTATTATCTGGGGCTGACGGCAGTTGCCTTTATTATTTCCAGCACCGGAATTGTCATTGTGGCAGGCAAATACATCAGGCAGATAGAAAAGGAAAATAAGAATAAGAAAAATGAATCAGACAGCAAACAATATCATAACAATACAAAATTCTAGCGTTGGCGGGCACCAGTTGCTCGCGGTGGAAACAACCGGTGAGGAGAAGGCGGCAACCAACTCGGAAATTTCCCATGAACCGACGCTTTATGCGGAACCGGTTTTTTCCATAGGCAGCTTCCAGGTGACAAATTCTCTGCTAAATTCCTGGGTAGTGGTGGTGTTGCTGGTAATTTTTTCACTGGTCCTGAGAAAAAAAATAAAACGCATCCCGCGCGGCCTACAGAACGCGGTGGAAATAGTTATTGAAGGCGCGCTGAATATGGTTGATAGCGTGACTAGTGACCGAAAAAAATCTCAGAAAGTTTTCCCCTTTGTTTTCGCAATTTTTGTCTTTATCTTGTTGAATAACTGGCTGGGATTGATCCCGGGTATTGGTTCGATCGGTTTTCTAGAATCAGAAGCCGGGCACCAGGTTTTTATACCATTACTTCGTGGCGGTACGGCTGATTTAAACACTACGCTGGCGCTGGCGATATTCGCTGTTATTAGTTCAAATATCTTTGGCATTTTGATGGTCGGTGTCTGGAAGCATTTCAATAAATTCGTGAATCTCAAAGCCCTGGTGCAGATCCCCCAGCGGATTACCAAAGAACCAGCAATAGTCATAGTCAATCCCATTAAATTTTTCGTTGGGATAATTGAAATCATCGGGGAAATCGCCAAAGTCGCTTCACTGTCTTTCCGGTTGTTCGGCAACATCTTCGCCGGCGAGGTCTTGCTGGCCTCTATGGCAGCGCTCTTCGCCTTTGTCCTGCCTGTGCCTTTCATGTTTTTGGAGGTAATCGTCGGACTGATACAGGCGCTGATTTTCGCCATGCTGACGCTGGTTTATTATACGATCGCCTCAACGGCGGAGGAACATTAAAGGTTTGTAGGTTGTGGGTAGTAAGTTGTAGGTAGTAATCTTATTAATAAATAATTAACGGTTCAAGATTGCCGACTTAAAAAATCAAATCCAGTCGTGTGATTATTGGACTAATAGAAAGGTCAAACAAAATGGAAGCAGGATTAATTATGATTGCCAAAGCTCTGGCCATCGGTATCGGCAGCATCGGGCCAGGCCTGGCCATCGGCAAGATCGGCGCCAAAGCCATGGAATCTATCGGACGCAATCCGGAAGCCGCCGGGAAAATATTAGTGCCGATGCTTTTAGCCGCTGCCTTCGCGGAAGCTATCGCTATTTACGCACTGGTTATCGCTTTTGGCATTAAATAGTCTATTTACGTTCAGAAGATTCTGCTTCGGCAGATCTTCTGGGGCTGGTAGATTATTATGCGTATTGGAATGCACATTGTATAGATAAAATTCGAAATTTTAAATCCGAAATCCGAAACAAATTCAAATGTTTTAAATTTAAAATAATAAAGCCTTCGGTTGAATTTAAACATTTATTTTTAGAAATTTAATATTGTTTCGAGTTTCGTGCTTCGGATTTAGAATTTATTAATAATTTATGGATGAATTAGTAAAAACATTTCACATTGACTGGAAGCTTTTAGTCGCTCAATTAATTAATTTTGGCATTGTCATAGGCGTGCTCTGGTATTTTGCCCTGAAGCCGCTCTTGAAAACCATGAACAAAAGAAGCGGAGACATTGAAAAGAGCCTGAAAGACGCAGAAGAGATTGAAAAGAAATTGCTGCAAGCGGATAAAAGCAAAGATCGGATTGTCATCGAAGCAAAAAAAGAAGCGCAGATTATCCTGGAAAAATCCTATAAAGAGGCAGAAAAACTTAAGGAGCAGAAACTGCATGAAACCCGCAGCGAGATGGAAAAGATCGCCAATAAAGCCAAGGCGGATTTGCTGATGGAAAAAGATAAAATGATTGAACAAGCCAGGCATGAGGTCGGCGGTTTGATTATTACAGCCAGCGAAAAAATAATCGGCAAAAGCGTGGATACGGAAATCAATAAAAAAATAATTGAAGAAACCCTTAATCAGGCTAAATAAATAATAATGAGCAAGATTTCTCCAAAAAAATACGCCGTCAGCTTATATGAGGCCATAAAGGCAGTCCCAAAAGAAAAAACGGGTGCTATGCTTGGAAATTTCATAAAACTCCTGGCGAAAAATAATGATTTATCCCAGGCGGATAAAATAATCAGGGCTTATAATGAATACGCGAATTTAAGCGAAAATGTCCTGGAGCTTTCAATCATTTCCGTGGAGAAAATAGATGAGAATTTAAAAAATAATATCGTCAGTCATTTAGGCAAAACCTTCAATAAAAAAATTGAACTGCATGAAAAAATTGACAAATCTTTAATCGGCGGAGCAGTGCTGAAATACGGCGATACAGTGGTGGACGGCAGCATTAAGAAAAGACTGGCTACGCTGAAACAAACATTAAAATAATTAACATAATTATCTATAAAAGAATATGTCCAATAAAGACTACATCATTGAACAGCTAAAAAAGCAGATTACCGATTTTAAAACAGCCACGGTCAAGGAGAAGGTGGGTACGGTTGAATCAATCGGTGACGGCATTGCCAGGATTTCCGGCTTGTCAGAAGCCATGGCCTCGGAAATGTTAGAATTTCCGGGAAATAAATTCGGCGTGGCTCTGAACCTGGACGAGGATTCCGTCGGCGCGATTATTCTGGGCAGCCAGGAAGGCATCAAAGAAGGGGATACGGTTAAAAGCACCGGCAGGATATTGGAAGTGCCGGTCGGCGAATCCCTGATCGGCCGGGTGGTAAATCCGCTGGGAGAGCCGATGGACGGCAAAGGCGAGATTAAAACCAAGACCTTCTATCCCGTAGAAAAAATCGCTCCGCGCGTCATTACCCGCGAATCCGTCGATACGCCTCTGCAGACCGGCATTAAAGCTATTGATTCCATGATCCCTATCGGCCGCGGACAGCGCGAATTGATCATCGGCGATCGCCAGACCGGGAAAACTGCTATTACCATTGACGCCATCATAAATCAAAAAGGCAAAAATGTGACCTGTATTTACGTCGCGATCGGTCAGAAAGAATCAAAGATCGCCAAGATTGTCACCGAGCTGGAAAAATTCGGCGCTATGGACCACACGATTGTTGTCATTGCCGGCGCTTCTGATCCGGCTTCTCTGGCATTTATCGCACCATACGCCGGCTGCGCTATGGGAGAATATTTTGTGGACAAAGGCCAGGATGTGCTGGTAATTTATGACGATTTATCCAAACACGCCTGGGCATACCGGGAAATTTCCTTGTTACTGCGCCGACCGCCGGGCCGTGAAGCTTATCCTGGAGACGTTTTTTACCTGCACTCACGCTTGCTGGAACGGGCTGCCAAGCTGAATAAAAAATACGGCGGCGGGTCATTAACTGCTTTGCCGATTATTGAAACCCAGGCCGGTGATATTTCCGCTTACATTCCCACCAACGTTATTTCCATTACTGACGGGCAGATTTACCTGGAGCCGGATTTATTTTACCAGGGGATCAGGCCAGCCTTGAATATCGGATTGTCAGTTTCCCGCGTGGGTTCAGATGCGCAGATAAAAGCCATGAAAAAAGTGGCCGGTAAATTGCGTCTAGATCTGGCTCAGTACCGCGAATTAGCCGCTTTTGCCCAGTTCGGCTCTGACCTGGATGAAGCGACACGCCAGCAGCTGGAACGTGGCAAGCGCCTGACGGAAATTCTGAAACAGGCGCAGTTTGAGCCGATGCCGGTGGAAAATCAGGTAGTAGTTCTATATGCCGCAGTCAACGGATTTTTGGATGACGTGCCGGTTGATAAAATCAAGAAATTTGAAACTGAATTGCATCAGCGCCTGAAAACATCGCATCAAGATTTACTTGACCTTATTCTGAAAGAGAAAGAAATAACTGAAGCCGTTGAAAAGAAATTAAAACAAGTCATTGAAGATTTTAAAAAAACTACGGATTATGTGGTGAAGGAAGAAGCAAGTAATAAGTAATTGGTAATTAATGCTATTTAATATGCTCCGAGTGCACCTCTCTGTGGGTGCGCTCAAATCCAAAGAACGTGAGGATAATTAAGAATATATAATCCGATAAAAAACAAACGATGCCCCTGGCAACCAGAGAAATTAAAAGAAGAATTAGTTCCGTCGTCAGCACCAAGAAAATAACCAAGGCGATGGAGCTGGTGGCGGCTGCGAAAATGCGCAAAGCCGTTAATGCTGTTATGGCGACCCGCGCTTACTCTGCTTCAGCCTGGGAAATCGTAAAAAATTTGTCTGCCAAGACCGATCCGGCACAGCATCCGCTCCTGCAGAAACGCGCGAAAATAAAGAATGTCGGGCTGATTTTAATAACTTCAAACAGAGGCTTGTGCGGCAGTTTTAACCGCGAAGTCGTCGATACGGTAGCAGAATACGTCAGGAACCACAAAAAACAGCAGGTTGACATAGAAGCGGAAGTTTTCCTGATGGGCCAGCGCGGACGCGATATCATGTATAAGCATGGTCATGAGATTGTAGCTGAATTCACCAAGCTGGACGTGGCTACCAGGATTTCCGAAGTTTCCCCTTTGGCGAAAATGGTTATCGCGGATTTTGTTTCCGGAAAATACGATAAAGTGTCCGTGGCCTACACCGATTACCGTTCTGCCATTTCCCAGACGCCGCGCGTCAGGAAACTGCTGCCCATCGATCGTGAAGACACGGAATTAGGCTATGTGACCGGTGAATTGGCCAAAGAAGCTAAGTCCCAAGTGCAAAATCAGATTGATTATGAATATTTGTTTGAGCCTTCAGCCGATGAAGTGCTGGAGCAGATGATGTATCGCTTGATTGAACTGCAGATCTACCAGGCCTTGCTGGAGTCAAACGCTTCGGAGCATTCCGCCCGTATGATGGCCATGCGCAACGCTTCGGATTCGGCCAGCGATATGATAGACGATCTGACGCTGACATTTAACCGCGCACGGCAGCAGACTATCACCTCGGAATTAGCCGACATCAGCGCTGGTACGGCCGCTGTTACTTAGTGCAAGCTAAAATTAATTAAAATCAACTTTTACAGAAAAATTATTCATTATAAATTATTAATTATAAATTGATTACTATGTCAAAAAATACAGGAAAAATTACACAAGTTATCGGCGCGGTAGTTGATGTGCATTTTGACGGCGAGCTGCCGGAAATTTATACCGCCCTTCATGTTGAAAAAGAGTCAGAGGGAAAAAAGCATATCGTGGTTCTGGAAGTGCAGCAGCAGCGGGAAGGCAACACCGTGCGCACCGTGGCCATGGATTCCACTGACGGCTTAAGCCGCGGCATGGAAGTGGTCAATACCGGCCAGCCGATCACTATGCCAGTCGGCAAGGAGACCCTCGGACGGATGTTCAACCTTTTGGGCGAACCGCTGGATGATAAAGAACCGGTGAAAACAGCCAAGCGCTATCCGATCCACCGCCCAGCGCCGGATTTTTCCGAGCAATCCACCGCAACTGAAATCCTGGAAACCGGCATCAAGGTGATCGATCTGATCTGCCCGATTGTCAAAGGCGGCAAGGTCGGTTTGTTCGGCGGCGCCGGCGTGGGCAAGACCGTAGTTATCCAGGAGCTGATCAGGAATATTGCCGAGGAGCACGGCGGTTATTCAGTTTTTGCCGGCGTAGGCGAGAGAACCCGCGAGGGCAATGATCTGTATCATGAAATGAAAAATTCCGGTGTGCTGGAAAAAACCGCGCTGGTTTTCGGCCAGATGAATGAACCGCCTGGAGCGCGCGCCAGGGTAGCATTATCCGGTTTGGCTTTGGCCGAGTATTTCCGTGATGAGCAAAAACAGGACGTGCTCTTGTTTATCGATAATATTTTCCGATTTACCCAGGCCGGCTCGGAAGTGTCCGCTTTACTCGGACGCATCCCTTCAGCTGTAGGCTACCAGCCGACTCTGGCTACTGATATGGGCGAATTGCAGGAACGCATCGCCTCCACTAAGCACGGCTCCATTACTTCTGTGCAGGCGGTTTACGTACCGGCTGACGACCTGACTGACCCGGCGCCAGCTACCACCTTTGCCCATCTTGATTCAACCGTGGTCTTATCCCGCGCTTTGTCAGAGCTGGGCATTTACCCAGCCGTTGATCCGCTGGATTCCGCCTCCACTATTCTGGATCCGAATATCGTCGGCCAGGATCACTATGACGTGGCCCGCGGCGTTCAGAAGGTATTACAGCGCTATAAGGACTTGCAGGATATCATTGCCATTCTGGGCATGGAAGAGCTTTCTGATGAAGATAAACTGTCAGTGGCGCGTGCCAGAAAAATTCAGAGATTCTTGTCCCAGCCTTTTTTCGTAGCTGAGACATTCACCGGCACCGGCGGCAAATACGTTCCGCTCAAGGAAACCATCAAAGGCTTCAAAGCTATCCTCAACGGCGAATACGACAGTGCCACCGAACAGCAGTTTTACATGAAGGGGAGCATTGAGGAAGTTAGGAGCTAGAAGGTAGTAAGTTGTAAGTAGCTATTAGAAATAAAAAAGATAAAATGGCCAATAAAATAAATTTCGAAATTACCACGCCGGAAAGGGTTGTTTTTTCCGACCAGGTTGACGAGGTGGTTCTGCCGACGATGCAGGGAGAGATCGGCATTCTGCCGAATCATATCCCCCTGGTTTCTTTGCTGTCCGCCGGCGAGATCAGGATTAAGAAAGGCAAGGAAGAATTTTTTATGGCTGTTTCCGGCGGGTTCATAGAAGTGCGGCCCGATAAGGTGGTGGTCCTGGCGGATACAGCCGAGAGAGCCGAGGAAATTGACGAGAAGCGGGCCGAGGAAGCGCGGCAGCGCGCTCAGGCGCTGGCTCATGAGAAACGCACTGATGCCAGGGAATTCGCCGCCATCACCGCCAAGATGGAAAAAGAACTAGCCAGGCTCAAAGTGGCCACCCGGCGCCGGCGCCGGAAAGAACCGCCGCTCCGGCCGCAGTCAGAATAATTATCATTATATATGTCGCATCATTGCCAAGCTTTGGTATTGCACTGCATAGATTTCCGATTTCATACGGCCATCCGTGATTTTTTGGTTTCTTTAGGGTTAAAAAATAATTACGACTTAGTCAGCCTGGCCGGAGCGGCCAAGGGATTGGCGGATAAAGACGCGGCCAGCACGCAGCTGATTTTAAAGCAGATCGAAATATCGGAAAAGCTTCACGGCATTTCCGAAGTTTACCTGATGCATCATCTGGATTGCGGTGCCTACGGCGGACATGCGGCGTTTCCTGATTTACAGGCGGAAAGAGCCAGGCAGATCCAGGATATGCGATCCGCCCGGAAAATTATCCTGGATAAATTCAGCAAATTAGAAGTAAAAAACGTTTTAGCCAGGATCCAGCCGGGTCCGCAAGGCGATCAGATCGATTTTGAAATGGTCGGCAATTAATAAAAATTTATTTTCCTCCTTCGTCCCGCCAAGGCGGGACTACGGAGGATTCTCCTCATTTTGTATCCCCGCGATAATCGCGGGGTATATAGGCGGAGGAGAATCAAAAAGACCCGCTATAAAGCGGGCCTTTTTAAGTTTATGTAAAGATAAACTAGAAGTTTCTTGAACCGCCGAAATTGCCGCGCGGTGGCCTTTCTTTCATTGGCCGAGCTTCATTGACGATGATTGAGCGGCCTTCGAAATCCTTGCCATTGAGAGTATCAATAGCAGTTTTGGCCTCTTCATCCGTGCTCATTTCCACAAAGCCGAAACCTTTTGACCGTCCGGATACCCTGTCAATGATGACATTGGCGGATTCCACTGTGCCGGCCTGAGAAAAGAAATCTCTCAGCTGGTCGTCGGTAACACTATAGGATAGGCTTCCTACGAATAATTTCTTTGCCATTTTTTTTCGCTTGATTTTAATGGTTAATTATCGCTATCGTTTTAGGAAGACCTTTTTCATCCCCCGACTTAACTTTTCGTAAGAGGCGGGAGCGTCCTCTAATGTTACCATTAGATAAGTCCTAAAAAGAATAACAGTTTGATACTATCAAAGGAGGCCTCTTTTGTCAATATAGGCCGTATTTATAGAATAAAAAAGCGCGGAACCCTTCAAACAAGCTCCGCGCCAATCAGTCACAATTGACCGATAATCACTCCTTTCGCTAAGGCAGAGAGCAAACAAGTGAATAGCGACGCCGGCTGCTGATATTTACCATTCTGTTTTCATTTACGGGTAACTGACTTCAGAGAAAGGAAGACCATAATGAATAGAGTCGTTACACTATGCTAACAGCCGACGAGTAAATTTTAGCACTATTGGGCGGACAGGTGAAGGGGAGTAATATTGGGAAATCGTTATGCACAGTTGACCGTTTTAGAGCTACAATCTATACTTAATATGTAAATAGAAGCCTTCCCCAAAGTATTTTTGGTGAAGGTGTTTTTAATGTAAATTCAATGTTTGACTACATCAGGTACTAGTATTAGGGTTAAAGTATAAGATTAATAAATTAAAAACAACTATGGAAAACCAACCAAACCGGTAAATAAGACCAGGTGGATAGTGTTTGTAATGAAATAACTTATCCGCATATTCATCGATTAATAAAGTGTTTATTTGGTACAATGAAATTAACAAGTTATTGTTAAACAATCAACCCTGATATGGTGATTCATCCACAAAGTAATAGATCGCTAACAGCCCCATTTCTAGTGATAGTTTGTACTTTTAGTTTCACCGCAATTCTTGTTGTTTGTATCTTTATATACTTGATGTTTTATCAGGATTGCATCGACAACCCCCAAGAAAAATCGATACAGGTATTTACTGAGGTTCCTAAATACAGTATTGAAAATTTTAAATGGGCAACAATACAATATAATACCGGCAAGGATTATGCGATTGAATTAAAGGTTCCAAAACATTGGGACGCAGAAGTGTCGCAACAAGCTTTAAGTGAGCGCGACAATCTACTATTTGCTCAGGGTGCCGTAAGTCATCCAGATATTCACGCTTCCGTACAAGTTCGCTACTATCATAATTCTGAATCTTTTGAAAATTGGATATCAAAGCATAAGCTAGAGTACGAGTTACCACAGTGGGCAGGAACTCAATTTATTGAGGAGGATATTGTGTATAATAATGTAAAATACAAAAAGTTTAGCCCTGAGGGGAGAAATTATGGATTTTTTTTCATTCCAAAGAATGACGGTGTGTATCAGATTGAATTTGGCGTTGGAGGCTGGTCTGATTTTACGAATGTTGAAATAAGTCAAGAAGCATTCCCTTCTTCTTATGAGATCGTACCGAGGGTACTAGGTTCTTTACGCTTCGTTCCTGCTAGTGTGGGTAATAATGATGATTCAGAATGGTAGACTTACCAATATTCAGAATCCGGATTGTTGTTAAGGTATCCAAAAGACTGGATAGTTGAGAATAAAAGAGCCTTTTTTATAATAAGCAGTCAGTTTCTCACAATAACAAAGGTATTTTTATATAAATTTTAAATTTGACTGCATTAGGGTACTAGTATTAGGGTTAAAATATCAACACATTGAATACCAACTCATTAAAATCGATTAATATTTCACATATTTAATCACTAATCAATAAAAACAAAACTTATTACATTGGAGGGATGCACTTTGACAATTTAACTTCAGAATCAATCTTTACTCTAGTACTTCAAAACAAAATCCCTGAAAGGAGGGATTGCTATGCTAAAGTTGTTAACTAACCTAGGTACTACGGTTCTCGTAGTAATTCTATTATCTGTAACGGCAATTGCAGGTGATACATGGCTGCTTACATTCCCGCTTGATGTACAACCGGATAGTTGGCCATGTAATTTCCAGTGTCATGACAATCGTCCCGGAGGAAATGACTACAGCTGTAATACAGGTACAAATGTATTAGCTGCAGAGGATGGATACGTTCATATTCACGACGATCCTGACGGTTATGGCACGTATCTCACGGAAGACATAGCCTATTATCAATTGTATTACGGGCATTTGTCGGAAGTATTAGTCAATGAGGGACAATTTGTTACCCAAGGAAGTGTGATTGCGAAAAGCGGGAGCACTGGTTGGTCCACGGGTCCACATCTTCATTTCGAAGTACGATCAAGCAATATGCCAATTGATCCGTATAATATTAATCACTGGCTCTGGGTTTCACCGCCACCATTCAATCCGGTAACTCTTTATTCACAGCTTGCATATTCTGGTACCTGCGTCGGTAAGTCCCACAGCAATACCCTAGTACTTCTACCGGGTTCTTCCGCAGAATGCTGGATTGATTTCAAGTGTAACCCGCCATTCTATTGGTCAAGTAATGGGAATAGTTCGCATTATGTAGCACTGCATTCGGTAGCTAGTAACTGGACTGACATGGAAGACTCGCCGGTGATTACAGGCACTACTAATTTGCTGGATGATGATGGTAGTACAGCGGATCCGAATGGTGTAGCTCGATTTAATTTCACCATAACTGCTCCACAGTCGCCCGGCACATATACACTTCGTGCAAGAGTGTATCATCCACATTCAGGTACTTTTATCACAGGCACTGGTCCTGATGTTACATTTAATGTTCAGGTAGTCAGTCCACCGCAAGAAAACACCAGTTACTACCCTATTTCCGGTGACTTCAACGGTGACGGCCTGGCTGATGTGGGACTTTACGATCAGATAACCGGCAACTGGTACATAGCTTTGCACAGTTCGACTTCAAACCGCTTCATTCCACAAGCCGAACCCTGGCTCACTGGCTGGGGAACCGGCATCGGCAACTACTTGCCAACCAGTGGTGACGTTGATGGTGATGGATTGTGGGATTTAATACTCTACCAGCCAGTCAATGGCCGGTGGGCAGTAGCCAAAAACTACGGCGGTTATTTCGCCCAGCTTAATGGAACTTATATCCATGGCTGTTGGTATGAGAACTGGGGCACCGGCGAAGGAGTCTACTTTCCTGCAAGTGGTGATGTTGACGGTGACGGATTATGGGATGCCATACTTTATCAGCCTGTTAACGGAAGATGGCCGGTAGCAAAGAACTACGGTGACCACTTCACCCAGATCAACGGGCCATATGCGCGCGGCTGTTGGTACGAGAACTGGGGAACCGGCGTGGGTGTCTACCAGCCAGTCTCTGGAGATGTTGACGGTGACGGTTTATCTGACATTTTACTCTACCAGCCAGTCAATGGCCGGTGGGCAGTAGCCAAAAACTACGGCGGTTATTTCGCGCAATTGAACGGACCGTATGTTCGAGGATGTTGGCTGGCTAACTGGGGAACAGGCGTTGGAGTTTACATGCCCATCAGCGGTGACGTAGACAATGACGGCTTGACTGATATTCTGCTTTACGTTCCAAGTACCGGTAGATGGGCAGTTGCCAAGAACTATGGTGGCTATTTTGCCCAGATCAATGGCCCTTATATTAATGGCTGCTGGCTGGTGAACTGGGGCATTCAGAACGAAGGTACCCCGAAAATCGCTACTCCAGAAACGGAGAATCCGCTTCCGGCAGACTTCACTCTTTCCCAAAACTATCCGAATCCATTCAATCCGGTCACGAATATCAGCTATTCATTACCGGTTGCTGCCGATGTCTGCCTGGAAATTTACAACGTCCTGGGGCAGAGAGTAGCCACGCTGGCAAATGAACGGCAGGTGGCTGGTGAGCACAGCATTCAGTGGGATGCTCATCAGTGTCCGTCCGGAATCTATTTCTACAGGTTAACAACAGATCAGGTTACTGAAACGAAAAAAATGATCATTCTGAAGTAACCTTCCCTAAATCACAATCAACCCTTGCGGCAGAAATGCTGCAAGGTTTTTTTATCTGTTCATTTTATATATTAAATACGGCAGTTATGTGGTAAAAATCAACCAAGTCTTGACAATATTAATTTTTAGGTTATACTATATAGTTCAATAGTCTTAGTTCGCACATTATATTATTGAGATAATAAACAAAGGATAATTTCCTAGGAGGGATATGGATCCTAAGGTTGCAGTTTTAATTGGTGTGATGGCGGTAGTAGCGGTTATTATTGCTCTGCGAAATAAGCCAGGGCAGAATAAGCCGGTTGTTGTCGAGGCTGAACGGATTCCTCGAACACTGGTAATCAGTGTCAGATGCATTGTGTACGAAGGCAATAAAACCCTTGCCAAGTATCCTAATGAACGCATCATCGTTGGTCGAGGGAGATATCTTTTAGAGAAGGTTCCCAGCCTAGACAACTTTGGTGGCTGTTGGTTGGTGCTAGAAGGTACAATGCGCGGCCGGCCTATTGATGAATGGCTGGCGGAGGCTCAGGATAAAACATCCGAGTACCGTCTCGAATATTGAGACGAACACGATTACAATTCACCTTCACCGGTGAAGCCCGTTGGCAGATGTCGACGGGTTTTTTTATTGAAAAAGCCATTAATTGCTAATGAATTTGCATATTTTTATAAAATGGCATTGACAAATTGAAAGAAATGGAGTACACTAGTGGATAAAATATGTTTTGGGGAGGAAGTATGTCATTTCTCGGAACGATCGTTGCGCACCTTGCGACAAGACCAATAACCCAATATGTTGATTCGACATCAAGTACTGGCAATACTGGACAGCCTAAAGAATTACCCAGATGCCGTAAATGTGGCCAAAAGCATAAGGACGGGGAATCGTGTCCTTGTCCGCTTTGTCCTAAATGCGGCAGTGTTATGGAAGCAGCTGATAATAGTGGAGTGCTTCAGTGCTACCATAATGCTTACCATTGTCTGGTATGCGGAAACACTTTAAGGGTTAACGGAAAACACAGGCGGTGAAAAAAACTTCAAAACTTTTCACCGCTATTTTTTTAGATAATTTATTTGAGTTTCCTACTCTTGCTTTTCTTTAAGTTGACGGTTAAAATTAATTCATGAATGAGATAAGTGAGTTAGCAAAAAAGATATTAAAATTCCGCGACGACCGGGATTGGGCGCAATACCATAAGCCCAAGGAACTGGCGGTTTCCATCAGCATTGAGTCAGCCGAACTGCTGGAAAAATTCCAGTGGGAGCGGAAAAACAAACCGGAATACATTGCCGCCCATCGCCGGGAAATCGGCGAAGAACTGGCTGATGTGATGATTTATTCGCTGTTATTGGCAGAGACGCTGGGTTTGGACGTGAAAAAAATCGTGGAAGAAAAGTTAAAGCATAACGAAAAAAAATATCCCATTGCTAAGGCAAAAGGCAATGATATTAAATATACCGAACTGCAATCTTAGTTGTCTGCGGTTTTAATGTGTCGGTATTTTTTATAATCCCGATTTTTTAAGGCTGATGTTTTACTTAAAATATGGTAAAATATTATTATGAATATCTCTGATAATTTAAATCTCGCGCAGAAAAAAGCCGTCCAGTTCGGGTCCGGCCCTCTTTTGATAGTAGCCGGCGCCGGTACCGGGAAAACCACCGTTATTACCCAGCGGCTGGCCTGGCTGATTCTGGAAAAGAAAATCGGCACGGATAATATCCTGGCTCTGACTTTTACGGAAAAGGCGGCCTCGGAAATGGAGGAGCGGGTGGATGTGCTCATGCCCTATGGCTATGTGGATTTATGGGTTTCTACTTTTCATTCTTTTTGTGAAAGAATTCTAAAAGACAATGCCTTGGAGATAGGATTGCCGCCGGACTTCAAATTATTAAACGAAACAGACCAGGTTCTACTGGTACGGAGGAATTTTGACGCTTTTGATCTGGATTATTACCGGCCGCTGGGGAATCCCACTAAATTCGTCCAGGCCCTGGTCAAGCATTTTTCCCGGGCCAAGGACGAGAATGTGCAGCCAGAAGAATATTTAGAGTACGCTAAAGGCCTTCAGCTGGACCGGGATGACGATAAATTCGTAAAAAGCCGGGGCGAGGACGACCAGGAGATTTCCGAGGAGCAGAGGATTATCGAGGTAGCCAACGCTTATCATGTTTACCAGCAGCTATTATTGGACAACAGCGCACTGGATTTTGGCGATTTGATTTTATATACCATAAAGCTTTTCAAAAGCCGGCCGAAGATACTGAGAAAATATCAGGACCAGTTTCAATATATTCTAGTTGATGAATTCCAGGATACGAATTACGCCCAATATGAGCTGGTCAAAATGCTCTCTGCCCCGAAAAATAACCTGACGGTGGTGGGGGACGACGACCAGTCAATTTATAAATTCCGCGGCGCGGCTATTTCCAATATTTTGGAATTCAAAAAAGATTATCCTGATTCGCATGAAATCGTCCTGACCGACAACTACCGTTCGCGACAGAACATCCTGGATTTATCGTATAAATTTATTAAGCAGAACGATCCTAACCGTCTGGAGTATCAGCTTTCTAAGGGTCGTATTGACCCCAAGGGCGCGCCGTTGAAAAGTAAGATTTCTAAAAAGTTGAAAGCGCATACAACCGAACCAGGAGCTATATTGCATCTGCATTTCAGGTCATATTTGGAGGAAGCATCGGGCGTCGTGAAAAAGATAGTTGAGCTTAAGAAAAAAGATAAAAAGTTATTATGGAGCGATTTTGCAATATTAGTCAGAGCTAACGCCAATGCTGCTGAGTTTATAACGGCTTTGGCGCGATATGACATACCATACCAGTTTTTGGCTTCAAAAGGGCTTTATTCACAGCCGGAAGTGATGGACGTGATTGCTTACCTGAAAATGCTGGATAATTACCATGAGTCAGCGGCCATGTGGCGGGTTTTGAATTTAAATCACTGGAATCTGCCGCACCAAGATATAATGACTTTGTCTTATTACGCCCGGCGCAAAAACGTTTCCCTGCATGAAGCAGCGGAAAAAGCCAGATTAATCCCTGGTGTCAGGCCGGAAATGACCAAAGCGCTGGATAAAATACTTTCTATGATAAAAAACCACACCCAGCTGACCAGAGGTAAAGGCGTTTTAGCAGTAGCTTTGCGGTTTATGGAAGATTCAGGGTATTTAAAAAATATTACCAATAAAGATAGCCAGGAGAATCTGGAAAAGATAATTCACCTAAACCAATTTTTCCGCAAGATAGAACAGTTTGAGTCTTTGCATGAAGATAAATCAGTAAAAAATTTCATTTCCGAACTGGAACAGGCGCAGGAAGCAGGGGAGGAGGGTTCAATGCAGCAACCGATAGAAGAGGGACCGGAAGCCGTCAAATTAATGACAGTGCATGGCGCCAAAGGCTTGGAATTTCATTATGCGTTTTTAGTAAATTTAGTGGATAAGCGTTTCCCGACTATCGAACGCAAGGAGCAGATAGAACTGCCGGATAAATTAATCAAAGAAATCATTCCGGAAGGGGACATCCATCTGCAGGAAGAACGCCGGCTTTTTTACGTAGGCGTGACGCGGGCTAAAACCGGGGTGTTCTTCACTTCAGCCGACGATTACGGCGGCAACCGCAAGAAAAAACCGTCACGCTTTTTAATAGAATTGGGTTTAGTCACCAAGCGGGGAGCAGAAGAGTTGGATCCGGCAGAGCGGTTGCGGCCGGCACCCGCCACCCAGCGAGAAATTAAAGAGCTGGAATACCTGCAAAAAGCCATTCCGGAGAAGGCCAGCTTTACCCAGATAAAAGCCTTCCAGACCTGCCCCAAGCAGTATAAGTTCGCACATATCCTGCGCGTACCGGTGGAAGGCAAGCATACTTTCAGTTTCGGCAAATCCATGCACAATACTTTGTACCAGTTCTTTAAACAGATAAAAGAAGGCGGTTCAGCGGAGCAGGCGGATTTATTCGAGCAGAAAAAATCTAAGTCAAAAAAAATCAGCGTTAGCTTGGAGCAGCTTTTGGAAATTTATCAGCGTGAGTGGATCGATGAGTGGTACCTGTCCAAGGAGCATATGGATGAATATTTCCATAAAGGCAAGGAAACTCTGGGCAATTTTTACCAATCGCACCAGGGCAAGTTTTCCAAGCCCTTGCATCTGGAAAAAGGCTTTAATATAAAATTAGGCAATTACTCGCTCAGAGGCGTGATCGACAGGATTGATGAAATTAAAAAAGGCGAAGTGGAAATTATTGATTATAAGACCGGGCAGTTCCCTAAAAACGGTAAGCTTTCACCTGACGAAAAAGAGCAGCTGATGATTTATGATCTGGCGGTCAGGGAAGTCATGAAACTGAAACCGGTGGTTTTAAGTTATTATTATCTGGAAGCCAATAAAAAATTGTCATTTAGTTCCGGCGAAGGGGAGTTGGTGAAAATTAAAGATAAACTGATTGAATTAATCAAAGGCATCAGGGCCAGCGATTTCAGAGCCACACCGGGTTTTTGGTGCCAGTCGTGCGATTTCCGGGAGATCTGCGAGGATCGGTGGAGGTAATTACTAAGGTCATAGGTTGTAAGTTTTAAGAAAAAAGTATAGATTTAAGTTTAAGGGCATAAGTCACTTTTATTAAATCCTAAAACTTAAGACTTACTTCCTTGCGTTCTTCTTTAAACCTACAACTTGTAACTTTTCTCAATAACATTAAAAATGGCTCAACAAATCGGTAATTTATTAGGCAATAGCATAAACCAGGCGGGGATTTCGGCTCAGGTCGGGGCGGCTATTGTATGCAACGATTTTGACCGGATTCTTTTGGAGACTTTGGGGCAAAAGATTAAGAAAAATGCCAAGGCTTTGTACGTAAAAAATCGGACTTTGACTATCGCGGTTTTGAGCTCAATTGTGGGTCAGGAGATCAAATTGCATGAGCAGGAAATACTGGAAAAATTGCATAAAAAACCATCAGGTAAAACCGTAGAAAGACTGCGTTTTTTAGTGTGATTTTTTGTCTAACCTTAGCCTAAAAATTAACTTATTATTTTCCTTGCAGTTAAATTAAAAATATGGTAAAATGAGGTAGGTTTTGAAGCCTACTTTTTTGTAAATATCAGACTAAATGTCCCTGAAAAAATACTTAATCTTAATGACCTCGGCCACTTTTTTATGCTGGCTGGCCTGGCTACTAGTGCTGTTTTATTTTAATCCTGATGAAGCAGGCTTTGTCGGTTTTTTTCTGTTTCATTTCAGTTTGTTATTGGCATTAATAGGCACTTTTTCATTAATCGGTTTTTTCTGCCGCGTCTGGTTCACCAAAGAACAGGTGATTTTTCGGCATTTAGGCATTTCCACCCGTCAGTCGCTCTGGTTTGCCTTATTGCTGGTTAGCGCGTTAATTCTAAAAGGAGCGGAATATTTTCGCTGGTGGAGCATTTTATTGATTATTATCATGCTGGGCCTATTGGAGTTTTTCTTTTTATCCCGGAGAACATCCAGGCATTAACATTATGAAAGACAAATTATTACAATTAAAGAATAAGGCCATCAGCCTGCTAGAAAAAATATCCAGCCAGGAAGAATTGAAGCAGTTTGAAATTAATTTCTTCGGCCGTAAGGGCGAGCTGGCCAATCTGATGAAAAACCTGAAAGATCTGCCGCAAAATGAACGTCCGGCAGCAGGGCAAATGGCTAATCGGGTTAAATCAGAAATACTGCAGGCTTTTCAGGAACGCAGTTCACGGTTCGCATCAGCGGAAAAGATAAATGTTTCTAAAATAGAAAAAACCTGGCCGGCTCCGAAGAAAAATATCGGCCATCTGCATCCCTTAACCCAATTTATAAAAAAAGTAGAAGATATATTTATCTCCATGGGATTTGAGATTGTTGATGGCCCGGAAGCGGAGACGGTTAGAAATAATTTTGATTTATTAAATATCCCAAAAAACCACCCGGCGCGCGACGCCTGGGACACTTACTATCTAGAAGGCGGCTGGCTGCTGCGGACCCACACTTCGCCGGTACAGCTGCACGCCATGGAAAAAAGAAAGCCACCAGTGCGATTGATAGCGCCCGGCCGCGCGTTTCGCCATGAAGCCACGGATGCTTCCCATGAAACGACTTTTTACCAGTGCGAAGGGCTGGTCATTGACCAGTGCATTTCCGTGGCTAATTTAATAAATACGCTGGAGGAATTTCTAAAAGCCATTTTTGGTAATAAAGTTAAAATACGCGTGCGGCCGGAATTTTATCCGTTTGTCGAGCCGGGTCTGGATGTGGATATGCAGTGCCTGATTTGCGGCGGCAAGGGTTGTTCGGTTTGCAAGCAGAGAGGGTGGTTGGAGATGCTGGGTTCGGGCATGGTACATCCGGTGGTTCTGGAAAATATGGGCGTTGATCCGGAAAAATATTCAGGCTACGCTTTTGGCCTCGGCATTGATCGCCTGATGATGCTGTATCACGGCATTAATGATATTCGGCTGTCGTATTCGGGGGACTTGAGATTTATTGAGCAGTTTTAGTTTAGTAGGTGGTGGGTAGTAAGTTGTGAGTAGTAGGTAGGAGGTGGCTAGTTAAATAAAGATTAATAATTACACATGGCAAAAAGTTTTGAAAATTTAACGATTTGGAAGGATGGAATAAGCTTATCAGGTTTAATTTATTTAGAAACAAAAAAATTTCCAAAAGAAGAATTATATGGTTTAACTTCTCAGATTAGAAGGGCAATAATTTCAGTACCATCCAATATTGCCGAAGGAGCCGGCAGATCATCACAGAAAGAATTTATAAGATTCATAAATATATCTTTAGGTTCGTTAAATGAGGTGGAGAGTTTATTGCATGTTGCCTTGGAGCTTAAATATTTAGAAATTAATGATTTCAATATTATAAAAGAAAGGGTAATAAAGTTAGGTGCTTCAATAGGCGCTTTTAAAAAGCATTTAGCGCAAGTTTAACAAACTACTTACTACTAACTACCTACAACTTACCATGTATCTTCCCCTTAACTGGCTAAAAGAATTCATAAAATTCAAGGAAACGCCTGAAAAAGTCGCGGAGATTTTTACGCTGGCCGGCTTTGAAGTGGAAAAAATAGAATATTGGGGACGCGATTTAGCCGGCGTCATCGTCGGTGAAATAAAAACCATTGTTTCGCACGCCGAGGCTGACAAGCTGGTGGTCTGCAAGGTTGAAGTGGGGCGCAAGCAGCTTTTGAATATTGTCTGCGGCGCCCGCAATATAAAACCAGGACACAAGGTTCCAGTCGCCCTGGTTGGCGTGAAACTGCCCAATGGCATGAAAATAGAACGGCGCCGCATCCGAGGCGTGGATTCCGAAGGCATGCTCTGCGCTGAGGATGAGCTGGGCCTGGGCGAAGACCATTCAGGCATCATGATATTGGATAAACAGGCGAAAGTCGGGCAGAAGCTGAACAAGGTTTTAGGGCTGGACGATATTGTCCTGGATATCACAGTTCCGGCTAACCGTGTTGATTGCTTATCAGTAATTGGCCTGGCTAAGGAATTCGCCGCGCAGACCGGCGAGGCTTTAAATATTAAAAAAACCGTTTTAACCGAGAACAAAAAGTATAATATCAAAAAGATAATCAAAGTTAAAATCACTGATACGGATTTATGCCCGAAATATACCGCGCGGGTCGTTAAAAACGTCAAAGTCCGTCCGTCGCCGGTCTGGCTGCAGTCGCGCTTGCGGGTTTGCGGCATTAAATCCATTAACAATATAGTTGACGCTACCAATTACGTGATGCTGGAGCGCGGGCAGCCATTGCATGCTTTTGATCTGGCCAATATCGCCGGCAAGCAGATAATCGTCAGAGCTGCCGGCAAAGATTCAAAGTTTGCCACACTGGACGGTGAAGAGCGTTTGCTGGGCAGCCAGATGCTGGTCATCGCTGATGCCAAACAGCCAATCGCTGTGGCCGGTGTGATGGGCGGTAGGAATTCAGAAATAACCAGGCAAACCAAGGAGATTGTCATTGAGTCAGCGCTTTTCAAACCACTGTCAATCCGCCAGACCCGTCAGAAACTGGGGATTGTCACGGAGGCTTCCAATAGATTTGAAAAAGGCCTATGGTGGGATTTGCCGGAGTGGGCGGCTGATCAGGCGGCGCAGTTGATATCAGAGGTGGCCGGCGGGGAAATTGTCACTGGCATGATTAACGTTTCCAGGCAAAAAGAGAACAAGCCGACTGTTATAAAATTTAATTTAAAATATTTAAACCGTTTGATCGGCAGAAATTTCACTTTAGCTGAAGCAATCAAGTCTCTGGAAAAATTAAACTGCAAAATCGCTAAAGCCGGAATTGACGAAATTAAAGTTACCGTACCTTCCTGGCGGCAGGATCTGAATATACCCGCTGATTTGGTTGAGGAAGTCGGTAGATTATATGGATGGAACAATTTAAAAACAACGCCGGTATTTGCCGGGTTAAAACCAATTCAGCTGCCTGACGCATTGAAATTCCAAGAAAAAATTCACAATATTCTGGCCGCTGCCGGTTTGAACGAAGTTTATAATTATTCTTTTTATAGTAAGAGGATGATAGAGCAATTTGGAATGCAGAAAGCCGGGCATTATTTAGTACAGAATCCGCTGAATCCCGAGCAGGAGTATATGCGGACTGCGCTCCTGCCTTGGCTTCAGAGTAATGTTTTGAAAAACTATCAAACCCGTGAAGAAATAAAAATATTTGAGATAGGAACGGTTTTCCCAAAATCCGGCACTGGTTTGCCAAACGAAAAAACCATGCTGGGTGCAATAATATACAAGAAAGGCAAAGCTGAGGGCAAGAAAAGCGCGCATTGGGAGATGATGTCGGTTTTGAATTCCGTTTTGTCCGGCGTGGGATTTTCTGAGGAGGAAGCATGTTATCAGGATAAGGATAATGGCGCGGTGGAGATCAAAATAAAAGGCAGTAAAGTAGGGCAATATTCCTGGGTTTTACCAGAGAGCAACAAACTGGGCAGTCCGCCGGTTTATTTTGAGCTGGATTTGCAGGCATTGCTCGGGCTGTCAAAAAAATTAAGCACCTTCCGGCCGATTTCCGATTATCCGGCCGTTACCCGAGATTTAACATTTACCAACATCAGTCAGGCGGATTTTGCCGAGCTCAGCGGGTTAATAAGAAAGGCGAGTCCATTAGTGAAAAAAGTTGAAGCCAAGGATTTGTACATTACCGGCGACAGCCTGACAGTGCGCGTAATTTATCAGTCTTCCGAACGCACCCTGACAGCCAAGGAGATTGACATTCTTGAGAATGAAATTATTAAAAATTTGTCAGCCGCATTTGATTTAAGAATAAAAAAGTAAAATTAATAATAATTAACAATATATATGGGAAGAAAAAGCAAAAATGAAACAATAAAAAAAACCGCCCCACGCGTTAAGAAAGACGAGGCGGACAAAGAGGGAGCCTATACAGCCAAGCAGATAACCGTCCTTGAGGGATTGGCGCCGGTGCGAAAACGTCCGGGCATGTATATCGGCAATACTGCTTCCGAAGGCCTGCATCATCTGATCTGGGAAGTGCTCGATAACGCCATTGACGAAGCGATGGCCGGCTATTGCAAAAATATTGACATAGAATTGATGCCGGACCGGATCGTTAAAGTTACTGATGACGGCCGCGGCATCCCGGTTGATAAGCACAAACAGACCCGCAAGTCCGCCCTGGAAACCGTCATGACCATGCTGCACGCCGGCGGTAAATTTGATACCGGTGGATACAAGGTTTCCGGAGGATTGCACGGCGTCGGCGTTTCCGTGGTGAATGCCTTATCCGAATATACCCGGGCCGAGGTGAAGCGGGACGGCAAAGTCTGGGCGCAGGAATACATCCGCGGTAAAGCAAAAGCTAAGGTCCATCCAGTTGGCAAAGCCAAAGATACCGGCACTACTATATTTTTTAAGCCTGATACGGAAATTTTTACAGTCCTGGAATACAACATTACTACCATCCTGGATCATCTGCGGCAGCAGGCTTATCTGACTAAGGGCGTGAAGATTACTTTTATTGACAGCAGCCATGTAAAACGCGGAGAAAAGCCGTATGTTTATGTGTTTTACTTTGAGGGCGGCATTGCCTCATACGTACAGCATCTGAATTTTCACAAAACTCCCAAGCATGAAAATACTTTTTATATAGAAAAGGAGGCTAATGATACGAAGGTGGAAGTAGCTCTCCGTTATCTGGAAGATTTCAAGGAGACGATTTATAGTTTTGCCAATAATATTTACACGGTAGAGGGCGGTATGCATCTGACCGGTTTTCGTACAGCCTTGACCCGTACCATTAACAGTTTCGCGCGCAAGCAGGGATATCTGAAAGAGAAGGATGAAAATCTGACAAGCGAAGACATGCGCGAGGGCCTGACCGCGGTTATTTCCGTGAAGCTCAGAGATCCGCAGTTTGAAGGCCAGACTAAGGCCAAGCTGGGCAATGTCGAAGTCAAATCCGCCGTTGATACCGTCACCTCTGAGGGCCTGATGTCATTCCTGGAAGAAAATCCCAAGGACGCCGAAGCGATAATCGGTAAATGCGTACTGGCTTCACGCGCCCGTCTGGCCGCCAGGAGTGCCAGGGAATCGGTTCTGCGCAAGGGCGCTCTGGAAGGCATGACGCTGCCGGGCAAGCTGGCGGACTGCTCTTCGCGCAATAAAGATGAATGCGAAATTTATATCGTTGAGGGCGATTCTGCCGGCGGTTCCGCCAAACAGGGGCGCGACAGAAATTTCCAGGCCATTCTGCCTTTGCGCGGTAAAATTCTAAACGTGGAAAAAGCACGGATAGACCGCATGCTTACCAATAACGAAATCAAATCATTGATTATCGCTCTGGGTACGAATATCGGGGAGCAGTTTGATATCTCCGGTCTGCGCTATAACCGCGTAATAATTATGACTGATGCCGATGTTGACGGCGCTCATATCCGGACTCTATTGTTGACATTATTCTATCGCTACCTGCCGAAATTAGTGGAAGACGGGCATCTGTACATTGCCCAGCCGCCGTTATTCCGGGTGCAGGTCGGCAAGGATGTCCGCTATGTTTATAAAGAAGAAGATTTGGAAAAAACGCAGCAGCAGATGCTGAAAGATAAAAAACCATCCAAGGTCAAAGTTAAAACAGCTAAAACCGCCGAGCCTGCTGAAGGCGAGGAAATGGAATCAGTCAGCGCCGTGGCCGTGCAAAGGTACAAAGGCTTGGGTGAAATGAATCCGTCGCAATTATGGGAAACCACCATGGATCCGGCCAACCGGGTGATGAAAAAAGTCATGGTTGAGGATACGGAGAAAGCCAATGAGGTATTCGACATTCTGATGGGCGATGAAGTAGCGCCGCGCAAGCATTTTATCCACACCCACGCGAAATCCGTGAAGAACCTGGATATTTAGCAGGTAGCTTATTGCCTATGGCATATAGTGGGGAAGAGGTGATTTTTAAAGAAAGCTTGTCCGTAAATTTATAAAATCATTAACCATAAGCTATATACTATAAGCTATTTGCAAATACATTTGACAAAATTTAGGGACTGTAGTAGCATTTATTCAGTCCCCCAGAAGGGGATTTTAAAGACCAAAAAATATGGCAAACAGGATAGTTGCGTATATAAAAGAATCAAGGGACGAGCTGAAAAAGGTTGTCTGGCCTTCACGCAAAGAAACTATTAAATATACCTTACTGGTTATCGGTATCAGCCTGGGTACGGCTTTGTTTTTGGGTGCGGTCGATTTTGGGCTGAATATTGTTTTAGAAAAGGTAATAAAGTAATTTATGCCTAAACAGACATTACAGCAGGGGCGCCGTTGGTATGTATTACATACCTATTCAGGCTATGAGGAAAATGTTTCCCGGAACCTGCGTCAGAGGATAGAATCAATGGATATGCAAGACAAGATATTCAGTGTTTTGATACCCACCGAAAAGAAAATTAAAATCAGGAACGGCAAACGCCGGGTAGTGACAGAAAAAATATTTCCTGGATATGTACTGGTGGAGATGATCGTCACTGACGATTCCTGGTATGTGGTGCGCAACACTCCTAATGTGACTGGTTTCGTCGGCTCTGGTACGACTCCTACCCCTATTTCAGATGAGGAAGTCAAAGCCATCCAGAAGCGCATGGGCGTGGAAGAGCCGAAATATAAGATAGACGTCACTCCTGGTTCGCCGGTTAAAATAATCGATGGGCCTTTCAAGGAATTTGAAGGCAAGGTATCTGAAGTTGATGAAGCGCGCGGCAAGGTCAAAGTACTGGTTTCTGTCTTCGGCCGTGAAACGCCGGTGGAGTTAGACTTTCTGCAGATTAAGAAGATTTAATCATCAATTCATAATTTAAAATGCATAATGTATAATTGTTAGAATTATACATTATAAATTATTCATTATATATTTTAAAAAAAATGGCAGAGAAAAAAATTAAAACAATCGTAAAATTACAGTTACCCGGCGGAAAAGCCACCCCGGCTCCTCCAGTAGGCCCGGCTTTAGGCCAGCACGGTCTGAATATCCAGGATTTTTGCATGAAATTCAACGCGGCGACTAAAGACAAAATGGGCGACATTATTCCCGCTGAAATAACGATTTTTGAGGATCGGACCTATAAATTTATTTTGAAAACTCCGCCAGCCGCCGAATTGCTGAAAAAAGCAGCGGGCATCCCTAAAGGTTCCGGCCAGCCATTGAAAGAGAAAGTCGGCAAGGTCACCAAGCAGCAGATCAGGGAAATCGCGGAAAAGAAAATGCCGGATCTGAATGCCAAAGACATTGAAGGGGCGATGAGGATAATCGAAGGTACAGCCAGAAATATGGGGATTACTGTTGAGTAATTAGCCGCTGTCTATGGTTTCATTAATAATCCCATTATTCGTTTTAGCGATAATAGTATTTGTTATCGTAGCTATGATGGCAGGGAAATCAAATATGCAAAAAACAAGCGTTATCCGGAGTGTTTATTTTTATTTAGCCTCGCTGGTAACTTTGGGCATTACAATCGGCTCACTGATTTTTTTAGTCAATCTGGGCCTGAAAACTTGGGTTTTTACCCAGGCTGAATCTTTGGATTTCCGGCTGGGGCAGCCGCCAATTTTGTATCTTGATACCACTGCGACCGATGCCAGCGCTACCACAAAGCCGTTGGCGCTCGGACCGACTGTTTTGGATTGTAAGGACGGCTGCACGCTTTCTGAAATTCAAAAAGCCAGCATTGAACAGTGGGTGGGAAATTATAAGTCCTGGCTTAAGATCAAAGACAATCCCAACAGCGTCCCTCTGCGCAAAGCTATCAATGGTTTTTCTTTTTTGATAGTGGCGCTCCCGATTTTTATAATCCATTTTCGCCTGGTGCAGAAAGAAGCCAAACGGGACAATCCAGCCGGGCATAATCCGGTCAGGCCGGCGTATTTTTATTTTGTCTCCCTGGCGGCACTGGTCATGACGGTTGTTTCAGCCGGCATTTTAATTAACGTAGCCCTGAAAACCTGGGTGTTCCCCAGCGCGGCCGATACAGCCAATAATTTATTTAACCCGATGGTTGAAGATCCTTACAGCAAAGCCTCTGTTCAGAGCGTGGTTGATTGCGGAGAATCCTGCAAATTACCGGCCGAGACCATTACTTTAGCCAAACAATGGATTATTGATTATAGTAATTGGAGTAAGGCTATTTCCAAAGGCAATAATACCTCCCAGCAGCAAGTGGCGGTTACCATCCCCTTTATTTTATTTGGCGTTCCGTTATTCTGGTATCATTGGTCTGTTGCCAGGAAAGAATCTAAAGACAGGAAAGAAGAAGGCCAGTTACTGGACGAAAAAGAGAAAAAAATGTAATATATATTAGCTAATTAATTTGTGGGAGTTCCGGCTTAGTCACCGGAACGCTAGCACCACGAAAGGAATAAAATAATGAGTAAACAATCGAAACGCTTCACGGAAGCAAAAAAAATGGTAGAGCCCAACAAGGTTTATACAGCCGCTGAGGCTGTCGTTTTAGCTAAAAAAACCGCTAATGTTAAGTTCGATGCCGGGCTGGAGGTCCACCTGCGCCTGGGCATTGATCCGAAAAAGGCTGATCAGGTAGTGCGCGGTTCGGTCGTCCTGCCCCACGGTACCGGGAAAAAGAAAAAAATCGCCGTTTTTGCCGAGGGCAAAGATCAGGAGCTGGCCAAGAAAGCCGGCGCATTTTTAGTAGGCGGCGACGAATTAATAGAGGAAATCAAGAAAACCAAGAAGTGCGATTTTGAAATTGCCCTGGCTACTCCGGCGATGATGAAGAAAATGGGGCAAATTGCCAAGATTTTAGGGCCTAAAGGCCTGATGCCTAATCCCCGCAGTGAAACGGTGGTAAAAGATGTGGCCAAAGGCGTAAAAGAGCTTGGAGAAGGCAAGGTGACCTTCCGCAGCGACGATTCTGGCAATCTGCACCAGCTGATCGGCAAGGCTTCTTATGAGGATAAAAAATTACAGGAAAATTTGCAAACTTACATTGAAGCAATCAGAAAAGCCAAGCCCTCCGGCGTTAAAGCCACTTATATAAAAAGCATCACAGTCTGCTCAACCATGGGGCCGGGAATCAAGGTAAATTTATAATTCAAAATGTATAATTTATAATTAAATATAGCCAGTAGTTGCTATCTCATTATATATTAATCATTATACATTAATTAATATGCCAAAAAGAACAGATTATATTTCCTGGGATGAATGTTTTATGCGCATGGCTCATGTCATTGCCGATCGTTCAAAAGACCCGAGTACGCAGGCAGGAGCAGTGGTTGTCAATGAAGAGAATATCATCATTGGCCTTGGCTATAACGGCTTTCCGCGCGGCATTGACGATGAGGATTTGCCGTGGGTGCGACAGGGCGATTTTCTAGACACCAAATACGCCTACGTAGTGCACGCCGAGGAAAACGCCATTTACAACTCCAACGCCAAAACAAAAGGCTGTAAGATTTATACTTCACTTTTCCCCTGCAACGAATGCGCGAAAACCATCATCCAGAACGGCATCAAGGAGATCGTCTTTGAGAGCGACAAATACCATGACGAGGAAGTCTGGGTGGCTTCCCGGAAAATGCTGGATATGGCCGGCATTAAATACCGCCAGTATAAGTCTAAGTGGGCCAAGGATTAAATTATGCAGGTAAAAATTAAATTGCTCCGGCCGGAAGCTAAGCTCCCCGTTTACAGCCGGGCCGGGGACGCTGGTTTGGATTTGTATTCATGCGAAGATTATATTTTGCAGGCAGGCGAACGTCACAAGTTCGGTTTGGGTTTTATTTTAGAATTACCGGCTGGACATGTCGCCCTTATTTGGGATCGCGGCGGTATGGCGGCTAATCACGGCATTCATACTCTAGCCGGGGTAGTGGACAGCAATTATCGTGGCGAGGTGAACGCCATTCTCCTGAATACCTCTGCTGAGCCTTATGTCATTAAAACAGGCGATCGCATTGCCCAGCTGCTTATTCAGGAGCATAACACAGTAGAATTTCAAGAAGTAGACAAGCTAACTGATACGGAACGCGGTGAAGGGGCATGGTTTTCCAGCGGGAGATGATTTACTTTTCTTGGTATTTAAAAGGTGCGCCGCCCTCTCACTGTCATTCTGAGGAGCCCCGAAAGAAGTGAGGGAGCGACGTGAGAATCTCCTTACTCTCGGCATAGAGATTGCCACGTCACTCGCTACGCTTGTTTCTCGCAATGACAAGATTGTAGGGCGGTGCATTCCATGTGATTATTTAAGTTTTTAATATTATGAAATTATTCTTAACTTCCACCCTGCATAATGATTGGAATTTGAAATTCAATCCGAAGCTGACGGCAGCCTTGGAATCACGCGGATTTACCGTGCACATGCCCCAGCGGGATACTGACCAGCGGGCTCCGGAAGCCGAGCGGGTCCGGCAGAACATGGAAGCGGTTAAAAAAGCCGATGCCTGCGTCATTGTTCTGGAGAATCAATCCATGAATTTAGCGGCAGAAACCGGGTATGCTTATGGAACCGGCCGGCCGACGATCGCGCTGGTTAAAAAAGGGGAATTTATCCACTGGATGCTGAGAGGCATGTTAAATGTTATAATTGAGGTAGAAGATATTGCTGACATTGATGCCTATATTGGGCAGCTGGAAAAAGCCTTAAAAGAAAGCTAATATGAAGAATGTTGAGTTAAAAGTTAAAGTTGATAATTTTAACAAGGTTAATAGCAGTTTGAAAAACATCAAGGCCAAGTTCCAGCAGACATTAAAGCAAATAGACACCTATTTTCACCCTGCGGGTGATCCCCCGAAGGGGGATAATTTACCAGACGCCCGGTTTAAGCTGAGAGAAATTAATAACAGGACTTTTGAATTAATTTATTACCGCCGGCCTGATCATGAAAAATCAAAAGTTTCTGATTTTTCCGTTTTACAATTAGACAGAAAAATAGCCAGACAAATGAAAAATTATTTTAAAGCTACGCTTGGCGTTAAGGTAATAGTTAAGAAAGTACGCAGGTTTTGGCTTTATAAGCATACGAGAATTTTATTGGATGAAGTAAGTAACCTCGGCAAATTTTTAGAATTAGAAACGGTTGTTAAGGGCATTAGTTTATCGGCAGCCAAAAAAGAGCAACTGTCGGTAATTCAAGAACTGGGGCTTAATAAGTATAAAAAAATCGCCAGATCATACAGCGATTTATTATTAAAAAAATGAAAAACTATTTAAATTTATTACAAGACATTCTAGACCACGGCACGGATAAGGCCGACCGGACCGGCACCGGCACCAGAAGCCTTTTTGGCCGGCAGATGCGGTTTAATCTGAGCCAGGGATTTCCCCTGGTGACGACCAAAAAAGTGCACCTGAAGTCCATTATGTACGAATTATTGTGGTTCCTGAAAGGGGACACAAATATTAAGTATCTGAATGACAATGGCGTGCATATCTGGGATGAATGGGCAGATGAGCACGGCGATCTCGGGCCGATTTACGGCAAGCAATGGACGTCCTGGGAAGGCAAGGATGGGAAAACTATTAACCAAATCGCCGAGGTGCAGGAGATGATCCGCACCAACCCTGATTCCAGGCGCATCATAGTTTCCGGTTGGAATGTGGCTGATCTGCAGAGTCTTATTGCCGGCAAAAAAACCGCTCCGCCGCCCTGCCATACAATGTTCCAGTTTTACATTGCCAATAATAAATTATCCTGCCAGCTTTACCAGCGCAGTGCCGATGTCTTCCTGGGTGTGCCGTTTAACATCGCTTCATATTCGCTTCTGACCATGATGATGGCGCAGGTAACAGGCAAGGAGTTGGGCGATTTTGTGCATACTTTCGGTGACGTGCATATTTATAATAACCATTTTGACCAGGTGAAATTGCAGCTCACCAGGGAACCTCGTCCTCTGCCAACAATGAAGATTAATCTGAAAGTGAAAGACATTTTTAGTTTTAAATTTGAAGATTTTACTTTAGAAGATTATGATCCGCATCCGCGCATCAAAGCGCCGATAGCCATTTAATTACCATGAATAAGCCTATCATCAGTACAATTGTTGCAGTAGCTGAGAAAAATCGTGCCATCGGATTTAAAAATAAGTTGCTCTGGCATATTCCCGAGGATTTGCAGCGATTTAAAAAAATAACCCGCGGCCATCCGGTTATCATGGGGCAGACGACTTTTGAGTCCATCGGCAAACCGCTGCCGGAGAGAACTAATATCGTTATGACACTGGACAAGAATTTCAAGGCAGCAGGCGTGACAATCTGCTATTCTCTAGACGAGGCGATTGCTGAAGCTTCAAAACATGATCAAGGGGAGATATTTTTCTGCGGCGGAGCGACTATTTACAGGCTTGCTTTACCGTTGACTGACAGGCTTTATGTCACCGTAGTGAAAGGCGAGTATGAGGCAGATACGTTTTTTCCGGATTATTCTGAATTTACCAAGATTATCAGCCGCCAGGAGAGCCGAGACGATAAGCATGAGTACACCTTTTTTATCTTAGAAAAAAGCATATGAAAAAGAAAATAGGAAAATTGATTGTTTTTGACGCCATTGATGGCGCGGGCAAGACCACGCAGGTAAAGTTATTATTAAACCATTTGCGCCGCGAAAAGATAAAATACTATCTCACTGATTTTCCGCAGTATGAAAAATCTTTTTTCGGCAAGATGGTCAGGCAGTATTTGCAGGGTGCTTTTGGCGAAGTGGGCAAGACAGATCCGCATTTAATTTCCCTGCTCTACGCGCTGGACCGTTTTGAAGCTAAGAAAAGGATGTGGAAAATCTTGAAATCAGGCAGGGTGATTGTTTCTGACCGTTATTCTCCGGCCAATAAAATTCATCAGGCTTCAAAAATAAAAAATATCCGCAGGAAAGATGAATTTTTGGATTGGCTGGATAAGGTGGAATTTGGTATTTTAGGGATCCCTCGGCCCGATCTAGTGCTGTTTCTGGACGTACCGCCGAAAATTACGATGGCTATGACAGCGCGTCGCGGCAAGCAGGATTTGCACGAATCAAGCCTACGGCATCAGCAGGCAGCTTATCAGGAAAGCCTGAGATTGGTAAATAAATATAGCGCCTGGAAAAAGATTGAATGCCTGAGTCACGGCAATTTGCTCTCACCTGAAAAAATTCATGAGCGCGTCTGGGCTGAGGTAAAAAAGGTAAGTAAATAAAAATTTATATATTAAAAAACTGGCAGGCGAATTGCTCAGGTTATGGCGTTTTAAGCGCTTTTTTTATTGATTTGACTGTGATAAAATAAATATATGCAACAATATGAACCAGTCATAGGTTTAGAAATACATGTCCAGCTCAAAACTAAGAGCAAGATGTTTTGCAGTTGCGATAACACCGGAGAAACAAAACCTCCCAACACCACGATCTGCCCGATTTGTCTGGGGCACCCGGGGGTTTTGCCGGTAGTTAATATGCAGGCGGTCCAGTGGGCTCTCCAGGCTGCCCAGGCTTTGTATTGCCAGATCAATCTCAAATCGCATTTTGACCGCAAGAGCTATTTTTATCCGGATCTGCCAAAAGGCTACCAGATTACCCAGCATAGCGCGCCTTTTGGGCACGACGGCCATTTAATAGTTAACGGGCGGACTGGCAAGCACCGTATACGCATTGAACGGGTGCATCTGGAAGAGGATACCGGCAAACTTCTGCACGAGGCGGATAAAAGAGCCAGCTACGTGGATTATAACCGGGCAGGTACGCCGCTTCTGGAAATAGTCACCCGGCCTGACGTGCCAGATCCTCAGACAGCCAGGATTTTTTTGCAGGAACTGCGATTGATTATGCGCTATTTGGGAATTTCCGACGCGGATATGGAGAAAGGGCATTTACGCTGCGACGCCAATATTTCCCTGCGCCCGAATCCTGAATATTTTTTGGACAAAGCTGATCAGGCCGGCATCGGCTTGGATCCTCATAAATTATATCCTAAAACAGAAATAAAAAACTTAAATTCCTTCCGTTCCGTGGAAAAAGCGCTGTCCTACGAAATTACCAAGCAGACAGAACTTTGGGAAAAAGAAAAAGCGCCGCAGGAGCAATCCACCCACGGCTGGGATGAAAAACAAGGCCAGACTGTGCTGCAGAGGACTAAGGAAGAAAAGCATGACTACCGTTATTTTCCTGAGCCTGATTTGCCGGGTTTTGATTTTTCAAAAAGTTTCATTGATGAAATCAGAAAAAAAACAGTAGAACAACCATATGAGAAACGCCAACGATTTCAGGAGGAGTTCGGCCTGGGCGCTTATGACGTGAATATCCTGGTGGCTGACAAAAAATTGTCGGAATTTTTTGAGCAGGTTATTTCAGAGCTGAAGGCCTGGTTACTGTCTTTGGAACAAGTCGAAGGGTCGGAGGAAGAAATTTGGAATAAGAATAAAAAAAAGCTGGTTAAGAAAGCGGCCAACTGGGTCATTACCAGATTATTGGCTTTAACTAACGAAAACGGTGTGAAAATTGCGGAGATTAAAATAACTCCGGAGAATTTTGCTGAATTAATCACCCTGATTTATCAGAACAAGCTTAATAATCAGACAGCGGTGATAGTGCTGGAGAAAATGTTTTTAACTGGCCAGGATCCCTCAGATATAACGGAAGAGGGGGATTTAAACCAACTGACAGACGACAAAGGTTTGGAGCAAATCGCCGAAAAAGTCATAAAAGCGAATAAAAAAGTGGTTGAGCAATTCCAGGCTGGGAAAACCGCCTCCCTGCAGTATCTGATCGGCCAGGTGATGAAGCAATCAAAGGGCCGGGCAGACGCGAAGAAGGCGGCGGAGATTCTTACCTACAAGCTGCAGTAGAAAATATTCAAGTTTTTATTTAGTATAATATTTATAACCGCGGTAGCGCCGCCAAATTTTTTTGAGATAAATTATTCATTGTGGATAAGTAAGTTTTTTATCTAATATTAGCCTATTTGACACTCACAATTTTTTAGAGTATCGTTAGTAGCAGAATATGAAAAATTTTTCAGTACAAGTCGTTCAACCTGAAACGCTCGGCACTCACCAAGGCCCGGGAAATCCCGGGATTTTTTTTATCTCCAATTTTTTTAGCGGTATTACAATGGTGTATGAATAATAGAAGAACTACAAAAGCAACTCTATTACTTGAAGACGGATCACGGTACACTGGCCGGGTATTCGGCTGCAAAAAACAAAGCGTGGCAGGTGAAATTGTTTTTACTACCGGCATGGTTGGCTATTCAGAATCATTGACTGACCCGTCATATCGCGGTCAAATTCTTGTTATGACTTATCCGCTAATCGGCAATTATGGGGTTGAATGTAGTCAGGCACAATCGCGTTCTTTGGACGAATCTTTTGAGTCAGAGAGAATCCAGGCCAGCGCGCTCATAGTATCATCGCAAATAACCAAACCCAGTCATTATAAATCAGCGCGAAGTCTTGAGCAATGGCTGGCCAGCGAGAAAATAATTGGTCTAGAAGGGATTGACACTCGTTCATTAACGCAGCGGTTGCGTGAACATGGCACTATGCTGGCAAAAATTATAATTGATGATAACGATATTCCCTGGTTTGATCCGAATAAACAAAATATAGTTGAGCAGGTAAGCAGTCCGCGGATACGAAGATACGGTTCACGCGGGCCGCATGTTGTTGTTATTGATTGCGGAGCAAAGCGGGGAATCATCCGCGAGTTATGCCAGCGCTCCTGCCGCGTAACGAGAGTACCATGGAATTATCCAGTCAGTACCATGCGGGGGATTGACGGCGTAGTGGTCTCAAACGGACCTGGCAATCCGGTTTATGCTTCTGAAACGGTTGATGAATTGAAGCGCCTTATCAAATTGCGGATTCCCCTCTGGGGAATCTGCCTGGGACACCAGCTGCTGGCAATGGCTTTGGGTGCGCGGACTTACAAACTCGCTTATGGACACCGCAGCCAAAACCAGCCAGTGATTGATATTAAATCAGGCCGTGCTTTCATCACCAGTCAAAATCATGGATTTGCGGTTAGGGAATCGACTCTGCCCAGTTCAGCCAGGCCGTGGTTCAGAAACGGCAATGACGGAACAAATGAAGGATTTAAACACAGCACTCAGCCTATATGGGGCGTGCAATTTCATCCTGAGGCTTCCCCCGGGCCGCGCGATACCGCGTTTTTGTTTGATGAATTTATTAATTTATTAAAATGAGCAAACATCCCCTAACGATATTACTTTTAGGCTCTGGCGCCTTAAAAATCGGCCAGGCAGGGGAATTTGATTATTCTGGTTCGCAGGCCATTAAAGCAATTAAAGCATGCGGTTACCGGGTTGTTCTGATAAATCCAAATGTCGCTACTATTCAGACGTCAGACAGCTTGGCTGATGAGGTTTATTTTCTGCCAGTTGACGCTTATTTTGCTGAAAAGGTGATTACCGCGGAACGGCCATACGGCATTATGCTTGGTTTTGGCGGCCAAACAGCTCTTAACTGCGGGCTTGAATTAGACCGACGGGGTGTTTTGAAAAAGTATAGTGTTAAAGTTCTTGGGACGCCAATTAAAAGTATCCGTTTAACCGAGGACAGGGAACTGTTCGCGAATTTTATGGTACGCAACGGTTTTTGCGTGCCGCGTAGCAAAGCGGTAACGTCTGTTAAAGCAGCCCAGAGTGCGGCCAAACGGATAGGGTATCCGGTAATGATCCGCAGCGGATTTTCATTGGGTGGACTCGGTTCAGGCATAGTGCAAACGCCTAGTGAATTGATTGCCATCGCTACTGCAGCGCTGGCTCACGCTCCGCAAATTCTCATTGAAGAATGCCTGCGCGGTTGGAAGGAAGTTGAGTATGAGGTGGTCAGGGACAGCAGCGGAAATTGCTGTACAATTTGCAATATGGAAAATCTTGATCCGCTTGGTATACATACGGGAGACAGCATTGTCGTAGCGCCATCCCAGACTCTTAACAACCGTGAGTACCATAGTCTGCGATCTATATCCATTAATGTAATTAAAAAGCTGGGTATTATCGGCGAGTGCAATATCCAGTTTGCCCTTGATCCAATTTCGGATAAGTATCGGATTATCGAAGTTAATGCCCGCCTTTCCCGTTCTTCCGCGCTCGCCTCCAAGGCTACAGGATATCCGCTGGCCGCGGTGGCAGCTCAGCTGGCGCTGGGGAAGCAATTAACAGAGATACGGAACGCAGTGACGAAAAAAACCCCGGCTTTTTTCGAACCCGCGCTTGATTATATCGTTTTGAAATTCCCGCGTTGGGATTTCTCCAAATTTCTCCATGCTGACCTGAGTATCGGTAGTCAGATGAAAAGCGTCGGTGAGGTGATGGCCATCGGCCGAAGCTTCCCGGAAGTCCTCCAAAAAGCCATTCGCATGCTGGATATCGGCCGTGACAGCATATTAGATAAAAATCCGGATCCTGTCGCACTGGCTGACGCCGCTAAGCCGACACCGCAAAGAATTTTTTACTTGGCTGCCGCTTTATATCATGGCATTTCACCAGCTGTACTATCTAAGCGCACAGGGATTGACCGCTGGTTTCTCAGTCAAATCCAAGATATTACAAAATTACAAAAGCAGCTGCAAAGCTCTTTATTCAATCAGTTTAATAAATCAACCCTTTTGGAAGCGAAGCAATTTGGTTTCAGCGACTGCCTGCTTGGTAAACTCTGCGGAATGAGTAGCGATCAGATTCGCGCCAAACGCAAGCAATTTGATGTTTTGCCATATGTGAAACGCATTGATACGGTCGCGGCTGAGTTTCCCGCTCAGACAAATTATCTCTATTGCACTTATCACGCCACCGCTTCTGACCGGCTTCCCGATAAACGAAAGTCGGCCGTGGTTATCGGGTCAGGGGTATACCGGATCGGATCATCCGTGGAGTTTGACTGGTGCGCAGTAAATGCGGCTGCTGAACTGCACCGGCAGGGATTCAGTTCAATAATGATCAACTGCAATCCTGAAACTGTTTCAACTGACTATGATGTCAGTGATGCACTATATTTTGAGGAGCTGACGCTGGAGCGGGTTTTGGATATTTGTGATCACGAAAATCCTGAAGGTGCGGTGGTTTCAGTCGGCGGCCAGGTAGCCAATAATCTTGCTTTGGGTCTGGCCAAGCGGAGAATTAATTTGCTGGGCACCTCGGCGAAAGCCATTGATAACGCGGAGGATAGACATAAATTTTCCAAGCTGTTGGATCGTTTGGGAATCAAGCAACCAGCCTGGACTGAAGCGACAACGGCCGTCGCGACCGAGTCTTTTGCTGAACGCGTTGGTTTCCCGGTAATAATCCGGCCGAGCTATGTCCTTAGCGGATCAGCGATGAATGTGGCGACTAACATGAACCAGCTTCGCCTGTTCCTGCGTGATGCCGCGCTTGTTTCACCAGAGCATCCAGTTGTAGTTTCAAAATTTGAAATTGACGCACATGAAATTGACGTTGATGCAGTAGCGCAGAATGGGAGGATATTGACTGCTATTGTTTCCGAGCATGTTGAAAATGCCGGCGTGCATTCGGGAGACGCAACGCTGGTCCTGCCCCCGCAGAAAGTTTATATTGAAACATACCAGCAAATTAAGGAAGCAGTTAATAAAATAGCCGCAGAGTTGCAGATAACCGGTCCATGCAATTTTCAATTTCTTGCCCGGGACAACCAGATAAAAGTGATTGAATGCAATTTGCGTGCTTCACGGAGCTTTCCTTTTGCCTCAAAGGTAACCAATATTAATCTTATTAAATTGTCAATCCAGGCAATGGTCCTGCGTCAGGTGGCCCCTCATCCTGTGCCGCGCTTGCCTTACGTAGCAGTGAAGGCGCCCCAATTTTCTTTTCATCGGTTGACCGGCACTGATCCGATACTGCGTGTTGAGATGGCTTCAACCGGCGAAGTGGCCTCGTTCGGTCGGGATGTATATGAGGCATTTCTTAAATCAGTTTTGGCAACCGGCTTCCGCCTTCCTCGCCGGAGCATTCTGCTAAGTCTAGGCGGGGAGCATAATAAAATGAAACTGCTTGATGAAATTCAGTCTCTGGCTAACAGGGGATTCTATCTTTTTGCCACGGAGAATACTCATGAATTCCTGACCGCACGGGGGATTGCCAGCAAATTATTGCATAAAATTCACATTACGAAAGAACCGAACATCAGGTCTTACCTTCAGCAGCATAAAATTGAGCTGGTCATAAATCTGGCACACCAGTTTGAGGGTGAAGTAATACGCGATGATTATGTTATGCGCCGGTTAGCAATTGATTTCAATGTTCCTCTAATAACCAATCTGCAATTGGCGCAGCTATTTCTCCGTGCAATTCAGTGTAAAAATCTTGATGACCTTCAGGCAAAACCCTGGTCAGCATACCGGCCCTTAGTTAATGCGAAAAAATTATAGATTAACAAAATGCAAATTAAGAGGACTTTATCCCTCTTTTTTTAATCAAGGTTTTTTATTGAGGGATTCCCTGGTTGTTCTGATTTGTGCTGAGATGACTTGAATTTTTTGATCTGCCTGATAAGCTTCGGCATACACAGGTCAATGGCCTCGCGCATATGTTCGGCTTTTTGTCCGGCTTTGATGTTTTCTCCCGGCATTTCCACGGAAATCTCCACGCGGTTTATCAACCCTGTCTTCTGGTTATGATCAAAATCCAGTTCCACCTTTATTTTTGTCGGAACTCCAGGCAGGAGCTGGTCAATTTTTTCCACCTTTTTGGTGATGTACACTTTTAAAGCCTCATCCAGCTTAAAATCTTTCCCACTGATAGTAATTGACATATTTTTTTATTAATTATTTATATTTTACCATGGATTGACAAATGCTTCCAGTCGTGGTACTCTGATCTGATTTAATCTGATACGCAACATTTGTAGAGAAGGAATTTAAGGAGGAGAGAGTTGAATAAAATTGTACTTTGGTTTCGGTATATGTTCAATTTCCAAGGGCTACCGGCAACAGGCGATCCGCGACAGGCTGACGTAGTCATCGTTCAGGCATTCGGTCGAAATGGATTCTCTGACCAGGAACTGAATATGCTTGGTAAACTAACTGAAGTTGAACAAATCAGTGATGTTGAGATGATGGATATCCTTCGTCAGTGGAATTTTGATCCAGGGCAATCAAACAGGGAATTAGCCGAAGAGTGCCGCAGGATAATGGACAAATATAAATTGTCTGCTATCGTCCAATGGGAGATTGCTGTGGCATTTCCGACTGACTGGTATGCCGCAAACAACCAACGTATTATCTGCCTTTGGCCATCAGCTGAATCATTACAGTATTTTTCTACCCGCAAGGTATTGGAAAATACTCTAGCTAAAATGATAAAACGAAGGTGGTCATTGCCGATTGAATTGGCGCACCACGGCCAGATTCTCCGAGCCTATCTGATGGTCAGAAAAATTTTTGGAAACGCACCGGTTATTCTATCGCCGTACCCAAAAAGCTTTGACCGCAAATCGGTTCAACCATGGACACGCAGTCGTTGGCGCTGGCTCTGCAGGGAAATCATTGTTCGTTGGCATCATTTGCTAAAAAGATGGGTGTGAAAGATCAAAATCGGGGTGACTACTGGCGACAGTAGCACCCTTTTTTATTTATTGTAAAATTTTTTAATTATTTGTTCAGCTTTTGAAATTTTATTTATCCAGTGAATGCGCTGGTCGCGCTTAAACCAGGTCATCTGGCGCTTGGCGTATTTATGTATGGCATTTTCTAATTGGGCGACCATTTGCAGGCGAGTTAAAATCCCACGCAGGTAGAGACTGACATAGCGGTATTCCAGGCCGATATCGTAGAGCCTCTTCCAGCTGACTCCCTGTTGGTGAAGCTTTTTTACTTCGGTGATCATCCCCTGGCTAATTCTTTTTTTCAGCCGCTGGTCAATGAGTTTATTTAATTTTTTGCGTGGCAATGATATTCCTATTATTAGGGGATCAAAAGGGGATTGTTTTTTTAGAGGTGCAATTAATTTACCAGTAGCCTTTATTATCTCAATCGCGCGTATCAGCCGATAAGGATTTTTTTTGTCTATCGATTTGGCACGACGGGGATCAAGTTTTTTTAATATATTATAAAGCTGGCTGGTGGTTTTTTTTGACAGCTGATGGCGCAATTTTTTATCCGGTTTTACTTTTGGCAGATCAAGGTCATCAACCACTGATTGTATCCAAAAACCGGTACCGCCGGTGAGAATGGGCAGCTTGTTTTTATTATAGATTTTTTTAATTACCAGTAAAGCCTGGCGCTTGAAATGCGAGACGTTGAATTCCCGCTGCGGGTCTGCTACGTCCAGGAGGTAATGTTTGGCCTGCCGCTGTTCTGTCTTTGAAGCTTTGCCGCTGCCGATATCCATACCCCGGAAAACCTGGCGGGAATCAGCGGAGATTATTTCGCCATTGTATTTCTTGGCCAGTTTGATGGCCAGGGATGTCTTGCCAGAGGCGGTAGGTCCGAGAATGACAATTAATTTTGGTTTGTTTCGCATGCATTTATTTTACACTATATCCATATTTTTAAAAACTTAATTGGTCGATATTATGTTGTCTTGACAATCAATATACTTCGTGCTAATATAGCAAGTCATTTGTACATTAAGCCCAAAGGAAGGAGGAACGTTATGGTATATTCTATTTGGGTAATCGGTCGCGACGAGCTGCCTATCAGTGTCGCTGATTTGCTTAGGGGGATATTTAAGCAGGCGACGATTGAGGTGGTACCTGTTGATGATTTTCGGGATAAACCCGGAACTGCTGACCTTGCAGTGATCACCAACTATGACCTTGGCCAGGGTAAAAATGCCATTCAGTTAATGGCATCCCGACCGGATTTCAGTTATTTGTGGATGGTTAGTGGGGTAACCCGCCCTCTGGCTCAGCATGTGCCGAGCCACATTAGTCGACAAATAGTTGATAAACCGGCTAACTCTCAGGAATTGGCCGAAGCAGTTACTCGCGCTCTGTGCATCTAAGTGCACTAAATGAAATAGGAATTCCGCCGTTGTTACCACCCTGGTACAACGGCCTTTTTTTATTTAGCCTAGGCTTGACAGGCGGGAAGGAAAGTGATAATATTTTATGAAATATACGTTAGTTAGGAGGGTTGTATGTCTGAAATTCTTATTGTCGGTGATTCTGTATCAGTCGCTACTGCCAGGCAACTATTGGAAAGTACGACATGGCACACTATTTCCGTTGCTATGAGTCCGGAAGAGGCAGCCGCTAAAGACAGGATCCGTATTGATGGAAACCTACAGGGCTTTGATCTGATTATGGCGTTTGGATTAGAAAGGAGAGCTTTCAATCAAATCTGTCATTGCCGGCCCGATCAGTTAATCCTGACTTTTCCGACGGTTCCGGAAGATGTGTCGAAGAAGGTGGAAGAGGCACTATCGGTTCCTTAAGATCTCTCTATGCTGCACGGCTGCCCTTGCCAGGCGGCCTTTTTTTATTTGTCCGGGCTTGACTAAATACGTAAAAAGTAATATACTTCGTTAATATTTGTTGGTTTTGTCCTTTGTCATTAAAAAAAAGTAGGAGGTCAGTTGCGAAACAGCTTTACTATGCCAAGTGAGCACCATCATGTACGTCTCGCGGCATCGTTTGCTGCCATCTTCTTTGCCATCGGATGGGTACCGGTTGAGTTAATAGTTCCGTTTTTAGTGAAATTGTTCCAGCTTCGCGGACTTGTTTTTATCGCCTTGTCATTGCATAAGGCGATTTATGTGGTTGGATTCATACTTTCGCTAAATACGCTTCTCAACCATGCCAGCGGCAGGCGTTATCTTGAAAAACGCAAGTTTGGTCGATTTCTTCTGAAACTCTTGGGGCACAAAAACTCCGGACGTTTACACGGCTGGCGGCTAGTGGTTTATGAGATTTGGTATCACGCGGGTTTAGCGGTCTTCGGATTTTTTCCAATTTTTGTAAAATTTGCTATTGCACGCTGCTCCCTGTATCCCCGGTTTTCCGCGATTTCATGCGTGGTGACAGCTACTACCCTCGGTTCTTATCTGATTGTCTATTATGGCGTTGATGTACTCAATTGGTTCATCGGTTAAACCGCAGGCATTTTCTAAGTGCAGGCGGTTTTTTATTTATCCAGTTTTCCTGCTAAACCCCAGGCGCTGGCTTTTTCTATTTTTACGTTTATAAACTGGCCAATGAGGTCCTGCGTACTTATTACCTCAACGGTTTTAAAACCCTCGGTTTTGCCGTGAAAAACGTTCTTACCGCGGCCGCGCTTGTCAATCAGCACTTTCTGCGTGGTGCCGATTAATTTCTTGTTATTTTCCAGTGCAGTTTTCGCCAGAATGTCGTTTAATATTTTTTCGCGCTCCATTTTGGTTTTTTTCGGCACATCGTCGGGAAAAAAGCGCGCGGCCGCGGTGCCCAGGCGGGGAGAGTATTGCGCCAGGTAGGCCATGTCGTATTTTACGGTTTTCATCAGCTCTGCCGTTTGCTGGAATTGCTCATTTGTTTCACCGGGAAAACCGACGATGACGTCAGTGGTGATAGCTACCCCTGGCCAGGCAGCGCGCAGGCGTTTTATCAGATCTAGATAATACCGGCGGTTATGGCGACGGTTCATACGCCGCAATATTTCATCATCACCCGATTGGATCGGCAAATGAAAAAACCGGGTCATTTTTTCGCACTGCGGCAAAGTCTTTAAAAGCTCCTCTGAAACATCCTGCGGATTGGAGGTCAGAAATCGTATCCAGAAATTACCAGGCAGGCTGTTTATTTTAATTAATAATTCAGAAAAATCCTTGGGCACTTTAGTAGTGGCTGTGCGCCATTGGATTGCCTGGCCTTTCTTAAAACGCCAGTAATCCCGCGAGCGAGATTCCAGAATATCCTTGTCGTGGTTTTTTTCCGGATCAATATAAGCATTGACGTTCTGGCCCAGCAAGGTAATTTCCTTGTACCCTTGGTTTATCAGGTTTTTTACTTCGTTAATAATATCCGAAGAGGGGCGTGAAGCCTCCTGTCCGCGGGTATATGGCACGGCGCAGTAGGTGCAATAATTATTGCAGCCGGTCATGATAGGAATAAAAGCCTGAAAGGGGGAGCTATGCAGAGCATCCAAAGACAGGTAATCAGCATTAGTTATTGTTTCTTTGGTTTTGAGCTTTTTATCCAGCCCAAGTAGTTGGGGAAATCCGGCAATATCTTTAATCTCCAAAAAAATGTCAAAATCTTTCTGTAATTTAATTCTGTCTGCGGGTAGTACACAGCCGGTTAGAATCAATTTAAGAGGGCGTTCTTTTTTCCAAAGGCGCCATTTTTCTATGCTGCCAAAAATTCTGTCCATGGCTTTCTGCCTGACTGAGCAGGAAACGACGATTATCAGGTCTGCTTGATTTTCATTTTGAGTGGCCTCACAATCATGGGATTGCAAAATGCTGGCCAGACGTTCAGCATCTGACCAGTTCATCTGGCAGCCAATGGTAAATAAGTAATATTTCATAATGTGTTTAATTCTAAGGCTAAAAAGGTTCCAAGGCAAGGGCAATTGTGTTATACTGGAAATATCATTAATTTCCGCGGAAAATGACTGACGAATTTAAAAAACAGATAGAGAAAGAAGAGCTGATAGGCACCGATCAGAAATTAGGTACTGGCATGAAAGTAGCTCTGACTACCATCGTTGTCCTTTCGGTGGCGGCAGGCGTGGCCGTAGCTTTGTTCTTAGCTAAGTAGATAAGAACAAAGATAATTCGGATTTGTTTGGTGATAGTTTGATTATTTTTTTGGTATACAGAATCCCAATTTAGCAAATTGGCTTTTTTTTGATTATGATTGTGTTATTAGATTGTCCACATAAAGCATATTGACAATTTTTAGCACATACCCTAAGATAAATGAACTTATTTGTACATTCATGTTAATAATCGGGGAGGTTCCTAGGGTCGGAGGTGAGTTTGACCCGCAGGCTGTTTGTGCATTGCGCACCCAAACGTTTTTAAGTGGCCAGTTACCATTGGTTGTCTCGGCATCGTATCTGCAGGACTTCTTACCGTAGGCAGCCAAATGCGTTTTGTGGTGAATAAAAAAATAAAACTGGCAAAGCCCCTAGCTAGGCATTATCTCAGCGGAATTTTCTCAGTGGAAGCGTCCCAATGGATTTTCTGCCAGTGATCGCAAACACCCAGCCTCCCCAACCATTATATATAGGGAATCGACATAAAGTCAGATTCCCTTATTTTTTTTGGTCAATTTCAAGCCGCACTCTCTTAATAAAGCTCAAAAGGGAGATTTTTTTCAATGCTTTTTGTCCGCGTATCCTGATATTCAATGATTTGCTTTTCATTTCTTTATCTCCAATCACCAGCATATAGGGTACTTTCTGTTTTTCCGCCAGACGTATTTTATAGCCGACTGTTTCATTAGCATCGTCCAGCTCAGAGCGGAAGCCCTCCTCGACAAACTGGTTATGAATTTTTTTTGAGAATGCGAGATGTGCTTTTCCTACGGTAATTACCGCTATTTGCACAGGTGAGAGCCAGATAGGAAAATTACCCGCGTAGTGCTCAGTAATAATACCGATGAACCGTTCGAACGTCCCCATGATCGCCCGATGGATGATGACCGGCGTCTGTTTGTCGCCATGTTCATCAGTATAGGACAATTCGAAGCGCTGGGGGATCTGGAAATCGAGCTGGATAGTGGCCATCTGCCAGTCACGGCCGAGCGAATCCTTGATCCAGACGTCTATCTTCGGCCCGTAAAAAGCGCCATCACCGGCATTGACGCGGTAGGTGAACTTACTCTTTTTGAGCGCTTGTTCTAGGGCCTGTTCAGCAAAGCGCCAGGTTTTTTCCTCGCCGAGGTGGTCGGTGGGCATGGTGGAGAGCACCATTTGCGGATTGAACTTGAAGACAGCGTAGAATTTCTTTACGAGTTTAATGACCCTATTGATTTCCGACTCGATCTGGTTAGGGCGGCAGTAGATGTGTGCGTCGTCCATAGTCAGCTGCCTGACGCGGAACAGCCCACCGAGCGCGCCGGAGATTTCGTTACGGTGCAGCCGGCCGATTTCCCCAAGCCGCAGCGGCAAGTCCCGGTAGCTCCGTAGTTTGGAATTGTAGATGTAGGTTGATTCAGGACAATTCATCGGTTTCAGGGCGAAGTCCTGCTTTTCAACTGACAGTTTGAACATGTCTTTTGAGTAGTGCTGCCAGTGTCCGGATTTTTCCCACAGCTCTTTTTTTACCATAATCGGCGTGGAAATTTCCTGGTAACCGCTACTGTCATGGAGTTCGCGCCAGTAGCGCTCGAGAATTTTCACCATGACCATGCCTTTCGGATGCCAGAACGGAGCACCGGGTGCCACGTCGTGGAAGCTGAAAAGATCGAGTTCGGTACCGATTTTACGGTGGTCGCGTTTTTTGAGCTCTTCCTGTAGGGCCAGGTAGTCTTCCAATTCTTTTTTAGAGGCAAAAGCCACGCCGTAAATGCGCTGCAGCATTTTATTCTTTTCATCCCCGCGCCAGTAAGCGCCGGCGATTTTCGTCAGTTTGAAAGCATCAGCCGGTATTTCTTTAGTTGAATTAACATGGGGACCAGCGCAGAGGTCAATGAAATTTCCGGATTGGTAAAATGTTATAGCCTGCTTGTCTTTTACCAACTCGTCAATCAGTTCAAGTTTAAAGGGCTGGCCTTTTGCCAATTCTTTAGCTTCCTCAGCGCTTTTCTCCAGTTTTGTAAATTTAATATTTTGGCTAATCAGCTTTTTCACTCGTTTTTCAATTTTCGGCAAGTCTTGCGGAGTCAGGGGACGAGGCAGGTCAAAATCATAATAAAAGCCATTTTCAATTACCGGACCGATGGCCAGCTTGGCCTCGGGAAAAAATTGTTTGACTGCTTCGGCCATCAGGTGTGACAGGGAATGGCGGGTTTTGGTGAGTTGGTTCATAAATGTATAATTAATGATTGATAATTCATAAGTTTTTGATATAGGAACGTTCGCGCGAACGAGCGAATGTAAATTTTTAAAGATTTTATTTCCTGGTGAACAACATTTTCAAGATTTTGTTCACGTTCCATAGTTTTTTAGTTTATAATGTATAATATAATTACTTTCTATACCTTTACCCCATTTTCACGCAGGAATAAAATAAGTTTATTAACCGGCATTCCGGCTTTAAAATTATAATTTCCTTCTATATATTCGGCAAATCTTAAGAGACCATCGGCTTCAAAGGCACCGGCGCATTTAATAACGGGATATTTAGATATATAATCGTTAATTTCAAAGTCGGAAAGATTTCTGAATCTTACTTTGCAGACTTCCGAAGTTGTCAGCATTTTTCTTGTTTGGCTGTTATATACGGTTAACCCCGCGACAATTTCAAATGTCTGTCCGGAGAATGATATTAGCATTTCTTTAGCCTGTTTTTCATTGCGGGGCTTGCCAATGATTTTTTTATCATGAACAATAAACAAATCCGCCGCAATAATAATTGAATCGGGATTTTCATCGCCGATTTTTTGGGCCTTTGCTTTTGATAATAATTTGGCCAATTCATTCGGATCGTCGTGATTAATAGCAGATTCGTCAATATCGCTGGGAATGGTTTCGTATTCCAAGCCCAAAATATCCAAAGCGTGTTTTCTGTAAGGGGATTGAGAAGCGAGGATGATTTTCATATTTAAGCGTCGGAAATTATTTATTATTAGTATAAAAATAAATTCCCAAAACATATCAATGTCTTGGGGTTCTTCGGTCCCTCGGCAGGCTCGGGATCTACGAACGGTTCCACCCATGTTGGCGCATAGCCTATAGCGTATAGTGCTTTACACCCGCTTGTTTATTGAGTTGGCCATTTAATTTAGGCAGGAGCGTTGGTGTTCCCATAGGCGTTTGGTAGGCGCCTCAATCATTAAAAGGCATATTAAGCTTAATGTTTTTAAGTTTTTTTGTCAATTTGAAATGAAGCGACTACCCACCAATTTTAATCTCTATATGGTCTTTCAGACCCGGAGCTTTGGTTACCCAGAACGGCGAAAATTTTATTTTAACCTGACCAATTTCATTAAAATTAGAAAAATAAGCTTTGATTTCCTGTTCATCCCGGCCGGTCAGATTGTCGCGGTCAAATATTGGGCTGGATAAACGCGGAACGGCTTTTGCGGAATATTTCACGTTTAGCCTGGCAGTATTGCCGCTCTTATCGTATTCATTGATAGTATAATTCAGAGTATCTGAATTTTTATTGGCCAGTTCTTCGCCTTCAGCCAGCGATTTTACTAGTTCGGCGGTAGCGGCATTTTGCATTTCGCTTTCGTCAAAATAAACGGCCATGACATTTAATTTCATATTGAGAGTAAAACTGGAGCCCGCTAGGCCCCCTTCCGGGACAGAAGTAGAACTTAGGATGACTGAGCCGACCGCGGCTTTTTTGTTCCTCAGCTGGTCGTTGTCTTGAATCATTTTTTGCACTGCTTCCTGTTCCAGTTTGGTTCTCAGCTCCTCGCCTTTGTTATTTATCATGGTTTGGGTGATAATTTTCGCTTCTACCATCCCGCCGGTTGTCGGTTCGTTGCTCACAGCATAAATTTTTTCCTGCAACCCGGGCCAGAGGCCTGGGATGGTAAATTTTGCTGGCTCAATATTTCCTGATTCACCCGGCTGGTCAGCGTATATTTCTACGCCGTCAATTTTCCCACCGGCCGGAACATCCACCCGGTTTTTAATCCGGAAGAGCGTCCCGTCAGGGGAGAGTAGGCGGGTAGTGGCGGCTAGTGCCTGGGTCTGCGACCAGTTGTTGTAGATGGTTACTTTTCCTGTAGCCTGGGCTTCCTGCATTTCTCCTTCATTGGTATTTTCAAAATTCTGATTGCCGCTGATTTCAGTTTCAGCTAGAGTGCCGGTAATATGTGCTTCACTGGGTGCGCCATCTCCTGTTTTATCAGTGGCCAGGATGGTGAAACTGATGTCTTTGTCCTGCGGTATCAGGGCGACGGTGATGACGGTTTTAGACAGGGAAAAATAGGCGATCAGACCAAAAAGTATCAATGCGCAAACAATGAATAAAGCAATTATTTTTTTATAAAGCTGGGTGGTTTGGATCTTGGCTATTTGCATAAAATAATTGTAGCTAATCGCTGGAAATTTGTATACAGTCTTCTCCCAGAAGGGAACGGATGGAGGCGAAACTTTCATCGCTGATCCGGTATTTGGTATTAATGACTTTATTTTTTTTGGAGGAATCGATCCGCAAGCTGACCTGGTATTCCCCGGGAAATTTAGTAAAAGTATCTTTAAGCTTTTCAAAAATATCCTGTTTGATTTTTGGCTGAATCTTCAGGAAGACTGTCTGTTTTTTCCCTGTCTGCGGTGAAGTGTTTTTCGACAAATTACTGACGTCAAATAACTTGGCATCATTGCAGAGTATTTTTATGGCGCCATCTTTGTCGGAAATTTTCCCTTTGATCAGGAGAATTTTCTCTTCCTGCCAGATATTCGGGTTGGCAGTCAGGACAGAGGGGAAAACCAGGACTTCCGTACGCCCGGTCATGTCTTCCATTTTTATGAAGAGCATCGCCTGGTTATTGCGGGTGATGACTTTCTGGATATTGGTAATAATGCCGCCAATAACGATATCCACGCTATTTATATAATTATGGAGCATGCCGATGGGAGTGGCGATTTTTTTCAGATGCTCTTGATATTCATCCAGGGGATGTTCGCTGATATACAAGCCCAGGAGTTCTTTTTCCCAGGATAGTCTTTGGGTTTTGCTGGTCGGTTCTGATTCCGGCAGTCGGAGTTTTGGGGTATGCTGCACGGGTAATGAGCCGAATAAATTTGACTGGCCATTCAGGGATTCTTTTTCTACTGATTTGTTAAAATTTAATAGTGATTCAATATTTGAGAGAAGCTGGTTGCGCTCGCCAAATTTGTCCAGAGCGCCGGATTTTATCAGGCTCTCCAGCGATTTTTTATTCAGATCCTTGGTCCGCACGCGCATCAGAAAATCTTCCAAGTTTTTGAAAATGCCGTTTTTTTTGCGCTCCTGGATGATGGTCTTGGCGATGTTGGTACCCACGTTCTTTATAGCCAGCAGGCCGAAGCGTATTTTCTTTTCCGGTAATTTTGTTTCCGGGTTGAAAACGGCGGTAAAGGTGGAATAACTTTCGTTAATATCCGGCGGGAGGACCTTGATGCCCATTTGCTCGGATTCTTCTACCTCAATGGCTATCCGGTCCATATCGCCATAATCAGAGGTCAGCAGTGAGGCCATGAATTCATCGGGGTAGTTCGCCTTGAAATAAGCGGTTTGATAGGCAATCAGGGCGTAGCAGGCCGCATGAGCGCGTACAAAACCATAACGGGCGAACGGCTCGATCATTTTCCAGATTTTTTCCGCAACTGGCTTGGTGATATTATTTTTAATCATGCCTTTGACCATTTTCGCCCGCTGCTCATTGAGAAGCTTTTTTATTTTTTTGCCCACCGCCTTGCGCAGAATGTCCGCTTCCGAAAGTGAAAAGCCGGCTAAATCGCGAGCGATCTGCATCAACTGCTCCTGATAAACGGCCACCCCGTAGGTTTTTTCCAGTATGGGCTTCAGCTTTGGGTGGAGATAGGTCGTTTGTTTCAGCCCATGCTTGCCATTGATATAGTCAGGGATGAATTCCATCGGGCCGGGGCGGTAAAGGGCGACCATGGCGATGATGTCTTCCAATTCAGTCGGTTTCAGCTGTTTTAAATATCGTTTCATGCCGGATGATTCAAGCTGGAAGACTCCGGTGGTTTTTCCGGCCTGGAGGAGGGCAAAAGTTTTTTTATCATCCAGCGGCAGGTCGTCAATATTCAGGGAAATATTCCTGGCTTTTTTGATAATATCAATCGTGTTTTCCAAAATGGTCAGGTTTTTCAAGCCAAGAAAATCCATTTTCAAAAGCCCCAGATCTTCGATAGGGTGGAGCGAATATTGCGAAATTATGACATTCTCATCCTGGGTGGAATATTGCAGGGGGACGTAATTCGTCAGAGGCTCTTTAGTAATCACCACGCCGCAGGCGTGAGTGGAAGCGTGGCGGGCGACGCCTTCCAGCTTCCTGGCTGAATCAATGAGCTTTTTTCCGTCAGCTTCATTTGAATAGAGTTCCTTAAGCTCAGGAATTATATTTAAGGCCTGCTCTATGGTAGTGAACATGGGAATTAGTTTGGCAATTTTATCGCAATAAGTATAAGACAATCCTAAAACCCGGCCGGCATCCCGGACCGCCGCGCGGGCGGCCATGGTACCGAAGGTAATAATCTGAGCCACGTGATCCTTGCCATATTTATTTTCAACATAGTTGATAACCTCGTCGCGCCTGGTATCGGCAAAATCAAGATCAATATCAGGCATGGAAATTCTCTCTGGATTCAGAAACCTTTCAAACAGAAGGCTATATTTCAGAGGATCAATGTTTGTAATATTGGTTAAATACGAAACAATACTGCCGGCAGCAGAGCCGCGGCCGGGGCCGACGACTATTCCGTTGTTTTTTGCCCAGTTGACAAAATCCTGTACTATTAAAAAATACGAAGCAAACCCGGTCTTTTTTATCACTGAAAGTTCGTAATCGAGCCTTTTTCGCACTGCCGGATCGTTTTTATGATCAGGATAACGCCTGTCCAGACCCAATTCGCAGAGTTCACTCAGATAGCCATCCGCGGTAGTATCCGGTGGCAGGTCGAAGTGAGGCAAGGTTATTTTTCCCAGCTCGAGTTCCAAATTGCACTTCTCCGCAATTTTTACCGTATTTGTGAGCACCTCGGGATGATCAGCGAACGCCCTCTGCATCGTTTCCGGACTTTTAAATGAAAAATCTTCTCCCATGTAGCTCATGCGGTTTGTCTCACTCTGCTTTTGTTTGGTCTGCAGGCAGATGAGTATGTCGTGATATATGTCGTCTTCTTTGCTAGGATAGTGAAGATCGTTGGTAGCAACTATGGGAATATCCAGTTTGCTGCCAATCTGAAATATGGCATTGTTGATTTCCGACTGGCGGGGGATATTCGGATGATCCTGAACCTCCAGGCAAAAATTGCCCTTGCCGAAAATTTCCTGCAGCTCCAGAGCTGAGCGTTCAGCGAGTTTCAGATCCTCATTGAGAATCGCCCGCGGCACCTGCCCCTGCAGGCAGGCAGATAACCCGATTAGTCCCTGGGAATGCTTTTTTAAAAAATCCAGATCTATCCTCGGCTTATAATAAAATCCCTTCAGATGGGCGGCTGAAGTTATTTTAATCAAATTTTTATAACCTTCAAGATTGGCGGCTAAAAGCACGAGATGATAGGGCTTCTCATCTATTTTAGCCCTTTTATTTTCCATGCCGTTCCTGGCAATGTAGGCTTCCACCCCGACAATTGGTTTGATTCCTGCCTTTTTCGCTTTTTGGTAGAATTCAATAGCACCATACATCACTCCATGGTCAGTCAGGGCCAGGGCCGGCATTTTATATTCTTGTGCTTTTTTTATCAATTCGTCTATTTTGGCCAATCCATCAAGGAGACTATAATGACTATGGACATGAAGATGTACGAAGTCCGGCATAATTTAAAGACGATTATTTCCCGTCACTTTATTTATTTTTTTCTTTCTTCTCTTGCCTTTTTTCTTTTTTCTTTTTCAGATAATCCAGCAGTTCAGTTACGCCCTTCAGCACCAGAGGCAGATAAGAGGCGGTATGGGTTAATTTTTCTTCAATGGTGTTGAATAATTGCTCCAGTCTGTTAATTTTTTCTTTGACCGAAACGATTATTTCGCTGATGCCCATCACAGCATCGTGTCCTTTTTTCAGGATCATGATCAAATAGTACAGCCCCCAGCACAGGAAAAAGGTCAGGACGACTGCGCAAGTCGCCAGGCCTATAAAAAGTATATCTTTGCTGGTTTCAAACATATTTTTTCATTTAAATGCACTTAATCAGCTAGTTTAGTGTATTATATCATACAATTTATAATAACATCAATAATTCTCAAAATTGAACAAATATGGTAAAATTAAACCATCTTAAACAGCCATTATTATGCTTGATGTTAGCAATATCTGGATTAAAGTAAATTACTTTTTAATTACCAATAAATTTTATTTTAAAAAATGGTGGGTTCTATTGATGATCGCAGCCGATATTTTCATTTTGATTTTTGCCTTTACCAATCTCATTTTATATATTTTCAGCATTCCCAGGGAGAATTTATTGATGCAGGCGATGGCCAGCCAGCAAATCGATTACCCGGCCATCCGTACTCGCACCCATCCGGTTTCATTAACAATCGTTTCCTCTACCGCCATTCCTCTAGCTGAGAGTAGATACGACTTAGTAACAGAGGTAAAGAACACCAATGTCAATTGGGCGGTTAACTCCATAACTTATCATTATGAAATCGGCGAAACCAGCACTGAGGCACGCGATGATTTTATTTTACCTGATGGTACGAAATATTTAGCGCAGCTGGGAGTGCAGTCCCAGTCATCCGGTACCGCGCCTGAAATAAAGCTGATCATAGAAAATATTGACTGGGTCAGGGTGAATGACGATAGCTTGCCCCCGATTACTTTTGATATCAGTAATATTGAATATACCAATACTTCGACTGGCGATATTTCCTCGCAGCGGGTGACGGCCCAGATAACCAATACCGGGCTGAACGGCTTTTGGCAGACGAGATTTGCCGTGGTGCTCTATAATGGCAATAAAATTGTGGGTATAAATTTTGTATATTTATCGCCGTTTAAGGCTGGAGAGAAAAAAATGTTTGTTTCACAGTGGAATCAGGACATTCCCAATGTAACTGAAACCAGCATCACTCCGGATGTAAATATTTTGCAGTCCGACAACATTATTTGAGTTTTCACCGTTTTGTGTTAAAGTGGAAAAATGCTCAGAAGAATCTTATATTATATACGTAAATCTGATTGGGCGCTGTCACTGATGGCGATTTTTTTAGTTTTATTCGGATTAATGTCAATCTATAGCATAGAAACAGCTGTCAGCAATCCGGATTTTTTAAATTTTAAAAAACAACTGATTTTTTCCGCCATTGGCTTGATTTTCCTGATTTTTTTCAGCGTCTTTGACTATCGCTATTTAAAAAATTATGCCGTGGTATTATTTATCATCGGCTTGCTGATTTTAGCCGGCGTTTTGATAGGCGGCAGCACGGTCCGCGGAACCAAGGGCTGGATACTGATTTTCGGTGCGCAGGGTTTTCAGCCCGTTGAAGTGATAAAAATAATTTTAATCGCCACGCTTGGTAAATATTTTTCAGATTGGCGCGCGGAAATAAAGAATCTTAAACAGTTGGGGATTACCTTGGGCATCGGCGGACTATTCATCGGACTGGTTGTTTTGCAGCCGGATTTCGGTTCGGCTATTATTCTGACAATTATTTTTTTGGGCATGCTGCTTATTGTCAAAACCAAAAAACAATATTTAGCAGCAATATTCTTTTTGCTTTGCCTGGTAATGGTTGTCAGCTGGTTTTTTGTGCTGCACGATTTTCAGAAAGAAAGAATTTTGAATTTTATGGATCCCGCCAGAGACCCCTATGGCACCGGCTATAATATCAAGCAATCTATTATTGCTGTCGGTTCCGGCAATATTTTCGGGCGTGGATTAAGCCTGGGTTCTCAGAGCCGTCTGAATTTTTTGCCGGCACAGGAAACGGATTTTATTTTCGCGGTAATTGCCGAAGAATTGGGATTAGTCGGCATTACGCTTTTATTGGTTTTTTTCGTTATTATTTTTTACCGATTGATAAAGATCGTCAGGCTGGCACGCGACGATTTCGGACGTTTTTTAATAAGCGGGATTATTATTTATTTTTTTGCTCAGACTGTTCTCAATATCGGGATGAACATCGGCATCCTGCCGATCGCCGGCGTGCCTTTACCGCTGGTCAGCTACGGCGGCAGTTCCCTGATCGCCACTTTGATGGCTATCGGCATAGCCCAGAGCGTACATATCCGGCATAAGTCAGCATTATGATTTTTTATCTACCCTTGACTAGCAGGGGTAAAATGTGATATAATACACTATGTTGAGCCTTAATAAAGACAAAAATACATGCAAATCAAAAAGAAAAACCAAAACGAGCTTTATACCAATACTACGCAACTGGTCTCATACTGCCCATTGTGCAACTGTTCATTTTCTCCGACCCGCGCGGCTATTGTCTGCGATGAAGGACATACGCAACTTTTATATGTTAATTGCAGCCAGTGTCGCAGTTCTATTGTTTTACTGCTGATAATGGGGGAAGTGGGCGTCAGCTCTATCGGGCTTATTACCGATCTAAGGGAGCCGGAAGTCAAAATATTCAAGGATACCGCGCCGGTTTCACAAAATGATATAATTGATTTGCACCAGCTATTGACGGGTAAAGAAAATTTTATTACCCTATTATCATAGGCATTCGGTAGTTTAATTTTTTTTTACTCAATAATAAAACAATAATGGCAGAGAATAGCATGAAAAACCTGCTTAAGGCGGTTCTTCGCGAACCAGTCGGAAAACAGGTGGAAAAAATACGCAGGGACAGCAAAATACCGGCAGTTTTATACGGCCGGGCATTTAAAAATGTCAATTTGCTGGTGGATTACAAGGAATTCGAGAAAATTTTTCGGCAGGCTGGTACGAGCAGTCTGGTTGACTTGGTCATTGGCGATCAGCCGCCGGTGAAGGTGCTGATACACGATATTCAGAAGCACCCGGTTAGCGATAAGCTGTTTCATATTGATTTCCTCAAGATAAAAATGGACGAAAAGATCATAACTGAAATTGAGCTGTCGTTCGTCGGAGAATCAAAGGCAGTCAAGGAGTCAGGTGGCATTTTGGTAAAAAATCTTACACATTTGAAAATCGAAAGCTTACCGCAGGATTTGGTTCATGAGATTCAGGTGGATATTTCGTCACTCATGACTTTTGAAGATGCGATACGTCTGCGTGATATAAAATTGCCCAAAGGCATCTCTCTTAAGGAAAAAGAGGATATTGTTGTGGTCAAAGTGCAGCCGCCGCGCACTGAAGAGGAGTTGAAAGCGCTGGAAGAAAAGCCGGAAGAAACAGTTGAGGAAGTGGCTAAGGTCGGTGAGGATAAGAAAGAAGAGGGCGAAGCAGCGGAAGGCGAAGAGGGCGAAGCAGACAAAAAAGCGGAAAAGAAAGATGAAAAAAAGCCTGAGAAAAAGTAGCTTACTTATTTTTACTTTAAATATATGGCAGGTGCAAAAGATAATAACAAAGACTATATCTGGGGGAAAAGAAAAAATACCAAGATGATCATTCTGATCGTTACCGGCGTGGTAGTAATCGCCGGTGCGCTCGGCTACGTGATTTTTGGCATGGACTGGCAGGACGATATTAACAATCTGGTTAATACCAACCGCCCGCCAAAAGAAAATTTGGTGCGGCGCGCCCTTGATGGCGTCTATGTCCCCGCTGATCAGTCGAATTATTATCCTCTGGCAGTCATGATTGAAAATTTTGTTTCTTCGCGGCCGCCATCCAGCCTTTCCAGGGCTGGCGTGGTATATGAAGCTCTGGCCGAGGGAGGCATTACGCGATTTATGGCGATTTATACCTGCCAATCTGCGTCATTGCCGGAAATCGGACCAGTTCGTTCAGCACGGCCTTATTATATAGATTGGCTGCTTGAATATAATGCATTATACGCTCATATGGGAGGCAGTCCGCAGGCTCTGACGGATATCAGCCAAAATCATGTATTGGATGTCAATCAGGGGCAATATTACTGGCGCGACGAAACCCGTAATCTGCCGACTGAGCATACTCTCTATACTTCCGGAGAAAAGCTGGCTTTTGCCCTGCGGGATAAGAAAATCGAAGGGCAGGGGGATTACCGTTTATGGAAATTTAAGGATGACGCTGCTGTTTCAGACAGGCCAACGGAAGAAAAAAATATCACCATAGAATTTTCTTCGTTTAATTATAATGTCGAATACAAGTATAATTCCAAGAATAATAATTACCTCCGCTACCAGGCCGGCGAAGTGCATAAAGACAGGGATGGCGCCGAGATTGCCGCCAAAGACGTGGTTGTTCAGAAGGTGAAAACCAGCCTGATAGATGCGCAGAGATTAAGCATGGTGACAGTCGGCGAAGGCGAGGCGATAATTTTCCGTGATGGACGGGCGGTAGTTGGCACCTGGAAAAAAGAATCAAAAACCGGAAGAACTGTTTTTTATGACGGCAGTAACAATGAAATAGCATTTAATGCCGGACCGATCTGGATCGAAGTAGTACCGACAGACCGTAATGTGCAGTACAACTAAAAAATTTCCGTTTTTTTCAAAAACAAAAATGAAAAAGAAAAACGATAATTCAAGGCTTTTATATTCTCCAAGAACCGACAGACAGCAGGAATGGCTGTGGTTTTTAGGCATTTTTTTAGCAGCCGTGTTTTTTTCCTGGTGGTACGGAATTATGCTGGGCCAGAGCCAATGGAAGCTTTTTGATTTTTACCTAAATGGTACTGGGCGCAGTGCGGTAGTGGTAGGACAGAGTACGGATACGACAGATAGTACGGCTGACAATACAGTCGTACAGCCTGTATCTAGCCCATACCGTTTGCTTGACGGGCTGAACGTCGGTGCCGATAAAGCGCATTTTTGGCCCTATGCCGTAATGATAGAAAATTTGCTGACTGTCAGACCGCAAAGCGGACTGTCACAGGCTTCAGTTGTTTATGAAGCATTGGCCGAGGGCGGATCAACCAGGTTTATGGCGGTTTTTGATCCTTCTGAAAAAATACCGGAATTAATGCCGGTCAGGTCAGCCAGGCCATACTATCTGGAGTGGGCTTCGGAATACGGAGTATTATACGCTCACGCGGGCGGCAGCCCGAAGGCCCTGACCGTTATCAGGGAAATCCCGGATTTTCATGATTTAGACGCTCTTTCCTCAAATTCAAAATATTTTTGGCGTGATACCAGTAAAGCCGCTCCGCATAATTTAGTAACGTCGTCTGATAAGATGAATTTCGCCCTGCGCGATAAGGGTCTGCTGGATAAGCTGGCCGATTTCAGCACCTGGATATTTAAAGACGAAGCGGCGCTGGCAGATCGGGGTGACGACGGCAAGAAAGTTACTTTTAATTTTTCTTCCGGCCTGACCTACAAAGTAGAGTTTGTTTATAATCAAGCGGAGAACGTTTATCTGCGATTTAACGCCGGTCAGCCGCATCTGGATAAAAATACCAATCAGCAAATTAAGGTTAAAAATGTTATTGTCCAGTTGACTCCAGAACCGGAACTGGACGGCGGCAAAGGGCGGCTGGATATCTATGTTGGCGGAGAAGGCAAGGCCTGGGTGTTCCGTGACGGGCAGGCCATAGAAGCAGTCTGGAAAAAAGCCACGCGGACAGACCGCACCAGATTTTATGATCTGAATGGCCAGGAAATACAGCTAGACCGCGGGAATACCTGGATCCACGTGATTTCCAAAACACAGGAAGTTACCTATCAATAATTATTATAATAAAATAAGCCGGCGGTGTGAGAAGATCAGACCGACGAGTTTTGGATTTCAGGAATTAGTTTGAGGCAGGCTATTGATGAAAATGGATCTGGCTCCTGGTTGGATGCCTGAATTTGTATTTGAGCCAAAATAAAAATGTGGCTGTCTGTAATCTCTTCACAGACAGCCACCAGAAAGTCAGCAAGGTACTTTTTCGTCATTTGTGACGAGGTCTTCATCGGTCGAACTCCCCAATAACGGTGGACTATTAATCTCCTTTTTCACTAGTCGACCTCCTTCAATCACATAAACAGTGCCTTTGCGAGCCTCCTCGATGTAGAATGACTTCAGGTTTGCCAAAGGCACTGATTCCTCTGTGCGTTCATCTCCGTAGAAAACCACGCTGAGAACAGCACCAGTCAGCGAGATGCTAGTTACCAAACCGCTTATCCATCCGGTTGGTAAGATCTGGCAGCGCATGAGAAAAAGTCCATCTTCGTCTGATGCCTGAAAATCGGGAATTATGGAACCTCCATTGCCAAGCATCCGTTCTGATTTACCGATGAGGTAATCACCGAAGCTTTGGTGCAGGGGATTTCTTGCCCAATCATTTACCAACTGGAGAAACCGGTCCAGAGTTGTTGTTTCGCTCAAATTTCATCACCTCCTCAGATATAAGCTCATTGAGTTTTTTTGTGTTGGCTTTATTAGTATAATAGTCATTAATAAATTGTCAATGATTGTCAAAGCAGGCTTTAAAATCGGCTGATTTGATACTTATTTTGGCATTTTTTTGAGATGGCCTTGACTTTAAGAAATTTTGTGCTAGACTATACGGAAACGAATACAAAAATAGCACCAACAAGCATGGCATCAGGAGGGCCATGGCGAAGCTTTATTGACAACATGATAACTTAACTAAACCAAGGACTGTTCGGAGGTTTAATTAATGACTGACTCCATGGATAGGGTATTTCAGCTTGATGACACGCCATCAGAAGCACTGGCTGTGTATTGCGGCGATCCGCGGTTTCGGAAGGCATTCGAAAGCTTCATCAAAGAAGTGCTGGGCATCAATAATTATACGCGGATAGGCAAAGCCGGCGGAGTTCATGCGTTTGGCGGTGATCCTTCGTCTTGGGATCAACTAAGAGAATTAAAGGAGGAAATTCGTTTTTTCATCATGGAAGGTGGCCTAAAACGCGTTATCCTTTTTGGCCATGATGACTGCCAGTGGTATAAACTGCATCAAAGCGGTTGTCAAACAAATAGTTTTGCCGAAAAGGGGAAAGTGGATCTGCAAATAGCTGCCGCGGCGATCAGGGAGGAAAATCGCGGCGTGAGTGTCTGCTGTTATTACGCTTCTCTCAACGGCAACGAGATTACTTTTGAGGAAGTAAAATAGAGCTATCAAGTTTGCACAAAATAGGGGATCGGATTTGTATTCGATCCCTGTTTTTTTACACTCCGAAGTTTTAGTGAAGGAGAATTATTTTATTATTGCCACCCTGTCCCGACCAGCCAAATCCTTAACAATGATTAGATTTTTATCCGGCCAATGCTGCAGGACTAAATACCGCAAGGCTTCGGTCTGCGTCGGTGAGATTTCTAAAAGTATTAAACCGTTCAATCCCAGCGCCCGTGGGGATTGGGAAATCAACTGGTCGATTTTTTCCAGGCCCAGTTTGCCGCCGTTAACTGCTATTTGGGGTTCATGATGTACGTTCTGCCATTCTTTCCGGGTACCGTAGGGCAGGTTGGCCACGATAATATCCGGCCGCGGCAGTTTTATTTTTTTTCCGATAAAGAAAGCCGAGAGCAGATCGGCTTTTACGAATTTTATCTTTCCCTGAACATGGTGGAGTCCGGCATTTTTCCTGGCTACACTCAGCGCGGCCGGAGAAATGTCTGTGGCAATAAGCCTAGTTTGGGGCAGGTATTTAGCCAGGGTAATGGCCAGACAGCCTGAGCCAGTGCCGATTTCCGCGATAATCAATTTATTTTTTTCGTTTTGGCTTATTTTTTCACGTGCGTATTTAATGGCGCATTCTGCCAGCGTTTCCGTTTCCGGACGGGGGACCAGGACGTTTTTATTTATATAAAAATCAAGGCCATAGAATTCTTTATGGCCGGTCAAATAAGCGACCGGGAGGCCGTTAAGACGGCGGGAAATAAGGCTATTGAATTTTACCAGTTGTGAGCTAGATAGTGATTTATCGCTGTACGCAATCAGGTAGCCTTTTGGTTTATTTAAAACGGCCGCTAAAAGCACCTCGGCGTCCAGGTGAGCGGAGGCGGATTTTTTATTTCGGAGTTTAATGATGGCTTTTAATAAAGCTTGCTGGATGGTCACGGTGGATATTTATGGAAAGTTGTTTGGAGTACGCCGCCAATACTCCTGTCATTCTGAGGAGTCCCCCCGCTATTGCGGGGGGCGACCTGCCTGCCGGTAGGCAGGCGTGAGAATCCGGTGCGCAGCACCGTACTGAACGCCAGTGAAGTATCTCCCTGCATAATTACCTGGGGATCCTTCGCCAGCTCAGGATGATGCTTCGCATCAGATTGTCACGTCACTCACTTTGTTCGTTCCTCACAATGACATGCTGGGGCGGCGGGGATATTTCAATATAAAAGTTTTATTGATCCGCTTTTTTCAGTTCCGTGATTATCTGATCCAGACCGCCATCCAGAATGGCCTGCATGTTATGCCAGTTTTTTTTAATACGGTGGTCGGTGATACGGTCCTGAGGATAGTTGTAAGTGCGTATTTTTTCCGAACGGTCGCCGCTGCCAATCTGGCTTTTTCTTTGCTTGGAGAGCTCTTTCATCCTTTTATCCTGCTCCAGGGCCAGGAGGCGGGAACGCAGAACCTGCATGGCCTTTTCCCTGTTCTGCCTTTGCGATCTTTCATCCTGGCAGATAACCGTCAAACCCGTTGGTTTGTGCACTATCCTGACAGCCGAATAGGTGGTGTTGACGGATTGACCGCCGTGCCCGGAGGAGGTGGTCGCTTCTATATCTATGTCTTCCGGCTTTATTTTCAGATCAAGCTCTTCCGCTTCCGGGAGCACGGCCACGGTGGCGGCGGAAGTATGGACACGGCCGCTTTTTTCCGTCTCCGGCACGCGCTGAACGCGATGTACGCCGCTTTCGTATTTCAGGTGGCTGTACACATTAGTGCCGTTTATTTCAAATATCACTTCTTTTAATCCGCCAATGCCGGTCCGGCTGGAAGAGATAAGATGGGTCAGCCAGCCTTTTTTCTCCGAATAATGCGAGTACATGCGAAAAAGCTCCCCGGCAAACAAAGCCGCTTCATCGCCGCCTGTGCCCGCGCGGATCTCAATGATGATATCTTTTTTATCCAAAGGGTCGGCGGGGTTCAGTATTTCATTTATGATTTTTTCTTTTTCCTGCTGGCGTTTTTTCAGAACAACAACCTCTTCCCGGGCAATCTGCAGCAGCTCGGGATCTTTTTCAGCAGTCAGGGTAGTTTCCATTTCCGCCAGGCTTTTATTTGTTTCATCAAGTTCCTGGAAATGTTTGAGTGTTTGCCCTATCTCGTTGTACTCTTTGGAGATTTTCTGCGCTTTTTGAGCATCATTAAAAATATCCGGATTCTGTAGATCGCTCTCCAGCTGCTCGTGCCTCTGTTTTAGCTCTTCAAGTTTCAACGCCATAAAAAATAAAAAATCCCCAGCATAAATGAACAGGCAGGGGAATTTGCTTAGCTAACTTGATTTTTTCGCCTTTTTGCTTTTTTTCAGAGTGGCTTTCTTGGCGACTAAACGTTGGAAACGTTCAACCCGGCCGCGATCATCAAGCAATTTCTGCTTGCCGGTAAAAAAAGGATGGCACATGGAACAGATTTCCGTGCGTATTTCCGGCAGAGTAGAGCCGACGGTATAGGTATTGCCGCAGGCGCAGACTACCTTGGCTTTTGGGTAATATTTTGGGTGGATTTCCTTTTTCATAGATTTGTAGTGTTTAGTCTAGCAAATAGTCTGTTTTTTGGCAAGGGTGGTAGGCAGCGCCTTGATTTTATTATGAAATTGTGCTAAGTTATCAATATTAAATAATATAATTATAAAATTTATGCGCGAACGACCTGAGATAGCTCAAATGAATATGGAGGAAAATGAAAAAACAGACATGGAGTATGGGGAATTGACTATTGAAGAAAAAGAAAAACTAGCGGAGCTAGAACAACAGTTTCATAATCCGCAGAGCATTGAAATTCCTATGCCGGAAAGCGAAGATAAAACCATGCGGGTGGAATACGTAATACTGGATTGCCGCCATCTGGATAAATCAGCGCAGTCAAGCGACAATTCGGTCGTCATTATTCCTGGCTTTGGCGCTTCTTACCGCAGTCCGGAACACCTGGCTAAAATGCTGGCTCTTAAAGAAAATAAAAGGGTCTTTATAATGTCACAGCCATCCACTGGCCAATCAGATATGCCGCCCAAGGAATGGCGTCAGGCAGAAGATTTTCATTTATTCGCCGAAACGCTTAATAACACACTTGACGCGGTCAGAAAAAATGAAGCTGGGCAGGAAAATCAATTAACTACGGAGCAGGTTGACGTTGTCGGCCCTTCCATGGGCGCGCTGATCGGCGCGGAATATGCCAGCCGCCACCAGGACAAAGTTTCCAACCTGGTTCTTCTGCATCCGTCCGGCATTGAAAAGGGATTGGGTAAGCTCGCGGCTGGCTATCTGCAAGAAAGCCCGAGTAGTAAAATGGAAACAAAAAAAATGGACAAAGTTACGCCGCGGGAAATAAACGAACAGCGGCAGGCATACAATGAACTTTGGGGCGACACGGCAAAACTCCGATTAATCCGTAATTTAGCTGGGAATAAATATGACGTTCTGATCAACAATACGCCAGGCGACTCTCTGCAGGAAAAGCTGTCCTATCTTTGGGATGCTGAACTGGATGCGCAATTGCAGGGATTGGGACCTGACGTTATGCAGCAAATATATTCTATGGATAAAAATACTTTGGCTGAAGAGTACCCAGATATGCCTGAAGAAATTGATTTAAATAAAATACATCATCAATACGTTGGCACCCACAAGCAGGTTCAGGGCGAATTCGGGCCTGACTCAGCCAGCAATTTTAAAAAGGCCATCCTGTGGCGTTTATGGGAAGCTCGCACCATTGCCAAGGGAAAGCTGCCCGAGCTCCTGAAAAAAGTTGAAGCTAAAATCAGTATTGTAATGAGCTCGCGTGATAAAATGTTTCCGGCCACGCAGATCGGAACTCTTGAACAGAAAACCGGCAAGAAATTTGATTCTACGGTTTTGACCACCAAACATGACGACTTACAGAGAGACGCGCGACTTTACGCCGCTCAGATCGGCGGGCACCTCGGTAAAAGTCGTTAGAAAATATACCAAATAAATTCAATGGCCTCGGCATTGTACGCGGGTTATTTTTTAGCAAGGGCGAGAGGCTTTGACATTTTATGTTAAATAGAATTATGATATAATTATTACGAAAAGTCAGTATAATTTTTAGTAAATATATGAATCGTTCTGAAACTTTAGAGAGTCATCATTTCGCTGAATCAGAAGCGTCTTTTTCTGATAGATTTATGAAAGAATTGCATACTCGTGAAGAAATGGGGGAAACGAATAAAATTCCCGAGTACATGGCTTCTCCATTTTCAAGTGAAATTTATGAATCTGACCGTGAAATAAAGGCCGAGGATCTTACTTTTGAAGACATGCCAGATTTTACCTACTATACGGATACCCACAAAGTTGCGCCGCAACCCGCCAGGGAGGGTCGGGAGGGACTAGCTTCTAGTTCCCGTGATTTTCCAATTCTGGGTAGATTAAAAGGACTCAGGGACGCTGCCAGGTATTACGATACTTTATCGGACGTGGCGATGCATAAAATTCGCGGACGCATTGAAGAGCGATTTCGTGAAGGCGGGCTGGTGGTTAACGGAGGAGATTCGATTGATGCATTTGAAGTTAGTTCTTTTCTCCGGACAGCTTCCGCGTCAGAAAGATATCAGGCCGCCTGCCATGAACGGGCCGGTGATTTAAATTTGCCGCCTACTAATACTATCTGGATTGAAGGAAACCATGATGCCAGTTTTTCCGGTTTTGACAGGAAAATTGGTTACAACCCAATGGAGAGAAAGCTTGGCAGGCTGGGCATGGATGAGTACCGCGGTTTAGTCCAAGCTGTTAAAGATAAATATAGTATGCGGGATGTTTTAAAAGCCTGGCAGGAACTCCATCCTGGTTCACTCGATGATTCAGAGAACAACAAAAAAGCCATACACCCGGTACAAAGGTGGTATCTGGAAAAATTAGTCTATGGTCCGTCAATCGGTCGTTATATCGAGCGGGGAGACGACCAGCAGTTAAAATCACAGGTTTTATTTTTAGATTCTGAATTAATTAGCCAGTCCGGAAGCTTGGGGGCTTTAAAGCATGGCCTTGAAGAATTAGGTTTAAATGAGGAAGATGGGCTTAATAAAGAGATGGTACAATATCGCACGCAGCAGATAAAAGCCCAGGAAGTGCTACTGAATAATTTGATAAACCAAACATCTGATGACGTTAAGTCAACCGTTTATGCACACAACCCAAAACAAATGCAGGCAGGAATAATTGAAGCGGCCATGAGGCTTTCAGATAAATTTAATGACAAAGAAGAAGCCAGGAAATGGGTGGAAGAGCATTGTACGATTTATGGCGGGCACTATCATACCGCTCATGAGGACATAGTAAAAATGCCCAAAGGCGTTGAGCCGGTCAAAGGCATGACTCGCCATTTCATCGGGCCGTGGGCGCAAAGACCAGGCGGTTTGGCCAAGCTTTGGACAACAAATCCGCTGGCTGGCCATGATAACCCAGAAATTTTGACCGGACGCTTGGATGATCCCCAAAAAGAAGAGGTGATTGGCGTAAAAGAAGAGTTTCGGAGACTTTTTAATATAACCAAAAAAGTAGGTCGTAAATAGCAAGAAAAGAGTAATTAAAGTGGCTTATAGCGTATAGCTTATAGTATTTGTTTTGTTGGATGACTGTTATAGAAAAAAGGCCATAGGCCAATAGATATAAGCTATTAGCTTTCCGTCGGCCTTGCCTTTTTTTTAGATTATGTTACAATATAACCTGCTATTTTATTAGCAATAATTTATTAATAATCACACATGTTTTCCGACTGATTTGCCCCCTGGCCCTGGTTTTTTTAGTAAAACGGGGCTGGCAAACCAGGTTGACGAAAACAGAGGTAAGAAAGGAATACAATTTATGAAAGAGCTCTCATTGCTCGAAATGCTGAAGAGCGGTGTCCACTTTGGGCACCAAAAGAAGCGCTGGCATCCCAAAATGGCGAAGTTTATCCATTCCATCCGGGGCGGCGTGCACATTATTGACCTGGAAAAGACGGCCGAACAACTGAATCTGGCCGGTGGTTTTATTAATCGGATAGTCGGCAGCGGACAGAAAATACTCTTTGTCGGCACCAAAAGACAAGCGCAGGCAAAAATGAAACAGGTTGCGGAATCTACGAAAATGCCTTACATAGTAGAACGCTGGATCGGGGGTGTTTTGACGAATTTTGAGAATATCTCCAGGCTGGTCAAAAGGCTGAAAGATTTAAGGAAGAAAAGGGAAGCCGGCGAGCTGGTCAAATACACCAAACGCGAGCAGGTGAAATTTGACGAAGAAATTACCAATCTGGAAAAGTTAATCGGCGGCATACAGGATATGGAAAAGCTGCCTGCAGCCTTATTCATAATTGACATTAAAAGGGAGAAGACCGCTTTGCGCGAGGCGAAAAAGAAAAACATTCCAGTCATCGCCATAATTGATACAAACAACAATCCGGATCTGGTGGAATATCCCATCCCTGCCAATGATGATGCCGCAAAATCAATTGATTATATCCTTAATTTTTTGACAGAAACGATCAGCGAAGCCAGCATAAAAAAAGACATCAGCCAGAAGGATGAAGAAAAAAAGACTCAATAATTATTAGAAAAATTAAATATATGGCAATAACGACAGAAAATATAAAAAAGTTAAGGGAGCAGACCGGTGTCGGCATCATGGATGCAAAAACTGCCCTGAAAAATAATGACGGTGATTTCACTAAGGCGATTGACTATCTGAAAAAGCAGGGGCAGAAAGTTGCCGAGAAAAAACAGGATCGGAAGACAAAAGAAGGAGCTATCGGATATTATATTCATGCCAATCACAAAGTAGCCGCACTGGTGGCGTTGGCTTGCGAAAGCGATTTTGTCGCCAATACAGATGATTTCCGTGATCTCGCCCATGATCTGGCTATGCAGGTAGCCGCAACAGATCCCACTTATATCAGCCCTAAGGATGTGCCGGCTGAGATAATTGGGAAAGAAAAAGAGATATATTCAGCCCAGCTGAAAAAAGATAAAAAACCGGATAATATTATTGATAAAATAATAAAAGGCAAACTGGATAAATTCTATTCGGAAGTCTGCCTGATCAAGCAGCCATTCATCAAGGAAGACAAGAAAACCATTGAAGACATTATCAATGAAAAAATTCTGAAACTGGGCGAGAATATCCAGATTAAAGAAATTAAAAAAATGTCTTTATGATAAAAAAAGTTGCTTCAGTTCAGTTCCAGCCGTGGGATCAGGTTTATCATTTTGAAGCTATAGACAGCCAGCTGAAACCTGGCAGTCAGGTTATCGTAAAAACCGATCTCGGCCTGGAATTAGGCCGGGTAGTTAATATTATAGAGGTAGAGGAAGCTACGCTTGACGCTCCTTTGAAGCCGATAATGAGACTGGCGACCATTGATGATATTGAGAAAGTTAAAAATTATGGATTGAAAAAAGAAGAGGTACTGGAAAAAAGCCGCTGGCTGGTAAAAAAGCACCAGCTGGACATGAAAGTTGTTGATTGCTTCTTTTCCTATGATGGGGGAAAAATTACTGTAATTTTTACCGCGGATGGCCGTGTTGATTTCCGCGAATTGGTTAAGGATCTGGCCAGGAGTTTCCAGAAATCTATCAGGCTGCATCAGGTGGGAATTCGCGATGAAGCCAGGCGCATGGGCGGATTTGGGCAATGCGGCAGGGAACTGTGCTGCAGGAAGTTCATCAACCAATTGCAGAGCGTACCGACTGACTACGCCCGCATTCAACAGGTCCACAGCCGGGGCAGTGACAGGATTTCCGGAAGCTGCGGACGCCTGATGTGCTGTTTGGCTTTTGAAGCCGAGTACTATCAGAAAGAAATGAAAAATTTTCCTCCCCTGGAAAGCCGGGTTAAAACCCGTCAGGGAGAAGGCAAGGTTATCTCCTGCAATGTGTTGAAAAAAACAGTGTCAGTTGCTATAAATAAAGATATTATGGAGCTGCCATTAAAGGAAGTTAAGAAAATATGACCCCAGATTTTATTGCCATTGGCTTAATTATTATTTTTATCGGAGTGGTGGTTTTTATTCTGGCGAAAAAATTTCCCGTCATTTCTTCCATTGATGTTACCGGCCTGGAAAGCCATAAGCAGGAGAAGCGGAAGAAGGATTTGATTTCCAGAAGGCTGCAGCGCAAATTAGGAATATTCAAGCTAAAACAGAAAATATCCGGTTCTAATGAAATTGCCGGCCAAGATTCAATTTTTAAACGTTTTCACGGATTTGTTAAAAAATTAGAAAACCAATATCAGGAAAAAATCCGGAAAGTAGAGCCTCTAGAAGAGGGAAGTGCTGATAAGAAAAAAATGGTTTTGATGCACGAGGCAAAAGAATTAGCGTCTCAGCAAAAATTCAAAGAAGCTGAAGAAAAATACATTGAAGTTATCAGCCTGGACAACAAGTATAATGAAGCATATGAGCATCTGGCGGAAGTTTATGTTGAACAGAAAGATTATACCCACGCAAAGGAAATTTATGAATTTCTCTTGAAATCCAGCAGTACCGCAAAAACAGATGATGGATCCGGTGACGCAGGTACGGCCATAAGAGGGCAAGTAAATGCGGTTTCACTAAATAAGGAAGTAGCAGAATATCATATCGGACTGGGGGAGGTATTTCTTTCTTTGGGGAACACTGCGGAGGCATGGAAAAACTTCGAAGAAGCAATAAAACTTGAACCGAATAATCCGCGAAATTTGGATTTAATAATTTCCGCGGCTATCCAGCTTAAAGACAAAAAATCAGCTTTGCAGTATATTGAAAAATTAAAAACAGCTAATTCGGAAAATGAAAAGCTTGATGATTTTAAAAGGCAAGCCGACGAATTATAAATTTTTGTTTAGTTTTTAAAATTTTTTACCTTATAGTCTACCCACCGGCAAGTAGGCTCAGCTTGCCCCGCCTAGTTTAGGCGGGGTGAAGTAGAACAACTCCGCGCGTGAATAGTTGTTACGGATTACGTGTCCGCAAACAAGTTACGGCCACTTCACCCTTCGCAACATTCCCGCTTTTTCCTAAAAATGCCAAGCATTTTTAGGAATTGATAATTTAAAATTATTTATAGTAGTTAATCTAGAGGCTCAGCTTGCCCCGCCTCAGCCGATGTAGCTCAGTTGGTAGAGCAACTCCATGGTAAGGAGTAGGTCGTCGGTTCAATTCCGACCATCGGCTGAGGCGGGGTGAAGTAGAGCAACTCCAGGCAAAGTCCTATACCCAAAACGAAAAGCTGTGGTATGTGAGTAAGAAGATCAGGGTTCCCCCGCCACAATAAATTTAATCTATTTATGTAGGGCGGGGTCCGCCTTTGGCGGAAATTCCGACCATCGGCTTAGAGCGGGTAATACTACGGTTCCAGGATCACAGGCTTGACTGTTTTATATAAAGATAGTAAATTCATAAGTTATTTTACAATGGTTTGTTCGGATACTAGCACCGAATAGCCTCACCAGGTGGGCAGGTACCCCCGGCATGCGCCGGGGCAGGCTCCGTGGTCAGTCTCTGTATTAACAACTATAGAGAATTAATGATCAAGTCATATAAAGGCGGAGAAGCTTTTAAGAGGCTCATTAAGAAATAAATAACCTCACCAGGTGGGCAGGTACCCCCGGCATACGCCGGGGCAGGCTCCGTGGTTAATCTCTGTATTAACAACTATGAAGTGGGTGGGTACCGAAGTGGTCAAACGGGGCAGACTGTCCCGCCACAAAAAATAATATTGAATGAAGGCGGGATGCCGCCAGAGGCGGCATAAATCTGCATAATATGTTTAATGTCTATATATTAATAAGTCTGAGTTCAAGTTATTATTATATTGGTCACACAGTAAATATAGTTAAAAGGCTTAAGCAGCATAATTCAGGACATGTAAGGTCTACAAAAAGAGGTATCCCTTGGATATTAGTTTATAAAGAAATATGTAAGACAAAATCGGAAGCATACAAAAGGGAATTATTAATTAAATCATATAAAGGCGGAGAAGCTTTTAAGAGGCTCATTAAGAAATAAATAACCTCACCAGGTGGGCAGGTACCCCCGGCATACGCCGGGGCAGGCTCCGTGGTTATTCTCTGTATTAACAACTATGAAGTGGGTGGGTACCGAAGTGGTCAAACGGGGCAGACTGTAAATCTGCTGGCTCCGGCCTACGTAGGTTCGAACCCTACCCCACCCACTTCATAGTTGTCCTTAAGGAGACTGCTTGTGCCGCCGAATGGCGGCATAAATCTGCTGGCTCTCCTCGAGTCTGAGCGACGAGGTCGCTAGTCCTCGGAGTCGATGACCGGCCTACGTAGGTTCAAACCCTACCCTGCCCACCTGGAGAGAGTTATTCAGAAGTAGTTTGTCCCGCCATAGCTGCTGCCACCCTAGCTCAGTGGTAGAGCAACGGTTTTGTAAACCGTAGGTCGTCGGTTCAAGTCCGACGGGTGGCTATGGCGGGATAAAGTAGAGCAACGGTTTTGTAAACCGTAGGTCGGGGGTTCGAATCCCTTCGCTGGCTCCAGCCAAAATTATAAATAAATCATTAAAATGTAATAAAAATTTATGTCACAGGACAATTTGTTAAAATTTGAATGCAAGGAATGCCATCACATCAATTACCATTCCAAAAAGAATAAAAAAATTCTGAAGAACAGGATTGAATTGAAAAAATTCTGCAAATGGTGCAAAAAACATACCTTGCATAAGGAAACGAAATAATGTTGAAAACCCCTTTCAGAAAGTGGTTTTCAATGCTTTCCGCAAACTAGATGATTCGCTCGCCCTGAAATGTCATGCCAGAGGCAGATCCGTCTTTGGCGGAAATTCAGGGCTCGCGGTTGATAAAATAAATTTTCAGGGGAGCATAGTGAAATGGCTATCACAAGGGTCTCCAAAACCCTTATTCTAGGTTCGAGTCCTAGTGCTCCCGCCAGTGTCCGCCAACGGGCGCTTAGAGTGGAAAACTTTTCTAAAGAAATTTATAGTTAGAATCATGTTCAGCAAGGACATGGTGTATTTTGCATTAAATATATATTTTCTTTAACATTAAAATGAGGGAGGAAACGACGAATTTGTCACAAAAGAAATAGACGTCGGATAAGGAGCGGGTTAACCCCCCCCCTCTTTTTTTGTGCTCAGCGGAAAATTTTACCACCCACGAAGCCAAAAAATAAAAAACCAGGCAAAGGCCCGGTTTTCCAGTTAGAGTACAATTCGCTAAAGGAACAGATTATGCTGCTCGTGTCCCGAACCACGAAGGTGGTTCAACGGGCTTCTCTCTTTCGGCGTCTGGTGGCATCAGTTCCGGGCAGTGTTCATCGATGATCATTTCCAGTTCCACACGTCGTTTTTGCTCCCAGACGTAGCGCTGGAATAGCTCGTTTACATACCACTGAACCAGCTCACCCACGCGAGCTCCGAATCGACGAGCCAGCATGTCGGTGAATTTCCTGTTCAGGCGTTCTTTCCAGTTTCGGCAAACCTGAAGCGTGATATTCAACCGTCTCATTTTTGCCAGACCTTCTTCATTCATGAGGTACCTCATTTCCGTAGCAGTTGTGAAAACTACATTATTGTAACTTTCTGCTACCACCGAATGAGGAGCATATTAGTCTAGCATATTCGTCATTTTTGTCAATAGCAGCTATGCTAAATCCACAGATTCGTAGAGAAAGGTTCTAACTTTCTCTACTAGCCCCCGCCAACAGGGCTAATTGGCACACCATTAACTATGATGTATCAATTTTTGTAATTCTTGACATATTGAATTATTCATTTTGTAATCAAATGATTTCAAGCTAAATTATTGCTTAATACGAACTTAATCACTGCTATGCTAAGCTTAGATTTAACCTTGAATTAACTAAATTTTTTAATATATGAAATTAATTGTCTGTAAAGAAGTTTCGGGGATAATTACCTGCTATTTTATTGCCCGCGCGGATAATGCGATGGGTGCGAAAGAAATGTTGAAAAAGCATGGCTATGCCGCGCATCCAAAATGGATGTATAGTTTAACTGAAGACGAAATGAGATCTGTGGAGGTCAGGATGAGCGAAATGATGAAGGAGGAGAAATAAAATCGTTGAAGTTTATGAGATTAACAAGTCCACATTTTAATAACAATAAATCAATACCTTCCAGGTTTACTTGTGAAGGTGAAAACATCAATCCACGCCTGGAAATTTACGATGTTCCGGAAACGGCGAAAAGCCTGGTTTTGATCATGGAAGATCCGGACGCTACTATTGGTATTTTTGATCATTGGCTGATCTGGAATATGCCCGTTGATCAATCCGGAATCGGCGAAAACAGCACGCCTCCGGGAATCCAGGGCGTAAATTCTGCGGGCAAAAACGGTTATATTGGGCCGTGTCCGCCTACTGGCGAACACCGTTATTTTTTCAATCTTTACGCTCTGGACACTAATATTTCACTGGACCGCACGACCGGCAAAGCCAGGCTGCATCAGGCGATGTCCGGTCATATTGTTGCTCAGACGCAATTAATCGGCAGATATAAGCGTTCAAAATTATAAAGCGATTACTTCATTACCACTCTGATTTAGTGCATAAAAGGCATTTGATACTTTTTTCTGTACTTTCTGTAACCCCGGTACCACGCGCTTCGCTTGGGTACGGGGCAGGCCAGAAAGTACCAAAGAGTTCCGTCCGTGCTGCGTAATCTTGAAAATTGGGCTCATCATCGCTATCGACCCACAACCGCTTCGCTTGAGTGGGCTCGATTCCCCGCCCATGGGCGGGGATCGCTCCTCTTCACTCCAATTTTACTACGATTACTCCGCAATGGGCGGGTTCAATAATGATGCAATTAAAATCTGGTTTCAATGCCATTAAAATTTTTTGTCGATTAGTTTTTCAAATTACCAATCGAGAAAATAAAAGTTATTTGCCTTTTTTATTTAGATGAGAGACAATTAATTTATAAATAACTAATCATTAAAGGGGTCGAAGGGGGAAATCATTATGAACAAACAAAAAAATGGGCAGAAAAAATGCCTTTTTATTATGGTTAGCCTGGTCGTCCTGGGTTTTTTTGGTGTTTTATTTTTAACTCCGCAACCGGCGGCGGCTCAGGTAATGGACTGGACGCAAGTCGGCACCAGCGGCTTTGGTGACATTAATAATTATGTCATCTATACCTTAGTTGAGTATCAGGGGAATCTGTACACTGGTACGTCAAATTCAAATACCGGAGTGGAAATTTGGGAATTTGACGGTACGGACTGGACTCAAGTGAATACCGACGGTTTCGGCGATGTCAATAATGTTGAGAGCACCGCACTTATTGAATTTGGCGGCAAACTTTTGGTTGGCACTACGAATGAGGTGACCGGACCTGAAGTTTGGAGCTATGACGGCACAGACTGGACGCAGATCAATACCGATGGTTTCGGCGATCCAACCAATAGTATGGCATATAATTTCAGCATTTTTCAGGATAAGCTTTACGCCGGAATTGCAAATTTGGCGACAGGTACGGAAATCTGGCAGTATGACGGCACAGACTGGACGCAGGTCAATACTGACGGATTCGGGAACGCCAGCAATAGCTACAGTATGGGTATGACAGAATATAATGGTAGTCTTTATGTGGGCACTTTTAGCTTAGTTCCAGCTCAGTCTGGAACGTTCTGGAAATTTGACGGCATAAACTGGACGCAGGTAGGTGATGATGGGTTTGGAAATGTTAACAATGCGGGAATTTATGATGAAAAAGTTATTAGCGGCATCATGTATATTGCCACCAGGAACGATACGGAGGGAGCCGAGATATGGACATTTGACGGGACCGATCTAGTACAGCTAGAAAATGGCGGCTTTGGTGATGCCAATAATACTACAGCATTTAGTTTAGTAAAATACAATCATAAATTATTTGTCAGCACCACCAATAACATTACCGGGACTGAAATTTGGTCCTATGACGGATCAACATGGGAGCAGGTGAATGAAGATGGTTTCGGCGATGCCGCCAATTTTAGCGGTCCTTTGCTGGCAACCAATGACGGCTGGCTATACGGAGGCACAATTCATTTTTTAAGCGGCGCGGAATTGTGGCGGGCAGAAGCGGCGGATACTGCCGGCCCGGCAATCAGCGCGCAGTCGCCGGCTGAAGGATCAAATACAGCAGCGCAGGATACGAATATTTCATTTTCATTAACTGACGCAGGATTAGAAGTTGATAGCGCCAGCCTGAACGTTAGAGTAGCGGGCCAGGCCGCCATAACCGATGGTGAGTTTGCGGACGGTTTTTCCGGCACTATCACTAATGACGGCGCTTGGGGCTTTGAAGTCGAAATTAATCCAGACAGTAATTTCCTCAACGGTCAACAGGTTGCCGTTACAGTGGCAGTCAGCGATACACGGGGCAACCCAAGCAATCTTGACTGGACTTTTAATATTATTGGCCGAAATTCTTTGGGAATCGTGATGACACCGGCCTCCAAAGGCGGCCCGAATGTCCGGGTGGTTGACTCGGCTGGCCAGCAGATTTCCTCTTTCTTTGCCTATGATTCCACATTACGTATGGGCCTACAGGTTGAACAAGCGGATATTGATGGCGATCAGACTAATGAGATTGTAGTCACACCGGGGCAAGGCGTGGAATCGCGCATTAAAGCCTTTGAATTAAATGGACAGGAAATTGCCTCGACCCTGACTTATAATGAAGGTTTTACAGGCGGTGTAGCTCTGACTACCGGAGATTTTAACGGCGATGGCAGGGAAGAAATCGTAGTCGCGCCAATATCCAGCGGCGGGCCGAATGTCCGTTTGTATGCCTTAAACGCTGCGGGTGACGGCTTTACTTTGCTGGATTGGTTTTTTGCTTATCAGGAAGGCTTTCGCGGCGGTGTAAATCTGGCAGCCGGCGATATTATCGGGCACGATGGGATTGACGAACTGGTGGTTACTCCGCGCGGGCAGGGCGGCCCGAATGTCCGGGTTTATCATTACAATACGGTGACAGGAAATTTTGAGCTGGTTGACTGGGTCATGGCATACGCAGCCGGCTACCACGGCGGTGTGCAGGTAGCCACCGGCGACATTAACGGCGACGGACAAGATGACATTATCGTTTCGCCTTATCTGAACGGCGGTCCGAATATCCGCGTTTATACAATTAACGAAGATTCAAAACTAGAACTCTTAAGCTGGGTCATGGCTTACCAAAATTCATATCGCGGCACACTCTCCATGTCAGTCGGGGATATTGACGGCGACGGATTGGGAGAAATCGTCCTGGCACCGAAAACGCTTGGCGGCCCCAACGTACGAATTTATCGCTATGAGAATGGAGCATTATCTTTGGTTGACTGGTTTCTGCCGTATGACGAAGGTTTCCGCGGAGGCGTGAATTTATTTGTCGGCGATACTGACGGCGATAATATGGCGGAAGTGATTACCTCGCCGGCTTCCCAGGGGGGACCGAATGTCCGCGTCTATGACCTGGATTCCGGCACCCGGATTCTGAAAAGCTGGTTCTGGGCCTTCCCCCAGGGTTTTCGCGGCGGGGTGAATTTCGGGAAGTAGGACAGGTTTTTAGTAATAAAAAAAGGCCGTAGGTGCATGGACCTACGACCGTTAGATTGTTGTTGTGTGATTTGGATCAGAGGGACACTCCGTAAAGTGTTCCGAACTTTTTCGTGATATATTCCTTCCAGTATCTTGCCGTCAGCGGTTCGCCGGTGGCTTTCGTCAGGACGCTGTTCAGGGAATCGACATGTCCGGTGGGGTAAATATTACCGCTCAGCCAAGTACGAAGATTGGCGAATTTTCCCGTTGCGAAATCTGCTTCATATTCCGGGTCAATCTTGGTAAAGGCGGCGAATTCCTGGGCGCTGGCCAGCGTTCCCAGGGTATAGGTGCCGAAATAGCCGAAATATCCCGATCCCCAGTGAATATCCTGAAGAGCGCCTTCTTTCGGATCTGTTGGCCGGTAGTCGACGTACTTCTCTACCAGGTTGGCGAAAACATCAGGAATATCAGCGACCGATATTTGGTCGGAAAGCAGGAGCTGCTCGATTTTGAAGCGGACAAGGATATGCCCATGGTATGTCAGCTCGTCAGCCTCCACGCGGATTCCGCTGGGCCTGACCAGGTTGATGGCCCTGTAGAATTCCTCCAGTGGGACATTCTGGAATTCGCGGAACATCAGCTGAAGGTGTGGGTAGAAGTATTTCCAGAAACTCCAAGAACGGCAGACCATGTTTTCCCACAACCGGGACTGCGATTCATGCAGAGCCATCGAGAGAAACATACTGCTGTTATCAAATCCCCAGAAAAGATCCGGTGCGCCTTGTTCAAGCATGGCATGTCCGGCTTCGTGCGCTGTGCCGAATATGCCGGCAGCCAGGTAGTTTGGGTAAAATCTGGTGGCAATGCGGTGGTCTCCGGCGCAAATGGTACTGGCAAAAGGATGGGCGGCTATTGCCAGGGATCCACGCTTGAAATCATAGCCGATAACCGTAGCCAGATATTCAGCCAGTTGCCGTTGCTTGTCAGTCGGGAAACAGCCGCGCAAAACCGCGTCAGAGCGATTTGCGCCAGCACCTGTTATTGTCTGAATGGTTTTTCCCAGCCATTCGCCGAGATCATCCAATACCTGGAGAACTTCCGCGGTAGTCGCGCCAGGTTCGAATTGTCCGAGCAGCGCGTTCGAAATTGAGTCAGGTTCGCCGGGATCAGCGCCAAGAAGAGCCGCTTCTTCTTTCGCCAGAGTGAGGACATGCGTCAATTCGGGCGCGAAGAGCGTGAAATTTCCCTCAGCGCGCGCTCTGGTCCAGACATTCGTGGCTTTGGCATGAGCCTGGTTGCGTCGTTCGACAAAATCAGCTGGCAGGGCGAGAGCGCGATTAAGGCAGAGGCGCAGACGCTTAACTAGCAATGCCTCAAACGGGGACAGTTCTTTGGTGGCAGTTTCGCATCGTCCAAGTGCGTCACTTACCGCGCTTGAAGTAAAGGCTTCGTGTGCCAATTTTGTAGCGAAAGCGGATCGTCTTTCCGAGTCTTTTTCGCCTCCGACTGGCCGGCCTGTTCTCGCGTCATAATTCGATAGGGCGGCTAGTTGGCTTAATAGATTTGCCGATTCGAGTACGGCAGTTAACTTGTCAACGTTCGGATGTGCCACAGAATACCTCCTTGCTGTGGATAGTTTTCGATTTGTTCGGTTTTTGTTTCGGTTAAATTTATTAGCTTAGCTTACTTATAAATAAGCTATATGTCAAGTATAAATTCAAAAAAAGAGAAGGCCGCCCAGAGGGTGACCTTCATAAAACTCGTGTGGAAAGCTTAAGTACCTTCGTTTACTTCCTGAAAGTGCGTCATGAAATTGACGCCTTTCATGTCGTGCGTTCGCGTCGATAGGATGATAGTGTAGAGTGTCGTTCCCAGCACGCCTTTTTTCCAGTCGACCCGATATACTTCACCGACTGTTATGTCGGTGTACGCTTGAAATGCCTTGGTGCATGTGGCTCTAAAAGTGCCTACTTCAGTTTCCATATTTTCTCCATCGGATGTATTATGGGTTTCTTCCCTGCTAGTAAGACTAGACTCTCACGAAGTGTTCAGCGTAGCCATTATCACTGAAGTTATGTGAGTGCCCCGGCTCGTGGTCAATAGCGAAATTTGTTGAGGCAGATCCGGTACCAACCGATTTGACATCGTATACCGTGCCGACAATAAAATCTGAGCGTCTTGATACTGCCTTGATACATTTTGCCTTAAAGGTGCTTTGCTCACCTTGCATGATCTCCTCCATCAAAAAGATAAAAATAAATGTACTACTCCTTAAATTAAATCAGTATAATTTGGTTTGGACGCGTTGTCAATAGTTCCTGAGGTTTTTATCCACGCAGGTTATGTCCTATATCCTGAAACTAGTTCAGGATGACAATAAAGGTTAACTAGCATTTGTCACCCTGAATTTATTTCAGGGTATAGAGTTAATATGTACTGAAAACAGAAGGACATAACCTATTGTTATTACGCAACTTAACCAAATCTTCATTGTTTTTATGATATACTATTAACATATGAGATTGATAATTTAAATAAATATTATGTCATTTAAAACAGTAGTCCAAACCAGCGAAGTGCCGGTTGGAACCATGAAGCGATTGAATACCGGGGATCAGGAAATCCTCGTTGCCAATGTCGGCGGCTCTTTTTACGCCATTAATAATAAGTGTCCGCATATGGGAGGATCGCTGGCAGACGGGAAGCTTGATGGCAGTATTGTCCATTGCCCTCGCCATGGATCTATGTTCGACGTGAAAACCGGCAAGAACGTCAAAGGCGCCAAGATCGCTTTTGTGAAAATGAAGGTCAAAGACACTATGTGCTATCCGGTTCAGGTATCCGGGACGGATGTTCTGGTGGATATTGAGGGGGGAGTAAATTAAATAATCAATTTTCCAATTTCCAAGTCCCAAACAATATTCAATGATCTAATGTTCAATTGATAGTTAGAAATTTTCTGAGTTTTTTGGTGGAGGGGGTTGTTTTTGTTATCAATTAGGTTAAAATTAAGGTATAAAGGATTTTAAAAGTAATCAAAACACTTATGGACAACATACTTGAGCCAAAAACAGAAGACCGCCGTTTTATCAAGTTGCGGCGTTTTAATTTAATAATGGCGGTTTTGCATTTTGTCCAGGGAATCGTCATGCTGGTTTTAAGCACGGATTTTTCCCTGCCAGTCACCTCCGCTTTTCTCAAATTTAATACTGCCTCGCAGGCACTCCAGCCAAGTTTGCACACACTATTTAATCTGCGCATCGGGCCATTAGTGGCTGGATTTCTTTTTATCTCGGCTTTGGCTCACGCCCTGATTTCAATCTGCCCTGGCATTAACCGGTGGTATAATCGCAATTTAGCCAAAGGCATTAATCTGGCCCGCTGGATGGAATACGCATTCAGTTCTTCACTGATGATCGTTGTCATCGCCATGCTGGTGGGCATTTATGACATAGTCAGTTTGTTGGCGATATTTTTCCTAAACGCCATGATGATATTATTCGGCTGGATAATGGAAGTGCATAACCAGACCACCCAAAAGACCAACTGGATCTCGTTTTGGTTCGGTAGCCTGGCCGGGTTTATTACCTGGGTGGCTGTGGCCATTTATTTATTCGGTTCCGGCGAGCCGGGGATGAGAGCACCGACGTTTGTCTATTGGATTTATTTTTCCATATTCCTGTTTTTCAACTGTTTTGCCATTAACATGATTTTGCAGTATAAGAAAGCGGGTAAGTGGCGGGATTACCTTTACGGCGAACGAGCTTATATCATCCTCAGCCTGGTCGCCAAGTCATTACTGGCCTGGCAGGTTTTTTTCGGCACTTTGCGGCCGGTTTGATTTTTGAATATTAATCCACCCGCCTTGTTTTAGCCCTAATATTGGCTTATAATAAACTTGGAGCAAACAGTAATTATATTGCTATGAAAAATACTAACTTATTTTTATACGGCATAATATTAGTGGCGTTGCTGTTTTTTGGTTATGCGCCAACGACTCAGGCCGCCATCGACGATTGTCCCGCTGGTTATGAATGGCAGCGGATGAGCGGGGTGGGTTGTGTGCAGATAAACTGCGCCACGGTTCCGGACGGGCATTATTCATATACCAGCCAGTGCATCTGCGGCTCTTCGGGCAGTGAGTGGGAAAACGCCGCAGATCCCAATAAAGAGTGCAATTATTCCCACGATTATGCCAGTTGTCCGAATTGCCTTTATGCCTGCGTGCATTTGAATGAAGAATGCCCGGCTGCACCCGGTGATGCTACTACGAATACTAATACGGTAAGTACGAATAAAAATATTAATATAGTATTGAATTCAAACACGGCAGTCAACACCAGCGCCTCTGCCAATCAGAATGTTAATCTGCTCCTGGCTAATACCGCCCTGCCTTCGCTGTCCATGCCTGCTATCACCAACAACGGTTCTTGTACAGATGAATGCAATAAATATTTACGGGATAAGAAAAATGCCGTAGTGGTTTCAGCTGAAGGGGTGTTTCCCGACTGCCAGTGCCAGATAGACGTGCGGGATGAGAATGGCACGCTGACCCAGACCATTTCCTCAGACGGACCGGTGGTGACTACTTATACTTATGATTCATCAGGCGCGCTGACTGATAAGAGCGTCATCAACCGCACCGAAGAAGTGGAGAAAGTCCGCAAGCGCCTGGGCTATAAATACACCGAGGAGCAAATAGATAAGCTGCTGGATCCGACAGTGATAGATAAATGGTTTCAGGATCAAACCGGCAAGATTGTCACTGCCACTGGCTTGAGTGAGCCGCAATTCTGGTGGCAGCATTTCGTGGCCGTGCTGGACCACGGTTTTGGGGGCAACAGCGCTGATTTTGTGGATACGCACAATTTCGGACGCTGTGGAGATTCCATGCAGTGGCTGGAACGCGATCTCGTCAGCCAGCTGCACTTGGGAGATGACCCTGAAGAGCCGGGACAGAAGCACGAGGCCATCCTGTCCATTACCGGAGAAAAATACGGCAATTTTTTAAATCACACCTCGATTTTAGTGAGACCGGCCGGCATAACGAATTCTGAATGGGAAGATATTGTTAAAGAGCTGAAAAAGCTATCCGGCGGTCAGGAAGATAATCCGGGCATCCAGCCGAATAATCTCCAAAACGTCGATCCGCGTCTGATGGACGCGAAAGTATTGGATCCATATAAAAAGCAGATCACCACCGTACGGGAGTTCATCAAAGGATGGTCTTACATCCGGATCAGCTAATTAGAAATTTATGCTGAAAAAATTATTTAAATTTATTTTATTCTTGATCCCGACATTAGCGATAATTTTAATTGTGGCTTACGTGGTTTTTAATCATGTGCCGGTCTCAACCTATGCGGTACAAGAAACAAACCCGCAAGACCAGTGGGGGACTATCACTGGTTCATTAAGCTATCCCAGCGAAACTATTCCGCCAATGGGCATCTGCGCCAAATCAGTAAAAGGCGTGGAAATGTTCTGCACTTATAAAATGATTCAGGACGATAAATACGCCAATAGCTATGGTTATGAATTGTCCGTGCCGCCGGACAATTATTATGTTTTTGCCCATCTGATAACAGCCGGCAAAGAAAATATCGGTTATACGGATGAGTACCAGGCATATTATTCCAAATTCGTAACCTGCGGCCAGCTGGTTGAGTGCACTTCGCATAAGGCAATTAAGGTGGAAGTTTCGAATAATCAAAAAATTGATGATATCGACCCCGTTGATTGGTATAACACATGAGAAGGCAACCAAAGGTTTCCTTCTCATCGCTTATCCTTCCATATTGATATCGCTCACCTTGGGACCTCCCGCCCGACTGCTTCGCATTCGAAGCGGGCGCGGTATAACCCAAGGTTCGCGATGATTTAATTTAAAAATTATTAAATAATCGGCTAATGGATAATCAAGGAAATTTAACTGTAAAAACGTTGGCCATAAAAAAATGGTTGGTGTGGTTTATCGTAATCGTTGTTTTAGGTGCAATATTATTTATCCCTTATTTGCGCATCCCGGCCAAGTGCATTCCTTGTCCATCTGAGATGACTTACTGTCCGCCTTGCCCGACGTATAACCAGAGTCTGGCCGGGTATTTGAGGGATAAATTATAAGTAAATATATTCTCCGAGCGCAGGCGTCTCTGCCTGCGCTCACTTGCCCACCTGGTCGCGCACCCACAGAGGGGTGCGCTCGGGATTGGAAGATTTCGGTATGCACCCTTGTCCAGAGCGGGTCCCCGCCTGCGTTGCCAGTGCGGCGGGCAGGTCTGTGCCAGCGATGTGCTCGTTTCAGCATCTCAAATTTACTCGCGAGTAAAGTATGATATTATTAATATATGCCCGATTTCAAGCCAACCAACGAAGACTTCCAACATATCAAGGAGAAAATCGTTGATTATCTCTCGCGTCAGGGGTTTTCCTTATGAAGGGACACCTACGGTTTCCCTTCATCGCTACTTTTCCCTTAGTTGTATCGCTCGCTCCGGGGCCCACGAGACCCGTGAGCTCGCGATGATTTATTTATAAAATGGAAAAGGTAATATTTTGGTTTATACTAAAAATTTTTTAATTAACGTATGCAGACTGCAAGCCCAACACAAGATGATTTTCAGCACATCAAGGAGAAAATCGTTGATTATCTCTCGCGTCAGGGGTTTTCGGAGGCGAAATTAATACAGAAAATTACTAACCTGAAACGTTATTACCCGCACACCCGGCGGTACCAATTTTATACGCCAGAAAATATTCAAATAGTTATTGAAGAATTAAAAACTCTCGGCCTGATTGATGATGAGAAATACTGCCGTGAGGTATTGCGGCATTTGCAGGACAGGAAAGACGGATTGTACCGGATCAAAGATAAAATGCGCCGGCGCCTGATACCGCCTGCCATTATTGATAAAGTGTTGAATGAATGGAAGCAAACCGGCGTGGCGCAGGATTACACGGCCATTATCCGCGAGACAAAAAGGAAATACGGGCGTCTCAAGGAAAAATTTCTGCTGCCAAAAGAGCAGTATGCGGTTAAGAGTAAGATGTACACTTTCCTTGCGCAGAAGGGGTACGGGTCGGAGGAGATTAAGGAGATACTGCGCCAGGCAATGGCGGATGAATAAGCTATTAATCATAGGCCTCGGCTTAGGACTTGATTTTTTATTTTCTGAAAACCCAGGCGGCAGGATGGAGTTGACTTACATAAGTAAATAGTGTAGGATAAATTGATTTTGAACATTAATATCCAAACAACAAGAGAGGTGTACGATGAAATTGCGTTTAGTTTCCCTGGCCGTAGCCATGGCAGTCATGGTTATTATTTGCGGGTGCGAAAAGGCAACCCAGAACAAGGAGGCCGTTCCTGAACCGCGTTATGGATCGGTGGCGGTAAAAACAAATCCGTCTGGCATGACTTTTCGGGTGGATTATTCCCAGGAGGTGGATTATATCTCACCTGATACTTTGGATAGCGTGGAGGTCGGGACCCATACGCTGTCTATCCGGCAGGACGATTTTTTCTGGTCAACCGAGTTTGAGGTGGCCGAAGGCGTGACAACCGAGCTGACTATCGATTGCACTGCCACGCTGACTGTCCGGACCAACCCGCCCGGCGCGCAGGTAATTATCAACAAAGTTGCGACCGGCACGGTGACCCCATATACGGTTACTCAGTTTCCGAGTGAATATCGTGTTCGGCTGCTGCTGGCCGGCTACTATCCCGTATCATTTATCGTGAATGCGGAAATGGGGCAGGTGATTGATACGACTATCAGTTTTATTACGGCGCCGGCTGGCCGTATCATTTACACCAGCGGTTCGTCTATTTACCTGGTCGGGCGTGACGGCCTAAATCCGCAGAAAGTCGCCGGTGACTATTGCGATTACCGCGAGCATTTCTACGAGAACCACGGCTTGTTCATAACGATGTCGCCGGATAAGCGCCATTTCGTTTATACGACAGCCGATTACCGCCTTAAAGTCGGCAGTATTGACGGCAGCCTGAGCAGGGTCATCACCGGTCTGACTGGCGTCGAAGACTATAACTGGTCTCACTCGGGGCGGTATATCGTCTATGGCGTCTATCTGGAAGGTATATTCCGGTACGACATCCAGCTAAACAAGACAGTCAGGCTTTTTGCCACTTCGGAGTACACGTACGACCATAATCCGGCCTACTCTCCAGATGATAGCCAGATCGTCTTCGTCCATAATGAGCTCGGCTCAAATGCTTGGTTACGGGTGATGAACGCTAATGGCGCAAATGCCCGGTCGGTTTCTGAAATGTTCAGAACGCAGCATGACGAATTCATCCGTCTGCGCTGGATTTCCGAGACGGTTATCCTGTACCAAACCAGGGGCGATCCAAAAGGAGTGTTTACACTCACCCCCGGTGCTGGAAGCGGTCTCATTGCCCCTGTCAGCGTCTTCCCGTTTCCGGAAAATGTGGCGTCGGTGTCGATCTCTGATGATAATACGCGCTTCGCGTATGCGCAGGAATTGCCATGGCAGGGTTACAGCAGTTCTGTGCTGGTGCGCGGCGACGTGGGACCATGGACGCTTCAGCTAATCAGCGAGTGTCCGAAGGAATGGGATTATATTTATTGGGGTGGCGGCGATACCGGATTGCTATGCGCGACCAGAAGCAATATAATCATCGGGAGCAATATCTCTAATTACCGCATTATCAAATCCATTGACTGGGTAACGCTATCCGGCGAGTCATATCGCATCGTTGAGGAGTGCATGACGCCGATCGGTTATGGCGTGCCTGTTGATTGAACCAAATCTTTGATCATTTTTCCCTCCCAGGGCTTGCTCTGGGAGTTTTTTTATTAAAAAAAGTGCTGCCCCACAATCTTGTCATTGCGAGGAACGACCCTGAACTTTGTTCAGGGGAGTGACGTGGCAATCTTTATGCCGTTAGAATAAGGTCATAAAGACTCTTCGCTCCACTTCGTTTCGCTCTGAGTGATGGCGGGTGGGAGGTGCGATTGCTTTTTTATGTGAATAATTCTATTATTAGAACATGTTTAAGAGGGGAATAATCATCCTAGAAATTTTGCTACTCTGTCTGCCATTGGCAGCCAAGGCTGACGTCGGCCCAAAACCGTCGGCTGATTTTTCATTCACTTTCCAGATCCCCACGCGACCGACGATAGTGAGTGCGGCCCTGTATGAATGCCAGGACCCTCTTTGCGCTAAAAGTGAGCCATTAAAAGATGTAGGGCCGCAGCGCATGACCTGCGACCAGAATTCCTGCAGTTCTATGGCTTACGGATATAATGATTATCAAAAACTGGTGGTGGAATTTTCCGACAAAGCAATGCGTACCAGCGATGTTTTCCAGTCCGCTAAATCAATGCACGCCAGTTATACGGTAAATGTTTATGATACTTACCTGAAGGTGGAAAATAGCAATCCGATATCTGGCGCTGAAGCCGGATGGGGATTAATAAGCATTTTTGGTGCTCTGGCTTCAATAACTATTATTATTGAATTAATAGTCAGCACGGTCTATTTATTGTTAATCCGATTCCGTGGCAAGCAGTTGCTGAAAATGCTGGGTATCGTTATTTTGGCCAACATTATTTCAACTGCCATTTTTTATACGGCCTACTGGCTTCTCAATGGGGGAATGGCCGTTTATATTATCGGAGAAATAGGCGTGGTTATTATTGAGGCGTTTGCCCTGTTTTATTTTTCCAAGAAATCTTTTTCACTCAAGCGCGCGTTTATTCTTTCATTGTTAATGAATGTCTTTAGCGCGGTGGTTGGGTTGACGTTATTTATTTAGCTGGCATTTTAATTCAATTGGCCTTGTCCGCCGCAGCCTAAAAGGCGAAAGCGGGGGAGCTTGATTTTATGCGGAAAAAATGGGAAAATATAATCAAGATTAAACAATTTTTTATTTAGAAATGCCCCAAAAAACTACAAAAAAATCCAACGGCACGAACGCCGGCTTTGAAGCGACTCTCTGGGCCGCAGCTGACAAAATGCGCAATAACATGGATCCGGGTGAATATAAGCACGTGGTTCTTGGTTTGATTTTTATCAAGTACATTTCCGACGCTTTTGAAGAGATTTACAACAAAATCAAAGCTGATCCTGACCACTACGAAGGTCAAGAAGAAGATAGAGACGCATACACGTCGGAAAGTGTCTTCTGGGTGCCACAAGATGCACGTTGGGAATATTTGAAATCAAATGCCAAGAAGCCAGAAATCGGCAAGCTTGTTGACGATGCAATGGTTGCAATTGAGAAAGACAACCCCAGCCTAAAAGGAGTTCTCCCAAAAAGTTATGCCCGTCCTGACTTAGACAAAGTTCGGCTTGGCGAGTTAATCGACCTCATCAGCACCATCGGCCTCGGCGATAAAGAAAGTCGAAGTAAAGATATTCTTGGTGGCGTCTATGAGTATTTCCTCGGACGGTTTGCTTCTGCCGAAGGTAAGGGCGGTGGTGAATACTTTACTCCAAAATCTGTTGTGAAATTGCTCGTGGAAATGCTCGAGCCATACAAAGGCCGCGTCTACGACCCCTGTTGCGGTTCAGGCGGCATGTTTGTGCAAAGTGAAAAATTCGTTGAAACACACGGTGGCAGCAGGCACGACCTCGCAATTTATGGACAGGAATCAAACCCGACCACTTGGCGCCTGTGTAAAATGAACTTGGCCATTCGCGGAATCGAAGGCGACCTTGGGCCTCATAACGCCGACACATTTCACAATGATTTACATAAAGAGCTCAAAGCTGATTACATTCTCGCCAATCCGCCATTCAATATCAGCGACTGGGGCGGTGAGAGATTGAAAGACGATGTCCGCTGGAGTCTTGGCGTGCCGCCTGCAGGTAATGCCAACTACGGCTGGATTCAGCATATGGTGCATCATTTAGCCACTACTGGTATCGCTGGGTTTGTCTTGGCAAATGGCTCACTGTCGTCAAACACATCTGGTGAAGGGGAGATACGAAAAAAGATGATCGAAAAAGGCCTGGTGGACTGTATCGTCGCTATGCCAAGTCAGCTTTTCTACACCACGCAAATTCCTGCGTGTTTGTGGTTTGTTTCACGGGAGCGGCACGACCACAAATTCCGCGACCGACATGATGAAATTCTATTCATTGACGCTCGTAAAATGGGGACAATGATCACGCGTAAAAATAGGGAATTAACCACAGAAGATATTGAAAAAATATCTGGCGTCTACCACGACTGGCGCAATAAAAAGGGTAACTATAAAGACGTTAAGGGTTTTTGCAAAGCAGCGAAAATTGAGGAAGTTGAAAAAGCCGGATTTGTACTCACCCCCGGCCGTTATGTTGGCACGGATTATGTGGAAGAAGATGACGGTACTTTTGAAGAGAAAATGACAAAATTGACGAAGGAATTATCTGGTCAATTCAAGCAGTCAAAAGAACTTGAGGAAAGGGTGAAGAAAAACCTCAAAGATATCGGCTATGAAATCAAATAAAGTTTTAGTAATCTTTGAGACGAATATTATTAGAAATCCGAAATATAATTTTGGCGAAATAGATTTTGGATCGGATTTTGGCTCAGTACGAGAATATGTAAGAAATAATGAACTAACAAATCTTGTTGATTTCGCAATTGCACAGATGAGTATCGACGAACTATCTTATGGAAGGCAAGCAGAATATCAGAGTGATAAGGGGAAGCTTTTTGAGTTAAGTAGCAGAATGAATGGCGTGCCAGGATTTAAAATTATTAATCCGCAAGATGATTTTCAGTTTCCCACATTTTATAGGGGGCATGTTAATAAATTTATTAAACGAAATAAGTTGATCATAATTGGGTATCCTCCAAAAATAGTCTTTAGTAATGTAATTCTAAGAAGTTTAGAGAAGCGCCCGCCTTTTTTGGTGTCAAATCAACATTCTGATTATGGGTTTAAAGATGTAATCATTTGGGAATCGATTTTATGCTTTAAGTCAATACGAAAATATAATAAAGTTGTTTTATTTACAAATGATTTAGGATTTGAAAGTCAATGCGAAAAAGAATTTTCAAAAGTTCACCCGTGTTACTTTAAAATTTGTAAAGATTTCGAGAGTGTTATTAAAGAACTTGAAGTAAGTGAGGGTATCAAAGTTGCGATTGAGGGTGACACTGATATAGCGGACGATGAGCGCACGGAACTTATAGCGCTGGTGTATTCAGATTATTTTATTTCAAGTTTAACTAACTTTATTAAAGAAAGTATAAAAATTGATGAAGGTAGATCTATTGAGCTTTTGAGTCCGATGACTAATTCTGAAGACAATATTATTGACGATGAAGTCGTTGGAAAAATTATTTATTCCAAAGCCAGGGTTAAAGTTGATGGTGAAATAAAGAGAATTAATATTAAAACTGTTCTTGATGATGCTAATGGCATAGAAAGTCATGAGATATATGAATAAAACGAGCGCAAAATCTATTAAGTCGGAAACGGAGTATTACCCAGATGGGTGGAAACTGAATATAATTGGGGATTTTTTATCACTAGAATATGGCAAAGGACTAAAAGAAGATCTGCGAAAGCCGGGTAAGGTTCCTGTGTATGGTTCGAATGGTGTTGTTGGTTATCATAATGAACAAATGGTAGATGGTCCAGGAATTATTGTTGGAAGGAAGGGGAGTGCGGGGGAGGTTATTTTTTCTAAAAAAGGATTTTTCCCAATTGATACAACATATTTTGTTAAAACTAATTTAGATAAAAGCTATATATATTATTTGTTAAAAAACCTTGACCTTAAAAAATTTGTTGGTAGTAGCGCAGTCCCTGGTTTAAATAGGAATGATGTTTATTCTCAAATAGTAGCAATACCCAAAGCGGAAAACGAACAACAAAAAATCGCCGAAATACTTTCTTCCCTCGACGACAAAATAGAGCTCAACCGGCAGATGAATGCAACCTTAGAAAAAATCGCCAGTACACTTTTCAAAAAATGGTTTGTGGATATTGGTGATGAGTTGCCAAAGGGGTGGAAGAAAGGTGCAATCAGCGATTTCGGAAGTGTCATATGCGGGAAGACACCACCAAAATCGGTAAAGGAGTATTTTGGTGGCAATTTTCCTTTTATTAAAATACCCGATATGCATGGGAGTCCTTTTATCTTTATTACAGAAGATAGTCTTTCTGAGATGGGGATGAATTTTCAAAAAAATAAGGTAATCCCAGCTGGTTCTATTTGTGTAAGTTGTATTGCTACAGTTGGCTTAGTAAGTATGACGACCGTTAATTCGCAAACCAATCAGCAAATTAATTCGATTGTTCCTTCGGAGAAGTATTATCAGTTTTATCTATACGAAACATTTAAAAATATTAGTGGACTACTGCAAAGAATGGGTAGTAGTGGTTCTGCAACACTAAATGTGAATACAACCTCTTTTTCCGCTATAGAAATATTAAGACCCACTGACGCAGCCCTAGAAAAATTCGACAGAATTGTAAGGCCATTTTTTGATCAAATAAAACATAATTTACAAGAAAATATCAATTTATCAATTCTTAGAGACTCACTTTTGCCTCGTTTAATGAGCGGAAGGATTAGGGTATGATATTTTTACGATATTTTATTAAAAGATATTGGTCATATATTATCAACGTTTGTGTTGGCATTTTTTCACTTTTAGCACCATTTATTTTTCCATTTCCAAAAAATATCTTTGGCGTTGAGTTGTCATTAGGAATATATCTTTCTGTTTTTTCATTATTTTTAGCATTTATTTTGTCTCTATTCCTAGCCTCCAGACCGAAAAAATTATTTCATATTTCTTTAACAAGTAGAAAACATGGTGATTTGTGGGTTGGCAATGGGACCTTTGACTATGACCGAGAACGTAAGACGCATTTCATTACCAATTCATTTTATGGCTTTATTTTCCCACCAGCACTTAATTTAGTTGATTATAAAGTAACCTTTGAATTTAAGATTGCAACGTCGTGCCTTGGTGTAATTGTCCGGGCAGTAAATTCATACGATTTCATAATGCTACAAATTGAGAAGCAGGGCATTAACCCACATGTATTTTTGAATGGTGCTTGGCAACGATTTGAACATTCAGCGACAAATCTTTCATTTGTTCCTATGATAAATGAGGATAAATGGTATAAGGTCACAATATGTTGTTTAAAAAAGAAAATTTCCATTCAAATGATAGATTTTGATTTTAATCGCGAATGGCAAATTCCACAAACAATAGTTCTTAATTTTCCAAAAGGTAAACCTAAAGATAAAATACCGGGCGAAGAAATTCAAGTTGAGGAAGTTACACCAATATATTTACCTGTGAATTTAGATATTGGCACTATTGGTTTCAGGAACGCAGGTCAAGAAAAAGCGTATATAAAAAATGTTTATATTGAATCAATTTAATTAAGTTACATGTCATATAAAAAATACACCGAATCTGATTTAGAAAACGCAATCCTTGAATGGCTTGAGGAGTTAGGGCACTCGGTTATATTTGGTCCAAATATTGCTTTTGATGGCGAATCGCCAGAACGCAAAACATATCAAGATATTGTTTTAGTTGAACGGCTGCGGGCTGCTGTCCAGCGAATCAATGCTGAAATTCCTCATGAAGCGCGAGAAGAGGCAATAAAAAAAGTGGTTAACGCTGCGTATTCTAGCCCGAGCCCGATGGTTACCAATCGTGAGTTTCATAGAATGTTGGTTGAAGGTGTTGATGTTGAATACCGACGTAAAGATGGGTCAATTGCAGGGGATAGAGTTTTACTTATTGATAAAGAGAAGCTAGGAAACAATGACTGGCTGGCTGTGAATCAGTACACGGTCATTGAGAATAATCACAATCGACGGCCTGATGTGGTGGTGTTTGTGAATGGTTTGCCGTTGGTGGTGTTTGAGCTCAAAAATCCAGCGGATGAATATGCCAAAATTCAGGGTGCATTCAATCAGATTCAAACATACAAAAACGAGATTTCATCACTTTTTACTTATAATGCATTTTGCGTAATTGTTGACCACGTGAAAAATGGGCTGGTGGGTACTATATCGGCAAACATGGATCGATTCATGAGCTGGAAAAGTGTTGATGGCCAGAAAGTTATTAAGAGTAATGATGTTGAGACACTGATAAAAGGAATGTTTGATAAGCAGCGTTTGCTGGATATTGTTTCGAATTTTATTGTATTTGAAGATGAAAAAGATTCTAAGAATAACGTCAATAGAACCACCAAGAAGCTCGCAGCGTATCACCAGTATTTTGCGGTAAATAAAGCTGTTGAGCGAACGGTTGTAGCGACATCGCCAGACGGTGATAGAAGGGCAGGGGTGGTGTGGCATACGCAAGGGTCAGGCAAGAGTTTGAGCATGGTGTTCTATGCCGGGAAGATTATCCAGCGGCTAGATAACCCAACGCTTGTACTACTTACCGACCGGAATGACTTAGATGGCCAGCTTTTCGGCGTGTTTTCCGGCTGCCATGATTTAGTTCGTCAAACTCCAATGCAGGCAGATAATCGAGCACATTTAAAGACTCTGCTCAATGTGGCATCGGGCGGTGTTGTATTTACAACCATTCAAAAGTTTTTCCCTGAAGATAAATTTGAAAAGCATCCATTACTTTCAGACCGCAAAAACATAGTCGTGATTGCTGATGAGGCGCACCGGAGCCAGTATGATTTTATTGACGGATTTGCGCGGCACATGCACGATGCTTTACCTAATGCATCGTTTATTGGCTTTACTGGTACGCCGATTGAACTATCCGATAAAAATACCCGGGCGGTGTTTGGAGAATACGTAGACGTGTATGATATTATTCGCGCGGTGAATGATAAAGCGACGGTGCCGATTTACTACGAAGCGCGGTTGGCAAAAATCGAGCTCATTAAAGCAGTCACGCCGACAATTGATAAGGATTTTGAAGAGCTGACCGAAGGTGAAGAGGTAGCAAAGAAAGAAAAACTCAAGAGTAAGTGGGCGCGGCTTGAAGCAATGATTGGTTCCGAAAAGCGCATCGCCTTAATTGCTCGTGATATCATTGATCATTTTGAAGCGCGATGTTTTGCAATGGAAGGCAAGGGGATGATTGTGGCCATGAGCCGAAGAATTGCAGTTGAATTGTATGAAGAAATTATTAAACTTCGGCCACAGTGGGCAAATACTGATTTACGAAAAGGTTTTATTAAAGTAGTAATGACCGGATCAGCGAGCGACCCCGAAAATTACCAGCAACATATTCATACTAAAGATGATCGTGATGTTTTAGCGACTCGCATGAAAGATCCATCAGATGAATTAAAGCTGGTGATTGTACGAGATATGTGGCTGACTGGTTTTGATGTGCCCTCACTTCATACGATGTATGTAGATAAACCGATGAAAGGGCATGGTCTGATGCAGGCAATCGCACGTGTAAACCGAGTGTTTAAAGACAAACCAGGCGGATTGATTGTTGATTATCTTGGTATAGCGCCATCTTTGAAAGAGGCGGTTGCACAGTATACGCAAGAAGGAAAAGAAGAGCCAACAATTGATCAAGAAGAGGCGGTGAGTGTTATGTTGAGTAAGTACGAGGTGGTGAAGGATATGTATCATGAATTTGATTATAAGCAGTACTTTTCTGGTAAAGCCAAGGATAAAGCCGAGGTGGCTGGAAAGGCAATGGATTATATCCTGGGTTTAAGTGACGGGAAGAAACGCTATTTGCAAGCAGTAGCAGAATTATCTCAGGCCTTTGCCTTGTCTGTTCCAAATAGCGAAGCGTTGCGAATTCGTGATGAGGTAGCGTTTTTTCAAACTGTACGAGAATTTATTGCTTCATTTGAAAAAGGTGGTGGTTTGGGTGGGCCAACAATGGACGACTATGATCAGGCGATAAAGCAGCTCGTCGCTGGAGCGGTCGTATCAGATGAGGTAATTAATATTTTCAGTGCAGCTGGTTTGAAGACTCCAGACATTTCAATTCTTTCTGATGAATTTTTGAAAGAGGTGAAGAATTTGAAACGAAAGAACGTTGCATTTGAGTTATTGAAAAAGTTGCTTAATGACGAAATTCGCTCCATGGAAAAGAAGTTTTTGGTAAAGTCGCGGTCATTCGCCAAAATGCTTGAAGAAACTATTAAGAAGTATCAAAATCAAACAATTGAAGTTGCGCAAGTTATTGCTGAGTTGGTTGATTTAGCTAAAAAGATTCGCGAAGAAAAGGGGAGAGGTGAAAATCTTAATCTTACTGAAGATGAGGTGTCATTTTATGACGCTCTTTGTGACAATGAGAGCGCTGTTCGCGAACTTGGCGACGAAACACTGAAGAAGATTGCTCATGAACTCGTTTCGATGCTACGCAAAAATACTTCGATTGACTGGACACTCAAAGAACAGGTAAGGGCAAAATTACGAGTTTATGTGAAGAAGTTATTGAACAAGTTCAAATATCCGCCAGATAAACAAGAGGGAGCAACCAAGACAGTTTTAGAGCAAGCAGAAATTTTGTGTAAGGATTGGAGTGGGGAGTAAAAAGTTTCAAAAATACAAAAACAAATTTCCCTTCAAAACAAAAAAGTTAAATAGACTGGAAAGTAATTACCAATTTCCAATTTATCAAATATCAAACCCCGAACAGTTGCTCGTTGCACTCGCAACTTACGGGGCAGGCAAATACCAATAATCAAATTTCAATAAATAGCCAATACTCAATGCTGGAATGGGCAGAAAGCTATAGGTTGGGGGTTAGATAGAGGGGAGACAGATAAAACATTAGGTTTAGGCATGAAACTTACAATTAATCTTGACAATTGTAAGTTTTTGGTATAAACTTACAATATGAATGGAAATAATACAGAAAAATTGCGTGTAAGCCAAGTTGCTAATATTCTGGGGGTTTCTCCTCAAACAGTGAGAAATTGGGAGAAATTAGGCAAACTTAGCTCCGAACGGAGTCCTGGTGGGCAGCGTTATTATCATTTGTCAGATATTCAACGACTGCTCGTTGACTTGTCTAAACTCGCGTGGGCTTGGGCTACGAGCGCACAGCCCCCAAAGATCCCGGATGAATATTATTGCGGACAATCAGACCGTTTTACGGGGCGTCTCGAAAAAATGGCTGCAGTCCTGGCACGAGCGCCTGGTGGCCAGACAGAAGATATGGTTTCATTACTGACCCAAATAGCGGGTGAAATCGGCGATAACTCGTTTGCGCACAACATCGGGAATTGGCCGGATTTGCCTGGTATATTTTTTGCCTATGACGCGATTAAGCGGATCATTGTGTTAGCCGACAGAGGACAGGGTGTACGCGCCACGTTACAACGGGTACGGCCGGACATCTCCAGCGACACGGAAGCGGTGCACATCGCTTTTACGGAAACGGTTTCGGGCCGCAGTCCGGAAAAGCGGGGGAACGGATTGAAGTTAGTCAAGAGAATCGCCGAAACAAATCCGATAGGCCTGACGTTTACTTCCGGCGTGGCGCAAGCGACCATCCCGGCGGAGGGCAGTCTGCGCGTTGGCATGATAGATCAGAATGTTCGCGGCGTCGTCGCTATTATTACTTTTTAATACGCTATTATGCAAACCATTTATCTAAAAAAATTCGGTACAGTACTTGTTTCCCGGCCAGCTGGGCTGGAAGCATTTCAGGCAATTCGGTCGTCGCTTGACGCAAGCCAGCCGGTGGCGATCGATTTTGAGGGTGTGCTGACCGTGACACCGTCGTGGTTTGATGAATTTCTGACGAACCTGGCTGATTATTTTTCCGGCAAGGTGGAATTGCTGCCGACGCAGAATGCCTCGGTGCGGGTGATGCTACCGGTTTTAGCCATGGATCGACATGACGCGGCGGCACAGCCACTGCAAAAGGCTTTAATTACCATGAAGCTGAAGGCGGCCGACGCATGATTTTTAAGCAATTTTTTTGCTCAGTTATTCGACTGGCCAGGCATAAGGCCTTCCTTTATCAAGATCTCGGAAGGTAAATATTTAGCGGGAGATTAACCAGATAAGCATATGCCTCATAAAAAATTATACATCACCCTCGGTATCATCGCTGTCATTGTATTGGCGGCGGTTATGATGCCATTGGTCATGCCATCAGTGAAAAGCGGAATATCGATACCTGAATCAACGGCGAGAGATATATTACAGGCCGTGGATACGCATTTTGACCATCCCATTGAGCGGATAGCGGTTTTGCGCTACCAGATTGCGGAACAGAGTACGTGGAATGGCTCTGACCGTTATTTTGTCGACGGCCTTACCATATTCGGCATCAGGTTCAATAGAGCAGACGTGTACATGGACGGTGGGATTATTACCATGCCCAGTTTAGAAAATGATTTGATAATCGGGGGAGAGGTTAATTAAAACTATACCCGCCGACTCGGAATGAATTGAAGCTATATAGCTATGTCCCACTTGCACGGCAAATAAAGTGAAAAATTAATTACTGCGTAGCTAGTAAATCTCAACAATGCAAAAACAAATTTCCCTGCAAAACAAAAACGTTACATATACGCTTCGTAAAAGCCTGCGTGCCCGCAGAATGCGGCTGGCGGTGTATTGTGATGGCGCCATCGTGGTTACTACCCCTTATGACCTTCATGAAAATATCGTGGAGAAATTTATACGAGAAAAAAGCCGATGGCTTTTATCAAAACTTGATTTTTTTCAAAAATCCAGAAACCATCCCGTAGCGCGGTATACTCATGGGGATTATTTAAAATACAGAGACAGTGCTTATAGTTTGGCTGTTGCGCGGGTTAATTACTTTAATAAATATTATAATTGCAAATTTAATAGCATTAACATTAGAAATCAAAAAACGAGGTGGGGGAGTTGCTCAAAAAAAGGGAATCTGAATTTTAACTATAAAATAGCTTTATTACCCACTCGGGTGGCTGATTATATCATTGTGCATGAGTTGTGCCATTTGCAGGAGTTTAATCATTCCGGCAGATTTTGGCGTCTGGTAGCCGAAACCTTTCCGGATTATAAGGAAATTAGAAGGCAAATTAGGTGATATAGTATTGAGTTGAGGTGATTTTAAATTACCAATACACAATTTTACAAGTTCCAAACAAATACCAATAATCAAATTCCAATGAATGACCAATGCCCAAAGACGGAATGGGCAGGGGATTTTAAACTTTATAAAGGTATCAGTATTGACAAACTTTATAAAGTTTGGTAAACTTGTGATATATGGAAATATTACATAAATTAAAGATTATTCAGCAGTTAACCGGCAAAACGCAGGAAACACTGGCTCGTGAGCTGGGCGTGTCTTTTGTGGCGTTTAACAGCTGGATTAACGGGAAATCACAGCCGCGAGCACGCGCAATTAAGCGCATAGATGCTTTATTTGCCGGGCTGATCGGAACGGCGAGGCAGGAAGCAGATGTACTTATTACAAAAAAATCAATTATCACCGCTCGGCAGCGTTCGCACCAAAATATTCTGAAGATGATATTGAATAATCCAGATATCCGCGACAACTTTTTACTGGCACTAACTTACCATACCAACAGGATTGAAGGCAGCACCGTGACTAAAGACGAAACCGCGGCCATCATGTTTGACAATGCGACGTTTAAAAGCCGCACCCTAACAGAACAATTAGAAGTAAAAAACCATCAAGCTGCTCTATGGTATTTATTCGGCTATATCAGTGAAAAACGTCCGGTAAATGAGCAATTGATTATTCGGCTCCATGAAATACTTTTAAATGGAATTCATTCAGAGGCGGGTCTTTATCGACGTCATGGAGTCAGGATCGTTGGCGCGAATGTACCGACTGCCAACTATTTGAAGGTGCCAGTATTGATGCGAAGGTTATCTTCTGACCTCCTAAAAACCGGACGCGATCTGATAGCTCAAGTCAGCCGCATTCATGCGCAATTTGAACAGATACATCCATTTGCCGACGGTAACGGCCGGGTTGGCCGCCTGCTTTTAAATGCACAATTGCTCGCAAAGAACCTGCCACCAGCGGTTATTGAACAAAAAAATAGGCGTATGTATATGAAGTCACTTAATATTGCCCAGGTAGAGGATGATTATGGGCAGCTTGAGGATTTTTTGTGTGATGCCGTACTTAAAGGTTTTCAGATTTTAGAACGCCATGGTGGGTAAAAAGTTGGATGTTAACCAATTGTATCTTAAATGTATTAATTAACATATGTTAATTAAAGAATGTAGGTTAATATAGATATTTACGAAAAATAATTTTAAAAAGTTTATTAAAAAATATGGCCGCAGATCCACAATTGGTAGAAGTAACGAGAAGTTTTAGCTGGGCACTAGTTAAAAATTTTATAATTTATGTTGTCCCAGTTATAACCTGCTTCCTTTGCCTGAGAAAGATAATAATTAAGATAAGTTAATTAGTGATCAGTGTTACAATCGCATGATACCAAGCCCACAAGAAAATATTCAAAATAGAAATGCAGAATTATACAAAGCAGTTGCTACAGTACAAGCATTTGAACAACGGACAAGTATATACTCAAGCGTTGTCGCCACCATCAGCTACGGGTTATACATACTTGTTAAGCGGTATGACTTGCTTCCAGAAATGTTTACTCCGTTACCGATTTTTTTATATTTCTTTTTCGGTATTATTGCCCTTGGTACTTTGAGAAAAGGAGAAAGTGAGGCAATTGCAAAAATTGATAAAGTCCTGATTCCTCAGGGCATGATCACCTCCTCGTTACTGGCGCATATGATTGTTCACTATCTTCCTGGTCTGGCTGGACTTCTCGTGGTAATTTCTTTTCAGAGCGTACCGTTGTGGTGCACTATACTCCTCTGGCTGATAAGCATTGGCGCACCGCAGGCATATTATGTATATAGAAAAAATAAATTAAGGAATTTTACATTAAATTTGAAATAGAAAAGTCCTGACAACTTTCAATATTTAGCTACCCAAGGCCGGAATCGGCAGGGGCGATTTTTTTATTTGCATTAAGTTTGATATACTATGAATATGACGGAGATTTTACAAAAAAAAGGTACCAGGGACCTGACTCGCCGCATCGATCTAGATTGGCTACGTGTTTTTGTGATTCTAATGTTAATTCCTTTTCACGCGGCAGTGATGTTTGACTTGGGTGATGACTTTTTTGTCCGTAATGGCGTGCACAGCATAGCCTTGGCCAATTTCACGGATTCAATCGGCGCTTGGGGCATGCAGCTCCTGTTTTTCGTGGCTGGCGCGTCCAGCTGGTTTATGCTCCGTAAGTATGACTGGAAAAATTTTATCAATCGTCGGGTGTTCCGCTTGTTTATACCTTTAATAGCAGCCATAGTTACCTTTATGCCGTTGATGGGATATTATGCCTACCGGTATCATGGCGGAGCGGCTTTATCTTTTTTGCAGTATTATCCGAAGTTTTTTTCGATTGACGCCAAAGACTACAGCGGCTACCTCGGCCACCTGACACCCGGTCATTTATGGTTTATCCTGTTCCTGTTGGTCTTATTGCTTTTAGCTTTGCCGATTTTTAACTGGCTCAAAAGGGACAGGGGACAGCAGGTCGCCAATCGCATAATTACTTTCCTTGGCAAGCCCGGCGCATTGTTTATCGTGCCGGTGATCATGCTGCTTTTTGACGGCGTACCGGAAGTGGCAGATCGCAACGTGGTCAGTTTTTTCATTCTTCTTATTTTTGGATTCATCTGGATGAGTGATTCCCGTTTGCAGGAGCAAATTGATCGGCAGAAATACGCCTGGCTCACTCTGGCTATCGTCCTTGGTATCCTTTGGACAATGCTGCAGGCGTGGGGCGATCAACAGATTGGATTTTCGGCGGGCACTATCGTTTTTGACCTGCTGCATGATATTTATATTTTGGCGGCAATCCTGGCGCTTCTAGGGATTGGACATTGTTTCCTCAATCGCCCAAGCCGCGCTATCCAATATCTCGGTCCCGCGTCGTACCCTATTTATATCATCCACCTGCCAATCGTGATGGCCATCGGGTATTATGTGACGCAATGGGATATGGCCGTCTGGCTGAAATATGCCATAATCACGCTGATCTCGTTCCCGGTTGTTTTTGCCGTGTATGACGTATTGATGCGGCGAGTGCCGTTTATTGGCCGGTTTTTTGGGGCAAAGTAGGATCATTTTTTTGTTAGGTGTTGGCAACTCTCTTTTTTTGATAGATACTATTGTTGTTAACTAATCAATCTTCCCCATAAAAAGGGAAGTTTTTGTTTTATGACTCAAAGAAGGGTTTACCAAAATGAATATCTTTATTTTATAACCTGGCGGACGCGGGAGGGGTATCAATTTTTTGAGAATAAAAAAAATGCTGAGTCGTTAATGCGAGATATTTTTATTTCCGCCAAAATAAAGGAATTCATCATTTTTGCCTATCAAATCATGCCCGATCCCGCCAGCCTCGGTTTAGCCGTAGGCTATGGCGGGCGGGCATGTGCATATTTTGGCAATGCACCGCGCCTTATTATCCCACCGCACCTTAGAGAAGGTGCGGTGGGGGGATTGGAATGACATTTGCGAAGATAAAAAATGTATAAAATTAAAACATCCCGAGCGCACGCTCTCTAGCGTGCGCTCCGATTACGCGAAGAAATATACCATTTCCGATTTAATGCAATCAATAAAGGGCAATTTTTTCCGACGATTGCATGCAGGAAATAAATGGCAACCTAGGTTTTACACTCGCATGATAACCACTGAAAAATATTTAAATACTGTCATTGATTATATCCACCAAAATCCTATTAAGGCTGAATTACCGATTAAGTTCAAACATAAACCATATCAATTTATTAATTGGCGGGATATATATGGATTATTATGATTTTTTATTTTAATAAATAGGGTATAATAAACAGCGAAGATTATAAAAGCGCCATTAAATTAAACGATCAGTATGCAAGTACCCAAACGAAAACCCGGAAAATACACCCATCACCAGATAGACCCGTATTTGACGCGGGAAAAATTGCAGTCATATAAAGACGAACTGGAACGATTAAAAATAAAAAAACAGCCGTACGCCATTTCTGAGGTGAAGCGTCTGGCGGAAATGGGGGACTTTTCCGAAAATGCCGCTTACCAGATCGCCAAAGGCCGGCTCAGAGGCATTAATGAACGGATTGACCAGCTGGAAGAAGCCGTGAAACGGGCAGTTATAATTGATACAAATGATTCTTCGGGCAGTGTACGGATCGGCCATCGCGTAACGGTGGCTATTGGCGGTGAACAAAAAATTTTTCAAATACTCGGCTCCGCGGAATCCGATCCGCAGCAGGGGATAATTTCTTTCACTTCTCCCATCGGCGCGGCCCTGATCGGCAAAAGAATCGGCGAAATTTTTACCGTTAAATTAGGAAATAAAGAACAGAGGTGCGAGGTATTGAAGATAGAATGAAAATCACCCCACTTCACTGTCACTCTGAGCCCTTCGACTACGCTCAGGGCAGGCTCCACTACGTGGAGCGAAGAGTCCCCTCAGCCATAGGCTGAGGAGATCCTTCCCCTTCGCTATGTTCAGGGTCAGGATGACAGTAAAACAGACTAGAGAAATAGTCCTGCCTCTGCACAGGAAAGAGCTCAGAGTGACAAAGGTAATTTTCTTTCTGTCATACTGAATTCATTTCCCCGGCCTCGCTCCGCGAAGCGAACAGGGTATAGGACGTGATTTAATTTTTATGCTAAAATTAGCGTATCAAGAGCATCTATCATTATATTTCATTCTATGTCCACAAAAAAAATTTTAATTTTTGCCATTTGCCTGTTAATTCTAGTAATTTTACCTTTATCAGTTTCTGCGCAATTACATAATATAAACCTTGAAGATAATTCATTTCCTCCGTTGACTACGTCTGATGGTGGACCTAAGCCGTTAGGAATATATATACAATGGTATGCCGGGTTAATCGGCATTTTGGCTTTCCTGGGAATTATTGTAGCCATCGTGGAAATGGTGGTTATCGCTACCCAGTCCAAATTAATCAGCAAACAGCCGCCAAATGCCAATCCGGAAAACATTAAAATTCAAGTTGAAAAACTTCATAAGCGCATCATTTTTTGGAGATGGGTTCTAATTATTTGCGCAGGAATTCTTATCCTGTCCGGTTTTGTTTATGCAATTATAGAATTCAGGGCATGCTGCTCCGGAAGCGTCACCACGTAACAAATATTATAAATATTTTATAAAAAAAAGGCCGGGCAATCTTGCGACTGCGCCGGCTTTGAATACGAAAGGGCTGTAGTTATTAGGTAGTCTTGATGACTACTTCCGGCGGTCCATCCTGCTGATCACCGGTAGTGTCGGAGGCTTCGATTTGCTGGACAGGAAGATCCAGTGCCTTCAGAACTTCCGGCGCCAGTACCAAGTTGGCGTTACGAGCCAGCTGCAGCTTGACTGCGGCTCTGAAGAGTTCCAGCTCTTCAGGAGGGATCTGGTCGCTGTCTTCGGTGAATGAGCGTCTGATTATAACGACAGGCTCGCCATCCGTGTCAAATCCGGCTCCAAGGCCGTCGAGGTCGGGGTCGCTGGTGTAAAGCGGATCGATGACCTCCGTAAGTATCCGATCGATTGCCTTCTGCCTTATCTCGAGGAGATCAGGCAGCGCTGCGACCTGCTGGAATAGTCTGGCGGCTTGTTCCAGCTTCTGCGACGCTTGGAGTTGTTCAGATTTGATCTTGTCCTGCTCTGTTAGGAGAGGCCAACCGTCGATATCTCCGATTTCGAATCTGGAGCGATCGTTGCCGCTGACAATCAGGAAAAGCTTACCTTCGTCATCAATGAGCTGCATGTGTTTGTTGCCATACAGGTTGTAGTGTTCAGGCGGCAGAATTTGCGAGATCGCGAATCTCAATTCGACCAGGCGCTCTGCAGTATCAGCGTTGCTCTGCTTGGCCTCTGCCTGAAGCTGTTCTGCTTCGGACTGCTTCTGCTCGATTTCCAGGTAGGTTACGCGGTAATCGGCATAGGCTTTCAGCATTGGCGCCGTTATCTCCGGGATTTCCTTCATCGGTTTGAGTTCTGTTCTGGTCCCTTCCCGGTGGCGACTTAGCTGGCCAGCTTCATTGATACTGAGGGTGGTGCCGGGGCGATTCGTCGGTAGTCCGATGAGATCGAATGATCCTTTGCCGAATAGCGACCTTCCGATCGGGCCGAGCGATCCGCTGCTGATAATAGCATCCATCAGGGCATTGATAGCTGGGAATCCTTCCATTACCGGGGATTCTACAAATGCCCCGGAGCAATCAGGTCTGCCACAAAATGGACAAACTCGTTCATCACTCATGCTGTTGTGCATGTTTTTTCCTCCAAGAGTTTCTGGTTTTCTGGTTACTTAGGTTAACTTGGTTGTCAAAATAAGCATATTGTGATTTTGTACACAATATCGAAAAATATCATCATTTCTTTTCATAAATGTCAAGAGTTAGCCAGAATGTTTAGTTAGCTGGTTTTTTGCTATACTTAGTGCATGCCTATCGCGATTTATGTAAATAAACTGTCCAAAAGATACGCTAAAGTCCAGGCGATCCAGGATATCAGCCTGGAGATTGCCTCTGGCCGGATTACCGGCTTTGTCGGGCCTAATGGTGCGGGCAAATCAACCTTGATAAAGGCACTCGTCGGAGCAGTTCAGCCGACTGCCGGCAGCCTCAGCGTTTTTGGCCTGGATCCTATTAAACAGCGCTGGGAGCTCAGAAAAAAACTTGGGTACATGCCGCAGGAGCTGGCGTTGTACCAGGATTTATCAGCCAGGGAAAACGTGGCTTTTTACGCGCGGCTGCACCAGTTGCCTGATCCGCTCGGGCAGGCAGCCAGGCTGTTAAGCGAGCTGGATTTAAAAGCTCGTGTCGATAGTCCGGTACAGGATCTGTCCGGCGGCATGCAGAAACGCGTGTCTCTGGCCTGCGCCCTGGTGCATAATCCGCAGCTGCTGATCTTGGATGAGCCGACGGCGGCCCTGGATCCTTTATTGAAAAAACAGCTGTGGAATAAATTTAAGGAACTGGCGCGACAGGGCAAGACCCTGATTATCAGCACACATTTAATGGATGAGGCAATGCAATGCAATACCGTAGTCTTGCTGCAGCATGGTCAGGTAGTGGCTGATGACGAACCGCGGAAACTGGTCGCTAGCGGACAGGCAGTCATACGTTTTAAGCAGGCCGGCAAAGATCAGGCGGAAAAAGTCTCTTCTGACAGTAACGCGCTGGCTGCGGCTTTGCGCCGGCACGGACTGGCTCCGGATATCAGCCATCTGGAGATTGAAGCGGAAAATCTGGAAGAGGTAATGGTGAAAATATTAAATAACCGGGAGAATAAAAAACCATGAATATATTTATCGTTGCCAGACGGGTACTGCAGCAGCTCCGGCACGACCGGCGCTTGCTGATTTTTTCCATTATTATTCCTCTGGTCATGGTGTATTTCCTCAAGCTTTTTTTTGACACTATGTCGCCGGTTTTGTCGCACGAAACCTATGTGATTCCCTTTACCGCCTATATAATTTATTTTTTGGCATTTATCCTAAGCACTTTGCTGCTGGTCCAGGAAAGGATTCAGGGTACGCTTAACAGGATGCTGATTAACGGTCTGCGACGGACGGACATAATCCTCGGATACGTGCTGGGTTATTTAAGCCTGGCCGTTATCCAGGCGGCGCTGGTTTTAGCGGAAGTGATCTGGCTTTTTGAACTTTCATTTGACTGGAAGAAAATCTTAGCCTTAGGCGGCGTCTTATTTGTCCTGTCTATTGTTTCAGTGCTTTTGGGCATTTTTATTTCCACTTTTGCCAAGCGCGAGGCGCAGGTGATCCCGTTCATCCCGCTGGTCGTGGTGCTGCCGACTTTTTTATCGGGATTAATCGCTGATCCTGTTTTATTGCCGAAGTGGGCGCAAATCGTGGGGCATTTTTTCCCCATCCGCTACGGCATTTACGCGGCCAAAGCGGTGATATCGCCGGTTTTTGATACAGCCGCATTTTGGCAGAATATGGGATTTTTAGCCTTATTTATCCTGGGTTTGACGGTGATTGGGTCACTTACTTTCAGAGAGCGTGAGTAAATAAATTATTATTTAATGTCCAGCTTGCAATTATTTGGGTTTTAGACTACACTTTAGTTCTGTATTTTAAACAAATAATTTAAAAAAATATGAAAAATACACGGCGAAACGACAGATCAGGCGGACAGCATGGCGGTTTTAGCAAGAGGAGGGACTTCGATCACCGGGGCGGCGGACGGCGGTTTGGCGGACATGATGACGGTGGACCGCAAATGCACCAGGCCACCTGCGCTGACTGCGGACAGTCCTGCGAAGTGCCTTTCCGGCCAACCGGAGACCGGCCCGTTTATTGCAGCAATTGCTTCGGTAAACACCGCGACAACGATGGCACACGGCCTGAGCGCCGGAGAGACGAGCGGCCGCGTTGGGAAGAGAAGCGCATGTTCAGGGCCACCTGCGACAATTGCCACCAATCCTGCGAAGTGCCTTTCCGGCCCAGCGGCGACAAGCCGGTTTACTGCAGCGACTGTTTCGAGAAAATGGGCAAAGGCGGCACCCAAACGCGTCGGACTGAAAGCGGCGGGCCAGGCGGGCAGAAAGATTTAACCGGGCAGTTCAAGCAGCTGAATGCCAAGCTTGATGCCATACTCAGCGCCCTGACAATTAAACCAGCGGCAATTCAGGAGAAAAAGCCGGCCAAAACAGCAGCTGTTAAATCGCCCAAAGCATCCAAGAAAAAGCGCGCTAAATAGGCACTGGTAAAATACAAATGACGTGTCTGGCTGTTTTTTGGTATACTGAATAGACAGTTAAGCCAGAATTTGAAAAAGCAGGTAAAGGTTAAATATCGTTTTTTTTGCATTTATGACTAGGCTGTTGGACAATCTAATACATTCAATAAATTCTTTAATAACGCGTACCAGCGATTGGATTTACGCGTATCGCGCCATTGATCGCGATGACAGCGCTTCTAATTACTTATTAATATTTTTTGCCGCGGTTATTGCGGCCACGGCTCTAACCGTAAGATGGATCCGCGCCAACCCAAAAATGCGGAACGCTTTTTCGCAGTGGTGGCATCGCTATCCGTGGATGGTCCGTCTCATGACCGGCAAGCGAAAAAGCTCTGAAGACGTATCCGGCGCCCCTGATGTCCGTCTGCCCGAAATGAGCCGGAAGTTTATTACCGGCACGGAGGGATTAACGGATCAGCATGTACAAGAACGATATGAGGCTAAGCAGGTTAATATCACGCATCCACGGACCAGCCGGACCTATCGCCAGATATTTATAGCGAACACTTTTACCCGCTTCAACGCGTTGCTGGGCTCATTATATATTATAATTTTATTCGTAGGCAACCTCCAGGACTCCGTGTTTGGCATTATCCTGGTGGCTAATACCTTTATCGGCATTATCCAGGAATTGCGCGCTAAGTGGACCCTGGATAAACTGGCGCTGGTGATGGTTTCCCGGTCAAAAGTCGTTCGCAGCGGGAAAATCCAGACTATCCCGACGAATAAAATAGTCATTGATGACGTTATTGAGCTCACTAGCGGCGACCAAGTCGCGGTCGACGGCGTCACGCTGCAATCCGATAACCTGGAGGTAAATGAATCCATGATCACCGGAGAATCGGAATCAGTCACGAAAAAACCCGGCGATCCGCTCTATTCCGGAAGTTTTATTGTGGCCGGCCATTGCCGTATGCAGGCCGTGCATATCGGTGAAAACGCCTATGCGCGCCGCCTGGCCAACGCGGTCCGCGAGTTTACGCTGGCTAAGTCAGAATTGCGGAACGGCATTAACAAAATGTTAAGGATAGTGACTTGGGTTTTGCCGCCAGCCGCTGTTTTATTGCTTGTCAGCCAGTTGTTCAATCCGGAAGTTGGTTTAAACGAGTCACTGGCTTCTTTTGCCGGCGGGGTCGTCAATATGGTGCCGGACGGGCTGGTCCTCCTGACCAGCGTGGTCATGACCATCGCGATTCTCCGACTTTCCAAGCATGATGTGCTGATACAGGAGCTACCGGCTGTGGAAATGCTGGCCCGGGTGAACGTGCTTTGCCTGGATAAAACCGGCACTCTGACTGAAGGCGTGATCACTGCCAAAGAATTGCTGCCTATCAAAAACCCCAATGCTAAAGTATCTCCGCCGCCATCAGCGGATCCGCGGGAGATTGTAAGCGTTTTTGCCCAGGTTCAAGAGCAGAGCTCAACGCTGGCAGCTATCGCACGGGCCTATCCGGCTCCCCAGCCAGGCAAATTCATTGTTCAGGATAATATTCCTTTTTCTTCCACACGCAAATGGAGCGCGCTGACTTTCAATGATTATGGCACCTGGATCCTCGGAGCACCGGAAATGATTTTAACTAAACCACAATTAGCAAATACCGTTATTTCCGGGACTTTAGATCGCTTAGCTGATAGCGGTCAGCGCGTGTTATTGCTGGCGTATTCGAAGGAGCCGGTATCGCACGCCGGTGAAAATAGCGATTTTACCATTATGCAGGCTGAACCCGTCGCGCTCGTAATTCTAGAAGAGCAAATCCGGAAAGGCGTGAAAAAAACCCTGCAGTATTTCAAGGAACAGGGCGTGGCCGTGAAAATAATTTCCGGTGATAATCCCCGGACGGTCGCTACCATCGCCAAAGCTGCCGGCCTGGAGGTTGATATTCCCCAAAATGGCCGGGAATTACCGCAAGATATTGATGAGCTGGGCGAGCTGGTTGAACGGAAAAACGTTTTTGGCAGGGTGATGCCTGAACAAAAAAAACTGATGGTGACAGCGCTAAAAAAACGCGGGTACGTCGTGGCCATGGTGGGAGACGGCGTCAATGACGTCCTGGCGATCAAAGAGGCTGATTTCAGCATTGCCATGGGCTCGGGCACTGACGCCAGCCGCGGCACCGCCCAGCTCGTCCTGCTGAAAAATAGTTTTTTAGCCTTGCCTGACGTCATTGCCGAAGGCCGCCGCATCATCGGCAATATTGAGAGGAGCGCGAATTTATTTATTGCCAAAACCGTTTATATTACCATTATCGCCCTGGCTATCGGTCTTTCGGGAAGCCCTTTCCCGTTTTTACCGCGCCATTTTACCCTGATCAGTTCGCTGACTATCGGCATCCCGGCGATGATTCTTTCATTTACCCGCAATAGCGCCAGGGCAAAACCCGGCTTTGCCTCCCGGGTCGCCAGCTTCTCATTGCCAGCGGGTATTATTATTTGCATACTGACATTAGTCGGGTACGCGGTTACCCGGCTGCTAGAGCCGGCAAATTTCGCTTTAGCACGCACCGCAGCCACGATTATTTTACTCGGGTGCGGTTTTGCCCTGCTGGTATTGCTGGCTATACAGGCCAGGTGGTGGCAAAAGTTCCTTTTGGCCGGGCTGGTGGCATTAATGTTTGTGGTTTTTGCTGTTCCCTGGCTTCGTAACTTTTTTGCGTTGACACTGCCGACATTGCGCATTTGGGCAATACTCGTACTTATTGTCGGTATTGGAATAATCGCGTTATGGCAGGTAAAAAAGAGTTCTCTGGCTAAGATGACAGAGAGTTAAAATAATAGTAAAGTTAATTAGAGCAGCTTAGGGAATTAATGGTAAAAATAAAATTATACCGCAGGCGACGATAATTTATTAAAATAAAAACCCGACGTACACGCATGCAAATGCATATACGCCGGTTTATACTTAAACGTGCGTAATCGCTCTCACGACAGCAGATACAGAATTACATCTTCAATGGAATAGTCGTCGTTTTCGTCCGACATAAGGTGTCGGAGAAATGTAAGATCCTGCCCAAGCGTCACCACTGGCGGCTCGATAGTCCCGTCATACCGGCGCTGACCCAGGCCAACAGTCGCAAACAGGCCATTACAGAGACACATTCTATTTAATGCGTCCTCTTTTTTTCCTCCTTTATTGCAGTAGCCGTACATTGGTTCAGCTGGACATCGGTATCCTATTGAACTATTTTGCCGAAAGTAAGGCTGAAGCAGTCCTCCGAGGTCGCAGATTCGCTGGCGTGCCTGGTAGATCGCTGGATCACCAAGTGTACCAGGCATACGCACAACCTTGAAGGGAAAACCGGTTGGCGACGCCTGCGGGTCGTTGAAGACAATAAGTCGGTTGTTATAACCTTCTTTCCGCATGTAGTCGCGAAGGCTAGGGTTGATGCCAGATTCATTGCTAAGTGTAAAAATGGAGCCCGACTGGATTCCGATTGCACCGAGAGATTTGGCTATAGCCAACATTTCAGGACTGGCGTACGCGCCAGCTAGATAGTAGGGAAGCCCAATAAGGCTGAGCTGATCGAAATCAATCTCATCTCGTACACCGTACAATGGCTCGCCGGACTCGGTCAATACTACCCTTCCTCTGGGACTAGCGCTATGTCCACCAGCCACATTCGTTTCTACAATCCAGCCATCAATTTTATGGTGTCCCGATTTAATCATCATTTGTGCGATAGTGGAAGACGAAATAATCGGAAAGAAAAGCGGTCTTTTCAGCTCTGGAAGCGTGTGATGAATGAATTGACGAGGATCAAAGTAAGTCTGACACTCCACTGTTCTATCAGCACCAATAACATTTATTGTGTATGATGCTGGTTCATGCCGGACAAGTTTGTCCAGGACGGCTGATATTTGTATTGGAATGCCTGCGCCAATGAATAAGTAGTCCACCTGTGCCAGGAGCACACCATACAGAGCGTACAAATGAGGCATCTGGATTTTTTCAAGAAAATTGACACCTATGAGGCCGTCATGGTTTTCTTTAGCCAGCCAAACCTGACAAAAATTAGCGCAAATAGTCAGCTCAATCAGTTCTCGTGACGGAGTGACGGAAAACTGTTCAATGTTTTGAAAAGGCGTGGCGGGAGATATTCCTTCCGGCACATAGTATCGGCTGAGTATCCGTTCTGCCATCTCCTGATCGGGGAAGGCTGAAAGCGCTCTTCTGAAATGACCGCCCTGATCGCCTAATTGAAGCAGGCGTGGGAATATAAGGTGTATGCCTGTACCTGAGACAACTCCAAGTTGTCCTTGCAGCGCCACCAGGCGTGCTGATGACGAGGGAAATGCGTAGATACCCATAGCTCCTTGAATGACAGGAGGCATGGAAATTTTATCTAGACCAGTTCGAAGTGATCTAGCACTCATATTTACCTCCTGTTCTTTTGGTGAGTTATTTTGTTAATGAGCGAGACAAAAGTCTCGTTTTGTTTTGTGTTGTTTGTTTATATATATTGGAGGTTTTGCTAAGAAATGTCAAGATTTTTAGCGCACAAATATTATTTAATTTTTATTAAAAAAAATCGGCTCCATCCAAGTATCTCGTATGAGATATCGGATGGAGCCAATATATTGTCTTACTTCTGACCGCGCATAATGGGGAAGCAGGTAACTCCCGTAATTATGATAAGTACGGCCGGGATGAAGAAGGGGATATATCCTTCTTGTTTATTTGTCCCCAGCATTATGAAGTAACAGTCAAACAAGGTGACTATCGCGATCATGCAGGTTAAAAGTGCAAGCAAGGGTTTTTGTTTTACCTGAGCAGCTAGATGATTTAACATTGTTGAGGTTCCTCTCTGCGATGTTTTTTATTTTATTCTAGATAGTATAGGGGTATTTTACGAAAAAGTCAAGCCTTCGGCAGATTTTGTAAATGCGATTTTTATATTTTTATGCTAAAATAGCAGTATGAAAAAGAACAAGGAAAAAGCAGTGATTGCGTTATATGACCAACAGGGCCGGGTGCTTCTGCAGGACAGGCATGGCATATCCGGTGCCGGGGAGCAGTGGGGTTTTTTTGGCGGAAGCGTTGAAGCAGGAGAAACACCAGAGCAGGCCCTGGCTAGGGAAATCAGGGAAGAGTTGGGCATAGAGTTAGAGTCGCATGATTTTTTGGTTAATTATAAGGTTTTTTTATTAGATAATCAGTCATATAATTATATTCATCTGTTTATCGGTTTTTTGGGAAATATTTTAGAACACGCCAAGCAACAGGAGGGTCGGGCGATGAAATTATTTACTACGAGTGAAGCAAAAAATCTTATTATGAATAAAACGGATATTAATAAATGGGAATATATTGAGGAATATTTTAAAAAGCGCAATATAATATGAAAAAGCTACTTTTAGCTTCTCGGGGCACTTATGTGACAGACGGCAAGTACGAGATATTTGGTAAACCGCGTAACCGGGTGAAATGGGCGTATATCACCACCGCCGGTAAAAGCGTTCCCACCAGAAATTATATAATAAAACATGAACAGCGCATGCGTGAGTTAGGCTGGGATTTCGAGGAAATCGACATTGAGGGGAAAACACCGGATGAATTGCGGAATCTATTAAAAAACAAGGACGCTATAAATATGGTTGGCGGTAATTCATTTTTCCTTATCAAGTGCATTTGGGAGAGCGGTTTTGACATTGTCTTAAAAGAATTTCTGGACCAAGGCGGAGTGTACTGCGGCTCCAGCGCCGGTTCTTATGTCTGCTGTCCGACCATTGAAACGGCCGGCTGGAAAGAAAGCTCAAAGCGATTTGACCGGCACGGCGTGACGGATTTTAGCGGTATGAATCTGGTGCCTTTTATTATTATGGCGCATTGCACTCCGGAAATTATTTCCATTATCAAGCCAAAAATAGATGCTGCCAAATATCCGATAAAATTATTAAACGATCAACAGGCGATATTGGTAATTGATGACAAGATAGAATTATTGGAAGATCCAAATATTAAACCAAAGGATTTCGGAGGATAGAATTAGTGTTTTGCGTAACACTTTTTAATATTTTAGACGTGGTACTGAAGTAGGGTGAAGCGATCTTTTATGCTATAATTACAGCATTAAATATTGACTGAGTCTGCCAGTATGCCACACAAAATAAGCGAAAATCGGGTTTTTTTCTACATTGTCGCGGCGATCATTATTTGCCTGTCATTTTTAGTGATACGGCCGTATTTTTCCGCTATTGTGCTGGCTTTTCTGGCGGCGGTGCTTTTTAAGCCGATTTACAATTTTTTCCTCCGGATTTTCCGTCAGAAAGAGAAGGTCGCCGCTTTACTGTCGGTAATTTTTGTTTTCCTGGTGGTTTTTATCCCGGTCGTTTTCATCGGCGGGCTGACCGTCAACCAGATTATTTCATTCAGGGATGATTTTGCCGGCAGCGGCCTAAATTTTGAGCGTGTCGTTGAGCGGGTCAATAATATTTATTCTTTTCTCCCGGGCAACCAAACGCCGATTACCGTTTTAAGCGCGCAAGAGAAAATGGGCCAGTGGGCCGAGACAGTAGGAAATTTTTTTCTGGAACGGCTGCCTAACATCGGCTCCGGCGCATTCTACACGGTTACCTGGATAATCCTTTTTCTGATTCTGCTTTACTCGATTTTTCCCATCCATCGCAAGCTCATAAGATTTTTTGAAAACGTCAGTCCGCTTAACGACCGTATAGACATGGTTTACGCTTCCCGCGTGGTGGAAATGTCCAAATCCATGATCAAAGGCACTTTATTAGTGGCGCTGGTCCAGGGTACGGTGGCGGGGATTTTTCTGGCCATCGCCGGCGTGCCGTATGTGCTGTTCTGGACGCTGCTGATGATTTTTCTCGGGGTCATTCCCATGGTCGGATATGGATTCGTAATGCTGCCGATTGTGGTGATTTTGTTTTTAACCGGCAATATCTGGCAGGCAATAATGCTTGCTTTAGTCAGCGTGCTGTTTATCGGCAACATCGATAATTTTCTCCGGCCCAAACTGGTATCCAAGAAAGCGGAACTCCACCCGGCGCTGGTTATCTTGAGCGTCATCGGCGGTTTGCAGGTGTTCGGCGTGCTGGGTTTCATCTACGGTCCGGTAATCATGATCCTCCTGGTTACGACTTTTGAAATGTACCAGAAATATTTCCGTGCGCCGGCAGGGGAATAAAAGGTGGATTATTATGGAAAAAATAGTTTACAATAATCGATACAAAACAATCTTTAAGCGTTTTTGGTGGGTGATTCTTTTCGTTATTTTTGCTTTAGCAGCTGCCTGCTTGTTTATTTTTTCCATTTACCGGTCGGGCCGGCTCTCGAATTCGAACAATTCAAACTCCGCTCAAACCGTTGCCGCGTCCCAGCGCGATCAAATTGAAAATGAGTATCCTGAATTCAGGAATTTTGAGAATCAGGTAAGCTTCGCCGGAAATAAAGTAAAAGAGATTCAGGATGGCGACGATTTATATATTGCCTATCTGGTATTAGGCAGCGGCTTGCCAATCGCGCAGGCCACTTGTTTTCATGTTGACAGCCAGCTCCAGGTTTATAAAATCGGGATATTCCCTGACCCGCTGGACTCGTATTTAGGTTATGCGGATGTTGATCCCAAAACCTGCAAAGGTATTAAGTAATAATTAATATTAAAAATATGAGCGACATTTATTCCGTGCTCGGCTGGGGATCTCCCGTTGGGATTGGCTTGTTTTTGCTGATGCTCGGCGGCTTTATTTTCCTCCTGTCCAAAGCCAGCCAAAAGAAAAAAGAATAAGTACGTATTGGTAAATAATAAACTGTTTATTTATTTAACACCTTGACCGTAGCATCAGAGTTTGTTATTATTTTTTAATCTAAAGGTAAACCAATCCACCAAAACATTCAAAGAAGAGAGGTAGAAAGTGGAACAAAGGGAAATTTCGATTCAGGTGTCAATCAGTCCCTCGGGGGATTATCAGGTTGCGATCTGTGGCGGCGACCAGAGCCAATCAGAGATTGGCAGTTCAGTCGAGGAGGCGGTAATTAACTTCATTAATGCTCATCGTGATGCATTTGATTTGAAGGAAGGGGAGCTAATTGAACCAACGGCTGTCGTTGAAGGACATCGCCTTGGATCACGCGAGGCGCTGAATAGGACTATTTCGGTACTGGCGCATCGCGCGATTGTGGTAAAGACTCATTTTTCTTCCATCCAGCCAATACGACCATAAGTTCATTTGAACAATTGAGGGACTCGCCACCCCTCTTTTTTATGTCTATCAATTATTTACCTTTATAAATTATTTAGCTATAATAAAATTAGAGTTAATTATTAAATAAGAAAAGCTTATGAAAAAATTTTTGGCGATTGCCGGGCTCTTGGCTGTTTTAGCCGTAGTCCCAAATTTGGCTTCGGCGCAGACGAATACCGCGGAAGTCATGGTTTTTGATTCCACGGACAATTATATCGGCGCCTGCAGCCTGACTGACACTTCCACCTGGTCGCTGACCGAGGAATTGCAGGTAAGTAAGATTCAGCTCTGGTACAAATGGCAGACCGGGGAAACCGAACTGCCGGTAACCGTCACTAAAGATGGTGCGGCTTTTGCAACATTTACGGCCACCCGCAGCTCCTGCGATCCGTATCAGACCAGCTGGTGCAACGCTGATTACACAATTAATGAAGCGTTTCCAGCCGGTACTTACACCACCAAGATCGCTACCGCTTACCAATGCCTGAAACCGGGTGGTACTGGCGCGGTCAGGCTCTACAGCACAACCGCGGCTACTAACACCAATGTAACACCGAACCTCATTGCAACCAATAATACTAATGCCAATCAGAATTTGAATAGAAATACCAACACCGCTGCGGCAACAAACACTAATTCAACTGCTGAAACAGAAGATACTGAAGAGAGCAATACCTTGGCCTACGTATTGATTGGCATAATCGTCGTTTTGCTCGCGGTGATTGCAGGCATGGCCATGAAGTGCTGCAAAAAATCGTCAATGCCAAAATAAATTTGCAAAACATTATAAAAGCACACTTGGTAAGTCGAGTGTGCTTTTGGTTTTTAAAAAGGTGATGGATAGGCCGTAAAGTTTTATTTGACAATATGGGTCGCTATGCTAAAATATTATAAATTCCGTAAACCATAATAAACTTAAAACCTGTAGATTTCAGGAGGAAATTCATGTCACTCTCGATTTCTGGGCCTTTGTCAACATCTGAAGTAGCCCAACCAGTTGGTAGCTATTCACAGGCTTGGGTTGTCCCATCAAATTGCACCTTGGTTTTTTTAGCCGGTCAACTGGCTATGAATCAGGATGGGTCGATGATTGATCCGGCCTGTGCCATTGAAGAGGAAGTGGAACTGGCCGTAATCAATGTCATACGTCTGGCTGAAGCATCTGGCGGAAGTAAAGAGGATATTTGCCGCATCGAATTGATTGTTGCTTGCGATTTTGGCTTGATGCCGAGAATTGATGCCGCTTATGCTAAGGTTTTCGGCAAACGCTTTCCGCCACGCGTCGCTTACCAGGTAGCAGGTCTTGCCAGGAAAGCTCGCGTTGAAGTTGTGGGCATAGTTGCCATTCCGGACAAGAAATGATTCCGGTTCAAGCTTAAACCTAAGCTAACCGTTCGTCTGTTGCATGTTGCAGCAGCGAACGGTTTTTTTATTGTATTTAGCAAACTAATAATAAAATGGCACGATTGCGGAGATATCAAAAAAAGTGTAAAATATACTTTACGTAAATAATTAATAAAATCAATATGATTGAATTTAAAAACGTCAAAAAAGAGTACCATTTAGAAGACCAGATTGTGCACGCACTCGCCGGCGTTTCAGCGACGATCAAAGACGGAGAATTTGTCGTCATCCTCGGCCCTTCAGGCAGCGGCAAGTCAACATTCCTGCATCTTCTCTGCGGCATGGACAGGCCGACGTCGGGAAAGGTATTCATACATAATCAGGACTTAAGTGAAATGAAATCTAACCAGCTGGCTGCCTACCGGCGCCAGAACGTGGGCATGATTTTCCAGCAGTACCAGCTAGTAAATACAATGAGCGTGCATGATAATATCGCCCTGCCGCTTAAGCTGGCGGGAGTGGGCGACCGTGAAGCGGATAATGCCGTAGCGGAGGTGGTTAAAATGGTCGGCCTGATCAGCCGGATGAAGAGCACGCCGGCCAAGCTATCCGGCGGGCAGCAACAGCGGGTGGCCATTGCCCGGGCGCTGATTACTAATCCCAGCGTTATCGCCTGTGACGAGCCGACCGGCAATCTGGACACGAAGACCGGCGATGAGATCATGGAAATAATAGAGAAGCTGCACCAGCACGGAAAAACGATCATTATGGTGACGCATAATGACAGATATATCAAATACGCGGATCGGGTCATTACTATGCTGGATGGGGCGGTGGTGAAGAACGAGGAAATCAAGCGTTTGACTGAACAAAAACCAGGTTCAACAGGACGTGTCGGCATTTTAAGCACTTTGTCCAACCTTAAAATGGCCCTTAAGAATTTACGCCGCCGGAAACTGCGTTTTTTCCTGACCTCCTTCGGCATCGCCATCGGCGCGATGGCTATTGTGATTTTGGTGGCCTTCGCCGCTAGCTTGCAGAAATCAACCACCGACCAGCTCGGCACTTTTATCCAGGCAGAGGAGATTACTGTTTCCGGCGATAGTTCTTCCGGCCAGATGTCTTTCCAGATGGGGCCATCATACGTAAAAAAAGATATTAAGCCATTGAATGATGCGACTATTGAAGAACTTCGCGGTATTGAACATGTGTCTGCTGTATTTCCGAAGATATCGCTTGGTGGTGAAATTCTAGTTGACGGCAAGAGCGCGATTTTTTTTGGTCAGGCCCAGCCGCCTGTGGCCTATATGAATGCTTCGCCAAAAGACCAGGTTAAGTTTGGACGGTATCTGGAGACAGATGATGAACAGTCAATCGTGATACCGGCGGCGATGGCGACAGCGCTTGGGTTTACCGATATTTCACAGGCCGTAGGCAAGCAAGCAGTTTTAAAGGATTTTACGCTCGGCGGATATGCAGAGGGAGGAAACGGACAAGCGCAGCGTGAAGTAACCCAGAAAGAATTCACTGTTACAATCGTGGGGGTGTTTGCAGCGGAGACTACCTCTTTTCAGGCGAGCAACGCAGCGCTTCCGGACGGAACCGCGATTGCCATGCTTAAGGGTCTTTATTCAACCGAGGTGTCAAAAGCAGTGCCATCGCTGTATGATTCAGTAACCGTACGCGCCGATGGAAGCGGGACAGTCAATACTGTCCAGGCTGCTATCAAAGCGAAAGGATATGGGGCTGAGACTCTCGGCGACATCGTCAAATCAATTGCCAAAGTTTATGCCATTATGCAGGCGGTGCTTGGCGTGCTTGGCGGCATCGCCCTGCTTGTCGCTTCGCTTGGCGTAGCCAATACGATGTTTATGGCGGTGCTTGAGCGCACCAAGGAAATCGGTATTTTGAAAGCGCTTGGCGCCCGTGATCGCGATGTACGGAAACTCTTCACCTATGAAGCGGCGGTCATCGGATTTTTTGGCGGTATCGTCGGCCTGCTCTTCGGATATGTCGGGACGCTGGTTATCGGGCAAATCGTTTCCTACTATACAAATAAAAATGGTGGCGGTGATTTCCTGACCGTCGGCGTGCCGTGGTGGCTAGGGCTCGGTGCCGTAGTTTTCTCCATACTCTTCTCATCGCTGGCCGGGTTTTTTCCGGCTCGTCGCGCGGCCCGGCTTGATCCTGTCGTCGCCTTGCGGGAGGAGTAAAAATATTAATAATAATTTCAAATATAAAAAAGAGCGCACTCGGACAGCCGGGTGCGCTTTATGATTATCTTCTTTAATAGTTTGCATTTTCTGTTATAATTAAAATATCCCAATTAACCCGTTATAATTTAAAGCAGGGGATTAATATATTATTTATGTCATCATTTAATCTGGCAATAATTGATTTAATGTCGGTCTTAACCATCGTTGGGCAAGTCTTTATTTTATTCTGCCTAGTAGCTGGAATGTTGGCATTATACAGACGAAAACAGTGGAAAGCTATCAGGGATTTTATTGGTCAGCAGGCCATTATCCTGGCATTATTAATAACTTTTGCCTCTGTGGTAGGCAGCCTATTCCTATCCGAGGCAGCCAAACTCGAGCCCTGCAAGCTTTGTTGGCTGGCACGCATCGCGATGTTTCCTATGCTGATTATTTTTTCCGTCGCCTGGTGGAAAAAAGATAAAATTGCCGCCTATTACGGTATAATCCTTTCTGCTTTGGGCGTAATTATAACCGCCTATAATATTTATTTGCAGACTTTCAAACCAGCTTCTGGTTTTTGTTCATTGTCATCATTGGGCGTTTCCTGCGAAGACGTCATAATACAGCGGTTCGGATATATTTCCATCCCAGTTATGGGGCTAACCGCTTTTATTATGATATTATTGCTGATGCTCTTCAATCTGGCATATCAGCGGGAACGCCGCAAATTTATTATACAGTAAACAGCAAAGCGATTCTTCATTTTTTTGACATTTTATTTTTTTCTCGGTATATAAACGTTTTCGGCATACATCAGCTCTTCCAAAGCGATATCGAGTCCATCTACCTTTGGTTTGCGGAGCAGTTCGGCTTTAAACCTTGACCATTGATAACGGCCAGCCGGTTTGTTTTGCCTTTTGTTAAATATGCCGTCGACAAATTCTTTTGGCTGGTAAGCGGAATATGTTTTTTGCGTGATCATATATAATTTAGTTTATAGATAATTATTTAATTCGCTATATTCAGTCGGTTGCGCACACTGGACATTCCGACTACCCGTAGAGCGGTATTATACGCCTCTAAAAATGCGTTTCTATCCGGGACCTCTCCATGCAGCGTAACTTTACCGTCGTCAACTAAAATATTGATTTTAGCATTACGCGGTAATTGATAATTGTTGTCAAAAGCGGTAACCAGTTTTTTCGCGGTTATGACGTCGAAAAAATGGCCGACAATCCTCCGTCCGATGTTCAGGTTACTGACATCCGCTTTAGCATGATGCCCATCGGTCAAATCGTTGGTTTTTTCGCGGTTTATTACAGTAGTAAATTGATTAAAGTTGCTTGTGTTCATATATTTATTGCACCTCTTTAATATTAAATGGTTAATTATAAATTCGTTGTTGGTTCTTTTCTCTCACGTATTAACGTTTTTACCAGCACAAAATCAAGTGAAGCCACGATCGGCAGGGAAAATAGCGCGATCCAGATTGTTTTAATGAATGTTCCCAGCTGTCTAGCGCTATCAATTAAGAAAAATCGAAATATTACTGCCAATGAGGCCAGTGCAGCTCTAAAAAATTCCAATAGGTAGGATGGTCTGCTGATCGCAAGTGCAAAAAAATTACCTTTGTTTGTATCTATTTGGCTAATGTTTGACTGTTTTTGCGCTATGGTGTTGGAAATCATTTTATTATATTTTATTATTAATAGTGTATTTGATTGTGGACAATTTTTAAGCCTGGTTTTCCCTACGTTTTTAAATAAATTGCCTTTTTGCCATTAGATGACTTAACTATAGCGGTCTTATATTAAATTTATATTAAGACCTGATAGCTTGTTATTTATGGCTTAGAATACTATAATTATTCATATGAAAATATTAATTATCGAGGATCAAGAAAATTTAGCCAACCTAATAAAAGACGGCCTGAACGCCGAAGGCTTTACTGCCGATATTGTATTTGATGGCGAGGCTGGTTTGTCGCGCATTGAGTTCCACCATGCCAGCTATGATCTTATCATTCTGGACATAATGCTGCCGAAAAAAGACGGTTTTGAAGTATGCCGCGAAACTAGGGCTGATAATATTATGACGCCGATTTTAATATTAACCTCCAAAGACAGTCCGGATGACGTGATAAAAGGCCTGAATGCCGGAGCAGACGATTATCTGATTAAGCCATTTTCCTTTGAAGTATTATTAGCCAGGATAAAAGCTATCCTCAGGCGTCCGAAGGAAACCCTGCCCCCGGAATTAAAAATACGCGATATACGATTAAATCCGACAACCCGCGAAGTTGTAAAAGATGGCAAGAAAATCGCTTTGACATTGAAAGAATTCAGTTTGCTTGAGTATCTGATGCGGCACAAGAACCAGGCGGTCAATCGCGAACAGATTATCTCAAATCTCTGGGATTTTGCTTTTGATTCCTTTTCCAATATCGTGGACGTGCACGTCACTAATTTACGAAAAAAATTGGGTGATACAAAAGCCACCGTGATTGAGACGGTGCGCGGCATAGGATATCGTTTGAACGAATAAACCTGATTACAATAGGTCTTATAACGGCGCCGACGGTGGTTGCACCGTTTTTTTGTCTTCCAGCGGCAGGCTGACGAAAAATGTCGTGCCCTGACCGGCTATTGAGCTAAACCAAATCCGTCCGCCGAAATGGTCTGCAATTTTTTTGATCATATATAAACCTAATCCGTTCCCGTCAGGGGTTAATTCTTTAGAAATGCTGGTGCGGAACGATTTGGAAAAGATATTTTTTTTATCTTTGTCGGGTATGCCGATGCCCGTATCCGTGACGCTGGCTGTCAGCTCGTTATTTTTTTTGTGAATACTGACGGTGATGCGGCCGTTTGCCGGCGTGTAATGGATGGCATTACTCAGCAGATTTTCGAAAATTATTTTTAAAGCATTTTTATCCCAGTTTAACACCGGCATTTGATGGTCATAATCAGTGCATAAAACCAGTTTTTTTCTGCTGATTTGGCCTGTCAGCTCACCAAGAAGAGCATTTACTAAATCAATGATATTTATTTTTTCAGGCTTAAAAGGCAAGTTACCCAATTCAACCCGTGAAACATTCAGCAAAGTTCTGATCAATTCTGACATACCCTGCGATGAGCGGTAAATTTCTTCCAGATATTTTTTCTGGCGTTCATCGGTGGCACCGGCTATCTGGCGCAAAAGCAATTCCGCAGAAAGGCTGATTGAGGCCAGCGGAGTACGCAATTGGTGGGAAGCCAGGGAGACGAATTCATCTTTGGCGCGTTCAATTTCCTTAGCTTTGGTTATATCTCTGATAAAGGCCAGGCCACCGGCAATTTTACCGTTTTCGTCCGTTAATGGTCGGTAATAGCCCTCGAAATAGCCTTGTTTTCCTGTTGTAGGAATATAAAAAGGCCGGTTGGTGGTATGCACTTGTTTTCCAGCCAGCGGTTCTTTTAATTTTGATTCTTCTCCGATTTCCCGCAAATATGGCAGAAGCTCGGAAGCCTGACGATCAAGAGCGTCCTTTTCTTTAATACCAGTTATGCGTTCCATGCTGGGGTTCCAGAGAGTAATGCGTAATTCCTTGTCATAAGCCAATATGGCATCAGCGCTGTTATTGATAATTGTCCTGGTAAAATCCTTTTGGCGTCTTTGCCAGCGTTCGCTGTTTCGCAGATTTCTGAACATCAGACGATAAGGGTCCATCAAAGCTATCTGCACCATTCCTACGTACAGTAAAAAAATAGAAACCATATAAGTCAGGTGGCCAAGCAGGTTAAATATATCATAGACTGTAAAATAGTTAATGAAGAAAATTTCAGAAATTACAGAGAAGCCCAGTGACCACATTATCAGCTGACGAACGGTTTTATCGAATCTATCCTTTTTTAAATATACTAATAATAATGACAAGGCAAATGCTCCAATGACAACGTATTCACTTATAATCTTAAAATCAGTCAGGCCGCGTTCTGCCAGATAGGCATCAGGGAATATATGCCAGCTGAATATTGACATTAATAGCACCAGAAAAACTAAGAAATATATGATGAAGGTCAGACTCCATTTTATTTTTTTACCGATAAATAGCGTGGCTGTCAGAAAGGTGAAGCTAAAAATAAAACGGCTGGCTACCCAAAGCTGAGTGGCCAGATTGGCGTCTCCGCCGGTATTAATAATATTTACTCCTTTGTAAGCGAAGGAATGAATAATAGTCAAAGCGCCGGTGAAAAGGCAGGCGATCCCGATAAGAAGAAAATAGTCATTCTCCAAAAAATGCCTGGCGTTCCAGGCGACTATAAAAATTGCCAGACTAAGCAGGGCAATAACGAATTCCACCAAGGTGTGAAATAAAATATAACTGTAAAAGCTGGTGGCAAAAAGCAAAAGCAATAAAATACTGATCTGCAAAATTATCGAATTCTTATTAACGAATTCAAGTTGCGCTACCTGAGGTGTTGGCTGTCTTTTTAGTATTTGCTGGATCATAAGTTTTATGATTTTTTTAAATAAGTTACGAGAATATTATCACCCAATTAAGTAAAAATGGCAAGTGATTCCTCTCAAAGAATTTATATCAATTAGCATTTATATTTTTTAATGGTTTTTTCTGAATAATTTTAATATTTACGCGCATCTCGTAATTTAATTGAAAATCTGATAAAATACAATCAATCATTTTTAGACTTATTATGCTAAAATTAGCATTATTTTCTTTAATCAAATTTCCCGGCTTGGCAGCCAGTTCGATTCGTTTAAGGCGGGAACGGTTGGGGAAAATATTTAAAATTGATCAGGCGGGCAGTTATAAGGTATTCAGGGAAACAGTAAGTCTCAAGCCGAACGGGGGATCGACAGTTACTCTGGTTATCGGTTTTCGCCTGAAAATCATCGGCGCTATTAATTTGCTCCACTGGTTTTTCCAGCGGGTTTGCGTATTGACTACGCCTTTTTGGTGCGGTTTTGCGGGATTTAAAGTAAAGCTCTGGATGGTTGATCCAGTGAGCAAGAATTATATGGGCATTTATGAATGGCTGGGCGCAGATAATTCCGAAAAGTACATAAATTTTTTACTGCCAATATTGAAGTTTTTTTCGGTACATAAGTCCGTTTGGTATAAAAGCGTTAAAATTTCCTTGAATGATTATCTGCAATTCAAAGAGCATAATTAGTATTAAATATTTTTATGAATTTAGATAAATTAAACTTACTTCTCCAGGAACAAAAACCTTACCGCATTAAGCAGGCAAAGAAAGCCATTTATCAGGAATTTATTTCCGATTGGGAACAGGCAACAACCTTACCGCTTGATTTACGGCAAAGACTACAGGCAGTCTGCTCGCTGGAAATAAAAGCCACAGAAAAAATTTCTGTCGGCGGCCAAACTATTAAAGCTCTGATTAAACTGGACGATGTCGTAAATATTGAGACAGTCCTGATGCGCCATAACGACGGCCGCAATACCGTCTGCGTTTCCTCCCAGGCCGGTTGTCCGGTGGGCTGTATTTTTTGCGCTACCGGAGCCATGGGTTTTCAGCGTAATTTAAACGCCACTGAAATAATTGAACAGGTGATTTATTTTGCCAGGATTTTGAAGGCAAACAACGAAAAAGTAACCAATGTAGTTTTTATGGGCATGGGGGAGCCTTTTCTGAATTACGAAAATGTCATCGCGGCCATCAGGATTTTAAATGATCCTGAAGCTTTTAATCTTGGTGCGCGGAAAATATCAGTTTCCACGTCCGGCATCGTGCCGGGCATTGAAAAATTCGCCAAAGAAAATTTCCAGGTAAATTTGGCTATCTCCCTGCACGCACCGAATGACAAATTGCGCTCGCGGCTGATGCCTATCAATGAAACTTATTCAATAGAAGATTTATTGTCAGCGGTAAATAAATATTTGCAGAATAACCCGAGAAGGGTGATGTTTGAATATTTAATGATCAGCGGCATTAATGATTCGGAAAAATGTGCCAGAGAATTAGCTGAGTTGCTCTCCCATCCGTTATATCTGGTTAATCTCATTAAATACAATAAAACCAGCGGAAAATATCAGTCTTCGGATAATAAAACCATCAGCCAATTCATGGGCGTTTTGTTAGCCGCCGGAATTCCCACCACCCAGCGTTTCAGTTTCGGCCATGAAATTAACGCCGCCTGCGGACAGTTAGCTGGTCAGCGGTAATAAAAATCACAGCGCTATAAATAATATTATCGTGCTTTTTTGGTTGACTTTCAACAAGAAAATTTATATAATGGCTAAATTAACCAAAACAAAAGAGGAAAACTGGAGGGATTAATGAAAAAGTACCTTTTCATCGCGGCTATTATTTTGGCCATTGTTATTATCGGCTGTAATCAGCGGACGGCAGATCCAAATGTGGAGAAAATTCTGGCAGTTGTCTCTGAAATGCCTCATCAGCTTTCGTTCAGCCGTGAGTTTCAGGATACCATTATGGATTTTGTCCGCAGAATCAAGGTAACCGTTGCCGTGGATGTCGTTTTGGACACTATGTTTGCCAAGAAGCACGTCAGTGTTTTCTATGCCGTTTCCGAACTTGACGGCTACGCACAATGCGTTTATGAAAATGGCAATTTGCTCGGGTGTCCGACTTACGATAAAATACCGCTCTCACTGGAGCAAGGCCTGATGCCAGATTCTGTCAAATTGCCGATGGATGCCTGGATTTATTGCATGACTGTCAGCGCATATAGCGCTGTAAAGAATGCGCAAGAGACGTGGGAGCGACTAGAGTCATATACTTCCAATGAATATGAAATTGCGTGTAGAGCAGATTTCGTGCTTCACGAAAATAACAGGCAGTTTAACTATGCGACTGATTATGGTTCAGTAACCGTTTGGATCGAATTTGACTATGATCAGCAGCAGCGCATGGATGTAATTTGACTGGCACAACGGGAAGACCAAGGCACGCCTCTTAATTATTAAGAGAAACGGCCTTTTTTATTTTAGTTAATATTCATTTAATTTGAAAATCATAGGTTGAATATATAAAAATAGATTTATAATGAAATAATAGTATAATAAGATTATGCAAAACATCCCGAATAAATTAGCAAAATCAGGAAGCTGGTATTTTAGAATTGCCACGCTGATTGCGGCTGCGATGTTTTTTATCGTATTAGTACTGATCGCCCACACGCGTCACTTAAGCAGTGCGGAAATTTCAATTTTTCATTTTATTAATGGCACATCCATTAATTTAGGTAAAGTTGCCGTAATATTTATGCTGCTTGGTTCCGCTTTAGGCGCGTTGATGTTTGGCATTTTCAGTATCATTATTAAAAGTAAAAAGCTATTCTACTCAGTGCTCATCGGCAGTATCTTGAGCGGTCTGGTTACGGAGCTTTTAAAAATTTTGATTAATCGTCCACGGCCTTCAGGTTTGATTGAGAATGTAATTGTCAGAGGAACCGGCATTTCGGATCCGGGATTCCCCTCAGGCCATACAGCTTTAGCTACGTTTCTTGCACTAGTTACGGCTCCCTTTATTCCAAAAAAATACAGAACATTTTTATGGCTTTACATATTCTTAATTGCGATTGGCAGGGTTTATATGGGGTTGCATTTTCCTACGGACGTTCTGGGCGGATTTTTTCTTGGTGTAATGATAGCCTTTGCAGTCAGGATTATGATCAGTAAATTATTTAATAAATAAGTTTTCACCATTTACCTTGACTATTTTGCCAAAGATTGTTAAGTTTCATTAAATAAATAAAGAACCTTGATATAAAATCTTTCACAAACAGGAGGAAACGTGAAACGGTATTTCGGTTTTTTCGCGGTGGTTTTTTCGATTATCCTGATCTCAGCGTCAACTACCCTGGGCCAGAATGGCGCGGGATTTGTAGTGTACAAGCTGTGGCTGACATCCGAGCACAGCCAGCGCTATTTGGGTGATGCCAAGCTTGGGCCGCTGAACAGGGGAATTATCGACTTGTCTATTTCCTCAGGCTATTACTCGATGTTTAGCCTGAGACTGACGGTCAATAATTTCAATAACGCTGACATGGAGAAGCTGGAAATCAACAATTCCGAGAAATCTCTGGGAGTGATGATTCCGGCTGCCCGCTGGCTCAAACTTAAAGGAGTGCTTAACACCTGGATTGATAACAAAGATTCTACCGTAGAAGCCGGTGGAATGTATGCCGAAGTCAATCCATCGAAGAAAATCCGCCTGGAAACTGGTATGGAAATTTTCTTCAGGCACAATCCGGAAGTTTACTATTTGCTGGCCAGGTACCAGCCAGCGCAGAAAAAACTACTGTTTAGCCAGTTGTTCGCCGGTTATGCCAAGCGCTACATGCAGGGATCGGATGAAATTCACCGTTTCAATGATCGCTGGATTTTTGGCGGCATCATGTCTATCAAAGGCAAACAGCTTGGTCTGGCAGTCAGCAGCCGCGCAGATTCGCTTTCCTGGGATAAGGATACCCGGGCCTGGACCGTCTCGTTCGGCTGGCCGAAATCGGGTGAAGGCGAGTGGGCGCCGTCGATGTACTACAAATACTGCCTTAAGCCGGGCTCAAGGTATTTTATGGGCATGGGCGCTTTGGGCGGTGACGGATTTCCTATTGATGTCATTAATGTGCTGCAGTTTTCTGGATTCCGCTCTTTATTGACTCCAGCTAGGGTAGTGAATAACCAATCTTTTGACCTCAGGGTGATAAACCAGCGCACTAACGAAAACGGCAGATTTTCTTGGGATCTTTTCTATTTAGGCATTGATATCACCGACCAGCTTACCAATCACAGTTTTGAGGGTTCAGTGTATTACACAGCCTTAGGCTGGAAATACCGGCGCCTGGTTGATCCAAGTATCGGGTATACATATTCTTATATGGAGGACATTACCTTCGATACCAGGAAACATAAACGGGTGAGCCTGGGTCACGCGACGCATGCCGTTAGTCTGGGTATGGGCCTGGCCCGGCCGGTCAGCAAAGTCAAACTTCTTGACTTCATCGGTTCGGTACATTTCAACCGGGTGGCGCTTGAGGGAGGAGCGCTGAACGCCATTTTCCGGTTTTAATCTTTAACTGAATATAGGCGGCATTCTCAGGAGAGGATGCCGCTTTTTTATTTATAATTGCTATTTAAACGAAGTAGAATTAGAATAAACCTATGGGAAAATCAAACAGTTAAGATATTTATTAATGAAAAGCCACTATAAAACATTATTAATAATTTTTTTACCCCTTATTATAATCGTGATTTTTAGCGTAATATATTTTAAAAATAATCAATCAGGTACGACTGTTGCTAATAAAAATATTAATTCATCGCAAAATAATAAGGTAAACAGTTTAAATGTAAATAATATCGTTAGTAATGAAAATATTTCTACAAGCACCAGCCAGAAAATAAAACTAACCGAGCCGGTACCGGATTTCGTAAAGGGAGTTACCTTGAAACCATTCGGCATTTATATCACTCCGCAGAATTCGCCCGTGCAGCCGGAGAAGTTTACCGGGTATCATACCGGAGCGGACGCGGAGTTTACCGATGTCACCGGCGAGGTGCCGGTAAAAGCCATAGCACCCGGGCAGGTGGTTTATTCGGGCACGGCCAGCGGTTACGGCGGAGTAATAGTTATCAGGCATTTGATTGATGGCAAAGAGATTTTGACCGTCTATGGCCACCTCCAGCCGTCCAGCCTGCTGCCCAGGGATGCGGCGGTAACTACAGGCCAGCAAATCGGAGTATTGGGCGAAGGCTATACTTCTCAAACTGATTACGAACGCAAACATTTGCATCTGGCTATGCTGAAAGGAGCAGCCTTGAGTTTAAAAGGCTATGTCAGTACAAAAGAAGAATTGGCTGGCTGGTATAATCCTCTTGATTTTTTTTAATTTAGATTAATAATCCAAACTATATTTTATTTGAAATGTTACTACATAACAGGTTTTTCGTAGTATATAGTAGAAAACCATGGTTAAAAACGAAAACAAAATAATAAGGCAGTGTCAGGCCGGCGATTTGAAGCAGTTCGCCGAGCTTTATGAAGCGTATATTGAAAAAATTTACAGCTTTGTCTTTTATCGGACAATGCATCGTGAAATTGCCGAAGACCTGGTCAGCCAGATTTTTCTCAAAGCCCTGGAGCGTATAAATTCTTATGATGAGACGAGAGGCGCTTTTTCCTCCTGGCTATACAGTATTGCACGTAATACTGTAATCGACCACTACCGGACTAAGCGTGATCATGAAGATATTGACAGCCAATGGTCACTGGCTATGGATGGCGACCTTTATGAACAATCCGCCGACCGGCATCTGCTTGAAAAAGTAATCAGGCATTTGAATTTGCTTAATACGGAACAACGCGATTTGTTAATCATGAAAATATGGGACGAATTGACATATAAGGAAATTGCCGAAATAATCGGCAAAACACCGGCGAATTGCAAAATGATTTTTTACCGGACAATCCATAAACTGCGCCAAGAATTGACCTTGGCAATAGCCATAGCATTATTAATTATTTTATCAAAACTATGACACAAAATATTGAAAAAATTTTGATCGAGTTGTATGACCTGGAGCCTGGTTTTCGCGATCATGAAAAAGAATTAAGAGTCATTTTAACAGAAATAATCAAGACACAGCCGCTGGTTAGAATTGATCAGACATTCCGGAATGAATTACGCGCTAAGCTCATGCGGACAGCAGGAGGCAAAGAACCGCTGGCAGCAGAGGATGCGCGTGGTATTTATCGCAGTAAATTACGGCTGTTCAGGCCACGGTGGCTGGCCGCTTCACTGGCGTTGGTAGGTATTACTGCGGCAGTAGTAGTGGTGCTTATTAATCAGACAGGAGTAAATGACATAAATAGCTCTGGCACTGGTATAGCTTCAGGCAAACTGAAGATTGCGAAAACAGGCCAGGAAGCATTTGGTGATTTTTCATTGTTAAATTTAACGTCGCCGACTGTGCCAGAAAGCGGCCGCGGTGGCGGCGGAGCCATGGCTTTGGTTACGAAAGATACGTCCCAGACAGACGAAGCCAGCGATTCATCCGGTGTGGCTGTGCCTGATATCATGCCGATACCCGAGAGCATTAACTATCGTTATGTTTATCAAGGTGCGCCGTTGCAAATTCAGGATGCTAAAATGGATGTCCTCAGGCGGCAATCCGGCCAGACAGCTGGTTCTGACATTATTAAGACGCTGTCTAGCTTAGGTTTTGGTCTAGTTAATCTTCCGTCTTTTAAAGATCTTCAGCTTCAAAATTTTACCATGAAACAAAGCGGGGATAACGGTTACAATGTTGATGTCAGCCTGATGTCCGGGTCTATTATAATCAGTCAGGTCTGGGATCAGGCGACTGATTCAAAATGCGCCGGCGATGATTGCCTTGAGCAGCGGGCTGTAACAGCCGGGGATATCCCCTCGGATGATACGCTGATTGGCATTGCAAATTCTTTTCTGCAGGATCATGCTATCAGCCGTCAGGCATACGGTACGCCAGAAATTATGAAAACCTGGATGACCGGCAATGTTAAGGAGGTTGGCTACCTGCCGGATACAGTTCAGGCGCTCTATCCGCTGGTGATCGATGGCAGGAAAGTATACAGCGCATCTGGTGAACAGCTTGGCCTATGGGTCAGTATAAATATTTTAAATCAGCGCGTAACCAGCGTGGCTAATCTTCAGGCGCAGCAATATCAAAGCTCGTCTTATGCAGCGCAAACTGATGTCAATGCTGTTCTGGCGCTGGCGCAAAAAGGCGGGCTGTACTCTTATGAATCAGCCGATTCCGCAAAAACTGTCGATGTAACTCTCGGAGCTCCGGCTCTGGGTTTTGTCAGCGTTTCTACTTATCAGGATTCTCAATACCAGGAGTTTTTAGTGCCGGCATATATTTTCCCGGTGCAGAATGCGCCAGAAGAAATTGCCTATAAAAAGCAGGTGATAGTGCCACTGGTTAAAGAATTTTTTAGCTTGGGTGACGATGGCCAGGTAATAGGAAGCGATACTCCGTCGTCTTCGCCTGTTGAAATTCAACCAGCGCCGATAAAATAAATTAAAAAAGAAAAACCGGATTTGCGGAAGTCCGGTTTTTTTGGAGCAGACAGCCCCGTAAGTTGGATCACTTGAATAACTTAATGGCTTCTTCAACGGTAGCATGGTGAATCGGAAAGATCTGAGTCAGTTGAGTGGTTACTAGCAATTGTTCAACACTAGCGTTGGGATTAAGCAGGATTATCTGCGCCCCTGTTTCATTAGCCGCTTTTTTAGCGGATATCAGAGAGCCCAGGCCTTTTGAGTTAGCACGTGTCGTAGTGCCTAAGTCAACGATGACTTTTTTTGTTCCTGCTGATAATACTGCCTTAATGTAATCGCCGACGCCAACCACGTTTTCGTATTCCATAGTACCATCGATAGTGATAACGACAACTCCGCCAGTTTCGTATTTATCCAAAGTGCATGGTGCCATAACATCCTCCTTGAGATGAAAACAGCGATATAATTAACTAAAATTAGCAGTTTTTTATTTTAATGTCAAGTGTAATAGTTGAATTATTTTTGTCAGTGGCGTAAAATTCAGTCATTAATATAAAATTAAATGGGCAGTAAGTTTGTAATATATTTTTGTCTGTTTGTCGGGTCCAGCATCGGAAGCTATCTGCCGACACTGTGGCATCAGGATATGTTTTCTTTCCAATCAATTATTGGAAGCGCGATTGGCGGAATAATCGGAGTTTGGGTAGGTTTCAAAATAAACCAAATGATTGAAGGGTGATTAAACACTTTTTTTATTTATTGAAATATTCTTGTTATCCGTGCGTATTAACTGATTGGAAAGCCTAGAGTTATTAGACATTTTTGAATGGCGAGCGTCGACATAAAGATGACGCAAAATAACAGTTGGGAGGAAGAAAATCATTTCTCTCCCTAAGCTTTCCTTCGCAACTAGCAATTAAATACATGCTCAGCCCTGGGTCTTTATGACCCTAGGCTAGAGCTTGTTTTGTATATTTTTGCGTACAAATGAGAAAGCACAGCATCGTTTATAAAACTTCTATTTTGCCATGATGAAACAAAAATGTGGTATAATTCGTAGCATCTAATTAGTATGGCTAGGCTATGTTTATCAATGGCGATTGCCAAGATAAGACAGATGAAGAATTGATAAAGCTGACCTTAAAAGACGCTGAATGGTACGGTTGTTTAATGCAGCGTTATGAAGGCAAGATAAGCCGTTATATTTATAGAATTTCCGGAACATCAAAAGAAGATATTGAGGATTTGCTCCAGGAAATTTTCATTAATGCATATAAAAATATAAATGATTTTGATGTCAGTTTGAAATTTTCTTCATGGATATACCGTATTGCCCACAATATGGTAATTAGCCATTTCCGGAAAAGCCAGGCGCGGCCGCAGACAATAACCGGTGAAGAAGGCGAGAAATTGCTTACATTAATCAAAGAGAGCCGCAATATAGAATCAGAACTGGATCAGAAGATAAATAGCCGGCAGGTACACGATTTATTGTCATTGATGGATGAAAAATATCGCGAAGTTCTTGTTTTGAAATATTTAGAAGAAAAAGATTACCAGGAAATTTCCGATATTTTAAAAAAACCCATGGGTACCGTGGCGACTTTATTGAATCGTGCGAAAAAGCAGCTGAAAGAGATTGCCCTTAAGGAAAATATTAAATTATAATATATGTCTGAATTAAGCAAAAAAATTCTGGAAACAATCAATCAGGAAGGGCTAAAGCCAAAACCACGGTGGCAGTTTCTGATGAGGCAGTACGTAATTTGGCTAGCTGCTGTTTTTTCGGCTATTATCGGCAGCGTCGCTTTTTCGGTAATTATTTTTGCACTGGTCAATGATGACTGGGAGATTTTAAATGAGTTGGGCAGGACGCCTTTACAGCACACATTAAATACCCTGCCTTATATTTGGATTATTATCATGGGGCTATTTATTTTATTAGCTTACTATAATGGTCGCCACACCAAGAGTTCATATAGATATCGTGCTTATTGGTTCGTTGGCGGCAGTATGATAGTCAGTATCGTGTTTGGTGGCGTTTTTTACGTGATCGGACTGGGGCCTGGGGTGCATTATTTTATCAGAGATAACTTGCCGTTTTATCAAGTCCTGATGCATGAACGAGGGGAAGTCTGGGTGCATCCGGAAAATGGACTTTTAGGCGGCCAAATCACTTCAATGCTAAGCGGTGTTGGCATGTTTGAATTGCAGGATTTTTACGGGGAGAAATGGGTGGTCCGGCCTGGTCTTCACTATATGCCCCCGCCTCCACCGCTGATAATTGAGGTAGGCGAGCAGGTAAGAATTGTCGGAGATATGGAGCAGGGGAGTAAAAATATCTTTGACGCGGAAAAAATATATCCTTTTTATATCGGTCCTGGCAGGGTTCAGTTTCAGCTTTTAATCGAAAACACAAATTCGTCATCAGGCAATACAGACGATTAATACGGGGTAAAGCGAAAGCGGCTTTTTGCCTGCCGTACAAATGTAACTGATTACATCTATGATCAGCAATCTTTATTGTTTTCCGAAAGAAATCAAAACATCCGGCGTATGAATATTTGGGTTAACAATTAAAAATATTTTATGTCAGGACTAGTCATCGCCATATTTCTCGCAATTATATCGCTTATCACCTTTAATGGAGTAATCAACACAAATGATGACGGTAAATTAGCAGATGAAACATTATTAGGTGATACTGATAATACTGGAATAAGTAATAGTAATGAAAATGAATTTACTAATATTGAAATCAAAGAGGAGCTTAATATTAATAAAAATGGAAATGTTTTGCTAATAAAACCGTTTTTTTCCGCAACAGGGTTGATTGGGAATATTAATACTATTGAAGTACATTCGTATATTAATAAAGAAACGTTTTTATATAGTTTAATAAGCCAAAACGCGCAGTACAGGAGAGGCGGAGCTGAGAGAGCGCCACCCGGATATGCGTGATATTGCCTCTCTTATCAAACCTATAAAAGCTTCGAAAAGAAGTTTTTTTAAATCAATTATTGATTCGTGAAAGAAAACGCCCAAATTAGCGTATAATCTGACATCCGAGGTTATTAATAATAACTTAATAAATATAAAAATGGCAAACATTATAGAGACGAGGGGGCTAACCAAGGAATACCAAGACGGCGATTCAAAAGTCTTGGCTCTTGATAATATTTCTATTGCTTTACCGGAAAAAGAGAATATGGTTATTATCGGTACTTCCGGTTCTGGTAAAACCACGCTGCTTCAGCTGCTTGGTGGCTTGGATTATCCCACTTCCGGTGAAGTTATAATCAATAAGCAGCCGATCAATAAGCTGGATGATAATAAGTTATCCAGTTTTAGGAATAAAACCATCGGATTTGTTTTCCAGTTTTTTAATCTCCAGGATTACCTGACAGCCAGAGAAAACATCGCATTACCATTATTGCTCGACGGGCAGAGCCAGGAAAAAGCCTTCAAAAGAGCGGAGGATTTGCTTAAGCAGATAAACTTGGAGCACCGGACTAATCACACGCCAGCCATGATGTCAGGCGGAGAAATGCAGCGCGTGGCTATTGCCCGGGCTATGGCTAATAACCCTAAAATCATCATGGCTGATGAGCCGACGGGTAATTTAGACAAGACAAACGCAGAAAATATTCTGGAATTGTTTGATGAGATTGCTAAAAAGCAGGGAGTCAGTATTTTAATGATTACCCATGATGAGAGTATGGCGCGTCGCTATAAGAACGTCTTGCATTTATATAAAGGTAAATTAAAAAAATAAGTAAAAAATATGAAGCTTAGCTACGTAAACAGAATAAATTTTAAAAAACTGAAAAAATATAAAGGCAAGTCAATGTTTCTAATTATTCCCGTTACTTTTTTAATGGCTATGGGACTTATTGTTTCCAGCCAAGCAAATAATATTATGTCAGCTTCCAAACAGACAATATTCGGTACAGCGGCAGAAGCGGGGCGCCTGATTGAGCTGACCAGTGCACAGGTTACCGGTGGCACACAAAGCGAACAAGGCAACCAGAGTATACGATTTATGTTTGGGGGTGATACCAATTATACAGATTCTGATGTGGAAAAAATTTCTGGAATCAAGAATGTTGAATCAGCCGCTTTAACTGTGCCAGTGCCTATTAGCCGGATTGAAACTAACGATCTTTTTTCCGGCACTTCCGTCAGTTTAAATAATTTGCAGACTTTGAATAACCAGATTTCAGCGCAATATACCGATCAAAATTTTAGCTATACGGCAGGAGAGCCTATACCAATAATTTTAAATGCTAATTCTTTTATAAAAAATTATGAAGATTGGGGCGGACAGGATGAAATTACTGTTAATATCGGCGGTACGCGCCGCGGAGTAAATCCGGAGGAAATTCAAAATCAAGCTCCTTTTAAATTTGAGGCAATTTCATATGATAAAAATTCTCTGATTGGCAAGGAAATAACTATTTCTTTCGGAGGGCTTGATCCGCTCCAGACCTATGAACAGGAATTTACCGGCACTGGCGTGCTGTTCCGGAAATTGACGGCTGACCAGAAACAGGCCAATGAAACTGCCAGGCAGTCTGCTATTTCCCAGTACTGGGATTATAATGCCATCAACACTCCCTTAACATATACTTTTAAGATCGTTGGTATTGTTGAATCAGAAAGCAATCGTGCCAGCTATATCCCTGATGCTTTTGCCAACCAATTGATGAATAACTATATCCAAAAACAGCTGGACGCACGCACTGATACGGAGATACCGGCTGATTCACTGAATTCAACTTTTTATGGTATGACCTATGACGGACTGCAGCTGCAATCAGGCGGTTTTGGCGGCATCGGCGGTTTTCGTGTGATGGGCGGCGGCCAGGGTGGTCCGGAAATATCTGCCAGTGGCTCTGCAGATAGTAGTTCGGACAAGACAGGCTATACTATCCCTGGCTTGGTAATTCAGACAGAACGACAGGAAGGGGATACTGACGCTTTTCAGCAAAGAGTATTTGGCAGTTCAGCCACGGCAACGGGAGTTAATACTGATTCAACGGTTTTTGATCAATCCGTCCATTCATCCGATACTATAGTCATAAGGATTAATGACATCGGCAATCGTAGCCAGGTTGTGAAAGATTTAAATTCCGCCGGATATGCTTATCAGGATTTAAGCAATCAGGAAGTTTTTTCTCAGTTGCAGAATACTCTGCATAATGTAACCAGAATTGTCACTGTTGCGTTCATTATTTTATCAGCCGTGATAATCGTGCTGACTATGGGTAAATTTGTCTCTGAAAGCCGTAAAGAAATCGGCGTATTTCGCGCTTTAGGGGCAACAAAAGGCGATATTAAGAAGTTATTTATGTCACAGGCGATTATGTATACGTTAATTGGATATATTGGCGGAGCGGTAATAGGTTTAATTTTAGTGCTGATTATAGCTAAACCCGTACAGCTGTGGTTTGATTCATTTATAATAAATACTGTTAAGGAAACATTTGCGGTGGTACAAAAAACCAATGCCGGAGCATTCGCTCATATTGACTGGGAAATGTTTGGCGTATACACGGCTTTATTGGTAATCATAGCAATTTTAGTATCTATCGTCCCAGCCATAAAAGCTTCCCGTATTTCGCCAGTGCAGGCCATAAAAAATGAATAAGCCATAATTACGCTGAAATTAAATTAATTCAATTGCGTATTAGATTGATGGAGGCTAATTCATAAGTAAATCTGCACAAGTTTGGCGAGGTGTTATATGGGCATCCGGACGCATGGAATGATGAGAGTGAATTAGCAATATGAAGTGGGACTAGACGAGAAATCGTTTAGAAGAATGACAATTAACAATTAAATATCCAATTAAAAAAGGCCAGTACCCCCCTTACTGGTCTTTTTTATATAAGAAAACCTCGGATTTGCATTTTCCGAGGTTTAATGATATTTGTCCACATAGTTGGCCAGGGCATTTTTTTCAGTGATCGAAAGACCCCAAGCTTTTCCAGAAATGGATATTGTGCATTGATCGCGTGCGTGCTCCCAGTAGCCATGCACGTAATTGAGCCAGTATGACTCGCTTGTTTGGCTACCAGGGACGAAGGTTGTGACCTCGCACTTTCTGCCGGGCCTCAGGTCAACCGTTTTTACAACTCGTGTTTTTATCTGACCTTTTGCCGGTCCATCTGACCTTTTTGGGGTTCCCAGGTAGGTTATGTTGATATATTCCCCGGCTTCAGGTATGGGGAATTTTTTACGCTTGATTTTTTCTGTAATGAGCATGCATCCTCCGATTTTTTTATTAATATATAGCAATAGTAATAGGATGTCAATTTTTTCGGAATTTTTTGGCTAATTATGGTATAATACCACATAGAAGTATCAGAAAAATAATGAAATTAGATAAAAATCAAAAAAAAATTGCACTCCTGATAAGTTTCTTTGTTTTGGGAATAATTGTTACTCTGATTTTGCGGCCTTCTTATCTGTTGAATATTCTTATCGTCTATGCTATACCAGCAGGGCTAAATTTTTACTGGCTGAAGCAGTCACGCAAAAAAGTCTTGATTTTTTCGCTGATTACTACAATTTTATTCGCCGTACCGGTAGAAATTATTTCCCGGCTGGCTAATGCCTGGGACGTGCAATCCACACTGCCAAGGATTATGGACATTGCTCCCCTGGAAAATTTATTATATGCCTTTATTAATTTTTTCTGGCCGCTGAGTTTTTATGAACTATTTATCGATCATGATGCGGATAGTAAATTTTCGAACCGCTGGAAGTATTTAATCGGAATTTATGTGATTTTTAGCGCATTTATTTATTCTTTTTTATTTATCAACCGTGAAATCATCACGCTTGATTATTGGAAAGTAGCCTTATTTGTTTTACTCATACCTTCATTGCTGATTTTCAGCAGACGCCCAAGATTAATTAAAAAAGCCTTTGGAGTAATGATTTTTTTTGGACTGATATTTTTTTTGCACGAGGCTCTTTCTATGCATCTTGGACATTGGTGGTGGCCGGGAGAATATCTGGCAACCATGAAATTTATGGGCCAAACATTTCCCTTGGATGACGTTTTGATCTGGTATCTGCTCAGCACGCCTGCTTTAATTGGCGGTTATGAATTTTTTATGGATGATTTTGAGTAAGTCTGGCTTTAAAATAAATTCAAGTGTATAATTATCATATAATAACAAGAAACGGATATGCTCCGTAAATCATTCATAAATGTTTTTCTCCTGCTGGCGTTTATTTTAATTTTATTTTGCACAGGAAATAAGCACGTAAATGCAGCTGAAGACAATGTGATAATCAATGAAAGTGGCGGGGTGATAAATTTAGACGAATTGAAGCAAAAGAATTTTTTCCGGGACGCAAAACAGTCATGGGACAAGCTTCGGTTCGCTAACATCGTATTCTTCCAGCAAGGCGATAAAAATGAATTGGTAAACACAGAAGATACTTTCACTTTTTTTGATGAAGAAGAAGTTGTTGTCTCGGGTGTTTCTGATCCGGACAGTTGGATAAAAATAATTATTGCAGATAATGATAAAAATTATAATACCACTGCCAATAATGAGGGTTTTTGGACATTTAAAATTACCGAAAAAGTTTCACTAGGGGATCATAACCTTTCGGTGGAAACATACAACAAAGATAATAATTTAATTGCCCGAAGCGAGAAGATTGATTTTACTATAATTTCCAATGTCTATAAGAAAACAATTGTTTCACTGGGAAAATCAGAAGAAACTGCTTCAGCCAGCAGTTCGACTTTAGTCAGGGTTGTTTTGATGATTTTCATTTCTGTCGCCTTTTTTGTGATTGTTGCCGCTTTGATACTATTAAATCATCGGCGCTCAAACCAAATAGCTTTTAAAAGGTAGAAAACAATTTGTTTAGAACAAAATAGGCTTGAATTTAATATGGGCCATGACAGCCGGCATATATTTTGGGTTATTAAAAATTGACCATTAGTTGAATTTATGCTACAGTATATTTACTTTATTTGATTATTCTATGCGTGAAAAAAATTTGTCTAATAATCGCCCTTTTTTAAAAAGACTGTTTCAGTCTAAATTAGCAATTTTCAGTGAAATAGCCATTTTGGTGCTTCTGAGCTCTGCTTTGGCCAAGGAAATAATTCATCAGTATCAGATAAAGAGCGATATTAAAAAGCTGCAGAATCAAATTGGCGATTTAGAGGAAAATAATTTAGAAATGAACAATCTCATCACTTATTTCAACAGCGAAAGTTATAAAGAGGAGCAGGCCCGGCTTAAGCTGGATATGCAAAAACCAGGGGAGTCGGTTATTAAAGTACTTGGAGATTCGGTTAATACAACCAGCAGTAATATTGAAGATGAGCCTTCTTCTAATATTGAAATTGATAGTAATAATAATCCACAGAGATGGTGGAACTATTTTTTCAAAGGGAATAATTAAAAAATAATTTAATTTAATTTTATGGCTTTTAAAGCAAAAAAAGACAATGAAAGCAAAAAAAAAGCGCCGTCAGATTTGGTAACTGAGATGAAATCTGAACAAAAACAGGCTAAGCCCGAACCGGAAATTAAAATTCTTGATAAGAAAGAAGACTCGGCAAAATCGGAAGTAAATAAGGAAAAAACAAAAGGAAGCTGGACAAAAATAGTATTAGGAGTGGTGATTGTATTAGTGGCAGTTATAGTCATCGGCTTGGGCGTGGTCGGCTTAGGAATCTATAAATTTAACTGGCAGGATAATTCAATAATCAAAAAAGCTGTTAGCATAGTGCCTTTTCCGGTTGCCAAGGTTAACCGCGCAAGCATAAAGTATAGCTTATACCAGGGAGATTTGGAGACATTGAATCATTTTTACAATGCACAAACTCCAGAAGAGCTCGGACTGACAGAAAAGCCGACTCAATCTTTTCTACAGAAAAGCGTTATTTCCAGAATAATCAGGGAGAAAGCGATAAATGATGAAGCAAAAAAATTCAACATCACCATAACTGATAAAGATATCCAGGACGAGTATGACGCTATTGTTATGCAGGCTGGCGGTGCAGAGCAAATTACGACAATGCTTGAAAATTTGTATGGCTGGACGGTTGATCAGTTTAAGGAAAAAGTTATTAGACCTTATGTGGAACGCATAAAAGTTCAGGAATACTTAAGTTCGGACGCCACAATTAACGGGGAGGCGAAAAAGAAAGCAGAAGATATTTTGACTAGGATTAATAGCGGAGAAATTACTTTTGAAGATGCCGCCAAACAAAATAGCGAAGATACCACCGCTTCAGCTGGCGGAGATTTGGGATATTTTGCAAAAGGACAAATGGTCAAAGAATTTGAAGATGCTGCTTTTGTCCTGGAAGTTGGAAAAATTTCAGGCATTGTACAAACCCAATACGGCTACCATATCATTAAAGTGACTGAAAAGATTCCCGCTTCAGATACCCAGGAGGAGCAGGTGAGGGCCTCGCATATTCTGATAAAGACAAAAGACGTTGATACTTATACTAATGAGCAATTAGCAGGTGGCAAAGTATCTGTTTATTTATCTGGTTTGGAATGGAAAGATGATTGCGGCGTTGTTTTAAGCAAAACAGAGACCTGTGATAAGAATGATTTGTTCAGCAATACGAGCACAAGTACCAATGCAGATACAAATACAAATGGAAATACCAATACGTCAAATTAGTAATAATCTGGTAGATCTTTATGGTAATCCTGATGTTTTTGTATAACTAAATAATATTCAGCAGGAGTTTTGCTGTTTAGATAGGTTTATAGTTGGCAACTTAATTATTTTCAGTAAATGTAGGTAAATATGAATCTCTGGAGCCAGCGGCCCCGCCATGGCGGGGCGACCTCTGCTTTATCCTGACATCCGTCGGGACAGGCTCCAGCATTGCTCCGCCTGCCCTCGCCATAGCCACTCGTCGGAGTCGAACCGACGACCTCTCGCTTACCTGCCCGACTTCGCCTTGCGAAGTCAAGGCGGGCGGGCGAAGCGATTGCTCTTCCTGGGCTCGATGGCGGTTCCCGCATCATCTCGCCCGCCTCAGCTCCTCGTGAAGTAAAGCAGTTTACTTCACTCGTGGCTTCGGCCCAACTGAGCTAATTTATATAGAAGTTTGCTGGAGCCAGCGGTCGGAGTCGAACCGACGACCTCTGCTTTACGAAAGCATTGCTCTACCAACTGAGCTACGCTGGCAAAAATAATAGATTTGGAGCGGGTGAGCGGAGTCGAACCGCCGTCTCAACCTTGGGAAGGTTATATAATAGCCGTTATACGACACCCGCAGAAAAAATTTACGCTTATATTATATGTATAATCAATCACTATGTATATAAAAAAAGTTTATGTTTATTTCAGCGTTTTGTCAATAATTTTGTTCGGTTTATTCCTGCATGTCAATAAAGCTGCAGCGCAAACCAATGATTTCTTTTTGCACTTTTCGGACGAAGCAATCCAGCATGGCTATACAGCTGAGTATAATCGCGCTGATATTAATTCCTGGGGCGAATTTCGACTTGCGATAATGCCTGGACTCGTAAATGAGCCGATTAATTTAAATCTTAAAGAATTTGACGGCAGTTATTTGCCAACGCCTGAAGGCTTGAAGCTGGTCAGCGAATATTATATTTATGATATTTTACGCGAGGATCAGGCTAATAAAGCACCGCTGTCACTGAATAAGCCCCTGGTCATGGCCATAAAATTCCATTCTGATAATTATTTCAGAAAAAAAGTATATTATTGGGCAAAGCCATTGAATAAATGGGTACCGCTACCATCCTCAGCGGATTATGTGCATGGTTACGTCAGAGCCGGCTCACATCTGCCTTTTTCGCCGGTTGCGGTTTTTGAAGATCCCAGCGAACTGGAAGGCGTAGCCAGCTGGTATAACAGCTCTAAATACGCTTTCGGGGCAGCTACAAATAATTATGCAATAGGCACGAAATTAAGAGTGCGAAATGTTGATAATAATAAAACAGTTGACGTGGAGGTTGTTTCCACCGGACCTTTTGGTGCAGGGCGGGTGATTGATTTAACTAACCGGGCTTTCCAGCAGATTGAAGATAAATGGAGGGGCCTGGCGCGCGTTCAGGTTTGGCCGCTAGAGGAAAGCGTTAAGGTCTTAGGAGTTGATACTAGTACTCCCTCAACAACCATCGCAGAACCAAAATCAGCTCAGCCGCCGTTATCGCTTTAAATGAAAAAACCGGCGAGATCATTTACTCAAAAAATTATGATACCAAACGGCCATTAGCGAGTCTGACAAAATTGATGACAGCCAGTATTTTCCTGGAATCTGGAACATCAATGGATAAGATAGTCGCTTATGACGCAAACGACAATGCCATCGGTTCAGCTCTGCAGGTAACTCAGGGGGAGACAATGACTGTCAAGGACTTATATTTCACTATGCTGGTCGGTTCTGCCAATAATGCCGCCAATGCCTTGGCACGCTCGACCGGATTGAGTCGTGAGGAATTCGTCGGTCGCATGAATGCCAAAGCGCAGGAGTTGGGATTAAGCAATACGCATTTTGTAGATCCCTCCGGCCTGGATCCGAACAATGTATCAACTGTCTATGATATAGCGAGAATGGCTAAATATGCATTCAGTAAGTTTGATATTCTAGTTGCCACCACTTCATGGCGCTACAGCTTCACCACCATCAGTACAGGTAAACTGCACGTGATTGATAGTACCGATAAGGGCATGGCCGGAAGCAGCCTTTACATTACTGGGATGAAAACCGGGTATCTTGATGAAGCCGGGTATTGTTTCGCTCTAAAAGCCAGACAAGGCAGAGACACGCAAAATCACGTCATTACGGTGGTTTTGGGCGCAGCCAATGATAAAATACGATATGATGAAACAAACCAGCTGATGAATTACGCTTTAAGTAAAATTTGATGGCATTAATAGAATTGAAGAATTTAAAAAAAATCTACAGCCAGGGCAAGCCAAATGAGTTCCGGGCTTTGGATGGGGTTAGCCTGAGTGTAGAAAAGGGGGATTTTGTGGCTATCATGGGAGTATCCGGATCCGGTAAATCAACGCTAATGAATATTATCGGTTGTCTGGATCGTCCAACGGAAGGCCTTTATAAACTTGATGGTGAAGAGGTTGAAAAGAAGAGTGCCGGCGAGCGCGTTAAGATCCGGCGGAATAAAATTGGGTTTATTTTTCAGAATTTTAATTTACTACCTCGCATGCAGGCAGTTGCCAATGTAGAGCTCCCTTTGGTTTATAAAGGAGTACGGCCAGCCAAGAGAAGAAAACTTGCCAAGGAAAGAATGGAAGAGGTTGGCTTGGGTGATCGTATCCGGCATCGCCCTAATATGCTGTCAGGAGGCGAACAACAGCGCGTGGCGGTAGCGCGGGCGCTGGTAAATGAACCTTCGGTATTATTGGCCGACGAGCCAACCGGCAATTTGGACAGTAAAAGCGGCAAGCAGGTAATGGATATCCTGGTTGATCTTCATAAAAAAGGCGTAACAATCATATTAGTTACGCATGACGCAAATATCGCTAAATACGCCGATCGGGTGATAACAATTAATGATGGCAAAATCGCAAATTAATTATATGTATAAATTTTTTGAAAATATCAAATTGGCAGTTAAGGCAATCTGGGGTAAAAAAATCAGATCATTCTTGACCATGCTCGGCGTTATTATCGGTGTTTTTTCGATTGTCCTGCTTATCGGGATAGGGCAGGGCGTAAAAAGTGAAGTGACTAGCCAGGTTGAGAGTCTTGGCTCAAATATTATTATGGTCTTGCCTGGCGCCGGCGCGATGACCAGTGGAGCAATGGGCGCTGGCAGCTCATTTTCCATGGAGGATCTTGATACTATTAAAAAAGTGAATGATATAAAATTTGTCGTACCAATGGCTGTTATACCACTTCCGGTTTCTGTTACGGAACCCGTAGCTCCATCAGCCGATTCAACATCATCCGAAGAAATTCCTGCGGGATCGGATTTAAAAAATCTTATGGCGCAGGCGCAACAGCAGGTGATGGCCATTGGTAGCACGCAAGACCTTGAAACTGCTTTTGAAGGTTCTGAAATTTCTTCCGGGAAAAGTTATGGACGGATGTTTACAGCAGAGGAGTTTGCCCGCGGAGCCCAGTTAATTTCGCTTCAATCTGGCGCAGTTGCGCAGTTGTTTCCCGATACATCGGCAGCTGATGTTATAGACCGTAAAATATTCATTGGCAAGGAACCATTTACAATAATCGGAGCGCAGGAGGTGAAGAAATCAAAGAGCATTATGGAGGATTCATCCATGACAAATATGGCATTTATTCCATTAACTGCAGCTCAGGAATTAACAGGAAAATTATCAATTACGCAAATCGTTGTTACAGTCAAAGAACCGGATAAGGTTCAGACAGTGCAGAATGATATTAGGAAGGCATTGCTGGAAAGTCATGATGGCGTTGAGGATTTTACCATTACCAATCAGGAAGAGATCCTTAGTATGTTTGATCAGATTCTTGGCGTTTTAACGACTATGCTTGGCGGAATTGCGGCTATTTCGCTGCTGGTTGGCGGAATTGGCGTTATGAATATTATGCTGGTCTCTGTCAGCGAACGTACGCGTGAAATCGGTTTGCGCAAGGCAATCGGCGCCTCAGGATCTGATATTCTGATTCAGTTTCTCGTAGAATCGGTATTTCTTACGTTTCTCGGGGGTGCGATTGGAATTGGTCTGGCATATATTGGAGGCTCAATTTTAGATGCCCAATTTGGCTTAGTTGTTGATATTACCCTAGGTTCAATTTTATTGGCATTTGCCTTTACCTCTTTGATCGGAATATTTTTTGGTGTAACGCCGGCTGTCAGGGCGGCTCGACTGGATCCCATAGATGCGCTAAAATATGAGTAGATATAATTGCTAATAGCCTATAGCGTGTAGCGTATAAATTTAATGACGGTATATTCTATTATTCGCTATTAACTATACGTATGCGCCATACTCTAAAACCCCATGATTAAATTCAAAAATGTAACGAAAATATATCCACCGGACACTTATGCCTTAAAAGACGTAAATTTAGAAATAAAACCGGGTGAATTTGTCTCAATCGTAGGGCAGTCAGGCACGGGTAAAACGACTTTGATTCGCTTAATCATTGCCGAGGAGAGGCCCTCAAGAGGACGGGTAATAATCGGTGATTGGGATATTACTAATATTAAATCTCGCGAAATACCGATTCTGCGCCGGCAGATCGGGGTAGTTTTCCAGGATTTTAAATTGCTGCCGCGAAAAACTATTTTTGAAAATGTCGCATTCGGTTTGGAAGTGGCCGGTGCTCCTATCAGCCGGATCAATAAAGTCGTTCCTCAGGTACTGAAAATAGTCGGCCTGGAAAAGAAGATGGATAGGTTCCCCAGGCAAATGTCAGGCGGTGAACAGCAACGAGCGGTTATTGCCAGATCTTTGGTACACCGTCCGAAGATTTTGGTAGCCGATGAACCGACAGGCAATCTGGATTCAATTAATTCGCAGGAAATTATAAATCTTTTAACAAGAATTAATGAATTCGGCACAACGATTGTGCTGGTCACTCATAATCGTGAAATTGTCAATTCTTTACGCAAACGGGTAATTACGCTTGATCAGGGAATAGTTATTTCCGATCAGCAAACTGGCAAATATATTTTATAATTTATGTTTGTATTCTTATATCGTACAATTAAATTCGCCTGGCAGGGATTTTTGCGCAATTTTTGGCTGTCATTGGTAACCATCATAATTTTAGTGCTGACTTTATTTTCAGTTACGCTGGTGGCCGGTATCAGCGTGGTAGCCGAAAGAGCGGTAGAATCGATGCACGAGAAAGTGGATGTGTCGGTCTATTTTAAAAATGAAGCGACTGAGCAGGATATTTTTAATGTGCGATACCGCCTAGAAGCGCTCTCTCAGGTGGACTCGGTATCGTATGTTTCCCAGGAGGAGGCCCTGGAAGCATTCAAAGAAAAGCATAAGAACGAGCCTCTGATCCTAGATTCACTCAACCAGCTGGACGCCAATCCTTTGGGCGCAACTTTGCGGATAAAGGCTAAAAATATTGATGATTATCCGGAAATTCTGAGTGTCTTGGAAAATTCCGACTACGATCAGTTTATACAGGACAAGAATTTTGACGATAATAAGGATGTGATAGATAAGCTTTCGGATTTATCCAGCAGGATCCAGAGAATCGGCTTGATTGTCAGCGGTATTTTTGTCGTTATTGCCATTTTGATTATATTTAATACCATCAGGATAAATATTTATACCCATCGGGAGGAGATTGGGATAATGAAGCTGGTCGGAGGCACTAATTGGCTGATCAGGGCGCCTTTTCTTATTGAAAGCATTCTTTACGCCGTTTTAGCGGTAGTCATTACTTTGGCCATACTTTATCCATTATTAGGCATAGTTGCGCCTCATGTCGATAATTTTTTTACGGGTTATAATATTGATTTATCGTCATATTTTGATCAGAATTTCTGGCAGATAATTGGGGGACAGCTGATCTTTGCCATATTGTTAAGCGTTATCAGTTCGAGCATTGCGATTGGCAAGTATATGCGGGTGTAAATTGACATTCCAGATGAAACATAATAAAATTTAAAAGGAAGTCTTGAAATATAGGCTTCTTTTCAGTAGTAAATAATTTAGTTCAGTTAAAAATTCATATACATTGCTGCCGGGTTTAATGGCCCCGCTATTCGTTTCACTTCAGCGGGGTAAATAGGACAAGTTTGATTGATAATTGAATTCTCTGCTGCCGGATCGTCTAATGGTAGGACACAGGCCTTTGAAGCCTGTTATCCTGGTCCGAATCCAGGTCCGGCAGCAGAGAATTGAAATAAAAGAGGCCTTCTTGCCCCGACGAATGTCGGGGTGAAGCCTGGTATCCTGGTCCGAATCCAGGTCCGGCAGGAGGAGCTAGGAATGTCGGGGTGCAGCCTAGTATGCAGGTTCTCCCGCCCTCGATGGGCGGTCATCGCCACAATAAATCAACTATTAAGGCGGGATCCCGCTTTTGCGGGAGATCCCGTGATGCTATCCGCATATAAAATAAAAAGCGGGAGAATCCAGGTCCCGCATATTTGAAGTTATTTATATTAAATACAATTTATATTTTAGTAAGTTCCAGAGTCGTGGATAATTATCGGTTTTAATGGTTTCGGAAAGGTTTCAATGGTTCCTTTGGAGACTGCAGTGAAACCATTATAGAAAAAAATTGAGATAACCGGAGAGGTTGCTTCGCCTTTGCTGACCAGTATTTCGTCTTTACCGTCATAATCACTATCTACAGTGGAGATGCGCAAGCCCGGACGGCTGTTTTTGCCATAGGCGAAAAACCCGGGGCTCAAGACATCAAGCATTTTTTGGCGGTTAATGCCCAATACCCGGATATGCGGGCCGGTAGCATTCCTGACAGCAACGATAATTTCCTGCTTTCCGTTGTTATTAAGGTCTCCGGCTGCCAGGGCGAAACTGGCGCGTAAGGAAGGCGCAAAAGCCATAATGCTTAAACCAACCGGTTTAATAATAGAATTACGCAATCCAAAAATGCGGGAGTTCGGTCCTCCACCGCTGTAGGGGAGCGTCAGGATTTCATCCTTGCCGTCTCCATCGACATCCGCTCCGACTATGCTTGCTCCGCCTTTGAAATTATCCGGGTAAGCCAGAAATTTTGGATATACTTCTATAAATGAACCACCGCTAAAACCAAAGACCTTTACCTCCGTTATCCCTGTTTTCGGTGTTGTAATAATCTCATCCTTGCCGTCTCCATCGACATCCGCTAAAGAAACATTCAGACCTTCACTATAGTTTGCTGAAAATGGCATAAATGAGGTAATTAAAGAACCGTCGGTTCTGAATATTCGTACTTCGTTTCTTCTTCCAGGTCCGGAGCCGACAATTATTTCATCATGCCCATCGTCGCCTAGATCGCCTACAGCCAGAGAAATGCCTCCGCGAAATGACTGTTCAAAGGAAAAAAACTGCCCGGCAAAACGGCCTTCTGGTGTGAAAAGCCTGATCATTGGCCCACCTCCGGATTCTACTCCAGCGGCGATAAAGGTGTTTAATCTAACTGTAAATTCCTGCACAGCAGGGGAGGGATCAATGTTGCCGGCTTCATCGCGTGTTTGTACCTGAAATGTATGATGACCGTTTCTTAAATGCCTGATACTTAAGGATTTATCGCTTGACCATGATGACCAGGATTGGTCATCATATTTATAAGAAAAATTCAGGTTATCCACTATGGTAATATCATCCAGGCCTTCCCAAGAAAAAGTAAATTTTGTACTGGTAATTAAATTGGTATTTGTCAGTATGGTGGTATTTGGGCTGACCGTATCTATAGCCGGGCCACCAATCGCTTGGCAAGTTTGCGATAAAACAGGTTTATTTTCACTGGTACCGCAGGCATTTTGGTCTGTACAGGTTCTGGTTTGCGTTTCATTTTCACAGGCTGTCCAATCTGAACAAGTCCAGTCTTCGGTACAGCTAGGTATAGGGCTGGCCGGTGTAGTAACGGTGGCAATATTAGAAAGGGCTGACCAATTGCTTCGCTCATCCCTGGTTTTTAAACCAAAGAAATATTGAGTATCGGGCTGCAATCCGCTGACAATCATACTTTCTGCCGTACCGGTAATGTGCGGAGTAGGTTCGCCGGTGACAGCGGTGGCCAGTGCCCAATTTGATTCTGATATTGTTGAAGTTGAATATCTGATATCATACCGCGCTGCAGTCCCACTACTGCCGTCATCCCCGGGCGATGTCCAGTTCAGTGTCACTGAATAATCCGCAGTAGCCATATAAAACATACTGGCAACATTTATCTGAGAATCTTGGTCAATATTTTCCGCCAAGGCGTAAAACCCCAGCCCGCTGACAAAGGCAATTATTGTCAAGAGAAGTATCCCAAGGCCAGTCTCAATAAGTATTTTTTCCTTTGTTTTAAGTTCCGGCATCGCTAAATTAATTATTGGTTGCTGTTAAATCTGTAACACGGCTGGGTGATGTGGTATCAGCCGGAGTACTGGTAGTAAAAGTATAATCGCTGGAATTCGCTGGATTGTTGCTGCTGTCTTTTGATTTAACACGGTAGTGATAGAGAGTGCTTGAAACCAGTCCGGATAATGCTTGGCTATGCGATGTCACTAAGCTCGCGTTAATTGTAGTTTGTGATCCGTATCCGGTTGTTGTCCCGTACTCAATTTGGCTGTCTGAGCTTTCATTTGTTGTCCAGGTGATGGTTGCACCGGCCGTGGTTATGCTTGTTGCCGTTACTGCCGAAATCGTTGGGGGTGTAGTATCCGGTACAGCCGCCGTGGTAAAAGTATAATCGCCGGAGGTAGCAGGATTTTCAGCCGTATCACTGGATTTAACTCTATAGTGGTAAAGGGTCCCAGCGGTCAGCCCGCTTAAATCTTGACTGTGTGAGGTTGTCAGGGTTTCGCTAAGTGTAGTTGATGAACCATAAGACGCAGTCAGGCCATATTCCACCTGGCTATCAGCTGGTTCATTGGTTGTCCAATTCACGGTGGCGCTGGTCTGGCCTGGGCTTCCTACCCCCACATCGGAAATTGTTGGCGCGGTTACATCGGCTATGCCAGTGGTGTTAAGATTAATAGTTAAGGCTTTTGAAGCATCCATCGTAACGCCGCTTGAAGCATTCTGGCCATTTGCGCTGGCATTAATAGTATACCCATTATATTGCGTTAATACGCTCGCATCGTTATACCACTGCGGCAAGGCAGCAGTAATCACTCCATTCACATCCGTTGTACCTGTAAAACGGGTAGTACCTAAACTGTCTACGGCTGTGACGGTCGCTCCGGAAATTGGATTATTGTCATTGCCTCTCACAGTAGCAGTCAGGTACCAGCTGTAGTAGAAAGAGGCGTATTTATCAACCGCACTGCCGCCACCAATGGCACATGCATAAATTGACCCAGAGCAGACAAAGCTTGAAGTTTCAAACGCGTTTTCTGCGTCAGTATCTTCGTACGAGTTATCTATGAACTGTACGTCAACCGTGGATGGGCCAGGCGGGGCAGGATTGTATGAAAAGAGTGGGGTGTATGGCGATGTTGGGTTAGTGCCAATGTCGAAATTTGTCGAGATCATCGGAATATTTGAAGTATTGGCGGTAAAATAAAACCAGTATTGGTCAGAAATTACTGTGTTTCGGAGATAGGTGAGTACATCCAGATCCTGAATGTCTGTAATAAAATTAGCGGAAGCTACTTTGCTTGTTCCGTTGCGTTTTACCCCGATGAAAGTATTATCATGAATATTGTTATTAGTGCCGGTGATGCCGGATCCTTCATCGACCGGATTTGTCCGAAAAGCGTATCCATCACATTCGTCCGCGACAGCCGTGATTGTATTGCCACTGACTTCAACGTTTGAGGCGTATTCAATCTGAATGCCGTATGCACTGGTACACCCGTCATATTCCTGGTTACGGTCTACTTCGCGGACGCTAACCGTGTTGTTTATAATCTCAGTCCCGGTCGCTCCGCCTCCAGTAAAGATTCCCCGGCATCCGTCCGTACCCTGAGTACAGTCGATTACATTATCATGAACGCTTGTGCTGTTATCTGACCATAAATTAATGGCAAAATCATTTGTCCGGCTGGCTGTAAGAGAAATGGTATTTCCGTAAATTTCATTTGGTGTAGTGAGACCGCGAAAATCTTCGAGAACGATTCCATTCTGCGCACCGCCATCAATAGTATTGTTATAAATTTTTGTGGCATTGGGACGATTTGAATAAATTGAGACCCCATCAAAACCCTCACGTCGGCCGATGGTTACTACGCTATTAGTAATAACATTGTCGTGGATTAGCAGAGGTTTCGCTTCTTGATCAGAAGAAATAGCACGGGCATTTGTGCTATGTACGTTTATGTTTAGATTATTAGTCTCAACGCTATTTGCACCAATATAAACGGCATAGCCCCGATCACTGCCGGCATTACCTTGAATAATAGTGCCGTTTTTTACAACTGAACCATTGGCACCACCGTAACATGGAAGATCCAATGGTTTTGTTGACATCCAGCTGGCAGCTCCCTGGGCTACTCCTGCTGTACGGTAGCGCAGTACTTGGACGTCATCAAGATAAACGGTACCCGCGGGTTCAGCGCCCGCACCGGTTATTCCGACTTCAATAGTGTATGTTTCGGGGATCGCGCCAGTTGTAATTTGTGCGGCTGTATATGAAAATCCGCGCCAAGTTTTGCCACTACGAGTTGCCTGGACTGCAGTTCCTACAAGCTTAACGTATATTGACGCATTGTCACTAGCATGATTGTACATGCTGGCGCTGATGCTATAAGTAGTGTTGGCGTCTAAGGTGACGGTTTCGGTTGAGCGGATATATTGATCAGCTGCAGGAAGAGTAAATTTTAAGCCATATGACCCTTCATATACTTCGACGGGATTTATATAGCTGCCGGCGAATCGTTCAATATTTTCACCAGCGCTAAAATCCCAGTCAGTCGCAGCAACTCCGGTTCCATTTTCAAAACTTCCATTGGAAACCGTTATTGGGGATGCGTTGTCGTAGGTTACAGTATGGCCATTAAGGTCGAGAATGCTGTTTGTGCCTGCTAGAGTAAAGCATGACCCGTCAGAATTTACGTCGTTCTGCAATATATATTCCGTGTTTGCCTGGTTCAGGCAGCCGCATTCAGTTACTCCGATACTATCAGTACCGGCTATAATACCATCCGGCTTTTCAAAATTCTGCGAAGGTATAATAAAAAGCAAGGCAAAACAAAAGTAGATGAGAAGTCCCGCTCCTACTTTGATAGTATTTTTATTTTTTAACAAATTGAAATATTCGATATATATGTCATTTATCAATATATTTTATCATATTTTATCACATTTTTCAAGCTAATTAATAGTCATTAAGTGACATTTTTATTAACCGTATCGGCTATAAAAAAATGATGATTGATAAAAATTATAAAATTGGTTATTATTACCGTATATTAGGCAAATTTAAATATATTAAATATTAGTAAAAACTATGAAAAAAATTATTTTAGTGACCATGGTCCCTTTGGCTTTTATCGCTTTGTTATTTATTAGCGGTTGCGGTGAAAAAACTGCAGAAAAAGCGATTGAAACGGCTGTCGGTGATCATGCAGATGTTGATATTGATGGCAATACCGTGAGAGTAAATACTAATACCGGTTCCCTGCAAACCGGAGAAAATGTCAGCTTGCCAAGTGGGTTCCCGTCAGATGTTTATGTCATCGATGGTACTTTAAAATCGGCTATGTCCACAAATGAAAATCAGGGTTATACCGTTTCGATAACGACATCTCATTCAATTAGTGATACGAAGGCCGACTATGAATCAAAACTGGCAGAAGACGGCTGGACTATTAGTATGTCTTTGACAGTAGAAGATGGCGCCTCAATCGGTGCGACGAAGGATAACCGAACTACTACTATTTCTATAGGTACTGACGATGGCCAAACAATGGTAGTAATTGGCACTTCCTATAATGATTAGCGGAAGAAGTATGTATAAGAAGTCACTTATTTGCGGTTTTTTGACTTTTTTTGAAAAATATTGTATCATATATTTGGTTTAATACATTTTTGTTTTTGAATGGCTTGTTCATGGGGGTTTTAATAAATACATTAATTTATAAATAAATTAATTATATTAAAAGAAAATATATGAAAAACAGGCCAATTAATTTACTTATTGCCATAGTTTTTGGAATAGGTATTTTTTTATTGCTGATTTTTTTAGTCTCTACGGATGTTTTACTAGGTGCAAAGGCTATTCAAGCTCCAATAAAAGAACTAGTAATTAATGAAGAAGGAGACTCAACCAACTTTGATTTAAGTTCATGCAATGTAACCGGCGATGCCAGCGAATTTTATGATATTTCTGAGAGCTTTGAAACATTAGAACAGTTACAGCAGCAAGCCGATTTTACCGAATATGATACAGTTTTGTTTAATACTGAAAACGATCTTTTGATTTCTTATGGTCCATTTGACATGAAAACTGCCGGCCGAGTACTTGGCTACGAAATTACTCAAAGCAACCCGGAACTACCACAGGGAACTGATCCCAACAATCCCTGCGGAATTCAGAATGAGGAAGGTGTTTATCCGCCTCCATTATGCCCACCGGGAGGATGTTTCGTGGTTATGCCTACTCCGGAGCAAAATGCCCATATTTCTGGTTTAAGAACAGTCAGAGTAGGTGTTGACCCGCATACGTCTTGCACGCAGGTGTATTTAAGAGCATACGGTAATCATGATAAGGCACCTGAAAATGATTGGGGCTGGGTTGACTGCGGAAATAACGGATTTATTTTGCTCCCGGAAAGTGAAAATTATACATATAATTACAATGGTCAGAATGTCAGTTTCAGGGTATGGGAGGGCACTTGCGATTTTACTAATTTTTCCTCCTTTGAAGAAATTTGGTTGCAAGTAAGGGCTAATGGCGCTTATTCGGCAATTTTATTAACAAATGATTTTACCACTCCAAACGGAGGACAGCAATGCACCAGTGATGCAGGCTGTATTTCCGGAGAATGCAATACTATAAATACACCTAATAGATGTGAAGGAAATGACGATAATAATCCATTATTTGGCCCATTTTTTCTGCCTGGGCCTCAACCTGCCTCTTGTATTTCAAATTGGCAATTAGAATGCGGTGATTGTACGAATAGCTTAAGGCATTGCGAATGGTTTGACCGTGGAGGCAGGGATGGCAGAGGTTGCGATAATATTACAACTAGGCCATCCGCGCCGTATGACATGGCCTGCGATTCTCAGGTTGATGCTACTTGCGTGTCTCAACCAGACTGCGATGCCTGGACGCCTGAAGTTTGTCCGGCTAACGGGCAGCAGACGAGAAATTGTAAGGATCTAAATTATTGCGAGGAACCTGATATTACGCGTACTTGTACAACTGGAGATAATTGCGAAAAAATTTGGAATTGCGGCATTTGGTCTGCCTGTAACCTGGGCCAGCAGACAAGGGAATGTGCACCAAAAAATTATTGCATTAGCCCGCAATTAACGCAGTTTTGTTCAAACGCTGATACAGACTCCACTACTCCGCCGACTGCGATCATGACAATTCCACAGAAGGGGGATAAAATTTACGGAACAATAACTTTAACTTCAAAAATTGCCGGAAGCACAAAATCATTGGATTTTTATTTGGATAAGGATGATGGTACTGGAGCCAATATCAATGTATTGATTGGCAAGGGTTATCCGTTAGAAACAAACCAAACTATATGGGAGCGTTCTTGGGATACGACGCAAACTCCAAATGGTAATTATAAGCTTTATGCACGCGTTTCCGGACCAAATGATTACGTAGCAATCAGCAATAAGGTTGATGTAGAAATTGACAATAAGAGTTTTGAACAGATAGTTGCGCCTCCAGAGAGCACCGAGCCTGATGTAAATAAAGACACTGACAATGAAGGCGTATCCGATAATATGGAAAAAGAGCTTGGAACCAATATTAATAATCCCGACACTGACAATGATTCAATAAATGATTTTGAGGAAGTCATTGGCAATAGTAACCCTGTGGGCGAGGGTTCTTATGATCAATTGGTAGTTGAAGGAAAAATAAGCCAGGATAAGGCAACTGAAATCAAAAACACTCTGCAAAAAATAGCTCTGGAGGAGCCGAAGCTAACGGGAACTGAAAAACCTGACGAATTGGAGATAGTAAAAATTTCCAACGTTTCTGAAAAAATTGGACAAAACAAGGTTGTTTTTCAGGGTCAAGGTCCACCAAATACCTATTTGAGGTTGTATATTTATTCATCGCCGATTGTAGTCGTCACGAAGACTGACGCCAGCGGTAATTTTACCTATTCTCTGGACAAGAATTTAGCTGATGGCCAGCATGAAGTATATGTAACTATTACGGATGATACCGGAAAAATTCAGGAAAAAAGTTCACCGCTTACATTTTTCGTCAAACGGGCTGAAGCTGTCAGTGAGGAAGAATATTTCAGAGGAGACGTAAATGTCCAGTCTGAAACTACTGAAACTGTAAATACATATTTATGGTTGGCTCTGGCTCTAGTCGCCGCTGCGCTGGGATTATTGTTGGTAGCTTACCTGGTAGGCAGAAGGAAGACGCTAAAATAATGAAACTATTTGGAGGAAAAAAAATAGATTTTTTGCTGAATAATTTTCAGTTTGTTTATGGCATCATACTACTTGTTTTAGTGCCGGCTGCTTTGGTAATTAATACGGTCATATTCATTAAAAATACCGAGAATGTCATGGACGTGGAATTACAGCGCAAGGCTTCCCTGGCCAATGGCCTGTTTAGCATGGATCTGAGTGAAATACTCGACAAACCAACGCTGCTTCAAAATAAAGTTGAAAGTACGGTCGCACGTAATGAAGAGATTTACAGTCTGGACGTACTGGTGCCATTAGATGAAGATTTTAAAATTATAGCCAGCCTGGACAAAGAAGCTATTGGGAAAGTTTCCAAATACATTTACAATTCTTTGGCCTGGCGTACTGGTGAGGCTATAGCTTATTCGACGACTTCCAAGGCGCTTTCTACCGAAGACCAAACTCAGCGCAGCAATGAAAGATTTTGGGTAGTCGCCAAGCCGATCTTAAACTCGCAAAACGAAAAAGTAGGCATTGCCTCAGTTAAAATGTCCTCGAGAGTTATTGATGATTTGGCAGCTCAGAATGTCAATCGCTCGCTTATAATTCTGGTAGCGACCATAGTTATCATAGTGTTATTATTGGCGAACAATACGCGATTGTTCCATTACGCAGTTTTATTCCGCAAGCTAAAAGAGGTCGATGAAATGAAAGATGAATTTATCTCTATGACTTCGCATGAATTAAGGGCACCGATAACCGGCATTAGGGGCTACGTGCAGATGATCCTGGATAAAGCCTTTGGCGACCTGCCAAAAGAAGCAGAAGAAAAGCTGCGTATCGTTTTGAAACAGAGCAATAATTTGAATGATCTGATCGGCGACTTATTGGATGTCTCCAGAATTGAACAGGGGAGAATAAAATTAACTTTACAGGCACTGGTACCGTCAATTATTATTGAAAATGTCGTAAAATCATTTGAACACGAAGCTGATAAAAAGGAGCTTCTTTTGAAAGCAAGTATTGAGTCTGATTTGCCTCAAATATACGCTGATGAAGGAAAATTCAGGCAGGTTCTGGTTAATCTCGTGAGTAATGCCATAAAATATACGGTCAGAGGGCAAATAATAATATCTGCTGAAGTCAGTCATGCCAGGGAAAGATGCATAAAAATTAAAGTTACAGACACCGGCATTGGCATGTCCGCTAAAGATCGTGAACGCCTTTTTGAAAAGTTTTACAGGGTAAAAAGTGTTCAAACTGATAAAATATCCGGTACTGGCCTAGGATTGTGGATTACGCGTGAATTGGTAAAAATGATGAACGGAGAAATATACGTAGACAGCATAGAAGGAACCGGTACGGAAGTTACGGTTTTGTTGCCAATTTATGAAAGAAGTCAGTAGTTTGGCAGTAAAATGCCGATTTTAAATTATAGTATCGACCATGATTGGCTTTTTTTTGTTGATTAGTTATGAAAAAAATTGTTAAAGAAAAATTGTTATTGCATATTTGTTGTGCGACTTGTGCCGCGTATGTTATTGAGGCTCTTCAAAAAAATTATGAGGTGATTGCCTTTTTTTATAATCCAAATATTTATCCTGCCAAGGAATATGCAATTCGCCTTAATGAAGTTAAGTCCTATTGCGATGAAAATAGCATACCTTTAGTGATAGAAAAACCGGACCAGAAAAATTGGTTTGAACTGATAAAGGGCCACGAAAAAGATCCGGAAAAAGGGGAGCGCTGTACCATTTGTTATCGTATGCGTCTGGAAAAAACCGCTGATTATGCAAGTAAGCATGATTTTTTTATTTATACCACGGATTTATCGATTAGTCCTCACAAAGATGCCGTTAGGCTGAATATGCTGGGCAATGAGTTGGGGTGCAAATACGATATTAAGTATTTATCAGCAGATTTTAAGAAAAATGACGGTTTTAAGAAAGCTATGGTTATCAGTAGGAATATGTGTTTTTATAGACAAAATTACTGTGGCTGTCTCTTTAGTCTGAAAGCCAGGGAGTGCAGATAACATTTTAAGAACTACTGATTTTATGCTATAATAGATCTATCTATGAAGAAAAAAATCGCTATAATCGGAGCCTCAATGGACAGAAACAAATTTGGCAATAAGGCGTTGAGAGCTTATCGTAATGCCGGGTGGGAAGTTTATCCTGTTAATCCCAGCCAAAGCGTGATTGAAGGTTTAAGAGCATTTAAAAGCGTTTTGGACATCCCGGTGGTGCTAGATCGCGTTAGCGTCTATTTACCACCGGAAATAGGAGTGCAAATATTAAATGAAATATCGCAGAAAAACGCTAAGGAAATTTTTTTTAATCCGGGTACTGAGAGTAAAGAAATAGTTGAAAAAGCCGAAATGCTTGGATTAAAAATATTATTAAAATGCTCAATAATTGATATTGGATATTCACCTGCAGATTATTAATTTTTATAAAGATGAAATTATTTATTGATTCCGCAATATTAAAGGAAATTGAATGGGCAGAAGAGCGAGGGCTGATTGATGGAGTTACAACTAATCCAACATTATTGAATAAATCTGACCGTAAGCTAGGTGAAGTGGTTCATGATATTTTAGAATTAATAAAAGATAAGCCAGTAAGCATAGAGCTTGTTTCTGTCAATGCTGATGAAATGGTTGAAGAAGCCAAAACGGTATCAAAGCTGGCAAAAAATGTCGTGGTCAAGGTGCCTATGACAGACGAAGGCTTAAATGCTGTTAGAATTCTGGAAGCCAGAGGGATCCGCACCAACGTTACTCTGGTGTTCAGTCCAGCTCAGGCTATTCTGGCCGCCAGGGCTGGCGCAACTTTCATAAGTATATTTATGGGACGGCTGGATGACACCGGAAAAAGCGGAATTGACGTGGTAAAAGAAACAGTGCAAATTTTCAAAACATACGAAATTAAATCATATATTTTAGCGGCTTCTGTCAGGAACGTCAGGCACGTAGAAGAATGTGCGCTGGCTGGAGCGGATATTGCTACGATTCCTTTCAATGTTATAGTTCAGATGTTTCGGCACGATTTGACTGATAAAGGGATAAAGAAGTTTTTGGACGATTGGGAGAAGATACCTAAATAATAAAATTAATTGTCGATATATGAGTAAACGCTGGATAGCAGCCGCTGCTCACGCCCTGATAAAAAAAGGCAGTAAATATTTGATACTTCAGAGGGCAGCCGGGGAAAAATACATGCCAATGGCATGGGATATACCCGGCGGCGTAATAAATTTTAAAGAAGAAATTCTGCACGCTTTGTACCGGGAAGTTATGGAAGAGACAGGCATCAAAGTAAGGCAAAAAAAGCTGCTTTTCGTATATGGTAACAGGCCAAAATTGTTGAATAGCCACCATTTCCAGCTGATATTTTTATGTCATTATGTATCGGGAAAAATAAGATTGAGCAGGGATCATCGTGATTATCGCTGGGTAACATTAAAAGAACTGCAAAAAATAAAAACAATTCATTTTTTAAATGCTTATCTGAAAGATTTTAAAAATGGTAATCGCGGATTAAGTAACTGACGCTAATCATCAATAATAATATATGTACGATGTAATAACTATTGGTTCAGCCTTCCAGGATGTATATGTTTTCAGTAAAAAGTTTAAAGTTTCCAGCAATGAAGAATCAGCAACTGGCGAGATGGAATGTTTTGCTTTTGGCACTAAAATTGAACTGGATGATATCCTGTTTGAAATCGGCGGAGGAGCAACCAATAATGCCTATACTTTAAAAAATCTAGGGTTTAAGGTCGGCTGTCTTTCGCGTGTTGGCCAGGATGGCGCTGGTTTGGAAGTGATAAATTTTTTGAAAAAAAATAATATCGGTAATTTGCTGGTAATTGATAAAAAGCTTCCAACCGCTCGTTCTGTAGTCTTTCTGGCAAAAAACGGGGAAAGGACGATATTAGTCTATCGCGGTGCGGCTCATAATTTTTCCTTGCGGGATATTGATTTTAGTAAATTGAAAAAAACCAGATGGCTATATATTACTTCCCTGGCGGGAAGCTTGGCTGTTTTAGAAAAAATAATTGTATTTGCTCATAATAATGGCATAAAAGTCGTATTAAATCCCGGCAAGCTGGAAATTCAAAAAGGAAAAGGCAGGCTCTCAAAGATTTTCAGATTTGCTGACGTTTTAATCTTAAACCACGAGGAAGCGATGATTGTCAAAAAGAATATAAATCCTATTTCATTGATAAAAGATTTAGGTAAGTTATGTCCGAATCTCGTCATTATTACGGAAGGTAATAAAGGCTCCTGGCTAAAAAATAAAGAATCATTATATCGGATCAATATTAAGCCGGTAAAAGCTGCTGATACCACTGGCGCTGGCGATGCTTTTGGATCGGGTTTTCTGGCAGGTTACATAAAATTTCGGGGTGATATTAAAAAAGCCATAGTTTTAGCCTGCAATAATTCTTCTTCTGTGGTCAAGAAAATCGGCGCAAAACACGGTTTATTGCCAAAAAATGCAAAATTAAATTATAAGAATATTTCGTTTCGTCAATTAAGTTAAAATTATGAATTATAAAAAAATTTCTCAGAGCTTATTATTTGCCTTAATTTTAGTTTTAACTTCATCGGTTGTGATTTTATTAGCCTGGTATTTTATAGAAGGCGAGGGTTTATCAAGAAATTTCAGCAAAGAATCAAATGGTTTATTGCTGAGCGTGCATGGAAACAATATAATTAATTTAAATGGTAAATTTACCCCGGGATTACTCGTGATCAAGACTGGACAGTCTGTAACCTGGAAAAATGAAGATTCGAAACCCATGCAGGTAGTTTCTGAAGCAAATCAGGCTCGTTATTTGCCATCAATAGCCACCAGTAAATTAAATAAAGGCGAATATTTTTCATTTTCCTTTTCTTTGCCGGGAGATTGGCGCTATCATGACGCCTTGAATCCAAAAAATAAAGGCAGGATCATAATAGAATAGCAATTAATTAAACGCTGTTGATGCCTGGCAAAAAGTAGTGATTATATATTAATGCGAATATCCGATTATAGAAAATATCGAATTTTGGAAATAATACCCGGACTAATTGTATGGGTTACTTTTATTGGAGCGATATTTTTTTCATTTATTTTACCTATTGGTGTTATTTATTTTATTATCATTTTTGATCTATATTGGCTTTTACGCATCATGTATATGGCCGTTTTCATGCTCATCTCGTATTTCCGCTATCGTAAGGCAGTCAGCATTAAATGGCTGCCAAAAGTAAAAATATTGCCAAATTGGGATTCTTATTACCACTTGATAATTTTACCTACTTATAAGGAACCCCTTGAAGTTTTAGAGGGATCTTTGAGGTCATTAGTAAACAGTCACTATCCACAAAATAAATTTATTGTAATTTTAGCCGGTGAAGAGAAAGATAGCGCTAATTTTTCTAATATTTCCAGCGTCTTAAACAAGAAATTTGGCAGTGTTTTCTATAAGTTTTTAGTAACTTTACACCCCGCCAATTTGGCTGGCGAAATACCAGGGAAAGGCTCGAATTCCGCCTGGGCCGGTCGCCGTGCCAAAGAATTCATAGATGAGCAGAAAATACCGTATGAAAAAGTAATTGTTTCTTCATTTGATTCTGATACTATTGTGCATCCGGAGTATTTTTCTCATTTAACTTATAAGTATTTAACCCATCCGAATCCTACGCATGCCAGTTTCCAGCCTCTGGCCATGTTTAACAATAATATTTGGGAAGCACCACCGATTACCCGCGTAATTTCCTATAGTACGAGTTTTTGGCTGATGACCGATCAATCCCGTCCGGAAAGATTATTTACATTTTCATCGCACAGTATGAGCTTCAAAGCACTTGTAGAAGTTGATTTTTGGCAAAATGATATAGTCACTGAAGATTCGAGAATCTGCCTTCAGTGCATTATGGAATATGATGGTGATTATGAAGTCGTACCCATGTATATCCCTGTTTCAATGGATGTGGTAGTTGGAAAAACTTTTTGGCAAACAATAAAAGCGCAGTATATTCAGCAGCGGCGCTGGGCCTATGGAGTAGAAAATTTTCCGTATATGATCTGGAATTTCGGGCGTAATAAGAAAATTTCGCTGGTCAAAAAGATCAGATACATATTTAACCAGACAGAGGGCGTTTATTCGTGGGCCACGGCTCCAATATTAATATTAATTCTTGGCTATCTGCCAATTTGGGTTGCTAATTTTCACGGTTATAGCAGCGTAGTAGCTCAAATCGCGCCATTTATTTTAAAATGGATAATGATGATTGGTATGTTTGGGCTGGTGCTGCAGGCGGTAGTCAGCATGACTATGCTACCGCCAAGGCCGCCCGGTTATCCGGCCTGGAAACTGATAATAATGGTACTCCAATGGCTTTTTGTTCCTGTAACCTTGATTTTATTCGGCTCAATACCCGCTACGGATGCACAGACCAAGCTGATGCTGGGGAAATATTTAGGGTTTAGCGTTACGGAAAAGATGAGAAAAAAATTGGTTATTCCAGATGCGCGTCCGTAAAACCCGGATACCCACGCATAAATTCATTTATTTCCAGGGGTTTCTTTCCCTCAAGCTGTAATTTATTCAGCTGTAAGTTTCCCTGGCCACAGCCGGCAATTATTGAATGGCCGTCTTTTTGAGTATAGCCCGGCGTAAGTTTAATTTCGTTTTTTGATTTTTCAGCTGACAATACTTTTACGCGGATTTTTTTTACTAAATTTTTATTAGATTTAATTATGCTAACGGGCCAAATACAATAAGCGCCTGGCCATGGATTATAAGCTCTGATCTGCCGTTCAATGTAGCTAGCAGATTTTTGCCAGTTAATCCTGCCATCCTGCCGGCTGATTATTTTAGTTACGGTAGCCTGACTATTATTCTGGGGTCTGGGTTCAATTTTTTGATCCAGATAGTCAATCAAATTTTCTTTGATAATCTCCGTGCCTAGCCGGCTTAATTTATCATGTAAGGTTTGAAAATTATCAGACGGGCTGATTTCCGTAGTTTTTTGGGAAATTATCATTCCAGTATCAAGCCCACTGTCAATTTTCATTAAAGTCACACCGGAAATTTTTTCGCCGGCCAAAATGGCAGATTGAATTGGAGAAGCGCCGCGGTATTTTGGCAGCAGCGAAGCATGAATATTTAGCCATCCATGTTCAGGAATTTTCAAAAGTCCAGTCGGTATTATTTTACCATAGGCAGCCACTATAGCCAGATCAGGCTTTAATTCTTGGAGTTTTAATCTGATTTTTTCGCTTTTTATTTCCTTTGGCTGAATGACTTTTAATTTATTTTTTTCAGAAAAAATTTTTATTGGCGGGGCGGTCATTATTTGTTTTTTCCCAACCGGCTTGTCGGGCTGCGTAACAACTAAAATTATATTTATTTCTTTTAATGAATTTAGAATCCCCAAAACTGGTACGGCGAAATCTGGGGTACCAAAAAATATTGTGTTATAAACTTTTTGTATCATCGGGCTTTTTCCCTTTTGAATATTTTTTTGCTCGGTCAATAAACAGGATACCATTCAAATGGTCAACTTCGTGCTGCATAACTCTGGCTAATAATCCTTTTGCCTTGATTTTTATTTTCTGGCCGTTCTTGTCGTATGCATACAAGCGCAGGCTTAAATGTCTCTTAACGTAGCCAAAAATGCCAGGAATAGACAAGCAGCCTTCCTCGCCATCTTCTTTTTTGAACGATTTATAATAAATTTTTGGGTTAATCAGGCAAAGTGGGCCATCTTTTGTATTAATGGTAATTATCCGTTTCAAAGAATTAACCTGATTAGCCGCGAGGCCGATGCCGTCTTTTTGCAGCATAGTTTTTTCCATGCTGGAAATGAATTTTTTTAATCCAGGTATTTCCTCCAGCTTAACATCAACAGCCTTTTTTCTGAGAATAGGATTGGGAAGAGTAATTATATCAATTATTGGCATATATTTTTATATAGTGTAAATATTATACTATATGTTTATCTTAATTTCAATGAATGTAATATTGATACTGGAGATATTTAGGTTAGTTCAAAAATGTCCGTTAAATTTATTATATAGTGAAAAGTCTGGTATATTTTTTTTACAATAGACTTATCGGGTCGCGGTCAATTTGCCAGTCATTTGGTATTTTTGCTATTAATGAACGCAGGCCGGTCTTTTCAAAATCATGGAAAAATTTAACAACCAGATACATCTGCCACTTTCCGCCAGTATAGGGTTTTAAAGGGGTAATAATGGAAATATCCTTTATAATAACCCTCAATTTATTATATGTTTGTTTTACTTCATTCAGGCAAGCCTGCTTATCGGCATTTTTGTAAGTGAACTTTATCAATCTGCAAAATGGGGGATAATGGTACTCAAGCCTTTCATGAAGCTCTCGTTCGTAAAATTTATCGTAACGGCCATCATTTAAAGAATTAATTGCCAAATGATCCGGATTATATGTTTGTAATATTATCCTGCCCTGGCATAAATATTTAATTTTAGAAAGCATTTGCCAGGTTTTTTCTGCAGCCATAAAATCAGGCAAATAAAGGAATGAGTCAGCCGAAATGATACCGGCCAGTGAGATAGTTTCCCAGTCTAGAATATCAAAGGCCATTTCTGTGCCGATGATTATTTCAAAATTATTTGGGATGTTAATTTTTTCCGTATCTTTATCAAGCCTGAATATTTTTTTGTCAGGCCAGCATTTTTTTACCTCATGCTCGACTTTCTGCGTACCGCTGCCGATAAATTTAAAAATTATTCCGGAACATTTTTTGCAAAAAGGAGGCAGATCAGCCTTTCTATTGCAGCTGTGACAAAATAAAAAATTTTCATGCTGGTGAAAAGCAAAAGGCAGCTGGCAATCAGAGCATTTCAAAACTTCGCCGCAATCCCGGCATAACACTGTTGAAGAACTCCCTTTTTTATTTATGAAAAGAAATATTTTTTTGCGGTTTTTTAAATTTTGATTGACAGCTTCTATTAAATCTTCCGAAAGTTGCTGGTAATTGCCTTTTTTACGTTCATTTTTTAAATTAATTATCTCCACCGTTTTTCCCTGGTTTTTTGGATGGCAGGTAATAACCCCCTTTTTTTTGTACTGCTCAAATGTACTGACTGTAGGAGCGCAGCTTAATTTAAGTAGTTTGCATTGATAAATCTCAGATAATTGCTCTGCTACCAGACGCGCATCAAATCTGGGATTTTGATCAGCCTGTTTATGATTTTGATTTTCTTCCTGATCGAGAATTATAAGATCAGGATTTTTTACCGGCGCAAAAAGCGCCAGTTTCGTTCCGATTATCAGTTTTACCTGGCCAGTCAGAGTTTGATTGTAATTATAGTAAAATTCATTGTTACTAAGCTGACTATGGAAAATTGCTGTTTTTCCCTTTACCCGGGCTGGAAGCATGTTTGAATATCTGTATATATCATTAATTTTTGGGCAAATTAATAAAATTGTTCCGGCTATTTTTTTTATACACCAATATAACATTTGAGTATATTGCTCACCGGATGCCGGCCAAAATAGAAAATTCTTATCATCTGCATCCGTGACTTTTTTTAGAAAATCTTTTAATTCTGGCGCTAGATCAGGCTGCCAAGAGCTTCCGATATCATAAACAACCGTTTTTAATTTCCTTTTTGGAATAGCCGGGAGCATCATTTTTATAACTGTGCCAGTTGAAACAAAATAATATCTGGAAAGCCATTCAGCCAGTATGATTTGTTCATTGGTCAATATTGGATCTTCCTGGATGATATCGGCCACCTCTTTTATTTTTTTACCGGCGATAGCGGTTTGTTTTAATCTGATAACCACGCCTTCGATAAGGGTCTTTCTGAAGGGGATTGATACCAGATAGCCGACTTTCATTGTTTTAGCCAGGCGTTCGGGAATTTGGTAGTCAAATACTCCCATGTATTTTGGGAAGCGCCGTGATAAGATAATTTCTGCGTACATTTATTAGCAGTTAATTTACTTAGAACGAAATCATTTGTGCCTTTCCACGGTAAATCTGAATAGCTCGATTTTTTTATCGCTAGGATCAATATTGCCTTTTTCGCAGCAGATCAGAAACTGCTCTTCTGCGGTTTCAACACCGATATCGGGCAGCAGTAAACCCGTGTGTCTGGAGTCGGACCTGACAATTAATCCGTATTTTTCAGGATCGTGATTTTCTAATGTAAGAATTTTTTCAGGACTGCTTAAAACGTCGACGTTAATATCTAGATTTTCCAGCTCATCTTTGGCCAGGGGAGGGAAACGCGGATCACTGAAGGCAGCCGAAACTGCATTATTGATTATTTCTGCGGCCATATTTGGCTCAGTAGGCCGGAAAGTTCCGATACATCCGCGCAGGGAATTATCCGATTTATTGTGTAATGATACAAATACTCCCGCTTGTTTATTCAAAAAAACTTCAGGTAAATTATGCGGGCATGCCAGCATCTTCCCATTTGTTAAATAATGCCTGATCGAGCTTATTGCCAAATTTGTATAAGTGTCCATGGCCTTATTTTAGCATTATTAGCACAAATAGAAAAAGCCGTAATTAGCGGCTTTTTCAAAATAAATGTATTTTACAGGTTTGAAAGTAATTTTTTTGAAATAGTGTATTCCGGTTTTACTAACTTCGACAATGTTTGACTGGAAAATAGCTTAGCCAGTAAACTGACCAGAGAATTCACCGAAACATAGCTTAAAGCAATACCGCCGGTAAACATTACCCTTTCCAGGAAGACTACCGGAATTAGAGCTATCCATACTTCAGACGGCAGGTTAAACGCATATAAAAAGGCGACCGAACCGACAGCGTGCGCCGTGAAAGTAGCGCCTAAACTGTTAAAGACCAGGCTCCTTTTTATAAATAGAGTGGCCACTGGTATCAGCCAGTAAAGTGAAAAAAACCAGGCGCCACGGCCGTTTGGGTGCAAATTAAAAAGTATTATGCAGATAATCGGCACGATGGCGATGAGGCCCCTCTTTTTCCTAAGCCCTAAATAAAAAGCTGCAAAAGCCAACGGGAAGAAACGAACGATAGTAATAAAATCGAGAGTTTGGTGAGTTATAAGTGCATTAGTAAATTTAACGGCTATGACAGCTATTGCGCCCCAGATTGAAGCTAGAAACATGCCGATAGCAGGCGCAAAAAAATCAAATAAGCTGAATTTCTGGCCTGAGCCTACGATATTAGTAAAGGGTATTTGCAATAGCAAAAAACCCAAAATGGTAAACACAGCAATAAACAGAAACTTCTTTTTCATAATTTTTATTAAATATTAATAATTATCTTGGAAGCTGGAAATTCACTACTAAATATCCTACACCAAACGGCCCTTCATAAGACAGGATTTCCGGAGTATATTCCGTGGTGTTCAAAATGCCCAGTAAAATTATCAGTGAGCGTAAGCCGCATTCACCGGCTTCATCTATAAAATCTTCATCCAGAGATTTTATGCCGTTGTGATCTCTAGATTTTATTTTTTCAATTATCGTTTCGTCGAATTTTTTTGCCCAATGGGAGTATCCGGCCGGAGCATCGGTTGTCAGACGATGAGACATGTCTCCGGAGGCGATTACGGCAATTCTCTTTGTATCATTGATAATATCTTCCTGAAGCTTACGTCCTAAATCGTAATGTGCCTGATAGTCGAGCAGGGAATAGGAAATGGGTACGATTTTTATTTTATTACTATCAAATAATTTAGTCAAATAATACAGCGGGACGCCAACGCCATGGTCAAGTTTTTCCTGGTGTGTCAGCACAACCGGAATTTTTGTTTCCAAAATTTCTTTATAATGATGTATCAAGCCTATATCTCCATTCAGCGGGATTTTTATTGACAAATCGCCGAAATCATTGAAATTAATTTCAAATTTTGGCGACATATTTATGCTAAAAGCTTCAGGTATAATCTGACCGTGCGGAGAAATCGTAATAATTGTCTCCGGCTTGGAGGCATAAAGCTCTTCCGCCAGTTTTTGCATTGCTTTAACGGTTTTTTCCACAAATTTCAGATTTTCTTTACCGATTTCCGGGACAATTAATGGCGGATGCGGGGTTAAGGCGCTGAAGACTAGCATAAGTTATTGTTGATTAATGTCTATAGGGTCACCTTCAAGATGGATTAAAACGGCTTTATCGGTAGTCCAAATGATGTTTTTCCATTGAAATCCCAGAGCATCGAATGTTTCCTTGCTGGCAATGCCATGGCGTATGCCATTATTAACAAAATAAACACCATGCATTCCAGGCGAAGTGATTAATTCTCCATCTTTGAAAGTTATAGGATCACCCTGCGGATACTGATCAATCTCGCTTTGTTCTACCACCACGGGCTTGCGGGTAGCAAATCTGTTTTTAAGAATTTCTTTTGACCAGATTGATTGTCTGACTCCGTTCTCCACATAAGATATTCCGCCGGTTTCTTTGGACTGCAATAAAACTCCGGTTGGGTAGATACTGCGCATATTTATATTTGGACCGAAGCTATAGGCCGATAATTCAGATTCACTGGCTTTAATAATCTCTTCAGGGTTGAAGCCAATTTCACGAAAAACATCAGGCGACTCAATATATCGGCGCTGATCCCCGTCAATCAGATATACCCGGCCAGTTTCATTGGATAGTATCAACGAATAGTTGGCAAACTTGATCGGCGCGCCATCTGGATAAGCGTTAATATCACTCAGAGAAACCAGAATTATTTTTGATGGATCAAAACGCGAGACCAGGGCAGAACGTGATAAAAATGGCCGTCGTTTGCCGTCTTTAATTAAATATACTCCATTTTCTCCCTCAACCTGAACAAGCGAACCGTCGGGATAATGCTTAGTGAACCATTGGTTCCAAAATTTCCAAATGTTAAAATTGGCATTATATACATAGGGAGTGTAAGTATATAATGCAGCTGTGGCGTTATTAGCGGGAGTTACTTGATAGCCGTCACCGGTAGTTTTGGTGATTCCGGGACCCCAGCCGGTAAATGTCCTGCCATATAACTCGAGATCAGCCAAGTAGCTTTCCCTGATTTTTCGGGCTGACCATAAGACTTGATTATAGAAACCCTTATATTTTGCCACTGCCGGGTCATCTTTTGAGCAGCTGTCGCAGACAGCATAGCCGGTTGCCCAATCAAGCTGAGCTTGACTAGGAGTACTGTCTGTAATCAGACTTTGTTCTATCTGCATCCTGACCATCAGATATTGGGGATTAATAGTCCACTGGCGTCCGACTTCGTATAGTATTTCAGCAGCTGTTTTTTCATTCCCATTCGCGTCAGTAGTTTTATATGTTCCCAAAGCGCCTTGTCCGGATAAAAAGTTTTGAATCCTGGCCAACGAAGTGGCATTGGCATTAGTCATATCAATGTCCGAAATAATGTGATTTGGGTTGAAAGTTACGGCCAAAGCAGTTACCGGAAACATGAAAAAAGCCATGATGCAAATAATAGCGTTTTTTATTATTTTTTTGCTTGGCATAATCAATTAAATAATGGTTTTATCTTATATTGGCACTTAGGGCATTGGCCTTTATTATCGTATCTATCTATATCATAACCAAAACGTCTGATAACAATTGTAGCACATTTTGGGCAATATGTGTTTTCAGATTCAAGACCCGGTACATTGCCGGTATAAACGTAATTTAAGCCGGCTTTTTTGCCGATATCCCAGGCTTTTTTCAGAGTTATTGCTTTGCTTTCTGGCAAATCCTGCAGTTTATATGAGATTTCCGGAGAAAATGAGGAAATATGCCAGGGTGTATCCGGGCCTAGTTCAGTTAAAATGAAGTCAGCCATTTGACTAAACATTTTTTCATCATCGCTGAGAGTGGGAATAGAAAGCGTGGTAATCTCTATCCAAATGCCGAATTTTTTCAGCGTTTTTAAATTTTTTAAAATCGGCTGAAGCTTACCGCCGCAGATTTTTAGATAGTCTTTGTCATTAAAAAATTTTAAATCAACATTAATTGCGTCAAGATAGGGGATGATCAGCTCCAGCGTTTTTTCTGACATATAGCCGTTTGACACCCAGACGTTTTTTATTTTTTTTGATCTAGCCAATTTCATGCAGTCAAGAGCGTATTCCATCCAGATAGTCGGTTCAGTATAAGTGTAAGCAATGCTCTGGCAATTATTTTTCAAAGCATCGTTGATTACCTGAACTGGCGGCAGGTTTTCGCCGCTGATTTTCAGATCAGTATAGCCGGTTTGTTTTGAAGCCTGGGAGATTTGCCAGTTCTGACAATTATCACAGCGAAAATTGCACCCAACGGTGGCTATAGATAAGGCTTTAGAGCCCGGTAAAAAATGAAAAAATGGCTTTTTTTCGATGGGATCAATAGCTTCGGAGATAGCTTTGCCATATACTAACAGATAAAGTTTCCCATTGTGATTTTCCCGGACCCCGCAAATTCCCCGATGATTAACAAAAATAGCGCAGTGATGGTTGCAGACATGGCATTGCACTTTATTATTTTCTAGCTTTTCATAAAGAAGAGCCTCTTTCATGATAATATATTTTAACATATTCTAATTGGTTGATAAAGCGTAATAATCAGGGTTTTTGTAAAAAAATGCTTATTAAAGTATAATTTAGCTATGAAAAAAAGGGTCTTTATTGCCATTGATCTGCCGGAAATTTTGAAGCAGGAAATAAAGAAACTGCAGATTAAACTGCAAAAATTTAGTTGGCCAGTACGCTGGGAAGAAAAAGAGAAATTGCATTTAACACTTCGTTTTTTAGGTTTAATTGATGAACACCAGATATCAAGCATAAGCAGGATCGTCAAAGAAGCAGTAGCTAAATCCGAATCATTTCAACTGTCAGTCGATGGTTTTATCGCATATCCTAATCTAAGATTCCCCAGCGTAATTTGTTTGCTGATTGAAGATAGTAAAACCCTTTATAGTTTACAAGGCGAAATTGACAGTACCATTGAAAAACAGAATATCGGTGAAAAAGAACGGCATCCTTTTTCCGCGCACATTACCATAGGACGAGTAGGAAAAATAAATACAAACTTTCACGCTTTGAACAAAATAGAATTTAAATCAAAATTTGATGTTCAATCAATGGAAATAATGGAAAGTAAATTAGATAATGAAGGCAGTAAATATTTTATTTTAAAATCATTCAAATTATAAAAAATGGAAATTAGAATATTAGGCGTTAAAATTGATAATTTTTCTTTAGCTGAAGTTTTGCAAAAAGTAAAAAGTTTTTTAATCAGCAAAAATCAGCATTATATTGTCACCACTAATCCCGAATTTATTATGGCCAGCCGCCATGACGATGAATTTAGGAATATTTTGAACAAAGCTGATTTATCCGTGGCTGACGGGATTGGCATTAAATTTGCCGCTAAACATTTGGGTAATAAATTAAAGGAACGGATAAGTGGTGTTGATTTAATATGGGAAATTTGCCGGATCGCAGAACAAGAAAAAAAATCTGTTTTTTTACTGGGGTCCAAAAGGGGAGTGCCGGAAACTGCGGCTGTTAAAATTATTCAAAAATTTCCAGATTTAAAGTTAGCCGGCGTTGAGTGTGGTTACCGGCGTTGGCACAGACACATGAAAGATGACAAATTAGTGGAAATAATCAACCGCCGCAAGCCGGATGTTTTATTTGTTGCTTTTGGGCAGGTAAAGCAGGAAAAATGGATATATCATAATTTGCCTAAAATGCCCTCAATTAAGCTGGCTATGGGCGTTGGCGGGTCATTTGACTATATTTCCGGCAAAACGCGCCGTGCCCCTAAATGGATGCGAAATATGGGTCTGGAATGGTTTTTCCGCCTTATTTACCAACCCTGGCGTCTACCGCGTATAATTACCGCAGTATTGAAGTTCAGTCTGGCAGTCAGAAAGTCAAAAAAACATGAAATTTAAATATTTTGATATTATTTTAGGGTTGTTTGTGGCAGTATTGCTTATTTCAAACATTGCTTCCACAAAAATATTGAAATTAGGCCCATTTACCTTTGATGGAGGAACTATTTTATTTCCAATAATTTACATTTTTGGCGATATTTTAACTGAAGTGTACGGCTACCGGGCCTCACGCAGGGTTATCTGGACAGGTTTTTTTAGCGCTTTACTCATGTCAATTATCTTTATTATTGTTGGCAGGCTACCAGCAGCTGATGGTTGGGTGAATCAGGATGCTTACAATAAAATTTTAGGCCTGACTCCCAGAATTGTCACCGCCTCCTTAATTGCATATTTTTGTGGAGAATTTTCCAATTCATTTATTTTAGCCAAAATGAAAATATTTACTAAAGGAAAATATCTTTGGACCAGAACAATCGGTTCAACAATTGTTGGAGAAGGCGCTGATACTATATTATTTGTAGTCATTGCGTTTTTTGGCATTCTGCCAATGAGCTTGCTTCTGGCAATAGTTATTTCAAACTACCTTTTTAAAGTCGGATTTGAAATAATTTTAACGCCGGCCACTTACAAAATAGTAGGTTGGCTGAAAAGAAAAGAAAATTCGGATGTTTATGATACGCAGACAAATTTCAATCCGTTCTCGATAAAAAAATAAACACGATAAAAATTTTCAAATTTAGTGAAATACCGCACCCCTTCACGATTTCGTATTAATAAGACCGTGCTAATAAATAAATTAAATTAATTAAGAAATAATTGTTTTTAATAATGTCCATCTTGACAGATTTTTCTTATAATAATATACTAAAATTGACAATTGAATAGACGGTAAGTGTTTTCGGAAGCAGTCAAAAAACACTTAAAACAAAAACCAATATCCGATAAAGTAGTTGGTTCTTTTACATTCGAAATTAATAATATTTTGCTAGGTGGGACCACTTCTTTGTCTGAGCTGGTATCAAGCAAGGTAGCAGGGAAAAAAAATTCAGGATTTCCTAGTATCTTTTCTTGAACCGGACCCCTTGGTTTTAAAAAGGCCAGGCCTCAAAAGGAGCTATTCAAAAGGTCTTGCCTAGCGATATATTATTAATTAACAGCTCGCGTATGCGTACGAAGACAAAAAGGGAACTGATCGAGGACATGAAATTTCAGCAAATGAAAAGGTTCCTCGGCATACACCGGGTGAGAAATTATTGTTCCGGCTGCGGTGAGGAAATTCATGAGCCGATTTACTGCCAGGAATGCCAGGCGGAAATCGAAAGGATTAATCTGAGGAATCAGTTTAAGTAGAAGAAGCGCACCTATAAATTCGAAATTTTGGAGGCCCCAAAAATGATTTTGGGCTGCTTTGGTTATTTAATAATTATTATGATATAATTTAAACATGAAAAGCAGGCTTACATTAATAATTATTATTAGCATAGCCTTTCTTTGGCTGCCTTTAAAATCAGTAAAAGCAGCTGAAATTGTTGATTCTTTTGAGACCAATATTGAGATCAATAAAGACAGCAGTTTTAAGGTAACTGAGACAATTAATTATGATTTTGGAGATGGCAGCAGCCATGGTATTTACAGGAAGATCCCTTATAGTTACTCACGAAATTCTGCTAAATACAATATCAGGATGAAGGTTTTATCGGTTACCGATGAAAATGGGAATGCCTGGGAATACACTACCTCAAGGCTAGGCGGGGAATTATCGATAAAAATTGGAAATTCCAACGTCTATGTGACCGGTAAACACCAATTTAATATTATTTATGAAGTCCAAAGGGCAATCAACTATTTTTCAGATCATGATGAACTGTACTGGAATGTAACCGGCGATAAATGGGAAGTGCCGATCAGCTCAGTCGTAGCGCAAATCTTCGTTCCAGGGAGCGTCAATCAATCAGATTTCAAAATGACATGCTATACTGGTGCATTTGGTTCAGCCGCTCAGAACTGTCAAAATTCAGTTACCGGTGATAACATTGATTTCAATGCCGTTGATCTCGGTGCGTATGAGAACCTGAGCGTGGTCCTTGGTTGGCCCAAAGGGATTACTAATAAACCGACATCCAGCCAGCAGGTTGGCTGGTTCCTTGCAGATAATTGGCCGGTTTTTATCCCATTGTTTTTTCTCATAATTATGTTTTATTTATGGTACACCCGCGGCCGTGACCCGAAAGGTAAAGGCACTATAGTTCCACAGTATGAACCTGTGGATAAAATCACTGCTGGAGAGTTAGGGACGGTGGTTGATGAAAGAGTTGACTTAAAAGATATCTCTGCCACAATAATCCAGTTGGCCGTTAAAGGTTATTTAAAAATCCGGGAGGTCGAAGAAAAAAAGCTATTTAAGAATTCTAAAAATTACGATCTGATAAAGCTAAAGGAAGCTGATGATAAGTTATTGAAATTTGAAAAATTAGTTTTCAATGGAATTTTTGATTCAAAAAAATCAATAAACATATCTGATTTAAAAAATAAATTCTATGTACATCTTAAGGATATTAAACAATCAATGTATGATCTAGTAGTGACAGACGGTTATTTCCCATCCGATCCGGAATCGGTCAGAAGGATTTACTTAGGCATATCTGCTTTGATCCTGCCAATTGGTTTTTTTATCTTCATCGGTTTTTCTAACTCCTTAGCCGGATTTAGCATGATCGCTATTGGTATGATCGCTATGATATTCTCCCGCGCCATGCCCAGGAGAACGAAGAAAGGTGCCGAAGCGCACGAACATATACTTGGATTCAAATGGTTTTTATCAGTGACCGAAACCGAAAGATTAAAGTTTCATAATGCGCCAGATAAATCGCCCAAACAATTTGAAGAATTTTTACCATACGCCATGGCTCTGGGTGTGGAAAACGAATGGGCTAAACAGTTTGCTGGCATTTATTTGACTCCGCCTGATTGGTATGAGGGACGGGTTGGCACTGCTTTTGGTGCCTGGTATTTAGCCAGTTCACTTGGATCATTTTCCACCAATATGAATCAGGCAATGGTTGCTTCTCCCAGAGGAACCTCAACGGCTGGTTTTGGCGGCTCTGGTTTTGGCGGCGGAGGCTTTTCTGGCGGTGGTTTTGGCGGCGGGGGAGGGGGAAGCTGGTAAATCTCATTTTTAACTATAAATTATCCACTTGACATATTCCATATATATGGTAACTTTATGCGAAGCTTAATAGCACCTTGATATAGTACATTTTTAAGGAATCTTGTCAGCCATAGAAAATCTAATAATTAATTATTAGGACTATGACTTACGAGTTCATGGTCCTTTTTGGTGGAAGTCTCGTTTTTATTTCGCTGCGGCGCAATAATCACAGTAGGCATTCACGAAAAAGGATACCACAATCACTCAAAATAATCGGCTTTCTTGTCGAGTTGGCAGTTGTAACAGTCGGAGTTTCTACGTTGATGATTGGATTAATCGGTTTTTTGAGATAGATGTGTAAAGACTTGGATCTACGGATTCAAGTCTTTTCTTTTTTAATGCTTGACAAGACCATTCTTTTAGTATATAATTAGTATATACTATTTAATTACTAACACTATAAGAACCATATAACATGACTAAATATCATCCGAAAATAACGCGTAAGATCTTCCAAACCGGGAAATATAGTTATATAATTACCATACCCAAAGATTTGATCAGGTATCTGGGATGGCAAAAAGGTGATAGTATTGAAATGGATGTTGATAAGGCCGGTAAAAAGCTTTTAATTAGTAAATTTAAATTTTAAGAAATATGCTTAATATAATAATAATCTGTGTTGGTAGCGTCAAAGAGTCATTTTGGCGGGAGGCAATCAGTGAATATACTAAAAGACTTTCGCCATATGCAAAAATCGAGATCAAAGAAATTCCTGAGGAAAAAATAAGTAAAATTACCGATCGCCAGAGAATTTTAAAAATTGAAGGAGAGAAAATCAGTAAAGCCATTCCCGATAGGGCATTTATAGTAGCCTTAGAACGGAATGGCGTAACGTTTAATAGTGTTGAATGGGCAAAAAAACTTGACGAATGGTCTTTACACGGGCAGCAGATAGTTTTTATTATTGGCGGGCCGTTAGGTTTATACTCGGAAATACTCAAACGTGCCGCAGTCTTGCTGTCATTTTCTAAAATGACTTTTACCCATCAAATGTCGCAAATTGTACTGCTTGAACAGATTTATCGCGGAGTAATGATTACACGCGGTAAAATCTACCATTACTAATTATATTTGGCGAAAATTTAAAACATTCCCAAAAGGCGTGTTTTTTGTTAGAATAAATTAATATCCTCAGCCAGCCCGCTCCGCTTCGCGGAGCGAGGCCGGGGAGGCTGATCCCCGCCCACCTGCTACCTCAGGTAGCGGGCGCGGCGCCTTTGGCGGAAATTAATAAAAATATCAATGAAACTTAGGAATATAACTTTGTTCGCTTCACTGGCAATTATGTTTGCTGCTTTTTTATGGGCTTTTGACGGTGTGGTTCTGACTCCATGGGTGCAGAATTTAGGCCTGTCTGATGTGCCCACTTTTGTTTTTATGCTGCATATAACTGCATCAGTTTTTTTAACATATTTTTTAATAAAAAAATGGAATGAATTAAAAAACTTACAAAAGCCTGACTGGTTGGCGTTTGTCTTAACGGCCATATTTGGAGGAGCACTCGGTACCATGGCTATTGTTGCCGCCATATTGAAAGTTTACAGCGCCGGGATGAATATCAGCGTTGTTTTGCTTTTGCAAAAGATACAGCCAGTTTTTGCTATTTTACTGGCACTGCTGATGCTGAAAGAAAAGCCCAGGAAAATATTTTATTGGCTGGCTGTTTTATCATTAATTGGCAGTTATTTGCTGACTTTTGGTTTTGCCCGACCTGATCTAAGCGCTCAGGGTATGCTGATACCAGCGCTATTAGCGATTCTTGCCTCATTTTCGTTCGGTTCTTCAACAGTTTTTTCAAAAAAAGCCATAACTAAAGTCAGTCATGGCATGGGTACGGCCCTGAGATTTTTTCTGACTACTTTAATAATGCTAATTGTTATTACGGTAATTTCATTATTAAATCGTGGCGGGATAAATACAACTTATGCCGGCTTCTCTGGATTTAATGCTTTAAATGGAAATTTAATTGGCGCATTTATCGTTATCGCCCTAACCACCGGCGGTACAGCAATCTTCATCTATTATTGGGGTCTGAAGAGAGTGCAGGCTACGCGCTCGACAATTTTAGAACTGATGTTTCCTGTTAGTGCCGTGGTGCTGGAATATTTAATTCACGGAAAAGTCCTGAATTTTGGGCAATGGATAGGAGCAGTTATTGTCGTGGTTTCGATTTATTTTATAGTTCGACCAAAAAATTCCCTCGTTACTAATGGCGCAATTCCTACAAAAGATCAGCAAATATAAGCTGGAATTAATATTGGCGGTTATTGTCTTAGCGAGCCGTCTGCCTTTGATGTCAAAATATTTTTACAGCTGGGATGCGGCCCAGCTTTCTTTGGCATTCAAGCATTTCGATATTTCCATGCACCAGCCGCATCCGCCTGGCTATATTTTATATGTTTTTTTAGGTAAACTGATATTTTATTTAACAGGCAATGCCAACCTCGCTTATGTAATTTTAAGCATTATCGCCACTATTGTGGCGGCTGTATTATTTTATCATTTACTTAAGCTTTTATTAAAAGATATTCGTACATCATTTTTGATATCTTTAGCGCTGGTTTTTAATCCATATTTTTGGTACTACGGTGAAGTGACTTCAACCTATATATTTGATGCGCTTTTTTCAATGCTTTTTGTTTATTTTGCAGTATTAATTATAAAAAAAGAGGAATGGCGCTATTTTTATTATTTTTCTGCGGCTCTGGCTTTATCAGGCGGTTTCCGCCAAAGTATCGTGATTTTATTTGTACCTATGTGGGTCTATTTACTCGTACTGTTTATAATCCGTAAGAATTTTAATTTGAAAAAAATATTGATCAGCTGTCTAGTTGGGTTGCTATTTTTAGGGGTGTGGCTGGTGCCATTACTAATTATTACCGGCGGTTGGCATGAATGGTGGGGAACTTCACAGTATCAATGGTCAGCCGCCAGCCAGCCAACTTCTATATTTGCCGACGCCAGTCTGGCAGTAGTGAAAGATAATTTTTTACAAATTGTTAAGGTAAGCTTAGCCGTAATAAATGCCTGTCTACTTGGAATAATTGCCTTGTTGTTTGGATGGAAAAAATGGCGGAATTTCAGCATAAAAAATCATTTAATCAGAAATCCGCAATTTTATCTTTTTGTATTATGGCTTGGCGCCTCTTATTTTGTCTATATATTTATGCATTTTGGCAACCGCGGTTATTTGATGACAGTGGTGGCTGCTTTTGTAATTATGCTCTTAAACCCCATAGTCTGGTTCGCAAAAAATAAATGGGTTATATCATTAATTATAATTATTTTATTGGCCGAAATCGGCAGTTTTCTGGCAATTGATTCTTCGCTTGTCAGGAATAATAATATATTAAACCGAGTACGCACAAAGATATATAGTTATAATATCTGGAAAAATTATTTCGCTTACCAGGGTATCAGGGGTTTTGATGATGAAATAGGGGAGTATTTAGTGGCCATTGAAAAATACAATCCTGAAACAACGGCCGTAATGACGCACCACGGTTGGCAGTACCGTTTACCAGGCTCAGAAACCTGGGTGCGTGATTATACGGAGCTTTTCCGGCATTATAGTTATTACCTGCCTCAATACAGTGTCTATGAAACATTGTGGGGAAATTCGAAAATGTTTTTTTATGAAAAAGATCATATAATGTCATTAGTAAGCTCGCAGACAATATCTCTGCCAGCTAAAATAAATAAAATAGTAATCATTGCTGAAGAAATTGACAGGGATATTATTAAGAAAGACAATATCAAATTTGACGTACTGCCAAGTGGCAGAAAATTATTTTATATTAATTTGTCTGTAGGCAGTGCCCAACCTTACGGAAATTATACAATAAATAATAATTTAAAATAAATTTGGACTTTTAGACCCCCTCGCTTTCGCTCGGGGCAAAATTTTTAGTAGCACTGGGCCCTCACTATGCTCGGGGCAGTTTTAGGTCCTTCGCTACGCTCAGGGCGAACATGCAAATCAAAAATTTGCATGTTCGGTTTTTATTCGGTATAATATAATCATGACAGTTATCTATGAAAAGCCACATGAAATAATTCGTGTCTTCGCGGATTTTCAAGTTCCGCACCTTGGAAAAGGTGCGGTGGAGCGTTTTGGGAATGTACGGCCGGTGGCTTTTTTTTGGGGCGGACGGCGGTATGAAGTAAAAAAAGTCAATCTGATTTTTCGCAAGCAAAGAGGAGACCGTTATGACATTTGCTTCGCGGTTTCCGATGAGGCCAACGCTTTTGTCTTATCATATAATCCGGAGAGCATGGAGTGGTGGCTGGAGGAAGTACGATGTTAATTAATAGTCACTCTGAGTGCAACGAAGAGTCACCTGACCTTCGGTCAGGAGATTCTCGCGTCGCTCCCTCACTTTGTTCGGGGCTCCTCAGAATGACAGAAAATGAACCGTTTATATTATGCGACGAATTATCCTCCATTTCGACCCCGCATTTTTGATTATTCTATCTGGGTGCGGGGTGTCGCCCCACGGAAGAGAGAATTGTTTATTATAACTGAGTGCCTCGTGGGGCTCCACATGAATTATTATGAAGCATAAGCGCATTATTTTACATTTTGATATGAATTCATATTTCGCCAGCGTGGAGCAGCAGGCTAACCCTTTTTTGCGGGGCAAACCGCTGGGAGTATGCTCAACCATGTCATACCGCGGCTGCATTATCGCTTCGTCAAAGGAAGCAAAAAAAGTCGGGATTAAAACCGGCTGCCGCGTCAATGAAGCCCTGGAGATTTATAAAGATGTTATCCTGGTGGAAGTTGATCCGCCGAAGTATCGCTCTACTACTCAGCGGATTTTTTCCTTGTGTGCGGAATACACCGAGCAGATTGAGGCTTACTCCATTGATGAGGCGTTTCTGGATCTGACCGGCACGGTAAGTTCGCTTGAAGAGGCTGAAAAAATCGCCAGGGAGATCCAGCTGCGCATTAAAAATGAAATAGGCGAGTGGCTAGGATGTTCAATGGGCATAGCGCCGACGCGCTGGCTGGCTAAATTTGGCAGCGACACCGCGCCTAAGGGTGGCATTGTTTTATTGGCCAGAGAAAATTTGCATCAGTATTTAAAAGGCCGCGACGTGCAGGAGGCCTGGGGGATTGCCGGAGCCATGGCCAGCCGCTTGGCAGAGTGCGGTATCTATACTCTTGACCAGCTGGCAGATTATCCGGTGCAGAACCTGATTTCCGTCATGGGCATCCAGGGATATTATTTATGGGCCAACGTGAATGGGATGGAACTGTCCGGCCTGGAGGTGAAGCGGCCGCCTAAGACCATCGGGCATTCGCATGTCCTGAAAAAGCGCAGTACCGACGCCAAGTTCAATCAGGCAGTGATTATGCGTTTGGCTGAGCGGACGGGCCGGCGCCTGCGCGACCAAGGCCTTGAAGCCCATGGCATCTATTGGGCTGTACAGTTTGACGACCGCGAAGGGCTCCATGGCAGCAAAAGGCTGGGCTATCCCATGCTGACTACCAGCCAGATCTTTCATTTTGTCTGGCAGACAGTGGCGCCGGCGGTGGCCAGGAACAAGCCGGGGTTTTTTGCCCTGGGTCTTTTCGGCTTGCGGCCGCAGGTGAACCAACTGTCGCTTTTTAGCGGTAAAAAAAGGCTGTCGCCGGAATTGTCGCGGGCTTTGGACGAGATAAATAATAAATACGGCGAAGAAACGGTGGTTCAGGGGCCATTGATAAATCTTGACGGCAGGCATGTGCCTGACCGCGTCGGGTTCAGAAAAACGATGGAAGCGGAGTTCAGCGGTATTGGCAATGAATACATCAGTGAAAGTGACTAGATGCTTGCAAGGGAAAAATAACTGTGCTATAGTGCAGGCATGAATATTTTAGCAGCAAATAATAATTGGCAAACTGCCCTGAAAGCTGGGTAGTGTTGTGCTGTTAAAGTAATTTATTTGATAAGCACTGCCCAGCTAGGGCAGTTTTTTTGTTATATATATGAGAAAAATATATTTTATGAAAAACAGATGTACGTTTAAGTGGCGATTTTCGTTGAATTATTGTGTTTGATTAATAAATTAATAATTACACTTATGAATTCGCAAAATTTTAAAGTAAAAGCAACTCCTGATAAACTGGGTTTTTTTGGCAAATATGGCGGACAGCACGTACCCCCGCAGTTAAAGTTAGAATTAGATAAAATTACCTCTGCTTATTTGGCAGCAAAAAAAGATAAGGAATTTCAGGAAGAATTAAGTTCATTGCTGAGAGATTACGTCGGCCGGCCGTCTCCATTGTATTTTGCTAAAAATTTAACAAAATATCTGGGTGGTGCGAAAGTGTATTTGAAACGTGAGGATTTAAATCATACCGGCGCCCATAAAATCAACCACACATTGGGAGAGGCTTTACTGGCCAAAAGGATGGGGAAAAAGATTTTGCTGGCAGAAACAGGAGCTGGGCAGCATGGAGTGGCTCTTTCTACGGCGGCAGTAATAGTAGGCTTGAAAGCGGAAATCCATATGGGTGCGATTGACTACGCCAAACAGCATCCAAATGTTGTGCGCATGAAACTGCTGGGAGCGAAAGTCGTAAAAGTTGAAACCGGCGGACGCTGCCTGAAAGATGCGGTTGATAGCGCTTTCAACGCATATATGCAGGATTTTGATAATACATTTTTTGGCATTGGTTCGGTTGTCGGTCCGCATCCATATCCGATGATGATCCGTGATTTCCAGTCAGTTGTCGGACGCGAAGCGCGCAGGCAGATAATGGAACACACCGGAAAATTGCCTGATTATCTTATTGCCTGCGTTGGCGGAGGTTCAAATGCCATTGGCTTATTCCATGAATTCATCGGTGATCAGATAAAAATGATCGGCGTTGAAGCCGGCGGCAGGGGGTTAGCAAAATTAGGCGATCATGCGGCTACCCTAACGCTGGGTCAGCCTGGCGTGATACATGGCATGTATACTTATCTGCTTCAGGATGAAAAAGGAGAACCGGCGCCGGTGCATTCCATTGCCTCAGGCCTGGATTATCCAGGCATCGGTCCGGCGCATTCAGAATTTAAAGACACCGGGCGGGTTAGCTATACAGTAGCTAATGATCAGGAAGCACTGGCGGCCTTTCAATTACTTTCAAAAATTGAAGGCATAATTCCGGCTCTTGAAAGCGCGCATGCCTTGGCGGAAGTGGTTAAATTGGCACCGACGCTAGATAAAAGCAAAGTAATCATACTAAATTTATCCGGCCGGGGAGACAAGGACGTGGATTATGTAGCAGAGCAGATCGGATTATCAGTATAGATTATTTATTAATAATAAAAGCGGCGTTTTTATAGACGTCGCTTTTGTTGTTTTTCAGAAAGAACAACGATCGTAATTCCGCTGGCAGCGTTCGGCAGTGAACAGGCGGTTAATGACATCTCTTTGGCCAGAAGTCAGTTTGCGTCTGCCAAGCTCTGCCTGGATCAGAATTTCCTCTTCCATAGTTTGTATCAGGCGGAGCCATACGCGATCAACCAGTTCTTCGGTAGGCGTTTCCGTCAGCTTGAATGAAGACATAGTACCTCCAATAAATGTTTAATGTGCATATTAAATTTTACATACCAAAAAAACGGCTAGTCAGCCGTTTGTGCCTGTAAAACCGTTTATTTTATAACTTTACGGATACAGCGAAAGACGACTGACTATTTTGGTCAGTTTCTTGCGCGGGCAAAGTTGTAATGTCATTCTCTTCATAACATAGGAATTTTATAGCATAATCAAATTACTGTCAAATTTCATTTGTACAGTTTAATAATTTCAGCTGATTCATTTCTAAACGAATTGACTAATGGTGAAACTTGATACATCTGCATCTGGTCATCCGGAAATGGTTTTAATATTTCCAAGGCTACCTCCAGCTGAGCGCTATTGTCTAGCCAAAGCTGCTCATGCTTTGGCGATAATATTACCGGCATGCGATCATGCAGTTCGCTGACCATCTGATTCGCCTTAGTAGTGATAATAGAAAACGTGGGGATGGAAAAGCCCTCCTTGTTTTTATAAAATTCCCAGATGCCGGCAAAGGCAAATGGCTGTTTGCTTTTCAGCATTATTCGATAGGGGATTTTAACATCGTTTTTTCTTTTCCATTCAAAAAAACTGTCTGCCAGTACCAGGCAACGACGGTTTTTTATGGCATTGCGAAATGACGGTTTTTCAGCTAATGATTCTGCTCTGGCATTGATCAAGCCGCGGCTTTTCTTATTTTTCATCCAGACGGGCATTAATCCCCATTGCGCCGGTATTATTTCCCTAGGATTACTATTTAAAATTACCGGTAGTTTTTGCGATGGTGCGGCGTTAAAATGCCTCTTGATGGGCAATTTAAAATGCGCCTGGAACCTATCTTCCAGGATATCGTCTTTTGAAAAAAATGAATACCGTCCGCACATGACTAAATAATGTCATATATACTTGTTTTTGTTAAGTATTCGCATTTGTTTTTTCGCTGAATAAATACTAAAATGTAGGTATGCAAAAACTTGGCAGATTCATCTTTATGTTATTCGCTGTTTTAACCGCGACTTTGTTGTTGTATGCAGGGGCGCTGGTTTATTTCCAGGGAAATTACGCTCCTTATTTGAATAAAGTCATGACGGTTCCATTTCTAGAAAGCTCGCCAAAATCAACCATACGCGGCATGCAAAGAGCAATGACGGAAACAGATACTTTGCATTCCGATCTTGAGTTTAAATTTATCAAAAATTCAGAAAAAAAACCGTATGCCATTCGTACTAAGGCGGATTTTGACGGCGGATTAGCCAATAAATTATTAGGACAGTTAAAAGTGGAAAATGAACTTGAAATACAAAATTTGACTTATCTTTTTAATTTTGAGTCACGTTCATCTGATAAATATAATTTTTTACGCGTAACTGAAGTACCGGCCATACCTTATCTAGATTTGACGGCGATAAAAAATAAATGGTATGAGTACTCCCAGATTAAAAAATTTAGTGAATATAACGACATGATGCTTTCTGCGAAAAGCCTCATTTCCGTCACTTCTTTTTTTAATAGATTAAATCGTCTGCCAGATGAGTATATTAACGGTAGTATGGTCTATCATTATGAAACAACGATCGACGTTGAAGGGTTAAACGGAGCTTATGCCTATTTAAAATCGAAATACCAGCTAAAACAAAATATTAATTTTGACAAGCTGGCTGATTTTAAGTTTGAATTATGGATAGGCAAGAGCAATAAGCGCCTGTATCAAATGAAAGCGGAGTATGAAAAAGATTCCAGCTTAATATATTTTTTGATGCAGAATTCCGATTTTAACTCAAAAGTTACTATCGAGGAACCGACACTAGCTTACGGGTCGCATGATTTTTCTGTTGATCTATTCGGTAAAACTAATTTTTTGGATTTGCCTCTCTTTGGTTATTTAATAAATTTAGACATGACTAAATTCTTGGCTGACCTTGACCAGGACGGGCTATATAGCGGTTGGGAAAAGATTTTCGGGACAGATCCTCTGAAGGCCGATACTGATGGCGATGACTTTATCGATGGTCCGGAAATAATGAATGGGTATAACCCGACAGGCAAAGGCAAATTATTTGTTATTGAATGAGCAAGAAATCATTTATTAAAAAAATTCTTAAAAAAAGACCCAAAATTTCGGATAAAAGTAAATTTGGGCATGTTTTAGTCATCGCCGGTTCGAAATGTATGCCCGGCGCCGCTTTACTGACTGCCAAGGCGGCTATGAAAGCCGGCGCCGGGCTGGTGACGATGGCGCATCCAAAATCTTTGCTGCCAATTTTTGTCAAATCATTTCATGAAGCCATTCATTTACTTTTGCCGGAAACGAAAATTGGCAGTATTGATGAGTCTGCCTGGCGGATAATCGTAAAAAACATCAGCAGATACAATGTCATTGCCCTGGGCCCTGGATTAGGCAGGTGCAGGGAGACGGCGCGTTTTGCCATTCAAATAATAAAAAAAGCGGCTCTGCCCCTGGTGATTGACGCTAATGGGCTGAACGCTATGGCAGAATTAAAAAAAACATGGATATTAAATAAGCGAATTGGCATTACAATACTTACACCGCATCAAGGCGAGCTAAAACGGTTGATTGATAAGCCAATTTCCTGGATTGCCGGGCATAGATTATCGATAAGCAAGAAATTAGCCAAGGAATGGAATTCTATAATTGTACTGAAAGGAAATGGCACTATTGTATGCAGCCCAGATGGACGCGTATTCAAAGATACTTTAGGCGGGCCGGAGTTAGCCACCGCCGGCACGGGCGATGTATTGACCGGCATTATCTCCTCCTTTGTGGCGCAGCATCCTGGTTGGCCTTTTGAAGCGGTAGTAGCGGCTGTACAAATACACAGTTTGGCCGGACGCTTAGCAAAACGCGATTTAGGCGAATATTCAGTTACCGCCAGCGATTTGCTGGAGTATCTGCCAAAAGCCTTGACAATTCAGGTGAAATAAATTACTGTGAAGTATTCATAAATAATAAATATGCCAGTACCAATTTTCGATCAGCCTGTAGTTACGGAAGTAAAACATACCAAAGAAGCCGAAATCAAGGAAAAAATTTCTCCTTGGGTAATCTTTATTTCTATTCTTTTAATCAGCGTGATGATTACTTTCGGTGAATATGCTTTTCGCGATATGAACAGGGTTTTTAATCCAAATTATTCAAATTGCTTTGTTCAGTCGGGCTTTAAACTAGCTTATCCATATGTACGCCAGCAAAACAACTCCCCTAAATCCACTTGCGAATTGGAAAAATACGAAAGAGTCAAATTGATATTGCATGCCGATATCGCGGTGCCGATAATTTTGGTAAGCTTGGTAGCTTATCTTTTTATACGCAAGCGCACGCTTGCCTCAGCCGGTAAAGCAATATTTTTTTCTATATCAGTCTGGGTTGGCTGGCTATCAATCAGGATAGTCGGAGAGGGGGAATATTTTTTTGTTAAACATTATCCTCTTTTTGGAAAATATATCGTTTTTTTCACCCTTGCAACTTTATTGACTGTATTGATAATATACATCCAAAATAAGGTCAAAAAAGCAACACAAAAACCATTAAATACAAATAACGATTAATTATTAAAGGCAGTAATATCAGCGCTATGGCTACAATTTTTTTGGCTTTTTTGGTATAATTAAAATGATATGGAAATAATTTCCTTAAAAATAGGTGACATTTGTCTGGAAAAAACCGACGCTATTGTCAATGCAGCAAATGATGAGTTAACGCATGGCGGCGGTGTTGCTGGAGCTATCGTTCGAGCCGGTGGAGAAATAATACAGAATGAATCGAATGAGATTGCACCAATACTATTGGGACAGGTCGGAGTGACTTCGGCAGGCAGCTTAAGGACGAAATATATAATTCATGCCGCGACAATGCATTTAGGAGAATTGGCTGAAGAGGAGAATATAAAAAATTCATTGATAAATAGTTTTTTAAAAGCAAAAGATCTTGGGGTAAAATCAATTTCTTTCCCCGCACTTGGAGCTGGCACTGGAGGCTTCTCATTAGATCGCTGCGCTGAAATAAGTATCTTTTATGCAAAAAAATATCAATCATATTTTAATGAAATCGTTTTTGTCCTATATAGCAAGAAAGCATTCAAGGCTTTTCAGAAGTATCTAAAAATCAAATGAAAAACAAAAAGTTTTTTTATGCTTTAGCCACTTTTGTAGGCACTGTTATCGGCGTCGGTTTGTTCGGCATACCTTTTGTCGGAGCTCAGGCCGGATTTTCAGTTTTATTATTTTATCTCTTAATTCTGGGAGTTGTTGTAGTTTGCATCAATTTATTTTTTGCGGAAGTATCCGTTTTTACCAAAGGTTTGCATCGTCTGCCCGGCTACGTAGAGGCTCATTTTGGCATTAATGCCAGAAGGTTTTCGTCAATAGTGCATATTACTTCCTTGCTAGCCTCGCTCCTGGCGTATCTGATTATTGGAGGTCAATTTTTAGCTTCTTTTTTCAATGGATCTGTTTATCTTTATACTTTCATTTTTTTCGTACTTGGCGCCCTGTTGATCTGGCGCGGACAGGGTTCGGTTGGGCCAATTGAATTGGTACTATTGGTTATATTGCTGGCAGTTGTTTTGTTTTTATTTTTTGCTGGATTTGGAAAGATAAGCGCTGAGAATTTTTCCGGAATTGATTGGAAGTCATTTTTTCTTCCTTACGGCGTCGTCCTGTTTTCTCTATGGGGGACTTCCATCATACCAGAAGTCAAGGAAATTTTAGGCAATGATCTGAAAAAATTAAGAAAAGTTTTAATTATTGGCATAATAATTTGCTTAGTGGTCTATATATTATTTAGTCTGGTAGTCATCGGTATTTCCGGCCATCAGACTACCAATGAAGCAATTGCCGGACTTCAGGGCAAATTAGGACATTGGGTTTTACTCCTTGGGTACGCTTTTGGCATTATAACGACTTTTACTTCTTTTATCGCACTGGGTCTGACGGTAAAAAAAGTTTTTTGGTATGATCTGCATCTGCCAAAAGGCATATCCTGGCTTTTAGCTTCCTTTATACCGCTTTTCTTTTATATCATCGGATTGCAGAATTTTATAAAAATTATCAGTTTAACTGGGGCAGTCATGCTGGGAATTGACGGTATCCTGATCACTTTAATGTTCCTGAAAATTATAAAAGAACGAAAAAGCCAAAAATTGGTGCATTTCAGGCTTTTGAGCCTGGCAATATTGACCCTTTTATCTTTTGGAGTTGTTTTAGAAATTGTTTTTTTCTTCAAGAATAATTTATGAAAAAAGTCATAGTCAGATTTGCCCCTTCGCCGACAGGATCATTGCATATTGGCGGACTGCGCACAGCGCTTTTTAACTGGCTCTGGGCCAGGAAAAATATTGGCAAAATAATATTGAGGATTGAAGATACAGACCGTGAAAGATTTGTTGAAGGAGCGGTGGAAAATATTATTGAGGCCTTGCATTGGTATGGGCTTGATTTTGATGAGGGACCGATTTTTCAGTCAGCGAGAACTGATATTTATAAAAAATATGCAAAGCAGTTAATAGATAAGGGTTTTGCCTATCACTGTTTCTGCTCCAGTGAACGCCTGGATGAGCTGAGAAAGCTGCAGGCAATAAATAAGATCGCTTCTCACTATGATGGACATTGCCGTAACTTAACAGCTGGACAAATTGCTGAAAATTTAAAAAATAAAAAACTTTTCGTCATCAGAATGAAAGTCCCGCAGACAGGGGCTACTTCATTTGAAGACGAAATTTATGGCCATGTCTCTGTAGAAAATAACAATATAGATGACCAGATTATCGTAAAATCGGATGGATTTCCGACTTATCATTTGGCTAACGTAGTTGATGACCATGAGATGGAAATATCGCACGTGATCAGAGCTGAGGAATGGCTGCCTTCGACGCCGAAGCATATTATTCTGTATAATGCCTTTGGCTGGCAGCCGCCGGTGTTTGCGCACTTGCCGATGGTATTAGGCACTGACAGGTCGAAGTTGTCAAAGCGGCATGGCGCGGTGGCGGCGCTTTCTTTTCGCGAACAGGGATATTTGCCTGAGGCAATCTTGAACTTCATCGCTTTATTGGGATGGAATCCAAAAAATAACAAGGAAGTCTTTACTGTAGAGGAGCTAAAAAAAGAGTTTGATCTGAAAAAAGTTAATAAATCAGGCGCGATTTTTAATCTGGAAAAACTCGACTGGCTGAATGGCTTTTATATCCGTCAGATGGGCATAGATAAATTGACAGAACTTTGCCTGCCGTTTATGCAGAAAAAGCCCGAACTAAAAAAAGCAAAGAGCATCGTCTCTTTATTCCAGGGACGGATGAAAAAACTGACTGAAGTAGATGAATTGTCGCGCTTCATTTTCAGCAGTTCGCTTGAATACGAAGCGGATTTGCTTATTCCAAAAAAGGAAACAAAAGGCCCCTGTCTGAATGCTTTGGTTCAAACCAGGGATTATCTGAATTCTCTCAGCGAATCTGATTTTAACAAAAACAGTTTACGGGATAAATTCATGGAATTTATTAAAAATAAAGCGCTGAATAATAAAATTGTGCTTTGGCCACTGCGCGTAGCAATAACAGGCCTGGCCTCTTCTCCTGACGTGTTTGAAGTAGCAGAAGTTCTTGGTAAAGAGGAAGTATTGGCCAGAATAAGCACGGCAATAAATTCTTTGCAAAAAACGTAGATTTGTGCTATAATTGGCTTGCTTATATATTCCACTTAAAAAATGGCCAATATATCAAATAAAAATAAAAATCCTTTTGTGGGCTGTATAGTCGGCATAATATTGATTGCCGTATTTTTGTTAATCCCACAGAATAAAATTATTGCTCAGACTAATACTAACTCTGATACGAATACCAATTCTGATGCAACCCAAAACGACAATGCCGGAACAAATCCCTCGCTGGAAACTCTTAACTCAGAACTGGATGCCAAGAGAAATGCCATCGATGAATTGAAGAAAAAAACCGATAATTATGAAGCGAATATAAAAATAAAACAGCAGGAAACATTGACTTTGCAAAATCAGATGAGCCTGATTGATTTGCAGGTACAGCAGACAGAAAATGATATCGAGACGGTCAAACAGGAAATCGAAAAGTCAAATTTGGAAATTGAAAGTATCGGCCTGACCATTGATCAAAAACAGGTAGAATTGGATAATAGCAAGGAATTGCTTTCTGAGTACCTGAGATTGATAAATAAATACGATCAAAAAACTTCTTTGGAAATTTTCATGGTGAATGACAGTTTTTCACAATTTTTTGATCAGATGAAATACGCCAAGGATCTGGAAAATAGCGCTGAAAAAGCCCTGGAAGGAATTAAACAGGCAAAAACAGAATTAGAAAATGAACGTACCGCGAAAGAGTCGAAAAAACAGGAGTTAAGTGATCTTTCTGAAAAACTATCCACCAGTATTGCTGATTTATCCGGTCAGAAAGAATATAAGAATGAATTGCTTGATGAAACCAAACAATCTGAAGAAAAATTTTTACAGTTATTAGAAGCAGCCAAGCAGGAGCAGCAGGCAGCTGAAGCAGAGATGAATTCGCTGGAAACAAAAGCGCGCCAGCAGCTGGAAGAGCAGGGGATTGATTTAAATATTTCTTCGGTACTGATGTGGCCGGTCAGCCCGACCAGGGGCGTGTCGGCATATTTTCATGATCCGACTTATCCATTCAGAAAGTTATTTGAACATCCAGCCATTGATATCCCTGAGCCGCAGGGCACTCCTATTCGCTCAGCTGATAATGGTTATGTCGTCAGAGCAAAAAATGGAGGCTTGGGGTATAGCTATATAATGATTGTTCATAACAATGAAATTTCCACAGTCTATGGGCATGTAAGCAGGATCGATGTGGCCGAAGAGGATTATGTTGTCCGCGGTCAGCAGATCGGCTTAGTCGGAGGCTTGCCTGGCACGCCTGGCGCAGGACCGTTAACTACAGGATCACATTTGCATTTTGAAGTGCGATCAAACGGTATTCCCGTAAATCCTCTGGATTATCTGCCGTCATTATAATTCAATTTAAACATCGACCCGATATTTTTATTTTTTGGGAGATTTTTTTTAAATAAATTTTCAGCATGGTTTTCTTGATAAAAAATTATAAAGTCCTGCATTTTGAGGATGATGATAAGTTGTCAGATATATATAGAAAGGCATTTATCAGAGCAGGCCTTAAATACTGGCGCATAAAGAATCCAAAAAAAAATTTTATTGAGCAGGTAGTTAATATCAAGCCGGGAATTATTTTGATGGATACCAGCCTGCCTGGGCAGGACGGGTTTTCTTTGGCTAAAATACTGCAAAAACACAAGCAAACAAGCAAAATACCCATAGTTGGGCTGTCTGATGTAGAAAGGTCCGTTGGCGTCAGATGGGCGCTGAATCTGGGTATGTATGATTATTGGATGCATGATATACGACGGCCTGAGAAAATCGCGCAGAAAATATATAAAATTCTAAATCCTGCGCCGTATCCAGACCGTGATTCATTGATAAGCGTGGGTTGGCTGGCGAAAAAGATAAAATTATTTTTTAAGCATCATCAGGCAATATGGCATTATGCATTAGTCATACTGTTCATGATGTGCGGACCTGCGATAATTTATTTTAATAATATTTTTATTAAAACGGCCGATGATTTTATTACAAAACTGCCAACCAGACTGAGTGTAGAGTTGCATGCAGTAAATTTTAGCTGGCAATACCAGGGAGAAAAATTTATCATAGAAAAAACACTGTATGGCAGAATCGACGAATTTTATAAAAACAGTGACTTGAAATTTTTTGGAGAAAATGATGCTCTTGACGAATACTACAAGTTTTTTTCAACTCAGTTGTCTGCAGGTGGCGACAATACTATTAATGATTTTTCTGAACAAATAATTAAACAGGGGAATGAAAGAAATCTTTCTGAGGATCAGCTAGTCGAATTATCAGTCGGTTTTGTTCAGTCTATACCTTTTGATGAAGAAAAAAAGGAGGCTATCTTGAATGCTCCGGAGGTGTCTGATGGTGATAATCAGTCTGTCCTGGCGGCCGTAAAATCTTCCTGGCCCAGATTTCCTTATGAAACATTGTATGACAATAAAGGCGTATGCACAGACAAAACATTTTTGGCTATTGCTTTGCTGCAGCAGCTTGGATACGGTACGGCAATTTTTGATTATCAGACTCACATAGCTCCAGCGGTAAAATGCACTGACACATACTCAAATTTTAATTCAGGCTACTGCATCGCAGAAGTGACCTCGAATGGTTTTTTTATCGGGGAATTACCAGCCATAATGGATTCTTATGACCAAACCGTGAAAAAAGACGTTACTTATTTTTCCCAAAAAATGTGGAATATCGGCTTAACCGAGGAAATCATCCAAAAACCCAATATAGTGGCAATCAACGATGGGAAAAGCTATGAAAGAATTTCACAGCATGCTCCGATTTTTTCCGAAATGAATAAAATCGAAAATGAGTTCAACGATTTAAACGCAAAAATCAGTTTATTGCTGGAAAAAATAAATGCTCTCGAAAAAGAGGTCAAAACGTATAAAGATACAGTTAATGAAATATCAAAAAAACTGCAGACGGACAATAGTTTGCAGTTATATTATCAATATGAAGAGGCGGCCAATAAATATAATAGCGCTTTTGAAAAACACGAAGGCGGTATAGCCGAATATGAGGCCTCCCTGATCAGCCAAAATAAACTGATTACAGAGTATCAGCAGTTATTAATGCAATTGGAAATAAATTGATAGGCTACTTATTTTCGAAGTAATACCTGTAAAAAGTCTCCAGATTCGTCTCTTCTTTTGATTCTATGGCGCAAGCGCAATATTTCTGGCCGTCGTTGAGAATCTCAATGATATTGCGTTTTCCGGTTAAGAGCAGCTCCCAGGACTGCTGTGCGGTTAAAGTGCCCTTATTTTCCGGGATAACGCATCTTTTTTGCTTGGCTAATTCGCAATAATTAAAGCAGATTGTTTCATCCCAGCACATCCGTTCATGGGGCTGTTTGCTGAAAATTTTTGTCAGAATCAGCCCTGTCTGCGCGACTACGAAAATAATTATAATAATCCAGAAGGCCCTGACTATTTTTTCAAATATCAAATTCAGCCTAGCTTTGGTGGAGATTTTTTTTGGATTATGTATTGTGGGATCCATTTATCGGTCTTATTGCTTTAGTTTTCTTTTTTTCTCCCAATTACGCACAGAAGCTTCATCCATGCCGAAATAATGGCCGATTTCATGATGCACTACGCTAAAAATAAGCCGTTTGACTTTTGTTTCATCAGCACCAGCGATCAGTTCGATCGATCTTTTGAATATGGTGATTTTATCAGGCAGTACCCCGCTATAATATCCGCTTCTCTTGGTCAGCGGCACTCCCTGGTATAAGCCCAGCAATATTCTTCCGGATTTGATATATTTTTCATTTGACTGGGCGTTTCTGACATCTTCTTCCACTACAAATGCAAGATTTTCTATTTTTTTTCTTAGTTCCAGGGGTACTTTCTCAACCGCCTGTTTTACGTATTCTTCGAATTCCTGCAATTCCATTTGAAGTTTAAATTAAAATTTGACTGGTATCTCCAGCTGTTTTTGATTGGCGTTCAATCCTGAAGGATTTTCATTATTTATAAAAATATTTCCCTGGCTGGTTTGCGGGTCGGAGAATTCCAGCTTCAGTGTAAACGGCACGAAATCAGTAGTCATCCATTCATCCTGAGCGCTGGCGTTTCCGCTGCCAATGATGGCCCCGTTTGCATTTTTTACAGTTACCGGCATTACCGCTTCAAAAAACCAGGTCCCGCGTGCCTGCCCGCTGATAGTAATCGGACTGGAAATTTTTTGATTTGGACGCGGGTTATCAACTTTTATTTCATCTGTCATTTCCAATTCGTTGCCGATGTTTTGCGTATAAGTCTGGCCACCGGGCACGGCGCATCGGGACGGATAACTTTCCATAACAGGATAGCCGGCAGCCACGCAATCATCATATGAAGTTATGTTTACCTGAGAATTAGAATTACTAGTATTTACAGATGGGTTTGAATTTTGATTATTTGAATTGCCGCATTTTCCAGTTGGTGCAAGGGAGGCTGGGTTACCATGCTTCACCCATTGGCTATTACTGCAGACCCAGGTATCCTCTTCGGTATTAAAGCGTACGACTACCAGTATCAGCCCGGCAATAATGATTATACTGCCCAGGATCAAATAGACTTTTTTTTGTTTTTTTGTTGCTGTCATAATAGCATGAATGTGAATGATTATGCCTTCAATATACATTTATTTAAATGAGATGGCAATGATTGATTGACATTATTACCGGCATCTGATAAGTTTATTCCATATGATTTGGTTAAATAAAGTTATCTCAGAAAAATATTACCGTAGTGCTTTTGTCACACTTCAGAAGCGACGGTAATTATATTTGTTAAATCTAGTTATTAAAAATACCGCCATCTGAAGGCGGTTTTTTTGTAATTCTAAAATCCTGGAGGAAAAGATGAAACAAACACAAAAACAGCACGTTACCGGCAAGCGTACGTTTAAAAAGGAAGGAAGGGTTTTTTGCAAATGTTCTTGCGGGTTCACCCATCCGGTAGAACCTGATGGTACAATTTGTTTTGGCAATGGGCTTGATGAAGCAGGCCATATTCGGCCACTGCAAAGTGATCATCGTGATCAGCTTTATCTCATGTCCACGCCCAAACCATATGAGTATTAGTAGTTGACTTAAAATAATACGGAGAAAGTTATTGGCTTTCTCCGTTTTTTGTAGCAAAGTCTTGGTGTACTGATTGGGAAGTCAAACATTGATGCAATCCCGTTGATTGCTTGTCTAAACATTTTAGAATCCTTTCTAATATGAGTTGCCCCGGTTTTCAGACGGTTTCACTCCTGCTTTGGTATTGCCGTTCTCCAGGCGGAAAAAGGCAATCTTAGATACTATCGTACCAATATAGGGGAGGAGTACCAAAATACAGGTTTCCATCATCCTCTTTGATACGCAGTATCTGCTATGCGTACTGAATTCGACGATAAACATCATTAGCAGAGTCAACCACCAGCCAATGACGAAAAGTTCACCTCTGCGCTTTTTAGTGTTTCTCCTTAACCAACGGTCTACCTCTTTGCGCAGAACATAGATCAGGATTAACAGCAAATAAGCGAATGGCATACTGCCCGGAATGCTGAAGTTGTCGAAGTGCAGAAATTCCAGTAAGCACATGGCAAATTGCACTACAGTCCAAATGCTAAGGAACCAAAAGATGCAGCTTAGCTTTTTGACTGATTTACATACCGACCCGTTTGGCGATTTTGACATTTCGAATCACTCCTTTCACGATTGTCCCACCTAGCTGTTCCAGAGCGAATGTCAGTCGCATTAAATACAACAAAAATTGGCACCAAGACTTTGTAAACGTGCTGTTTTTCTTTGTATTAAATTAATATTACATTGTAAGCCCAATGTAGCAAAAAATCAAGACCCCTAAAGTGCATAAGCTGTTCATTAGTCTGTTTTTTGGCTGAGTTGAGGCTTGAATTATAGTACTTTTTATTAATCAAAATTGTTTTCTAATAACGAGATAAAATAAGATTCGAAAGCAATAATGTCATAGCAGTTACAATATACCGCGTACTAGGGGGTTGTTTTTTTATGGGTAATTTATTAATATATTTATATCAGGCATGTTTTAATCTTTTTTTGTACCTTTATTTGGAGGATTTCATGAAAAATGGTGGAGATTCCAGAAACTTAGTCTCTAAAACGGGAAATCGACAAGTAGGTCAGCCCCGAAAGTGCGACAATACTCCTGGCTCGCGTGCGTGCAAAGATTGCCAAAAAAAACAGTCATCTGTATGCAGAGATTGCCGGGCTGAAGGTAAGTAAAATGAAACAGAACATAGTGGAGCCGCGATAGGTGGTTCCACTTTTATTTAATATGAATCATTGAGCACTACGTTTTTAATAAAGACTAACTATTTTTTTAGCCAAAGCGCTTTGAATAACGACAAGGTAAGGGTGGAAAGCAGAAACGCCACTGCCGGTACAATGGCATTGAGCCAGGGATGCGGCAGTTTGGCAAACAGGAAAAATACCACGATTACCAGGTAAGTCAGAATTAAAATAATAACTTTCCTGATCCAACTGGTTTCCCAAGCTTTATCAGCTTCTACACGCCGGTTGCGGGCGTTAATTTCATTGATTTGATTTTGCAGATCGTCGATAGTAGTCATAATTTATGGTTTTAATAAAGGTTCCATTGTAGTATTGTGCTGAAGTGTTTGTTTTCTGTGATAAGTGTACCATTCACTGATGATAATGTAGGCAACGGAAACAATCCATTCAAGTAGCGGCCATTGAAGTAATAAGTATAATAATATAACCGAAAAAATAAAAAATACAAAGGGAAGCGCCCAAGTGCTCATATGTATCGCTAGGGATGGCTGTTGTCGTTGAAGGCTAGTAACATTGTGCCAAATTGTATTCACTATAATACCCAGGACGGCAACGGCAATCATCAATAGTGTGCCAATCCAGAATATTCCGTTATTGTTTAGTACGCCGTTTGTGCCGAATAAGTAGAGAAATACCGGTGCCGATAACGCAAGATATAGCACGCGCAGTAAGATTGTAAAAACAATATTAAGATTTTTAATACGCGATCGCAACTGTTCAGGTGAAATATTTTTAGTTTCGTTCATGGCGATGTAAATTACAATTAATTATTTTTTTGGCTTATTTTTGCCACTGGAAGAAAGTAGCTTTTAGGAGGTATATGTTATTTAAGTAAATTAATAATCTCCAAATGATCTTTAATTATATAATCCGGATGAAAAGCTTGCAATGAATCCAGCGAATAAAATTTTTCATGTTCTGGAGGATGATAAAGAGCTACCTGGCATTTCATCGATTTAGCGGCTTGAATGTCATTTGCGGCGTCTCCGATTACCAAGACATTTACCGGATCAACGCCGGCTTTATGGGCAAGAGTTTGAAAAATTATCGGTTTTTCAAACGGGCAATCGTCATAGCTTAAAATTACCTTGAAATATTGCTTAAGTTTAAAACGTTCCAACGCTAGTTCAAAATTTGTTTGGCGCGCCAAAGAGCCAAGGCAAATGGTATAACCTTGATTTGTAAGTGCTTTTAAAGTCTCAATAATGTTTTTGTGTAATTCAGCCTTTCTAAATCCTAGTCGTGCGCCTTCGTGATAATAATTTGAAAATGCCTCAACGTCTTTTATGCCAAAATTATGAGCGGCCACTTCATTCACAATATTAAAGCACTTGCTGATAATTTCCTCGTCAGATGCTTCCAAGCCAAATTTGGCTATCGTTTTTCTGTATGCTTTTAGATGCCAGGGCAGAGTATCGAGTATTGTGCCGTCAAAATCGTAGATAATTGCTTGCGGTTTTTTCATACGTCAATAGATATTATTTTAAGAATATTTATATTTATTAATTTATTATATTAGGTATTGACAATTATTAAGAGAAATGATAGATTATGTCGATATATTGAACCTTATATTAGTTTGGAGGAAAAAATGCCAGAAACGATCGAGCAATGCTGTTCAGTACCAAAATGGCATTGGTATAACATCATGAGTGATCTTGACGTGCAAGGGGGTTTGCCTGGTGTAGTCATCGATCCACTTTCGGTTGAAGAGTGTGGTTGTGGCGGTACGACCACGGCTGGTACAAAGTTTTACATAACCTGGGTCAAGGACAAGTTTCTCCTTTTGAGCGTATCTCAGCAGGAGCAGGCGCTTGTCGACGCATTCGCCAAAGTCGTTGGGTATCAACCATTTTGCCGGTATATCTCTACTAAGGGTGGTTTGCTCACGATTGAGTGGGACAAGCAGGATCCGACTGGTCGGTATTCTGAACTTGAAACTGAGGGTGTAAAAGATCTGCAGTGTCTTTAATAACTCTCACTAAGAAGGTTTGATCGTCCTGATGGGTATCGGGACGATCTTTTTTATAATTAAAACCCAAACCCGCGTTCCAATTTTTCATACCCGCCTCCAGGCAAAGAGCGGTAATAGCCTGAACCCTGCGGACCGCCGTCCCACTGGGAATTAAGCGGGGCTTCGTAATGCTCGCCGGTGGTTGGTGAATATACATTTTCATAACCCATGATCGCCTCCGTCCATTTATCCGACAGCGATACCTCGGGATTATCAGCACTATCAGAAGGGTCTGGCGTAGAAACGTCAACGCTGGAAGTTACCGGCCGCAGCTGTGAAACGCACCGGATGGTTAAAGCAACCGAAAAGGGGAGTGCGCCGCTAGAATCCCATTTATCGTTTGGCGTGTCCGCCATATATACTGACACCACATACGTGGTTGGGTCACTAAAATTATATGTCTTATAAATAATCGCTCCTTGCCTGCCGGTTGAAGTAGTGAAATCGCGCTGGATAAAACCCTCGTAAATATCTTTTGGCTCACCAAGCGTAAAACCGCCGCTGGTAAAAGAACCGGTAAACGCATAGCTCAGCCAAGCGGTTAAAAACGATTCAGCGTCCGGATACATATATTTATACACCACGGCAATGCCCCAACCGGCGTGTTGGGATTTATCCGGCGAATACAGGTCTGTGCCGGTGCTTTCCGCGTTGCCGGTAAATGACCAATCTTCCGGCGCCAGTGCCTGGCAATGACCGGTTTGTTTTTCAATCAATTGAACAGCCGTATCATTTATTGTTTTGGCGGCGATTATGACATTCTGCTGATTTGAATTAACTGCTGTGTTAATTACAGTTTGATTCGTGTTGCCGTTGGTTTGCACGACTACCTGGCTGGCGTTAGTATTGCCGTTAACATTAGTATTTTGATTGGCAATAGTATTATTTACAACCGTAATATCTGAGTTTGCATTACTATTGGCGACTACGATAGATTTGTTTGATTCATTTGAATTTTTATTTGTTTTCATAAGCACAACTACGACGACAGCCAGTCCGATAATTATAATTGCCATTACCAGTAAAATGATTTTAATGTTCTTTGGTGAATTTTTGATCGGGTTTTGATCTGGCATAAATATTAATTAATATTTTAGCGTATTTTTAATTATTTCAATTAATTTATCGTGTATTATTCCATTGGAGATTAAACCGCCTTTTGTCGGACCATCGTATTTTTGATCATTGCCGAACATATCGGTAACTTTACCTCCGGCTTCTTCAATAATGATTTTTTGCGCGGCAATGTCCCAGGGCGTGTTATGCGGAAATATATTGGCTACCGCTTCGCCACTGGCCACCAGAGCGCCTAAATAAGAAGTAGAGCCGGTTTGCATATTCATGCCCAATGAAATCAATTTAGTAACGGTGCCTGTCAGATCGTAGGTTGAATTATTCCAGACACAGATGCCGATTAAATTTCTGGAAATTGCCGCAACTTTTGAAACATGGATTTGTTCGTCATTCAAAAAAGCCCCTTTATTTTTTTCGGCAAAATAAAGACGGTCTGTAAATGGATTATAAATTACTCCTAATATTGGCTGGCCGTTCCTTAACAATGCAAGAGTGAAACAACAAACAGTCATTCCCGCAGAAAACGGTATGGTGCCGTCCAGAGGATCGCAAATCCAGACATACTCCGCTTTTTCGCTAAAACTTCCGCCTTCCTCACCGATAAAACCGTGGTTGGGAAATTCTTTCTTAATGCTGTTTAATACCAAAAGATTTACTGTCTTGTCCACAATAGTCACAGGGGATTCATCGTGCTTGATTTCAATCTCGTGTTTGGTATTAAAATGCTGAGAAATTATTTTACCGGCTTGCTCGGCCAGAGAAAGAGAAAAAGATTTGGGAGTCATAGTTTATTTAAGTTTAATATTTGTTTGAATATTCTTACGTGTCCGTCGAAGTAAAGCATAGGTGGAAGAATATTAGAATGTGATATAGGAACGTTCGTCCGAACGTTCGAATGTTATTTTAAAGCGAATAATATTATTTCTTTCTTGCCATAATTAAAATAGTTTTAATGGGAATTCGGATGGTTTTAGGATATTGATTAAGTTTTTGATGCAATTCAGCCAATGCCTGCTTCTTTCGTTTTTTAGATAACGCCAGATACCAGGAAAATGATGTTTGCATGCTGATATAATCCGCTCTGCCCATTCGTATAGTTCGTCGGTACTCTTTGGTTGTTGCGTCAGTAAAATTATGATGCCGTTTTAATCGTTGTATTATCTCTATTGCTTTTCCACCTTTGGCTGAGGAGTATTTTTTGTGCAGTTTCATGGCCCATTTGCCAATACCTTTATTATAATAATTAAAGTTCCAGAAGAGCGCCAGTACACCGCCGGGTTTGAGCAAAGCGCGGGTTTTGGTGAATTGAATGCCGGGCTTGATCCAATGAAACGATTGCGCTGAATAAATAAGCTTAAAGTGGTTTTTCGGTAGTTTAATATTCTCAAATTGGCCGATTATGTACTTCATCCGCTGGTAGCGCTTTAATTTCTCTTTCGCGATACTGACCAGCTCCCGGCTAATGTCATTCGCAATTAAATGATTGCTGTAACGCACGAACGGTAGTGTTGCTTTTCCTGTACCAATCCCAATTTCCAAAACCGGATCATTTTTTGTCAATTTACTGTATCTAATAATATCGCGAAAAAGGGGATCAGGGTACCCAAGCCGAGCCTTATCATATTGTTTTGGTATAGTGCTGAATGTTTCCTTGAGTTTCACGTTAAATTATTTTATTTGTTTTTGGTGAATGTAGTAATATTTTGTTTGTAATCAGACTTAGAGCGTATGTGACTAAAGATGCGCCTATTAACATATTTATTATAAGATGTAGCCATGCATGGTTAATTATAATCAAAGTTATCGTTTCTGCCATACTAGTATTGTTTTTTTGTAATTCTAAAAAATAATCTGATACTCTGGGAGTAAGCACTAAAAAAAGAATTAAAAATAAAACTATAAATCCCACAACTACAGTTTTATTTACACTCCATTTAAATTTATCCTTTAGCCAGATAAAAAAGCCGACACATAAAGGTAGCCAGCCTATCTGTATAAAGAAATAAAGGATGATCTTATCTACATCATGAAAAAAAGTTTCCACACTATCAGCAATGCCCGGGATAATATACGACACAATTATAAGTATTGTTCCGGTTACCCAGTAACCTATAAAAATACCACAACTTAACATAACTAATGAATCAAATAAAGTATGTGTTTTTGAAAATCTTAAATAAATTGTTAAGGTTATAATTCCTAAAATCAATCCAATTAAATGGGGTAAAAAAGTAATTAAATTTGCATTTTGAATAAATAAGGTAAAGGTTCCTATAGCAATATATATTGAGGTAAATCCAAGCAATATGCCAAGGCAAATGTTACTAATATTCCGTTTTAAGTTGCTAAAATTTTCATTTGCTAATTGCATATTATTTATGAATTATATATTTAATAATTTATTTGCCTGCAATAAAAATTCCAAGTCCCGTGCAAGTATAAAATTTCCATCATAATCAATCGGTTTATCGTTCTGCAGTAATTTTATTGCTTGGGGTAAGGGAGTCCACACTACTTCAAATTTACCATCTTTTTCCCATTTTGAAAGTTTTAGTTGTTTTTGTTCACCGACTGTTTTAACGATGTAGCAATATGATCGTCGATGTTCCTTTCGTTTGTCTTTGTATTCATCAATATATCCCAATTCAGAAGTAATTTTAACGTCATAGCCAACTTCTTCAAGACATTCGCGCAAGCAAGCTTGTTCGGATGTTTCTCCAGGTTCGATAGTACCACCAGGAAGCTTGTGAATTTGATAAACGCCGGTTTTCATCAGCGCAACGTTATTTTGTATATCAAATATAACAGCACGGCTAGATTCTTGAAATGTATAATTATTGCGTTTAATATCCTTAGCGTTTGGAAATAGATCTGAATCAGTTATTGTTTTTAAATGGGTCATTTATGGTAGTTAATGTCATAGGAACGTTCGCACGAACGTTCGAACGTGTTAAATCATTTTAAAAATTTTTCTCAAGCGCTTTATAAAGCACTCCAAAATCAACCCCGCAGATTATTTTCCCAGCGTACATATGTGTCAGACTGATCCGCGCCTCGGATAATTTCTTGTTTGTTATGCCGTTTTGCAAAGCTAAATACGCTTCGAGGTAAGCAGCCAAGTGATCAATGGCTTTGATTAGATCGCCGTTTCGAAGAATGCGCCCGTTTTTTTCTTGTACCGTGAATTCATTTACCGTGAAGTATTTGATATCCTCGGCAATATTCGGAGGCAAGAGGGGATAGACCCGTCGCTTCATTTCATCATGTTCAAATTTTTTGACAAGATCTGACATTTTACCGACTTGTTTGATAGGCCGGATAACATCTCTGGTTAATGCTTCCGGAAGGTCATGGAACAAAGCGGTAAAGAAATTGTTAAAACAAACATCAACTTCGTCATTCCTGCTTTTGAGGAGATAGGTGATAATGGCCACGATCAACATGTGGCCAAGGACTGATGTTTCCGGCACACGGTAAGTGTGGCTCCAACGTATCTGATACCGGAGCTGTCCGCACAGCTGGATGAAACGTCTGAGCTTTGGATCATTTTCAACTTCTTTTGCTGATTTGAGATGGCTGGTAGCTTTTTTAATGCTGGCCGTCAGATCCTGCTCAATCTCGGCGATGTCATATCCGTCCGGGTTTGTCCGCTGGATAACGACAAATTCTTCCCAAGAAGCCAGGTAGTTAGCCGCGTCCATGATGCGGTGGTAGATCGTCGGAGCGTTTATCTTATCCAGGAGGTATTTTTCGTAGGCATCCAGGAATTTTTTATCAATAAAATATTGGTCTAATTCTTCTTTTGAATAATTAATCAGTTCTTTGTACGTTTTTACGTCTTTCTCTATCCGGTGGAATAATTGAGGTTTGAAATCCGTCAGGGTTAATCTTTGGAGAAACTCAAACACCCCGGCCTCAATCAGTTTGTGCCAGTCAAATGATTTTACCGGGCTCATTTTGCCGATCAAATAGGCGATAATGAATTTCTGGGCCTGCTTGTCTATTTCGCGGAAATCCACCGCGCGCACCTGGTCATTCCAGCGCTTGAGAAACGCGGCGTTGTAGAGGTAGAGGAGGAATTTATAATTAATAGTTTTGAGTTGAGGCATTTAAATAGTATTTATTATGAGGAAATAAATATGCCCAAGCAATGGGAGATAGGGAAGGTTATGTGGGCATGTTAATTGGAAAAATCAATTATGCTAATTATTGGATTATTTTTCGTTCCATCCCAATTAATTTCAATATCTGCTTTCAAAAATGATCCACGTTTTTCATTTAATTCTAACACTATGTACGTCTTCCCTGGATTAAGTGTAGACCATTTGGATATTTCTCTCCCTGCAGATAATGCAAGCTGTAGCATAGGTGATTCATTTTTTGGCATAATTAAGTTAGCAATATCAAGACTAACTTCCTGTTGGGGGTATATGTTTCTATAAAGTCGATTTGAATGTAACTGACTATGTGTCCAAAAAAGTGGTAAAGGAATATATTTAGGCTGTTTCCCATCAGAATCAATTTTTTTTATAATATTTGCTTCAACGTCACTCGCTGAGATATAGCTCGTATTTTTTATTGATAATCTAACTACTTTAAGCCAAATTTGTTGCTCGATAGTATTACTACCAAATGGTCTTAATTTCGGTTTGTGTAATGTTTTAAACCATTCAGAAGATATTGCAACAACAACCGCACTAATCCCAAGAAAAATGGTTCCAACTGCTGTCCACTCTTGAGAGGTCCATTGAATAATGTATTTTAATCCTATAACAAGGTAGATTAAAATTACACCAATTATTAGAACAGATAATATTCCTTTATTCCACGACATATATTTTTAACTATTATTTTTCCAACGGATGATATTTGCGATGCGATCGTTCAGCATATTTATCAGAAGCATTAACGTAACGAGTAGTAGTATCTAATGATTCATGGCCAAGCAGTATTTGAATGGCGGCGGGGCTTGCTCCATTTTCTGCCAAGTAAGTGGCAAAACCGTGGCGCAGGCTATGAGCCGAAGTGGGCACATTGATTCTTAAACGCTCGCGGTATTGTTTTATTTTCATTTGCAGATAATTATTTGAGACCCGGGCGTCTCCGGAAGCGGCATTGGCCCCGCGATAGGGGATAAAGAGCGCAGGATGGTTGTCGCCTCTTGAACGCAGATATTTTTCCAAAATTAATTTAGCTCTGTCAGTCAGATAAACAAACCTCTGCTTGCGTCCTTTGCCCTCGATGAATATCTTGCCGGAATTGTCTATCTGGTTCTTATTTAATTTTATCAGTTCTGAAATGCGCATGCCAGTGGCAAACAGGACTTCCAACATAGCCCGGTTGCGCAGAGCCACATCTTTATTTTTTTCAAATTCGCTGGGGGATTCAATCAGCCTGACAATGTCAATTAATTCGGCTACCTGCGGATGCTTCTTGATAGTCTTGGTTAATCTGACCATTTGAGGCGAAATTGGCGTGGGATAGTCATTATCTATTAAATACTTCAGAAAAGACCGTAAAACCGACAACATCCGGTTAATAGAGTAAAAATTGAGCTTTTTAAGGCCTTTTTGGTCTTGGGCTGTCATTCTATCACGTGAGGTAAGGAAAGCCTTATACAGCTCAATATCGCGCTTCTGGAGGGCCTTGAAAGTCTTTTTAGCCTCATTATCAATATAGTGCTCAAAGACCTGCAGATCCCGTTCGTAGTTATAGATAGTCTCGTCGGAGTAGTTGTTTGTTTTAATATTTAATAAGAAATCGTCTAAGTGTGGAAGCATATATTATTAATTATCGGCTAAGCCATACATATTGTTAATAGGGTAGTTTCTGGCTATTTTAACGGAGTGTAAGGGTTATTATACCTAGTTATACCTTTAGCATAACATGGGCGTTTTTATAGGTCAATTCAATTATATAATAAAAGGTCTTCCGGAGTGAATCAGAAGACCTTATCAACTTATTTAATCTTGTAGTAGGTCGTAGGAATTAACTGCGTATTGTTTCCAGGTTTATACCGGCAATAAGATAGAAAGTTCCATCAACTTCCAAACCGGGCTTGCTTTCCTGGCCAATACCGGTCAATAGACCCATTACCCAGGCTGGCTTACATCCAGCTGCTGGCCTGAAAGAAAATGCCACTCTATCACCAACCGTGATTGCCTCAAATGACAATCTTTTATCCAGATCTCCCTTTGTCGCTTCTACCATCGTTTCCACTTCAGACATTTAGTCCTCCTGACTAAAGTACTATAATATTATAACAATTTAGTATTATTTTTGTATTTAGTCAAGCTAAAAAGAACAGATCCAAAAAATGGAACTGTTCTTAAAAATATATAAAACTTCTTATTTCTATTCTTTGATTTTTATAACTTCAATCGTACAATTTGTGACGATAGCCGCCAAAGCGCCTACTGCCGCTAAGATAGGGAGAAGAATAGCGCCAACCGTGGCAAAGGTCACTGGTATCTCAATCAGCTGATTCCCCTTCTCATTTTTAATGATTAGCTTCCTGACATTTCCCTCGTGGATAAGCTTTTTAACCGTCTTAAGAAGCTGATCTCCCGTTACTTTTAATTCCTCTTTGATTGTTTTTTCTTCCGCCATATTATTTAGATTAAATATTAATATCCGTATATAAATTATATCTTTTTTTTACTTAATAAATCAAATCATTGGACATCAAATAATTATTGGTAATATATTAGTTAATACAAAAATATCAATTTAAATCCCCTATTTATCCTGATTTAAGCAATAATAAGATAATAAATATGAATTTAATTTTGGCTAATTTTAGCTAATTATAAGGGATTAATTGTTTTTCCACAGCAATTTAAGTCAATAAACATAGCGTTTTCCTGCAAATTTGCTATACTTACTGCATCAAAAGGTTGTTTTTTATAAACTAATAAATAAGGAATAAACGAAATGGCAAAAATGACCAAGTCTCAATTAATGACTACCCTGGCCGAAAAGTCAGGCTTAGCCAAAAAAGACGTCGTAAAATTCATGGACATTCTGGTAGAAGTTGCTTATGGCGAAGTCAAAAGCAACGGTGAATTCACTATCCCAGGTGTCGGCAAGTTAGTTAAGAAAAACCGGGCTGCACGCCAGGGCCGCAACCCAGCTACCGGTGAAACTATTCAGATCCCGGCTAAAACTGTTGTCAAATTCCGCGTAGCCAAGGCTGCCAAAGAAGCAATTCTTTAAACAACCGATATAAAACAAAACCCTCAAATTCGAGGGTTTTGTTTTTGGCTAAATCCGTGCTTAGCAAGTGCAAGGATCATTGCCGCAAGTTGGACATGGACCTGTCATAATTAATATGATTAATTATTTTCTTGATATATCGTGAATATATTATATCAGAAAAAATTAATAAAAAAAAGAGGCGTTAGCCTCTTGTCAGTTGATTACGATCGTGAAATTGTGATCGACGGTATTAGCTCCATAGATTTGAGCCTGCCTTACCGCCTCAACTATACCTAGCAGTGATTGTGGAAAAGAACCAATGGGCTGGAGAAATCCTCTGATGTATAAATCCAGTACTAGTTTGGATACTGGGTTTACCCTAAAGTATGCCCTTGCAGAATATGTTGCCATGCAACCTCCCTTAATTGCAAAGTTACAAATACTAATTAGTATATATTAGCAGTTTAGATGAATCTGTCAACGTCTGTGGCTGATAGCCAATTCATTTGGCTTGTCTGATTTTCCGTCTTAAGTCAATAGATGATTATATAAAATTAACAATAATCCGATATATAGTGCCTGTGAAAGCAGGCCCAGGCTGGTGGCAAACCGGCCGTGAAATTCATGCTGCATCAAACCATGAAAAAAATATAGTTTTTTGAATATCCTTCTGCCTTTGGCAAAAAATTTTGCCGCTGTAAGCATGTCAGGCAGTAAGGAAAAAAACACTGCCAAAGTAATGCTTATTATTCTTTCAGGAAAAATTGCCAGAAAAGCGATATATATCAGGATCGAACATATGGCGTCCGGAATCAGCTTGGCCAGTTCCCTAGCGCTGAGATTTTTTGGTTCAAAATTCCAGTGAGGCCATTTATCCAGCAGGAAGTGGGAGGAAAATGACGCCAGGCTGCCCAAAAATGGATTTTCAATTTGCTGGCCGATAATGCATCCGGTAACAGTATGCGCTAGTATTATCATAGTGTATTATTTAAGATAAACCCTGTCCCCTATCCTTAGGTCTATGTATTCGTTGGCCGGTGCGACTCCCGCTTTTTCATCGAGAACCCGTATTAATTTGTTGATTTGCGTGCTTACGTCTTTTGTTAGGTCAAAATATATGGCATAGCCGGCATCGGTGTGGACATTGAATTGACGGGATACGGAACTGTTTGTCTGAGGCGCTGATGCCGTAGCGGAGGCAGGAGGAAGCGAATAAGAAGTGACTGTAAATTTATTAATAGCAATAATATTGCTGATAATCTCCATAATAGCGGTGATTTCATTTTTATCCATGATTTTCTGTCCAGGCACGACTGCGGATGGCGATTCGTCAATAATCAAGGGTAACCCGATTGCCTGCTCTTTCTGGTCTATTTTAGATGAAATATTGCCATTCCCTTCCAGATAAAAATAATTATTTGCGGATTGTAATATCAGTATTGGTTTTTTTTCTTCTATGGTGACTGTCAAAGTATCAGGCAGCTTTTTTTTGACTGTTACTGATTGCGGATCATATTGGGAGGAAATATTTTTTTTCAGCCAATTTTTATCAAATAATAAGATATTGCTTTGCTTAAATATCAAGAATTTTGACTGTTGAATTTGCCATTTGATGAATTTGTTCTCAATAATTTTAGCGTTTTTATTATCGATTCCGCTGATATTTATTATTTTTATCTGCAGCCACGGTGAATAGAATAAAACGTAAATTATGGAAAAAAATATTAGGATAGCTAGCCAGGCAAAAAGGCTGATTTTTTCAATGACAAAGGCCTGCCAGTTTTTTTTAGTAAATAGCGGATTGCGGTAGTTAGGCGCATTACTGGATTCGGAATTCATCTTATTTTTGCGAAAATCCCAGCGCATAAATTTAACTCTGGCAATCGATTGCCAGCCTGAAAAAAATATTAGTTACGGATATTTTTATTTTTGATACCACCTGGCTTTGGGCTTATAACTCGTAGATAAGTCGGATTTTTCCCGATGTTTTTCTATTGCCAGCGTGATGAGTTTTTCAATTAATTTATCATATGACAACCCAGTCGCCTGCCATAATTTTGGATACATGGAAATTGAAGTAAAACCAGGAATGGTATTAACTTCAGACAGATATATTTTATTTTGATTGCCGAGTAGAAAATCAACGCGTGCCATGCCTGAACAATCGATTGATTTGAAAGCATTTATGGCATATTTCCTCAATTTGCTGCTCAGATCTTTTGGCAAATCAGCCGGAATATTTATTTGTGATTTTCCATCTACGTACTTGGCATCGTAATCGTAAAATTCGTTGGAGGCAAAAACCTCGCCAGGCAGGGAGGCTGAAGGATTATCATTGCCCAGAACTGCGATTTCAATCTCTCGCGGTTTTAGTACGGCTTTTTCGGCAATTATTTTTTTATCGTACAAAAATGCCAGATTGATGGCCTCATTGAGTTCATTAAAATTTTTTACTTTTGAAATGCCGACGGAAGACCCTAAATTTGCCGGCTTTATGAATATCGGATAGCCCAGGCCACTAATTTTTTTAAAAACGAAAATTTTATTATTTTTAAATTCATACTTCGTAAAAAAGACAAACGGCACTACCGGCAGTCCTGAATTTTTGAAGATAATTTTCTGTATTGTTTTATCCATGCCTACTGCCGAGGCCAAAACGTTGGCGCCAATATAAGGTATATCCGCCAGCTCCAGCAATCCCTGAATAGTCCCATCTTCGCCAAAAGTACCGTGCAAAACAGGGAAAACAACATCCAGCTTCTTTTCCGTTATCGGCTTAGTAATCCCCTTAGCCCCTTTAATAGCTACCAAAGATTTTTTTGTTGAATCAGGCGTTATTATTTTCAGCGTGTCGGCGGCCTTAAAGGATCCTTTTTTCAGGATTTTCAACGGATTATTTTGAGTCAGCCATGTCCCCTGTTTGGTGATGCCGATTGGTACTACTTCATATTTTTTTTCATCCAGGGCTTTTATCACAGACTCCGCTGAAGCTATGGATACTTCGTGTTCACCGGATCGCCCGCCAAAAATTACGCCAATGCGTATTTTTTTTGCCATAATGTATTTTTTATTTCTGAGTTTTTTCAATATCTTTATATTGCTCCCACATTTCCAGGCCCTCAATAAATTCTTCATGGCCAGCGTCGGTACCGGCCAGGCAGGAAGTGCATTCCCCGAATACTTCACCTGCTTTGTACTCTTTTTTAAAACCGCAGGGTACGCAGACATAATGGCTTGATTCGGGAACCTGGTCTCCTTTATTGAAAGTTTGTTTTTTTTCCGGCATATATTTTATTTAATAATCTGTCTGGGCATTAAAGGATTGATTCTGGTTACTATTTCATAATTAATCGTGTTAATTTTTTTTGCCAAATCATCTGCCGTGACAGAGAGTTTTCCCGACTGGCCTATTAATATGACTTTATCTCCTGCTTTGACGTTTTTCAGGCTGGTAACGTCTACCATGGACAGATTCATGCAAATTCTTCCCCTGATTTTGCATTTTTTATTGTTTATCAATACTTCTCCGCAATTTGAAAGCCGGCGATCATAGCCATCCCAGTATCCAACAGGAATGACAGCAATCTTCATTCGTTTATTTGCCGAAAAAGTTCCGGAATACCCAATTTTTGTGCCTCTGGGTATTCTCTTTATCTGGATTATTCTGGTGTACCACGATAAGGCAGGGATGAGTTTTATTCTTTTTTTAATATTACGGGTAAATTTCGCGCTATTTTCGATAGACGAAAGACCATAAGCTGAAATGCCGATCCTAACCAGATTAAAAAAACTCTGGGGGTTAAGCAAGGCCGCTGCTGAACAAGCCAAGTGCTTGTAATGAATTACAATGCCCTGCTCCTCAATTTCTTTTATTACTTTTTTAAAAATAATAATTTGCTTGTTAGTTATGGACTGGTCAGGATTTTCTGCATCGGAAAAGTGCGAAAATATTCCCTCAATTTGTATATTCTTGAGCTGGCTAATTGCGGTAACGGTTTTTACAGTTTCTGAGGGCATTAATCCCAGCCTGGTGGTGCCGGTATCTATTTTTATGTGTAGTCTAGCTGTTTTTTTAAGCCGTTGTGCAATTAATGAAATTCTTTTGGCTGCTTGATATCCGTAAATTGCCAAAGAAATATCCTTTTTTACAGCCAGTGGCAAAAGTCCAGGGTTAAAAAAACTCAAAACCAATATTTTCGATTTAATTTTGTTATTGCGTAAACTAAGCGCTTCCTCCAAATTAACTGTCCCGAGCCACTTCACGCTGGCAGCACCGAATATTTTAGCGCACTGAACCAGCCCATGCCCGTAGGCATTTGATTTTACCACTGCCATTAACTGAGTCTCTTTTGGAAGATATCGGAAAAATTCCTTGATATTGTGCGTAAGTGCCGTTTTTGATATCTCTATCCAGGTTATTTCTGCTTGTTTCATTTTTTTCTGATTTCGGTAAAGTTACAAAATTTATGCAATTTTTCCGGTACTTTTACTGAGCTGTCTTCCTGTTGGCAGTTTTCAATGATTGATAATAAAGTCCTTGGCGTGATAGCAGTGGCATTTAGAATATGCGGAAAATAAAGTATATTTTCCTTATCTCTGTATTTAATATTGTTCCTTCTGGCCTGAAAATCTGTGCAATTTGAAGCGGAATGAGTCTCTCTGTATTTATTCTCAGACGGCATCCAACATTCCAGATCTATTACTTTTGCTGAGGGCTTAGGCAGATCGCCGGTACAAACCATCAGTAGCTGATAAGGCAATCCCAAGCCTTCAATAATCGTTTTCTGAATTCCAAGGAGTTCCTCAAATATTTCCCAGGAGTTCTGCGGAGCAGAAATGACCACCATTTCCTGCTTATCAAACTGATGCACTCTCAGAATGCCCTTAGTATCTTTTCCATAACTGCCTGCTTCCCTCCGAAAACAACTGGAAAAAGTCGTATAGCGCAGCGGCAATTCTGATGATTTTAATATTTCATCACTATGGTACGGCAAAAGAGCATGTTCACCAGTACCAACTAAATAAAGCTTATCTTTGCTGATAAAATACGCTTCCTGCCCTTCTGTATAGGAATTATAGCCGGAATTATGCATTACCTCTTCTTTCACCAATGAAGGGCTGTAAAAAGGGATAAAGTTCTCCTTAAGCAGTATTTCCAAAGTGTATTGGATTAGGGCATTCCATAATAATGCTCCTTCTTTCTTTAAATAACCAAACCTCGGACCGCTGACTTTTGCTGCACGCTTAGTATCAATAATATCCAAATTTTCAGCAATTTCCAGATAACTTTTTGGTTTAAAGCTAAACTTTGGCAAGTTACCGATTTTTTTTATGACTTTGTTCTCGCTTTCGTCTTTTCCGACATTAACGTCTTCTGCTGGTAAATTTGGCAAATCCAGTGTCAGTTTTTGCAAAGCAGATTTTATATTTTTTATTTCTTCCTCCAGCTTAGCTTCTTGCGCCGTTAGATCCGTTAACTGTTGGATTTTTTCAACTTTTTCTTCTTTGGTAAATTTGCTGATATTTTTATTAAAAGAATTTTTTTGGTTTTTTAATTCTTCAATCTTCTGCAAATTTTCCCGATACTGTTTATCATGCTCGATTATTTCTGTAATAGCAACATCCTTTACATTACGTTTTTTAAAAGCCTGTCTGAAGAAATCAGTATTTTTTCGCAATAATTTAATATCAATCATATAATTTTATTTATTGTCACTGGCGTCTTCCGGGGTAGCAACTACTTTTTTTTCAAATCTATGTTCAATCCGGCCAAGTATAACTAAGACAATTAATGATCCGACTGTGGCTGAAATTGCCAGGAAGTAATATCCTAATCCTACGGCCATGCCGATGGCAGCTACTACCCATATGCTGGCAGCTGTAGTCAAACCATGGACAGATCCCCTGCCCTGGATTATCGCCCCAGCGCCGAGAAAACCAATACCGGTAACTATTTGTCCGACAATCCGGCCGATATCAGCGCCTCCATTAATGTTAAAATCGTAGAATATATTCAGTGCAACTAAAGAAATAATAGTAGAACCCAATCCTACTAAAACATTCGTTCGAAAACCGGCCGGTTTATGGTAATGTTTTCTCTCTAATCCAATTAAACCGCACAGGATGATGGATAAAACGATTCGTAGAATAATAGTCGGGTTGTCCATATTTTTATAAATTATTTATAATCCTAAATCATTGGCAATATTTTTCATTCCTGCTAGCACGTTGCCTATATGTTCATCAATGGTTTGACCCAGAATTTCTGCGCCTTTATAAATTTCTACCCTTTTTACCGTTTTGGCAAAAGCTTTGTCTTTCAGTTTTTTCTTGATTGATTTTATCTCAACTTCACTGAGAATTTTATGAGGCTTGACTAAAGCTACCGCAACGATAAAACCGCATAATTCATCTACGGCAAAAATGGTTTTTTTGAGAGCGGTATCCAATGATATTCCTGTATGCGCAGAGTGTGCCAGTATCGCTTCTGTAAATTCATCAGAATATCTTTCTTTTTTTAAAATTTCAACTCCTTTGTATGGATGATCTTTCGGTTCGGGGTATTTTTCATAATCAAAATCATGAAGCAGTCCGACATTCCCCCAATAAGTTTCATTTTCATGAAATTTTTTTGCGTAGCATTTCATCGCTGCCTCCACGGCGAGCATGTGTTTTATAAGGTTCTGATTGGTAACGTATTTGTTTAATAATTTAACGCACTTTTCCCTGTTGATATCAATTTCGTTCATTTTACTTTTTTGGTTTAAGCGTAGGAAAAAGAATAATTTCTTTGATCGAATGAGATCCTGTCAGCAAAGCTACCAGACGATCTATGCCTATGCCAATGCCGGCAGTTGGAGGCATCCCATATTCTAGCGCTTCGATATACTCCAAGTCGATTCTTTGGGCTTCATGGTCGCCCTGCTTTCTGAGTTTTTCCTGATCCAGAAATCTTTCTTTTTGATCAGCCGGATCATTCAATTCTGAAAAGGCATTGCATAATTCTTTGCCAGCCGCAACCAGTTGAAATCTCTCTACGTAACCATTCTCATTTTCTTTGCGTTTTGCCAATGGAGAAAGTTCTATCGGATAATCAGTGATAAAAGTGGGTTGTACTAAATTTGGCAGGATGAGTGCTTTAAAAATTTCATCAAGCATTTTAGGTCTGCTGGAATTTGCCGGCACATCAAGCTTTTTATTTTTTACAAATTTTGTTAATTCATCTTTTTCAATATCTATCTCAGCAAATTTTTTACAGGCTTCTTTAAAATTCAATTTTTGGAAAGGCGGGGTAAAGTTAATCTTGTTCTTTTCAAATTCAATCTCAGGAGAGCCAAATACTTCAGTGAGCAGATCAAATAACAGCTTTTCGGTGAAATTCATAAGTTTGATGTAATCCCAGTAAGCTGCATAAAATTCAACTTGCGTAAATTCAGGATTATGATTCCGATCGATTCCTTCATTGCGGAAACAACGTGCTATTTCAAAGACTTTTTCAAAACCGCCGATAATCAGCCTTTTTAAATATAATTCCGGGGCGATACGGAGGTATAAATCGCAATCAAGGCTATTGTGATGAGTTTTAAAAGGCTCGGCATTTGCGCCTCCCGGTATTGTCTGTAAAATTGGCGTTTCTACTTCTAAAAAACCGGCATTTTCCAGCAGGCTTCTCAATGTCTTTATTATCTTTGAGCGCAAAGAAAAATTGTTTTTGACAGACGGATTGACGATCAGATCCAAATATCTCTGACGGTAGCGTATTTCAACATCCGAAAGGCCGTGCCATTTTTCCGGCAAAGGCCTTAGTGATTTGCTGATCAAGGCAAAAGTTTTTATCTGCAGGGTCTTTTCGCCTTTTTTTGTTTTGAATAAATTCCCGGAAGCGCTGATGAAGTCGCCAATATCAAGAAAGTTAGACATTTGTTCGTAAGATTGCTGACCAACCACATCTTTTTTATAATATACCTGCATTGAATCAGTACCATCGGCAATATGCATGAAAGTTGAACCGCCATGTCCGCGAATGCTCTTGATTCTTCCGACAATGCCGAACTCCTCACCGGACATTTCTAGCTTATTGAAATTGAGCAATAATTCATGGATTGTCGATGACCTTTGAGCTTTAGCTGGGTAAGGATTAATGCCATTTTTCTTAACCTGCCGTGTTTTTTCTTGCCTAAATTTGATTTCTTCTTCAAGACGGGACATATATTTTTATTATAAATATTGACTTAATAATAACAAAAAACGGGCTTTTTTACAAGATTAAACCCGCCTTTGCGATTGACTTGGATTGCTAATTATATAATAGCGATAATTTTAAATTTTTTACTGCCCTGGGGAACCTTTATTTCGATCGTATCGCCTGTTTTTTTGCCTAAAAATGCCTTACCCAGAGGCGATTCATTTGATATTTTGCCTCGGGAGGGGTCAGCTTCATTTGAGCCAACTATATAATATTCTTTAGTTTTATCGTCTTCGCTAATTTTAATCTTTGAACCGACTCGGACCTCGCCAGTGGCTTTTGACTGTTTGATAATTGTAGCATTCTTGATGATTGATTCGATTTCTAAAACGCGGCCTTCCGCAAATGATTGCTCATTCTTCGCTTCAACATATTCTGCATTTTCGGACAAATCTCCAAGTTCTTTTGCTTCCTGAATTCTTTCGGCGATTTCTTTGCGTTTGGTCGTTTTTAATTCACTCAATTCATGCTTTAATTTATCTAAGCCGTCTTTAGTTATAAAAGTATTTTGTTCAGTCATTTTTTATTAATATAAAAATCAACAAAATAAAAACCTCATTAAATAATGAAGCATCAATTTTATTATTTTATTATCTATCTTTTATCTTAAGCAAATTATTTATATAATTTTTGCCGCCTACTGTCAAGGCAGTTATCCACAGTATTTATTCTGCAATGTTGAACCAAGCTTTTAAACCTTCGCGTGCTACAGGTAAAGCGCTTAAGTGTCCTTCGCCTCCGCCTTCGATAACTACGGTTATGGCAATTTCAGGGTTATCATAAGGGGCATAACAGGTAAACCAGCCATGGGACTTACCTTCATTGCCAAATTGCGCCGTACCGGTCTTTCCGGCAACAGCCACCGGAAAATTGTTCAATATACTTGAGCTGCCCGTAGTTACACCTTGTCTTAGGCCCTCCTGTACGATACGGATATTTTGTGATGAAATAAAATTATTACGTATAATTTCCGGTACAAGATCCGATGAAGTGTTATTTTTTTGATTTAAAAAAGATTTAATTAAATACGGTCTGTAAAATGTTCCGCCATTTGCTATGGTTGCAGTATATGAAGCCACCTGAAGTGGCGTTACCAGAAGGTCTCCCTGGCCGATGGCCAGATGATAAGTATCTCCGATGTACCATGGCTCTCCTTTTGTCTTTTCTTTCCAATCTTTATCCGGGAGAAATCCGCTAGCCTCACCAGGCAAATCAATACCTAGCGGAGAATTTAATCCAAATAAAGACAGGTATTTCTTGATTTTTTCGACTCCTAAGCCTGTAAAATTATTGTTATCACCTCCCCCGATCATATAGAAGTAGGTATTTACAGATTCAGCCAAAGCTTTTTTTATATCCGTAACTCCATGTCCGCCGGCTTTCCAGTCTGGAAAAAACCATTTATCAATTTGAATTCCGCCAGAACTTAGAAATGTAGTATATTCATTGACTATGCCTTCTTGCAGAGCCGCAGAAGCAATTAATGGTTTAATCGTTGAGCCAGAAGGATATTCAGCGGAAATCGACCGGTCAAATAAGGGACGCTCCGGATTTGAAATTATGTTATTGTATTCATCAGATGAGACGCCCAGAGTAAAATTATTGTCATTAAATGACGGGTATGAAACTAAGGCAAGCACTTCTCCTGTTTTTGGGTCAATAGCGACCGCAGAACCTCCGGTAGCTGATTTATTAACCTTTAGTTCATTTTCAAGGGCATTATATAAAGCTGACTGAAGTTTTTCGTCCAGGGTGAGGGTTAAATTTCTTCCTTGTGTTGGCTGTGTTTCCGCAACTACCTTTTTTTCTTTACCAAAGGAATCTACCTCAATTTCTTTCTTACCTTTTTCGCCTTTTAATTCAGATTCATAATATGATTCCAGGCCAGACTTTCCCACATAATCATCCAAAGTGTAATTGTCTAATGTTTTATATTCTTCAGTGGTTAATTTTCCCACATAACCTAAAACATGTGAAAATGAAAAATCATTTGAATATTTTCTGAAACTGTCAGTTTTCAAACCTATACCCGGCCAATTACTACTGGATATTTTCAGTAATATTGCCTGATCATATGGGATATGATCCGCCAAGACAACCGGCTGATATGATGTCGCATCAGCAGCGCTGATTGTCTCTTTTAATTTTTGGAAGTCGATTTTTAATATTGAAGAGATCTTATCAATAATATTATTTTTTTCAGCTTCATTATTTGTAAAATCAGCAGGTATAAGTTGTAAAACGAAGTTGGGTATATTATAGGCCAATACATTACCGTTTCTGTCAAGAATATTCCCACGCGGTGCTTTGATCTCCTCAACTCTGATTCTGTTTTCTTCAGCAGCCAATTTATATTCATCGCCACGTATGATCTGCAGATAACCGGTACGAAAAAAAAGTACAGAGAAAAAGATAATTATAATAATAAAAAACCATCGAAGTTTGCTTAGGTCGAAGTTTAAGGAAATATGCTCTTCATTGCTCGAAAAAGGACTGATTAAATCGTCATCGGGCGCATCTATCCGATATTTTTTCTGTTCACCTTCTTCGTCAAAAGTGGTATCAATTTCAAAAATGTTTTTTTTCATTAGACACTAAAAATGAATTTATTTCTAAATTTTGTTTTTATAAATTTTAAAGAAAAGTAAATTATTGACATTAAAATTATCTGGAAGGCTAGTTGAATAATTAAATTATTTAAATAACTAGGGTTTAGCTTTATGGTAAAATCATTCCAACCTAACCAATAAAAAATATTCGTAAATGACCATAGTACTAAATTATATACCAGCAATGAAACTATGATAGCCAAAATGAGTGTAAAAATTGACTTATGAGCAATAAATTTAATGAAAATTACATGCATGACAGGCACAGTGGCCGCTAGTGAGAGAGTTATTATACCAAAACTAAATGGCGAGTAAATATCTAGCACCAGACCAGAGATAATGGCAAATATAAGTGCTGTTTTATAATCCTTTAAAATGGAGAATAAAACAACCATAAGAACTATTAGGTTAAGATATTGATTGAAAATATTAAATTCAAATAAAAAGCTAATCTGAAAAAGCGCGATTAAAATTGCAAAAATGCCAAAAGTTATCCATTTAGTCATTATAAGGTAATATTACGGTTATAATAGAAATTTTTTCATAATCAACGGGAGGCTCAACGATTGCCTGCTGAAATAACTCTCCCGTGATCGAAGTCTTTTCTTTTATAATTCCAATAATCAAATTTGAAGGGATAAAATCTTCCAGGCCAGAGGTGATAATTGTCTGACCAATATCAAGCGGCTGATTTTGCGGTATTAGCTCCATCTGCAATGCAATGCCGAATTGTCCTTTGACGATACCCGGCGTTTTCGCCTCATTTTGAGTGATAGCGCTAAATTGGCTGCGGTTATCATTTAACAACATGACGATTGATGTATTTTCATTAACATCGATAATTTTTCCAATCAAAATACCGCTATTAACCATTACCGGGTAACCGATTTTTATGCCGTCTCTGTTTCCTTTGTTGATGACGACGGCTTTCAATGTTTGATCAGAATTTCTGCCGACTACTTTTCCAATCACAGAATTATAATTATGCTCGGTGACAAAGTTCAATTGTTCTTCGATAAGTTTGCTGTCTTCAATTTTCTGTTTTAAATCCCCATTTTCAACCATCAAATTTGCAATTGTGTTCTTAAATTCATCATTTTCTCTTTTCAGTCTTTGCACGCTGGAAAAATATACTGATATGTTTTTTATCTGCTGCGCTCCTTGAGAAAAAAATGTTTGCACTGGACGAAAAACAGTTGTGGCGACATTTTCTACAGGTCCGAGAGCGTTTATTCTGTATAAAAAAACTATCACTATTATTCCAGTGATACTAATAAATATAATCCCCCACTTCGATCTGATGAATTTCCGCATTGTTAATCAGTTAATTTATCTTCATTAGCGGAGGAGGACAAAATTTCCTGTAAATTTTCCAAATCATCAAGAACAATTCCCGTGCCTCTGACCACGGCGGTCAAGGGATCGTCAGTTACATGAACAGGAATTTTCGTCTCTTGTTTTATCAGGGTATCCAATCCTTTCAATAAAGCGCCTCCACCTGACAGTACAATCCCCCGTTCAAAAATATCTGCCACTAATTCCGGTGGTGTAATTTCTATAGTGGATTTGATATTTTCAACTATCATACGAAGTGACCTGGAAATAGCTTCCCTGATTTGATTTCCATTAATAATTACTTCTTTTGGCAAGCCCGAGATCAAATCTCTGCCTCGCATTGTTGACTCAAACGGATCATCTGAAGCTAATGCTGAGCCAATCTTTATTTTTATGTTTTCTGCCGTACGTTCTCCAAGTAGTAAGTTGAAATGATCACGAGCATATTGAATAATATTTTGATCAAATTCATCGCCTGCTATCCTTAATGATTTCCAGGTAATCACGCCACCAAGGGAAATTACGGCGATTTCCGTTGTACCTCCGCCAATATCAACTATCATATTTCCTGCTGCATCTTGTATCGGTAATCTGGCACCGATAGCTGCGGCCATCGGTTCTTCTATCAGAAAGGCTTCCCTGGCGCCGGCGTTCAGACAGGCATCTTCGACCGCTTTTCTTTCGACTTCCGTAACGCCAAGAGGCAAACCAATAACAATGCGCGGGCGTGGAAGGATAGAAAAACTCTCTTTGTGTACCTTATCAATGAAGTATTTCAGCATTTTTTCTGTAACTTCAAAATCAGAAATCACTCCATCCACCAAAGGTTTAGAAGCGACGATATGCGCCGGCGTCTTGCCAATCATTTTCCTTGCTTCCTCGCCAACTGCGAGAATCTGATCATTGCGAATGTTGATGGCCACAACTGATGGTTCATTTATTACGATTCCCTTATCTTTTACATAGACAAGCGTATTAGCAGTCCCGAGATCAATACCCATGTCTTTTGAAAATTTTCCAAAAAAGTTGTTAAAAAGTGACACTGTATGTTTCTTTAATTATTTTAACTAAATTTGAAAGGCTCACAAGCCTGCTTTTTTCAGACAGGCGATTTTTTATTTCGATCTGTTCGCCAGTTTTTTCGCTGATTATTCCTCGCAAACTGATACCAATGAGGTCCGCGTCATTTAATTTTACTCCAGGTGAAAGATCCCGATCGTCAAATAATAATTCAATATTTTCTTTTTCGCAGATAACGATAGTTTCATTAAGCAATTTTTGGTTTATTTTTTTCCCTAGATTTAGCAAGTGCAGATGAAAAGGGCTGACAGACGCAGGCCAGGCTATTCCTTTTTTGTCATTATTTATTTCAACGATTGCGCCCATTAATCTTCCTAATCCTATCCCATAACAACCCATTATTATTGGTTTTTTTTGGCCATTCATGTCCGTATAATTTAGCTCAAAGGCATCTGAAAATTTTGATTTTAGCGGAAATATATTGCCTACTTCGATAGCGCATTTTTTTACTAATTTTGTGCCATGGCATTTAGGACAGGTTTTTTGGCTATCAATTATCTCACTGTTAATAGCCACCTGGCATTTTTCGCATAAATAGATCGTATCTTCACCGGCGTCGGTAATAGTTTGAAATTCATGTGAATATTGGGAAAAGCTTCCCCCTGAAGCATAAGTCAGAAAAGTGTCATGGCCAATGCCAGCCAGCCTAAAAATATCCTGATAAGCCTGTTGCATTTTAGCGTAATAATTTTCGAAATCTTTTTCATCTAAATGAAATGAATACAGATCTTTCATCAAGAATTCTCTGCTTCTGAGTATTCCTGATTTAGCTCTTAGCTCATTCCGAAATTTAGTTTGTATTTGATAAAGATATATCGGTAAATCTTTGCGTGACTGGATGTATTGTTTAACCAGCGGGACGATGATTTCTTCATGACTCTGGCCTAATAAAATTTTTTTATCTTTTTCATTATTTAGATAATAAAGTACGTCAATATTTTCCCGTCCGGTTTTGAGATAATTTTCAACTGGATGTAAGGCAGGCATAAATAATTCCTGCCCGCCGTTCTCATTCATTTTATCTCTGATGATATTTTCAATTTTTTTTATCACTTTAAGGCCTAAAGGCAAATAGGTATATACACCAGACATCAATTTATTGACATATCCGGCCTGCACTAACAATTGCGAGTTTCTTGAAATCTCATTCTTTGGAGCGGTTTTTTGAGTTCTAAAAATGTAATTAGTCAGTCTAATCATCTTATTAAAATAAATTACTAAAGAAGCTGGAAATATTACTGCTGAATCTTGTGAGATCTTTGAAGGTAATAAAAAGCACTAGGCCCATCAAGAGCATAAAACCGACGCTGTGAATAGTAGCTTCAATCCTTTGATTTACCGGACGTCCTCTGAATTTTTCAATAACTAAAAATAGTACCCTGCCTCCATCCAGTGCCGGAAAAGGGATATAGTTCAAAATCGCCAGATTAATCGACAAGATTGCTGTAAATTGCAGCAAATATATAAAACCGAGTTTTGCGACTTTTCCGGTTAAAATTGCGATACCTACGGGACCAGCAACATCTGCACTTAATTGCTGCTGAACAATAAGGTTTTTAAACAATTCATAAAAAGCAACGACAATTTGCCAGGTTATTGAAAGTGTAGTCTTTACGCCCATCCAAATGGCGTAATACCATGGGTAACTGACTAAGCCTGTTTCAACTAGCCAGGTGCCGATTTTTCCTTTTCCATTATTATCGAGATCAATTGGCGTTATCGTTTTTTGTAAAATTTCATTTCCGCGTTTTACTTCTATGCTAATTTCTTTATTCAGCGCCGGCTGAGTGGAATTTTGAAAATTTTGAATATTAGTAACCGGTAGGCCATTTATTTTTTCTATAATGTCCCCTACCTGGAGATCCGAATTTTTAGCTGGACTGTTTTCCTGTATTTGAGCAATTTGAATATTATGATTTTTAATTTTTGCCAATGGTGATGCGTTATTATCAATGGCCGTAGGCAAGCCTATAAAAAAACCGATAGTAAGTAAGATCATGGCGAAAATAATATTCATAGCCACACCGGCGGACAGTACGGTCGCTCGTTTCCATATTTTTTTTGTGGCAAAACTATCTTTATCAGTCAAATTTTCGCCCTGTTCACCTTTTATTTTTACAAATCCTCCAAAAGGGATCCAGTTAATTGAATATATGATATTTTTATTTTCTTTATCCTTGATTTTTCCAAAAATAATATTAAATTTTTTGGAATTTGTGCGCCGTTGTAAGCCGATCATTCTCGGCGGATAGCCAAAACCGAATTCCTCCACACCAATTCCCATTTTTCTGGCAGTTACAAAATGGCCTAATTCGTGTACAAAAATTACTAAACTAAGTACAACTAATAATATTATTATAGTTACTATCATTTTATATTGACATAATTTCTTTTTCTTTCTCTTCCCCAATTGCCGTAATTGAACTATTGTATTTATCGACTATGTTCTGCAATTCCTTTTGTTCTTTGAACATTTGATCTTCTGATATTTTAGCGTTATTTTTCTGTTCTTTCAGAATTTTCCAGATTTCTTCTCTTGAATTTCTTATGCTTACTTTAGTTTCTTCAATTTTATGTTTTACCACTTTTGTCAATTCCCTTCTCCTCTCTTCCGTCAAAGACGGTATTGGCAGACGCAGTGAATCGCCGTCATTTACCGGGTTTAAGCCCAATGGTGAAGATTGTATGGCTTTTTCAATGTCTTTTAGCGCATTTTTATCCCAGGGCTGGATAACTAAAAGTTTTGCGTCGGGGACGTTTATACTGGCAATTTGCTTAAGCGGGGTTTTGGTACCGTAATAATCAACCATTATATCTTCAACCAAGGAAGGATTTGCCCGGCCGGTTCTGATATTGGAAAGCTCTTTCTTCAAATGATCAATTGTTTTTTCAAATTGTCCTTGTTTTTCATTAAAAATTGTCATATTATTTGGTTTGTGGTTTTTTAGTTCCTAAATAAATTATATTAGCGTCAGATGGATTTGAAATCATATAATTAATTACTCGGCTGGTCGGAACGGTTTTTAATGTCTCCCAAAATTTTCCGCCGTCTATGGTTTTATACAGAATATTGTCAACTGAAAATATGACTTCATTAAGATTATTTTTATTATAAACAATTGGCACCATCGGAACTCTTTTAAAATTGAATAAGGTCGGTATTTCTTCCCAGGCATTGCCACCGTCGGTGCATTTATAAATGCCCATATTAGTCCCGATGAAAAAATATTCGGTATTTGGATCAAAATTTATGAATAAGATTCTTAAATCCTTTTTTAATTTGAATAACCCTTTGCTTATATCAGTCCAGTCATTTCCGGCATTAGTGCTTTTACTAAGTCCTTTATTGGTCCAGGCATATAAAGTATTCGAATTTATATTACTTAAATAAAGATTTAAAATTTGCGGCTTTTTCCAGTTTAAAAGTTCCCAGGTATTTCCGTAATCAGTACTTTTAATAATTCCCGTTGTGGTGGCTGCATATACAATGCTGGCGTCAAACGGATCGGCAATTAAACTAACTAAATTTTGACTGGGCCTTTTTTCATAATACGTATCAAACCAGGTTTTCATACCATCAACGGTCTTGGAAATTTTTGAACCCTGGGTGACGTAAATTACATTATTATTAAGATTATTTATCGCTATGCTTTTGTAAGTTCCTGATGTTAAAGTGGTTTTTTGCCAGTTTTCTCCACCGTCAGCAGACTTATAAACGCCTTGGCCGCTGGAATTAAGATAAATCGTGTCTTTATCATTTGAATCAAATTTCATGAATCGTATTTCAAGATTACCAATATTTCCAGTTTTTTCACCATTATTTAATATTGAATTCTTCGTACTCCAGCTTTTCCCGAAGTCATTTGATTTGAAGACGCCGCCGTCAATTTTAACTGGCTTGCTGGTTTGTAATACGCACCCGGATATGAAAGCCAATGATAAGATTAAAACAACGGTAGATATTTTTTTCATAAAATTTAAATTTTCAGTATTAAATTTTCCATTACAAGATTTGGATTTGATGATTTACTAATTAGTATTTTAGAAAAATTTATTTCTTTAATAATATTGACTATTTTTTCAAAATTTATTTTTTTTGAAATACTTAATATTTTCTGTTTGTAAAAAATATTAGTTAACTCATTATTTTTATAATAGCATAGCAAGAAATCCCGATAAATTGAAAGCCAAATATCTAATAATTCCTTATATAACGAAACATCTTTTTTGATCTTAAAGATACCGATTATCCCGTTTAAAATGGAAAATTTATCATTAATATTGGAATTTATAATTTCAAACAAAAGGTCCAAGCTATCCTTTTTTTCATTAATTATTGCGTCTGTACTTAAAATTATTTTTGCCAGACCGGGACGCCCCATGCATAAATGGGCAATATCATTGGCTTTATTCTTATCATTACCTTGCATGATCAGCCAATTTTCAATATTTATCGTTGAAACAAGATTAAATTTAATACTTTGGCATCTGGAAATAATCGTTTTAGGCAGTAAATGCAGATTATTCGCAATTAAAATGATAATAGTATTGGACGAAGGCTCCTCAAGAGTTTTCAAAAGCGCATTGGCAGCTTCTTCTGACATTAATTCAGCATGGTCGATTATAGCCACCTTATAGTTAGTTAAAAATGATCTTAGGGAAAGCTTTCTCTGCAATTCGCGAATTTGCTCAATCGTAATTTTCTGCTTATCGCTTTCTTTTTTAACAATGGAAATATCAGCATGAATGTTTTTCTCGATTTGCTCGCAAGCCGGGCAAGAAAGGCACGGTTTTTTATTTTTACTTGCCTGGCATAATAAGGAAGTTGCGGCATACTTAGCCATAGTAAACTTGCCGAGATGATCAGGCCCATGGAATAGATAGGCGTGGGACATATTCTGCAATGTCAGTGATAGCTGCAGGTAATTCTTTATTTGGCTATTCCCCAGCAATGGCCAATGATAGTAGTTTTTTTGATTATCCATAAGCTAATAAAAAATTCTCCTGCTTAAATCAGTATAATATAAAATAACATAAACAGGTATATTTTGCAAGTATGCAAAAAACAGACATTCTAGAAGATAGATACCAATGCTGTATTACGCAAAGAGGGTTTTTATTTGTTTTGCGCTAGTTTCCCAGGAATATTTAATTATATTTTTAAGACCATTCTGAATCATTAATGATCTTAGTTTCTTGTCATTTATGAGGGTATCGATTGATTGCGCTAAATTCTCTAAATTATCAGGGTTTATTAGCAAGGCGGCATTTCCGCTTACTTCCTTCATTGCCCCAAAATTTGATGTAATAACAGGTATTTGACAGGCCATAGCTTCGATAATAGGTATGCCAAAGCCTTCATACCTTGAAGGAAAAACAAATAAATCTGCAGCATTCATGATGTAAGGCAAATCATTCTCTCCAACCCATCCGGGCATGATGATTTTTTCATTTAAATTTAAATTATCAATCAATTTTTTTATTTCACTGAATCCATTACCTGGGTTACCGATCAAAATAAGTTTATGGCTGTTTTTTATTTTTTTAATAAAAATTGAAAACGCTTTTATTAATTCAATTGTTCCTTTTTTATACTCAAGTCTTCCAATATTAAGTAAAAAGGGTGTTGTAATTTGATACTTCTTTAAAACTGATTTAATTTTCTCAAGATTGTCAATTTTTTTATAATCTTGATTGAAGCCATTATAAATCACCTTGATTTTGTCCGGATTAACATGAAATTTATCAATTATTTGAATTTTGGAAAAATTTGATACTGTGACTATAGTTTTTGCTTTTAAAGCTAATCTGGTTGACCAGCGATGATAATCCAATTCATTATTACTATACCTTCCTAAGGTAAATACTTTAACCAAGATATAAATAATTCTTTTGATCAGGCTATTGTCTGGGCCTATTAATTTTTGGGAATAAAATTCTGGATTATTTTCAAAACCAACGTCGTGCAAAGTGGCAATCGTATTGCTGGGATGAATGATGGGAATCGTATGCGCTGAAACGTAAAGAACATCAACTTCATGGAAAAGCATCTCCCAACTTAATCGCAGTTGCGTCCATAAGTATTTAGGATTCCATTTCAGCACTTTATTTTTAAAATTAACAGGAAGAACGGATAAATCGCCAATCAGCGGTTCTTTTGAATATAAAATATACTGATCATGCGGATCAGCAATCTTTTTTAATTCCTGGATAATATGGTAAGAAACCCACTCAGTTCCAGTTTTTTTTTGAATATTGGCTCTGGAAGCATCAATCCCGATAAGCATTTATTTGGTCGATAAGATACTTTTTTTATATGATTCTAAATTTTCCAGAGCGACACCAGTTCCCTTGGCTACACATAAATGAGCGTCATCAGCCAGAAAAGCCGGAATACCAGTAGCTTGCGATAATAATTTGTCCATGTTCTTAAGCAATGACGTACCACCGGATAAGACCATTCCTTTGTCCATTATATCAGCGGATAATTCCGGAGGAGTTTCCTGCAAAACGGATTTTACAGCCTGGATAATGCCGGCTAATTCATCCTGAATAGCTTCTGTCACGTCATCGCTTTCTACGGTTACTATTTTTGGCAAACCCTGCACGGAATCACGCCCTCTGATTTCTGTAAATAATTTTTCTTCCAACGGCAAGGCCGAGCCAACGCTTATTTTTAAATCTTCCGCAGTCCTTTCGCCAATATTTAAATTATATTTTTTTCTGATAAATTCTTGTATGGCCGCGTCTAGTTTATTCCCCCCAATTCTTACCGATGCGTTTGCCACGATGCCACCAAGCGATATTATCGCCACTTCCGAGGTGCCACCGCCCATATCTACTATCATATGGCCTGAAGCCGAACCAATGGGTATATTTGCGCCGATAGCGGCGGCAATAGGCTCTTTTATTATATAAGCCGCTTTAGCGCCTGCCTGAAGGGTCGCTTCAATGACTGCGCGCCTCTCGGTCGAGGTAATGCCAGCCGGCACTGCAATCATAACCTCCGGCCGGAAAAAGCGTACGCCCCCTAGCGCCTTATTGATAAAATATTTAATCATAGCCTGGGTAGTTTTGTAATCTGCGATCACGCCGTCTTTCAGCGGTCTTGAAGCAACTATAGTATCGGGAGTGCGGCCTAACATTTCCTTGGCTTCATTACCTACGGCCATGACTTTTTTGTCAATCAAAGAGATAGCCACTACCGAAGGCTCATTAATTACAATGCCTCGCCCAGGTATATAAACTAAGGAGTATGTTGTGCCTAGATCTATTCCAAGTTTTCTGGAAAACATATGCTATTCTGTAATTATATTTAAATCTTTTGAAAGTTTTGTGTTAATCAATATATCATTACCCGGTCTTTCGTCAATACCCTCAACGCCAGATACTTTTGAAATTTTTCTATCCAGTTTAAAGTTGATGGTCGTGGCGTAATCTGAAGTGCCAGGCTGTTTCTGTACCATTAAAGAATAACTGCCATTTTTTAATTGGTTTCTTACGCTTTCTGGCAATGAATATCTGAAATGCAGTGATTTTTGCTCTCCTGGCTCGATACAGATAAATGTGCCAAAAACTGTTTTATTTAATTCTTCCAATGTTTCAACGCTCCCCTTGTCGTTTAACTTGCAGTCAACCATTTGACCTTCACTCATAATAAGTTTGGCACCCAGTGGCACGTAAATTCTTGTATAAGTGCGATAGCGGGTAGTTTTCCAGGTGATTGAACCGGTATTATTATAATTGATAGTTAAATCCGCAATCAGATTATTACTATCTTTTTGGACTGAGTAAGAAATACTTCTTTCAATCGTTGAATCTGTTTTTAAACTGGCGAGATTTGCGTCAATTACGGAAAAATAGTCTCCAGTGGTTTCATAAATTTTTCCTCCCCAATTTTCTTTATTTACATAATTTTCAATATAGCTATCCTTGATATAAACCAAGAGTTGCTTTTCATCAATATTTTTTGAAATTACCGTCCATAAGTCGGGCCACTTGCTTTTTGGCAGATCCAAGACTTTTTCCAGAATTTTTGAAGATAAAGTTCCGATAATTTCTTTTCTTTCTGACTCAGCCAGTCCCTGTCGCAGAAAACCCTGTTCAACTTGATATTGCAATGTTTCAACTAAATTTGATGAATTAAAAGAAAGGCCATTAACCTTGATATCACCAGTTAAAGTCAGCAAAGACTGGATAAATGATGGAGTTACGGCAATGATACCGTCAATATTGTTCTCGGGGCCTTTCTCCTGATGATAGAACCACTCCGCCTTCTGCGCAGTTGTAGGAAAATCAGGTGACCAATTGGAATCTCTGAAATACCACTGATGGATAGCATTGTAGCGCGTCAGAGGCCAGGGTGGTTCTACGTTAAGCCAGGCTTCAGCAGGCTTATCCAGATTATAGGAATTATCGGTATTGAATTCTTTAATATCGCCGTCTTTAACCTTTAAAATTCCATAAGTACCAATAAAACCGCCAGTCGGACGCAGTTCAGTATTATTCTGCAGCAAGAATAAATATGTTTTTTGATCAGGATAGCCAGCGATGGAGGGGATTATTTGGCTGGCAGAAATACCTTCATCAAGCGCTTTTTGTAATTCACCGGATTTTTCTTTTAATGGAGTGATGATATTTTCTATTTTATTTATCAATCCTTTCTCCGGAATAGCGTCAATTTTTTCAACCGCAATGTCAATTGATTTTTTTGCGTCTTCCAGTTTTGGTTTTGCTTCATAAATATTCTGCATTAATTGATGAGTCTCCTCATCACTCAAGCTATTTAAACTGATATCGTCATTTTTTTGCAGAGGAGTAATAATGTCGATGGCTAAATCATTTACGGTGGCAATTGCATTTCCGGCATTTAATCCTGTTTGTAGTAAATTGTCTAAAGCGGAAACCTGAGTGCCTAAAAATGGAATATATTTAATCCAGCGTAATTTATTAAAATCATTGCTGGCATTATTGAAGTTGTTAATTGCCTCGGATAATGAAACTTTGGCATTTTCGAAGTCCTGGCTAGTTAACTGATTTTGGGCTTTTAAGAAATTATCCTTGCCGCTAATCCCCTGCTGGTATATTCTCATAGCCGGCTGCCGATAAATTAAAAAAAGTAAAATCAGCCCGGAAATTAGTATAGCCAAGCTTATTATTGTCCATTTGGTGTATTTATTCTTAAATAATTTTTTTATTCCTGAAGGATGCTTCGGTTGTAAAAAATTATTTTTGTTTTTCATCTGCATTTATTATTTCTTTTCCTAAATATTTAATAGAATATTTTAACCACGAAACTATATGAATTCGAGTTTGTTTACTAAAAAGGCTTATTATTCCCATCTGCTTGGCGGAATCACGGCTGTAATAATGCACTATTTCTACATCTGCAATATAAAATACTTTCCAATCATTTTCCCATAAAGTCCGGCACCAATCCATGTCTTCAAAGTACATGAAATATCTTTCATCCATAAGCCCAATCTGACCGATAGCTTCATTTCTGACAATCATACCCGTCCCAATTACCCAGTCTACCGCTTTATTTGATTTGTGATCGAAGTCTAGCATTAAGTGATTCCGAATATTTTTTTGCGCAAAAGGCATTTTTCTGAAAAATGTTCGGCGTAAAATCGGATAAAAAAAAGTTTGAAAGCGGCAGCAAGATACCTGCGTAGTGCCATTGGGATTAATCAATTTGGGGCCGGCCAGTCCCGCTTCCGGATGGCTGTCCATGAATTGGGCTAGCTTTTCAATGGCGCCTTTCTGAACCACAGTCGTATCCATGTTTAAAATCAAATAATAGCGGCCTTCAATTGATCTAATACCAATATTTACACTGCGTGAGTAGCCAATATTTTTTTCTAATGGGATAAGTCTGACTTCTGGAAATTGTTCTCTGACCATTTCAACACTATCATCGTTAGAGTGGCTGTCAACCACAGTAATTTTATATTTTAATGTAGCTTCAGAAAGATTCTCAAACAACGATTTCAAGCATTGTCTCAATAACCCTCGCCCATTATAATTAACTATTACAATTGATATATCAAGCATAATTATGCGAATTGTTGTATTTTACGGAAAAATAGACGTGCAGATATTGTACCAAATAAAATGCATTTAATCAATGCTTTTGGGTGCAGATTCAATTTCGCTATCAATTAAATTTTGCTTAATTAGAAAATCACTAAAAGCTGCGGCAATGACGATCAAAAAAATACCTAGCGGGTGATTCAAATATGGAGTTGTGGCGTGAGTTACCAGTAACGCAATTAGCGAAAATATCAAACCCAGGACTAATAAATAAACAATTCTGAACTTTGTAATCTTCATAAGTTTCAGGCAATTGCTGAATATTCTCCATATAAAATAAAGATATACGATCAATCCTAGCATCCCGATTTTAATGGCAATATCTAAGTAGCCCCATTCAAATGCATAACTGGTATAGATACCGCCATTGACATTTTTTGTCCTCGGATCTGATGATTTGTAACTGACAGTTGTACCAAAACCCGAACCCATTACTGGATTTTCCATTACTTTACTGGCTAATGGTTTAAGCAGATCATAGCGACTGACCAAAGCAGCTTCTTCTGTTTGAGTGATGCGATCCTTGATCAAACTACCGGTAGAAATTTGATTGGCCTTACTCCCTGGGATTTTAATATTTACTAAAAAAGTAATTGTCGCTAAATTAATTATAATAATTATTAAGGAAATTAACGCAATTTTTCCCAGACTTTTGATTCCTAATTTTTCTTTGAATATTAAATATACCAGCAAAAGAACAAAACTAACAGCTAAGGCTAGCCACAGGCTTCGTGAAAAGCTGATTATTAATGTTGTGCTATTTAAAAACAACATAATAAATAAAAAAGTCCTATTCTTTCTTTTTAATTCGTCATTTTTATATAAAATTAGGAAAATAATGATTATCAGCAGGGCAAAAACGCACCAGATATGGCTTTGAAAAAAAATTCTGGAGTAATTCCCTGAGATGCCTGCGATCTCCCCCACCCTGGTGTCGCGTACCCAGGTATAAACCAAACGTATTAAATCTTCTTTCGTTTGATGAGAAAAATAAAATAGCAGGAAGAATGTTTTTAAAGAAATTAAAGTCAAGCTTGCTAGCATTATTTTGAAAAAGGCTATGATCTTTTTATAAGAATTCACTACCTGATAGGCGATAAAAATCAGACCAAAAAATAAATAAGCATTAACATCAAAAAATACATTTTTTAATATATTATGATGAATAATACCACTAACAATACCCCAGGCAATAAAAATAACAAAAATGGTAAGTGGCCAGAATAAATTGCTATTTTTAAACACAATTTTTTTCTCCCTGATTGCGTTTACTGCCCAGGCGACAAACACTGCCAAGAAAAGACCTAATCTGATTGATATTCTGAAATTCGACATATCATAATAAAATAAATAGCCAAAAGAGCCGGTAATAAGTTCAGCCGTCAAAATCCAGAATCCATATTCTAGACGCCACAGTCCGACAATTAAAGTGCCGATAATCAACAAGAAGAAAATCAGTGAATTCACCAGGTTAATACTATGTCCTAAAAAGGACAAGGTTTCTAAAATTACAAGTATCAGGAATGTAATTTTGAAATAATTATCGTAAAGCTTTTCCGGTTGCATTATTTTTTTACTCTACTTATTAAATTCCAATGCCAAGGAAATTGTTTAAACCCCGGCGTTGATAATAAAAGCTTGTCCACTCCGTTATAAAATCTTTGCAGTTTTTTAGATGGTTTTGGTTCACGCCCAGCTAAGCGATGTTTTAATCTTAAATAAGAATCGTAAAATTCTAAAGTAAACTTTATTGGCTTTATTTCCAAAATTTCCAACCCCTGCTGACTAAATAATTTACGCAGCGATTTTTTATTAAAACCCGGGGTTTGATCGTCAGCAATTGAGTCGACTCCCCTCTGTCGTTTATTCCTGATGTATTTTTTCAACGGTTTCAAAAATTTAAAAATGGTTTTGTATGGCCAGCTGGCAGGTTCTACTCCTAAAATTATGTACCCATTGTTTTTGACTACTCTTTTCATCTCCTGCAAACCGATGGCAGGATTTTCTAAATGGTGAAATGATGCGGCCATCATTGCTCCGTCAAAACTATTATCCGCAAAGGGCAATTTTTCAGCTTCTGCTAAAATAAATTTCATTCTATTTAAAACTCCGTATTTCCCGGCTAGATCTCTCGCGTTCCGCAGAGCTTGAATGGAAATATCGGTGGCAATTGATACTTTCCCTGATTTTGCTATTTCCATAGAATCTGCTCGGGTGCCGCAGCCTAGCTCGAGAATTAAAGAACCGTTGGGCAGATTTATAAGCGGGCGACGGAAATGGTCGTGAAAATAAAAGGTCCTGTTATCCGAAAAATCGGCCGTGACGTTTTTATACTTATAATCCCAAAAATTCTGCTCTATTTTACGAAATTTTGATTCATTTTTTGTTAGTAAATCAAGTATACCGTCATTATTATTGTATTCGGCCTGGCAATTTAGACAGTGCAACAAATTTTCGTCAATTTTCAATTTTTGACAGCAATTCGGACAGTGCAATATTGGTAAAATAATTGAAAATTCATTCATGAAGACTTGTTTTTTAATTTGAATATCTGAACAATTAAAGCTAATAATATGCTTATTGGATAAATGATAAGCAAGGCTAAATACTCGAAGATATTTTTATGCTTAAAAAAATAGTAAAGCATACTGCGATTGAATATAATTTGTTTTGAGAGTGCATTTTTTTGCTTGAAGCTCTGCGCTCTGGCGTGAATTGCTTGCGCTTCAGGGTAATAATAGGTCAGCCAGCCGGCGATTTTGGCTCGTAAACATAAATCCACTTCTTCATACCAGATAAAAAAATGAGTGTCAAAAAGTCCGATTTTTTTCAGCAGTTCGCGTTTTATCATAAAAAATGCTCCCATCACCTGATCAACCGGAGCTAAATTATTATAATCAAAATCGCTCATTATATATTTTTTGTATGGCACCAAATTTCTAAATATCTGATGAAGTTTCAGAAGTAAAGTTATATGTGAAAATAAATCTGGAAACCGACGGACTGATGGCTGTATGCTGCCATCTGGATATAAAAGCTGGCAACCTAAAATTCCGCACTTTTTCTGAGCCCTCATGAAGTCAACGGATTTTTCAACTGTTTGGCTGAGTATCTGGGTATCTGGATTTAATACTAATATAAATTCGCCACTGCTTTTTTTTATCCCCTGATTGCATGCGGCAGCGAATCCTAAATTGCTGCTATTAGGGATCAAATAAACCTTAGGGAAATTGCTCTTTATCATTTCCACCGTACCATCCTCAGAATCATTATCCATTACAAAAACCTCAAAAGTGTTATTATTAATTTTTGAATAAATTGAAGTAAGACAGGCGTGTAATTGGCTTTTGACCCGCCACGATACTATTATTATCGAAACATCCATATCCGATATTGTACTAATTTTTAGCCTAAAAATCAAATTAAAGTTTATAACAAAAAACGTTATTAATAACTAATAGCGATTAAAAACGCACTTATTTTTTAAATTTGTTTATCAGCAGTTTAATGATATTTGTTAAATTAAATTTTGAGATTCCGCCTGTATTTAAAGGTGCGCTGAACAGGCGTTCGGGAAACCAAATGCCTTCACTGCCTTTTTTATACATACGTTTCCATAGATCCCAGTCTTGAAATCGCTTTAAGTTCTCATCAAAATAAATAAATTTACTTCTTCTGATCAGTGACATTGTACTGATGTAATTTTGTTTGAGCAGCTTCTCGCCGTTAAACGGAAAAAGATCAAATGTATGCACGCCAAATCTGAAATTTGAGTAGCAGTAAGCTTTATCCGGATTAGACTGCAAAGTGTTAGCCATTTTTTCAACCATGTCATTTTTTAATCTAACGTCAGAATCGCAAAACAAAATGAATTCTCCTTTTGAGATATCAAATCCCCGATTTCGCGCAACAGCCGCACCACTATTTTTTTGTTTTATAATTAATAGCTTATCTTTAAAATTACTTAAAATTTCCTGCGTTTTATCAGTTGAACCGTCGTCAACAGCTATAACTTCCAAGTTTTTATAAGTTTGATTAAAAATATCAAGTAGCGTTGCCATTAATGTTTTTTCTGATTGGTAACATGGGATGATGATGCTAACTAAAGGTATTTTATTCATTGTAAAATGTTTTTAATTTTTTCCATTTCATTTTGCCACCTATACTCTTTGATTACTCTATCACGTCCTTGTTCGCCCATTTTTTTACACATTTCCGGGTTTGTTAACAATTGTATTATGTATTTTGCGATTTCTTTTTCTTTTTCAGGCTCCACAATATACCCTGTATATCCATGCTTAATTACTTCGGAAATGCCACCGGAATTCCCACCAATTACCGGTTTACCGTACAAATTCGCTTCTAAAAACACCATACCAAAACCCTCAACATCTACGGTCTCCCCGTTTTTATTCATTAATTCACGGGCCGGCATGGCAAATACATCTGCAGTACGATAAAAATACGGCAATTGCTCATTTGTGACATTTTCAAAAAATTCAACTTTTTTTTGCATCCCTAATTTTTCTATTATTTTGCAGATTTCGTCCTTATATGGTCCTTTTCCGACGATCAAATATTTTGCGTTTGGTATCATTTTTAGAATATACGGCAAAGAGCGGACCACCATATCCTGGCCTTTTCTCTTAACAATATTGCCAACTGTTAAAATTATTTTTTTATCGTTTAAATTGTGCTCATTCTTAAAATTATTGAAAGATTGCTGATCAATTTTCTTTTCTATAATACTTAATGGTACTGGCTGGACTACTATCGTATTATTCAAATTCGATCCCAACTCTATGGCCTTGTTGCGGGTATATTCGCTATTAGCAATTATGTAATTCGCATTTTTTAAGATCAGTTTAATTATTTTCATCTTTCTCCAGGAATTCCTCATGATTACCAGATCTTGACCATAGACATAAACCAGGTAAGGCGTTTTGTAAATTTTTTTGATAATCAAACAAATCAGGCCGATCGGCAATATCTGGCCAGCCTGAATAATTTTAATATTTTCGTTTCTAATTATCTTTCTGACTTTTTTAAGTAATAATAACCATTTGGGCCAAACAAATCTGAAAGATGAAATCATTTTGGTCCGGAAAATTTTGTATTTAGTTTCCGGGGAAATATTACTTGTTTCAGTCAAAACCACTATATTTTTCGCTCCCAGGCTATCGCATACGTTCCATAGACTCTTTGAAATACCTCCCTTGATCGGTGGAAAATATAAAGTCACCAATAACGATTTTTTCATAAGAATTTATTTGCAAAAGAAGAGTATAATGTCTTAATATCATTTTTGTTAACGCCCTTAAAAACGTATAATAAAACAAAATATACAGCCGCACCTAAAGGCATCAGAATGAATATTGATAAATCATTTTTTAATAATAAAAGCACGATACCCATCAAAGCAGCAGCACAAAATATTTTCAGTAAATAGTTTATCAACTTTTTTTTGTCATATTCTACGATTTTTCCAATCCATCTCAAACCCAGGAAAAACAGTACGATGCCGCTTATCAACGCAGCTACGGCAGCGCCATTTAAACTGTATTTTGGGATTAAAATAATGTTTATTATTACATTAATAACCACAATAATGGCCATATTTATTGTGTTAACTACCTGCTTATTGCAGGCATTTAAAAATGCGCCAACAGGAAAATTCAAGAATACTACGATTAAACCCATAATTAATATCCTCAAAGGCTGAATTGAAGTTTCATAAACGTCCCCATACATAGTCAATATGATTTTATCAGCCAGTACGAATATTCCGATTGAGATTGGCAGCGATAATACCATCAAATAGTGCATCGCTTTTTCAAAGGTTTTAGCCAGATCTTTTCTCGAGTGTACGAAAAAATAGCTCATAGCTGGAAAAATACTGGCAGCAAAAGCTGAAGGAATAAACTCAAGCGCATATGTAAGCTTATGTGCCGTAACATACCACCCGACGAAGCTTTGCCCGGAGATCTTCAGAAGCATGAATCTGTCAGTATAAGTGTAGATTTTGACGAAAATTGCAGCAATTGCAAAAGGTAAAGCGAACTTCATAAACTTTTTAATGATTTCCATATCCCAGCGCAGCGTTACCCGAATCTTCGCTTTCTTAATCAGCATTGTAAGAGAAAATACAAAATTAAAAATACTTCCTGCGGCTACTGCAATAAAAAGAGCTTGTAATCCCCAATTCAATGAAATACTTAAAACGCCGAAAATAATGGTTAATATTTGCGTACCAATCATTCCCATTGCTTCAAATTTCATGTTTTGCAATCCTCGGAAAACCGCAAAAAAAGTCAAGGTAAATGTATCTAAGGCAACTATAACTGCATCAAGATATAAAACCGTTTTTACAATATTTGAGTAATTAGAAAAATTTGTGTACAAACCCATAGAAAGTACCACGACCAAAGCAAAAATTAATTTTATGCCTAATACACTGCCAAGATATGATTCGGTTTTATTCGGGTCTCTGGCAATTTCACGCACCAAAACCACACTTAAACTGAAATCTATCAGGATAAGAAAAATAGGTATTAAAGATTTTACCGGATCATAAAGTCCCAGATCCACAGGTCCCAGATATCTGGCAATATATACAAAATACAAAAAAGAGAGAATCTTTTGCAGTATAAAAGCGATGGTAAGATAGCTAGTATTTTTTAAAATTCTCTCCTGAGCTTGACCGTTATTATATGACGAGTCAATTTGATTAGCGTTTTTGCCATTGAGGAGCTCGTCGTGCTTTTTTAAGTCCATATTTTTTTCTTTCTTTGACACGAGAATCCCGGACAAGCAAATTTTTAGATTTTAATATAGGCTTCAAACTAGCATCCAAAGTCACCAGAATTCGGCTAATACCGAGCTGTATGCTGTAAGCTTGGCCACGCACGCCTCCACCCGTTACTTTAACACTGAAATCGCCAGTATTGCTAAAATTTGTAATCTTTATCGGTTCAGCTACAATTTGCCGTTCTTCAAAAATTGGGAAATAAGCATTTAAATCTTTCCCGTTTATGCTAATTTTACCATTTCCTTTTTTATAATATCTAACCCTGGCTACAGCCGATTTGCGTCTCCCTACACAGAAAACATATTCCTTTTTTACAATATTTTTTTCCGCAATTGGTATTGAAACCTTTTCTTGAGCTAAATCAGTTTTTATTGTTTTCTTTTTTGTGACTGCATGTTTCTTTTTTTTATCAGAAGTTCGCAGTATTTTTGATTTTAATTTAATAGGCGTCATATCAGACAAATTTAACTTTTTTAATAATATCTTTTCTCAATTTATTTTTTGGAATCATGTTGTAAAGTACAGAAAATAATAATTTTTTTGGGTCATTCTCAAAAATTGTTCTCCAATTTTTTTGCTTCATTCCACCGGGATAACCGCTATAATGATACTTTACCATTCCATCCATTTTTTTATCAGTAATTTTAATTTTATCAAAATTTTTTATCAAAACTGATACCTGAGGTATTACATTTGGAAGATACGAAGGATCTCTCTTCCCAGTCAACATGGAAGCTATTTCACTGGCTAGCCTGCCTATGGATTTATTTTCAGCACTAACTTCATAATTGATATGTTTTGATTTTTGGATTTTTACCATATGCTTAAATAAATTTTATATAAACTTCTGTTGCACCATCACCTTTACGCGGTCCGATTTTTAAAATGCTAGTATAGCCTCCTTTTCGGTTTTTATACCTAGGCGCAATATCGTTAAGCAGCTTTGTCGCAATTTTATTATTTCTAATTTTTGCGAGGATTTGTCGTCTTGCATGCAATCCGCCTTTTTTTGCGGTAGTTATTAATTTTTCTACGTATGAGCGGAGCCTTTTTGCTTTAGATACGGTAGTCTTTATTTTTTCATATTCAATTAATGCAACAGCTAAACTTAGCTCAATATTGCGGTAAGCATAGCTGCCTTTTTTAAAATTTTTTTTGGATTTTTTATGTCTCATGAATATTCAATAGTTTATGATTCTTTTTTTGGACGGCCGCGCTTCTTTTTTGGTTTCTGGATTTCTACCTCTTCACCTGATTTTATAGAATCGGATTTTTTTATTTCAGTACTTTTAATTTCAAGCAGTGCTTCATTTTTTGAAACGCCAAATTTCATTATTTGATTAAAATGATTGTTTAATAATTCTGCTGCATTTTTTATTGCGTCAACAGGATTTATCGTACCGTCAGTGGTAATATTCAATATCAACTTATCATAATTAGTCATTTGGCCAACACGTACATTTTCGACATTGAAATTTACATTTTTTACCGGCGTAAAAACCGCATCAACGGCGATAGTCCCCAGTGCTAATTTCTTTTTTTCAATATTTTCAACCGGCAGATAACCCCTTCCTTTTGAAATGGTTAATTCGATATCTAACTCTGAATTTTTTTCCGTTAGATTGGCAATTATCACCTCTTTATTTACTACTTCAGCGCCGCTTGTAAGCTTGATATCTTGTGCCTTTACAATCTTCTCCCCTTTTATTTTGATATTTCCCTTTATTTCATCATCTGTTAACGTTTTAAATCTGATTTTCTTTAAATTCAGGATTATTTGAACTACATCCTCTTTGACGCCGGGAATTGAAGAAAATTCGTGATCTGCTTCTTTAATTCTAAGTGCTGTTATCGCTGAACCTGGCAAGGAAGAAAGTAAAACTCTTCGTAAAGCATTGCCTAACGTTGAGCCGTATCCAGGGTAGCAGGGTTCAATAGTAATATAAGACTGAAATTCACTGATTTTTTTTATTTCGAATTTATCAGGTAGCTGTAAGCTTTCCATACTATTAAAATTAAATGATTAATAATTATTTAGAAAATATTATCTTGAATAATATTCGATTATTATTGGTGCATTAATATCCCCAGGTAAGTCTTCCTTGGCTGGCTGGCTGATCACTTTAGCTTGTAACTCCTTATCATCAACATAAATGAGCCACTTTGGCAGATCTTTTTTATTGATTTTTTTTACTAATTCTTCAAAAAATACCTTTTTTTTACTTAAAGGCTTTAAAGTAATAATGTCACCGACTCTTGTCTGATATGATGAAATATCCAATTTTTTTCCATTAACAAAAATATGTCCGTGACTTATTAGCTGACTTGCTATACTTCTTGATTTTGTAAGTCCCAAACGGTAAATGACATTATCCAGACGTAATTCAAGTAATCGTAAAAAATTATCGCTAGTTTCCCCTTTCAACTGTTTTGCTTTTTTATAGTAATTTGAAAATTGTTTTTCTAAAATATGGTAAGTTTTTGCAGCGCGCTGTTTTTCTCGGAGCTGCATGCCATATTCAGATAAACGAGAACTTCCTTTTACTCCATGCATACCAGGGGGATAGTTCCTTTTTATCATTGCGCATTTTGGAGTAAAGCACCTCTCACCCTTTAAAAATAGTTTTTCCCCTATTCTTCGGCATTGCTTACATTTAGAATTAAGATTTTTTGCCATATTTAAATATATTTATACTCGTCTAATTTTTGGAGGCCTACATCCATTATGTGGAATTGGCGTTATGTCTTTAATTGTTAAGACATTAATATTATTTGCATTCAGTGCTCTAATAGCCGCTTCTCTGCCCGCACCAACGCCTTTTACAAAAACATCGACAGATTTCAAGCCTTTATTCTTGGCTTTTTCGGTAACGTCCTTTACTATGATGCTTGCCGCATAAGGTGTAGCTTTTTTAGGGCCTTTGAATCCCATATGTCCGGCAGAAGACCATGAAATAACATCTCCTTGGGGATTAGTAATGGTAATTATTGTATTATTATATGATGCCTGAATATATGCGCGACCGTGCGTAACAAAAACTTTTTTCTTAGCTTTTGATTTTTTTGGCTTTATCTTTATTTTAGGTGTATTTTCCTTAGTTTCCATTTGATTATATAAAATTATTTTTTATCTGCAGCGCCACGTCGTCCTGAACCCATTGTTCTTCTAACATTTCCCCTGACTGTTCGTGAATTAGTTTTTGTTCTCTGCCCCCTGGCAGGTAATCCGTGCGCGTGCCTAGATCCGCGATATGAGCCGATCTCACGTAAACGCTTGACATTCATTAATATTTCTCGTTTTAATTCGCCTTCGACTTTAAATTTTTTTTCGATTAAATCACGCAGATTATTTACCTCAGCTTCGCTTAAAAGCTGTGTCTTTTTATGCTGATCAATTTTAGCTTCGGCTAAAATTTTTGAGGAGGTTGTTCTGCCAATACCAAAAATATAAGTTAACGCTATTAGTATTTCTTTATTTTGTGGCAAAGTTATGCCAGCTATACGTGCAGCCATATTTATTATCCTTGTCTTTGTTTATGCTTAGGATTAGAACAAATTACATAAACGCGTTTTTTTCTTCTAACGGTTTGGCACTTAGAGCAAATTTTTTTTACTGATGTTCTTACTTTCATAGAACTAGTGTCTATAAATGATTCTTCCTTTTGTTAAATCATAAGGGGTCATTTCGATAGTTACGTGATCACCTGGTAAAATCCTGATTTTATTAATTCTCAATCTGCCTGATAAATGAGCTTGTATTATATGATCATTTTCTAATTTTACTTTAAAATTTGTTGCTGGCAATAATTCCTCGACTGTACCCTCAACTTCAATAAATCCTTTTTTATTCTGCTTAGAATTCAGTTGCTTATTTTCTTTATTAACTTCCATAAATAAAATTTAATTAAAAAAAATTACCTACAATTAAGAGGCAAAAATAAAATAACTAAATAGTTAAATTTTAAGTCAATTCTTGCCTAAGGCTTGTATTCAGAATAAATAAATTTTCAAACTTGTATGTACAATTATAACAAATCAATTTTTTTTGTCAACACTAATTATTTATTAATTTCTTATACATTTAAATTTAGCTAATATTAGGTAAATTTATTGTAAAATTGCTTTAATCCGTCGTATTCCAGCCGAAGAAGATTTTTCAGTAGTAATTTTAAAAAGTCCTAATTCATTTGTGTTTTTTACGTGTGGGCCACCGCAAATTTCCTTCGAAAAGTCCCCGATAGAATATACTTTAACTTTTTCGGGGTATTTTTCCTTGAAAAAAGCCAAAGCACCATTTTTTACTGCTTCAGTATAAGTCATATTTTGACAATTTATCGGTAATGCCTCTTTAATCTTTTTATTTACTAAATTTTCAATTTTGTTTTTTTCTTCTTCAGAAATTTTGCCAGGATGCTCGAAATCAAATCTTAACCTTTCTAGATTTATATCAGAACCCTGCTGGCGCACATGATTGCCTAATATTTCTCTTAATGCCTGATGCAGCAGATGAGTAGCGGTATGATATTTTGTTATCTGATTTTTTTCTTTAGCGGTCCATTCAGAACTGTTTATGCCATGACCACCAAATTTCGATTTAACGTCAGCTCGGGATAAATGTTGATGTTCTGCGATTTTTTTATCAAATTCTGCCTGATTAAAATCAAATCCTTTCCGGTGTAAGCGGTCAGATGATATTCCATAGGTTGAATATAAAATAAACGCCTCTTCAGCACTGATATGCTGCTGTGATAATTGTGGTTCTTTTTTTGTATTATTTAACTGGATATTCTTTAACTTACTTACGATTTGGAATACGTCTAAATCTAGAATTTTTTTATAAGCTATAAGCTCTCTAGCCATCTGCGATTTTATTGTATTTTCGTGTGTTTTTAAATCATGATACTGATCCTGATAGATTTTTATGACACAATCCGCATATTCTGAAACATTAATGTCATTGTAAATAAACTGGTCAAGAGCACGACGAAAAATCCTTCGTAAAATGTAGCCTTGCTCCTTATTGCTAAATGAAATCCCATCAGCCAATAAAAACACACTGCCTTTTAAATGATCAGCGGCAATTTTACTGCGTACATCATCTTCCATTGTGCCTAAATAGCCAAATTGCTTATCTTTCTTTATCTGCAATAATAAAGGTTTAAACAGGTCAGTGGCAAAAATATTTTCTTTTTTTTGCAAAATTAAAGCCAATCTTTCCAAACCCATTCCAGTGTCTATATTTTTTGTCGGTAATGCTGTAAGTTTCTTTTTTTCATCCAGGTTGAATTGCATGAATACCAGATTCCACAGTTCCATAAACCTTCCGCAGCGACAATTTGGCAGGCATTTATCTTTTAATTCGCAGGGCTGGCCGGTAAAATCATAATGTATCTCAGAACATGGACCGCAAGGTCCGGTTTTACCTGGCGGGCCCCACCAGTTTTCGCTCTTACCAAATTCGATTATTTTTTCTTTTGGCAGGTACTTGAGCCAAATATTATAAGTTTCGATATCTTTCTTTGAATTTGAATCGCCGGAATAATAGGTAGCCCATAATTTTTTTAAATTGATACGTAATTCACTTTTTAAAAAAATCCAGGCATATTTTATAGCTTCGTTTTTAAAATAAAGGTTAAATGAAAAATTGCCAAGCATCTCAAAAAATGTATTGTGGATATTATCCCCTACCTGATCTATATCAGAAGTTCTGAAGCATTTTTGGATTGAAACTAATTTCTGTGAATTATAAATCTGCTGAGTATTTTTTGCTCCGAGGAAAAAAGGCTTGAACTGCTGCATGCCTGCAGTTGTAAGCAATACTGATGGGTCATCCTGTGGCCAAAGAGAAGAAGACGGTACTTCAATATGACCGGCTTTTTTGTAGTAGTGTATAAATATTTTTCTGATTTTTTCTGAAGTCATTGTTTAATGATAAGTAATCTAGTAATATTTGTAAATATTTGATTTGTGTCGTAAAATACTATTTTATTATTGCACCACCACCCAGCATTCTCTTACCTTGGTACAATACAATAAATTGGCCTGGCGTAATTGCTCTTTGTTTTTTATTAAATGTTAATTGATAATAATTATTTGATTTGTTGACTTTACATGCCTGCAAAGGCTGCCTGTACCTGATTCTGGCTTTGCATAAAATTGGAAAGTGCGTGGTTTTATTTATCCAATTTATTTTTTTTATTACCGCACAATTTTTATACAATTTGCTTTTCAACGAATCATTACAAACAACCAAAATATTTGTTTTAAATTTCTTTTCGCAGACATAATATGGCTTTTTTGCAGCTATATTTATACCATGTCTCTGCCCTATAGTGAAGAATGGAAGCCCGTCGTGTTTTCCGAGAACGACGTTTTTTTCGTCTTTTATAAGCCCTGGTTTAATATTGATAAATTTTTTAATAAAATCTGAAAATTTTACTTTTCCAATAAAACAGATTCCCTGACTGTCTTTTTTATCATATACCGGCAATCTGTATTTTTTCGCAATTTTTCTGACTTCCTGTTTTTTAAACCGGCCCAGAGGAAACAATGAGTGATGAAGTTGTTTTTGAGTTAATAATGACAAAAAATAAGACTGATCCTTTTTTTTATCTATTGCTTGTAATAATGTATATTCACTGTTTTTGAGTACTTTTTTCTGAACATAATGGCCAGTTGCAATAAAATCTGCTCCCATTTTTTTTGCCTTTTCCAGAAAAACTTGAAACTTTATCTCCTTATTGCACAGCATGTCGGGATTTGGAGTTATTCCATCTTTATACCCATTAATTAAGTAATTTACAACCTTTTTTCTGTATTGCTCTTCAAAAATTTCAATTTTTCCAGGTATCTGTATTTTTTTACAAACTGCTTTAAAATCAGCTATATCGTCTTTCCAAACGCATTGATCAGCCAATGGGTCAGACCAATTCTTCATATATACCCCAGTTACATCATACCCCTGTTTTTTTAGTAAAAGGGCGGCAACAGAAGAGTCTACGCCGCCTGACATTGCGACAAATACATGACTTTTTTTTTCTTTATTCATTTTCAAATATTTTCAATTACTTCTCTGATGTTTTTCATTATTAAAGAATTGTAGTCAGATTCAGTAATATTTGACGCAGCGAGAATGGCATTTTGGGGTTTATGATTTCTTCTTCTCTGATATTTTCTTGGGTAGTTATTTTCAATACTGCCATTTGAAAATATATAAACATTAATCCTTTTTAATTTATTAATTAATTCAATTTCTGATTCTGCAAAACGTCCTTTAATGACTTTTTGGATGACTTTTATTGCGGTATCATAGAGCGCGTCACGATCCAGTAGTACAATAAATGGAATATTGAACATTTCCAGCAAATCGGCATAAATATCAATATTACTCTTACCATAGGTTTGAATTACTTTGATATTTTTTTCTCCGTGATAAAATCGGTCAATCATCGATCGCATTAAAATATGATCAGAGGGTCCCTCTACCAGCAAGACTTTGTCCGCAAAAAACATCTCGCAATTTTCGGCATTTAGCTCCTGTTTTAACCGATCGTAATTAATTTTTTTACCCAGTAACCTTGGAGAGTATACGTGAATTGATTTTTCATCCCTGGTTACTCTGAATAGTCGATGTAAATTTGTGGTATGAATGAAAATTGGCGAATGTGTTGTTAAAAAAATCTGGTCAAAATTATTTTCATTTTCGATGATATCAAGTAATTTTTTTACTAAGGCAGGATGCAGATGAATTTCCGGCTCTTCTAAGAGCAAAATCGTGTATTGGGGATGAAATAAATATAATAAAATCGTGAAAACTGATTTAAATCCATCTCCTAAATTATTGAAGATTTCAGCCATATTATCGCTTGACCTGACAAAAATATCATCGGTAATCAAAAGCTTGGGTATTTTTTCGTTTAATAGTTCCGTAAAACGCTTGAATTCATCAGGATATTTTTCCTTAAAATTCAGATAATCTTTTCTAATTAAATTGACATCAGGAGGGTTTGTAGCTCTTAGACGGATAATGCATCTTTTAAGAATATTTTGCGCTTTTAATAGAGTAATTTTTTCACCGTCAAGATAAAAAACCTTTAAATTGCCTCGCTGATGTAATTCTAATTCTGTGCCAAGATCACTGGTAAGGCTGAATAAAGCATCAATTCTTGCATTCTTGTCGCATAATTTTATATTTTTTGTTGAATACAGCTGATTTATGGCATCAAGAATACTGGTTTTACCAACATTATTCTGACCTATGAAAATATGGATTTTACCAGGGTTTTTTAAATAAAATGGATCATTTATACCTCTGTATTTCTGAATATTCAATTCTTTTATACGCATAAGATTCCTGAATTTATTTATAGTATATTATTAAATTAATAAAGCCGTTCAACAGTTAATTTTTTATAAAATAAACTTAGTGATTTCACTTGCTGTTCGTTTGGTTCAATTAATGGTCTTTTGGTTTTTATTTTTTTAATCGCTTTTTCGGGCTTCATATTGTCTCTCATTACAAAATAGGCTGCTACTAATGTTGGCGAACGACCTTCGCCTGCACGACAGTGAATATAGCATTTCATTTTATTTTTTACTGAATTTGCGATAAAATCGGCTCCGATTTTCAGTTGAATCTGAGATGGTGCAGTAAAATCATATACCGGCAGCCAGAGAAAGCCAATAACACTGGACGGAGTATCTTCTTTTTCTTCCTGCAGATCAACATCGGTTTTTATGCCTATTTTTAGCAATTGCTGAAAATGCTTCTTGCAGCAGATAGATGTGCCAATATAAATATATTTTTCAATCTGTGAATATTCCAAATGACGTTTCATAACATTCTACATATGAATTAATTTATTTCTTCAATGATATTCAGCAATCATTTATATAGATGATAAGCTAATCGAGCCTGTACCAATTTCCAAAGTAAAATCAATCTTTTTTAAACCCTTATCGTAATTTTCTGAAAAAAATGTTTCATCCTCAGCAATTTTCATATCGTTAACTTTTATACTGCCAGTGCCTACGGATGATTTAATACTATAGGAAACATCAATTGGAACGCTTATCTTTAACTCCCCTGTCCCGCCGCTAATGTCAGCATTTATTAATTTGGTTTCTGAATTTCCCTCAAAACCTAATTTAACCGAGCCTGTACCGAATTCTCCCGTTATACTTGTTAAATTTTCGCTACCTAAACCGGCGATAATTAATCGGCCTGTTCCCACGTCGAAACTCAGACTGGAACTAAGCGGATTCGTACCGCTAAAATTAACATTCATTTCGCCTGTCCCAACTTTAGCATCGAAGTGCGACATTGACTGATTATTCAGGTATATTTCTGAATTTCCGGTGCCAATATTCAAATCTAAATCCGTATCAATTTCCGAAAAACCTAGATTTACATTATAATCTGATTTTGTACCACCCCAGCCGAATATACTGAAGGCGCCATTATTTTTATTTGAGTAGTCCAAGTTTAGACTATCATTGCTATAAACCTCAGACAATGTGGGCTCTAAATTTTGGTAATTGTATGTGGCCGTAGAAGTAAAATAGTTTTCTTTATCCGGACTATTTGACAAATTAAATTTTCCAATTCCTAATTCAGTTACTAAACTAATTTTTTTTAGATTATCGTATTTAATTTTTGGTATATTAAATTGTTTTGTAGTTGTCTGAATTTTTTTATTGTTAAATGTAAAATTCCAGTTACTGGTAACCAATCCAAAATTATCAGCGAATATACCCGCAAACAGCGTAAAAATTATGCTTAATATTAATATTATTATTAATAAAAAAATAACCCAGGCTCCAATTTTATTTCTGCTAAAAATCATGCCCAAGCCAATTATGATTATTAATATTGGCCAAACATATGACCAGTTTATATCAATACCTAAATTGGATAATAGCAGCAATAGTCCAAGCATTATCAAAATCAATGGCCCAAAAATTGACTTCTTTTTATTTGTAGTTTTCACATTTGAATCTGGACTTTTTTGATCTGGATTGTTTATCGTTTTATCATTATTCAATGGCTCACTGACCATAATTAATTTAACTTATTTTATTATTTGAGTCAGAATTTCTATAAATCAGATAAATGCCAATAATTATTATTATCACAGGTAACCAAATATTTTCCACCCACTGATAGCCAAGATTGCCTAATAACCAAAAAATTCCAGTAATTATCATAATTATTGGCCAAAAAGATATTTTAACTTTTTTCAAATTGCTATCACTCATTTTTCTCAAACTCTTCCTGATGATTTTCTAGCTTATTTCTTTTATACAATAAAAATAAACCGGCAATTATTATTATTATAGGCCACCATTTGCCATCGGTAACCGTGCTGAGAAGTACTATGGCGGAGACGGTAGTCAAGATCCAGCCAGGTATTAGATAACCTCTATTCTTTTTTTGTGGGAAATAATAAGCGCAAAAGAAACCCAGGCCTATTGCCAGGGTAAACAAGAAGGAAGTTTCGCCGGCAAACTTATAATTTGTATATTCATTATAAAAAAAGTATAAACTATATATTATTAATATCGTACCTGGTATCAATAAGCCGCCGTCTCTATTTTTATTCCAAAAAAATATCACCCATAATGCTATGCCAGGCAAAAGTAAAAAAATAGGCCAAAATGAGCCAAAATTTATATCTAATCCAAATTGATCAGCCAGCAATAATAGTCCTAGAGCGATCATTACAACTCCCCAAAATATTCTTGATTTAGACATATCGAAAATAGATTATGTTCTAAACATAGCACATAATTTCCAATTTTTCAATAATCACTAATTTTATATTTTTACGATCTGCCCAGGTTTCAATGTGTGTGAATTATTCATCTTAGGCTGATGAGGACGAAAGTTATTTTTTGCTACAGGTTTAAATTTGGGTTTTTCTTGGATCGCCTCAGGATGCTTGTCGGGGCGCTTATTATAAAAACTCTGTGGTTTTTGCATTAATGCCTGTTGCAAGGAAATTCCCTTATTACTGCTGTCCAGTGTAATGGTTTCCAATTTGCCTATTTCAATCTCTGTCTTTTTCTCAGGCTTATTGTGAAAATTAGGAGTACTTTTTGGATGGTTAAAGGCTGATTTTTTTTGAGGGGGTTTATCGTATCCCTTTTCTTCTTTCATTACTTCATCAACGCCGGTCCAGCGTACTATTTTCTCTTCTACAATTTTACGCGGTTTTGTATACCTTTCACGGGAAACTTTAACAACTTTTCCTTTGTTATTTGTTAAAGCTGCTTCCGGCGGTAACGTTGTTGCGGAAAATGGTTCAGAGGCAACACCATCAATCATTAATTTTAAATAAACATTATATTTCGTTAAATTCAAAAGATCATCTTCTGTAAAAGTAGGAAAAAATTCTTTTGCCAAAAATTCAGCATCTGCTGCACCGACCCTAAAGCACATTATGGTACCAACGTTACCAAAAACCGCAGCTCTCACTTCTTCATCCAGCTGTTCGATGTATTGATGAGCAAGAACTAAACTAAGTCTGTATTTTCTCGCTTCAGATAAAATACTGGCAAAACTTTCTGTGGCAAAATTTTGAAATTCGTCTACATACAAATAAAAATCTTGCCTGTCCTTTTCTTCAATGTCAACGCGGCTCATAGCGGCCAATTGTATGCGGGTTATCATCATGGCGCCCAATAAGGAAGAGTTATCTTCACCAATTCTACCCTTGGATAAGTTAAGCAGTAATATCTTATGATTATCCATCAAATTTCGTAAATCGATGGTACTTTTTGGTTGTCCAACGATATTCCTGATGATTGCGCTTGAGAGGAACTGCCCCACTTTATTTTGAATAGGCGCTATCGCTTCGTTTCTAAAATTTGTATTGTAGTTTGCGTATTCATCTACCCAGAAACTTTTTACAATCGGATCAGTTAATTTGGATACTACTTTTTGCCTGTATCTTTTATCAACCAAAATTCTGGCAATGCCGAGCATCGTCGAGCCAGGAGATTCCAAAAGGGCTAAAATTGCGTTATTTAATATATATTCCATTCTAGCGCTCCAGACACCTTCCCATATTTTTGTGAAAACACCCATTAATCCGGAAGCAACTAAATGGCGCTGAGCCGGATCAACGCTTTCCAGGACATTAAAACCGATAGGAAAATCTACATCTGCCGGATTGAAATAAATTACGTCGTTAATACGATATGATGGGATATACTCAATTACTTTTTCAACTAGATCGCCGTGCGGATCAACTAGGGCCAGGCCGCGCCCAGATCTAATGTCAGAAATGACCATATTTTCCAAAACGGTAGTTTTCCCCATTCCAGTTTTACCGATTAAATACATATGCCGGCGCCGGTCGTCTTCTTTTATGCCAAAAACATTGTTCGCATTGCGAAAATTTGTTTTTGCAAAAGGCGTAATGTCGCTCTTATTATTTTCCATAATTAAGCAAATGGTAAATTAACAGGCGGTGTACCTTTAGGTTCGGCAGTTGACGTCGGCTTACCAGAGGCAGGTTTAGATGGTTGTTTCGAAAAAACGCTTTCTTCTTCCATTGGTAATCCCATAGGCGGAGTTGATTTTCTTGCGTCAACCGTCTGTACGGAAGGTACTTTTATGTCAATTTGTGGGAAATGCCATAATGTAGCCAATTCTTCTATATTCAGAACGAATCCCGGCCTGCCTCTTTTCATGCTTCTATATCTATAACCCCATAAAATTCTTCTAATTCTACCTAGTAATCTTGTTTTTATGAAATAGTAGTCAATTTTAGTCCTGGTTTTTTTATTAACAACAAAACCATTTAAATTCTGCGAAGTAAATTGCGCGAATGCGCCGTTTATTGCATACGTACCCTTAGACTTATTAAATCTGTCTTTTGGTGCTGAATATATGTATCTAATTTTTGTTTTGAAGCCAAGCTTGCCGATTTTCATGCCAACTGCTTCTACCACCTCTTTTTCCTGGGGAGATAAATGCTGCATCATACTCGGCCATTCCCTCTCTTTTTTTTGCTTTTGTTCGCCCATTTCAGTAGTTGGGACAAATGTAGCGGTAAATGATTCAGATAACCCCCGACCTATTTCCCTGGGAAAATACATCAGATCAACTCCTTTTTTATCAGATTTCTTGCCAATCAGCTTATTAATGAGTGCTAAACCTTTTTTCCTCCATTCCTCTCCAACTGGCGCTATGATAATTTGTATCCATAAGCTCTCTCCGGGACCCATGCGACTCATAATTTCTAAAATTGAAGCCATGGGATCCATTAATTTCTGCGATAAACTGTGCTCAAATAACGGATAAGTCCGTATCGGATATAAATCGGTATTTTGTAATTTGAATTCTGTCCCCCATATATCATATTTAGGATGATAAAATTCTAAAGGTTTTGGTATCATATCAACATAATCCTCAACTTCGGTAATTTCAGCATCTGGATACTGCGCATAAACGGCCGCTTCAACTAAATCGCGAAACTTAACTGGAGTGCGAATTAAAAACTGGATATACCCTTCTATACTGACAATTTCCAAACTAAAGCTTGGCTGCGTATATCCTTTGATATATTTATCTTTTAAATTTCCAGATTTTTTTATGCCGTACAAATGAGAAAAAATATGTTCAACAGCCTTAGGACTTTGTTCATTATTTTTAGGAATGTCAATTGCCAAAAGGACAAACTTCAAGGAACTATCATAACGATTGCGAATATACTCCTTATATGCTTCCCATAATCCCCAAAATATTACAGCTAGCACGAAAATCCATCCGCCTTTGAGAAAAATAAAAACCATGGCACTTAACGGGTTTGAAGTGCTTGGCAGGGAGTTAAATAATGTTACCGGATCAAAAAGTAAAAAATTCATTTCGTTGCTAATTTTGTTTTTACTCCACTAATGCATATGTCCCATCCGAGAGTTTTTTGAATTTTGTTTTATCGGTTAGCGCTAAATGAATGGTATTCTTTTTTACCAGTCTTTGTTCAAGTACTTTCTCAACTAAATCATCGCGCGTTAATGGTTTTTCATTTTTTTGAATAATCTCTTTCAATACGTTGGCCACTACCCCAGGCTTATATCCCCACTCTTTCAGAGCATAAATGCCTCGGCCGACTAGCACATATTGATCGTTTAATATAAGTTCGTTATGGACAGTCGGAGGATAGGCTTTTCTGGTGTCAAATTTTGCGTCATTTATTCTTTTTGCAATCTCCGTAAAATGAAGAGGTTTACCATATTTTTTTAAAATTAAATAAATTTTATCATTCATTCTTTTCGGAATTATACTCCCCCACTCAATTAATCCATATTCGTTAAAAGGATTTTTAGATATTTTCGAGCTTATTTCCAGATATGAATGAATCGCTTCTACAGACAGTTGGATCTGATTTTTTTGGTAAAACTCGGTTTTTTGAAATTCTGAAATTACGTCATCTAGAATTACCGGTTTACTTTTTTCCTGAATTATTCGAAGTAACTCATTAATGGATTCTTTCATCAATAATATTGGCGCATGCAATATCTGCCATGATTTTTTAAATTCAATACTGAGTTTGATTTCTTTGAATTTATGCTTAAGTAATTCAGAAATGATAAATATAATATTCTGACGATTAATTGAAGTATCTCCAACCGCCTGTAATAAAAGTTTAAGCATCATTTCTTGATTTATTACTCCGCCATATTGTTCCAAAACAGAAAAAATTGTAGCTTCAACTGGCGAAATAATGTCGTTGAAGTTCTTTATCTTTTTAATTTTTTTTATCCCCGTTGACTCAATCTGCCTTATTCGCTCTCTGGTCACCTGATATGTTTCTCCAATTTTTTCTAAAGTTTCTCTTTCTTTGCCTAGTAATCCATGGCGTCTCCTCAATACATCCTCTTCCCGTGAAGTAAGATTTTTTAATAATAAAGAGACTACTTCCGTAGGATTAAATTGCTCAATCTCATTCGTTTTTTTACTGCTAATTATACGGTCTAAAATTGAATTATTTTGATCCATAGCATTAATTTAATGAAATAACATCTTTAGTATAGCATACTTTGGTATTTGTGTCAAGAGATTCCTCTGATTAAAACAAATTATTGATTTATTTGCAAATAAAAAAACATACATATTAATATATATGGGTATTGAAATTTATACTTATTTAACTTTATTTGTTGGGTCTGAGTGAAAAATTTCTCCAAACTACAAGCAATGGGCTGGCAATGAATATAGATGAATATGTACCTGCAGTTATGCCGATCAGCAAAGCTAGAATGAAATACTGGATTGAACTTCCCCCGAATAAATACAGTGCCAGTAAAACTAATAATGTAGTCAATGATGTGTTTAGTGATCTAACCATCGTTTGATTAACACTTTCATTTACCGTTTGTTCGAAAGTTTTTTCTGCATGCAATTTCAATCTTTCTCTTATTCTATCATAAACCACGATGGTGTCATGCACTGAGAATCCCAAAACGGTAAGTAAAGCAGTGATAAATAATATATCGATCTCTACGTTAAAAAATTTTCCTAAAATTGCAAAGATCCCCACTACTATAAAAATATCATGGACTAAAGCTATGACAGCACCCAATCCATACACCCATGGTTTAACGATATTGCCTGAAATTTTTCGAAAAGCAAAAGATATATAGAGAATTATCGATAGTAAAACCAGTATCACAGCTATTATGGCTTTCTGTTTCAGCTCTTGCCCTATAATCGGGCCGATTGATTCAAAACTTCCTTCCTGTACATCAGGATATTTAATTTTTAATTTTGCTAAAATATCCTGATATGTCTGATTATCAATATTTTTAAGTCTGATTGTAAATTCGTTATTTCCTAGCGGCTGAACAAATATATTATTGTCATTGGCAACTTCATTTACTAGGCTTTTGATATCACTGATTGACGGCTGTTCATTTGGGATTGTTACTCTGATCAAACTGCCACCAGTAAAATCGATGCCCAGTTTCAAACCGCCCATGGCAATTGCAATAATGCCGGGAATCATAATAATCGCCGAAACTATAAACCAGATATTTCTTTTACCAATTAAATTAAACATAAATTAACTCTGTTGAATTTTATTTTTAAGTGTTCGGCCAATTAATCCCAGATGCTTCTCAAGCCAGCCAGAAACCAGCAGTCGTAAAAACGTTCTGGTAACGGTAATTGCCGAAAACATGCTGACCAAAACACCGATACCCAGGGTTATAGCAAAGCCTTTAATAACACTAGTTCCGAACCAGGCCAGGATAAAACACGTAATTAAGCTTGATATATTCGAATCACGGATTGAAAGCCAGGCCCGACTAAATCCTTCTTCAATTGCCAGACCTAAATTTTTACCATCTCTTAATTCTTCACGTGTGCGCTCAAAAATAAGTATATTTGCGTCTACGGCCATTCCGATTGATAATATAAAACCAGCGATTCCTGCCAAGGTTAAAGTGATGCCAGTTAATTTGAAAATTGAAACGGTAATTAAGGCATATATAAACAAGGCGATAACCGATATCAATCCTGGCAGGCGATAATAAACTATCATGAATATAGCCACCAAAGTTAAACCGATTACACCGGCTAATAAGCTTTTTTGTACTGATGCCTGGCCCAGTGTTGCGCCGATCGAATTTTGAGATACCAAAGTGATCGGTACCGGCAGAGCGCCGGCATTCAACCTCTGTACAAGCATTTTAGCTTCTTCAAGAGTAAATCCACCACCACCTGATATTACCGCACTACCATCTAAAATTGGCTCATTCACTTTCGGTAAGGAGATCGGAGAACCATCCAAATATATGCCAACCACTTTACCGACATTTCGTTTTGTAATTTCAGCAAATAAATCCCTTCCTTCTGTATTAAATTCCAGCAAGACCTGGGGCTCATTTGTGTTTTGATCAAATTGGACGGAAGCGCGTTTTAATTCTTTACCCGAAAGTCCAGTATTGGTAAATTGCGTCTGCCCTGTAGTTGACTGTTTAGTAAATAGAATATGACTGGCGCTGACTTGATTGTCCTTTTCTCCAGTTTTTTTGATGATATGATAACCAAAATCCGTTTCTACGATCTCAGGATAGATTTCGTCAACTTTCATCTTATCAAAAACTACATTGGCAAATTCAGGCACCATCTGTTCTCTGGTAAAAAAGCCGAGATCACCACCTTTTTTCTCTTGAGTTGTCTGATCGGTATTTCCCGGATCCTGCGAATATTGGTTAGCTAAAGCTGCAAAATCTGCGTTAGGCTTGAGTGCTTCCTGCAGAATTTCAGCCGCTTTTTGCTTAGCCTGAGCATTTGCATCGTCAATGGTTTTAATCTGATCAGCAGTAAGCGTGGTAGTAGTCTCCTCTTTAAATTCCAAAAGAGGGGTCTCACCAATCATTTTTATTGCTTCATCGACATTTGTAACGCCAGCTAATTCCACAATAACCCGCCATTTTTCCCCTACTTTACTAGTTTGTATAACAGGCTCGGAAACGCCAAAAGCATTTACCCTGCGTTCAATTACGTCACGGACGCCATCAATAGAGGAGGCCTGGTCAGCGGCTGGAACTTGAGAAACATTCGCATCATATACTAATTGGGTTCCTCCCTGTAAATCCAAGCCTAAATGAATTTTTACTTCTTTAAAATAACTGCCAATATGGATATCCGGGCCTTTAGGATAAGCAAATAAACCGGCCAAAATAGCCAAAATAATAATACCCGCAAATGTCAGCCAGATTTTTTTCCTAAAACTCATAAATTAAATATAAAAAAAAGACAGATATATATCATATTCATAATACTGTCTATTATATCAAATTAGTTTATTTATGGCTATAGAAGGAATTATCTATGGCTGAACAATTACCGTTGTGCCAATAGATGTGAAATTATAGAGCCATTCTGCATCCGGATAAGCAATATTTACGCAGCCATGACTCATCTTATGTCCAAAATTGTTATGCCAATAGGCTCCATGCAATAACCGGCTGCCATCAAAACGCATGTTCCACAAAGTATTTGGTAAATAGTAATCCGGACCGGAATAAAGCTTTGAATAAATTTTTTGGCTGACCTTAAAATTTCCAGGCTGCGTATCCATTCCTGGGATTCCAGTTGAAACTAAAAAAGTTTTTAATAGCAGGCCGCCTTCGTAGGCCCACAATCTTTGTTCTGATATATCAACAAGAATTTTTGAAACTTTACCCTGATAATTTTTTTTATTTGGTATAGTTATTAGTTCATCATCTCCATCTCCATTAATGTCACCGCTTGCAATATTTACTCCGCCTCTGAAATCATTTTCATATGCAAAGAAATTTAGACTTTTCACTTCTCCATAAGCCTCAAAAGCTCTGACTTGCGGCCCCCCGCCTGTATTAGCTGCCGCGACTATTTCATCTAATCCGTCTCCGTCAATATCCGCACCGGCTAAATTTACCCCACCCATAAAATTTTGTGGAAAAGCTTTAAACTCGCCTAATGGCGGCTGATTAGCACCAACTTTAATTACTTTTATCCAGGCGGAGTCCTGGCTTTGAACACCGAGAATTAATTCATCTTCTATACCGCCATCAACATTAGCGACAGCCAGACTAACGCCGCCTGTAAAATCTGGATGAAATGGGTAGACATTAAAATCCAGCTTATCGCCATAACGATTAAAGATATTTACTTTCGGTTCAGTATTATAAGCTGGAGCTACGATAATTTCTTTCAGTCCGCCTCCGTCAATATCCCCTACTGCAACATTAAATCCAGCTTTCATATTTCTGTCATAGGCAAAAAATCCGGGAGTAAATACCGGTTCACCATATCTATTAAATACTCTAATATGGGCCGAGCCTTCTGATTTCGGTGCTGTTACTATTTCCGCATTACCATCTCCATCCAAATCACCGCAAGCGACATTCACCCCTCCATGAAATTTGACGTCATAAGCAAAAAATCCGGGAGTAAAAACAGCGCTTCCCTTACTATCAAAAATTCTGACCTGAGGGCCTCCGCCTATACCGGCACTAACTACAATTTCATCGACACCATTCCCATCCAGATCACATATAGCAACCGATCCGCCACCGTTAAAATTCTGTCCGAAAGGAGTAATACTATCCCGTATAGGAGAAGAATCAGCTTTAAATATTTTTATCTCTGTACTTCTTTCATCAAACGCGCTAGCAATCCTAGGTAAAACAAAAAAACACGTTATTAATATAAATAATACGTATAATTTCAGCATTTTGCTGATTTTAGCCATAATTTTTTTATTTATTTTTGCTTTATGTATTTATTCTATCATATTTTTATGTTTTTGTAAAGTACAATCTTCTGAAAAACACAGGATTACGTCTAAATATCAAATCTTACTTCGCCTTGTCAATCAAATCATCCAGCATCTTTTTCAAATTCCCAGTAATTTTTTCATTATTAATCTCATTTTTTTCGTTAAAAAGATTTTCAACAAATGGAAAATATATTGCCGGAATCACAATTTGAAAACCAAGATAGACTGCTATATTGATAAAATTTTCTACTGCTCGGGCTCCGCCAATTGCTCCAGACGATACGCCACATAAACCTAAAGGTTTGCCTTTTGCCTGTTTTCCAATTTTATCAATAAAAATTTTTAATTCACCGGGAAAAGCATGATTGTATTCAGGCATTACTATGATTAATCCATTTGCATTATTAATTATTTCCTGAACTTGTTTGACTAGTTCACCAGTTTCCTTCGGTGCTATTGTAGCGGAAGATAAATAATTTTTAATATCAATTATTTCACTGCTAATGCTTTTGATTTTTTTTATTTCATTTAAAACAAATCGTGCAACTTTTTCGGATAATCTGCCTTCTCTCGCTGTGCCAAGAATAATTGGGATATTAAATCGGTTGGTCATATAAAATATTATTTATTATTTTGAATAAAAGATAAAAAATAATGAGATGAAAGTTGACCAAAAAAACGCCGCAAGTAATAAAGTATTAAATATTCCCAATAGTAAGTAGCTGGTATTATAACCTTTTATAGCCAAATAAAAACTGCAAATCAGGGTGTATAGGCTTATTACAATATACAGATAAGTCCAAGTATTAGCGTCGATTTTTTCAGAAAAATATGAATGAGATGAACCTAACTGGATGATAACTGGCAAAAAAAATAATCCAAAAATTGTTACAAGCCACAGCAGACCCAGTGTTCCATAAACAAAAATCTTCTTTGAAACTCCCGGATCCTTTTCGGCTGTTTCCAATGGATTTGATGAATCTAATTGAAAGGCTCGGTTGGTAGGCACAATTGATTATATGGCGATATCGCGTTTATTAAAAAAATATAAGGCTAAGCCGGTCAATAAGATTGAGGATAAAACAAATATTAAAATCGAAGTTAAATTCAAGGTATTATGAATTAACGCGTCATTTGAGGAATAATAGTGAAAAAATGAACCGTATTTCAATCCATCGAAATTTTCTTTTAAGCTTGAGATTAAATTTAGGACATACATAGCGATCAAAATTCCTCCAGCGGACATATATACCTTACTGCGTTCAGAAAAAATAGCAGAGAAAAAAATTGCCAAGCTAAAAACCGCCCAACCGAATAAAAATGAAATCAACGCCAATGAAACATAATTAGGAGCAACAAAATCAATATTATGAATTTTAGCCAGGGGGAAAACAGCGAAAATCGACGTTATTGAAAAAGCGAACAGGCTAAAAATACCAACAAAATATTTAGAAAAAAATATTTTTATCCTAGAAACTGGGCGCGAGAGAAGCAATTCTACCGTACCGCGTTCAATTTCCCCGGCTAAACTATTCCCCGCAATTGCGATCAGCATGAAAATGACCATTATCGGCCAAATTATGCTGAATTGCTCCATTGATAAAAAATTCTCAAGCGTATCAAAGGTTATTTCATCCAAACCAAAAGCCTTGGCAAAGCTTTCAGGATAGTTTTTCATAAGTTCGTTAAAACTCTCCGATTGCTGCTGAATTGAAGGAAATAATGCTATATACATCCATAATAAAACAATGCCCGCTAAGCAAAAAATTAACAACGAGATCTTCCTGTCTTTTAAAAACCTTAAAAAAATTACTAGCATACTAATTATTCGTAAAATTCTAAAAATATATCCTCCAATGCGGCCTGAGAAATGCTTAAGTCCTTAATATTATACTTGCTGATTTTTTTTATTAGCGGATTGATATCGCCTTTGACGTTGATAACAATATAATTAGAAGTTTCTTTTACAAGTTCGTTATTCTCGTCTATAAATTCATCCTTATTAAAACTACCGGAGAAATAAATATGCACATGAGTTAATTTTTTTTCTTTTAAGCTTAAAATGCTTTCAGTAGCAACAATTTTCCCTTTTTTTATGATCGCCACTCTGTCACATATCTTATCGACCTCGGATAAATTATGGGACGACATAAATATCGTTACTCCATTTTTTGCTTCTTTTTCCAGTAATTCATAAACCTCATTTTGCAATAACGGATCAAGAGCATTAGTAGGTTCATCCATAATAAGCAAATCAGGTCTGGTCATTAAAGCAAGAATAATCGCTAATTTCTGTTTGTTGCCGGACGAGAGCTGTTTTACTTTTATACTTGCATCAAAATCAAGAACATTCATCAATTCAGATGATCTGTCATTTTCTCCATTAAGATTTTTTACAAAGTTAATGTGAGTTTGACCGTCCCATTTTTCATATAAACGAACATTTCCGGATAAATAACCGATTTTTTTAATTATTTCAACGCTTTCTTTTCGCGTGTCTTTGCCAAAAATTTTAATCATTCCGCTTGTAGGCCTGATAAAGCTTAGCATGGCTCTGATGGTAGTTGTTTTACCGGCTCCATTAGGGCCTAAAAAACCAAAAATTTGGCCCTGATCAACATCCAAACTGATGTCATCAATGGCTTTTGTGTTTCCAAAATATTTGCGTAAACTGGATATTTCAATCGTTTTCATACAATAATCATAGCTTAAACCAGCTATTATGTGAACGATATTTTTTCATTTCATTATTTGCATACGCCTAGACAAGCGCAGTGATTTTCCAAAATACCCTCACTTTTGATGCAGGAAGGCCTTAAGCAATTATTATTTCCGCAAATTCCTGCACAATCCTTGCTGGTCTGACAAACCCTATCTCTTAAACCGGCTCCCGGATTTTTAATTTCAAGGGAGTCATTCGCTGGCCTTGTCTGTAAAAACCAAAGACCGGATAATATTATTACCAGCAAAAAAGTTAAGATAGGAATTGTCAGCTTGGCATTTACTAATTTATTATTCATAAAAAATCTATAATATTAATGAAGTTTTTTAATACTTCTTAAAATTCCCCTCATTTCCTTGGTTGCGTTCAAAGAGATTGACTGGGCAATGGGTATGTAAAATTTCTCAGCTTCATTTACCCAGCGCGGAAATTTGTAGTATTTTTTATGTTTTTTGCTCAGCAGTATCCATGAACGCATATTATCAAGCAAATCTGCGGTTTTCAAAATTCGTACTTTTTTTGTGCTTCTGATGATTCTCTCCATATGCTTAGGTTTATTTATTTTCTTTTCCGCTTCAGTCTCACCTGCTCGTCTCGGTCTGGTTACCGCTTGAATAAAATTTAACGTACTTTTGTTAAAACTTCTCAGAATTTCCTTATCAGTCAAAGTAGTGTCTTCCAGAGTATCGTGTAAAATCGCAGCACATATTAAGTCAACATTAGTAACTTTATTTTCTAATAACCATCTAGCCGTCCTGACGCAGTGAATGATGTAACCGGCTTTTTCCGCGTCTTCTTCGCTTCTTTTTTGATTTTTATGGTATTCACTAGCTAAATCTAACGCCATTAAAATTCTGGACTGATCCTTTGATGGAAATTTTTTTATTAAAATAAGTAACTTATTTCTATTTTTAGAATAGTATCGAAAATCAATTTTCATACTTCTTCTTCAGAAATCACGCTTATTCCATTATTTTTTAATAAAGCAGTTGTTACACCGTCATTTTTAACGCTTTTTTTTGAAAATGTCCCATCATAGATCCTGCCACTGCCACACGATGGACTCCCCTGTTTTAAAATGGCTTTATGCGCATTATACATTTTAGCAATTTTCAAAACCTCGTTGGCTCCTTTTATAAACTCCACAGTTACTTCATTACCGTTACTTTCGACAACCTTGGCTTTATTATTTAAAACATCCTGACCGCCTCCATTTTGTATTTCAGCATCTAGTCTTGGCGTAGTTTGTCCGCCCAGTTGTTCGGGACAGACTGGAATTATTATTTGTTTATTCAATAAATCAGCGACTTTATCGTTATAATTATTTTTTCCGTTATATTTGCAATTTATACCCAGCAAGCAGGCACTGCAAATTATAATACTTCTATTTTCCATGGCACTTCTTATATTTTTTTCCTGAACCACATGGACACAGATCATTTCGACCGACCTTCTTGCCTTTTAAATTAACTAAATTACCTGCGGCGGTATGTTGCGTATCGCCCACTTTTTCCTTAACTGCCGGTTGACTGGAAGAATCTCGTTTGGTACTCATATTCTGATAAGGACTGGAAACAACCTGATCAGATGTTTTTGCCGGGGCAATAAGTTGCTGGCGTCTGGTAGCCATTGGAGTAACTGTCGAAGGCTGGCCTAAATTGACTTTAAAAATAGTATAAACAACATTCTTCTGAATATTATTAATCAATTCGTTAAAAAGATTGTAAGCTTCTTTTTTATATTCAACCAACGGATCTCTTTGGCCATAACCGCGCAGACCTATGCCGCGTCTGAGATGATCCACCATATCCAGATGCTCAATCCATAAAGTATCGATGGCGCGTAAATAAACCGCCATCTCTATATTTTTCATCATCACAGGGTTGTTAATCTTAGTTTCCAGATTATCATATGACAGATTCGCCAATTTCAAGAGATATTGGATTATCGTTGTCCTGGCTGCGGCATCCTGCTGTTTGTCGCCAGCTTTTTCTCTGATATCCTCCAGCCTTATACGATTTTCCAGGGCCACTGGAAAAATTGTATCAATTACTTCATAAATTTCATCTAAATTCCACTGATTTTCATTATCTGCTGAGGTGTGGAACGAGACCACTTGTTCAATTTCACTTTCAACCAGGTCTATTATTTTATCTCTCAGTCTGATCTCCTTTCCTGACTCATCTTTCATTCCTGATTCAGTTACTTCCAATATTTCATTGCGGCGCTTGTATATTACTTCCCGATGTTTATTTATAACATCGTCATATTCCACTAAATGTTTTCTGATGTCAAAATTATGGCCCTCAACTTTTTTTTGCGCGCTTTCAATGGATTTGGAGATCAAGCGGTTTTCAATTGGCATGTCTTCCGGCAGTCCCAATTTGTCCATCATGCTTTTCATTCTGTCGGATCCGAATATTCTTAAGAGATCATCTTCCATAGAAACAAAAAACTGCGAAGAACCGGGATCTCCCTGCCTGCCTGCGCGACCGCGCAATTGATTGTCAATTCTACGTGATTCGTGTCTTTCCGTGCCAAGGACATGCAAACCGCCTAATTTTATAACTTCCGCCTGTTCATTTTTATCCGGATGCGGTCCGCCTAAAATAATGTCAACACCACGACCGGCCATATTTGTGGCCACCGTCACTGCCCCCTTTTTGCCTGCCTGAGCTAAAAACATAGCTTCTTTTTCATGATTCTTTGCATTTAATACGTTATGTTTGATCCCCTCTCTTTCCAGCAATTGACTGATGATTTCATTTTTCTCTATTGAAATGGTGCCAACTAAAATCGGCTGGCCCAATTCGGTGCGAATTTTTATTTCCTTAACCAAGGCCCTGAATTTTCCAATTTCATTTTTATAAATTGAATCAGTCGAGTCTTTTCTTACCATTGGCTGATTTGTGGGAATTTCCACAACTTCTAGGGTGTATATTTTATGAAATTCTTCAGCTTCTGTCGCAGCCGTACCCGTCATACCGGCTAATTTTTTGTACATGCGGAAGTAATTTTGAAAGGTGATGGTGGCCATGGTCTGGCTTTCCTGTTTTATCTCTACTCCTTCCTTTGCCTCTATAGCCTGATGGAGCCCTTCGGAATACCTCCTGCCATACATTAGCCGGCCGGTAAATTCATCAACTATTATTACCTCCCCTTCTTTCACGACATAATCCTTATCCTTTTGAAAAAGGGCTTTGGCTTTTAGCGATTGTTCAATGTGATGGACGGTTTCAATGCCTTCTGCTTGATAAATATTTTCGATACCCAACATTTTTTCCATTTTAGCAATTCCAATTTCCGTCAAAGTTGATGCCCTCATTTTTTCGTCAATATTATAATCTGTGTTTTCTTCCAATTGGCCCACATGCTGGGCAAATTTATAATACTTGTCGGTAGATTCTTCTGCCGGCGAGGAAATGATCAGCGGCGTGCGTGCTTCATCGATAAGTATGCTGTCAACTTCGTCGACAATGGCAAAATTTAAATCTCTTTGAACTTTATATTTCATTGTCGGCACCATATTGTCTCGCAAATAATCAAATCCAAATTCATTGTTAGTGCCATAAGTTATGTCAGCCAAATACGCATCCCTTCGTTCGATTAACTTCAAATGTGCCAAACGTTCATCCGTAACGTCCTTTTCGCTGTAATTTTCGTCAAAAATAAAAGCTTGCTCATGCGTGATGCAGGCAACCTTCAATCCTAAAAAATTAAGTGCGACTCCATACCAGCCGGCGTCTCTTTTTGCCAAATAATCATTAACCGTAACTATATGTACTCCTTTGCCCTCTAACGCATTTAGGTATGCGGAAATGGCGGCTGATAAAGTTTTGCCTTCACCAGTCTTTTGTTCAGCAATTTTCCCCTGATGAAGGACTATAGCCGCCATCAGCTGTACGTCATAGGCTCTTTGCTTGACTGTTCTTTTTATCGCTTCTCTGATCACGGCGCAAGATTCGGGCAAAATCTCGTCAATTTTTTTACCCTGGCTAAGTTCTTCTTTGAATTGTTGTGTTTTTTTTCTTAAATCTTGGTCATTTAAAGAAGAAACTTGCTTTTCAAATGAATTAATTTTATCAATAAAAGGACGTAAATTTTTTATTACGTTTTTGTTGCTACTGCCAAGTAAGTTAGTTAAAAAAGACATATTTTAGGTTATTTTCATTAATATTGTGAATATATATTAACTAAAATATGCTTTTTTTACAAGACTAACAAATTTCTGTAGCAGTTTTATTGATTTCCTTTTTCAACAAATTTTTTTATCCAGATTGCCATTATCGGCACTAATGACAGCTGGATTAAAATTCCAGGCCACGCAATTTTCGTTGCCAGCCAGACACTGATAAAAGGATTTAACTGGCCAGAAGAAAATAAGGTCAATGCTGCGATCAATCCCAGCCTGCCAATTATCATGGAAAAAATTAGCGATAGATATATATTTAAATTCAGTTTCTCCCGGAAAATTCCGGCCAATAAACCATAAAAAGTCAACTCTGCGGTTATCTGCGGTAAGACTGCGAGCATTGGCATTCCTGACGTGGCAAAACTAACCAGAGGTGTAAAAAGTCCGACAATTAAGCCAGTTCTCCAGCCAAAAATTAAACCCGCTATCAATACAAAAATATGCATTGGTAAAAAAATAGGGCCGGCCAGATTGAATTGATGCGTAAACTGCGGTAAGCCTACCGCTAAAGCCACAAAAAGTGAGGTAAACGCTATTAATTCTATTTTTTCTATTCTGACTATTGGTAATGATAAAGAATTAATTTTTTGCATAAATGTTTATCAATTTTTAATCAGTTTAAATAATGTTTTTCCATTTGATTTTTTTATGTACTGCAATGCCTGGCGATGTGATTGCTTTAACATCTTTTCTAAAATTGACTGTAATTTAATAATAATTATCCTTTTATTTTTGTAGAAAACCGCCTTTTCGAATTCTTTTTTCCTGATTGTTTTTATCTTATTTTTTCCAAGCGTACATCCGGTAGAAAGCTGTAATCCGTCAAGCAGGCATGAAACTGGAGGATTTATTTTTGTATAAATCGTAATTTTATCAATATTTGATAGATGCCTTCTCACATAAGCACCCATGACATATCCCAAAACTACATATGGTCCAATATGGCCATGAAGTGATTTTATAATCTTTAAATTAACTTTCATTTCTTCAAATAATCTGAAATGATTTTATAAACTAATTTTGCTGCTAAGAAATCTGGTGCCTCAATACCGGGCATTGGTTTTAATTCCACTACGTCAGCGCCTATCAAATTTACTTTGCTGATTAACTCATCAATAAATTTAATGGTTTCATGCCAGTAATGACCGCCTGGTTCAGGAGTACCCACGGATGGCATAATGCTCGGATCAAAAAAATCCAGATCAAAAGTTAAATATACGTTCTTTGTTAACTTTTTCAATACTTCATTGATATTTGGCAGCTGTGGCGCAAAATAGACTGATTTTTTGGATTTTTTCTGAAGGTATTTATTGATCTGCGGATTCATATTGCGAACGCCGAATGAAACTACTGGAATCTTTTTTTCTTCTAACCGGCGAATGACGCAAGCATGGCTGAATGGCGTGCCTTCATATTCAGACAAAACGTCAGTATGGGCGTCAAAATGCAAAATTGATATATTTTTATACTTTTTTTGCAGGGCTTCGATACAGCCGTATGTGATTGAATGTTCGCCGCCCAATACCATTGGAAATTTATCGTACTTAACTGCAAAATCATAGACAGCCTGGCTAATGCCGCCCAAGGAAAGTTTAATAGAGCTTTTATGCGGTCTAATCTCTTCTGCAGTAAAAAAATCGCTGGTTTTAATGTTAAAAGCAGTGCCATTTTCTTCTATATCCCAAAGTTCATCCATAAATCTAGAAGCATTTATTATCGCCTGGGGACCCTGGCTGGTACCGACTCCATAAGATACCGTTGATTCAAAAGCTATTGGTAAAACAACGACTCTGGCGCTTTCAAACGTTGCGCCGAAATTTGCCCCAAAATTAAACGGTAATATTTCGTAATTTTTTTTCATTTTAGAAAATTAATTAAAGGTTTAGTAAGTAAGCAGCTAACCAGGGAAAAACAACGGTAACATCACTTTGAATTATTTGGTAATAGCTTTGCGTAGAAAGCTTATCCCAGGTAATTTTTTCTTTACCTCCGGCTCCAGAATACGAACCAAAAGACATTGGCGAAGAACCGATTTCAATAAATCCTGCCCAGCTCCTGACATTTTTAATTCTTAAATCATGCTTCAAGGATGGAATAACGCAAATCGGAAAATCAGCTGCGATGCCTCCGCCTAACTGGAGGAAAGCAACCGGATGTTCTTTTGAAACCGACATATACCAATCATAAAGAAAGTGAAAATATTCAATCCCGGTTTTCATGACATTTTGATTGAAAGTAACATCACTTTTTTTCTTATGCTTACCGCGATACGTATAGCTGGAAAATATATTGCCCATAGTTGAGTCCTCAAAGCCTGGAATAACGATGGGAATATTTTTCTCAAAAGCTGCATAGGCCCAGCAGTCATTTATATTGCTCTGCGGATCAGGCGAGATTAATTTCTCCGAAAATAATCTTCTGAAATATTCGTGCGGAAAATAGCGTTGAGATTTTTTTTCAGCCTGCCGCCACATTTTCAAAAGATGCGGTTCCATAATTCTGACACTCTCATCTTCAGGCAAAAAAGTATCCGTTATTCTGCGCAGGCCAGCGTCTCTAAGCTCAGCTTCCTGTTCCGGCGTCAGTTCAGTGTACCTGGGAATATAAGCATAATGCGAATGGGCTACATACCTATAATAAGATTCCTCATGGTTCGCGCCCGTAGCCGAGATCAGATGGACCTTGTTTTTTCTGATCAATTCAGCCAGCATCACTCCTATTTGAAATGAACTTAAGGCTCCGGCTAAAGTCACTACCAGCTTGCCACCATTATCAAGATGTTTTTTTAGCCATTCCGCTGATTGTAAAGTAGCGCCGGCATTGCAGTGCTGTAACGTTATTTTAGCATACGCAGATATACGCGCTTCCTGTTTTTTAATATTTTCAGTCAGAGATAATCCGGAATTCTTTTTATTCTCCAGGATAATTAATTTCCGCAAAGATGGAGATAGCTTATTTAATGCTTTATTATCCATAAATTAAAATGATTAATTATTATAAATAATCCCAAGTTTGCAATAAATCGCTGTCGGAATACCATCTCTCACCGATATCAACTCTATAAAACATATTTTGCAGCCGGATATTTTTAATGCGATTATAAGCCTGCCTTCTGGCGTCATCGACTGTATTGCCGCTGCCGGAAATAACCAGGGCGTAACCTGATTGTCCGGCTATTCTGAGTTTTCCGTCAATCATTTTCACGTCACCCAGATGGATGCCGTCCCAATCCGGATGATTTCTCCTGAATAATATCGATAAATCGCGGTAAACGGAGATAGTTTCCTGATCATCTGAAAGATATGGATCAATAATACAGCAAATGCCCACTTGAAATCCTTTTTTTACGGGAATGTTGAAAGTTTCTCCTGAAGCCAGCCTATAAAAAAATTCTCCCAGCGGCATCTCTATCCCTATTGCCTGTACATCTATAGTCGGATAGCCGAATCGGGAAGTAAATTCGAGCGGATAGATGCCGCGGGCATTAACAATGCAATTAATATCAAAATAGCCGACATAACCAGAGGCCGTAAGCTTTTCCTTAAGCTTACCCATGGTATTTTTAAACAAACCATTTGGCTGAGCCCAAAACATTAGTGCTCCCATGTCCCCTGTCAGTGGCCCTAGATCACCGGGAAAAAGCCTTTTGTGCTCAAAATTAATATTAATAGGGGTTAGGAATTCTTTGCCGTTAAAAAATGCTCCGACCGCGGTTTCTACCCCTGAGGCGTATTTTTGTAATTGAAATGTCTTTATTTTTGATCGCCAGATTCTTTTATTTGACTGCAGCAGCTCAAGTATGTCAGCACCGTTTTCCTCCTCTCCTATAAACAATAGATCTTTGAACTCCTGGGCAGCGCCACTTGGCTTAAAAACATAACGTCCGGGATTTTTTTGCAAAAAATGAATGGCTGAATCAAAACTATGGAAATCCCAGTGCGGTAAAATCAGAAGTCCGGCTTTCTGCATTTCTGTCTGACCAAAATTTCTATCATCTTCCAACTTGTCGGTATAAACACTGCCGCCAATTACCTTTTTCCCGGATTTTCTTAAAGCATCCGCTTCATTACCAAAACCCACATCATCAAATATGATCACGTCAGCCCAATCTATAAAATCTTTCCAATTTTTTACTTTCATTAAAATACCGTCATAAACGTCAGAATCTGTTTTTGATTTGATATACACTTTAACTTCATGCCCTTCTTTTTGTATACGCCAGGCAATGTCACCGCTCAAGCTTTCCCATGAGACGAATAGAAATTTTTTATGTGTCATTTCCGTATATGATGTATAATATTTACCACCCAAATAATTTTCCCACATCATCGGGCGTTTCACGGCGGCGAATGACTTTTGTTTCGCCATTTTGCGCAATAATTTTTGCCGGAGAAGACAATAAGCAATGGTGGGAAGCCAGCGCATCCTGATAAGCTCCAGTATCAAAAAATGAAATATATAATGATTCGTTTTCAGGTAAATTATCCAGGCTTGGCAGCATTATATAATTTCCATGAGCGATGTATTTGTCATCTGAATCACAAGATGAGCCAGCCAGCCAGGCCCTGATCAGCTTTTTGCTATCTGCAGCATTTACAGGCACCACGTGCCATTTCTGGTGCAAAGCCCAGGTATCCAGTAAATCATTCATAAAACTGCCATCGATAATATACCATTTTCTGGCATTTCCTTTGGGAATATTTTTTTCACCAATAACCTTAAAAATTGAAATCTGTGCCGGTGCAACGATATATCGCCCCCATTCACAAATTAGATTTGGATGCGAGATGCCTTCCCGGTCAGCCGTATTTTGCAAAAATTTAATGATTTTTCTGGTTAAACCTTCAATGCCATATTGCCTTTTGCGTTCATAAGGGATAGGCATGCCACCGCCGATATCCAGCGTGTCCAAGGTTGGGTTCAGCTTTTTCAGCTTAATGTAAATATCCATGGCTTTCTTGATCGGCGACATAATATCCTCAAGTAGTTCAATTTGCGAGCCGACATGATAATGCAAAATTTTTAAGTTACGTATCTTACCGATTTTTAATAGCTCCTGAGGCAAAAATCCGAAACGATTTATTTTTTTATCCCAGTGCGAATGGACTTTAATATCTAAATCAACTCTTATGCCAACATCACCTTTATATGTCTGTAAAAACCTTAATTCATTAAAATCTTCTATAATGGGAATTATCGAGAGATTATTATTTTTTAATTCATTTATTAGATTTAAATAATCTTCTGTTTTTGGACCGTTACAAATGACTTTAATGCCCGAGTGAAAACTATTCTGCTCCCAAAGTTTTTTTACTAAAAAAAGTTCGTTGTAAGAGCCGACCTCCAAATTCGCTCCTTCTGCGACTAATGATAAGATATACTCCTTATTTTGGTTTACTTTCATGGGAAAGTGGTAGTAGAATTTACCTCGGTATTTATAATACCTCATGAAAAGCCTAAATAGGTCAATCAAGTCCTCTAGCCTCTCTTTTAAAATAAAGGGGAAGAAAATTTCTAATGAGGTGCCAAATTTTTGCACTAAACTTTTGATATTATATTGGTAATTGCCTTCGAGTACTATCAATTCTCCATTTTGATTTATATCAAAGTATTGAGTATTGAAATCTTTGCCATTTAACTTCCAAAATTTTCTGATTCTTTTCAATATTTTTTTATTTATTCCTGAATCGTCCGGGCTGTGAATTATGACATCTTCTCTTTTCTTATCTTCTACAATATTTTCGGTTTTTAATATAATTTCTGTTTTAGCATTGCTTAATTTTTTTTGTGCACCATCATCAATTTTTTGCGAATTATTTTTCATGTTTTTAATTAAATTTCTTTTAAAAAATAAGTTATCCACATTCAAAATATGATGTAATTTTATATTTTTTTCACTATTAATGCAAGCCTAGCCGTAAATATAAAATTATTTTTGTATATTGGATAAAATAAATTTTTAAAAACCGACATACTTTATTTCTTCCTGCAATTGAATCCCAAACTGATCCCTGGCTTGCTGTTTAATATAACTAATCAGCATAACTACATCTTCGGCCTTTGCCTCGCCAGAATTTATAATAAAGTTTGCGTGCTCTGGAGATACTTGCGCACCTCCAATTTTTTTACCACGTAAACCCAGTTTATCAATGATTTCCCAGGCCTTTTTATTAGGCGGATTCTTGAATATTGAACCAGCACACGGCAGGTTCGCAGGCTGATGCTGGCGCTTTTCCAGATAATATTTAATTTTTCGCCGAATTTCACTTGGTGACGATTCTGATAATTTCAGGACTGCCGATAAAATAATCTCTGATCCGTTATTTTTAAACCGGCTGTTTCGGTAAGAAAAATCACAATCCCTTCCGTCAATAATTTCTATTTGACCGTGATTATTTACTATCTCTACCTTTTTTATGCATTTCTCTATCCACTCAGTTGGCGTACCGATATTCCCGGCAATGCCTCCGCCCAATGTTCCGGGTATGCCAATTAAATGCTCCAGACCGGAAAGATTTCTTAGTATTGACAATTGGATTAATTTTTGTAATTTTATCCCCGATTCTGATTTAACCAGATCACCATTAAATTCAATATCCTTATTTTCCATTTTTATAACCAGCCCATCAAACCCCTTATCGCAAAATAAAATATTGCTGCCGCTGCCGAGAACAAAATAATTAATTGAATTATTTCTCGAATAGTCTACCGCTTTTACTACGTCCTCGTTATTTTTTGCGATAAAAAAATATTTTGCTTTACCGCCTATTTTAAAGGTAGTATAGGCTGATAGGCTTTTATTGAATTTTACATCCTTCAATATTTTGCTGATGGAACTGCTATTTACTTTCATATATTGACATTTTAGCACATCCTGCTAGATTAAATAAGGCTAAATTTCTGCAACGGAGGAATTATGATATCGCTCCTTGAGAGTTTTTTTCCACTAAAATTCATAAAAAGAATCGTCAAGCTTGCTGAGGAAAGCGAGATTTCCTGCCTGGAAATAAGCACTTGGTTCGGCCTGCGCCAGCTGGTAATAAATAAAAAATATCGCCAACATTGCCAGACAGACAAGAAATCTACGATCGCAGCAGACGATGAATTTTATGGGATGGTCTACGCACCTGCAAAAGGAAGATTCTATTTCCATGATGCGCCATTTTTCTCGAATTCCAATTGCCTAGTGAAACAGGGCCAATTGCTTGGCAGGATTATCAAAGGCCGGAATACCACTGATGTTTTGGCTTGCGATACGGGAATGATAATCTCAGTAATGGTCAAAAATGGCAGCAAAGTTTCAAGTGGACGACCTCTCTTTTTGATTGAAAAAAAATAACCCATCTCTCTTGCTTTGCTGGATGGGTTATTCGATTATTTTAACATCTGATTCAATTTCGTAATCGTGCCAGCGCCCATAGTTATAACCACGTCATTGCTTGAAGCATTTAAATTTATATATTCTTTCACAGCATTAAATCTTTTCAGAACCTTGACGACAGTCTCGTACTTTTTTATTTCTCTGGATAAATCGATAATAGATATTTTTTCGTTTTTATCGCGCCCAGCCACATCAAAAATATCCGTTAGGATTAATTTATCGCAACCCTTAAAAGCCGGACCGAATTGCTTTAACAATTTTTTTGTCCTATTCCGGCTGTGAGGCTGAAAAATACACCAGATCTTCCTGCCCGGATAATATGATTTGACGGCCTGCAGCGCCGCCTTAATTTCCGTTGGATGATGCGCGTAGTCATCAATTAACGTAAATTTTTTGTCCTGATGGGTTATTTGCAGCCTTCTCCAGATGCCTTTAAAATTAAATAGGCCATTTCTTATCGTTGCCAGAGGGATACCGAATGCAATGGACATGACGCAAGCTGCCAGTGCGTTGTATACGTTATGCTGTCCGGGAATTCGCAAGGCCAAGTCAAACTTTTCCAATCCTTTGACGCTAAAACGCAAGATCTCTCCATGCTGCATGATATGCGTGGCATAATAATCGCCTGATTCAATCCCATAGGTTATGACGCGGCAACGCGCCCGTGAAACTATTTTTTTTATATTCGGATCATCATTGTTGGCTACTAAAATTCCGCCTTTTGGCACTCTACTAATTAATTTTTTAAAAGCTTTTTTAATGTTATCAAAATTTTTATAATAATCCAGATGGTCTTCCTCAATATTATTTATGATTAAACCTGCCGGATTATAATTTAAAAAAGCCTCTTTATATTCATCCCCTTCTGCAATAAAATATCTTCCTAAGCCAAGAATGGCGTTATCATCATTCTCCATTTTTGTCCCTACTACAACTGTTGGGTACAATTTCGCTTCTTTAAAAATACCTGCCAGCATGGCCGTTATAGTACTTTTTCCGTGTGTACCAGAAACTATGATTGGCAAAAAATGCTCCATCATTTTGCCTAAAAATTCCGGATAAGATAACGCCTGAATTTTCATTTTTTTGGATTTTTTCAATTCTACGTTCACTGAAGTCACGGCATTTGAATAGACAATCAGCTCCGTTTCCCGGGAAACATTATCGGCATTATGCCTGCCAATAAATATTTCTGCTCCTTTCTGACGCAACTTATCAGTAATTTCCGTGTCAATTAAATCACTGCCGGAGACTTTTTTCCCCATTTCCAATAAAAGCTTAGCCACCGCGGATACCCCGATTCCGCCGATTCCGATAAAATGTATTTTTTCTGAAATTTTCATTCGTTGATTTTTAAAATTTCAGTTGAAATGACATTCACCGCGTTCGGCAATATCATTTTTTTAATATTATCGGATAAAAAATTCAGTTTATTTGGATCTTTGAGTAAATTACTAATTTTTTCAATAAAAATTTTAGGCGATAAATTTTGCTGGTAAATTACCAGGGCGGCCTCTTTTTCAGAATAATAGTTGGCGTTTTTTTCCTGGTGTGAATCAGGCATTGGAATAATTATTGACGGCTTGCCCAAAACGGATAATTCGGTCAATGATGACAGTCCCGCCCTACTGACGACAATATCAGCCGCGGCCAGCAAATCCGGCATCTCTTTATTAATAAATTCATATTGCTGGTAATTTTCGTGTTCAATGCCGGTGACATGCTTCCCGCTCCCAGTCAGATGGACTACCTGGCAAAATTTAACTAATTCAGGCAGTGATTGATTGGTTATCGTATTAAGGCTTTGAGCGCCAGTGCCTCCGCCCATTATCAAAACTACAGGAAATTTTTTGTTTAGAGGAAATTTTATATAGGCCCTTTCTTTGTCTCCATTTAGTAAATCTTCCCTGGCCGGATTACCAGTCCAGATTGTTTTCTTGCTGGGAAAATATTTCAAAGTTGCCTCAAAGGTAACAGAAATTTTATGCGCAAAAACAGTCGTTAAAATATTGGAAAACGACGGTTTGATGTCCTGCTGATGAATTAAAATTTTCTTCTGCAAAGTCCAGCCAGCCCAGATTACGGGTACTGATATGAACCCACCCGCTCCGACTATAACGTCTGGCTTTTCTTTTATAATTATCCATACGGCCTGCCAAAAACCTAAAAAAGTTAAAAAAACATCAGTAATGTTTTTAAAATCAAAATATCTTCTAAATTTTCCGCCGTTAATGGTGTAGTATTTTAATGCGTATCCTTGCAGTAATTTCAGCTCAAGTTCTGATTTTTTTGTCCCAATAAAAATAAATTCAGTTTCTGAATCAATTTTTTTTATTTGCGTATAAACCGCCAGGAGGGGCATCACTGATCCGGCAGTTCCTCCCCCCGATAATGCAATTTTCATATAAATTATTTTCGCTATTTTGCTTGCTTAGATATGTTCACCAGCACTCCCATAGCGGTAAGCGTCACAGCCAGCGCGGAACTCCCGTAGCTGACCAAAGGCAAGGGTATGCCCGTTAATGGTATTAATGTTACCATAGCGGCAATATTTATAAATGCCTGGAAGGTTATCCAGGAAACGATACCAATGGCTACTAATTTACCAAATGTATCCGGAGCGTGACTGGCAATCTTCAGGCCACGATAGGCAAACGCCAAAAATAAGGCGATCAAAACCAAGGAAAAAATCAAACCAAGCTCTTCGGCGATTACTGCAAAAATAGAATCACCAGTTGCTTCAGGCAAATATAAATATTTTTGCCGCGAATGGCCAAGCCCTAAGCCGAATATTCCACCGCTGCCAATTGCCATTAAAGCCTGGTTGATTTGATAACCTATTCCCTGGGGATCGAGAGCAGGATTCAGAAAAACAGTCAGCCTGGCCGTACGGTATGGTGCTAATTTAATCAGAAGCAAAAAAACGCCTGAAGCGCTTAATATCAGCCAAAGTAAATGCTTGAATGGCGCTCCGGCTGAATAAAAAATTATAAAAGCCATTAAAGCAATTGCTACCATTGTGCCCATATCGGGCTGCAGCATAATCAGAAATACGATCACGCCAACAATGATAACAAATGGTATCAGACCATAAGCGGGATCCTTTATTCCTTCCTTATTTTTCGTGAATAACGTACTGAGGTATATCAGAAATGTTAATTTAAGAATCTCCGTTGGCTGAAATATATTTGTGCCAATATGTATCCATCTTTTAGCTCCACCATATTCATAGCCTATCCCGGGAATAAAAACCGCTAAAAGCAATATTATGCTGATAATCAATAATGGGAAAGCAAATTTTTTCCAGGTATGATAGTCAATTTTTGAAGTGATCAAGAAACCAATTATTCCTATAAGAACGCCAAATAATAATTGATGCTTTAGCAGATAATTGCTATCGCCGAATTTTTCAAAGGAAATTACAGAACTTGCGGAAGCCAGCATTATTAATCCATAAATTAATACTATTGCGATTATAATTATCAGTTTGTAATCCGCTTTTTTATAGTTTATTCCGCTCACTTTAATTTTTCTATATAATTTTTAAACTGATCGCCTCTGTCAAACTCATTTACAAACATCCCAAAGCTGGCAGCTCCAGGGGAAAGGAGAACTAAATCGCCCATAGTAGCAAATTGTAGCGCAACATTCATTGCCTGTTGCATGGAGCCAGCTGCGGAATAATCAGAGAATTTTTTTATTTTGAAACAATTAATAATTTTATTCGTTGCAGTACCTTTTAATAAAATGACTTTTTTAGCTGTGCTAATTATTTTTCCGGCAAATCGCTTATAATCCAGCTGCTTATCAAACCCGCCGCAAATTAAAATTGGTTTTTGTTTGAAACTGTCCAAAGCGGCCACAGCTGACTCCGGAGTAGTAGCGGTCGTATCGTTGTAAAATTTTATTCCATTTTTTTCAGCGATAAATTCCAGCCGATCCTGCAGGCCCGGATATTGTGCGATTGTCTGACGGATATATTTGGTTTTTACGCCGTAAATTTTTGCCGCCGTTACTGCGGCCAGAATATTCAGGACATTGTGCGCTCCAAGAAGTTTAACTTCATTTTGTTTTATTATGAATTCTTTTTTTCCGTTATTATTGAAATAGATCGAGTCATTTTGCAAAAAACTCCCATTAAAATTTTTATGATTGCCAGAAAAGAACAAGACCTTCGACTTGATGTGTTTTTTCAGGCTTTTTAACTGATCGTAGAACAAAATGCAGTAATCCAGCTTTTTCTGGAAAGCAAAGATTAATTTTTTAGAATTTTTATATTCTGCTGCTGAATCATACCTGTTTAAATGATCAGGCATTATATTGGTAATGATTGCAATATGAGGGCTTTGCCTCAGGTGAGCCATGTCTTCAAGCTGCCAGGATGACAATTCCAATATTACCGGAGTTCTATCGTTGATTTTGTTCAACACTTCTAATGGAGAAACCTTTATATTTCCGGCAATGATCGGTTTTTTTCCGGAATTCTTGATTATTTCGCATAACAGGCTGGTAGTAGTTGATTTGCCTTTTGTACCTGTAATTCCCGTTATTTTTGCGGGACACAAACGGAAAAAGATACTTATGTCTGTCTCAATGGGAATATTATTTTTACGGGCAGTCCTTAAATATTCCGATTCCCTGGGGACTCCCGGATTTTTTATAATTAAATCGGCATTTTTAAAATCCTTATGCCGGTGATATCCCAAAATATATTTAATTTTATATTTTTTTAGCTTGCTAATAGTCGGAGATAAAGCTTTTCGAGATTTTAAATCCGTAGCTAGAATATCAGCTCCTTTTCGGGCTAACCATTTTACGGCTGCTAAACCACCACCCTGAAGGCCAAGCCCGATGACTGTTACTTTTTTACCCCTAATATTATTTAATAAATTTTCCATAATCAAGTGCTATGTAATATACCATATTTTATCCGTTTTTGTAAGAAAAAACAGCCTTTCTCGGGGATAAGCGTATAATTCCAACTATTGCCTCTATTTAACTTTACTAAAGCCGTTAAAATGGATATTTGTATCTGAAAAAATTTCAATCACCCGATATCTTCCGATAGTTGAAATCTTCCCGGATATTTTTATATGCGTTGATTCCAGAATCATGATGCTGGCCAGTGGCGCTGAAAGCCTGCCGCAACCATCAGTTTCCAATAGTGGAATTTCGCCATCCAGCCAGTAATTCCTTTGTCCATTTTTTAAAAAGTGGTATATTTTCTCGATTTCTAACATTTCCGGAAGGCATTCTTCGGCTTTTTTGTGTCCGTTTTTAAATTCCTTGATATTACGAAGAGCTAAATCGGGATTGAATTCAACCTGAATGTCTATTACTTATCTATTAAAAATAAAATTACGCCAATCACCGCCGTCACGCCGGAAATAATCCAAAAACGCATGACAATTTTCGGTTCAGGCCAGCCGCGTGCTTCCAAGTGATGGTGTATCGGTGAAGATAGAAAGATTTTCCTTTTTAAAAATTTTTTGCCAGACAACTGGATTATTACGGAAAAAGATTCCACTACGAGTAGCAAACAAATTATTGGCAATAAAAGTACAGAATTCGTCAGCATTGCCACGATTCCTAAAGTCACACCCAGGGACATAGAACCCGTATCTCCCATAAAAAATCTTGCCGGATTAATATTAAACCATAAAAAAGCCAACAATGCACCTATTATTACGCCGCAAAATGTGGCTAATTCATATTTTCCTTGCGCGAAGGCAATGCAGGCGAATGCTCCAAAAGCTGCCAGTAATATTCCACCCGCCAAACCATCAAGTCCATCGCTTTCATTTACGGAAAAAGAGGTGGAAACGATGATGATTATAAAAATTGGTATATACCACAATCCAATATCATAATTCCCCACAAAAGGCACATGTATTGTTGTCCAGTCAAGTTTATAATAAAACCAAAAAGCGCCGAAAACCGCAATCAATGTATAGATGATCAGTTTATATCTTATTTTCATGCCACCACCTGACGTACCAACGCCCCGGATGTTTAAAATATCATCAAATAAGCCAACTAAAGCCGAGGCAATCAGCGCTCCTAAAGGTAGTAAAGTTTGCGCCCGGGTCAAAAAATTCAATTTTTGTATAAAATCAAAATTAGTGATTTTGGATAAAACAAAAATTAGTAAAGAAAGGAAAAGAACTGTCAGCCAGATAAGTATTCCTCCCATGGTCGGCGTGCCTGACTTGGCTTGATGAAGTTTAGAAAAGATCGGCGTGGATTCAGAGCTTCTGATTTTTTTTCCTAATTTGAATTTGTATAAAAAAAATGTTAATAAAGGAGTCCATAAAATAGTCGTGACAAACGCAATGGTTGTCAATAAAAATATCTTAATAATATCAAAATTTTGTTCAATACCCATAATCGGTCAAATATTTTGCCTGACGACGAGAAAGGCGGATAGCAAAACGAATAATAATAGAATTGCCGTAAGACTGTTTATCAAATTTGTTAATATTTTACTCTTTTTATAAATAAAAAGAGTAATAATTGCATTGATTAATATTACAATAAAACCAACCAGCGGTAAAATATACATCTGATACCAATTTCCGATTAGATCAACGCCAAAGTAAATGTTATAATGCAGATAGATTGGCTGTTCTGATGGTTTAATATTTTGGTAAATATAGAGCGAGGTAGCGCAATTGATCGCTATCTGTAAAATAAAAAAAATTATATTAGCTTTTGACTTAAAAAAATTATTGACTATTGCTTTATTGTTGGTAAAATTGTCCATAGATCTATGAATCCTTTTATTAAAATACTCAAAAATAAACTTTTAATCGTTGTTCTGATGTTGGCTGTAATGGCTTTTTTGCAGATTTCTTCAGTCTTGCAGGAATCGCAGACAATTGATGAAGGAACCCATTTAGCGGCTGGCTACAGTTATTTAGTTAAACACGATTTTCGCATGAATCCAGAACATCCGCCTTTTATAAAAGAGCTGGCTGCCTTACCATTGGTAATTATAAAAAATAAATTATCTTCTCCATTCAATTACCCCAGCTGGGATGGTTACGATGAATGGCAATTCGCCAAAGACTTAATTTACAAAAATAACATTCAAGCTGATACTATCATATTCATAGGGCGACTACCGACGATCCTGCTAAGTTTATTGCTTGGCATCTACGTCTTTCTTTGGGCTAAAGAATTGTTTGGGTATAAGGCCGGCCTTGTCTCACTGTTTTTTTATATCCTTTGCCCCAATATTCTGGCGCACGGCAGATACATAACAACTGACCTGGGAGTTACCGCTTTCTTCTTTATTACCATATATTATTTCTACAAATATCTCAAGTACGAAAATTGGAAATTTTTGATTTTAACCGGTATTTTTTGCGGTTTAGCGCTGGCCAGTAAATTTTCTGCGCCGATTCTTCTGCCAATTCTATTCCTGCTTTATCTGATAAAAAAACTAACCGAGCAAAATAAAACCAGAGCGCTCCTGCTTTTCAAGAAATTGCTTACTACTTTCATAACCATTGTGTTCATCAGTGGCATAATCGTCTGGGCCAGCTATGGGTTTGAAGTAAAAAAACCGCTGGACAGCAAAGACGTTCAAGACTTATATGCCCTGCAGGATTATACCATCGCTTCAAACACAGTTGATCAGCAAAGTGAACTAGTGAAAAAAGTCATTAATTATACTGATACGAGCAAAAATTCAGGACGGACGATTCGTTCAATATTGGAAAAAGTACCCATCCCGGCATTTTCCTATTTTGACGGACTGGTGCGGGTCTATCTTCATAATTATTATGGCCATCGTTCTTACTTGCTTGGCAACTACAGTGAACTAGGCTGGTGGTATTATTTCCCCGTCGCCTTCCTGGTAAAAACTCCTGTTACCACGCAAATTTTTATGATCGTGCTACTCATAGCAGGGGTGCTGGCCTTAGTTAAGCTAAAAATATATAGATACCCGCTAAAAGCACTGGTAAAAATACCAATACATTGGTATTTGTTGATTATCCCATCGGCAATTTTTTTTGGTTTCAGCGTAAGCGGGCATATCAATCTGGGATTGCGCCATGTATTGATTGTTTATCCTTTTATTTATGTGTCAATTGGCTACCTTGCGTCAATTATTAAAAAAACACCCGTTAAAATATTATTTACGGCTTTTTTAGTATATTATTTTTTTACTTCAATTTTAATCTACCCAAATTATCTGGCATATTTTAATGAAATCAGCGGCGGTCCCGGTAATGGTCCGAAATATCTAGTTGATTCAAATATTGACTGGGGGCAGGATGCAAAAAAATTAAAAAAGTATATGACTGTAAATAATATCAATCACGTTTGCTTGAGTTATTTTGGCCAGGCCGATCTGGAATATTATAAAATTGACTTCAGATATTTACCCACTGTCTTTGACAGAAGCGGCATCAAAAATATTGATTGCGTGGTAGCAATCAGCGTTACCAGTCTCTTGTCAAAAGAACGGGAATATGGCTGGCTTCTGGATTACCAACCAATAGACAAGATTGGATATTCAATTTATGTTTACGACCTGAGAAAAAAATAAGTATCAGCAACTTTGATTTTTTTGTAAGAATATGCTATAATATATTCCAGTTTAATCTATTTTAGCGAGGTAATTTTACGGGAGGTCAATGATACCTAATAAAGAAATAAAAACCATCCTAGAAGCGACTAAAGCTGTTCCGGAAGAACAGCTTATTGAGGCATGGAAAAAAAATGAAATGGATAACGGGGATTTGGCTAGTTACCTGATAAATAAGAACATTATATCCGAGAATATACTCTACGAAACAGCCGGAAATTATTACAAAATTCCTTTCATTGATTTACGGCGGATGAGCATCCGGAAAGACATATTAACGCTTATACCCGAGACTATCGTTCAAACATACCAAATTGTCGCTTTTGACAAGGATGAAACTACTTTAAAAGTCGCTTCTGTAGATCCAAAAAATTTACAAATCATTGAATTTTTAAAGAAAAAAACCGGCTTAGCAATAAAAATACATATTACTACTCCCTCAAGCATTAAAGAAGTTCTATCGTTATTTCATAAGGGGCTATCTTCGGAATTTAAAAAAATCACTAAAGGTGACCTGCTTGGCGAAGGAGAAACTAAAACTGAAGATCTGAAGCAGCTGGCTCAAGATTTACCAATCGTCAGAATCGTAGACACCTTACTGGAATATGCAATTTTCGAGGGTGCTTCTGATATACATATAGAGCCAACCGAAAATGACATTTTAGTACGATACAGAGTCGATGGAATACTCAGGGAAGTAATGCGTCTCCCAAAAAACTTACAGCCGGGAATTATTGCGCGCATTAAAATACTTTCCAATTTAAAAATAGACGAACATCGATTACCCCAGGACGGCCGTTTCAAAATTTCTACCAGTGAATATAAGATTGCTTTCCGCGTTTCAATCATTCCTGTTTTTGACGGTGAAAAAATCGTTCTGCGCTTGTTGAATGAATCCGCAAAAATTTTAACTCTTGAGCAAGTTGGGCTGCAGTTAAAGGCACTAGAAGCCGTAAATTTAAATCTAAGCAAGCCCCAGGGTATGATCTTGGTTACCGGCCCTACGGGAAGCGGAAAAACTACCACCCTATATACCATTCTTAATATTTTAAATGACCCAAAAGTTAACATCGCCACGATTGAAGACCCTATTGAATACCGCATGGCGAGAGTAAATCAAAGCCAGGTAAATCCAAAAATCGGCTTTACTTTTGCCGGCGGTCTCAGATCACTACTGCGCCAGGATCCCAATATTATAATGGTCGGAGAAATTCGCGATGGCGAAACCGCTGAAATCGCCACCCATGCCGCTATGACCGGCCACTTGGTTTTATCAACATTGCATACCAATGACGCAGTTACCACTTTACCACGGCTTGAGGAAATGGGAGTACCACCGTTTTTGGTGGCCTCTACCACGAATATTGTTATAGCCCAGCGGCTAGTAAGAAAAATTTGCATGAATTGCATCCACAGCTATACTTTAACAAAAAAGGCCGTGGACGAGTTAAAGAAAAAAATCGACCTGGGCTCAATTTTCAATGTTCTGGAGAGCCAGGGCATAATTCTTTCTTCAAAAACTCCGATAGAATCACTATTATTTTATAAAGGCAAAGGATGCAAACAATGCAATAACACAGGCTATAAAGGCCGGATTGGCATTTTTGAAGTTGTGGAAATTACCAGTCAAATAGCGCAAATGATTACAGAAAAAACTTCAGCAGCAAAAATATTAGAACACGCCAGATCAAAAGGCATGCTGACTATGATTGAGGATGGTTTCATCAAAGCAAAAAATGGTGTAACTACGATTGAAGAAATATTAAGGGCAACTAAAGAATAATTATGTCAGAATTCAACTACACTGCCAGAACACAGGATGGCCAATTAAAAAAGGATCGGATTCGCATCAAGGACAAGAAAGCTCTGGCCGAATACCTGAAAAATCAAAATCTAATTTTAACTTCTTCGAAAGAAATTAAAAAAGGAGGGAGGTTTTCCCTGCAAAATCTTCTGGATAATTTATCCAGCGTCCCTATCGTTCAAAAAATATTTTTTACCCAAAATCTTTCTATCATGGTAAAAACCGGATTTTCACTCGCCGCTGCCCTAAAAACTCTGGCTCTGCAAACCACCAATAAAAAATTCCGTAATATTTTGATAGAGATTCAGCAGGACGTAGAAAGCGGTATTTCATTTTCCAGCGCCTTGGCAAAATATCCGAAAGTTTTTCCGGAACTTTTTGTCAATATGATTTCGGCTGGTGAAGCCAGCGGTAAACTTGATGAAATACTGATACACCTCACTGTTCAAATGAAAAAAGATCATACCATAATTTCTAAAGTAAGGTCAGCCATGATGTATCCCTCGGTAATCGTGGTAGCCATGGTTGGTATTGGCGTAGTTATGCTGATAACAGTCATACCGCAAATGTCCTCAATTTATGCCGAAGGCGGCACTGAATTACCTTTACCAACTAAAATTTTACTGGGATTCAGCAGTTTTGTTTTAAATCAAGGTGTTTTCCTTTTGATTGCCGTATTTATTTTACTGATTTTATTTATTAGATTAAAAAAGACTAAAAAGGGCAAACTGCTTTTGCATAAATTTCTTTTGAAACTGCCAATTTTTGGCGCGATAATCGTTAAAATTAATATTACTCGTTTCAGCAGGACGTTAAGTTCACTTTTAAAAACTGACATTCCAATCGTACAAACCCTACAGATCATTTCCAAGACTTTAGGCAATATATATTTCAAAAACGCCCTTATTAATGCTTCAGATAAGGTAAAAAAAGGTATCAGCATCTCAAAAACATTAGAACAGACGCCAAAACTATTTTCGCCCTTAATCACGCAAATGATCAATATAGGCGAAGAAAGCGGTTCATTGGACACTATCTCCGAACAGATAGCGAACTTTTACGAAGAAGACGTTGACCAAACGATGTCTTCATTGTCAACGATTATTGAGCCAATTTTAATGCTGATAATCGGAGCAGTAGTCGCTTTTGTCGCCCTCTCCGTATTGATGCCCATGTATGGATTGGTTCAAGCAATATAAAATGAAAAAAAATCATTTAAATAATCAGCGCGGTTATTCATTGCCGGAAGTTCTCATCGTACTTCTGGTTTTTACCGGGATGTTCATAGTCATGCTGAATCTCTTCCAAAATTCGATAAAACAGCTGAACATCGCCCGGGCTAAAATTGTAGCCATTGAGCTTGGCAATGAACAGATGGAAATTTTAAGGAACCTCCAGTACAGCGATGTCGGGGTGACCGGCAGCTCCCCTAACGGTACCATACCGGCTTCACAGGAATTGACCCGTTCAAACATCAAATTTAAAATCGAAACGGAAATAAAGTATATCGATGATCCATTTGACGGCTGTGTCGGTGAAATTCCCGGCGAGCCCGGCAAATCCCGCTGCGCTGACGGAACCATAGTCGATAAAGTCCCTGATATACCCGCCAATAGCAATAATCCAGCAGATTATAAAAAAGCTAATATTGAGATAAGCTGGACGGAAAGCTACCCGGGCAAGCCAATTCAGCTGTCAACCATCATTGCCCCAAAAGGACTGGAGGGAGATACCACTAAAGGATTTATGCTGGTGACTATTTTTAACTCCGCTGGCGATCCTGTAGTAAACGCTGATGTGGAAGTTATTAACAATACCCTGGTCCCGGCGTTTGATTATCATGGAAAAACGGATATCTATGGCACCGTGCAGTTGTACGACCTTGAACCGGCTGAAGACAGCTACATAGTCAAGGCCAGCTATGATGCGGAAAATTACAGCCATGACCAAACCTGCGCCCAGGACGACGCGGGAACCGGCTGCAGCGACAGTACGGGCAATCCCCTACCAATCAAACAAAACCTGACCATTTCAGCCGGCCATAACGAGGAAATAAGTTTTGCCATAGATAAACTAAGCAATCTCTCAGTCAACAGCTATACGGATAATTGTACCGCTTTGCCAAATATTGATTTGACCCTGAGCGGCGATAAAAAAATAAGCCAACCGCCGACCAGCTATTTAAAAAATGTTTTAAATTTCGTCACCAACGGTTCTGGCCAGACAAATTTACCGGCAGTTGAATGGGATTTGTACGATTTGCTGGTCAATACGCCTGGTTATGATATTGCCGGCGTAAACCATGACCTAGCCTTAAACGTCCTGCCTGACACCAGCATCGTGCTGAACGTGCTGTTGGCGCCTCATACCAGCAATTCTCTGCTATTAACCGTAAAAGACAATAATGGCACCAATTTATCCAACGCCAGCGTCAGGCTGAGAAAAGCTGATTATGATGAAACAAAAATAACCGGTCATGGGTTTATGCAGCAAACCGACTGGCTTGGCGGCAGCGGCCAGGAAAATTTTATTGATGATTCGACAAAATATTATTCTGACAACGGTAATATTGACAACAACACGAGCGGTGAGATTAGCCTTAAAAAGATTTCCTTGAATCCTTCTTTCAACGAAACTTTTGACTCAAGTACTTACCAAGACGCTGCTAATACTACCGCGGATTGGAACACTGCCGACCTGGAATTAAAGCTGCCAACTGTCAGTGGTGAATATCCAGTCGGCGTCATGCACCACGCCCAGACGACAATTATTAATTCCCAACATGGCAGGATCGTTTCTGCCACCTTGAATGCCACTGAAGAGCTGAATGGACAATCAATCCTATATTTCCTCTCCGCCGACGGTGGAACGAACTTTGAACCTGTCAGCTTAGGCACTCCTTACGATTTCATGAATTCAGGCAGCGATTTACGGTGGCGTACGGAATTGATTTCTTCCGAAATCGATAAGACCCCAATAGTAAAAGATTTTACGGTCAGCTATACGCTGGAATATTATGAGCAAAGCGGCGAGCTTATATCCTCAACTTTTGACTTAGGCTCGACAGCTGATTTTTCTTCCATTAACTGGGAGCCTAGCAGCCAGCCGGTGGAGACTGGTGCGGAAAACGTTAAAATCCAAATCGCCACAAATAACGATAATAGTACGTGGAATTTTACTGGTCCAGACGGCACCGGCTCTACCTTTTATAGCATAAATAATTCCACTATCAACAGCGCCAGCAATGGAAACCGCTATGTCAGGTACAAAGCCATACTCTCGACAGAAGATGTTTACTTTACTCCAGCGCTCAGCAATTTAAGAATAGGCTATACGCAGGAATGCTTTCCGCCAGGCCAAGTTTTTTACAGAGATTTAACAAACGACACCTACTCTATGGAAATTAAGCTTGCCGGGTTTGAAGTTTATTCGGCTAATGTCGAAATTAACGGGTATGTGACCCAAACTGTCCAATTGATTCCCACTTTATAATAAAATACTACCTTGCTAATAATGAAAAATAAATCCGGATTTACACTGGTTGAAATAGTTGCCGTTATTTTCATCCTGACCTTAATCGGCATTGGTTTGGCAAGTTTTTCATTTTGGGGATATCGGTTATGGCATATCACCCAAGACCAAATTCACGCGCAGGATGAAGCCAGGGCGGCTTTTAAAAACATTGTGGGTGAAATCAGGGAAATGCAGATTTCAGATAATGGCTCTTACGCATTGGATACTGTACAGCCGAATACCATCATTTTTTACGCCAATGTGGACAGCGACACCAAAAGGGAAAAAGTAAAATACGAATTAGTAGACGGCACGTTAATCAGGTGGTATGAAAAATCTGACGCTTCCGTACCGCCGGCTTATCCAGCCTTCACTGAGGCTAATAAAATTATCGTAGCCCAAAATATTTTGAATACGGATATTTTCCAGTATTATGACGACACGTTCAATGGCAGTACGCCACCCTTGCCGCAACCAGTCCAGCTGAATGACGTTAGATTGGTTAAAATCCATTTATCGATAGATTACGATCCAGAGCGAACTCCTGCCCCGCTTGAGCTTGAGACTAACATCGCACTGAGGAATTTAAAGGACAATTTATGAAGAAATATTCACTAGCAGGCAATATCTATATCCCGGTACTGATAACGATAACTTTGTTTGTCAGCCTGGGCATCGTGGCTACCACTTTTATGTCCAGCCAGCATAAACTGGCTAATCAAGAAATTTATAAAGCCAAGTCATTTGAAATCGCGGAAGCCGGTACTGAATATTACCGCTGGCATTTAGCCCATGCGCAAACAGATTATCAGGATGGAACAGGCGCGCCTGGTCCCTATGTGCATACGTATAAAAATACCAGCGGTGAAAATATCGGGCAGTTTTCATTGGATATTACGCCTCCTCCTAACGGGTCTACAATTGTCTATATAAAATCATCAGGTAAAATAACTGATAAGCCAAATCTGAAAAAAATGGTAAAAGTTAAAATGGGCATCCCTTCTTTTACTAATTTCGCCGTAGCGGCCAATGATATAATGCGTTTTGGAGAAGGCACGGAAGTATTCGGCCCCATTCATTCAAATTCGGGCATGCGTTTCGATGGTTTAGCCCATAATACGGTGACCAGCCATGAACCGACTTACACTGACCCTGATTCTGACAGATGCACTGCCCTGTCCTGGGGTGTGCATACTTGCGTAAATCCTGATGACCCTTCTCCGCCAACTGCCCTACCAACGCGCAATGACGTCTTTATGGCTGGACGTGAAGTGGATGCCGATTATCTTGATTTTGCCGGTATAACGCAGGACTTGCGAGATATGCAACTGGCGGCTGATGCAGACGGCATATACCTGACACCATCAGGAGGCAAAGGCTACCATTTGACTTTGAGGGCGGACGGGAAAATCGACATGCGGATAGTCAATTCAGAATTATACTGCCAATATTATAATGGCGGATACGGAAATTGCTCTACCGGCGGATGTTCTAAACGAGTCTGTGCTAACCTGCCTTCACGCTCATGTACCAGAAACAGCAATTGCCCCTCATCCCCGGCACCGAGGCTTTGCCTGCCCGCGCAAACCTGCCAAATAAACGGCGACTGCCCATTGAGCGGAGTATGCCAAATGTACCCATGCAGCACTGATGGCGACTGTGACGCTGGTGGTATTTGTTCAAATTACAGAGATTTAGGCTATTGTTCCAATAATTTTAATCGTTCATGCTACCAGGACAGCGGCTGTACGTCTGGCGGTACATGCACTAAATCAAGCCATTCCATTGGTACCAGTATTGACTCAGAATCTGAATTTACATATGAATCAGCCTCTTCACTAGGCATTGACATACCTGCCAGCGGACTGATATTCGTTGAGGACGATGCCTGGATTGACGGTGTGGTTAATAATTACCGGGTGACAATTGTGGCCGCAAAAACACCTTTAGCCTCTGGCAATGCCAATATTTACCTTAATAGCGATTTAGTCTATACTCCGCCAGGCGATGACAGCGGCGACGATGCCGTCGGTTTGATCGCCCAAAATAATATCTTAGTCGGATATTTTAGCGATAACGATCTGGAGGTTGACGCTGCCTTAATAGCCCAAAACGGCCGGGTCGGCCGGCCTTATTACGGAATTTCCTCGTCCAGTTGGCACCTTAGCCCGGCCGGCAGCACCAATCCCGCCGGGGGTACTACCTGCGCTGAGTATCGGCAGCGGAACAGCATTACCAGCCAGGGGGCGATAGGCACATATGTTCGTTATGGCTTTGCCTGGGTAGGCAGTTTATTCACCTGCCCCGACGGGCATACCAATCAATCCGGTTATTGCACCAGAAACCTTATCTATGACGAAAACTTTTATTTTGCCCCGCCTCCCTACTTCCCTACAACCGGCCAATATCGTATAATTTCCTGGGAGGAAGAGTAATAAGATTTTATGAAACTAAATCCATTTAAAAATCAAATTGGACTAGACATCAGCGATTTTAAAATTCGTTTTATTCAATTTCAACTTAAAAAAAAGCATAAATATGAACTAAATTCTTTAGGAGAAGTATCTGTTCCTGCTGGTATCATTAAAAATGGCGAAATTATTGACGAAAAAGCCGTGTCTGATCTGATTAAATCGATTCTTATCAGGCCTACATCCGGAAGAATCAATACAAAGTTCGTAAACGCCTCTTTGCCCGAAAAAAAGATTTTTATCAAAACAATTTCCATCCCTAAAGTACCAGAAAATGAAATTGATGGGGCGGTCAGCTGGGGCATAGAGCAGAATATTCCCGTAACCATAGATCAGGTAAATTATGACTGGCAAATTATAGAAAAATCCAATAATGACCCGAGTAAAATGGATGTACTGGTGGCAGTTGCGCCAAAAACTCTGGTTGATACTTACACCAGAGTAATTCAGAATTCCGGACTGATTCTTATTGGCCTGGAAAATGAATCAATTGCCATTGCCAGATGTTTATTAGACCAGCAAATTAACAAAAATTATTCTACCATGATAATTGATTTAGGCCGGAGCAGGACAAACATAACAGTTTATGCCAATGCTTCTATACAATTGAATGCTACCCTGGATATTAATGGTACGGAAATGACTAAACAAATTTCCAAAACATTAAAACTGTCGGAAAATGATGCAGAAAAAGCAAAAATAATTTGCGGCCTAGACAAGCGTAAAGCTAAAGCACAAATTTTTACAATTCTAGAGCCAATAATAATCAGATTGGCAAATAAAATAACCGAGTATTTATCCTACTACAATAATTATTTCCCAAACAGTCAAAAAATTAAAAGTATTATTTTAACCGGCAGCGCCAGTAGTATGGTAGGCTTAACTGATTATTTGAAAAACTTTTTAAACAATGATGTAAAAATTGGTGATCCCCAAATCAATTTGATCTCAACAAAAAAAGAAATAAAACACGACCTGCTCTCTTTTACCACGGCTATAGGTCTAGCTATTAAGGATTTTAATGATATATGATCATCTTGAATTTATTAAGTCAGGAAGAAAAAAAACATATAAGCTTAATAAAAAATTATTTTATTATTAAGAATGTTTCTTTCTTTATAATCAGTTTTTTAATAATCATCGCGACTATAACTATTTTTACGAACATTTTATTAGAAAATTATCTTCAATCCCTAGAAACTCAGATAAAAAACGAAGTAAGCATCAGTTCCGAAGGCAAGATTGCTTCCATTGAAGAAGCTATCAAAGAACTTAACTCCCAACTGCTCTTAGCGAAAAACGTAGAAGAATCATATGTCCTTTGGACAAAAATTTTGACTTCTTTAGTGGAGAAGCTTCCGGAAGGAGTAACGCTGAACAATATAAATTTAAACAGTCAGGCAATGACTTTAAAAATCAGTGGCACTGCCGTCAACCGTGACGCTTACTTGAATACGAAAAGTTCCTTGGAACTTGTGCCTTATTTCTCCAACATATCGTCTCCTATTTCAAATCTAACGAAGAAAGACGATATTCCTTTTACTTTTGTCGGTCAGCTTACGAATTTAATTTATGAATAAAATATCACTAAAATTAAAAATTTATATCTACTCCGGCCTAACAGCAGTTATTATAGGCGGCATAATTATTTTTTTTATTTATCCTTATTATAAAGAGATTAATAAATTTAGCGATCAAATTTACGATAATCGGGTTAAACTGGCAATCTATGAACAGCAGCGTGAAAATATCGAAACGACCAGGCAAGATTATAATAAAATAAAAAATGATCTAGACAAGATTTCAAAAATATTTATCAACCAAAATGAAATATTGGATTTAATCTCCAGCTTTGAACTAATAGCTACTAATAACGAAATAGCGCAGAATATCGATATCAAGCCTAATGACAATGAAATTGCGGAAACTTTTAATTTTGAAATTACTGCCAGCGGAAATTGGAATAATTTATTATTATATTTTTCAAATCTCGAGCATCTAGACTATTTTGTAGAAATAAGTAATTTAAATATTCTGGAACAAAATAATCAAATTACATTAAATTTTTCCGCCAGCATACCGATAAAACAACTAGATTGAAAATTATTACTTTATGAAATTTAAAATTTATTTAAAAAAAATAAAAAAATATTTGCTCAAACACCTGAATTTACTTTTGATATTAATTATCAGCATAATTTCAATCGGGATTATTTATTTTATTAATGTAAATATTTATAAAATTGTAATAGCTCCCGAAGAAATTCCGAAAAACGAAATTATTGCTAAAAAGCAAAAGGTCAATATTGATCTGTTTAATGAAATCAGTCTGGAAATAAGTAATAAAAAAGCTGCTTCAACTGATGCTTTGCAGAACCTAAGAAACCCATTCTAGGCCGTTTACGATTGGCAACATTTGACAAGGATCGTTAAATTGATTAGTATATAGAAAATAATTATTAACATATAAATATGGCCCACGTAAAAGGAGCAGGCACAACCAGTTTAGGCAGGGACAGCCAAGGCCAACGTCTAGGCATAAAGCTCTACGGCGGACAATTGGCGAAAAAAGGCAGTATCATTGTCAGGCAAAAAGGCACCGTTTATCATGCCGGCAAGAATGTTAAGCGATCCGCTAACGATACTCTGTTTTCACTTATCAATGGGATTGTTTCTTTCAAAAAGAAAAAAATCAAACTTTTTAACGGACGACTGAAGGAAACAACCTTTGTGAGCATTCTTCCTTCTAAATAAATATCAAAAAAAACCGCATTAGATCTTAAATTTGCGGTTTTTTGTTTTATTATTTCGAACTGGCTTTAATGAATTCCAGAAAAATAGGATGCGGTTTAAGCGGTTTTGATTTGTATTCCGGATGGCCCTGAGTAGCGATAAAGAAAGGGTGCATGCTCTTAGGCAATTCAATAACTTCCACAAAGAAATCATCTGCTGAGGTGCCGGAGATAATCATTCCTTTTTCTTCCAGAATATTTCTATATTTATTGTTAAATTCAAATCTATGACGATGCCTCTCGGATATTTTTACGCTACCGATTGCTTTAATTTTCTCCTTAATTTTTCGCGCTTCTGAAATTACTTCACCATCGCCATATTTTAAATAGATTGAAGCAGTTAAACTCTTTTCTTTTAAATAGCAATCATACGCTCCCAAACGCATCGAAGTGCCCTCGCCTTTTATAGTTTGATATTTACTGGACATGGGAATGCTGTGAATTATTGGATTTTGCGTGACTGGATTTATTTCCTGCGAATTCGCGTCTTTTAGCCCAACCACATTTCTGGCAAACTCCACGCAAGCCAACTGCATGCCATAGCAAAGGCCGAGAAACGGTATCTTCTTTTCCCTGGCGTATTTAACCGCGCTGATCTTACCCTCTGCTCCCCTGTCACCCCAGCCAATCGGCACGATGATTCCGTCAGGCTTGGCAATAATTTTTGTACCGAGTTTCTCAATATCTTCGGTATTTACTACCCGCAAAACAAGTCCGATGCCCAATTGCCAGCAGGCATGCTTGATAGCTTCAATCAAGGCGGCATAAGTATCTGATAACCCATAATCACCGGTACTATAATATTTTCCGGCAATAACAATTTCAACTTTTTTTGTATATTTAGATTTAATTTTTTTCATTAAACGTTTCCATTCGCCCAAATGAGGTTTACGATAATTCAATTTGAAAAATTTAAGAATATTCCTGTCAAAATTTTGCTTGGCAAAAATTAACGGCAGCTCATAAATACAATTCAAGTCAGGCGCCATAATCACATTGTCTCCCGATACATTGCATTTCAAACCAAGCAGATAGCGTCGTCTCTTATCTAACTCCGCCTCGCTTCTTAAAACTAAAAATTCCGGCATAATACCCATGCTCATAACCGTTTTCATGGATAACTGGGTAGGCATTGTTTTTGGTTCGCCTATATGCTTAGGCATCGGCACGTAACTAACATGAATATTTAAAACTTGACCCGGCATTTTTGCTTTCATGATCCTGCAGGCTTCATAATAAAGCATGTTTTGATATTCACCGGCCGTACCGCCTAATTCTACTATAATAATTTCATGTCCCTCGCTGGCCTGCTTGATTCTCGAAATTATTTCATCAGAGACATGGGGAATTGCTTCAACGTCTTCTCCGTGATAGCCGAAAGAACGTTCGCGGTCTATTACGGTCTTATAAATCTGGCCCATAGTAGTGAAATTGATATGGCCCATTTCATAATTAAAAAATCTTTCGTACGTACCTAAATCCATATCTGCTTCCAAGCCGTCTTCGCATAAAAACGGATCTCCGTGTTCAATGGGATTTATAGTGCCAGAATCGATATTAATATAATTTTCGCATTTTATTGCGCCGACTTTGTATCCCCTGTTTTTCAGCAAATAGCCGATTGACGACGCCACCACTCCTTTTCCTAAACCTGATAAAACACCGCCTGAAACAAATATGAATTTACATTCTTTTTGGATCATCTTTTATAATATTTATTTTAATTATACTTTCTTTCTTATTAACTATAATAGGGACATCATAATTTCCAATTTTTTTTATTGACTTTTCCAGTTTAATTATCTCCGGTTTAATGCTAACACCGCAAATCTCGTTAATTTTTTTAGCAATTTTTTCCTTACCCAAACCCTGAAATAAAGTTAAATCATCATTGGCTCTTTCTTTAAAAACAATTTCTAATCCGTTCAGTTTAAGTAAAAACTTATCCTGCTCCTCAATCTTTTTTGATGCTTTTTCTGATAAGTTCTTGCGTTGTAGCTCGAATTTATTTTTCAACGACTCGTTATAAATAACCGCTAATTTATTTGGTAATAAATAATTCCGCGCATAACCGTCAGTTACATTTTTAGACTCTCCTTGTTTTCCGAAATTTTTAACGTCTTTAATAAGTATAATTTGCATATATCTAGTATATTTTAGTATAAAATTTCAAAACGATCAAATTGTCGGGTACTTTGGATTTTTTTAGCCTCAATTTTTTTAATTTTTGCTATATTTATGCCATTATTCAGCCAGCCGATAAAATCTTGTATTTTTTCCTCCTCTCCCACAATGATTATTTCAACGCTTTTGTCGGGTAAATTTTTAGCGTAGCCTTTTAGAGTTTTATCTAGTGCATACTGTCTTACTTGATACCGCAAACCAACGCCCTGGACCAAACCAAATACCAAAATGCGCCACGATTCTGCCATCGTCACTCAAGTAAATATTTTATCGCCGTGTCGAGTTGTGGATCTTTGCTGTTATTGTAATCGTCGTCGGTTAAAACTACCTGCTGGTCAGGGGTAATGCCTTCGTCATTGATAGATTTACCATTTGGAGTGTACCACTTGGCGACAGTCAATTTAAGCGATGATCCGTCTGTAAATTCCTCGTAATCTTGTATGGATCCTTTGCCATAGGTGAGTTCCCCGATTATTTTTGCGCGGTGGTAGTCTTGCAAAGCTCCAGCGACAATTTCCGATGCTGAAGCGCTGCCATTATTCACCAGTACTGCGGTTTTAATATTCAGCAATTTTGCGGTCTGTTCCGACTTATACTCCTTCTTTGAACTGCCAAAATCTTCAATGACAATTGTCTGTTTTTCAACAAACTGGCCGGCTATCTCAACGGCGCTGTCTAGATATCCGCCTGGATTGTTTCGCATATCCAGAATTATGCCTTTCGGATCCTGCAAAATGATTTCACTGGCTAGGTTATTGAAATCGCCTGCCGTATCGCTGTCAAAATGCACTATGTCTATATAGGCAATTTTATTATCCAGCATTTTCCAGGTAACACTTTCAGTTTTTATCACATCTCTGGTTATTTCAATATCTTTTACGTCAGTTTCTCCGGCGCGCAGGACTGTCAGGACTACTTTTGTATCCTTTTTTCCGCGGATCAAACTTATAGCCTGATCAAGGCTCATCTCTGTAGTATCCTGCTGATCTATCTTCAGAATTTTATCTCCGGCCTTTAATCCGGCTTTTGCAGCAGGAGAATTCGGCAATGGGGCAATGATGGTCAACTGATTGTCTTTTATGCCAATTTCCGCGCCGATACCTTCAAAACTGCCGCTTAACTCCTTATTAAATTCTTTGGTCTCTTCGGGATCCAAAAATACAGAGTATGGATCCTGCAGACTGGCCACCATGCCTTTTAATGCTCCATAAAATAATATTTTGTCGTCAACCGGCTTATTAACGTATTTTTGCGATACAGTAGTCCAGACTTTCGAAAACAAGCTAGCGTCGGTATCAGTGCCTTTGAGAAACGTATTAGCCTGATTAAAGAGATTGACAATAGATACATTATTTTGGTTGTTGACGCTTTGCCAAACGCCAAAATAAAATCCGGAAAAAAAGCAGATAATGATTATAAAAATCCCGATACTGAATATAGCTACTTTTGAGCCAATTTTCAAATTTGATTTCTTGATTTCCATAATTATATCCTTTTTATGTTTGCTCCTAAGGAAGATAATCTTTGTTCTATTTTTTCGTAACCACGGTCAATAAGCTCCACTTTATCAATTACGCTTTGACCCTGAGCTATAATCGCTGCGATCAGTAAAGTTGCACCGGCGCGTATATCGAAAGAAGTAATTTCTTTGCCATATAAAGGCGTTGGCCCTGATATTATGGCATTGTTGTTATCGATAATATCGATGTTCGCTCCCATTTTTTTCAATTCACGGCAATATCCCAGCCGTCCGTCATACATTGTTTCAAAAATTTTACTGGTGCCGTTTGCCTGCGTTAATAAAACTGAAAAAGGCGCCTGTAAATCCGTGGGGAACCCCGGATGCGGCCGGGTATCAATCTGAATCGGGCTGAATATAGTAGTCGGTTTTATATGCAATACTGATTCGCCCTCTATTTCAAAATTGACATTCGCTTTGGTTAATTTCTGCAAGACAATATCCAGATGATCGGGAATAACATTTTTTATCCTGACGTCGCCGCGACTGACAGCCGCCGCCACAGCAAACGTACCTGCCTCAATTCTGTCCGGAATCACCGTATGTTTCGCTCCATTCAATTTGCTGACGCCTGTTACTTTTATGATTGAAGTGCCAGCTCCCACGATTTTCGCCCCCATCTCATTCAGCAAATCTGCTAAATCGACAATTTCCGGTTCAGAAGCAGCCAGATGGATTTCCGTTTTACCGCTAGCCAAAACTGAGGCCATTAAAACGTTTTCTGTGGCAGTAACGCTCATTTCATCCAAAATTACTTTACCGCCTGTAAGCTTTTTTGTTCTAAAATAATAATAATCCTTATCCTCGTTAAATTCCACATTCAACTGCTTCAAAGCGTTGATATGCGTATTGATTGGCCTGGCACCGATCAAACATCCGCCTGGCTGAGGTATTTTCACTGCTCCGAAGCGTGCCAACAGAGGGCCGATAATCATTACCGAAGCGCGCATATGCTTGATCAATTGATAATCTGGATCGATATTTTTTACTGTCGCGCAATTTATGCAAAAATTGTGGTTATGGAAATCAACTTCGGCGCCTAATTTTTCCAGAATGCTTATCATAGTGCGAACGTCATTAATATCAGGAACGTTAGCTAGGCATACTTCCTTATCTGTCATTAAGGACGCGGCAATTAATTTTAAAGCTGAATTTTTAGCTCCGCTTACGGTAATCTCACCTTCTAATGACTTACCACCTTGTATGATAAATTTGGACATTTATTCGATAAATAGGGATTAAATTAAACGATTGAATATTTCAATGACTTAATTATATCAGAACAAGGTCAGTTAGCAACCTTGAAAAAAAATTCTTCTAATATATAATATGCTTATTATGAATATTTGGCAAAGAAGACTTTTTTTTCTGGCAATTATAGCAATTTTTATGATTATTACGCCAATTTTAGCGTTCTATGTGGCAGGTTGGCGTATTAACCGGCAAGAAAAGAGCATTTACCGTGTCGGAACACTGGAAATAGTTACTAAGCCTGCCGCAGCGCAGATTTATATTGATGATAATCAATACAACAAAACATCACCAGTGGACATTATCAATCTCTCGCCGGGAGATTATACGGTAAAAATAACAAAAGACGGTTACTTTGATTGGATACGTAAAATAACAATAAGCTCAGCACAGGTGACCGACTTGTCTGATATTTTTTTGGTAAAAAAAATTATTGACCCAAAACCATTGCTTGGTAATTCATTTTCGATCATCCAGTACAACTCGGATTATTCTCAAGCCTTGGGTTATGCCGACAAAATATTAAATTTAGTTAACTTTAAAAAAGGAAATGTAGAAAAAAAGGTCAACTTTGATCATGATCTTAAAAAAATCGTTTGGTCGCCAAATTCTGATCAGGCCATCCTGCAAACTACTGATAACAGTTTTTTTATTTTAAATATTTCCGATTTCAAAATTCGAGATTTGTCAGAATTTTTAAATGAGAAAATACTAGAATTATTCTGGAGTAATCCGGAACACGACATCGTATATGCCATTTCAGATACGGGAAATTATAGGATTAATCTTTTTCAAAATACGAAAAATTTGGAAAATAATCTGGACAATGTAATTTTCTTTAATTCACAGTTTACGATTCAAAAAAAATACGACAGCCTAATTTTTTCCAAGGCAAATACCGGTGAACAAAATGCCTTTAAAATCCAGGCAGACAGTAAATTTACAATTTTTGAACAGCGTGATAATACTTTACCTCTACTGGATACTGCAAATCAAAAGCTTTTTTTCTATGATTTCGCCAAAAACAACTTCAGTGAATTCAGTATTAAAGTAGCTGGCTTGCAATGGCCTGCAAACAATGATGAGATATTGTTCTACAATAATAACGAAATATGGCAATGGAATCTGAAAACCGATGAACGATCCCTGCTGACTCGTACTTCTGATCTCATAACTTATGCAACTTTTATTTTGAATACAAAATACGTGCTATATTTCGTTTCGCCCGATAAAATGTACATAACGGAGATTTCCGGTCCTCAAAAAAATTCCTACGAACTTAATTTATTGGATATCAATCAAATAAATTATTTTGATAATAACAGCCTTCTGTTTATTTTAGCGAATAGTTTACTGTATAAAATTCAGCTTTAATAAAACAAACTTGATTCGGCTATAAACCGTATTTTGATAATTTTTTGTATTTTAAAAATAATCAACCCACGCTTTGGCACAGTCTGATAATAATTATCCGGCGTTCTCCCTTTTTCAGTAATTATTCTTCCAATGGCTTGCTTAATCTGTCGTGCTTGGATATAAACAGATTTGCTTCCAGTAACGAATTAAATGTACCGGCATCAAACCAGGCGCCCTTGATCTGCCTGACGTCCAATTCGCCAATTTCCAGATATCGATTATGCAAATCAGTAATTTCAATCTCACCACGCCCGGAAGGTTTGACTTCCTTAGCAAACTGACACACGCGATTATCATACACATACAATCCTGGTATGGCAAAATCGCTAATCCATTCTTTTGGCTTTTCTACTATTTTAATAGCTTTGTTGTTTTCATCAAATTGCACTACGCCTGACCTTTCGGGATCAGAAACTTTTTTGGCAAAAATTCTCCCGCCTTTTTTAAAAGTACTTATTTCTTTGGATAAATCATCTTCAAATATATTATCGCCAAGAATCATGGTTACATTATCCTCATCCATGAAATCCTCCCCGATTATAAACGCGTCTGCCAGTCCGCGCGGCTCTTCTTGAATTTCGTATGTAAACTTTACCCCCAGCTGCCTGCCAGAGCCGAGTAAATGCAAAAAATGACCAGCATAATCCGGCGCTACAATAATTAAAATTTCCTTAATGCCCGCCGTCAGCAAAGTATTCAGAGGATAAAAAATCATCGGCTTATTGTAAATCGGCAGCAGCTGTTTGCTAGTTATTTTCGTCAAAGGCCTTAATCTGGTTGCCTTTCCCCCGGCTAAAATAATGCCTTTCATAGTAAAATTTTAATTGTAAATATATATAATATTTATAAACTTAATTAAGAAAAAGAGGATCTACGAATTCATCCTCTTTTCAGCAAAAGTAACATTTTTGATGCCAATGTTCGATTTTGCTAGAAATAATCATTCTTCCCATTTCACGAAATCTCCTACATTATTCGGTTAATGACCGTGATTACAGCAATCAGGACACGCTAAATTTGCCTTGAAAGCAATGCCTTTTGGCCAGCAATCTGTGCATAAATCTCTGCCACATTCTGGACAGTGCCTTTTCGTAAAACGTGGATACGGCCACCCGCATTTGCCGCAATCAAACGTTTCGCTGTGCGTAGACGAAGATTTGTCTTCCGCAGTAACCACTTTCTGGCTTCTCATATTGGCTCCTATTTTGTTGCGATGAAATGATCTATATCCATCACAATTTTATGCATAAAAAAAGGCTCTGTCAAGAGCATTTATGCCCAGCCTGAATAAATGGCTGCGCTTAAATATTTTGTTTAAAAAGGCGACTTCAGATCATTAAAAAAACCTAATTTCAAATCTTTTTGCGATAAGACAGGTTCTTGTATTGGCCAGGTTATTTTCAAAGTCGGGTCATTCCAGATAATTCCAGAATCATGCTTAGGTGAATAATAGCTGTCTACTTTATATAGAAATTCCGTACCCGCCTGAAGCGTGCAAAATGCATGAGCGAAGCCTTTTGGGATATAAAGCATTTTAAAATTTTTATCAGTTAATTCGAAACTTTGCCAGACTCCGTACGTTTTTGATTTCTTTCTCAGATCTACGATCACGTCATAAACCGCACCGCTGGTTACTCTTACGAGTTTTGCCTGGGCAAAAGGCGGTTTCTGATAATGCAAACCCCGCAGCACTCCGGCAGATACGGATTTTGAATGATTATCCTGAACGAATTTTGCCTTTATATTTTTTTCTTTGAACCATTTATCAATATATGATTCCAGAAAAAATCCACGCTTATCCTGATAAACGTCTGGTTCAATAATCCAGGCACCTTCAAATTTAGTTTTATTGAATTTCATTTGCATTCTTTAAATAATCTGCGAGCGCTTCTTGCCAGCTTCTTAAAGCTGGTAATTTATTATTTAATAAAATGGAGTATTTCGGCCGTTTTACCGGTCTTGGATAAAAATCAGCAGTAACTGGATTAATTTTAGCGGAAATACTTTTTTGTGCAAATATCTCCCTGGCAAAATCAAACCAGGTGCAGGCACTGGCGTTGGTTACATGGTAAATACCAAAAGGCTTTTTGCTGTCAAATATAAATTTTGTCTGCGCAGCCAAATCAGGCGCGTAAGTTGGACGGGACAATTCCTCGTTAACAACATTAATTTCTTTATTAGCTTTTGCCAGGTCAAGCATCAGCTGAACAAAACTTTTTTTTCCAGTCTGACTACCGGCTGGCTGGCCGAATAACCGCGATAACCGTATTAAATAAAAATTATGGCAATTATTCTGCAGTTCAATTTCACCCAGAAATTTAGAGCTAGCATAGACTGATTGCGGGTTTGGCTTGTCTTCTTCGTTGTACCCGTTTTTAACATCGCCTTTGAAGACATAATCAGTGCTGTAATGCACGAGGATGCCCTGTACGGCGGTTATTGCCCTGGCTAAGTAACCAATGGCGTACCCATTGATATCATTGGCAATTTGACGATTTTTTTCCGCTCCGTCAACGTCATTAAAAGCAGCGGCGTTAATTACTAAGTCTGGCCTAGTTTCTCCGATCATTTTCTGAACATTTTTTTCATTGGCAATATCAACATTTTCCCTGTCCCACAGGATAGGATTACTGCCAGCGAACGTTTTTGCTAATTCCTGGCCGAGCATGCCTTTTGCGCCGATAATGACTATTTTCATGATATTTTATTTGCCGTTATTTTTTTGATAAAATTGTGGATATTATTCATGCGCTCATCCGCTCCCGAATAAATGCTAAATCGCTTATATGCTTTGCTAAATGGCCCGATCACCGGGCCAACCCCCTTTTTAAAATCCGTCCGGCAGTCGCTGTAAGCGATTATTTTTTCTTCAATCGTCAGTGGAAAAAAATCTTTGGCGATAAACTTATATTTTTTGTTAGTTTCTTTATCCAGTCCCGAACCGCCGGCATGGCAAATGCAGATCCTCGCCAGTTCCGGATATCTCCTTTTTTTCATTTCATGATAACCTTCATACAAATGAAAAATTGGATGCTTTAACTCTTTTGAAGCTTTGCTGCCGGTTTTCATTCTCCCAATATCGTGAACATAACAGCCAGTTTTAAGTAATTCTAAATCAACCGTATAGCCGTTTGCTTTTGCATACTTAGCAATTTGATAGGCAAAATCCCATACTATTTTTGAATGCCTCCAAGTATCTTCGACCTGATTGGAAATTTTATTGGCAGCAGCAATTTCAAACATCCATTTTTTTATTTTTTTCAGTGGCGGCAGACTATCTTTTTTCATAATAAAATTTATCTAATTTCATATTGCCGGCGGTAGTATTCCTTGAATTCTCCAGATTTTATAGGCTTCCACCACCACTCGTTCGCTATAAACCAATCAATCGTCTTTTTCAGATATTCATCTAGTTCAAATAAAGGTTCATACCCAAGTTCGCGTTTCGCCTTTGACCAATCTATTGCATAGCGCCGATCATGGCCTGGCCGATCTTTTACGTATTCGAGCGAATCCTCTCCTTTGTCCATAATTTTTAGAACCCGCCTGATTAGTTCCAAATTATTAACGTCTTCATGCATAGCGCCAATGCAATACGTCTCTCCGATCTTGCCTTTTTTTAAGATCAGATCAATTGCCCGACAATGGTCATCCACATACAGCCAATCACGCACGTATTTTCCATCGCCGTAAATTGGTACTTTTTTACCTTCAATCAGATTGGTGATGGCCAGCGGTAGCAGTTTTTCTGGATAGATATAAGGACCAAAATTATTAGAGGTATTTGAAATTGTAACTGGCAGGCCGTAACTAATGTAATATGCATTAACAAGGTGGTCAGCTGCTGCTTTAGAGGCGGAATATGGGCTGCGCGGGTTATATTTCGTGTTTTCATTAAATTTATTCGGGTCATCAAGCGCCAGTGCACCAAATACCTCATCCGTTGAAATTAAATGAAATCTTTTATTTTTATAATTGATCGGCTTCCAGGCTTTTACTGCTGCTTCCAGCATGATATGGGTGCCCCAGGTATTTGTTAATATGAAATCATAGGCATCTGGCCTGTCTGGTCCGGCAAAAAGCACTGAGCGATCAACGTGCGATTCTGCAGCGAAATGCACGACAATATCCGATTCGCGCATCCATTCTTTTAGCTGAATAAATTTTTTACGATCAAAGCGACCGTACTCTTCTTCATGCTTTGCCGATTTATATTCAATCGGGCAGGTGATATCAAATTTTTCAAAATGATAATTGGGTTTTTTTACTATATCCTTCAAATTCTCAAGGTTTCCGCAATAAGTTAATTTGTCCAAATTTAAAATTTCATCTTGCGGATATTTCTTCATCCAGTAATGAATGAAATTCGAGCCGATGAAGCCGGCACCGCCAGTGACTAATAGTTTCATAATTGTTTTTTTAAATAATCTTTAGCCCTTAAAATTGCAGCAATAGATATGGCATCATTGATCCTGCCATCTATGCACCACCTATATGCCTTAATTAAAGGCAATTTCAGCACTTCCTGCAACTCCACTCCTTCCGGTTGCGGTTTGCCGATTTTTATATCCGTAGCCAGGAAAAGATGAGCGAATTCATTTATGATCCCAGGCGAGGTATTGACGTATCCTAATAATTTCCATTTTTTTGCAGTTACGCCCGCTTCTTCGCGTAATTCCTTTTTCGCCGTAAAAAGCGGCGTCTCCCCTTTTTCACAGGCACCGCGCGGTATCTCCGTAGTGACCATTTCCAGGGGATAACGATATTCTCTGATCAAAAATATTTCCCCTTTCTTTGATAACGCCACCACTCCCACAGAATTTCCTTTTGGCCCCAAACCCACCAGGCCATAAATTCCTCTCTTTTTATCCGGTGTAATCACTTGATCCTCAACTACGCTAATCCAGGAATTCTTGTATATTCGCTTTGAGGAAATTTTTTTCCAGGGGTTTTTCATTATCCTAAATGATAAATTCGTATGTTTTCCCGTAGATATCCTGTTTGTTTGTCAAAACCAGCAATGGCTGAAATTTCTTCGTATTATTTTTTATGGCATGCGGTACCAATGGAGGAATATAATAGATTTTGTAAAAATCTTTAGGGCCCAGCGACATTTTTACTTTAACTGTTTTTTTACCTTTGACATCGCGTAATAAAAGCAATAACTCGCCCATGGGACAAAAAAATTCCTTTTTATCGCGATGATAATGATTCCCGGCCGTATCTCCCGGGCCAATGTGGTTGAGATAAGCAAAATTCGGTCTAAAGGCTTTTTTGCTTTCAGAAATATTCGGCCAGCAGTGCGACAGCCAGCGGTTGCCTTTGGAAGTCCGCCGTCCCTTGATAATTTCCCAGTACAGTTTGTGTTTTATTACCCTAGAATAATTTTCATCAACCATGAAAATTTATAATAAATTTAAGAATTATAAATTAAGCATTATACATTTTACATTAATTAGGTTCCGATTTCCCAGCTGGCCAGATATTTTTTCTGCTCCGGCGTTAATTTATCTATGTTAACTTTCATGGTCTGCAATTTCAGCTTGGCAATATTTTCATCAATATTCCTGGGTACTGAATAAACCTTATTCTCCAATTTTTTGTAATTTTTGGAAATATATTCAGCCGATAAAGCCTGATTAGCAAAACTCATATCCATGACTGACGGCGGATGGCCTTCAGCGGCTGCTAAGTTAATTAAGCGCCCTTCTGCCAGGATATTAATTTTCTTGTTACCGGCGATGGTATATTCAACCACAAAATTCCTTACTTCCCTGACTTTTTTAGCCATCTTTCTTAATGTTTTTAAATCTATTTCCACGTCAAAATGCCCGGAGTTGCAGACAATCGCCCCATCTTTCATTTTCAGGAAATGTTCCTTGCGGATGACATTAATATCACCGGTTAAAGTGATAAAGATGTCGCCTACGCGCGCGGCTTCCACCATCGGCATGACTTGATAACCGTCAAACACCGCTTCAATAGATTTTAACGGATCAATCTCAGTGACAATCACATGAGCTCCCAAACCTTTTGCTTTCAAAGCTGCGCCGCGACCGCACCAGCCATAACCGGCGATGACCACCGTTTTGCCGGCAATCAAGACATTAGTGGCACGAATTACACCGTCCATTGTTGATTGGCCTGTGCCGTAGCGATTGTCAAAAAAATGTTTTGTTTGCGCGTCGTTAACGGCGATGATTGGATATTTCAAAATGCCTTTTTCTGACATACTTTTCAATCTGATAACGCCGGTAGTGGTTTCTTCCGTGCCTCCCCTGACCGTGCCAGCTTGAGATTTTCTCTTGCTCAATACTTCGGAAACTAAATCAGCACCGTCATCCATGGTTATATGGGGTTTTGTATCTAAAACAGAATTTAAATGTTTAAAATATGTTTTTCTGTCTTCACCTTTTATGGCAAAAGTAGGTATCTGATATTTTGTGACTAAAGCAGCGGCCACGTCATCCTGGGTTGATAACGGGTTAGAAGCGCATAAGGCTAATTGCGCGCCGCCCGCCTTCAATGTCCTCATAAGATTAGCGGTTTCGGTTGTGACGTGCAGGCAGGCAGCCAGTCTTACCCCGGCCAGCGGTTTTTCTTTTATAAATCTTTCGCGGATAATTTTCAACACATGCATCTGCTGATCAGCCCACTCTATTCTTTTTACGCCCATGCCGGCTAATTTTTTGTTTTTTACATCATAACGCATAGTAATTCTTCCTTTTAATTGTTAATTGTTGTTTAAATTATTATTTTCGTCGCTTAAATCATTTTTCGACAAAACGATTATTATCAAATAAGTGAATAGACCAGAGGCTATGGAGACGATATAAGACATTTTGCCAATGTCTTTTGTCAGCCAATACACAATAAGACCGGAGACAATCGCGGGCAGTAAAAAAATTGCATAATTAATTTTTTTGAAACCACTGGTACTTTCAAGATGATTTTCTTTTTCGAAGAATAGTGTTACAGCTCCGGAAATGAGAGAAATATATATGAAAATATTTATATTTATAAAATTTGAAACGAAACCAGGGGCCATCAGGTCCATGGCATAAAATATCAAAAAACCTAGGAAGGAAACTTTGAATATTTCTTTGATGCTCCCAGTTATTAAATTTAAAATGTCTTTTCTGTCGCTTTGTGCCATTATTTTATCCATTCTTTTAACCGCGAAAATATATTATTAATGGTAAACGGTTCTCTTTCCAGGCGTATGTTTACTTCGCTTATTTTAAGAATCCGCTTCTTTTCCGGCAGGTCAGGCAGGCTAATAATAAAATTTATTAGCTTATCTTTGCCTTCATTTATATAAAGATACGGTGCGCTGACTTCCGCCGACGCCTCCAGCCAGTCTCCATTTACTACAGGTTTTTTATAATGCGCAATGATATAATCATAGTCATTAATGTTTTTTGTTTCGGCTACGTCTTTTATCTCCCCAACTCCGGAATCAAAATACTGCTCCTGGCTGAATGTGAAATTTCCATCACCTTCCAGGTAAATATCATTTTTTGGAGAAATAATCTTTGATAACGACGGTTTATCAGTAATATTCACCTGATAGATAAACGATTTTATATCGACCGGTAATACTTGCTGATTAATCTGCAATAATTGCACGCCTGAGTCATTACTGGCCCTGGCCTTTATAAAATTGCTGTCTGTAAATAGAATAGTCTGGCTATATTGCTTATTGCCAAGGTATTTCGAGTATTCAGCATTTTCAGCTAGGTGAATATGGTTTTTAAACACTATCAAATGCTGCGCTGTAGTAATTTTTTTTATCAAAATATCGTCCTGCACATCAGTTATCGCCAACCTATAAACACCCGCAGGCAAATTATTATCTGCTAAAATAACATTTATTTCAGGCGATATATCACCCGTGGCTGCTGGCTTTTCGGCATCTGGTGATTTCACTTCTTCAATTTTCCGGCCAATCGCATCATAAAGCGTAACCGTAAAATCATCAGTGCCTTCAGTTTGATTTATATCCTGAATAGTGAAGTTAAAATTCAACGGTTCTTTTTCGCCTATATAAGTAACAATTTCATGACTCCCAATCAGGCTTTTGTCAAAAACCAAGGGCTGAGCTGAAGATTTATAACCTGCTAATGGCTTATTGGATAACATTGGATAATTAAACTGCAACATCTTATCTGAATCAGGCGGGTCAGCCTGGAAGCCCCCAATTGTGCTATATTTTACCGCCGTTTTATTTTTTTCCAGCTCTTTGTAAATACCTGATAATTTGGCTTTATAATCTTGAGATGATACCGCACTCGATATTAAATTACTTTTTTGTTTTTCATCAAGCGCGCTGAAACCGGCGCCGTACTTATCGATCAGCTGGATATTCAGCTCTTCGTCCAGCTTATTTTTCAATTTCAGATATTGATCATAGATCGCGATATCCTTCTGCCAAAGGACGGAACTGTCTTCCGATATTTGCGTCCAATACGCAGGCAATCCATCAAGCGTCGGGCTGGTCATCACCATATCCGCGTAATAATAAACGCCATTGCCTTGCTTAACCCCCAGCTTCATTTCTGGCTGGTTATTTGGATCCTGGTATTTGATAGTTACTTTTGCTTTGGTGAAGGCTCTGGGTACCGCCAGGTCGAAATACAACGGAGAAGTAGTTATCAACTCAAAATCATTTTCTGTGAGTGCGGGATTGCTTTTTCCGAATAATTTATTCGGTTCCTTGGAAGCAAAATTTCTTACTAGCGTAGGTTTATCTGTGACTTTATAATTGATGCTGAGTGCGCCAAAAGGAGCGAAGTTTTTTATTAACACAAAAAAAAGGCAAAAAATAATTCCAGCCCAAGCCAATGCTTTTAATACATTGAAAATCACTTTAATTTTGCTGTTTGCGAATTCCGACATCTATCAATAATTAATTTTGCTAAACTTTTTTGTAAAGATATTTTAACTAATTTCCGCATATTATACAAGACTCTGATTTTTAGTAATTATAATATTTGATATAATATTTCGCCGTCTTGAAAATTATATTTTTCAATCACCTCATAATTATTACTCTTCAAGGTCTTAAGTTCATCTACGCTTTTTTGATCCAGCACATTATAAAATAAATACACTGCAGTTAATTTTGACAAGTCATCGACTATTTTTTTCTGCTGATTCATGTCTGTAGGCAGATGAACAATGACTGGCCTCTCCGGAAATATTATTTTATCGGCAAAACCAGAAATGATTACCGAATTCGCCGGAGTCTGTTGTAATATTATTTTTCTATGCGATTCTGCCTCAACCATGCTTTTTTTGATGGCAAATAACCCCTGCAGAGAATCCATTAAAACCAAATTTATGGAAAATATCACCATTGAGCAGATTATTAATGCGGTAAATGTCTTAACAATAATTTTTTTTCTTATCATTTGCATCAGCCGTTCAATAATCATAATAATCAACGGCAAGGCGAATATTAAGATGGGCAGCCAATATCGCAGGTATGAGGAGCCTAAAATTATTTTATTGGCATCAATATATTCGTTGAAGGAAAAAGATCCATAATAAAAGAGCAGCCAAACTGATAACCAAACCCAAACATAGAAATAATTTTTAACGGTTGACGGCAGTTTTTTCGTATATTCACTGAGCTCAGGAAAATATTTGATGAATTTTGGCAATAATAAATTTTTAATAACCCAAAATACACTTATAAACAGCAAAACAACCAGCCAGGGTAACAATTGAATAAAATAATTGTTGAAAGTAGTCAGGGATGAACTAAAATTTAATCCAAACGGAAAAACCAGTTTAATAAACGAATAAACCACGGAACTGGAGCCGCCGGCTGAAGAGTTTTCATTTAACAGCGTCTCCGCATAACCGAAATTGGAAATACTGCCATACAACTGATGATTGAAATATAAAATCGGCGAAAAGACAATAACGGCGCTGACAAAAAATAATAGAACTTGCCCCCAATTTATTTTCCTGCGGTTAATAATCAATAAACTGATGATTATTACGCCTACCCAAAAAATTTCTGATGTTCGTGTTATCAGAGCTAATCCTAAAAAAATTCCCGCTAAAATTGCATTTAAATAATTAACAATTTTTTTATTTTGATTTGAGATGAAATTCAGGAAAAAATAGAAACCTATTATCAACAAATCAATAAACAAAACATTGTGAAACATGCCACGGCTGTTGTAATACCAAAAGGGTGGCAGAATAAATAAAAATAATGAAGAAATAAAAGATATTTTATTTGAAAATATTTTTTTCAGCAATAAATAAAAAAATAAGACGCCTAATACAGAAAAAAACGGCGTTAAATAAATTATTATATTAGAACCGAAAACTTTCGCGATTGAACCGAAGATTAAAATCAAGCCCAAAAAACTGGCGGGAACAATATTGCCATTTATGGCCATGGCATTTCTCGGCGTTATCGTATTATCCGCAGCAGTATTTAATGGCTCATAATGTTGCAGCGAACCAGTTTCACTGAATAATTTTGTATAGTAATAATTGACTGCTTCATCCGGAGAGGAAAATAACGGATTGACGCTCAGATAAAGCCAGGAATATATGAAAACGAATAAAAACCCCAGGCACAGCAAAATTAAAGGTAATCGATATTTTTTGATCCAACCGAGAAAATTCATAAATTTGCCTCAATTATAGCATTTCGCAGCCTCTTTTCAAAACAGCCCATTTTTGTTATGATAAAAACTGATAATTTAGAAAATTGCCAGATAAATTTCGGTAATTTAGTATTTTATGAATATTTGCATTTACGAGGACTCTGACCACGAAAAATTATATCCACTTGCCCTCACTAGACCGGTTTTTGATTTAAAATTCGGTTTTTTTACTTTATTGCAAAGATTGCTGAAATCAATTAAAACCACCGAAAAATTGCGAACTTCACTACTTTGCCGTGATTATCTGAAAAACAGAGTCAAAAAAGAAAATCCATCGGCTGCGATAAATAAAATTAATAAGGATCTGACTATTTTTTTAAACGGCCGGATGATATTAAGGGAGTCATTATTACGAAAATTAATTTCCTTAAAAAAGGATGCGATATTCGTAGATAATCAGATGATAATAGCGGCAAGACTGTCAGATGAAAATTTAAAACAAATTGACGTCAAGAATCCCGGAGAATCATTGAAAAAAATCAGAGCTCCAAGAATTAAAGTTAAGGCTCAGTTGATTGCCCATCTTTGGGAATTAATAACATTCAATGAGAAATTTCTGGCCGATGATCTAAAGAACACCGGACTGCTGGGAAAAATCGAAGGCAATGTTTATCCTGGCGTTGACTATATTGAAAAAAAGAATATTTACATTGCAAAAAAATCCGTCATCAAATCCGGAACCGTGCTGGACGCTGAAAACGGGCCAATTTATATAGATGAATCAGCAATTATTGAACCGAATTGCACTATTGTCGGCCCGGCCTATATAGGAAAGAGTACAAAAATAAACGCCGGTGCCAAAATTCTTGCCAACACTTCGATCGGAGACTATTGCAGAATCGGCGGCGAAGTTGCTGAATCAATTTTTTATGGATATTCTAATAAACAGCACGACGGTTTTATCGGTCATTCGTACGTCGGTGAATGGTGCAATCTGGGCGCCAACACTAACAACAGCGATTTAAAGAATAATTACTCCCCTATTGATATTGTTGAAAACGGAAAAAAGGTTAATACCGGCTTAATTCATTTTGGCTTTGTCATGGGCGATCATTCAAAAACCGGCATCAGTACTATGATTAACAGCGGAACGGTAATAGGCGCTGGATGCAATCTTTATGGCGCTGGCTACCTCCCAAAATATCTCCCATCATTCACTTGGCTGGATAATGGAAAAACTCCGGTTACTTACAATTTTTTAAAATTTTCCAAAACTGCCCACCTTGTTTGTCAAAGGCGTAAAAGTAAATTTTATAAAACTGACGAAGCGATATTTTCAAACATTTTCAAACTAACCAAGATGGAAAGGGCTGATTATAAGTAGTTGATAATTTACCACGAATTTAGAATCACGAATCAACACGAATTCTCACAAACAAACGTTAGTAAAAATTCAAATTAGTGTAGATTAGTGGAAATAGATTAGTGGTAATTAACACACAAATAACATGAAAAATGTATTAGTAACAGGTGGCGCCGGTTTTATAGGTTCGCATGTTGCAAAAAAACTGCTTGAACGCGGTGATCAGGTTATTATAGTTGATAATTTTAATGATTATTATGATCCCAGCCTGAAAGAAGACCGTATAAAAATCTTGCTAAAAGACTTAAGTTTCAAGCTATACCGGACCGACATCGTAAATCTGGATGACCTGAAAAAAATATTTCAGAAAAACAAAATCGATGAAATCTGCCACCTAGCCGCCAGAGCCGGCGTACGTGCCTCTATTGCCAATCCCTTTATCTATCAGCAATCCAATGACTTAGGAACTCTCAATCTTTTAGAGCTGGCGAAGGATTTTAAGATAAAGGATTTTGTCTTTGCTTCCAGCTCTTCGGTCTATGGAGGCAATGCCAAAATCCCATTCTCTGAATCAGATCCGGTTGACCATCCAATCTCCCCCTATGCGGCTACTAAAAAAGCTACGGAGGTTATGGCGCATGTCTATCACCACTTATACGGCATTAACTGCACTGCCTTGCGATTTTTCACTGTTTGCGGTCCTTGGGGCAGGCCGGATATGGCTTTGTTCAAATTTACAGAAAAAATATTAGGCGGTAAACCAATTGATGTTTATAACAATGGAGACCATGAGCGGGACTTCACCTATATTGATGATATTGTTCAGGGTGTTGTGGCCGCGTTAGATAACCCTTTTCCATATGAAATAATTAATCTTGGTAATTCGCATACTGTAAATCTCAAGTATTTCATTGAATTAATTGAAAAGGAATTAAACAAAAAAGCAAAAAAGAACATGGTACCTTTGCAAGCTGGTGATGTGCACAAAACACACGCCGATATCAGTAAAGCCAAGAGATTGCTGGGATTTGAGCCCAAAACTAACATCGAAAAAACCGTTCATAATTTTATTAATTGGTATAAACAATATTATGGAATCAAAAATTAAGTACTCAATAGTTATCCCGGCATATAACGAGCAGGACGCTGTCGGTCCCCTACATCAAGAGATTAAAAACGCTATGGAAAAAATCGGTGATCCCTATGAAATCATTTTTATTGATGATGGTTCGTCTGACAAAACTTTTGAACGGCTTAATTCTTTGATGCCCGTTAAAATCGTCAAGTTCAGAAAAAATTTCGGCCAGACGGCGGCGCTTGATGCCGGCATAAAAAATTCCCTGGGCGAAGTAATAATAATGCTGGACGCTGACGGCCAGAATCCTCCCTCGGAAATACCCAAGCTATTGGAAAAAATGAAAGAAGGATATGACGTTGTCTCCGGCTGGCGTTCAAAAAGAAAGGATACTTCAGCAAAAAAATTTGTTTCACGCGGTGCCAACCTTCTCAGGAAATTACTGGTTAATGACCAAATCCATGATTCCGGCTGTACGCTGAAAGCCTATAAAAAAGAATGTTTCGAAGATATAGATCTGCAGGGGGAAATGCACAGATTCATCCCTGCCATTTTGCGCTGGCATGGTTTTAAAGTTACTGAAGTGCCTGTGGAACACCGCGCCAGGACTACAGGTACCACAAAATATAACTGGAAAAGAATATTGAAAGGCTTCATCGATATGATGTCCGTCTGGTTCTGGAGAAAATATTCAAATCGACCACTGCATCTTTTTGGCGGTCTGGGAATATTTATTGGTGGCACAGGGTTTGCTCTTGGATTATTCTTAGCGATTGGCCGTTTATTAGGATTATTTTCTCTGCAAAACAGGATTTGGCCTTTGGTAGCCGTATTTTTGATATTAGCCGGTATGCAGCTCTTTGTTTCAGGATTACTGGCTGACATTGCCGTAAAATCATATTACAGCGGGAAAAGAAGAGTTTACTACATTGAAAAAGTCATTTCCAGAGAATGAAAATTTTGCTGCTAAATTATGAATTTCCACCACTAGGCGGCGGTGCCAGTCCGGTTAGCTATGATATTGCTCTCCGGCTATCCACGATCGGTAAATTCGATATTGACGTGGTTACTATGCACTACCGCGGTCTGCCAAGAAAGGAAATTATTAACGAACATTTCACAATTTACCGGGTACCTTCGTGGCGCGCAAAAAAAGAAATTTGCCACCCCTGGGAGCAATTAACCTATCTGATCAGTGGTTTTTTCAAATGTCTTTCTCTCATCCACAAAAACAAATATAACCTTTGCTATTGCCATTTCATTATTCCCACCGGCGTTTTGGCGTATTTGTTAAAAATCTTATTTAAGCTCCCCTATATCATTACCAGCCATGGCAGCGATGTTATTAAATACAATCCCAGATTTAAAAGGATCTATCCTCTGATTACCGGAGTTTGGAAAACGATTTTGAAAAATTCATTAATTATAACTACCCCATCAATTTTTTTGGCTAGGCAGATAAAAAATGTTTATCCAAAACTTGATTCAAACAAAATAAAAATTATTCCAAACGGTATAGAAAAAAATAAATTTTCTCCATTAAAAAAGGAAAAAACTATTTTACTAGTCACCAGAATATTATTAAATAAAGGCGTCCAAGTTGTATTGGAAGCGGTAAAAGGAACTAACATAAATGATTGGAACATAATTATTGTAGGCGAAGGACCAGCACGAAAACAGCTTGAAATATTAACTAGACATTATAAACTAGATAAAAAAGTTACCTTTTTAGGTTGGGTAAAAAATCCCAGTGAAAAACTACGAAATTTATATGGAAGCGCATCAATATTTGTCTTGCCTAGCTTTTTTGAAAATATGAATGTCACACTTTTAGAAGCAATGGCTTCTGGTTGTGCAATTCTAGCTACAAATGTAGGTGGTAATCCAGAAGTAATAGGGAGTGCTGGTATTCTTTTTTCACCAAGAAATCCTGCTGAACTAAGAAAAAAATTGCTAGATTTAATTAATAATGAAAAAAACCTTTCACTTTTCAAGCAGGCTTCTCGCATAAGATTTGAAAAATATTTTTCTTGGGAAATCATAATTCAAGAATACTTAAATGTTTTTTGTGAAAAATAATATTACGGACATTTCTATTGAATCTCAAATGAAAAACAAAATCTCTGACTATTTTTCATCAAAAGTTCTTCAATTAAAATTATTAAGGGAAACAGATGTCTCGTATCTTTATCTGGCTGAACTAAGTAATATTAAAATTTTAGCAAAACAATATAAAAATATATCTATCAAGCACGAATATGAAAACCAATTATATATATATACTATTATAAATGACCATTATCAGAATAAATTATTCAGGGTACCACGACCATTCTTTTTTTCTGAATCCGAAAATTTTTTCACTATGGAATATATTCCCGATGCTAAAAACTTTTTAGATTTGCTGTTTATTCTTCCTCTTAATCAGGTACAACAACTGTCTCAAAAGGTAGGGCTTGCCTTATATGAATATCATGTGTTACTCACGAAGTACCTAAGCCAGAAAAAAAAATCTATTTATACGGGTGATTCAATGCAGGAACTTTTCAAAACAAAAAAGGGATCTACTATTAAAAAAATTATAGACAAATTCCCGGAAAATACGACGTCAGTAATTTACAGGGATTTTACGCCAACTAATATAATGTTCCGCAACGATGAAATATATTTTATTGATTTTCAAACGATTTGCTATACTGGCCCCTTTTTTTATGACTTAGCGCGTTTTCAAGATGTTACTAGAATATTTAGTTTTTTGAAGCATCCGTTCTCTTATCTTTATCATAGAAAAACAATATTAATGATTCTAGACCAAATAGTACAGGGGTATAATGAAAAAAAATATGTTGATAGAAATTTATTAAAAATGGCATCCTTTATCCATCACAAAGAACATGCAATCATGAAGAATAAAAATAAATTTAATAAGTACATATTAAAGTTTTTATATTTAATTAATATTTAAATATGGTAAATAAAAGCTATCGTGACGGATTTATGACTGGCGCAACTAGCTACGAATCTATTACTGCGCGCAAACACATTTCACTAATATATAAACTGGAGCAGGATATTTTAAGCGATTTTTTCAAAAAGATTAATTCACATTCAAAAACTGTGCTTGATTTTGCGTGCGGCACTGGTCGGTGGACAATGTTTTTAGAAAAATATTTTCATAAGGTTACCGGACTTGATATTTCCCCTAAGATGATTGAATTGGCTCAACAAAAATGTAAACAAACCAATTTTTATGTAGATGACATTACTGGCGATAAAAATGCTAATCTACACTTTAATGATGCTTTTGATGTTTTAACGGCTTTTAGATTTTATAAAAATGCGGAAAATGAACTACAAATAAACGCCACTAGAAGCTTACAAAAATTAGTCAAAAAAGGAGGATATTTTATATTTGATTTGCATTTAAATACATTTTCAATTATGGGTTTAATTGCATGTTTCATTAGAATAACCCAATTATATAAATTGCTAAAAATAAATCCGCTAGCCGTTCGTACTATCTCACTTAGAAGAATTAGAAAAATATTTAAACATAGTGATTTCGAAATAATCGATTATTTTGGGATGGGAATAGTACCCGGAAGACGAAATTTTACTTTATTACCGACTTCAACGTTAATGCCGTTTGAACGGTGGTTAAGCCAGCATAAAATATTAAGAAATTTTTGCTATAATTTACTGGTGTTCGCTCAAAAAAAATAATTTTTATGAATATTTTACATTTAATTGATCATGTCGGATATGGCGGTACTCAAACAATTCTCAAAGAAATATTTGAAAATCAAATTAATGATAAAAGCATCTTCTATTATGCATTACGCAATAATGCAACTGCACATGTTGACATACATCATAATAATGTTTTATTTTGTTCAAGTTATTCGAAATTCTCCCTTAAGCCATTGTTCGAAATATGCGGACTCGTAAAGAAATATAATATTCAGATACTTCATTGCCATCTTTTTAGATCACAGGTATTTGGCTGGTTAATCAAAAAATTCTTTAATCACCGACTATGCCTTGTTTTTCATGAACATGGCGAAATATTTAGAAAAAAATGGTGGTTTATTTTTTTTCTCAAAATAGCTAAACTCGATATTAATGGCTGGATAGCTGTTTCAGCCGCGACAAAAACAAAACTGATTGAAACTTCAAATATACCTGCAAAAAAAATTTTTGTTCTTTATAACTTTGCTAATAGCAATAAATTTAATGAAAAAAATCTGCGTAATCTCAACAGATTTCAAATCAGATCAAATTATCAAATTCCTCAAACCGATTTTGTCATTGGATTTCTGGGACGCTTAGATGAAATAAAATCGCTACCAACATTAATAAAAGCTCTGCCATTATTAAAATTCCCATTTGTAACGATAGTGGTAGGACAAGGACCAGAACATCAACCATTAGTTACCTTAGCAGAAAAACTAAACATAAAAGATAAAATCCGATTTATAAATTTCCAAAAAGATGTTCTGTTAATATATTCTATAATAGACATCCTTGTACTGCCTTCACGTTCCGAAGCAAGCCCAATGATATTTTATGAAAGTCAAATGCTAGGCGTCCCCATAATCGCAAGTGATGTACCAGCATTAAATGAACTTATACGTGACGGTGAAAATGGTTCACTTTTTCAGTATCAAAATAGTAAAATGTTAGCTCAAAAAATCACTAAATTTTATTTAAATAAATCATTTTTGGTGCATATTAAAAAAAATTCTTTGATAAACGGAAAAAAATTTACTATTTCAAATTTTATTAAGAATCTGAACGCAATTTATGAGCAAATCCAATCGTGAGTATAGAAATTCTCACCTAGATCCAAAAATAGTCAACTATTACGAGCATACCGTGTATGGTCATGGCTCAAGCTATAGCCTTCTTTGGAATTTAGAAAAAAGTATTCTACTAAAAATATTTAAAAAGTATAATTTGCAAAATAATTCCACTACGTATCTTGATTTTGCCTGCGGTACTGGCAGAGTAATTTCTTTTCTTGAAGATAAAGTGAGAAACTCTTTTGGTATAGATGTATCGCAGAACATGATTAATCTCGCGCTACCCAAACTTCATCGCTCAAAACTTATGGTGGTCGATTTGGCATCTGACGATAAATTACTTGACGAAAAATACGATCTAATCACTGCTTTTCGATTTTTTCTGAATTCCCAGCCTGAACTACGTAAAACAGCAATGAATATTTTGGGTCAAAAATTATCCACCAATGGTTTGTTGATTTTTAATATTCATGGTAATACAATCTGCTATCGCTTCCCTATTGTAATTTTATACCGATTATTTGGTAAACCGCTCCAGCAAATGACATACTTTCAGGTAAAAAATCTTGTCCATCAAAACGGCCTTAAAATAGTTGGGTATTATGGCGTGGGATTCATACCAAAATTTTTATACCCTATTTTTCCCAAAACATGGATAATGACATTTGAAAAAATTTTGTCAAAGACATTATTAAAGTATTTATGCTTAGACATGATTTTTGTTTGTAAAAAAAATGAATAAATATTTATCATTCAGAAAAAATAAATATTTTGTTAGAAATGACCTTGAATCATTTTTAATATTTTATCGATTTTTTTTATTCCGCCCCTTTTTAATCGGACATTTCTTACGCCTGTCACTTAAGTTTTTTGATTCCGTTTTTTGCGCTATAATTAAAATTTTTTTCGTATTACGTTTTAATTTTCTATTGCCAGCAAAAAAACTCAATGCAAATTTTTTAATTTCCCGGCGTGGAGGTGGCCTGCAAAAAAATTTATGCATTATTGAAAAGAGTAATTCTCATTATAAACTAAATAAAATATTTTCGGATGATAATGCATTTAAACGAGAACAAAAATTTTTAAACCTGTACTATGCCAAATCGGATAAAATTCTCCTACCTGAATATCGAATTTATGAAAAAAAAATTGTATATACCTTCCTAAAATCTGAATCATTAAAATCATTAATCAGGCGCGGTTGTATTACCAAACCACGGGCATTACAAATTTATAAAAAAATCTTTTCTGCTATGACCCCTCTTTACAAAAAGAATGATAATTATCAGCATGGTGACTTGGCTACTGAAAATATTTATCCTGTTAATGATTTTATTTATTTAATCGATTTTGCAGATTCAGCTTTTCTTCCGCCATTTTACGATACGATCTTCCTGCTCTACCGGATTGTATCAGAGTTTGACCGTATAACTTACTCTTACTTCATTAGTAATGCCTTAGCGATTTTTAATTCATTACAATTAAAAATAAAATTGTCGCGAGGCGATATTATAAATTTTGATCAAACATATAAACACAATTTAAAATTAAAATATGGATAAATCAATTATTGACCATAATAAAATTAAGGTATGTTTTGTACAAGCACATGTCTACCCTTTTTTTGATAAAAAAATTAATGCTACTATCGGCGGAGCAGAATTGCAATTATATTTAATCGGTACAGAAATTGCTAAAGATAACGGATACGAAGTTTCATATTTAGTTGGCGATTACGGCCAGCCAAAAACAGTTCAGCACGGTAATATAAGCTTATTCAATGGTATTCCAACTAAAAAAGGACTTTCATTATTGAAAAAAATTAGTTCAGCATTAAAAATATACAGAATCCTAGGAAGAATTAACGCCGATATTTACATCTCATCAGGCGCTAACAGCGTTATTGGTCTTGTATCTTATTTTTGCCTCCACAAAGGTAAGATTCATATTTATCGGACATCACATAAAAATGGTTGCAATAAAGTGTATATCAATCAAAATGGGTTAACCGGAAAAATATTCCAATACGGTTTAGAACATGCCAATTTCGTAATTACTCAGTCAAAAGAACATCAAATCCTTCTTAAGCAGCATCATAATCGAAATTCAAAGGTATTTAGAAATATTTTTCCGATTCAAACACAAAAAAATGGACTTAAGAAGAAAACCATCCTTTGGGTAGCCAGGATTGCGCACTGGAAACAACCAGAATTATTTATTGAGTTAGCTAAATTATTTCCTAGTGAAAAATTTGTAATGGTTTGCGCTACTAGCAAAGAAGATGTTCATTATCAAAATAAAATTCAATCAATGATTAAACAGCAATCAAATATTAAGCTCTATAATCAAGTTCCCTATGACCAAGTCCAAAAAATTTTTAACGAAGCTAAAATATTTGTCAATACCTCCATGGCAGAGGGCTTTCCAAATACATTTTTGCAGGCTGGCGTTGGTAAGACGCCTATCGTATCTCTAAATGTCAATCCAGATGGATTTATCGAACAATATAATTGTGGCTATTTTTGCCAAAATAATTTTAATAATATGGTATTAAAAATTAGAATATTGCTGAAGCAGAGAGATGATTGGCAGAAAAAAAGTGAGAATCTTTATAATTATGTCAGGAACAATCATGATCTATCAAGAAATGTAGCCTATCTAAAACAATTGATCAGGTATTTTATCTCCGAGTCAAAAAGTCTAAAATAATCCTCATGGAAAAAATTTTGATTTCAATAATAAATATAATTAATATAATCAGGGATTTCACTAACTGGCCTTTAGTAATCCTAAACTATTTACACATACGAAAAGCAGTTACTCTAAAACATCGCAATGGTTTGCATTTTTTTTGCCATAACCGGGCTCACTCAAAAATAATACAGGAAATGTTCCAAGGAATGATTTACAATAAGCACTTAATTGATCAAATAGGCCAAACATTACATAAAAAAACTATTATTGATATAGGAGCGCATGTGGGGAGTTTTTCCTTTTGGTTTGATTTTCATTGCCCTGGTAATACTTTCTATTTGTATGAGCCCGACAAAAATACATTTGATATATTACAAAAAAATGTTTGGCTGAATTATAAAAAAAAATTTCACATTTTTAACATCTGCGTCGCCTATAAATCAGGAATTGTTACATTTTATTCTACGTCAAGCAAAGGTCAAACTCAATCTTCATCTATACTTCACCGATCTGCTAATGAAGATAAATACTCTATCAATGCGAAAACGTTAATTGACATTATTACAGAAAATAAAATAACGCAGGTAGATCTAGTAAAAATGGATTGCGAGGGTGCGGAATTTGATATTATACTTCAAGCACCGACTCGACTTTGGGCAATAGTTAAGGCAATACTTTTTGAATACCATGATGATATTTCGGGTAAGTCACACGAACAACTTGTTAAATCATTAAAGCCATTTTATAATACTATAGTTGTTCATCCGGCGCGATATAATAAATTTCGTGGCACAATTTTCGCTAAAAATTAAAAATTATTAAAAATAATGTGGTTTTTAAAAAAAATTAAAACAATAATGAAATCACTTAAGAGCAAAGTAATCCCTGATTTTATTAGGTTAAAATTTGATGCTGAAGAATTTAGTATTACTAAATTTGTCGAATTTGCGTCAAAACAAATCGCACCTACCGATAAAATTTTAGACGCAGGTGCCGGTTCCTGTCCATACAAAAAATATTTTAACCATGCAAGTTACGAATCTACCGATTTTGAAAACATTTTCGATAAATCTTCAAAAAATAAGCATACATTCATCTGCAGTTTAGACAACATCCCAAAATCAGATGAATCTTATGATGCTATTCTAAATACCCAAGTGTTGGAGCATGTCGAATATCCCCAAAAAGTAATTAAAGAATTTTTTCGTATACTCAGACCTGGTGGTAAATTGTTCCTTACTGCACCCCAAGGATGGGGCATTCATGGTGATCCTTACCATTTTTTTAATTTCACAAAATATGGCCTAAAATCACTTTTTATTAATGCCGGATTTACAATAAAATTTATTAAACCAAGAGGTGGAATTTTTTGGTATTTGGGGAAACGTATTAAAATGCTCCCACTTTATATTTTCTTACAGCATATCATATTAAAAAAAGATGGTGCGACAAAGTTCAAACCTACGCTTACTGGTTTTTTGTTATTACCATTTTATATTTTGTCTATACCAATCTGCAGTTTATTAATTCCTTTGCTATTTTTTTATCTTGACAAGCTTGACAAAAAGCAAGATTTTACATTGGGGTATGCTTGTTATTGTGAAAAAAAATAGTTTATATAAAAGCGATAAAAACAGACGTATTAAATTATTTATTAAATACAACTGCCCCAGAAACCTGGCCCAAGATAGGCACTATTATACTTGAATTTCACGATGATATTACAAAGGAACCGCATGGCCAGTTGATCAAACAATAATATTATTATATAATAATATTATAATTATACCGAACAGAATGTATAAACTTCGTGGAACTACTTATGCTTGAAACTAATCAATAAATATGAATATTAGTAAATATTTTAAATATTTGATTCCACCCATGACTTTAATTTTTCATACTAAGAAAACTGGATTATATAGATATAAAAACTACAGTCATTATAAAAAAGTTCAAGTTGAGGGAAATATTAAAAAAATTAATCAATCATGGGTTGTTGAAAAAAATATTAAGTATTTATCAAGTTTTTTAAAAAATGAAGTGCCAAATCTTAAATTTGGCATCTGTCATGGTACTAGACGTGGGAAAGAACAAGAATGGTTCAGTAAATATTTAAGTATAAATGTTATCGGTACTGAAATTTCTCCTACCGCAACACAATTCCCAAATACAATACAATGGGATTTTCATGATGTAAAACCCGAGTGGATTAATAATATCGATTTTATTTATAGTAATTCTTTTGATCACTCTTATAAACCAAAGGAATGTTTAGACGCATGGATGAGTTGTATAAAAAAAAGTGGGATGCTAATTCTAGAATGGACTACTGGACACATAGGGGTCGACGAACTCGATCCTTTCGGTGCAACTTTAGATGCCTACAAAATACTAATAACTGAAAAATATAAAATTAAAAAAATTCTAAAAGCTCCTAGTAATCGTTTATGGAAATTACATAATAGATATTATTTCATAATTTCACATAAGTAATTATTTACTAATATTTTTTTAAAATAGACTTAATTATCAGATAAAAAAATTATAATAAGTTTAAACTAAAAAATTCAGAGTTTCACTTAAACTCTGAATTTTTACTGAAAACAATATACAAAATTTAATTTCCTTAATATAAAATCGAATTAATTTATCTGTTTACTCTTAAGCTGAAAAAAATATTTTAATGAGTATTGAGGATAATGTCGAAAAAAGTATATTTCGTATAATATCATTTTAAATCCATATCCAATTACCGTAGCAACTGCACCACCCATTATACCCATCCGGGGAATCAATACGATATCAAATATTATATTTATCGCAAATTGACCAATGTTAACTATTTGAGAAAAACGAAATTTTTTTAAGGAAATAATAATAGGGATGTAAAAAGTATTATATGCAGCCAGTAATGCTCCAAAAATTAGCATCTTTAATATAGGGACGGATTGAGAATACTCACTTTTATAGACTAAACGAATTAACACTGAAATGTTAAAATATAATAAAAATAAACCAAAGATAATAATTAATAAAAGTTTCCATCGTTTACTAAAAAGGTAATTGGATATTTTTTTTGAATTCTTAATATTCGTCGCGATGAATGGGGTAAAATAACTACCAAGAATAAATGTACTCATTACTAAACCCTTAAAAACTTCGTAACTCAAATTATAAACTCCAATTTCATGAAAAGACACATAATGTCGTAACACTAAATTATCGCCCCAATTAACTAAATAAACTCCAACTGAACCAAACATTATCCAGCTGATATACCCTATAGTTTCTTTAAATAATTTTTTATCAATAACAAACGGGAATAACATGCTGTAATCTGTACGACGCAGGAATATGGGAAAAAATATCAATAAAAGTATGGCCGAGACAAGATACGAGTAAAATATATTGTTTAAACTTAATTGATGAAAAATGAACAGAAGCAAAACGGATAGAACATTAAATAAACCGAAGAAAAAATCGATCCAGGAATGCTTTAACCTCATATTCAAAGCTAAGAAAAGATTTCCGATAAACCGATATAACGTTAGCCCGGTATAGGCCAAAAAAAGTGAAAATAATTCTAAACGCGTTATGCCCGCAAAATTCTGCAGATACTTGCCTAATACCAAATTTACTAAAATATATATGCTAATCGAAATAATCAAAAAAATGATCTGCACTGAAAAAGACTTATTAATTTTTCCTGATAAGTTTCTTTCCTGATTCGCGTTCACAATAAAAGGTGTTTGCGCAGACGCTATTAGCAGACTTGAAAAGAAAAAAATTATAGTTTTTGACAACGAATAACCGCCAAATAAGCTAGGAGATAAAAATTTCGCTATCAGAAGCGGGGCCAATAGTGAAAATCCCTGTCCCACTAGTTTAATAAGCGAAAAACTTAACATCATCTTCCCCAGCTTAAATTCTTTTATTACTCGACGAATCATAATTCTTTAATTATCATTGGAATAAAAAAACCTTGCTTAAACCATCCGGAGATAAATAAACAATTTTTTCTTTGTTCGTATTCAGAAAGTTGATAAAATCATTGCGGACATGAACAGTATATAGTACATTTATGCTCCCTCCGTTAATAACCAGCCAAACTTTTCTTGTATCCTTAGTATCTATAATTTTTTGCACATCCTGGACGCTGGTAAGAATCTTGCTCCCCTCTCTATTAATAAAATTATAATTATTATCGATAATAGATTTACTAATTGAGCTTCCGCTTTGATTAAAAATATAATCGGGTTTTCTATCCATAATAAAATCATAGGAACTCACTACGTTAATCCAAATGTCGCCCGGGCCAATTTGCTCGTTCAAATAAGTATACTGTGTTTTAAAATCAGCCCGATAAGCGGCAACTGACGTATTTCTGAAGGGATCTTTGGAAACATCATCTCCATATTGGATAGTTATTCTGTCGTAAAAATTCGGCTGTATCAAGACAGTTAATAATATTAAAACTACTAGAGTGCAAAATATCTGCAATTTTTTATTGTTTATGAATATTTTAATGATAAAGTAAATAGCAAAACTAGAAATGATAACATAAATGCCTTCTGCAAAAAGAAAAATTCTGGGTCCTACAACATTTCGACTACCTATTTCATAAATAATCACTGATAAAAATAAAACAGCATATAAATAAACTAAAAAACTAAGTTGTTTTCCAATTTTAACTTGTGATTTTAATTTTTTAAAAAATAAGTAAATAAATAAAAGTCCAATAAATATAAAAAAGATTAAAGGTATGTAATTTTTATTAAAAAAATCAAATAAATACCATTGGGGAAATTGGAATAGCGGATATGTTGGCGTGTCAACTCCCAGTAAAACATTTTTTGCATATGTCACGTCAAGCTGTAAGAATTTTTGAAAAGGATTATCCATATAATAAATGCAGACAATAATTGGCAAGAAAATTAAATTAGAAATATTGTTTTTTATTGTTGCAAATATATGCCGATGTTTTGATATAAGTTGATAAATAAAAAATATGCACCAAACTCCAATTATAGCCATGAATATTGCTCCCAGCTGAACTGTCATCAACATTAATAAAAAAATAACAACCGATAATATTTTATATTTAAATTTATTCTGAAAAAAACCAAGATAAATCGTATAAACCGCGGCCAAAAATAAAAATGCATTCATAATATAAAAACGCGCAAATCTTGAGTATTCTATATTGTATGTTGAAAAGACCAGGAAAAATAAAGTTAAAAGCCCGATCCATTTATTAATTTTTTTAGCGTACCAAAAAGATAAAAAAACAATCCCCATTCCAAAAAGAAAGCTGGGAAACCGCAGCCAGAATTCTGTTAAGCCAAAGGATGCCGTAAAAACTGAAACCAGATAGTAATATGCTACCCCACGCCAATAAAAAATTTCACCCATAAAAGGCACGCCTTTCTGAAGTATAGCTTTGGAAACTAAACCCGCGGTGCCTTCGTCCCACCATAAACTTAAAGTTCCCAAATGATACAATCTTAGTACGGCCGCCATCACCAGTAAAATCAGTACAACAGTACTATAAATTTTTCCATTCTGATAATACCACTTACAAATCAAACCTATTAATGGTACACGTGCGATTTCTGGGTAATTTTCTTTAAATTTCGTCGCTCTATTGAACTGAACGTTTTCTAAGAATTCGGATTCTTTAACGGTTTCTATAAATGATTTTTTAAAAATTATTTCTAGAATTTGATAAATTTTATTTCGTATAGATCTGAGGAAAAATAAACCTGCTAAAATAATTAAATAATTATAGATTATATGAAAATGATAAATATTTTGAGATGAATAATTATTTAGACTAATCGCCCATAAAGAATTAAATATTAATGAACATAATAAAATGGTGATCCAAAATTTTTCATTTTTAAGCCCATTTTTACTAGTTAATACAAAAATTAAAATACTATCTATAAATATGAAAATCAAAATAAACGGGTCAAACGTTTGCAGCCAAAAAAAATTCCCAATTGCATTAAGATTTACCCCTTGATAATTACTAAATATCAACACTCTTCCTGTAAATAGAAATAAAAATATAATAATAAAGAAAAATAGTAAAACATGCACTATTCTCCTTATTATCCACCATTTCCTTTGGGGGAAATAAATATCTTTTAACTTACTTATTTTATTACTATTGATTGCTTTTTTTGCAAAATCAATTTTCATTAATTTTTGTTATAATAAGAATTTCCAAAATTGTAATTTTAAATTGCTCAAAAATTCAACGTTTTGTTAACATAAAAATATCATAATTTCGAGTTTGAGGCAAGCTTGTAAAATGTTAAAATTATTGGTATTATTTCTTTATATATTCAAATCAAAATATCAAATCATGAGGGAGATTAGCCAGAATTACAAAAAAGCCTACCTAAATATTATAGTAATAGTTGCCTATATATTTTTGACGCTAATTTTTACCGCGCCAGTTATATTTCAAATAAATAGCCATATCGCCGGCTCGGATGACGCTTTCCAGGTGCTGAAAAATGTCAGGCTAAACTCTGAACAATACAGTATAACCAATATTAATGATATTGGTCATTTTATTAATCCCCTAAAAATAGGAAATATTTATTCTCATTTATTTATACTTGATAAAATATTCAGCGAGCCATTAGCCTATAACCTGTACTGGCTTCTATCATTTATTCTTTCAGCACTTGGCGCGTACTATCTGATTTATTATTTGATTAAAAACAGGACAGCGGCTTTCATTGCTGGATTTTTATATAGTTTTTCCGCAATACATTTTACCTTTTCTTTGGGATTTGGCCCGGCCACACACATAGAGTGGATACCGCTTTTTATACTATTCTTGTTAAAATACATAGAAAAACCTTCTCTAAAAAATATTCTATTAATAGTCTTTTTTTCGCTTTTTATAATTGAAAACGACCCTCATTTTGCCCTATATACCCTATTATTCAGTTTTATTTTAATCGTATATTATCTCCTTAAAAAACCGGAAGTACTTAAAAATAAACGATTCCAATATTACTCGCTCGGATCTATTGTTTTAATCGTTTTTGCTTTTATTGTTTTTTTCGGCCCAATGATTAAAACTACACTTTCAGAAGATAATTACCTAAATCCGGGAATTGCGCAAACTGAATGGAATTCTGCGGATCTGGCAGGATTTTTTACTCCAAGCTCGTTGCAAGTATTTTGGGGAAAATTATCGGATTTCATAAATTACCAATTTACCGGTAATGCAGCTGAAAGAACCGTTTACATAGGTTTTATTGTTTTATTTTTAACAACAGTGGCTTTTATTTATAGAAAAGGCGAATATGGTTCGAAATTTATTTCCTTTTGGTTATTTAATGCGATTTTATTTTCAGTTCTTTCACTCGGTCCTTTTCTTCATTTACTTGGCGAAATAAATCCAAAGATACCCATGCCCTATCTTTTTCTATATCGTTACATTCCATTTTTTCAAAACATACGTGGCACTGGCAGAATTTTCATCATTGCCAGCCTAAGCTTCTCTATACTTGGTGCATATGGGATTAAGATACTTATTGAAAAATACGCCGATAAAATAAATTTGCGGGCGCTGATAATTGGCACTGTCTTTGTATTGGTGGCAATTGAGGCTTTTCTCATCATACCTACTTCAGCCGTGGCGCCTCCTGAATTTTATAAAAAATTAGCAACTGAGCAGGGGGATTTTAAAATAATCCAGCCCTTAATAACTACCACTTATCCGTATGCCACTATGGCCTTCTATTACAATTCATACCATGATAAAAAATTTATTGGCAGTGATTTTTCTCACTTTGTCCGATCGCAGGCTGGAGACCTAAAATTCGAAAATGAAACGCCAATAATAACTGATCTTCTTAATTATCTGCCCTGGGGGGAAACTAAAATGAATTCCCGATTTATTAAACAAAATTTCAAAAGCATTGGCAATTATGTTTTAAGCAACGTAAATAATATTAAATATTTGATATTGGATAAAAATACTATAAAAAATGGAGGTGGTTATTTCACTGATCAAAATTTCGCCTACTATAAAAAATATCTTGAAACAAATCTCGATTGCTCAATTGCCTGGGACGACAAGGATCTGCTAGTTTATAAAATTAATCCAACCAACGCACAGCCCTTGACTCTGCAACGCGGAAAAAATTGGAGTCAGATAAATTATGACGTTTCTGACAATCAAGAAGGAAGCTGGATTACTAACGAAACGACATTACTACTGAATAATCATTCAAATTCAATTATCAATGCGGAAATAACGTTAACTATGTCTTCACCACTTCCGGATGTCGAAAAAATGTTCGAAAAAATAAACGTAAACTTAAATGATAAACTAAAAGGCAGCTATCTAATTGGCCCCACGCAGAAAGAATACATGCTTTATTTCGACAATGTTTTACCCGGAGAAAATACAATAAAATTCACAGTTTTAAATGGTGACAACAACATTACCGCCTCTAATGATCTTGAAAATGGTGAAACAATATACGAAAATACAGTATTAGTAAAAAATATATCCTACAGCCAAATCAATTCTATTGAAAAACCCAGCATTTATAATGCAATTGAGCAAGAACCTGGCGATTTCGGAATAATACAGATCCCAAAGCACTCAAATTACAGTTTTGATACAGAATTTTTTACAGATAAAAAAATAGGTTCCAAACAAATTGCCGAAAATGACTATTATGCTAATAAAATTTCAGGTGCTCCCACTCTCTTCAATTTCATTGATTACTCAAGATTGTATGGCCTATTTCCTTTGATGGCTAATCACATTAATTGGGATGAAATAAACACTAATTTTAATATTTATAATCAGAATTATTTTTACTCTCTCAGCTTAAACATGCAGAAAAAATATAATGTCAGATACGTCGTGCTTGATAAAAATAAGCTTGGTAACGACGCAATCGAAAATTTCAGAACTTATTTTAAAAATATCGTTTGGGATTCTCGTGTCTCCTTTGAAAATAATGACTATTTGGTCTATCGCCTTGAACCATTTGATTTTAATCCAAACCTATTGGAAGTTAACTTAGGCGAAAACTGGGGACCTTTGCTTTGGGGGCAGAATAATCAACCGCCAGAATGTCGAACGCAGTGCCGGAATATCTATAATGATTCCGCTCTAAACATATTTAATTATAGTTCCCAAATTAGACCGGGTAAATTAAAATTTAATATTACGGGAAATGAAGACACGCCAATCTACTTGCATCCGATTTTAAATGAAAAAGCAGCTGATAAAATACTTATTAATGAGCAAGATCAGTCTATTATTATAAATTTAGACGAGATCAAACCCGGATATAATAACTTGAAATTTTATTTTGAGGATTTTAACGGCGCACTAATCGAGGACGTCTTATCCATAAAAATCTACAATCTATCAATCTGATAAACAAGAAAAATTAACTAAAAACAACTCATAAGGCTGGACAAAATCGGGCTTTTTTAATATAATTTAGATACTTTTTAAGCCATTAGCCTAGAATTAAACGAATTTAAATGAAAATTATCGTATTTCTGCCTTGCTATAACGAAGAAAAAACAATTTCCAAAGTGATTGACGATTTCAAGAAAGAACTGCCGGAAGCGGAAATTGTAGTCTTTGATAATAATTCCTCGGATCAATCCGTAAATATCGCCAGAAGTAAAGGCGCGACTATTTATGTTGAAAAAAAACGGGGAAAGGGCAATGTCGTTAAATCCGCGTTTAATAAATTACAGGCGGATATTTACATTATGGCAGACGCTGATGATACCTATCCGGCCGATGAAGTGCATAAATTATTAAAACCGATATTAGACGGTCAGGCTGATATGACAGTTGGCACGCGCCTAGAAAACGCCAATGCCAAAGAATTGCGCAAGCTCCATAAATTTGGTAATAAATTTATTTTATTCATTTTAAATACCGTTTTTCGTTCAAAATTCAAAGATATACTTTCCGGCTATCGAGTTATGAATAAGGATTTCGTCAAAGGTATTCCTCTTTTATCAGAAGGCTTTGAAATAGAAACAGAAATAACATTACAAGCATTGGAACGAGGCTATAGAGTTTTAGAAATCCCAACAAAATACCGTGAGCGTCCGATCGGTAGCTTTTCAAAAATTGAAACCTTCAAAGATGGTTTTAAAATTGTTTTCACGATTATTTCAATACTCAGGGATTACCGGCCGATTGTTTTTTTTATGTCTATTTCAGTCATACTCCTGGTATTAGGGCTTTTATCAGGAGGGACTGTACTTATTGAATACATTCAAACGAAATTTGTCACCCGCATCCCGCTGGCGATATTGTCAACTTTGCTGATAATCTTAAGTTTTATTTCATTCATGACCGGATTTATTGTTTCGGCTATCAACAGGAGATTTGAAGAGATGAATATCCAGATAAAAAAATCCCTATATAAAGAAGAGGAGCAAAAATGATAATTGCTTTTGTTTCAGACGCAATTTATCCTTATAACAAAGGGGGTAAGGAAAAAAGACTATATGAAATTTCCAGACGATTGGCCGTATATGGGCATAAAGTCGTAATTTTTACCATGAAATGGTGGTCTGGACCCGATGAAATTACTGAAAATGGCGTGACTCTCAAAAGCGTCGGTAAATCAGTTAACCTTTATACCAACGAACGCCGCAGGTCTTTATCAGAAGCGTTTCTTTTTGGCATTAAAGTTTTTTTGCCCGTGTTAAGATTTAAATACGATTTATTAATCGTTGATCATATCCCCTATTTTCAATTATTCAGCCTGAAAATCGTTTCATTGTTAAAAAGAAAAAAGCTACTGGCAGACTGGCATGAAGTCTGGGGTAAAAAAAATTGGCAGGAATATCTTGGCAAGCTGAAAGGATTGTTTGCCTATTATATTGAATATTGGTCAACAAAAATGCCAAATGTAATATTTTCCATCTCTGATTTCACTACCCGTAGATTGAAAAACGAATTCGGCGTTTCACCAAATAAAATCAATACCGTCAGTTGCGGAATTGATTTGGCTCAAATAAGCCTGGCGAATAAAAAAACGGAATATACCAGTGATTGCATTTTTGCCGGACGGCTATTAAATCACAAAAAAGTTGATGTTTTAATTAAATCTATTGATATAATTAAAAATAAATACAAATCGGATATTAAATGCATTATAATTGGCGATGGCCCGGAAAAAAAATATTTGGTACAACAGGCTGACGAATCCGGCCTAAAAGAAAATATCCTCTTCAAGGGATTCCTCGCGGACCACAACGAAGTATATTCATATTTCAAATCTTCAAAGCTTTTTGTTTTTCCGTCCATCAGAGAAGGTTTTGGCCTAGTGGTTCCGGAAGCCAACGCCTGCGGACTGCCGGTGATTGCCGTAAGAAGCGATTTTAGCGCTTCAATCGACCTGATCCATGACAATCAAAACGGCTTTTTACTTAATCTTTCAGAAAACGAAATTGCGGATAAAATCATTGAAATATTCAAAGACCAGAAAAAATTAACCGCCTTTTCGGAAAATTCCATTAAATTTTCCCAAAATTTTTCCTGGGACCTCATTGTAAAAAAAATGGAAAACATTTATAAACAAATATATTCCAGCTAAATATAATATGAAAAATATTTTGATTGTCGCCCCATATTACTATCTGGAAGGCGGAGGCCTGGAAAATTACGCGCATCAGGTGGCCAAAGGACTCCAGAAGCTTGGCCATAAAGTCATTGTCTTATGTTTGACAAAAGACATAAGCAAAACTGAAATTATTGATGCAGTGGAAATTATCCGGAAAAAGCCTGATTTTATAATTTCCAACACACCGATAAAATTGAATTTCATTTTCGATATTTTTAAAATAATAAATAAATATAAAATTGAATTGGTGCATGCGCATACGCCCGTGCCTTACGCCGCGGATATGGCTGCCTTGGCTGCTAATCTGAAAAAAATTCCATTTATACTCACCTACCATTCCAACACGTTATTTAAAGGAAAATCTTTGACAGATATAATCGCCGCTTTTTACCTCCCAATCCAATACTTAACCCTGAAAAGCGCAAAACAAATCGTTTTCGTGTATCGGAATATCGGGCCAAAATTTAATAAGTGGAAAAACAAAAATCTGGCCATCCCACCAGGCGTTGATACTGAACAATTCAGATTTTCAGAATACCCAAAAAGCCAGCAAAATATCCTGTTTATTTCACCCTTGAGCAAGGCCTATCCCTCAAAGGGTGTCAAAGTACTATTTCATGCGCTAGACCTCTTAAAACCGCAATTAAGTAGCTTTAAAGTGCATATAGCGGGTTCAGGAGACATGGAAGATTATTACAAACAATACGCAAAATCTCTTGATTTAGCCAGCAACGTGGAATTCCTCGGAAAACGCCAATATTCTGATATGCCGGCGCAATACCAGCGTTCTAATATACTAGTTGTCCCCTCGCTTAAAGCAGAAGGCAGCCCGACAGTTATTATTGAAGCAATGGCTTCCGGCCGTCCGGTTATCGGTACAAATATCGGCGGCATTCCTGAAATGATCAAGGACAATATTACCGGTCTTATTATTAAACCAAATGATCCGCAAAATCTGGCACAAGCCATACTTCGTCTGTTAAAAAATTCCAATCTGGCCGCTGAAATGGGTCGAGCCGGCAGAAAAATTGCCGAAGACCGGTATTCCTGGGAAAAAATAGTCAAACAATATGACCAGCTTATACAAAGTATTTAATAATAAATCCCTTTACTCAATAATTCTAATTATTTTAGTGATTTTTCTTTTTATCTTTTATTTTTACGGATTTTTTAAATATAACTATACCGTGGCTCCGGGCGATGATAATATCCGCCATATGACAGAGGCAAATTATATAATTAATAACGGAACGTTTATTGCGCATGCCGGCAGTTTTGATCCGCCGCTTTTTCATATTTTGCTTGCTTCCTTGTCTTTGATTTCCGGATTAAGCATTGATCTAACCACAAAAATATTTGCTCCTCTGCTGGCCATTTTATCTACTCTCTCTATTTACTTTGTATCCAGAAGGCTGTTTGGTTCCCGCTACTTATCATTAATCATACTGGCGCTATTAATTTTCTTGTCTCCACAGCCGTACCAGATTTATAATGACGGCACATATTTAAATCTATTTGGGGCTGGTTTTCTTCTGATTTTTTCTCTGTCGTTCCTGCCTCCGTTGCTGGAAAATGATAAAATTAATTTAAAAACCATCCTTCCGTTTTTTATTTTTTCTGCCGCGCTTTTGCTTTCCCATTCACTTTCCGCGACGTATTTTATTTTGATACTGGCCGTTTATACTATCATACTTCTGTTTAAATACCGTAAACTTTTATTTAAGAAACCGAACTATCTGACTGCCCTGTTTTTCCTGGGAGTACTTATCCTGCCATTTACCTGGAAATTTTACCTGAATGATTCTTTCCAGAAAATCCTTTCTACTTTCGGCCTTAGGCAGATAAGCAGTACCAATATTTTAAGCCTGGATTTTTCTACCATAAATTCCATACCAAATTTTGACACATATAAATGGCTGCTTAATTATCTGCCAATAATTTTAGCGACATTCGGCTTGTTATTTCTCTTTAAAATATTCAAAGGAAAAACACATGAAAATTGGCTCATCATTTCCTGGTTTACCGCCCTGTTTATCGGCTCCCGCGTGAATTTTTTCCAGCTGCCAGAGCGTTTTGCCAGGGATATGGCGGTGGTCGTCACCATTCTTTCAGGAGTGTTTATTTATAAATTATTCAGAGAAAACAACAGAATTTATAAATTCGTGATAATAGTTATTTTTTCCATGCTGGTAATTCTTTACGTACCAGCAAAAACCAACACTGCCACGCAATACGACAGCATGGTCAGAGTGCAATCTTCCGATGAAAAAGCCATGCGGTGGATCAAAGAAAATACTCAGCCAGACGCCATAATAATGGGCATGCCGCGAACAATCGTGGCTGGCGATTGGGGGAGCTATATTAATATTATCACCGGCAGAACGACAATAGACGGCACCCTATGCCCCGAAGAAGACAGGGCCTGCGATCACCTATATAATCCCCTTTCCACGAATTCAATAAAATATTACTTGGTGAATAAAATTGATTATATCTATGACGGAAAACCCATGGTTGGCAGTTTTATTTCCAAGAATACCATTGATTGGAGCTATAAAGATGGATTTAAAAAAACTCCCTTTTTGCAAAAGGTATCTGAATTTCCCGAAAGTAAATTATTGGGCAGCGTGGTGATCTATAAAATTGACCGCGATAAGTTAACGGCGCTAATAGAAGAATAAAATTTTAATGCTCACAACAACCCGTTGATTATCACTGAAATTTTTTTGTAATTGACCTTAACGGAGTAATTATTCAGTACGGCTTCCCGGGCTCTGACGCCCAGGTCGGCTCTTTTTTCTTTATCCTGAATTAATTGCGATAATGCTTTCAGCCATTCATCATCGGTTCTGGCTAAAATTCCTGCCCCCGGCTGAATAACGTCTATATTTGCTCCTACAGGAGAAGCGACAACTGCCAGGCCGCAAGACATATATTGGATGGCTTTAAAAGCGCACTTACCCCGGGCCCATTCAGTGTCATCCAGAGGCATAATGCCGATATCAAACTTCTGTATATCCGTGGCTTCATTTTCCGCGCTCCAGGGGATGAAATTATAGGCTATGCCTAATTCAAAATCCGGCCGTTGATCGCAGACTATCGCCAGTCTGACTTTATTTCCGTAAATACTTTTTAATTTTAAAAAAACCGGCTGTAATCTTTTCAAGTATTTAAGATTGGAATAAGTCCCTATCCAGCCGATAGTCAGGAAACCGTCTTCTGCTGATTTAATAACCGGCTGATAAATATCCGTATCAATAGGCGTTGGAACAATAGTAACGTTCTGGCAGAATTTACCGGAATAGCTGGAAATATAATCATTACCGGCAATTATTTGACGTGAAATCCTCAACACTGCATCAACCGGATTTGCCTTTTTATCCGCATAATTCAACCAGATGGCGTCATCCAGGTCAAAAATAATTTTTTTGCCCAAGTTCCTGATTATTTTTTCCGGCCAAGGGGAAATATGCCTGACTATCGAGCGCTGAATGAAAATCAGATCATAAAAAGGCGCCAGCAATATTGAAAAAAACTTCAAAAAAACTATTTGCCCGTATAAAAAATATTTTAGCACTCCATAATTCTCTGGGTGTTTATTGCTCCATAAAAGCGGATAAAAATGGACCTTGAGCCCGTCATTCTGCAAATACGGCAAATACTGCTGCACCCGGAATCGCGAGGCACCTTCGTTTTTGCCCATGGTAATGAATAAAATTGATGGCTGTTTTTTCATGCTTTATATTTTTTGTAATTCATCTGCCTTTTCCTGCTTTTTCATCAAGCTACGGTAAAACGATATTTCCTGCCTAGTAATTCCGCCAGTAATTAGCAGTAAAACGAAATAAATAACAATGCCGCCAAACAGAATCAGCAGTATATTCATGTTTCTAAAAACGTACAAAAAAATACCCATGCCAATCGCGGCTAAGACAGGCTTGAGCAAGTATGGAGTAAACTTCACACTGACTATTTTTCGGAATTTAAAATACATATAGAACAAAAGCACCAATGCCGTTACCAGCGTAGCCGCGGCTGAACCGTTTAAACTATAAAACGGTATTAAGATCAGATTCAGGATCAAATTAACGGCCGCACCCAGACCGACCCCTTTGGCATATGTTTTTTGCCGGTCGCAGGCCTGCAAGGAATTGCCATAAACGGTATTCAGGTAAGTTACCGCCGCGCCCCACATTAGGATCTGGAAAGCCAGTCCTCCACCGGAAAAATCCTCGCCAAATATAAATACCAAAAGCTTAGGCCCGATGATCGTTACGCCGAACCCCAAAGGCACGGCAATGATAATCATCAGCTTGCTGAAATTTCCCAGCAACAGCTTCAGCCTGGCAACAGACTCTTTATACAACTTTGAAATTACCGGAAAAAATACTCCCACAAATACATTGGCAAAAAGCAAAACAAAAAAAACAATTTTATATCCGGCATTGTACCAGCCGACTTCCTTGTCCCCGCTTAACAAGCCAAGCAGAAATGAATCCATAAAATAGTAAATATTCACGAAAACCAGGCTCAGGGTGAAAGGCCAGGATTGCTTAATTAAATACTGCCAAAACTTATAATCAAAGCTGAAAGATATTTTGACGAAATATTTATGCAAAACTATCAGCGAATATATAAGGGCTGCGAATGATGCAAATACGTAAACCCAGCCGAAATAAACCAGATCAAGCGTTTTCCAGGTTACCAGCAATCCGCCGCCGAACAAAATGATTGAATATAACACCTTGCTGATCGCCTCGAAATTCATTTTTTCCTGCGATCGGTAAATTGCTACGCAAGCTTGGGTTAAATTATAAATTACCATATAAATAGCAGTCAGCATTACCAGATAAACGACTACGGCTCCCTTATGGCTGATGGCGGCTATTAAAAACATCAAGCCAATGTAAAATACGCTCAAGACCAGCCTGAGGCTGAAGATGGCGCTGAAATACTTTTTTGACAGTTCTATGTGCCTGGAAACCTCGCGAATGGTGAAAACTCCCAGGCCGAAATCTATCAGTACGGCGAACAGGGTGGAAGCGCTCAGAGCGAAAGAAATCTGGCCGTATTTTTCCGCACCCAGGTATTTTGCCACCAAAACCGTGAATAGATAAAGCAGGACCGAGTTGATCACCTCGGAAACGCTCAGCCAGACGACATTTTTGAAAATAACCTTATGAACAACGGGCATTTTATTCCTTCTGATTTTGCTTAGTCCTTATTTTTCTGAAAATCAAAAAAACAATTTCCAAAATAATTAAAATACCCAGAACTATAGCAATGTTTATCTGCGTTATTTTAATACCGATTTTATTCAAAAAAAATAAAATCAGCGGCACTACAGACACCGAAAAAGCAAATGACAGCAAAACTCGCTCCAGCCAGTTCAGACTAGCACCCGTTTTTCCAATAATTTCGGCAGTACTGTCTTTTTTATTCATCGGAAAAAAAACGTAGGTCATCAACAAGCCCGGCACAAATAGTACTCCAAGAAATCCTAAAATAACTTGTAATACCGAAAAATCATTCATAGTATTCTATCTCCCCATCCCCAGGTACTTAAAGCCCAGCTTCTTTATCTGCTCCGGCTCGTAAATATTCCTGCCGTCAACAAAAACATGCTTCTTCATTAATTTTTTCGCCTTGTTAAAATCCAGCTTCTTATATTGATCCCATTCCGTGACCAAAACAACTGCGTCAGCCCCTTTCAGCGCCTGGTAAACTTCAAAACAATATTCAATCTTATTATGGAAAATGGTTTTAATGTTATGGAGGCTCATGGGATCGCAAACCCGGATTTTTGCTCCAAGCCGCAGTAATTTTTCAATAATGGTAATTGAAGGGGCATCACGGATATCATCAGTATCTGGTTTAAACGAAGCACCTAAAATTACAATCGTATTGCCTTTTATTTTACCTAATAAAATATGCAGCTTTTTAATAATTTCTTTACGCTGACCCATGTTAACTTTTTCCACCATTTTCAAAAAAGTCGGATCATACCCGTTGCGCTCATATATTCTGATAAAACCTTTCATGTCTTTGGGAAAGCATAATCCCCCGTAACCAGCGCCGGCATTAAGGAAAGCCTTCTGCCCGATGCGATGATCGGCCTTCATTATCTCAGAAATCACCTTAACGTCCGCGCCAATTGCGTCGCATAGATTGGCGATATTGTTTATAAAAGATATTTCCGTGGCTAAAAAGACATTGGCAGCATATTTAGACAGCTCGGCCGTACGGTTATTTGTTTCAAAAATTGGCGCTTTAATGGGCTTATAAACCGCTCGCATTATCTTTTTTATTACCGGACGGCAGTCATCCGCGTAGCCAAGCACTACCCGATGCGCCTTTAAAAATGAATCAATCGCCCGGCCTTCCTGCAGGAATTCCGGATTTGATACAATCTCAATTTTGCCTTTGTAAAATCTTTTAATGATTTTTTTCACCACTTCCGCCGTGCCTGCCGGGACTGTACTTTTTACTACGAAAATTTTATTGGTTTTTACCAAACGCGCGACGTCTTCAATGGCCTTCTGCAGATATCGCAAATCAACGCTGCCTGTTTTTCTGGATGGCGTACCAACGCAGAAAAAAACCAAATCGCTGTTATCCACCACATGCTGTAAATTCAGATAAAATCCCAGCCGTTTGGCTTTTAAATTTTTATTTACCAACTCATTCATATTCGGCTCATAAAACGGCATCATACCGCCATGCTGGAGATTATTAATTCTTTCCGTATCAATGTCATAACACCTGACTTTATTCCCTATCTCCGCGAAACTGGCTGCTGTAACCAGTCCGACATAGCCGACACCAATAATACCGATATTAAATTTTTTCTTTTTTAACAAATCGTTCATCTGCCTATTCCTTTATAAATTATTTTATTTTTAATTACTTCTTCTTTTGACAGGCAATTCTTGCCGTCAACTACGACTTTAATGCCGTTTCTTTTCAGTTGATTAACCGGAATTTTTTTAAAGTCTTCATGATCGGTAGCAATTATGATGGCCTCAGATTTTTTTAATAACTCATCAAGGCTTTTCACGGTTGACTCTTTATTAAAAAACGGATCAAAAATATTCAATTCTGCCCCTTCTTCCCGTAAAATTTCGATAATTTTTAACGCCGGACTTTCTCTTTTATCGCCGACATTGGCTTTGTAAGATATCCCCAATATTCCTACCTTCGTGCCTTTTAACGACTTTTTTATCTGGTTTAAGCCTTTATTCAGTAAATCCACGGTGTATTTAGGCATGCTGTTGTTAATCTGCCTGGCAAGTTTTAAAAATCGATGATCAAAACCTGCCAATCGCGCCCGTTCTATCAGATAGTATGGATCCACAGGTATGCAATGTCCGCCCACACCGCAAGAAGGATAATGCGCCATAAAGGCAAACGGCTTAGTTTTGGCACCCTCTATAACATCGACTAGATCAATGCCCAAAGCCTCAAATGATCTGGCTAATTCATTTACAAAGGCGATGTTAATATCACGGAATGAATTCTCAATTATTTTCGTTGCTTCAGCCTCCTTGATTGACTTCATCGGGCGAATGGGTGCGGATAAAATTTTTCTGTAAAAATTTACTGCCAGGCTGAGCCCTTTTTTGTTGGTGGCACCCACGCAGCGGGGTATGTTTGTGACATTCCACTTAGGATCGCCGGGATTGATCCTTTCAGGACTATGCGCCAGATAAAAATCTTTTCCGGCTATCAACTTTGATCCTTTCTCTAAAATCGGCTTGATGACTTCCTCGCAGACTCCCGGATTAACCGTTGACTCCATGACTACCAGCTGTCCGTGATGCAGTAGCGGCGCTATTTTATTGCAGGCCGAGCGCACTGGAGTCAGATCAGGGTTATACATTTTATCGACCGGCGTTGGCACGCAGATGACGATAATATCAGATTTTTTTACTGAATCAAACTTAGTAGTAGCTACAAAATTCTTTTTAGCCACCCAGGCTGCTAATTCCGGATCTCCTTTAATCGGAGAAGTGCCTTTGTTAATCATTTTAACATTGGCTGAATCCCTGGAAATTCCAAAAGTCGTAAAACCTTTGTCACCGCACAGGCAAGCTAAAGGCAGGCCGACATATCCGACGCCAACAATAGTGACAACCCGTTTTTTTTGCTTTTTCCCCTGGCTTTTTAATTTTTCAGCTTTTTTAATCTTTTTTACCATACTCTTCATTGAACCAATTAAATGTCTTAATTAAACCACCGGATAAATTTTCTTTTGGCCGCCAGTGCAATACCGACATTGCCTGATTATTGGCCAAACGACTGTGCTCTTGCTCGTTAAGGCTATAACCCCGTTTAGGTTTAATCTTCATTTTAGCCAAAGAATAAATACTATTATACAACTCGTTTACTGTCGTTTCTTTATTGGTGCTGACATTAATTATTTTTTTATTTCCATAAATCAGGCTTTTTTGTACAGCTTTGACGACATCTGCAACATAAGTGAAATCTCTTGTTTGTCGGCCGGTATTGTTTATTTTTGACTGCTGGCCGCGGGCGCTGTTCTGGCAAAATACTGCCACCACACCGCCCTCCCCTTCAGCCCGTTGGCGCGGACCATAAACATTAGCCGGTCTGATGATCGTATAATTTAATGCCGATTGCAGAAGATAAAGTTCGACAGTCCTTTTCGCAATGCCATACGGCGTGGCTGGTAAAGGGCAATCTTTTTCATTATTTGGCGCTTTATCAAAAATATTATAAACCGCTGCGCTGGAAAAAAAGATAAGTTTCTTGACTTTAAACTCAGAAGCAAGCCTGATGACATTCAAACTTCCCAAAATATTCGTTTCTGCGTCTTCAATCGGATGATTTTTTGAATATTGAAGGTTTATCTGCGCTGCTAAATGAAAGACAAAATCAAATTTATATGCTTTAAAACACCGACGAAGGCTAGGACTCTGTATTTGCTGATGAATGAAGCGCGCCTGTTTATTAATATTTTGGCGAAGACCACGACTTAAATCATCAACCACAGTAACCTGAAAGCCATCAGCCAGCAGACCATCAACCAGATGGCTGCCAATGAACCCAGCGCCTCCCGTAACTAAAACTCTAGCCATAGACTATTCGTCCTCCTCTTTATCGTATTTCCAAAGCATTGGCTGCAGGATATTCTGGTGAGCCCTGACGTACTCAATCGTTTTCTCCAGACCCGCTTTCAGCGAGACTAAAGGATACCACCCGATTTTTTCCTTGACCGAAGAAATATCCGGCAAGGGCAGCGGGGTCATAAAAATCAATGACCGTTTGAATTTTATTGCTGATTTTGAATTGGTCATTTCTTTTATCTTCCTGGCGATATCGACCATGTTAAGCTCTTCGTAATGTCCGAAATTATAGATACCATTTTCATTTGATTTCATAAATTTCATCAAGCCTTCCACAATATCAGAAACATAGCAAAGCGAGGTAGTGAAATTCTCATCTCCGTAAATTACCAGCGGTTTATTGTTTAATGCCTGCAGTACAAAATCTGGTACCATATGGCCTTCAAAAAGAGGCAAACGCGGACCGTAAGTCCTGAAAATGCGGGCAATCTTTGTCTGAATATTAAACATATCCCTGTAAGTGATGGCCGCCGTTTCGGCAAATCTTTTACCTTCATCATAACAGCTCCTGGGGCCGGTGAAATTAACATAGCCCTGGTAGCCTTCAGCATAAGGCGGTGCATCTACAAATCTCGGCCCATACACGACTACGGATGAAGTCAGTAAAAATTTTGCCTCATACTTTTTCGCTAATTCTAAAGCATTGGTAACTCCCAGGCTATTTGTATGCAGCGTCTTGATTCTCAGCGCATTGAAATTCTTCGGCGAAGTTGGGCAGGCCAAATGGTAAATTTCCTGGATTCCCTGAAAACGAACTTTGAATTTTTCCAATTCATGCATTGATTCCAGATTTATTTCTTTGCAGATATCGTGTTTGATAAATTCAAAATTTGGGTTTTGCAGAAGATTACTGATATTTTCCACATTTCCGGAAGCAAAATTGTCCAAACAAATGACATTACTGTCCTTAACCAGGGCTTCGCAAAGATGCGAACCTATAAATCCTGCTCCTCCTGTGACTAAGACGTTTTTTCGCGGAAAAATTTTTTCGTTTCTCATAAATTTATTTTTTTAACCTGATGCTCATTAATGAAAAAAACATTTTAAAAGCCATCTGGATCACTCTGCCAAACGAGCCTAGCATGGCTGAGCTGCTTTTATCAACCCAGCGGGTTGGTACTTCTACTATTTTAAATCCCCGTTTCAAGGATAAATATAGCAGCTCGACATCAAAAGCCATATTGGTAATCTTCAATGATGGTAAAAGATTTTTTATGGCTTGCTTCTTGAAAATCTTCGCTCCACACTGTGTATCGGTAAAAGGCATCCAGAAAAATACTTTCACGAATATTAAAAAACTGAAACTGATTAATTTTCTTGGAAAAGAACGGTTTATGACTTGCGAGCCTTTTTTCCAGCGCGAAGCTATTACTCCGTCTGCTTCACCGAGCTGATCAACAACTTTCTGGAATTCTGCCGGTTCAGTGGAACCGTCGGCATCAACAAAGCCGATTAGTTCACCTTCTGCCCGCGAAAATCCTAAATGCACCGCACCGCCTTTGCCAATAGCTTTTTTTTCCTCAATATATTCAATTAATCCGGGGTATTCTTTTTTAAAATCTGAAACTATGCCGATGGTATTGTCCCGACAACCATTTAAAACGATGATGATTTCTGTATCTTTTCCGGAAAAATAATTTGTATAATCAGTTAATGTCTTGCTGATTCTCTGCTCTTCATTGAAGGCGGGAATGATTATTGACAGGTGCATATATGTTTAAAATTATACCGAAAAATAAGCTTTTTAGCAACTGATATAAGACGCACGTTCAATTACGAAAAGTCCAATATTTATTGCCAAAATAATTGCTGAAAAGCACAATGCCAATTGCCACGGCTTTGGCAAAAAAATCAACGTTATCGCCGAAATATTTTACTGCACCACTGTGTTCAACCACGATATAAACAATGCCTAAATTTAAAAAATAGTTGACCAGACTGACGATAAAAAATTTTACAGATTCGGACTTGGCCTTGCCGCTGTCACCTTTTTTAAAAGTCCAGAATTTATTCAGAAAAAAATTATTGACAATCGCCAAAAAAACGCTGGTAGCGGTGGCGTAAATATAATATACACCGAAAACCCGCGTTAATAGCGCGTAAGAACTGAAATCAACCAAAGTACCGGCCACACCGACTATTCCGAATTTTAAAAATTCAACAACGCTTGGATGTTCTCGTAAATAACTTATTTTTTCCAGCCGGTTTTTTAGTGTCATATTGCTGATCATCTGATAGCTGCCACGTTAACGCCTCCGCGGAATGATTCGGCATAGGCGAAGAACTGGGAAAGCAAATTGCCGCTTTCACCGAATATTCTGACGTGAGGTCCGCCGGTATAGCCGGCACCGGCGATTATTTCATCAGTGCCGTCTCCGTTGACATCCCCCGCTGCCACGTTAACGCCTCCGCGGAATGATTCGGCATAGGCGAAGAACTGGGAAAGCAAATTGCCGCTGGCTCCGAATATTCTGACGTGAGGTCCGCCGGTATAGCCGGCACCGGCGATTATTTCATCAGTGCCGTCTCCGTTGACATCCCCCGCTGCCACGTTAACGCCTCCGCGGAATGATTCGGCATAGGCGAAGAACTGGGATTGACGCACTCCGCTATAATTAAATACCCTGACATGGGGACCACCGGTATTTCCTGCCCCGGTTACAATTTCATCTACTCCATTGTTATCAAAATCGCCAACAGCCACGTTAACGCCTCCGCGGAATGATTCGGCATAGGCGAAGAACTGGGAAAGCAAATTGCCATGCTGATCGAATATCCGGACATGCGGACCGCCGCCGTTACCAGCACCGGCGATGATTTCATCAGTGCCGTCTCCGTTGACATCTCCTGACGCAACATTAACGCCTCCGCGGAATGATTCGGCATAGGCGAAGAACTGGGAAAGCAAATTGCCATGCTGGTCGAATATCCGGACATGCGGACCGCCGCCATTGCCGGCACCGGCGATGATTTCATCAGTACCGTCTCCGTTGACATCCCCCGCTGCCACGTTAACGCCCCCGCGGAATGATTCGGCATAGGCGAAAAATTGTGATTGCACTGATCCTTGCGTATTTATAATCCGCACATGCGGTCCGCCATTTTGGCCGGCTCCGGTGATTATATTCATGGTATCAGCCAACACCACCGGCTGGGCAAAAACATTTCCAATATTTAAACGACCACTGCCTAGTTGGGTGGCTAAAGGTTCGTCAGCACTGAATGGATCGGAATTATGCAATAACAAATTTTTAATTTCAGAAATAGAAAGCGTAGGATTACTGGCCTTAATAAGCGCCGCCGCACCGGCCACCATTGGAGTGGCCATAGAAGTGCCAGACCAGCCGCTCAAATATGGATTATCAAGTCCGTTTACGGGATCGTAAAAAGAAGTACTGATAAAATTTTCACCCGGTGCGGAAATATCAATGCAATCCGATCCGTAATTTGAAGCCACACTTATTTGCCCGCCGGATTCAACCAGTAATCGGGTATCTTCCTGATCGGTGCCACCGACGCCAATAACGTTTTCATCGCAAACTGGATAACGCGGGCTGCTATTGAGATTAATATTATTATTGCCCGCAGCGGCAAAAACCAAAATTCCAGCCTGTGTGGCCTCATTAATAGCGTTACTTAACAAAACATCCTGATTATTCCCAACAAAGCTTAAATTAATAAAATCAGCGCCATTGGCGATGGCATAATCAATACCCTGATAAATATCCCCGGTATCTCCCACGCCGGCGCCGTCCAGAACCCTGATTGGCATAAGTTTAACCGACCAATTCATGCCGGCTATCCCGGCGTTATTATTTCCAACAGCGCCAATCACGCCGGCTATCGCCGTGCCGTGATTAATGCCAGAGGTATTCCACCCTGTATCGTATTTCGGAAGCGGATCCGGCACTGAACCGATAAAATCCCAGCCATGATAATCATCAATAAAACCATTGTTATCGTCATCAATATTATTATCAGGTAGCTCTCCGGCGTTAGTCCAAATATTAGCGCTCAAATCCGGATGGTTAATATCAATTCCGGTATCTAAAACCGCCACCACTACTTCATTGCTTCCGGTTGTTGTATCCCAGGCACCTGGGGCATTCACTTTGCTCAAATACCATTGGGAACCAAACAATGGGTCATTTGGCTCAGCCGCTGCTTGATAGTCATAATTCGGCTCAACAAAATCAACATTCGGCTGGTTTTTCCAGTCTTTAATTACTTGGGCAACATTTTCACCTGGCAATAAATTGATCTGATGAATTTTATCGTCTTTTTTTAATTTAATAATTACACTATGGGCATGGCTGGCATTCTCCCCAACGGCTGACGCCGAAAAAGGTGCCGTCAACCACAGACAAAAAAACACCATCGCCAGATACTTAATATATTTAGTAATCTTATTCATTGTTTAATTTTTCAAGTGTAATTTTAATTTCCTCGCTTTTACCTCCACGCATAATCCGCATTGTCAGCAGATCCCCCGGGCTTTGCCGGCTGATAAAGTCATTTAAACTCATGTTCTGAGACAGCTCAGTGTTGTTAATCATTTGAATAATATCTCCGGTCTGCAAGCCGCCTTTTTGAGCCGGACTGTTTTTCTCCACACTGGGCCTGGCTTCTTCATCATCGCTGTAAATCACGGCGCCTTTGCTCAGATTGCTGCTTATTTCCACCGGTAAATTTACCACCTCAGCCAAATCAACATAATGTACACCCAGGTATGCTTGATTTATTTTTCCTTGAGCTAAAATTGATTCTATCTCTCCGGTAATCTGGCTGAAGGGAATGATATAATTTTGACTGCCGCCCGTCTGCACGATGCCTACCGCTTTGCTGTCGCCGGTAAAAGCCAGGGCATAATTAAAACTTGCCGGGATTTCATTCCCGATCAATATTTTTCTGTCCATTAATTCAGAAGATTTCACGATGTCCTCAATTTTATCCTGCGCATAGTAAATCGGTGCGACTATTTGTGCATTAAGAATTGAAGGGGTTTGGCTGAAAAAATGCGGCTGAAACAAAAACAAATCAGTCAAGCTCAGCAATTCGTCATTTTTTGAAAAAGCCACAGTATCCAGCCCCTTAGCGTCAATTTTGATAAAAACAAAATTTGTCGCCGGGTCGGGAATAATTTCCTTAACCTCATATTTTACATTGCCCTGGACAAAAACTACGTAATTTTCCGCCTGCGAATCACCAACAACCTGTTTGGTCGTTACCAAATATCCGTCGTTGGTTATAATAAAACCGTCACCCAGGCTGGCTGAATCAAGATAAGCGCTTTGCAGTCCTTCTTCCTCACTTTTTATTTTAAATATCCTGGCGATAGTGGCGGAAATCTTCTGAGATTGCTGATTTACCTGAGCCACGTTAGCAGACTGGTTCTTACCGCTCCCGACAATAATAGAAGTTTGCGTTGTATTATTGAATATATTTAATTTATCAATTATTGGTATTGAAGAGCCGTAAGTAAACAAAATAATTTGACTCAGGACACCCGCTAATAACCCGAAAAATATGGCCAGCAAGATGATGGCAATGGTACTGGTACGTTTTTTTTGGGGTTTTTCAATTTTATTTAACTCATCGGAGTATAAATTTTTCAGACTGTCCTCTTTTTTTATGCTGGATTTCGGGGAAGTTGGACTGATTTTTGATTTCATATTTATTTATTATTTATTAATACCATTTAGCGGTGGCCAGTAAAAAGACACCTAAAGTAGCGCTGATTATAATATAAGTTCTTATATTTTGCTTATTTAAATTATTCCTTAAAAAATCCCTGGATAAATTCATCACCAAATAATAAATTATTGCCAGGAATAGCCCATTAAATAGAAAACTTGTCGGTAAAAAACTAAAGACAAAATAAGATTCAGACATCAGGACGCCAACTAATAAAATAAAAAATTTGCTTTTTCGCCACTCAATTTTATATGACCACAACGTACGCATGTACAAAAAACCGGAAATTACAAATACTACGATACTAAATAACCACGATGGCCAGTTCATGAATAATGACAACCCAAAAAAGCTGGCATAAAATAAAAATAAAATGACCATGTTAATGTAGCCATATAGATTTTCCAGTGCATATGGCTGATAGCTTTTATCCTGATTTAAAAATTTAAATAAATTTTTCAATACCAAAAAAAATAATATGCCAATCAGAAAAATAAAAACCTGCTGAATAACTATCGAGTCAATCAGAGTAAAAAATACCTGACTGCCGGCAACTAAAAAAAGTGGCGTTGAAAGAAAATTCCAGAATAATTTACTTTTGAATTTTCTGCCAGTCAGCGACCAAATTGTCAAAACTATTATACAAACGTTAATTGAAACGATATAATAAAACAACCCGTGGCTGACTGACCAGATTTCAAAAAATATTACTACCAGCAAACTGCTTAAATATGGGAGGAATCGGTTAAAAAACATAATTTATTTTTTTTCAGTGGTCTCTTTAGCGCCGCCATCGTTCACCCGGCGTAAAATATTTATAATTTCTTCGGCCGTAATATTCTTATCATCCCTATTCTCCTTCTGCAACTCGATGATAGTCTGCTGGATCCTTTCCGGATCCTTGATCCCGCTCAGCTCAATATTTGCTTGCGCGCCGGCCGTCTGCACAATAATGCTGCCGTAATGGTATAATGTCTGCATTACCCCTTTAATTCTGAAACTGACGTCCTGAATCTTATTGTAAGTGGTCTCAGAAACCGTCCGGTCAAAAAAACCGCGCTGGTCTATGTCTATTATCCTTTGGTTGGTTATGATAAAAACGTTGAATGAATAAACAATAAAAGTTCTCAAGGCAATCATAATTCCAAACACTGATATTGCCGCAAATACGAGCAAACCCCAATTTGACCATTTCAAGAGTGGATACAAAAAGAAAAAAGGTGCTATAATAAATATCATTGACAGTAATATCCTGCCGAGAAAAACCAGCCAGAATTTTCTGATAACCGCCACTGGCTCCTCATTTTCCTTAAGATTTTTAATTAGTTTATCTTCAAACATATATATTTATGAAACGAAAGAAGGTTATAAGGGTAATCTGGATTGTCATAGTAATCATCGGCGTTTTAAGCATGGTGTTCTTCACGGTCCTGCCTGCTTTATCTTTTTAATATCGCCAAAAAAGCTTCCTGGGGTATCTCTACTTTTCCCATCTGCTTCATCCTTTTTTTCCCTTTTTTCTGTTTTTCCAATAATTTTCTCTTCCGGGAAACGTCGCCGCCATATAATTTTGCGGTGACGTCTTTTCTTAGCGGAGGGATCCGGCTGGAAGCGATAATCTTGCTGCCGATGGCCGCCTGAATTTTGACTTCAAAGAGCTGGCGGGGTAAAACGTCCTTTAATTTTTCCACGATTTTTCGTCCGACCTGGAAGGCCTCATCAGTGTAAACAATGGTTGCCAGCGATTCAGCCGGTTCTTGCGCAACCAATACATCGAGCCTGATGACATCGCAAGTGCGATATTCTAAAAATTGATAATTCATTGAGGCGTAGCCGGCACTGACACTCTTCAGTTTATCATAAAAATCCACTAAAATACTAGCTAACGGAAGATTGTAGTGCATGACCGCTTTTTGTTCATCCAGATACTCGGTATTAATGAATTCTGCCCGTTTCTCCTGGGCTAAGGTCATAACATTCCCTAAATAAGCCGTTGGCGTCACAATATCCAGGGTCACCCAGGGCTCAGTGATTTTTTCTGTGTGCATTTTTTCCGGCAGTTGCAGAGGGCTAGTGATGGTAATTTCCCTATTTATGAACGACTTATCCTTGCGGCGATACGACTGAAAACCGGCTTCGCTTAAAATCACTTTATAGGCGACTGAAGGCGCTGTTACAATCAAATGCATGTTGTACTCGCGCGTCAATCTCTCCTGAAATATATCCAGATGCAAAATCCCTAAAAAACCGCAGCGAAAACCAAAACCCAGAGCTTCTGAATGGTCTGGCTCATAGATAATTGAAGAATCATTAAGCGTGATTTTTTCCAGTGCGTCCCGCAAGTGTGAAAAATCATCACCCTCTTTGCAGTAAATTCCCGCAAAAACCATGGGCTTCAAAATTTTGTAGCCTGGCAGGGGTTGGCTTGCCGGCCGCTTCAATAAGGTAATAGTATCGCCTACTCTGGAATGCAAAACCTCCTTCAACCCTGTCAACAAATAGCCAATTTCCCCAGCTGAAAGTTTATCAGTTTCCTCCAGCATGGGCTTAAAAATTCCCACACCCAGACACTCGGTGTCTTTCTTGCTGCCCATAATAAGCAGCTTATCGCCTTTTTTTACTTCGCCATTCATTACCCTGCCGAAAGCCACAACTCCCTTAAATTCGTCAAAAAATGAATCAAAAATCAAAATCTGTAAAGGATTTTCCAGTTCGCCTGTCGGCGGGGGTACTTTTTTAATTACTGCCTGTAAAATTACTTTGACATTTTCCCCGGTTTTAGCGGAAACAGTCAGGATATCGCTTTTTGAAACACCCAATAATTTTACTAAATCCTGCGTAACTTCCTCGACTTTCGCATTTGGCAGATCAATTTTATTTATTACCGGAATAATTACTAAATCCTGCTCCATGGCCAGATAAAGATTGGCTAGAGTCTGGGCTTCAATTCCCTGGGTAGCATCTACCAGCAAAATAGCTCCCTCAACTGCGGCCAATGAGCGGGAAACTTCATAAGAAAAATCAACATGCCCAGGAGTGTCAATCAGATTCAGAATATATCCCTGGTATAGCATGCGGACGGGCTGCAATTTTATAGTAATCCCCCGCTCCCTTTCCAGCTCCATCTGATCCAGCAGCTGATCTCGCATATCGCGCTTATTGACGGTTTCCGTAACTTCTAAAAACCGATCAGCCAATGTGGACTTGCCATGGTCAATATGCGCGATGATGCAAAAATTTCGAATTTTATTAAACATAGAAAATAACGATGAATTCTGCGAAACGGATTATATCAGCGACGACTTGCCCCGCATACTGCGACACTGAGCGAAGTCGAAGAGGAGCTGTTGTGCGGGGTGCAAAAATTTCGAATTTTATTCATTATTTTTTTCCGGTTGGATATTTTTTGATTTTTTGTTGTTAAATAATTGATGCCTGGCTTTTAACAGCCAATTTACTATTATTTTTACTTCTTCACATTTGAATAATAAGGCTAAGACTAAATAGCTGCAGATGCCGAAAATGCCTGCTCCCAAGCCCTGGATAAAAATACCAACGAAAGTCTGCATATTTACTCCCAACGCCAAAAAATATTTCGCGGCAATAACCAGCGCACCCATCATGGCAGAGATTACTACTATTTTCAGGGTAGAGATGATTATCCTCTTATCGTCCAAATTGCCTACTTTTGAGCGCAGGAATACAAGCAGCAATATCATATTTATAAAACTGGAGATCGTAAAAGATAAAGCCAGGCCCATGACGCCCAAAAATCTGGTAAATATCAAAGCGCCGATGATATTCATCGCCACGCTGACCAGAGCGACTTTTACCGGAGTTTTTGTATCCTGCCAGGCATAAAAAGAACGCGCTAATAAGGGAATGACGCTCTGGGCAAATAATGATAAAGAAAATATGCCCAGCGTTTGTGCGGTCAGATAAGTATCATTCCAGTCAAAAGCGCCAGTGCCCAGGATTACCCTGACCAGCTGGGCGCGCAGTAAAAGTATCAGTACGGAAATGGGAATTACCACGAATAAAATACGGCGAAAACTTTCTGAAAAGTGCTCAATAAAAACTTGGTTCTTTTTCTGCACAAAGGCTTCACTTAAAAAAGGAAAAGAGGCCACGGCCACGGACACTCCGAATACATTGATCGGAAAGCTTTGCAGATTATTGGCAAATGTAAAAATTGCCACCGAACCGGCGGCCAACGTGGAACCAATGATAACGCTGATCAGCTGATCAACCTGCCCGACTGCCAGACCAAAAGTCCTCGGCAGCATCAGCTTGCCGATATTTCTGACACCGGCGTGCTTGGTATCAAAAACAAATTTGTAACGAAAGCCCAATTTAATTGCGCCTGGCAGCTGGATTAGCAAATGAAGCAGCGAGCCAAGAACTACGCCATAGGCTAAACCATAAATTCCGTAATATTTTACAAAAACACTGATGCCCAGGATTAATCCAATATTATACATGACCGGCGCAAAGGCAAAATTGATGTACCTTTTGAATGAATTCAATACTCCGGTTAAAATATTGCTGATGCCGAAAAATACGATGGAGACAAGCATGATTCTGGTCATTTTTACGGTAACAATCTGCTTCTGCATATCAAAACCTGGGGCAATCAGCGGGATGATTTGCGGAGCGAAAATAAAAAACAGGATTCCGAAAAAAACGAGTCCTATGAGTAAAATATTCAGTAATGAATTTACCAGATACCAAACTTCATTTTTTGCTTCCGGATTTTCCTTGGCTTTTTGTATGTACTGAATGAATATCGGGATGAATGCGGCGGAAAGCGCACCCAATACCAGCACATTAAAAACTAAATCCGGTATTCGAAAGGCGGCATAATAAATATCCAGCTCATTGCCCGCCCCGAATTTTGCTGCCAGCAACCTGTCCCGTATCAATCCTAGGAATCTGCTGCCAACAGATGAAGCGGCTATAATAATTGCACCGCCAGTTAAGGTGGTGGTTAATTTAAACCATATTTTTGACCACATAATGTGAAAATTATACCAACTTTTTGCGAAAAAAACAAGCCCACTATATATAAAAAAGTGTGTCGTAAAATGCATTAATAATTATTTTCAAATATTAAATCATCGCGAACCTTTTAATGCTTAAAAGTAAGCTTCAACTAAAAAAAATAAATCAGCATATCATTTCAACTCACACTTGTCATGGCAGCTTATGCCTGTCACCTCGACCGAAACCCCCGCCAAAGGCGGGGGCGAGTGGAGAGGTCTCTGTTATACACTATTAACGTTGTTAATTCTAAACCGAGACTTCTCCGTTCCCCCGTCAGATGACGGGGTCAGTCGAAGTGACGGACGTTATTGGATCGCAAACCACACCTAATTAACCACTTACGATTGTCATGTCGACCGAGTCATCCCGCCTGTGGCGGGAGGACGAGTGGAGACATCTCGGTTATATACCCACTCACGCTTGCCATTAGGTGTCCTTTTATAAATAAAAATGCCGAGGCTACAGGTTATAAGGTCCCGGGCCGAGGTAAACATTATATTTTACGGAAAGGATAGGAAACCACTTTTTAAAAAACGGGTTTCCTACAATAAAAAAGCTGCCGGCTAAATATATATGGTCATGCAAATTTGTAAGTAGAAATCCTGAATAAATCCAGGATTGAGGAGAGAGATTTTACCCTGCTGAAAAGCAGAGCCCTGCTTACCAACCTGATTTCCTTAAATATTATAACCAACAGCTTTTTTATGCCAACCTATAAACACATGGTTAAATAGGTTAGCACCGCTAGGATATTCCTTGTTTTTTAGTTTGTCAAGTCTATTACCCAATCATTTCCCTTTTTCACTGCACAAGATGGTCTTATGCCGCGGAAAAGGGAGGCAGGCGACAAATTGCTTATAAGCGACTGTCTTATACCTGCCTTTTGAACAATACTATTGCTCGACAATGCCGAGATAGATACTACGTTTGAGGTGAGAAAGTTTGAGGTAAGCACGTTTCACGTTTTAACGTTTCCGGAGAAATACGAACAATAAATACTTGAAAGTTTTCATCGTCAAATAATAGATTAACATTTTCAAGCATATCACTCGAAATTCCGGCTAAAAGCCAACTATCAAGCCAATACTCGCGAAACTTGAATTCCACAGTCGGAACAATCTTCGTGCTGTCCCGAACCATCCGAATCTTTTTTTCGGGAATTAGCGTAACCACATAAACATCTGGTTTCGGTGACCACGTGAAGCGAATGCTCTTTTCGGTAGATACCTTCCCAGAGGCACTCCCACATCCGAAAAAGAATCCTCCTTCAAATGAACCGTTGATAGAACTTTCACTGGGAAAAACGCGCAAATAATGTTCACCGAAAACTCCAGTAGGTTCAAGCAATTCTCGATGAGTTGCACAACCAGTGATATTGATAGCCGCCATAATCACTATCAGCAATGCACACGCGTACCATTTCTTCATGATATTCTCCTGAAATAGGGTTAATGTTATGAACTATTTTTCTTTTATCTCAATCCGCCGTAGGTGTACTGGGATAAAAGAAAAGTTTCTCTTTTTCAACCCACGATAATTGATTTTCATGGTCTGAAAAAGTGATGGGAGCCGAGAGAATAAAATGTTCATGAAGAACAAATGTTCTTTTGGCTCCCGAATCATCACTTTCGTCGACTGGTGTCAGCCGTTAATTAAGGCACAGATCATGGCGATGTTGCACGCCACTGATACTGTCCACAGCGCTGCCAGAGCCCGCTTACTCATGTTGACTCCTTGTCCCTCCTGGGACGGTTAAGTGATGATTGATTATTTATGTACCATTTTTCTTTTATCTCAATCGAGTATAACTCCATACCCGGCTGGCATAAAGGCAGGAAATAAATTTCCCTTTTTCAGTTCTGAAAAAAATTTTCAATCCTGGAAAAGAGTGAGAAGAATATTACTGTTGTAATATCTTCTCACATAGCTGTTCAGTTCCACGGAGCCACCGTGATCGGCATTTCGATCCATGATAAGGGCTACCGTATTTGACCCTTGCGATTACTTAGAGCATCCTGCCTCCACCACAGGTTCATTATATGTCCAGGTCACTACGTGTCCTGGGGTTAATTCGACTTCTTTTTATCAGTCGACGGCCGCCCAATTAAGCTGCAACCGCTATCTGATAATTGGCGATCTCAATCACGTTGCCAACAGCCAGAACGTGATCAATGATCTGCTTATCATTCACAAAAGTACCATTTTTTGAATTCTGATCACGTATCATGTAATCAGTACCATTCCAGACGATGACCGCATGCAGTCGGCTGACACCGCGCTGACTGAGCACCAGCCCGCACGTATCTAATCGGCCTACCGAGAACTCCTCATTAGGCCCTAGCGTAGGCAGCACAACCTTATCTAAGGTTATGCCACCGAGGTTTACAACAAGTCGCATGTTGCCTCCAAATATTCTTGGTTTAAATCTTGATTTAATCTCCTGAATGTTCAAACTGCAGCAGATTGTGATTGGGGAATATTAAGCCAATTCCATCTCCGTTCTAATACATCCCAGTATCAGGTAAAAGTACATGACACCGAAGATGACATAGAGAGATGGCACAGCTATTAACCATACCAGTGTTAATGATCCGGCCGCGACATAGTAAATCCCATCTTGATAAAGGGAATATTTAAACGCATACCAGATTCCCTCACCATACTTATGGTATCCTACTGCCAGCCCAATAACGGCAAATAGCAGGATGTGCGGTAGAATGAAGTTCATTTGAAACCTCCGTAAACAAGTCAATGATCTAGCAATTTTCTCTTTTTTCAGCAGCCAATGGTACTTGACCATTACCCGCTGGAAAAAAGAGGCGGAAAATTATTAATATATTTACTCCTAAAAACAATTAACTCATTTTTTCAAAGAAAGAGGAAGAGGCTAAGTGGCACGGTTTTGACTACATGGAAGCAGTCACCGGACCGGGTATCAATGGCAGTTAACTCTTAGTTCGCACCAAGCGCTATTGCCATTATATGATATCCTTTTGAATAGCCCTCCTTTTCTCTCTTTGAAAATTTTTAATTTACATTACTTTCTTTTAATCATCACGAACCTTGGGTTATACCGCGCCCGCTTCGAATGCGAAGCAGTCGGGCGGGATGTCCTAAACTAAATGATGTTTACTGACAATTTAAAATAATTTATGCCGAGTCATCGACTTCACGTCGGGACGAGGTATTCCTTTACGGAAGGATGAGTGATGAGAAGGAAACCCTTGGTTGCCTTCTCATAAACTTCCCTTATTCAGCAGACAATAACACGGGGCTATTGCCCGCTGGAGAAGGGAGGACAGCTACTGAGTTGCAACTGTCCCTTGGTGTGCGGCTAAAAGCAAGTAACGAGTAAGATGAGGTGATAAAGATCCATTTTTGGCGCGGGAAGAAGGATTTGCACCCGCCTCTGAGCTCTAAACGAGTTCAGTCCGTATTGTTAATCAGTAGTGTATACTGATCACGCAACGGCTTTACAGCCATTCTCTCCTCCGGTATGAATAACCGCGGTGTAAGTAGCTTCCCGCATTTTTCTAAGAAAGGAGAAGGAGGTTAGTAGGTTCGCCTTTGGCCATATAAATATGGCCGACGGACCAGATATCAGAATTAGTAATATTCTAGTCGAAACCAGAAACATGCTAATCCTATTGATATCTCTTAACTAATCCCCCCTTTTCCTTTCTCCAAAATTTTCAAGGTAGAAACTGGATAAACAAAAAACGGACTTTTCCTTGAGAAGAGCTCGTTTTTTGCTTGAGTTATTGGTTGTTGTAATAATAAACCTTATCAAAACCACCACCCCTGCCACATGATCTTTCTTAAGATTTATTATTTGTTACTCTCTCCTCAAAGAGTATTTTTGCTGATTTAAAATGAACAAGAAATATTGAATTTAACTGATAATAATATACCCCCAGACATTTTCTGTCAAGGGGAGATATCCACATTATATTAATTTTTGGCTAAAGTTAGACTAATTACTTCTTTATTAACACACCAAAATATTTATCTGTAACTAAATCCGTGATAAACGACAGATTCTGACCGTCAGCGCTGACGGTATCAGGACACCAGGCGATCTTATATTTTTCAGGCAAAATTACTGTCCCGGCGTAAAAATCATTCAATACACCAGGCTGTTTCTGAATCAGCAGGCTGTAATCATCGGTATTATTAAATAAACCTCCTGGCAAAACGGTAAAAGGCAGCGTATAGGTAATGCTGGCTTCAGCCGCCTGCCCAGGATCAACCGTCATCCAGTTGCCAAAAACCGTCTTGCCAAATTCCGTAGTCAATCGGGTATTATTTGCTTCATCCATGATAGCGTCTTTTTCAATTGATTCCAGGTCCGAATCAGGCGTGGCGTCTGTATCCGGCAGCTTAAAGCGAAAAGAAGGGATATCGGTAAAACCCTTGGCTTCAATTAATTTACTGCCATAGGGGACATAAAACCTGACGTATGAAACATTGGCCTGGCCTTCCCAGCGATCACGCGGATTTCCATTATGCACTCTCTTCAATGTAACAGTATCGGTGACCGTGCCATCGTCTCCGATCCTAATGTCATGTTTAATGAATTGATCGACTACCTGATCAGTTTTCCCTCCACCGATATTAGTGCTGACAACGTTCAGATAATCCTTGGCAGTGCTTTTTACTCCCCCGTCCCAGTTTAAATCAGTGATTTTTTTCTGCAGTTCTTCATCATTGAAATAGAGCAGAAAATCCTTGGAATTTATGGAATCGCCAAAAGCTGATACTACCTTTATTATATTATCCTTATCCGTCTGGAATATCTTGTCTAGTAGTATTGGCAATAAATCACCGATGAACTTTTTCGGCTTATTTTCTTCCCTGTCATACTGAACTTCCGCCCAGTATTGGGCTTCACGCACGAAATTGTCCGAGGTGACCGTCACTCCGTAATCTTTCATTTCTATCGGACCAGTTATGTCCAGCAATTTTTCAACGACTGTCGGCGTCAGTGAAATCACGCCGTCAACAGTCGCCCTGCCCGCTCTTTCGTAGAACCATTCAATCTTCCTGGCTGACGTAGGAAAATCAACGAACCAATTGGCATCCTGAATATTCCAGTGCGGATTTACCAGCCACAATGGCTTCGGAGCGACAATCTTCTCCTGGAGCTGCCCGGCAATATCATACACTCCCCCTCCGGGGACTTCCAGATTGGTAATTTTACCCTGATTGATGTCCACTAACGCAATCGAGCCGATAAATCCGCCGGTCGGCCTCAACTCCCGGTTATTCTGAAAAATCAGCAGATAACGCATTGATTTATTATGGCCCAGCACTTCCAGCATCATATCTGCCAGAGATACATAGCTGTCTGAGCTTTTTTGAATGGCTGGCAGCAACGTCTGAATCTTGCTAATTTCCGGCTGATACTCCTCGGGGATATCTTTTATCCTGACGTTCTTGATACTTTCAGCAGCCGCGCTGATTTCCTGCTGCAGAGGGGCTATTTTTTCTCGCACTAATAGTAAATATTGTATTAATGATGATTCATTATCTCCGCCCAGAACGTTGAGGTCGATATTGGAGATATTGCCTAATAGCTCGGTTATTACCGAACCGGCCTGCGATAATTGGCTGCCGGCAGCCAACAGGTATTGCGCGCTCTTTGCTTTGTTAGGGACGATCTTTGTCAGCTGTATAACGAACGAACCGACTTCATCCAGCTGCTGCTGCGCTGAAACAAAATAATTCGTTGCCTGACTGAACTGCGCCTGCGCTGTTTCGTAATCAGATGAGGTTATTGAATTGCCGGCTGCCATCAGGCTCTTATAGGCTTCCGTCGAAATGCCAAGCACCTTGCCTTTAGCGGCACTGGCGCTCTTGTAAAATCCAAATAAAAAAATCGGCAGGACAATGATAACGCAAGCCATGATGAAATAAGCCAGCTTCCTGTTCCAGCCCGGCGCCAGTTGGAATTTCAATAATTCCAGTTTTTCTTCCGTCACTTTATTCTCTCTTTTTGGTTTTTTTTGCACCGGCGGGGGTATGGGTGCGGGTTTTTCTTCCGGTCTGGGCAGCTGGCTGGCTGGCGGCTGAAAACTCCTGGAAACAATCACTTTTTCCGCTGCTTCACGCCTGCCGGTATCTTGCTTTTCAGTTTTTTTAGGCAGTTTGAAATTCCCGAAAAATTTCTGAAAAGATAATCCTTTTTTTTCTTTTATTTCCTCGGGTTTTTCAGTTTCAGCAAATTTGCGCAAATCAATGATATTGGCTTTCGGGACATGCAGATTTTTTGGGTTTGAATTATTTCCCAGAATATTGAATTTATTCGTGTTTATATTATGCCGTTTCATCCCTTTTTGTTAATAAAACTTAATAACTGCGATTTAACGTATTATATTGAATTATACAATTCCAGGGTAGATTTGGCCAGCCTGTCCCAGCTGTACTCTTTTGATTTTTTAATGCCCAATTTACGCAATTTTTCTATTAAGCTTTCGCTATTTAATAACTTACTGATCACTTCCGCCATGTTATCAACGTTATACGGGTCAAAATATACCGCTGCCTTGCCCAAAATTTCCGGCAGGCATGAATTATTGCTGGCCGCCACTGGCAGTCCATAAGAACACGCTTCCAGGGCCGGCAGGCCGAATCCTTCGCAAAATGAAGGAAAAGCGTAAATTTTAGCGTTTTTATATAAGCCCGGCAGGTCTTCATCGGTGACAAACCCGGTAAAAATTACTTTTTGCTCCAAGTCATTAAAAGCCACTTCTCTTTTAATTTTTTTATAAAAATAATCGTCCTTGCCTACTAGTACCAGATAATATTCCTGATTTTTCTCCAATATTTTTTTAAAAGCCCGCAGCAGCCCCTCAATATTTTTATGGGGGTAAACATTGCCGACAAATAAAATAAATGGTTTTTTAATCCTGTATTTGCTCAGAACAAACTCTTCGCTCCTGAAATTCTCTGACGGCGGTTCAACGGCTTCATGAGTAATCAATATTTTATCTGCGGTAATATTAAAATATTTCATCAGCTCCGATTTTGTATATTGGGAAACAGTGATTATTTTTCTGGCTTTCTTGACCGCGCTTCTGATGATAACTTTATAGCCGAACTGCTTAATTTTATATAATATTGGTCCGAGAGTAGTCGCTCTTTGCGTAGGATATTTGGTGATAATCAGATCATGAATAGTCACCACGAAACGGCCAAAATACAATAAGGGCACGTTAAAATGAGGGAAGTGCATGACATCCAGATGGTACGACCAGATCTTCAATGGTAAAAAAATCTGCTCTGACAGACTATACCAGCGGTAGTCAGCCAGTACCTTCCTGAAATTGCTTTTAGCCGACTGAAAAGATGCCCAATTTTCTTTGCGCAAAAAAATATAATACTCATTTTTCTCATCCAGGTTTTCCAGATGAGTTATCAGTTTTTCGGTGTACCGCCCGAGTCCTTTGCCGAATGATCCGTAAAAACGGGCGTCGATGCCAATCCTCATAATTATTTAGAAGTTAAAATTTCCAATGTTTTTTCTGCGGTATTTTCCCAGGTAAACTGCCTGACCCATTCTTTCGCTCTTTTAGCGATTTTTTCGCGAAAAATATCATTGGTCATAACCTGCTTGATCGCGGCAACGATTTCCTGGGGATTATAGGGATCTATCAATATGGCCGTACCGCCGCTGATAGCCGGCAATGAAGTGCCGTGGCTGGTAATAACTGCAGTACCGGCGGCCATGGCTTCCAGCACCGGCAATCCGAATCCCTCATAATATGAAGGGTAAATGAATGCCTTAGCCGTTTTATACAGCGCCTTTTTTTCCTGATCGCTGACGTAGCCGATAATTTTTTCGGTGCCTCGGCAAATTTTAACGGTTTTTTTGTCCACTTTACCGGCAATAACCAAATCATATTCCGTCTGGCCCGCAATTTTCCAGGCCTGCAGAAGTCCTTCAATATTTTTCCTTTTTTCAACGGTGGCCAGATATAGAATGAACGGTTTATTTAAATTAAATTTATTCTTTAATTCTTCGCATTTTATTTGATCGACTTCATCGCTGAAATCCATATCAACACCGAGGGGTATGACGGAAATTTTTTTTGGAGATATTTGATAACGCGTTTCCAGATCTGATTTCGTACTTGATGATACGGCGATAATTTTATCAGCCCGGCGCAAGGCTTCCTCAGGTCCGATAAATTTATGCCAATAATAAGCTTTTCGAGTATAAAATGAGCTTTGGAAAAATGAAAGGTCATGGACTGTCAGCACCAGACGGCATTTGGCTGAAAAATGCCAAAAATTAAGATTAGGCATAAAAAACAAATCCACTCCTCCTAACAGAGAATCCAGTTCAGGTTTCTTTAGAAAAAACAATGAGGAGTTGAATGCTTTACTCGGCCAGTGGAATTCCTTCAAAACCGCATTTTTTTCATTGAACAATGACTTGTATCTGTCATCAATTTTCTTCAGCGAATTATAAAAAAACAGATAAGTATTGGCCTTATCTCGCATCAGTAAATGACGAATGATTTGATAGGTATATTCAGTAACCCCTGACGGGAAGGGTTCAACGAAAGTTCTTATATCAATGCCAATTCGCATGTTATACTTGTCGGCTCTCTATGCCTTCTTCTTTATGCCAATATTCCGCTAAATATGCAATGGCCAGGCTGATAATCAAGCCGGCGATAAAGCCCAGGACAACATTCAGCCAGATATTCGGCTTGTCTTCGACAATTACCGGTTTTGATCCGACTACCTCGAATACTGATTTATTGTCTGAGGTTTGATTTGAAGCTGCAGCTTTTGTTTCTACGATACTGATTATTGCCTGACCGATTTTTTCAGCTGTATTGTGGTCGCGTTCCTTATAGTTAACCACGATATTTTGCGGTGAAAATTTCTTGGTCTTGAAGCGCGAGGTAAATGAGGAAATAGTAGTTATTTGCGGATCAATCTTAGCACTGTCATACATCTCCAGCAGCACCGACGGAGTCATAAACCAGCTCATCACGGTTTGGGAAAATAAATCAGAGGCCTGAATGGCGTAATAACCGTCGTACTGATACTCGGTGGTTTCCTGCTTATTTATCCTATTAATGGAAAAAGAGATTGAAGTGTCATAAAATACCGGACGCAGATAAGAAAATAAAAACGTGGCAATCAGGGAAACTGCAGTAATGATTATTATCAGCCAGCGATATTTTTTTAGTATGGACATAGCGATATTTTTATAGATTATTTATATGCGGATTCATTGAGAAAATGCCGGCCAATACGCTCTTAGCACCTTTAATTATTACTTATATTTAAACTTTTGCCAAGACTCTTCAATAAACGCATTGATCCTTTGCTTAAACTCTTCAATGTCATACTTTTCAGCGTGCCGGCGTATTTCTTCGGGATTAAAATCCTCGTGCCTGAAATGGATTATCGTGTCGGCCAGCGCTTCCCAGGACTGTTCATCAAAAAGAACTCCCGTTTTGCCGGGGATAACCGTTTCCAGCGCTCCACCCGCTTCATAGGCAATAACCGGCCGGCCGCAGGCCATCGCTTCTACTGGCGTAATGCCGAAATCCTCCTCCTGCGGATGGATGAATGCGCGGCAGTGAGATAAACACTTGATCACTTCCTGATCGGAAACAAAGCCTAAAAACTTGATATTAGGCTTGGCTATGGCTTTCAGCCTGTCGTATTCCCCTCCTTCACCGATAATATAGAGAGGCAATCCCAGTTTATTGAATGCCTGGATGGCTATATCCACTTTTTTATATGGCCTCAAACGGGAGACTATCAGGTAATAATCGCCTATTTCACGGCTGACGGAAAAACGTTTTATATTGATGGGCGGGTTTATTACCACGCTATCGCGGTGATAATATTTTTTTATCCTTCTGGCGACGAACTGCGAATTAGCGATAAAAAAATCTACCCTGTCCGCTGCCAGGCGATCCCACATTCTCAGATAACTCCTGTATAGCTGAGAAAACCTGCCGATAAGCTTAACGCGCTCAAGCTTATCGATTATTTCATTATGATCGCTCCAGAGATAGCGGGTCGGCGTATGGCAATAGCAGACATGCATTGTTTTTGGCGATGTCAGCACGCCTTTAGCCAGGCCGGAACTGTCCGATAAAACTACGTTATAGCCAGATAAATCATAACTTTCAGTCGCCGGCACCATCATCGGCAAATACCACCTGAATTTCTTGCGAGCCATAGGAAAACGGGTGATGAATGATTCTATGATTTTATAATCAGAAAAAACATGCTGGGTATTTTTTTCATCATAAATCAAGGTATGCACCGGCGCCTGGGGAAACATTTCACAGAATACCTTAAGGACGCGTTCTGCTCCTCCCAATTGATTCAGATGGTCATGCACTAAGGCAATTTTCATATTTTTTAACTGGCTGCTTTGGCTGCTAGCACTACAAAAAACGTTTTTAATACTATCTGTAAATCTAATTTTGGAGACCAATTTTCAATATAATAAATATCTAGTTTTGCCTCATCCTCAAATTTTAAATCTGAACGTCCGGAAATCTGCGCTAAACCGGTCATGCCAGGCTTAATGGTTAAAAGCTTCTTATGCCAGCTTTCGTATCTGGAGACCTCTTCCGGCTCGTGCGGACGCGGTCCGACCACGCTCATTTCCCCTTTTAAAACATTAATTAGCTGAGGAAATTCGTCCAGGCTGGTTTTTCGCAGAAATCTGCCCACGCGGGTGATGCGGGGATCATTTTTTATTTTAAACAATGGACCGTCGGATCTTTCATTTTTATTAAGCAGATCTTTCTTCAGTAAATGGGCGTTTTTTACCATAGAACGGAATTTATACAGAGTAAAAGTTTTGCCTTTAGCGCCTACCCGCTGCAGCTTGACGAATACCTCGCCCTGGGAATCAATTTTTATTAAAATTGCTATCAGCAGAAAAAATGGAGAAAGAATGATTATGCATAAGGAGGAAATTATGATATCGAATATTCTTTTGAATATCCGGCCCCAGCCGTCAAGTCTCGTCCTGATAACTTCAATAATAGGTATATCAGCGATTGTCCGCACTTCAATGTGTGTTGGCTGGACTTCGAATAAATCGGTAGCGTATTTGAAAGTTATATGGTGTTCGCTGCAAAAATCCCTGATAAAAAGCATCTGCTCCTTGGCCAATTGGGTGTCCAGCTGGATAATTTCATCGATTTGGACAGTTTTCATTTTTTCGGTCAATTGTTGCTGTGCGGATTCGTCAAATTGGTCAAAGCGAGTGATTATTTTATAGCCGAGGGAGGGAAATTTATATATTTGGCTGATAATGTCTTCCGTGGTCTGGTTCTTGCCGATAATCACGACATTATGAAATCCGATGCCTTTTTTCAATAAATTTCTCTGAATACTGCGTACGATCAGGCGTCCCAAAGTTACCAATAATATTGACAGTCCCCAGCCGAATAAGACGATAAAGCGGGAGGAAAAAAGCTCCCGCTGGAAAAAAATTATTATAATGACGATGGCAATGCTGGCCGTGCAACCAATAAAGATCGCAGTTACTTCATCAAATAGGCGTCTCGTATTCTTTATGGCATACAAACCGGTTAAAGCGAAAATTATTAAAAAAACCAGCGGAACGAAAAATAATATATTGGCATAAGGCTTGAATATGATTTCGGTAACTACCGGCCTGAGATCGGTAAAAAAAGAAAAGAAACGTAACTGGTATGCAAAAAAGCCTGCCAGGATGATCATAAAATAATCAACAGGTAATAAAACCACGCTAAATATTGATTCAGACTTGTTCATTAATCGATATTTTTTAATAAGCCTAAGCAAACCTGTAAGCCGAATTCTGTACCCCCACACTAATAAATTGAAATTTTCAACTTATTAGTGTGGGGGCGATGACCATCTATCTAGGCCCGATATTGCTATCGAGCTCAAGCAACCAACCCGCCCCACACCAATTCCATTTATCAACTAGCAAATATATCTATAAACAGAATTGGTGTGGGGCCTATTTGGTTTTGCACCGGATAGGGTTTTTCATACTAGCCAGTCGCCTGGCCAGCCTGTGAGCTCTTACCTCACCGCTTTTCACCCTTACCCCCACACCTTTCGCATCATCATTATATTATAGCTTCTCTTATTGAATTAGAGGCATGCGAAAGGTGTGGGGGCGGTATTGTCTCTGTGACACTCTCCCTGGACTTCAAATTTTTAAAATGCTATAGCACTTTCAAAAATCTTACTTCCGGTCGCCCTTAGCGACTACCCGCTTCTCCGGCTTATTAGCCGGAGGGTGTTCGGACTTTCCTCCCCCCACACCAATACGTAAAAATATATTCTGAAATAATGAGTAATTCTAATGTATTGGTGTGGGGGGCGATCATCCAGCTTACTTAGGCTTAATTTTGATAATAGCGAAATAAGGGTATTTTGTCAACACCCAATTATACATGGTACAATAAAGAAAATATGCAAAACTTTTATAAAATCGGCCACCGGGGCGCGGCCGGCTACGCGCCGGAAAATACCCTGCTTTCCATTAAAAAAGCTTTGGAATTAAAAGTTGATGCTATTGAATTCGACATTCACCGCTGCCAAACTGGGGAATTAGTAGTCATCCACGATGAAAAAGTTGACAGAACCACCGATGGTTCAGGTGAAATCGTTAGAATGAGCCTGGAAAAAATTAAAACATTTGATGCCGGCCTGGGCGAAAAAATCCCGACTCTAGATGAGGTTCTGGATTTGATTGACGGAAAATCAAAAGTAAATATCGAACTTAAAGGTAAAGGTACGGCCAAGCCATTGGCGGATTTGATCGTAAAAAAAATCGCCTCAAAAAAATGGGAATTATCCGATTTTATCGTTTCATCATTCGATCGGCCTAAGCTGGAACAATTCCATGGATTAGCTCCTGATATTTGGACGGGAATCATTTATACCCGGCCTCGCTTATTTTTCCTGCAAAAAGCGAAAAAAATTGGCGTAAAATCCATCCACCTTTCAAAAAAATTCGTTTCACGGAAAATTACCGAGAAAATCCATTTGGCGGGGCTAAAACTTTTTATTTATACGGTTAATGAACCGGACGAAATAAAAAAAATCCGGCAGCTTAGCGTTGACGGCATTTTTTCGAATTTTCCTGATAGATTATAATTCCAGCAGGTACTTGTTGAAAAAATTCAGAACCTTATCTTCATACTCACCTTTGGATATTGTATAAGTATTCTCATGTTCTGACTCGCGCTGCAGCCAGAATTCCTTTACCCAGGGCGCCGCTTTGGCAAATTCCAGGGCATTCTCAATCGGCACCCTCTTGTCATGCGCGCCATGGATAATCATCAGTGGACGTGCTTTTAACCTGCTTAAATATTTGATGGGATTTATTCTTGGATAGTAAATGCCCGTACGAAATTTAATTATCCCGAGTATTAAATAGCCGATCGGGAAGAAAGGCAAACCTTTCAGGTACCTCTGGAAATTCATCCAGATGACGCTTTTGAAATGCGCATAGGTGGAATTGATGACAATCGCTTTTACTTCGGGTATATCCCCTGATTTCATCATTGCCACGGCCCCGCCCATGGAAAATCCCAGCAGGCCTGTTCGGCCCAGATCGACATCCCGGCGTTTTTTCAAATAATCGATGGCACCGACCAAGTCCGCCTGCTCGCGCTGGCCAAAGGTAATGAACTTCCCTTCGCTCCCGCCGGAAGCGCGGAAATCAAACATAAAAATATTGTACCCGGCTTTATTCAGAAAACTGGCCTGCGGCAAGAGCTGTTCCATTGACCGCCCGTAGCCGTGTAATAATATAATTATCGCCTTATTAACGCCGCGGATGAATGCCCCGGCTAGTTTCAGGCCGTCTGGTGAATTAAAATCGACAATTTCCGGGTGCAGGTCATACTTTTTCCATTCTTCTCTTTTGTATTCCCTCGGCGAACGGCAAATTCTAGAGGCTACAAACCAGCTGACCCCAAAGATGAAGAACAACAGCAATATTAAAAATAAAATGATGTTGTAAACCATAATTATTGCCGGAAATCGATTGCTTTATTAACTAATTTATCCGCCTCCTTATTTTTTTCCCTGGGAATATGGTGGAAACTAATTTTTTTAAAACCGATCATCAAATTCCAGGCTTTTACAAACAAAGTGGCCAGCTGGCTATTCTTCACTTTCGCTCGCTGACTCAGCTGGTTAACGACCAATTCGCTGTCAATGAAAAAATCCAGCTCCTCCGCTCCCAGACGCTTAGCCTGTTCCAGAGCCAAAACCACCGCCTGATACTCTGCCTGATTATTGGTCACCACCCCAATGAATTTCGAATAAGTGCCAATCAACTTTGTCCCCTGCCAGATAACAACGCCAACCCCTCCAGGTCCGGGATTACCTCTGGCGCCGCCGTCTGTGTAAATTTCGTATTTTTTTTCGCTCATATTCATTAATGAAAGTATTCAGATTTTAGCAGTTCTTTTACTGCATATTCGGGAAAACCGGTAAATAACCGCCGGCCCTCCATCTGGCTGCGATGCTTAAGCAACGCCTTCTTTTTAATCGCTGGGTCAATTAATATTTTTAAAGTAGGTTTCAAATATTTAATTTTCCTGGCATAATGTTTTGATTTTCTGCGGCTAGCCAGCCACTTTAACGCTTTTCCGGTAATAACTGGCGGGAAAGCAAATGTCACAAATTTTATATGCTTCTTACCGGCAATTTTTCTGGCAATCTTACCGATGCCTATATGATCCAGATGGCCAGATATTCCATCTGGACCGAAACTTAAAATAAAATCAGGCTTAATTTTATTGGCGATTTTCAGGCCTTTTGTGTAAAGCAACCTGGCGTATTTCTGAATTTTGCCATCAGGGACACCGGCAAATACAATTTTTTTAATATGCAGTATTCTACCGGCTGCCAATAATTCCTTTTTTCGAACACGCTTTAATTTTAATTCGGATATTTCTTTTTTTAAATGAGATTTTCCCTTTTCACCCAGTGATGCGCAGAAGAGGTAGTTTTCCCCGCCCTGCTTGAAATTTTTATATAAAGTTCCGGCCGCTGCGTAGCTCTCATCATCCGGATGGGCAGTGAAAACTAATATTTTTTTCCCTAAAACGAATTTCATATTACTTCAGACATTTTTAAATCATTCATTTTCAATTGAAGCTCCTTGCTGCCGTTCCATTCATTAACCGATACTTCGAAAATTATGTCAATCATATCGCCGATTTTAAGCTCATTCCCCCAGCCATTACCAAACCCAAAAGCGATAACTTTTCTAGTAGTTGATTTTTGCTGCAGGACCAGGCGCAAATGCTTGCCGTCATTGCCGACTTTTTGCAGATCAACAACCTCTAAGCGGTTAGCGATAAAATGCGGACTCGGGTTGCCCTCGCCAAACGGACCGAAATTTCCCAATTGAACTACGAGATCCCAGTCTATCTGACTTAATTCCGCTTCGCAGTCGATAAAAAACTTTTTTACCATATCCTCTTTATTTATCAGCTTATCGGCCAGACTCTCCATCTTTTTCTTAAATTTTTCTAAATTGCTCTTTTTCAGGGTAAACCCGCAAGCCGCCGCATGCCCGCCAAACCTTTCCAGCAATCCCCGCGAAGCAATCAATGCCTTGGTAATGTCGAAAGCCGGTATGGACCGCCCAGAACCGACTATTTCACCGTCTCTTTCTCCCATGATAATAACCGGCCGGCTATATTCATCTGCCAGGCGTCCGGCTACCAGTCCGACGATGCCGACGGTCCAGTCTTTGCCGTTGGCGAATAATATTTTTTGGCTGGCTATTTTGCCTATCTGTTTTTTCGACTCTTTGACGATTTTATCGGTCTGCTGCTGCCTTTTTTTGTTGGTTTCTTCCAGCTGCATAGCCACCTTTTTCGCTACTTTAATGTCATTAGTCATCAGTAATTCATAAGCGGTATTGGCATGATCAATGCGGCCGGCGGCATTCAGCCGCGGTACAATGCCGAAAGCCACACTGACGGAATCCAGGGTTTCAAGGCTGAAACGGGTTGAAGCAATTAATTCATGCAAGCCCGGCCGACGGGTTTTTTTCAGGACTACCATGCCGTATTTTACCAGCGTCCGGTTTTCCCCGACCAAAGAAACGCAATCTCCGATCGTACCTATAGCTACTAAATCAAGAAGCCATTTTTCAAAACCAGGCTCAAGTTTCTTGTTTTTATCCTCTCTGACCAGCGCTTCTGCCAGTTTGAAAGCTACTCCCACGCCGGCTAGATCCATATATGGATAATTATCACCCGGGACGCGGGGGTTGATAATAGCCAAAGCCTGCGGCAGCTCAGGCTGCGGTTCATGATGGTCGGTAATAATCACATCAATGCCCTTCTCTCTCGCTGAATTCACTTCCTCCACATTGGCAATGCCGCAGTCAACGGTGATGATCAGCTGGGTGCCATTTTTTGCCAATTCATTTACCGTCTTCAAGTTCATGCCGTAGCCTTCTGACATACGGTGCGGAATATAAACATTTACTTCGCCGCCCAGCGCTTTCAGCGTGGTGACCAGGGTAACGGTGGCGCAAACACCATCAGCGTCATAGTCGCCATGCACTGTAATCTTCTCTTTGTTCTGGATTGCCTGAAAAATCCTCTTTACCGCTTTGGGCATGTCTTTGAATAAAAAAGGGTCGTGAATATCCTGCCCGTAATCGGGATTTAAAAACTCGTCTATTGATCCCTGACTTTTTAGCCCGCGATTAAACAACAGCTGCAATACAACCGGGCTGATTTCAGGAAATTTACTCTTAATTTCTTCTGGGATTGGCTTGGCAATCTGCCATTTTGTTTTCATAGATTGGCTTTGATTATAGCATTTACTGTCCGTTATTTCAATAAATAAATCACGGTGAAAATTTTGTTTTATTTCCAATGTACGCTATAATAATATTATTATTAAACCTAAAAAGATAATGGAACCGGATAATCTACTAAATGGCAAGAAAGAGAAGTGGTTTCCCCTTTTCTGGGATTGGGAACAGCGCTGGATCGCCGCAGTCGTACCAAAATTACCAAGCTACCTAAACGGCTACAGCCTGACTCTTATGAGCATTCCGGAAATATTTTTAATATTGCTTTTCAGCTGGCTAGCCCAAAACAGCCTTTTTTGGCTGATCGGCGTTTCCCTCGTAATTTTATTCCAGTACCTTACGGATTCACTAGATGGCGCTGTCGGCCGTTACAGGAAATCAGGGCTTGAAAAATGGGGATACTACATGGACCATCTGCTTGATTTTTTATTTATGAGTTCAATTATCATCGGCTACGCCTTTTTTATGCCGGAGAATCTGCTTTCACTCATTAGCCTGCTAGCCATCGTCGGCAGTTTTTACGTCAGCTCTTTCCTGGCCTCAAACGTCACCAGAAAATTCAGGATGAGCTATTATAAAATCGGGCCGACGGAAATGAGATTCTTTATCATTGGACTGAATATTCTGATGATTATTTTCAAACCGACTTTTATGACCACCCTTCTGCCTATACTGACTGCCGTCTTCCTGGCCATCCTGGTCTTTACGATTTATAGTACGCAAAAACAAATAATCGACATTGATAAAGATAAAATTAATCTCACCAGCAAAAATAATGGAAACTAAACATCTACTCAATTTTTTCTTTGAACTGGGCATCCTGAAAAAAGTTGAGCATGAAGGCTGGCGTCTGGCCGGTGTCGAGCATCCGGAAAGCGTTTCTGATCATTCTCTGCGTGCCGCGCAGATCGGCTTTGTGCTGGCCAAGCTGGAAAAACACAAAAATGCCTTTGAGGTATGCACCATGATTGTTTTCCATGATATCGCCGAATGCCGCACCGGAGACGTGCATAAAGTCGCTAATCGATACATTAAAAGGGACGAGGAAACTGCCGTAAAAGAACAGACAGTGAATTTGGAGGAAATCGGGCAGGAAATTTTTTCCTTATGGCAGCAGACAGAAAATAAAAACTCAACTGCTGGCATTATTGCCAAAGATGCTGATCTGATTGAACAGGCCATAACTGCCAAAGAATATATGGAAAACGGGCATTCACTGGCATCGGACTGGATAAAAAACGTGAAAAAATCATTAGCTACCGCCTCAGCTAAGAAAATCATCGCTAATTTGGATAATATCAAATCCACCGATTGGTGGCAGGATCTAAAAAAAATCGACTAACATGAAAATGGGCATATCATTAATCGCAACCAGCAAAGCCAGGCATCTTGTCCCATTTTTGAATAAATCCGGAAAGCTTCAGATATTATCTCCGGAAAAAAACAAGGACCATAAATACCATTTTCCTGACGGTGAAATCTATGTCAGGCTGGCAAAAGTCCATCAACTGGAAAAGCGCGTAATCGTCCTGCATTCCGGCTGTCCCGATCCAAATGCCGGCCTGATAGAATTGGAAATGATCCTGCAAATTTTAAATAACCACACTTCGCACCGGATTGAAGTGTTTTTCAGTTATTTTCCCTATGGCCAGCAGGATAAAATGTTCAGCCCCGGAGAAATCAATATGGCTTATACCCTGCTGGAAAAACTAGTTAAAAATTACAATGTTAAGCGCATCTACGCCATAGACGCCCATTTTGTCGGACGACCGTGGGTGGAAAATTTTCCGTTTGTAAATATCTCCGCGGTAGAAAAATTAAAATCAGTGGCGGAGAAAGAATATCCGGATCTGATCTATAAAACGCCTGACAGCGGCAGCCAGCGCCGGACCGGGATAAAAGGAGTGAAGAAAAAACGTATACATTCTTATGAAACCAGGACCAAATGCAGCCAAAGTTTTAAAAAAGACGTACAAGGAAAAACAGTGGCCGTAGTTGACGATATTCTGGAAACTGGCGGCACTCTTGATCGCTTCTATGATGAATGTAAAAAATATGGCGCTAAAAAAGTTATCGCCCTGATCACGCATGGCGTCATGCCCAGCGGCATAAAAAGGATAGAAAAAAAATACGACCGGTTGTATCTGGCCAATACCATTCAAACAGCGGAAAAATCTGTTAACATTTCAGATTTAATAATAAATTCTATTTAAAACTTCTGAATTTTCTTCAAGCAATGCCTGGCTGAACATATTGGCGAGGAAATCTTTTATATTATCTAAATGCCTTTATAGATAGGCAAATTCCTCCTAAAAATGGTATAATACCGCGGTAGATCGCTAAAATTTGCTAAATTATGGAATCAACAGAATATATAATCACGGTTAAAAATGTTTTCCGGACTTACGATCTGGGGGAGGTAAAAGTGCCGGCTTTACGCGGTGTTTCACTACAAATAAAGGCTGGCGATTTTTTAATCATTACCGGCCGCAACGGCTCAGGCAAAACCACCCTGCTTCGGCAGATGGGACTGCTGGACAAGCCAGACAGCGGAACAATCACCCTGCTGAATCAGAATGTAAATACTATGAAAGAAATTAAGCGATCAAAAATTAGGCTGACGAGATTAGGATACATCTTTCAGGAATATGCGCTGATCGCTGAACTGACTGCCATTGAAAACGTCATGCTGCCGGCCATGATGCTTAGCACCACGCGTGATTGCCGCGAACGCGCCCATAAATTACTGCTGAAAGTCGGACTGGGCAAGCGGACCGGCCACCTGCCGCGCCAAATGTCCGGCGGCGAGCAGCAAAAAGTGGCCATTGCCAGGGCGCTGATCAATGATCCCGAAGTTATTTTCGCGGACGAACCGACGGCTAACCTTGATTCAGTCGCCGCTCGTGAAATTCTTTCAATTTTTAATTATTTAAATAAGCATGACAAGCATACGGTCGTCATGATCACCCACGAACAGGACGAAACATCTTATGCTAATCGCATTATCAAACTGGCCGACGGAAAAATTATATGAAAAAAGAATTTAGAATACCTTTTTTTCTCATGATGCGTTCCCTACGGCGCGGCAATAAATGGACCTTGGCCCTGATAATTTTTCTCATCGCCATCGCTTTTATAAATCTGGTGTTTGTCGCTTCGCTGTTCAATGGCGTCATTAAAAATGCCAATCAGCAAATTATCGACGCCTTTACCGGAAATATTTACGCTACCCCGCTACCAGGCGATGATTTCATACCAAATGCCGATCAGACCCTTAAAAAAATCAGAAAAACTGATGGCGTGACCGCGGCCAGCGCGGAAACGATCTTGCCTGCCAGCCTGGAATTTAACAGCATCAAGCGCACTTGGCCGATACTGGCGATCAATCCGGATGATGAAAAAAAAGTATTAAATATCGCTGACAAGTTTTCTTCCGGCTCATATCTGGATAAAAACGATACCGATCAAATAATTATCGGCCGGCAGATTGCCGGCGGTGTAGGCGTGGAAATGGACGCCTTTTCATTTAAAAATGCCAAGGTGGGCGATAAAATTACTTTAAACTACGGCAATGCTGATTATGAATTCACTATAAAAGGAATTTTTTACACCAAATTCATTGATACCGACCAAAAAGCTTTCATCACAGATGAAGCGCTGAAAAAAATTAATCCGAATTATTCCGACCAAGCCACCAGTATTGTCATAAAAACCGCTGAAACAGGCAATGAGTCAGAAACAATTAAAAAGCTGGAGTCTGACGGTGTGGAGGCAAAATTCATAGACTGGGAAGATGCCGCCGGCGTAATGGCTTCAGTTACCGAGAGCTTTTTAAGCATAAACGTGCTAATGACAAGCGTGGCGCTTCTAATCGCCGCGGTAACGATTTTTATCGTCATTTACATCGACATCTCCAGCCGGCGGCAACAGATAGGCATACTGCGTGCCATTGGCATCCGCCCTTATCTTATTACAGCTAATTACGTCTTGCTTTCCGCAGTTTATTCGGTAGCTGGAGTACTCCTCGGCTCAGGTTTATTTTTCGGAATCCTGGTCCCTTATTTTAATGCCCACCCTTTTGTCCTGCCGATCGCCGACGCCACCCTGGTGGTAAATTACGCCGATTTCATTATCCGCATGGAATCAATAATCTGGGTGGCAATTTTAACCAGCCTAATTCCGGCGTTTTTAATTACCCGCATTAAAATCCTGGACGCCCTTCGTGGAAAATAAAAAGACGTCACGCTGCATGGCTGCTGCGTGACGCTTACTGACCTAGTTTTCAGCAAAATAGGATAAAGAAACCTCCTACCAAAACAATGGCGGACATAGCATAGTACCCTATAATGAAGCCAACCGGAAAACCTCGACCGCAATTGGCATTCCCGAGTGATGCGCCAAGCAGAGGCACGATAATCACATAGCCTGCCAACATCACCTGCCATGCCCTAAAGCCGGGATGCAAAAACGCACTGATGCCGGCTATCAGCCCCACGCAAATTATCGCGGTAATAAGACCGATTGCAATCCCCCATTTTAATGTTAGGCCTGTACAGCGGCTGATCGATACGGAAGCATCCGTCTCCATAACACGCTCCTAGCTGTCAAATGTGCCAATCAATTTCTTGTTATTAGATAATATTACTCTTTTCGAAAAAATTGTCAAAACCATTCTGGAAAAAAATTGAAAAACCGATCATCGCGCTGGCGCCAATGGACGGGTACACGGACAGCGCTTTTCGGCGTATCTCCAAATCCGTAAATAGTAATTTAGTTTTGTTTACTGAATTTGTTTCTGCGGACGGTCTGAACCATAAGGCAAAAAAACTTCTGGAAAAAATCAAGTTTAATGTTTCCGAAAAACCAATTATCGTGCAATTATTCGGCAAGAACGCTGAATCATTCGCCACTGCGGCAAAGTTATGTGAGTCGTTGGGCTTTGCCGGCATAGACATAAATATGGGCTGCCCGTCTAAAAAAGTTGTTAAATCCGAACATGGCGTGGCCTTAAGAAAAAAACCTGATCTGGCTTTTCATCTGGTAGAAACGGTGACTAAAGCTACTTCCCTGCCTGTCTCAGTAAAAACACGCCTGGGCTGGAGCAATGCCGACGATTTACTGGATTTCTCCCGCGGTGTAGTCAACGCCGGCGCGCAGATGATCACCGTACATGGCCGGACCTACAAACAGGGATTCAGCGACCAATCAGACTGGCAGCCGATTTATGAACTGAAAAAAAATCTTTCCATTCCCGTGCTGGGAAACGGTGATGTCGCTTCAATCGCGGACGGAATGAAAAAAATTAAAAACCTGGATGGTTTTATGATCGGCCGGGCGGCCATTGGCAATCCGTGGGTTTTCAGCGATCAACCGCCGGTTTCGTTTGCAGAAAAAATTCCTTTAATAAACAAGCATGCGGAATTTTTGATAGAATTAAAAGGTGAAAAAATCACCCTATTAGAAATACGAAAACACTTGCTCGCCTATGTTAAAGGCTTGCCTGGCGCTGGCTCATACCGCTCTCAGCTAGTACGAGTTCAATCGCTTGCAGAGATTGAAGACATCTTAACAAATATAGCCGATAAAGTCGGCTAACGACTGGCATTTAGCAGGCCATTTGCTATACTAAACAAAACAATATTATGGTTAAATTCAAATTATTTTTTGCGCCAAAAGCATTTATCGTTAAAAACGGCAAAGTGCTGGTCTTGCGCGAATCAGCTACACACCCGACCAACACCCACGCCGGTGAATATAGCCTGATCGGCGGCAGGATAGAGCCGAACGAACCGTGGGAAAAGGGTTTTGCGCGCGAAGTTAATGAGGAGATCGGTGCGACTTTCAAAATCCTCAAACCACTTTGGGTTAGTGAATCATTTAATGAAGTCCAAAAAGAAAAATGGCATATTGTGCGCTGTTTTTTCCTGTGCAAAATGGAAGATCAGCCAATTAAGCTTAGCGGCGAACATGACCAATTCAAATGGATTGACCCAGTGAATTATAAAAATGAAAATCTTATTCCCAATGAATATGGAGTATTTGAAGCGTATTTGGAACTGCTTAATAAAAATTAAGCGTTTTATATAGTATTATTTAGATTACAAAACATATATGGAGACGAAAGATAATATAATGACTACAAATAGCCCTAAACCCGTAAATAGTATTTATTACAAACATATTGGAAAAATAGTACTAATTTGTCTGCAAGGCATTATTATCTTGGCTTCATTTATTTATTTCATAAACGGAGCTGTTCAGTACATTGGAAAAAATAAAAGTAATATCGAGGATGATTTACAGCGTTGCACAATGCATACAATACCATATGCAATAACCGCAATTGTCGTATTAATCCTGCAGATTCTTTTAATTCGTTGGTCTATACGCAGTAAACGCACATTTGTCCCGGGTGTCAGTCTGCTGATTACGATCTTTCTCACAATCTTATGGATGAATATAGCTACTTTTACGAATATTTTAATTGATTGTGTATAGTTTTATATTACTATTTGCTGATAATTAACATATGAAAACCTTTCTAATCTTCACCTGGATCTGGCTGGCTATGATCGCCACTGCCTTTTGGGAATCATATGTGGAGGGCCGTAATGCCTGGGATCGCGGTAAATACGGCTGGAAATTCACCGTTGGAAAAAGCTTCGTTGTTACCGGCTACCATTTTTTCCTTTTTTACGTAATGTGGCCGTTGATGCTCACTCTGCCGTTTGTGATCTTCGGCTGGAACAGTAGGTTTTTCGGCATAGTGCTGAGCGCCTTCGCTTCCGGCTCGGTGGTTGAAGACTTCATGTGGTACGTGGTAAATCCGGTGGTCAAATTCAAAGAATTAAACACTGACTTTGCCAATTATTATCCCAGAATCAGGTTTGGCAAAATTAAAATACCGGTTTTCTATTTTATCGGTATTCTGATCGCGATTGCTTCCTGGTATATATTCTGGAGATAAATATCAATAATTAATAAAAAAAGAATAGGACAGTCGGGCAGGACTGTCCTATTTCTAAGTTATTACATCATGAGCAAACGCTAGTATTGCTTAAAATATCCGGCTAAACAAGTGCATGCCATTGCGTGCGAAGGTTATTCAACAGCCCTTCGAACTGACGGAAAAAAGTATCGTAAACTAATCCCGTTTCAGTTCTGTTGAACTGATGAGGCGGACAAGTGAGCAGGCCTCTGATCGTACCGAGCTGTTGTAGCATCAATGGCCAAGTCATAGGAACCTTTTCGCACCTTGTGCTACGGCACACAAAAACGACTTGAGCGTCTGCCTCATAAAACCAATACGGAAGCCAGCTTGACTGTACTTTCATCCATATATTATCAGTTTCATGTATCAACTGAACTTGCAGATCCGGTTGAAAACGCCCCTGATCGTGAGGACGATCAAAATACCTTAGCCAAATACCCGGATTGGTTTTTGTCCACCCAGAAATAATATCAACCCGTGCAAAATACAGCTCCGATTCACCAGGTGTATCCCGTAGGACGCATCTGACAACCAATCTCCCATCGCGGAGATATTCATAGAATGTTTCTGGTGTTAATTCTCCAGGAAACATAGTTAACCTCCAGTTACCTAGGTTTTTTACCGTCGGCTATGGTTGTAGGTTTGTTGTGAATATCCTCAAACTGCCCTTCAAGGATGTGAATGTACTAATACCAAAAATTACCATATCTTCTTTATAAGCGTCAATGGTTAATTTGACTAAAATTAATTTAAACTTTAAGCTTATTTCCGTTTAATTCTATAATTTTTCCTTGAAATTCTGGTAATATCTTTTCTGGACTTCTCCCCAGGTAAAGCTGTGGGTTTGGGTGCCATACGCCTCAACCGTATACACGCTGACTACCGCCGCCAGTTTTCCAATCTTTGGCAATGGATAACCCATGATTAAACCTTTTATAAAGCCTGCTCGATACGCATCACCCGCTCCGGTGGGGTCAGAGGTATTTTTCGGTTTGGCCGGCGGTATGATATGCTTCTGATCGCGGGTAACTATCACCGAGCCCTTTTCGCCTTTTGTATTTACCACCATTTCGGTCATCCCTAGCAGATCCCTCATGTTCAATCGCAGCTTATTTAAAATGCATACCAGCTCATAATCATTCGTAATCAGCGCCTTGGAACCCTGGATTCCGTTGATCAGGTCGCGCTGGGATAAAACCGGAATCTGCTGTCCGGGATCGAAAATATAGGGAGTCTTGGTTTTTTTATATAGCTCCGGATATTTTTTCATGTCCGTCGAATTGCCCGGCGAGACAATGCCGATTGATTTGCTGCCCAGCATCTGCGGCGGCGGGGTCAGGCTGTTGAATTTCATTGACCCGGGAAAAAATCCGGCGATCTGGTTGTCATCCTTGTCAGTGATGACATAAGCTGAAGCAGTGGCCAGGTCACTAACCTTTTTGCAATATGAATAATTTATGCCTTTACTGCGCAGCCATTTTCCGTAATCATGAAAATCATTGCCATAAGAGCTCAAAACAGTTGCTTTCTCGCCCAGCAAAGAAAGGCTGTAGGCGATATTCACCGCCGTGCCTCCGAAACTCTGCCGGAACGTATCAACCAAAAAGCTGACATTTAAAATATGGATCTTGTCAGGCAGTATGTGGTCCTTAAAACGGCCGTTGAAATTCATGATGCGGTCATAAGCCAGCGATCCGGAGACTAATATTTTCATAAAATTTAGTTTATTTGAATGAATTTAATTCCTGGGAAATGTCAATATTTTCAATGGACTGCTTGACTAGCGTAGCTTCTTTTAATTGCGGAAGTTTATCTACACTTGTCGGCTTCTGAGTTTGATAGATCACGCCGATCGGGAGTTTATCGTGACCTTGCGTGGCCACCGTCAGTGCTTTTTGGAAATCTGCGGCATTATGTCCGGCTTCCTCAACTTTATAAATCCTGTCTTTATACCACTGGAAAGTATTGACTTTATTAAAAGTTACGCAAACCTGCAGAATATTGATAAAAGAAAAACCGCGGTGCTTGATGGCTTTCTTGATTAGCTCGCTCAGGTGAATAATATCGCCGCTGAAACCCTGCGCCACGAAAGTCGCTCCGTTGATAATAGCGCTGGCCAGAGGATTAAACGGCTGATTGGGCGCGCCAAAAGGCGTGGACGCTGTTTTCATGCCTTCTGCGGTGGTCGGAGACATCTGGCCCTTAGTCAGACTGTAAAGACGGTTGTCGTGCACTAAATAAGTGATATCAATATTGGTGCGGGCCGTATGGACGAAATGCGCAATTCCCTCACCGAATGAATCGCCATCTCCGGCATCAGCGATGACAGTTAAATCATGATTAGCTAATTTAACGCCAACTGCTACGGGTAATGACCGGCCATGCAGAGTATGAAAAGCGTAAAGCTTGAAAAAATTTGCGCCATTGGATGAGCAGCCAATGCCAAATGACATCACTACCTGATGCGGTTCCAGGCCCAGCTCCGAGAGGGCTTTCTTGGTTGCCGGATAAATGCCGAAGTTTCCGCAGCCCGGGCACCAGGTCGGCTTATAAGTACTGGTAAAATCCTGTTGTGTTGCCATATTATTTGATTTCCTTAATTGTCTGCACCAGCTCTTGGACGAAAAACGGTCGGCCGTCGTATTTCAATATTTTGTAATCCGGCGCCAGCCCGGTCTGTTCGCGGATCCAGCCGGCCAGCTGGCCGGTCTTGTTTTGCTCCACTACAGCTACCTTTTTTGCTTTTTTGAAGATTTCCTTGACTTGTTCAACCGGGAACGGACTGATATAGATTATCTGCAGAAAATTCACCTTAATATTTTCTTTTTTTAATTCCCGCATCGCCTCCAGGATCGGACCGCGGTTTGAGCCCCAGGAAATCAGGGTAATATCCGCCTTGTGTTCGCCTTCAAAGATCGCCGTTGGCAGCTCTTTTTTTGCCGTGGCTTCCTTGCGGAACCGCTTGTCCATCATTTTTGTCCGTTCTTCCGCGCTTTCTTCCGAGAAACTCATTTCATTATGCTCATCGCTGTTGGCGATGTGCTCTCCGCCCTTGGTGCCGGGCAAAGTGCGCGGAGAAACGCCTGACGCCGTATCTTTATATCGCAGATAATTCTTGCCTGCCGCCAGATCCTTTTCTGTCAAAACTGCGCCGCGGTTTATTTTAATATCTTTCAGTAATTTTTTCTCCACCCATTTGTGGCTGGAGGCCAGGAATTTATCAGTTATAAACATCACCGGCGATTGGTATTTTTCCGCCAGATTGAATGCCTCCTGGATATAATTGTAGCATTGCTCAACATCACCCGGCGCGATGACAAAGCGGGGAAACTCGCCGTGTGAAGCGGAAAGTAAAAATTTTAAATCATCCTGCCCGCCCCAGGTCGGCAATCCGGTAGAAGGGCCAGTGCGCATCGCTTCAACCACGACTAATGGCACTTCAACCATCCCAGCCATGCCCCAGGCTTCAGTCATCAGGCAAAAACCGCCGCCAGAGGTGGCAGTCATTGCACGCACGCCGGTATAGGCAGCGCCGATAGCAGCGTTAATGGCGGAAATTTCATCTTCCGTATGCTGGACTACCAGTTTTTGCCGCTCGGCAACGGCGGCCATATTACCTAAGATTGAAGTAGCCGGGGTCATCGGATAAGCGGATAAAAACTTGCAGCCGGCTTTAATCGCGCCCCAGACTATGCCGTGGTTTCCTTCCATCAACAGGCGTTCAACAGGAGGCAACAATTTGAACTGGTAATTAAACTCTTTTTTGAAATTCTGTAATAGGAAATCATACCCGGCCTTGGCGGCGTCAATATTAGTGGTGACGATATTTTCAGCTTTTTTCTTCATGCCAAAATTAAGCGTAATAATCTCCTGCAAATTTTTGAATGGCAAGCCCAATAAAGCAAAACTGACGCCCAAAGCTACGACGTTCCTGGCTACTTTTTCCGCACCTGCCTTAACGGCTAAATCTTCAAGCGGCGCTCCGATAATATGCATTGAAGCAGGAAAATTGCCATGATCGATTTTAATGTTATCGGAATTGTAAATAATTGCCGCATCCGGCGAAAGCTCATGGGTATGCGCTTCTATTGTTTCCTGATTCAGGGCAACCAGAATATTGACCGGTCGCCTGACAGAATAGACCTCTTCATCAGCCGAACTGACCTCATAAGTATTATGCCCACCGCGGATCAGCGAAGGATACTCGGCATAATCAAAAACATAAAGTCCGGCACGCAGCATAGCCCGGGCGAACATCGCGCCTGCCGATAAAATGCCGTAGCCTGCTTCTCCGCCGATTTTCCAGTTAAAATTATTTACAATCATAAGATGATTAAAAAAATTATTTATTAGATGTATTATATAGCTTTTTTGCTTCCAGGGCAATCTCCAGCTCTTCGTCGGTGGCAATGACCCTGACAGCCGGCTGAGGATGAATCTTCAATCCAGCCAGCGCTAATTTTCTGATAATCGGACTGCGCTCACCGATGCCTCCGGTAAAAATAATATAATCGACTTTACCCAGAAGCAGGCAAAAGAAAGCTAAATATTTTCTCAGGCGATTTAAAAAAACGGCCAACGCTATCTTCGCGCGCTTCCTCTGTTTAACGGAAAAACTTTTACGGCCGTGATAATCCACGACTGGCTGGCCGGCTGCCTTCAAAATTTCTCTCATATCAGAGCTGAATCCCGAAAGCCCCAGCAAACCGGATTTTTTATTAAGCATTGTTTCAATTTCCTGCACTTTTAAATGCGCCTCTTTTTGCAGAAACAGGGGTATATAAGGATCAAGATCGCCGCAGCGGGTGCCCATGACCAGGCCTTCCAATGGTGTGAATCCCAGAGAGGTTTCGATCGGCTGGCCCTTCAGACAGGCGGTCATTGAACAGCCATTGCCCAGATGAATGCTGATTAAATTAATTTTTTTAAGATTTTTACCTTCGTTAACAGCCAGTTTTTTGGCTACAAACTGATGCGAAATCCCATGAAAGCCGTATTTTCTGATTTTATATTTTTTTTGCAATTCAAGAGGAAGAGCATATAAATAATGTTCCGGCGTCATATCTTTATAATAAGCAGTATCAAAAACCAAAACATTTTTTACCCGCGGAAATAAAGACAGGCAGGCTTTGGCGACCGCCAGGTTAACCGGATTATGCAGAGGCGCTAAATTATTGAATTGACTGATTTGCCAGATGATTTTTTTACTGGCAATCAGCGGCCGGTAAAATTTATCGCCGCCATGCACCACCCGATGCCCGACCAGCGCGATTTCCCGCTGGCGGTCCCCTAAATGCTCAATGATAATTTTCAGTGCCTGACGGTGGTTGGTTACCGATCCGGTGCGGATTATTTTTTTATTCAATGTCAAGAATGAGCCAGGCAGGCCAATGCGCTCAAGATTACCGCCTAATATTGTATTAAAATCCTTAAAATCAAATAATTTAAACTTCAGTGTGGCTGACCCGGCGTTCAAAATTAAAATATATTTTTTCATAAGACGGTTATATAATTCTGTATCCGCTGCGCTTCTGCCTGCACCAGTTCGCTGTCGTACTGCCCGGAATGGCGGGAAGTGCCGGCATAGGAGGCTTTTTTCTCGTCAAAATGGACGTTGATCTCGTATTGTTCCTGGTTTTCATTTATGTAAACATGAAAACGCGGATATAAGTAACCTCCCAGGCGCCTAGCAAAACTGGCTTGCCCGCTCTGACGATCGACATTCTGATGGTAGCCTAGCCTGTTCAGCAGCACTTTGAGATTATCTTTTAATTCCGCTTTATTTATATAGATGCGCATGCGTATTAATTATTTTTTCAGCAATATGCCCTGGTCGCCTGGCTTGATTCCGGCGGCATTTGCTTCATCAGTATCAAGATGAAGCGCCAAGTCATCAACACCGGCGCGTGAACGCACGATGACTTTATTAAACACCAGTTTTCTCTCCCCTTCTATTCTCACGGCCACCTCCTGCAAATGCTTCAGGCCCCAGTCTTTGGCCAGCGAGGGTGTAATATGCAAATGGCGCTTGGCGACAATCACGCCAGTTTTCAATTCTACACTACCGGCTGGCCCAACCAGCGTCACGCTGTCATTAACACCGCCATTCTCTCCGGACAAAGCTAACATTGGCTTTATGCCCAAATAATAACAATCAGTGACAGACAGCTCAAACTGCGTTTTTTCCCGGTTTGGGCCGACGATTCTCACCTCTTTAAATAAATTCTTAGGGCCAACCACCTTGAGAGCTTCTTTGGCGGCATACTGCCCGGGCTGCGATATTTTTTTCAGCGGCTGAAGCGCATAGCCTTTGCCAAAAAGTTTTTCCAGATCATTATTGCCCAGGTGAATGTGACGCGCGGAAATTTCAATGGGAATTTTAATATTAGCCATAATTAATACATTAATAAATTATGCCCGGTCATTTCTTCCGACGGCTCCAGCCCCATATATGCCAGAATAGTGACCGCCACATCAGATAAAATACCGGTTGGCTGCAGCATGCTCAGATCATGGTCGACTATCATATCTTTATACAATGTCTGTCCTTTCCATTTGTTGGCTACGGCAATAAAAGGCACGGGGTTGACGCTGTGCTCCTTGTCCATTTCTCCTGTCTGGAGATTTGTCAGCTCCTCGGCATTGCCGTGATCAGCAGTCAGGAAGACAAGCCCGTCATGCTGCAGGACGGCTTTAACCACCTTGCCCACCGCCTCGTCAACTGCTTCTATAGCTTTTATAGTCGGCTTGATTCTGCCTGAATGCCCGACCATGTCAGGATTGGGAAAATTTACCACGATAAAATCAAATTTATTGCTTTTAATCTCTTTCAGCAGCTTTTCTGTAAGTTTAGACGAGCTCATCTCCGGCTTCAAATCATAAGAGGCTACCGCTGGTGACGGAATAATGACATTCTCCTGTCCTTTATAAGGTTTTTCCTGGCCGCCGTTGAAGAAATAAGTCACGTGAGCGTATTTTTCCGTTTCTGAAATATGCAGCTGCTTCAGACCGGCTTCTGAGATCACCCGGCACATGGGATATTCAATTTTCTCCGGAGGAAAGGCCACTTCCACGGGCAGATCGGCGTCGTATTGGGTCATGGTGACAAAAAACAAATTTTTTAGATACTTCCTTTTGAATTTATCGAAGCCCGGCAGAACAAAAGCTTTGGTCAGCTGACGCGCTCGGTCAGGCCGGAAATTAAAAAAGATAATCGCGTCATTGTCTTCGATGACGGTAGTAGGCTTGCCGGCCTCTCCGATGACCGTCGGAATGAATTCCTCGTCATAAACTTCTTTTTCGTACGACTCATTAACGATTTTCAGGGGATCCTGGCCGTATTTCTCGGCGACTCCCTCAGCTATTGCCCGGTAGGCTTTTTCTTCGCGCTCCCAGCGGTTGTCCCGATCCATGGCATAATATCGTCCGCAGAGGGTGGCTATCTCACCGATTTTAAGTTCTTTTATTTTCCGCTGTACTTTTTTTATAAATTCAGCGCCGCTGTCTCGCGGTGCGTCCCGCCCGTCCAGAATCAAATGCAGCATGACTTTACTGATTTTTTCATTCTTGCATAATTCCATCAAAGCAAAAAGATGATCGGTTGAACTGTGCACGCCGCCCGGACCGATCATTCCCAGCAAATGCATGGTGGATTTGTTCTTCCTGACATGCGCTACGGCTTTAAGGAAGGCTTCATTGGTAAAAAATACCCCTTCAGTTATCGCCTTGGAAATGCGCGGCAGATTCTGATATATTATCCGGCCGGCTCCAAGATTCAAATGTCCTACTTCTGAGTTTCCCATTTCACCCCAAGGCAGTCCGACTGCTTCACTGGAAGCCTGCAGAGACATAGTGGGAAAATTATCAACCAGCCAGTCAAGATTTGGCTTCTTGGCCTGACTGATCGGATTGCTGGCCCCGGACGGTGAAATGCCCAGGCCATCTAATATTATTAGGACTGTTGGTTTATTTGGAATCGGCATAAAATTTTATTACCCATTTCCCTGGGTTTCTTTCGGCCCATCATGTGGATTATAGTGGGCGCAATATCTGAAAGGACGCCCTTTTTTACAGCTTCATCTCTGGAAATATGCTTATTAAATATTATAAAAGGTACCGGATTAGCGGAATGCGAAGTGTCCACCTGCCCTGTTTCCAGATCTATCATTTCTTCTATATTACCATGATCGGCGATGACAATCATAGTCCCGTCTTTTTTCCCTATAATATTTTGCAGGCGTCCGACGCAATAATCCACTTTCTGCACCGCCTTGATGCCGGCGGCCAAATCACCAGTATGGCCAATCATGTCAGGATTCGGATAATTTACCAGAATAAAATCATATTTATCCTGCTCAATGGACTTTACGATTATATCCGTCAGCTGATCAGCGCTCATTTCTGGCTTATCCTTATATGAAGGTATAGTGGGCGATTTTACCATTATTCTGCTCTCTCCGGCTATAGTATGGTCATGACCGCCGTTTATAAAATATGTAACATGGGCGAATTTTTCTGTTTCTGAAATATAGAGCTGCCTCAGTCCCTGCAAAGCGGCCGGCAGCGTGTCATGCAGCACCCGGGCCGGATATGCAGGTAAAACTCCAGGCAAATCCGGGCCAAAATCAGTCAGAGTAACCATTAAAAGATTTTTTAATACTTTGTCTCTTTTGAAACCAATAAAATCCGGCTGGACCAGGGCTTTGGTCAGTTCCCGCACCCGGTCTGAGCGCAGATTGAAAAAAATTACAGTATCATTATCACAGATTCGGCCATTGGCCTGGCCATCAGAATTTATTACAGTCGGCATGATATATTCATCATTTTCATGCCGGTTGTAAGCCTGCAGAACCGCTTCCTGCGCGTCCCTGGCCTGGTGCCCTTTGCCCATGACCAGCGCTTCATAAGCCATTTTCGTCCTGGCCCATTCTTTGATGCGATCCATGGCGTAGTACCTGCCGATTATCGTGCCAATTTTTTCACTATTTACCAAAATCTTTTTCAGCTTATTCAACAGTTTGATGGCCAGAAACTGATAAGAATCGCGGCCATCCGTAAAAAGATGCAGGCAGACTTTGTGGACATTTTTCAATCTGGCAAAAGTCAGCAGGGCCAGCAAATGATCAGGGTCGGCATGCGCCGACTGCTGATCGGTTATCAGGCCCATCAAATGCAGAGTGGAATTATTTTTTTTAACGTGATGAATGGCCGCCAAAAAAGCCGGATTGCGGAAAAAAGTCCCTTCATTTATCGATCTGGAAATTATCACCGATTCCTGCTCAACTATACGTCCGGCTCCGATATTCAGGTGCCCGGCTTCGGAATTTCCATCCTGCCCCGGCGGCAATCCCACGTCCTTGCCTGAAGCCCCCAATAATGAATGCGGATAATTATCCATCAAAGTATCAATCACCGGCGTATTGCCCAGGGCAACGGCATTGCCGCGGGTTTCCTTGGTAATGCCCCAACCGTCCAGAATTACCAAGACAAAAGGATTTGTTTTTTTCTTGTCCATACTTTAAATTTCTTCTTCAATGGCCATTAATCTGTTATATTTTTCCGTTCTTTCGCCGCGAGCCGGCCCAACCTTTATGTACTCGGCATTTACCGCTACTGCCAGATCGACCATGAAAGTGTCGTTAGTTTCCCCTCCTCCGCGATGGGAAATTACCTGCCAAAACTTATTTCTTCGCCCAAGCTGTATAGTTTTTATGGTTTCCGAGAGGGTGCCAATCTGATTTAGCTTTATCAAAACAGCATTAATGGCTTTGCATTCAATGGCTTTTTTAACGCGTTCGCTGTTAGTGACAGTCAGATCATCGCCGATGATCCTGGTCCGCCCGCCTAGCTCGGAAAATAAATTCGTCCAGCCCGCCCAGTCATCTTCGGCTAACCCGTCTTCTATGGAAATGATCGGGTATTTACTCAGCCACTCATTATATAGGGCAATCATCTGATCGGAAGAAAGAGCGGCATTTTCTCTTTTCAATAAATATTTTTGCTCAGCTTTATCATAGAATTCTGAAGACGCCGGATCCAGCGAAAGAGACACGTCGCGGCCGGGTTTGTAACCTGCCTGCTGAATGGCCTGCACCATCAATTTCAAAGGCTCTTCGTTGGTTTCAATGCCGGCCGGTGCAAAGGCTCCCTCATTGCCGACGTTGGTATTCAGGCCTTTTGTTTTTAAAACGCTTTTTAGGGCCTGATAGCATTCCTCCCCCCAGCGTACTGCCTCACGAACGCTTTTGGTGCCGTTGACGCTGAATAAATATTCCTGGAAATCAGTGGAATCATCAGCATGCTTTCCGCCCTCCATCACTACCATCATCGGCCGCGGGAGCGAATAACCTTTGTATGGCAATTTGAACGCCTGGCGGATGAATTGGTAAAGAGGTATTTTTAGCGAAGCCGCGGCCGTGCGCGCAGCTGCCAAAGAAACGGAGAGGAGGCTATTGCCTCCCAGCTTGGCTTTATTCGGAGTACCGTCGAGCTTCAGCATTATTTGATCAATTTTTTCTAATTCAAAAATGTTTCTACCGATAATCTTCGGCGCGATTATTTCATTGACAATCTTGCAGGCCCTGAGCATGCCTTGTCCGTTATAACGCTTCTTATCGCCGTCAAAAAGCACTGCCGCTTCATGAATGCCGGCCGAGGCTCCAAAAGGTACAGAGGCTTTTTCTTTGACGCCATTTTCCAGCTCAATCTGGCATTCTATGGAAGGCGTACCGCCGGAAGCCAAAATTTCACGGGCTTTTACATTTTTTATTTTCTCATTCATTTTTTAAATAATTAATGGTTCTAAGGCTGGCAGAGTGCCTTTTTCTATGAATTCCAGCATGGCACCGCCGCCGGTGGAGACAAAAGACATTTTCTTCTTAAAACCTGCAAGCTTAATGGCTTCAATGGTATCGCCGCCGCCCACAATGCTCTCAGCGCCGCTGTCGGCCACTTCTTTGGCAACCTGCGATGTGCCCTGCGCAAAATTCTTCAGTTCAAAATAGCCCATCGGACCGCCCCAGACGATCGTTTTTGCCTGCTTGATTATTAAGCCGAATAATTTAATTGTATCCGGGCCGATATCCAGAATATATTCATTGTCGGTAACGCTGCCGACCGCACGGATGGATGTTATCGCCGTTGCATCAATTTTATTGGCAGTCACCACGTCCACTGGCAAATGTATTTGATTACTGGTCAGATCTAATTTTTTTACATTTTCCTCCATGCCCTCTTCAACCAAAGATTTACCGACTGAAACACCCTTGGCTTTTAATATGGTATTGGCCAGCGCTCCGCCGATCAGCACGTGGTCAGCCAGATGCATAAACTGATTTATGACATTTAACTTATCGGAAATCTTAGCGCCGCCGATAATTGCTATCAGGGGGCGCCTGGGATTGTCCAAGGCGCCGGATAGAACGCGCACCTCTTCCTGCAATCTGAAACCAGCGTAGGCAGGCAAAAACTTCGGTACCCCGGTCATGGAGGCGTGCCGGCGGTGGCAGTTGGCAAAAGCTTCATTGACGTATATTTCGGCCAAAGAAGCCAGCTGTTTGGCAAATGATTCATCGTCTGTCTCTTCTTCTGCGTGAAAACGCAGGTTTTCCAGTAAAATAACCTCTCCGGATTTCATTTTCGCAATGGCATTTTCCACCATTGGACCGACGCAATCATTTAGCTTCACAACTTTCTTTCCCAAATGTTTTTCCAGGCTCTCACCGACTTTATTCATGGAAAGTTTCGGTATCACTTTGCCTTTTGGCCGGCCGTTGTGCCCGCATAAAATCAGCTTGCCTCCTTTTCCCAGAATATATTTCAAGGTCTCCAGGCACTCTATAATTCTTTCGTCTTCCACAATATTTCCCTGCTCATCAAAAGGCACGTCAAAACCGCATCTAACCAGTGTTCGTTTATTTAGAAAATCTGTCCCTTTAATGGATCTCAGTTTCATAATTGTTATTTAACTTGTATAACTATTATAGCACATTTTCTGAAAAAAATCAATATCACAAAACAACTGGTTTTGGCAGTTTGTCACTATTTAATTTTACTTTTCTCCTTCCACCACCGTTATGCTCAACTCCCGACCTTTCCCTTTTTTAATCATTAATAAGGCATTTTCTGCCAAGGTATTCCTTTTAACCAATTCAAAATTAAACTGCAGATTTTCTGACGACAGCTCCTGGTTATGCTCAATTATTTTACCTAATTTAACGGTAATCCTGGTAATTTTTTTGAGCTTGTTTTTTTTGGCGATTTCCAACGCAGTTTTCACAATATCCTGCGCCGCAATTAAATCATGCATTACAAATGAATAATTTAAAATTAATAATGTATAATTAATGTTTTGAATTTTTGATAATGGTCGTTAAAATCTTTATTATCTCTTCAGACTTGCCTTTTAATAATTCCTGGGATTTTTTTTGAATTTTATTACTAGAAAAAATAAAAATTAGCCAATTGTCAGTTTCGATTGTGGATTTTCTTGCTGTTTGTAAGTAATTAATAAAGTCTCTTTTGGTGACAGCGCCGGATCCCTCGGCAATATTCCCGGCTATTGAAGTAACGGATCTGACTATTTGATTAATCAATACACGATTAATTGAATCATATTTAATCTTTTTACACAGATCAAATATCATCAGACTCAAAGTAAATGATTTTTTCCAAATATCAAGATCGCGATATCTCTTAAAATCACTCATTTTACATTATTAATTAATAATTATACATTAATGTGTGGCACAGGTCATGCACGGATCATATGCCCTGATCATCATGGCTAATTTTCTCTGATTGTTTTTATTTTCAATATTCTTCAATTCTCCGATGTAAGCGCGTAAATCCTCTTCCAAATTATTTATAAACTGGGCAGTCGGCGTAATGATATTTACATTCTTCAGTATTCCGTATTTATCAGTTTCATAATAGTGCAGCAAAATACCGCGGGGTGCTTCAATCGCCCCAACCCCCTGCCCGGCCCTGACAGCATATTTAACCATTGGACGTTCGTGCTTCATGTTTAAATATTTTTTCAGCAGTTTTTGCGCTTCTTCCATAAAATGAATCATTTCAATCCCCTGGCAATAAACATTCAAGAATGAGTTGGTCAGCGGCATATTCAATTTAATGTGCTGAAACGCTTGTTTGGCAATAGGATTTAATTGCTTCCAATTATTATTAATCCGCGATAAGGCACCGACCCAGTAAGTCTGTCCATTAAATCTCGTTCTCTTCACATAATCATCGCCTGATTGTATTTCCTCTACTTTTTTTATAAAACTTTCCGGCGTGGTTTTCAATCCTTTTGTGGAAACAACCTGCCCGTCATAAAAACCATATTCACTTTTTGAATGGAGCGCGATATATTCAGTTGAACGGCTGAACTTGGGAAATTTTAAATGCGAAAAAAAGTGAGCTAGCTCCACCGCTGATTGTAGTACCTCGGTACTGTCATCCAGTAATTTTTTTAGCTCATGTTTGTCTGGAAGTTTCAGAAATCCGCCGACTTGCGAATTAACCGGATGCAAAGCTCGGCCGCCGATTATTTTCGTGAACCGATTTCCAAACTCTCTGATTTTTAGGGCAATTACAGATTGTTTTGGCGCTAACTTTAATAAATCCAGAGCTGAATCCCTGCCATAAAAATCCGGTATGCTCATAAAATATGCGTGCACTCCGTGCGAAGTCAGCATCTGCCCGATCATCATCAGCTTGCGCAATATCGTAGTGCCAGAGTCAACCTTAACCTTCATGGCTTTTTCCAAGGCCTGTATGGCTGTTAAATTATGGACTATCGGGCAAACTCCGCAGATCCTGGAAGTGACAAGCGGCGCGTCCATATAATTCCGGCCGACTAAAATGCCTTCCATCAGACGCGCGCCTTCCAGCGTGTGATAGCGCGCTTCAGCCATTTTACCGGTTTTCAGCGCTCCCCAGAATGTTGCGTGGCCTTCTATTCTTGTAACGTGTTTTATGATTACGGTTTTCATAATGCTTTAATTTTATCAATAATTTTCTCGTCAATTTCTAACCACCCGCGTTTTCTATTACGCTGTTCTGTTTTATAAGCACGCTCACCAGGTATGAAAATTTCCCGCCTGCCTTTGAGTTTTTTGGCTGATTTAATATCCCCAATTAATTTTTTTACATCCCGATTAAATGCTTTTCTAGAAGAAAATATGGCAGGATTTATGACTATAAAGAGAAAACCACGTAATTTTTTCGTACTCTTGCCTACTTGAGTTCGTACTAATGGACCGGTTAATATTTCAATCGCCGCGGCTAAAATATACCCTTTATAACCCCCAAAAGGCAATAAAGCGACTAATTTATTTGGATCAGTCGTTGGTTGGCCGTGACTGTCAATTCCCCAGTCTTTATCAATTTTCTTACCAAAGGCGCGAGCCAGGCGTACATGCCAAAATGCACGTACCGAGGTTGCCATATCAACAACGAATGGAAAAGGTTTATAGGGGATTCCAATACCAATCGGATTAGTTGAAAGTATCGGCTCACACGCACCCGTTGGAGCTATTAATGGCCCACCACCATAATTAAAACACAAAGCGATCATGCCTTTTTGTGCTGCTTTTTCAGCCCAGGTAGCCGGACGTTGAAATGCGAATATGTTGCCACCACCAACTACATATACTCCAGATTGTTTAACTTTCTTAATCGCATGGTTAATGGCAAAATCAGCTACCAACTGGCCGTAATCACAATTACCATCAAGGTAGGTGTAGGCTGGCTTGTCGACTGCTACTTTAAAATGGCCGCGCTTGATGGTTTTTCCTTTATTATAAGCATCAGTAAACCCATAAATCCCGTGCGATTGTTTTCCTTTTAATTCACCGCGCATAAATTCATCAGCTACAATTCGTGCTTCCGGCGTTGTCAATGCGATTTTTTTCAGTTTATCTTCTAATAATTTTCTTAATATATTAATCTTTATTTTCATAAAATTACCTGTTAAGCATTACTAATTGCGAAATTTAAATTACTTTTTGTTTTGCGTATCCAATTCCCATTCTTCCTGAATGCCAAAAATCTGCATAATATGCTCCAGCTGCTTCTGGCTGATTAATTTCAATAATTTTTTCTCCAACTGCTTAGTGGAATAGCCGGGAATAACGCCCCGGCAGCCTTTGCAGAAAAATTTCGAATTCAGGCAAACGGCGTTGCATCCGCCGCGTATGACCGGGCCCAGGCACGGCTCGCCCTTCTGTAAAACACATTCATTGCCGTTTAGCTGACATTCGTAGCAAACGGGATTTTCCATAAGTTTCGGAGCAATCCTCTGCCGGATCATGTTCAAAGCCATGATTAAATCGCGACCATCAGGCGGACAGCCGGGGATAATGAAATCAACTGGTACAAATCTGCTGATCGGTAAAATATTAGGATTGAAAACCTTGTTATACGTTTTGGGGTACTGGTATTTAACGGCTTTTTTCTTATCGATGTAATTTTTAATGTTGGGAATCACGCCAAAATGCGCACAGGCGCCGATGCCGATTAAGTACTTTGCACGTTTACGGATCTCCTTAAGCGCTTGAATATTTTTTTTAGTCAAAGGTGCTCCTTCAATTATTGCCACATCATAAAAAGCCTTCTTGTCTTTTTCGTCCATAATAATGAAAAAATCACCCAACTCAAAATGGTCAATGGAAGCGATAAATTCCAGGCCCATATCCAGGATGGAAACCGAGCAACCGTCGCAGGAAGTTAAACCGACGATGGCTACTTTTAGCTTTCTATCATTTTTATTATTATAATGTTTTTTTCTTGACATACTATTAATTTAACAATTCATCAAATTCCAATTTGCAAACAATTATCAATTTTCTAATAATCAATTTATAAAAATATTAATTGATCATTGGAGTTTGTTTGGGATTTGGAAATTGGTTATTGTGAATTAAACTGCGACAGCAGTTTCAATGTTTCCTGCGCTTCTTTTTTGGTTAATTTATAAATCGCAAATTGATTTTCGTTCATCACGTAGTCCCCTGCCTTAACTTTGGGAACCAAACGAATGTCCAGCGTATGCGTCTTTTTTCCACAGGCCACGGTGGCTTGCTGGCCTTTGATCTTTATTATTTTATGGGGAATAGCTAGGCACATATTTTAATGCATAATGCATAATTTAAAATTAATAATTATACATTTTAAATTATCACCCTTCGGGTGATCCGCCTTTGGCGGATAAATTATTAATTAACTCTGGAACATCACTCTGCTTTTTCCAGGCACTTTTATCTTTTTTAAATCCTCCTCTTGCCATAAACGGTAAAAATCAATGTCCTTATCTGCCTGCTTGATAATCTGCCCGGCCATATCAACCCGGAAAAAAGTCGCCTTGGCATAATCAATGTCTTTTATATTACTGCCTAATACCTGCTTTATTGTTTTTTGGATGAATGACTGCTGGTTTTGTTTTTTCTGCAATCTTACTGCTAATTGTAAAAGAGAATCACTGTCTGCAGTGGAAACGATTACTCCAAAATGATGGAACACTGTCTGCCCTGGCCATACTGCCAAATCGCCTGGTACCAGTATATGCGAAAATTTTATAATTGAACCGCATATCTCCACCTTGATATCTGCCAGCTGTCGTTGACTGAAATTTTTTACTTTTAAAACCTGGCCAACAGTCAGGACATGCGCCAAGGCATATGAGGGCTCAAACATGAGCGCGGCCGAGTTTTCTTCCACCGCTTCCGCGTGATCAATGGCAAAACACTCAAGCAAATCCGCCGCGGTAATAACTAGCCGGCCGCGCGATTCCGCGAATTTTGCTACCTGCGATGGGAAAGCGGTAATAATGTGAGGGGAAATTTCTGTCAGGGTAACTGGCTGTCCGGTCAGAAACTTAGCTAGATTGATATCGGACTTGCATCCTGGGTGCAAAAACAAATTAACTAAAATTTTAACGGCTGAGGGTTCCAAAATAATTTTATCAAAACTTGAAAAAGACAGCCGCCGGGCAGCTTCAAGATTTTTAATTATTTTTTGGGTATTGACTGGCATTTTGTCATTCGAACGTTCGTCCCGTTATCCACTTTGTTTCAACGGGGCAAGTGCGAACGTTCCTATTTCATTTGCTGTTAATTATTTGCTTTAAAACTCCTGCATTTTTAAATTCCTTGGATAATCTATAAAACATGAATTTTCCTCTTTGCTCTTTTTCAACTACTCCCTCATGCTCTAACCTTTGTAAATGTTTTGATACGCTTTTAAAGGATAAATTAATTTTACTGCTGATATCAATAACTGAGGATTCTTTTTGTGATAATAATTTAATAATCCCCATCCGTCTTTCATTGCCGATTACTTTAAAAACCCGGGCTAAAATTTTAGTTCTTAGGGCCATATTTTTTATTTAATAACGTTCGAACGTTCCCATGTAAATTTTACCATTCCCCTCATTCCTCGCCAACCTATTATGAAAGCGATTCCAATTAACATTAAAATGAAACCCCACCACTGTCCAATTGTCCATTTTATTCCACCCTGCGCAATTAAAGTCGTTAACCCGGTAATTGGCGCGCCCAAAGCCAATACAGCCGTGGCTACGGAAGCCCTGACATATTTTAACCCATGGTAGAAAGTAACCACATATCCAAATAAAAATAAAGAAGTAATAGCAATCCATTTCCATTGTTCCGGATTATAGGTAAAGACAGCATCAACTTGCCTGGTGCAGATTAAAAAAATAAAAATGAATATTGCTCCAAAAAACATTCTGCCCCAAGCCACTACACGCGGCGATATTTCTGTCAGCGCTTTCTTGGCAATAACAATTTCTACAGCCCACAAAAGCGTAGCTAATAACACTAGCCCATCTCCCCAATTAAGCCCAACGGATTTAATTCCCAGGAATAAAACATTGCCGGCAAGCAAAGCGCCAAGGCCAAGCAATAGGCTTTTGTTAATTTTTTCTTTCAGGAAAATAATGGCCAAAAAGCCAACATAGATAAACATAGTCTTATGGATGAATGAACCCTGCGCGGCCATGGTCATTGACAACCCTTTGAAAAATAATAAAAACGGGACTGAACCGCCGATAAAACCGATCAGCCATAATTGCTTCCATTGTCTGTGTGTTAGTTTTTTTATTTCCCGCCATTCTTTAAAAACTAAAATCAATGAAAGCAAAGCCGCGCCTACGAATAAATTCTTCAGGCCGGTGAAAACATACGGATTGGCAAATTTTACGCCCAATGCATTCACATAAATAGAAACGCCAGAAATTATGGCGGTTGATAGTACTAATAATATGCCTTTTGATTGATTCATATTTAGTAATTCTTCAATTAATCAAATTACAATTTTACAAACAATCCTCAATTTTTAATTCTCAATTTTCAAACATTGAAGCATTGATTATTGGAATTTGTTTGGAAATTGCTAATTGGTTATTGGTAATTATCCATATTGTACAGTATCTCTCAGTTGCGCATACGAAAACACCGGCCCATCTTTGCAAACGTAATACGGCCCAATGGCGCAGTGCTGGCAAGTACCCAAACCGGCGCAGTGCATCCTTCTTTCCAATGATAAATAAATATTTTCATCTTTATAACCGATTTTCGATAATTCCGGTACTACAAATCTGAACATTATCGGCGGTCCGCACAAAACTGCCGCTCCATTCTTAATAATTTCCGCTTTTTGGAAAAGCACGCCGATATTTCCTTTATAGCAGTTCATGCCTGAGTTTTTCGGTCCATCGCCGCTATCAATGGCGATCTGGATATTAAATCTTTTATTCCACTTTTTCAGCTCGTCCTTAAAAAGCACGAAGCCATAACTGCGGCAGCCGTATAAAAACTGTATCTGCCGGTTTTTTGTCTCCAACAAATCACGACTAATCATATAATTAACCAGACTCCGTAAAGGCACGATACCCAGGCCGCCGGCGATTAATAAAATATTTTTGCCTTTCAGTTTATTCAAATCAAAGCCATTGCCGTACGGTCCGCGCAGGTCAAAGGCGTCTCCAACTTTTAAAGCGTGCAAGCGGCTGGTAACTCTTCCCAGCTTTTGCACAGCGATGTCATAGACGTTTCTCTGCCCGGTTTTCTGGCTGGGGACAAACACGGATTCACCATAGCCAGGAAAGGAAAAAACGAAAAATTGTCCGGGTAAATATTCCAAAGCACGGCCGCTGGCCAGTTTAAAATCAAAACATTTGATATCCGGAGCCAGTTCTTTGATCTTTAATATTTTCGCTGCTTGGTGTTCGTAGGGATTTTGCATATCTATTTATTCTTTTTTAAATCGTTCCCGCTTATTTTCTTCCATCCACTTAAAAACATCCGCGCGCTTGATGCCTACCGGACAAACCTTGTCGCAACGGCCGCAATTGACACAACCCATGATCTGAAATTCCTTCGGTGTCCTCACCCATTTATGCACGTACCAATTCTGGATGCGTTTGGCATTAGTCTTCAGAAATTTTCGGCCGCCGCCGATTTCCGAAAAATCATTATAAAAACAAGTGGTCCAATTCCTGACTCTCTGTCCGCTGTCCTTCTCTTTCGTGTCCTGCTCATCTTCAATATTGAAACAATAGCAGGTCGGACAGTCTATGGCGCACTTGCCGCAGGCCAGGCAGATTTCTCCCCAATGGTCCCAGGCTTCAGCTGACGCTTCAACAATCTGCTGGCGGTGTTTAGCCAGCATCGGGTCAATGCCTTCCTCTTTTATTAATCCGGCGAATTCTATATGCTCAAAATCTTTATAGCCGAATTTTTCCAGCGTCCTCTGCCCTTTTTCCGATCCGGTAAAGACTTTCCACTCGTCCTTCGCTGATTTCGTCAGCATGATGTCGAAGATTATATGCTCCAGAATGTCTTCCTCATATAAATCCCGCACATGCCCGCGAAAGCCAGAACCTTCAAAAAATGCCTGGCCAATAAGGAGATTTGACTGCCGTTTTTTCTGGTAATACGGATCCCTCTCAAATGTCTGGTGAAACAGCCCGACTGCTTTCAAATCCATAATGGACATAAGGAAGCCGCACTGCGGCTTGTATTTCATGTCGGCTGGCTGCATTTTCCCTTTCTTGAAGTTAAATAAAATCTCCCGTTTTGGCAGCAGGACGGGTTTAAAAGTGTTAATGGGTATTTGATTGGAAAAATCTATTTCCTCAAGGTCATTTATTGGCTGTACATACAGTTCTTTTCCGTCCCTGACCGGCGCGTAAATCTTAAAAGTCTTTTTTAAGTGTAAAAAGAATTTATTTAATGTGTTTTTGTTCATAAATATGAAATTATTATAACATAAAAATGACGTTTTTCCAAACGCGTTTCACTGTGTAAAATAAATAAATTTATGTTTTAATTCCAATCAATTCTTGCTTGATACAATTAATTGCTCCATACAAAAAGTACCTGCTTTTTTTCCAAAAAAACTTGCTTTCTTAGTTTGATACACTTTAAAATTTTTCCCTTCATATAATTTTCTAGCCTGAGGATTATTAATTGAAACATCAAGAATAACTCTCTGGCAACCTAAATTTTTTGCACTTTCCAACGCAGACTTCAAAAATGCTGATCCGATGCCTTTTTTACGATAATCTTTATCAACACACAAATTACTTATATAATAATCGCTTGGGTCACTTGAGCGTGTAAGAATACGTTCGATAAAAAATTTATCATAAAACCAGAGTTTAAAGCTTTCAAAAAATTTAATTACTTTGATAAAGTCTTCGTCTTCCAATAATTTTTTAACTTCTCCCCCTCTATGTGTAATCATAATACCTGTAACTTTATTATTTTCTAGGCTTACTTTTACAAATCGATAACTAAAAGTATTATGTTTAAGTTTAATACAAGATTCTATTAATGGAATTGCTTTATTTTTATTAAAACCAAATATTAAGCCAAATAATTCTACCTCCGTATTGTATATTAATTCAGCTACTTTTTTATAATCATGTACTTTTAAATTTAGTGGAACGATTTCCATATTTTATTTTTACAAATCGTATTTCTTGCCTTCTTTTGCCGTATTCTTGGCGATAGGAACAGTCACATGGAAAGCCGAGCCCTTGCCCAGGCCTTTGGATTCCACCCAAATCTTACCACCGTGCGCTTCCGCCAACCGGCGCGCTACGTACAGACCGAGGCCGGAGCCGTCCGGATTCACCTGGGCAATACCGAAACCGCGCACAAATTTGGTAAAAAGCTTATTTGCTTCATGCTGAGGAATGCCGCGTCCGGTATCAGCTACGATAAAATGGATAAACTCCCCTTCCTGCTTTGTGCTTAGCGTGACACTGCCCTTGTCAGTATATTTTATGGCATTATCCGTTAGATTCATTACCACATCACCAAATTTATCGGCATCAGCCATAATTTTTGGCAGGAGTTTTGGCTCTTTTTTATAAGACAATTTTAATTTCTTGTCATCAGCGGATTTTTGCACTACTTTCATGATATTGGCAATAATATCTTCAATCCGTAAAGGCATGCGGTTCAGCTCCATCTTGCCGGATTCAATCTTGGTGACATTAAGAAATAAATTGATCAGCCTGATCATGCGCTGGGACTCATCAAGTAAATTCTGCAGGACTTTTTTCTGCTCTTTCGGCACCTTGCCAAAGTCTTCCTGCAAAACCATGGACAGATAGCCCATAATGCCGGTCATCGGAGTCCTTAATTGATGTGAAGCAATGGAAACGAATTCTGATTTTGCCTGGTCCAGCTGCTGCAAGTGCACATTGGCCTCTGCTAATTCTTTATTAGTACCCTGCAGCTGGTGATACAGCTCAATGTTTCGATAGACAATGCCAGTCTGGTTGCACAAGGCTTTCATCATGGACAAATCAGTCTCTTTCAGCCCTCCCGGATCGCGGTCAAGCAGAAAATCTATGACGCCGACTATCCCCTCCTCAGAATATATCGGCACGGCAATGACCGCTTTTATATTAAGCTTAGCCTGTATCTGTTTCACTATTTCCGGAGGCACTGGCGGAGAAATAAATTCTGACAGATCAGTACCGATCTGCACCTTGCCATGCTTGATGGCCTTAATAGAGCGAGTACTATCCTCCTTAAAATCCCCATAATATTCATTCATTGGCTTGGGCAGCATTTTCAGCATCTCATCAATTTGTTTGCTGCGTGTTATCGCGTCAGGAAAAAGCTTATGCCGGTCTTTACCCAGAAATAACAAAATCCCCCCTAAGTATCCGAGCTCTGAAGAAATACTATCAGTAATTGCCTGTGTTACTTTTTTAAAATCCAACGTGCGTGTAATCAAATTAGTAACTTTCTGCAATGCCGACAGAAAACGATTGTGCTCCTGCAATTGGATATTGGTACTGCGCAAGCCCTCGGTAGCCAAGGCCACTTCTTTTTTCAGTCTTTCTGTAAATTGCCGTGCTTCCTCATATAAACGGGATTTTTCCAGCGCCGACGCCAGTTGTGGACCGATTAATTTTAATAAATCCAAATCTTCAGAACCAAATGGATCGCCTGATAATTTCGGTCCTAAAACCAATATAGCATTCAGGTTATTACCAACCATGACTGGCGCCACCACCGCCGAGTCCAAAGCATCCAGGGCGGTTTTGGAGGCTTCTAGTTTTTTTCGTTCTGCCTCAACCTGCGTATCTTCTATTTTTCGCTCCAGCGCTTCCAATACGATAGTTTCATTTTCTTTTTTTAAATATGCAATCAACGGACTTTTATGAGGGATTTTATTATGCAAATCCTGCCGAGCGGCCAGATCCATATCGTTTCCATTCTCATCAACAATTCTTTTGCCCTTTTCGTCTAGATTTCCCTTACGCTTGTAGAAGGCACCGCCCGCCACACCCGATAAATAGATACTGGCATTTTTTATTTTTAGTGATACTTCCAGCTTACGCGATAGAGCGTACAACAGCGTATCCATATCAATTTCACGATTTATGATTTCTGAAAGTTCAGATAAAAGTTTCCTATAATCCACCTTTGCTTTAAAAAATAGTTGATCGGTGGCTTGGGCAATGGATTTTTTTAGTGGATCTAAAATAAGTACAATAAAAATTGAAACAAAAATTGCTATTATTGATTTAGTTGTAATATTAACTCCTAGAATATCAGGTAAAAGGAGTGCTAAGCCAACAACAGCAGCGGAAATTAATAAAACCACGAGAGAATAGGTGATTGTTCGCAATATAACTAAGCGAATATCTAATAATTTATGTTTAATTATTGCATAAACTGACAATCCAACAAAGATTAAGGCGAATGGACTATCTAATGCTGAATATTTTTCATATCCAAGGGCAGGTAAAATTAAACTTAAAAACATCGAAATAAATCCAAAAGATGAAGTTCCAATTAAAATAAATTTATATTGAATCCGTTTCAAACGACTCCCTTTTTTATAGGCACCTAATAATAAAATAATGGGAATTATAATTGCAGAAGCGCTATAGATAGCATATAAATTAAATAGACTACCCTTTTGAAATGACGTAAATGGATTTGTTGAATCTAAATTCCCGACAACAATATAATCATTAACGAAAGGTAAAATTATAAATACAATTCCAATTATTATTACTATTAATCTTACAAGTTTATCACTTTTAGATATTCTTCCTTTAAAGTATAAAATCCAAATTATTGCAGTAATTGGTACTAGCGCTCCAAGTGAAAATGTTAATCTTAAAATGTAATAATTTATTACTACCCTTAATAAAAAATTTGAAAAAATCCATATACCCGTAATAAAGGCAAAAATTGCCAACGATATATTGATTTTATTTTTTTTATTTCTTCGCCAAACAAGTGCAGCAAGAAAAATATTTGCCAATGAAGCAATTAGCGTTAATAATGCGACCAAAAAAGTAACCATCTACTTTAAAATTTTATATTTCTTCCCAAGTTTTTCAACGCATTCAAGAAGGTAATCTATATGTTTGCGTTCATGTAATGATGTAATGATATACCTTAGTCTTGCCATCCCCTTTGGAACTGCAGGCCATCTCATTGGGGGCACATAAATACCTAAATTAAATAAATCGTTAGAAAATTTGATTGCCACGCTTTCATTACCAATTAACATTGGAATAAGTGGTGTTTTAGTTTCAAGAGTATTATAACCAATTTGATTTAATTTCTGAATTAAATAATTTGTATTATCCCATAATTTAGCAATTCTTTGCTGGCCTTCAACTGAATTTAAAATTTCAAGAATTTTCAATCCTCCCTCAGCGATTGAGGTCAAATATGTTCTAGAAAAAATATACGTCCTAGCTGTTACTTTTAAAAAATCAATTATCTCTTTTTTTGCACAGACACAACCACCGATCATACCAAATCCTTTTGATAAAGATGCGATATATATATCGACACCTTCATTTAAATTATAGAATTCCATTATACCTTTACCATGTTTACCTAGTACTCCAATTGAGTGGGCATCATCAACTGCTAACAAACAATTATATTTCCTTGATAGCTTGACCATGGCTGGTAAATTTATTATATGGCCATCCATACTAAATACCCCATCTGTCACAATTAAATTTCTTTTAGTTCTACCTTGTTTCAATTTATTTTCAAGGTCTTGTAAATCTAAATGATTATAGATAACTGTATCATTTTTTGAAATTCGGCAACCATCAACTATTGTTGCATGATTTAATTCATCACTAAATATCGTTGTTTTTGTGTTACCAACATATAATTTTACAAAAAATAAAAAACTTTCTACAGGCAAATTTGTAATTGCCGGTATAACACCAGTATTAACAGCGGTAGTCGAACTAAATAAAATACAATCATCGTAGCCAAAAAAAATTGCCAATTCCTTTTCAAATTTTTCGTGAATTTTCCATAAACCTCCAACGAGTGGTGAATTAGAAGGATGTATCCCATATTTTAATATCGAATTTGCAACAATCTTTTTAATTTCAGGATGAGCAGATAAACCTAAATAATTACACGAATTAAAAGTTAATACCCTACTACCTTTCATCGTAAAAACGGGATCTTCACTATTATCATCGATAACAGTCATAATCTCCGGATATAACCCCCCTTTATTGATCACCTTGAGTAATTTTTTAATTGTTTCCATGTATTTTGTTTTTAATAGTGATTGATAATTACTTAAAATATTGTGAAAATAAAATTGTAACAAAGTTTAATTTATCATACCACATTTTTCATCTTTTTGCAAGTCCAATTATCAAACAAAAAACCCAAATCTCGACTAATAATTGGGCATTTCTGAAAGAAAATTGAATTCATTATTTTTCTTTTTATTTTTCTGTTGCCTTTATTTTAGCACAAAATTGCTAACCTATAAATACCAAAAAAACAAGCATCTTTGCCTGTGACCGCCCTTTATGCTATTAAATAATAATAATATTAATACTACATTTGCACGTACGTACTATTCTTCAAATATTATATTAATAAATAAAATAATTTAGTCTGATAAAAAATAGCCAAAATACCTTATTTAAATTAATCTAAAAGATTCCACCACTTCATCGAAAACTTCATTATGAGAGTAATTTGTTTCTTCAGTTATTATGTAAATCTTTTTATTTTTTGAAACTACTATGGTTCTTTGATTAGTCGAATTACTAATAAACTTTTCTGCTGTTTGCCCGGAAACTGTCTCACTGGACACTTTATAAGCCGAGAAATCATTTTTATCCAATAGTTCAATCAAAAGTACAATTGACTCATCTTTCTTCTGAAGCAGATAATTTTCTATTTCCAAATTATTATCATTAGAATAAACCGAAATGGTAACCTCTTCGCCCTCATTTGGCTGCTCGTACACCGTTAAATTAATTGAGTTACCCTGTGGCAGATTATCAGTTTCCGTGTTTATTTGATAATCAGATGGATAAGAAAAACTGAAATAGTTTTCCGTATTGGAATACGTTTTTAATTCAGTGTTATTGATACTTATTTGTTCTATTTTTGTTCCTGCCCCTCCTCTTAGCACTAAAAATCCAACTATAATTAAACCAGCAACGCAAATAATTATTGAAGTGATTATTAAATTTTTTTTCATATATCAATTAATTTAAAACTAGAAATAACTTCTTCTGCCAACGGATTTGAATCTGTGTTTTCATATACTATGCCAATGTGATAAAGCCAACCTTTGTTAATAAAATAATATTCTGTGGCATAATCTTTAACACCGCCGGTAAAATCAACCCTATCAGCTTCAATACCGTCAGCCAATCTTTCTTTCCTGAATGTCCACTCCCCCTCGCCATACTGCTGGTTTAAATAGTCAGTAAGTGTTTCGTTACTAAATAAGCTACGAGTAAACTGAACCGCCGTTCCAGTTAAGCTCACCAGATTTTCATCCTCCGGACCTTTGCCCGAGCTTCTATAAAGCGGCTTGTCCGAACTTTCAACGCTGATCATATTTCCGCTGTAAATTACCTGTTGTACGCCATTGACCACGACATTATCAACCGTGGTTCTCACATGCCACTCTTTTGGCATTTCGAAAGAAATCTGCAAATTGGGGTCTGTATAGAGATCACGGTCGGCACTTACTATCACTCGAGTAGCGTTATTTGAGGCAGAATTCGTCTGTAGATTGGTGTTGGTTTCGCCCGAGTTATTATTCGAAATAAAAAAATAAACACTTACTAATATTATTGCCACAATTATAACGCAAATTAAAATGTTTTTTTTAGTCATATTGCAGCGAACTAATAATATTTTCAAATTGTTTAACGCTTTCCGCCTCCTCATTAAATATCTGAAATTTTCCCGATTCAATTTGTCGGACAAAATAATCAAACTCACTTTCCTTTACATTAATTACATTATTGTCCGTAGGGACATAGCCAAATATCGCTTTTTTAGAATTATCATCTTTGTTCCGAATAAAAACCTCACGCACTATAGTACCTGAATTTTCAATACCATAATCATATATAAATTCATAAAATGAAAATCCCTCGTAACCGTCAGGTACCTGCATAAATGGCTTACAAGCTGCGTACTTAAATGAAGGCAGATTAACCAACAAACTACAAAAATCTCCCGAATTGGATTGAAAGGGTTCCTGTCCAAGGAATGATAAAAAGCGTTCCGTGCCGCACAAAACGTCCTGCATTCCGTAACTAACCCATAAACCAACCCCCGTTTGCGTTTGAAAATATGATACCCGGCAAGACAAATCCACAGAATGTACGCTTTTATCATTTAGAGAATCAATATCCGCTTGAGTGAATTTAATAAAATCTACGGGTATTTCAATTTTTAGCAAAGAATATGGAAAACTTAATGTTCCCGTTTGTCCATTTAGGCTGTATCTGTAATAACCAAGTTCCGGGCGTGTATCCGGCCCTCGCGAAGTATCAAATAACAATTCTTTGCCTCCAGACGTTAAATATAATATATTACCTTCAACTTTAGTGATTTCCACATCCGTACCAATCAAATTATCCGGATCTTCATACGAAATTGATGTTGCTGCTAACGGATCAAACGCGGTGATGTCTATATAATGGAAACTATAATGATTTTCTTCGCGAATCTCCGAAATAAACCATAATCTTGTTTTGTTACTATTCCAAATAAAATTTCTATATTGAAAGTTAAAATCATAGGTACCATTAACCATTTCTGACAAATTATCCTGTCGATCATACATTGTTAAAATCTGCTTTCCATCGGATTTAATGGTATGCTCTAGATAATAGTTAGAATCAGAAAACGCATACACCTGTGTATTGTTGGTCAGTTGATTAATATTATCTAATGAAGAATTGCTCATCTTATTACTTACATTATTAGTATAATCCTTATTGATGCTGTCCTTATTTGTATCAACTATGAGTATAATTGCAAGAACAGCTACAATAAAAATAGCTATTAATATTAATCCTACTTTTTTATTTATTGATTTCATGCGAATTAAAATAAATAATTAGATAAAGATGATTTTAGAATGCGTGGTGGAAAAGGAGTGTTTCCCTCTTCCACCACACTTATGTGGGTAAATGGCTAATATTGCCACCAGTAGAAATCAATTTGGCAGGCATAATACTCTGAATCACACAGCGTCGGAATAACGGGATGTCCGTTGTTGTCATTGATGTTCTCGTATCCAACAATATGCAGATGTGTTCCAATAGAATTTCCGGAATTTCCAGTTCTGCCGAGAAAAAAATGAGCCGGAATATTTTTTCCCACATAAACTCGCGAGTAGATGTAGGATAAATGCGCATAGCGTATGGCAACATGGCGAATTGGGTCATACACTACAACGGTATACCCATAGCCATTTTGCCACCCTGCGTAGATTATTCTGCCTCCAAACCCGGCAAAAATCTGTATGCCATAATCTAAACCGTTAATTTGGTTTAAATCACGCGCATAATATTCCGCGCCCGAATGAGTGCTTAGCCGGCCATTGCAAAATGGTGCACCGATTGTAGAACCTGGGGTATTTGGTCCATCCCAACCAATCCAATCACCTTTCAGCTGTAATGATCCAAATGGCCAAGCCACAATCATTTTAGCCCCACGTTTTGATAACACTTCCACTGCCCCCACATCAACATCATTGAATTCAGCTTCCTTGGGCTGGGGATTACTGGCTTTGTCGGCTAGCTTCGAACAACCGACAACGAAAGCTAGGATTAGCGCCAATATCGTAATTAATCTGTGGTTCTTCATTTTCTCTTTGTTCCTTTCCTGAAAGGTAGTTTTGATTTCAAGTTGCGGTTTTTTAGGCTTTCAGAAAATACCCACGTGTTTTCCGAAAGCTGGTTGCTATTTGCCTCCCATGGTTATTGCCATAGACATGCTCCTTTGTTTACAATGAACGGTTTTTTAGGTTAATTAAAAACTATTTTATATTAAACAAAAATTATTATTAATAATGACAGGACCACAAATAAAAGCCAATTAGCCAAAGCTCCTTGCGCATAGAACTTATAACTCTTGTTAGACAGCCCGAAAAAAGCTACAAAAAATAATACCCCACTTAAAATATAAGTTACAATTGCTGGGAGGTCGATCTGTGATTTTGAAAATATGATTTTGAATAAATCTAAGGAAGAAAGCGCCGCAGCATACAGAAAAAAACCGACAATGCGTTCTTTTAAAAATATTTTTTTAAATTCAGTTTCCATATACATAATATTACTAATTAATAATGTTGAGGGAAGAATTAGTTGTCTTCTTCCCTCTTCTCGGACCGCTAGCCCGTTATCCAGATGCCACCTGCCCAGGTGTGATTAATACAGAAACGACTGTAATGATAGTAATAGTACTGTGCCCAGAGATAGATCGGATATGCGTATCCACTGCGAGACATGAGGTCAAGCATATAGACTGCTGATAGTTCAGAATAGCATTCCTTGTACCCCCACCAGTACCAATAAAACTCGATCTTTGCGATCGCCGGAGACTCGTTCATCTCCTGAATCTTCTGATTAGCAATCGGAATTCCTTTCTGCAGATTGAGCACAGTTTCCAGATCAGAACCGGCAATCGAGCTGTGCGCGGCCTTGAATCCCGCTTCGTCAAAGACATACTGTCCGTCTTTGGTTTGGGTAACGTACGGATCCATAGCCGCAATCATCTGCTCATACTGAGCGGCCTTGGCCTGTTCTTTGGCAAACGGCTGTTCCGGTTCGCTGGCAACCGGGGCTTTCACTCCCGAACAGCCAGGCAGCAGGAACATGATGGCCAATGGAAACGCCAACAATCGGTAAAGAAGTTTATGCTTCATCATATAGAGAAGCCTTTCAAAAACAGAATTTCCGTGAGTGCTTGATTGGCAAATAACAATCGTAAGAAGAGACCCACGTTTTCTCCCTACTAAAATCAATTAACTGTAACCTCTCTTTCTACCTGCGAAATGGCAAGTGGTTGGTATGGTTTAGGCTATCAATGAGCGATTATTTATGTTGGAAAAGGCTCTTATGCACATGTTTTGACGACGGCGAATGTCCGCGACGGCGCAATCAGATATAAATTTATTTACGAATAATCATTGATATTGCTTATCATAATTTTTCATAAAAAATAACAGAGCGCCGTCAATCTTTTGCCCTGTTAATGTTCGTTTCTATCTTAATTATATCATTTTTCAATCAAACATTCAGCATCTAATAATAAAATTAATTATTTTATTTTCCCAATCCTCTCAACTGCCTGTTTATAAAGCAACGCATTCGCAATCGCACCCGTCATCTGCGGCTGGAGACGATTTAAGTACTGAATATTATCAGAAGTAAAAGCTTCGTTATTATCTTTATTACCAAACAATAATAACCCTATTAATTCCCCTTTCTCCCCAATTGGCAGCATTAACCCCACTTTTAGATATTTCATCTCTTCATAAATATCTTTTAGTATTTGTGTTTCTCCGTTTTCTTCTTCTTCTATTATGTAAGGTATTTCTTCAATAATTAGGATTTTCGGATAATTGCGTAAATACTGAAATAATGGACTGCTTGGTGTAAATGTTATTTTCTTATCATCTGGGTAATAATTTTCCAGCTGGCCAGTTTTTTTGTTTTGCCAAATGAATTGAATTGTATTTACATTAAGATAATTGATTAATTCTATTGTTATTCTCTTTAGTAGCTGATCAAATTGCAGCGAAGAAGACATTATAGTTCTCAATTGGCGAGCTTTTTCTAATTGATTATTGTGCTTGGAATAGAATACATTATCAATTATTTTCACTAATAACCTACGTAAAGGCTCGACAGTAAAGGCAATGATAACAATTAATACAATTGTAGTAGTTTGTTCTGACCAACTATATTGTTTCTCAAAATAACTCTTGGAAATAATAAGTAAATAAATGTAGAAAAAAAGAATAATTGCTAATGATAAAAAATGTATAAAACCTTTTTTTATAACAACTCTAATATCCATAAACCTATAACGTATTATCGTGTATGTCATTAAAATTGCGATGACTATCGTTACAAGTGGCCCATAGGGGGATATTATGGCTTTATCAGATTCGATACCATGTGTAAACAATATCGGATAAATTAAGTTTGTAAATAATCCGAAAATTGTAGCTATAATAAATGAAAATATAAGATACTTCGTTTTGATTTTTTCAATACCTGTTGATATTGATTTTTGCTTGAATAATAAATAAAACCCTATAATAAAATAAGTGATAAGATAAAACCCATACATCTTATATAAAGAACCATAAACAATATCATTTATAGGCACTCCTAGTCTTATAATAACGTCTTTTGCTACTAGGTCAGTTAGGCTGATTATTGAGAAAAAAAATGAAACTAAAAATATTAGAACCTTGATACTTTTTTTAATTTTTAAAGTGTTTGGAAAATTTATCACTAAATTTACAAAGAAAAAAACTATTAATACAGGAAAGAAAAACAAAATTTTTAAATTAAAAGCTGCTATACTATATTGCTTTATTACACCATCTAACCAATTAAAGAGTATCCATCCGGAAGTTGCAATCATCAGTAGAAAAAAGTAAACATTCGGTTTTTTATTTTTCCCTTTCCACCATACAAAAAAGCCTAACGACAAATTAGCCACTACCACGAAAATTGAAATAATATCCAGTATTGTCATATACCTATAATTATTTATTAAAATTCCCAATCCTCTCAACTGCTTGTTTATAAAGCAACGCATTCGCAATCGCACCCGTCATCTGCGGCTGGAGTCGCTGTAAATATTGTATCGCATCAACTGTATAAGCGTCTTTTTTGTTTTTCGGACCAAAAAGGAAGACGCCTACTAACTCCCCTCTCTCGCCAATCGGTAAAACCAAACTAACTGCTAACTGTTTTAGTTTTTCTTCAATATTTTTTAACTTACCAACTTCGCCATTTTTACTCTCTTCCATTAAATATGGAATTTCCTCAGTAATTAATATGTTTGGATTATCCTGCAAATAGCTGAATAATACGTCCGTTGATTTTATACTGACTGTTGTATTTTCTGTATTATCATTTTTTAAGTCTCCGGTTTGTCTATCTAATTCTAAAAAATAAATTTTATTAATTTGCAAAAAATCCTTTAAGCTTCCAGTTGCTCTATTTATCAGATGATCAAAATGCATTGAAGAAGACAGAATGAGTTTTAATTTTCTCGCTTCTTCATCCACATTTCTTTGCTTGGAATAAAACACTTTATCAATAACTTTCACCAATAACCTACGTAAAGGTTCAATAGTTAGTGCAATGATTATCACCAACACAATTGTCGTTGTCTGTTCTGACCAGTAAAACGTTTTTTCAAAATAGCTTTTAGAAAAAATCAGTAAGTATATGTAAATAAATAAAATAATTGCTAATGTTAGAAAGTTTACCAGACCTTTCCTAACGATAAACTTAATATCCATAAATCTATATTTGAAAATAGAATATGAAATCAAAGTTACAAATATAATTGAAACCATAGCATCAAGTCTTGCAAAATATAATCGTTCAAAATAGGGAAAAATAAAATTAAAAATTAATACAATTAAAATAGGAATAATAAAACCAATTATTACATAAATATTTTGTAATTTCTTAATTCCCATTGATTTTTTATATCCTGCCAACAATATTATGATCGAAATCAATAAAATCAATCCAATCGGAATTGTGAAAGCAGTAAAATATTTTCCTAAATTCGCATCAAATCCAAAGGGTGTTTGTATCATTTCAGTACTTAATATAAAATTGGGAATTAGAGTTAGTAAAGCAACTAGTATACACACCAATACTCCAAAAATCTTCCAAAACTTTTTAATATTAACCTTACTATAGTAAATAACCCATAAAAATATACCTGCTGCTAATAACACACCAGACATATAGGTTAATGTTTCAAAAAAATATTTTGGAATAAATAAAAATAGTACATTACTAATAACCCATATTGTTGCAAGAAAAATAAAATAAGAAAAGGTTTTTTGAACTTTATTTTTTGATTTTATAAATACCGATATTCCCAATGCTAGATTAAGAATTGTTGCTGCGATCATTAAAATTTTAGAAATCAACATACTTATTTATCCTTAAAATTATTATCTTCACCCATAATCTTTTCAATAACATCCCTCAAAAAATCTGCCTGGTTTTGTGTTTTCTACTTAAATTCATACGCATAAATTAAATTGTTATAAAGGTAAATTCATAAGTTACGCTTGATATGGGAAGTGGGACGTAGAAGTGAGATGCGGGTCGGGTAATGAGAAGCTAGGAGTGAGGCAAGTTACTTATCCAGTTTTTTCCAAGATTATAAAGTTGCTTGCCTGCTATATTGTACGTTTCAATTAGTTTACTGCATATTTCAGAAGAAACGTATTTACTATAAACATCTCTACATACGCTCAAATGATGAATCATCTCATTGCTCTCGCCGATTGCATCATCAATGTACTTTTTCCAACTACGTTTATAATTTTTCTTTGCGTAACCTTCGGCCAGTTGAGCCGGTGCACTCTTACAGGCTCTTCTTAATTGATCTGCTAAATCAAATCTTTCTTCTTTTGGTAAATTTGGCACAACTTTTGTTAAAACAATTACCATTGCTTTATATAAATTCTGGTAAACTATTAGATCAGTATAACTTTTAATTGGCATATTATTTAGCAATTTTTTTGTTAATTAAATCCCCACCTCACACATCCGAAACCCACATCTAACCTCACTTATTCCGAAATCCCTCATCTTTTTGCATAATATCCTCAATTATATCTCTTAGAAAGTCAGCTTTAGTCTTCTTCTTACGCTTTGACATATACTGTAGATACCTTTCCATCTGGGAATTTATTCTTAAAGTGAATTTGATCGTCGGTTTTTCCTTAATTCCCTTTCCCTGGCCGACTTCGTTGATAAAATCCCCAACTACTTGCGCCAAATCGTTTTTGGAATACGACTTCATTACCATGAATTCCGGCGTGTTTTTCTTGGTTAAATACCCATGCGCCACCTTTTCCGGCGTGCCTTTTTGGTACAAATATAACAATGGTTTTTTCTGTGAAATGGCGTAGGCCAATAAATAACCGATTTCCTGGTCTGGCTGCGAAGCTTCTACAATTAAACAATCCATTTTATCCAGTAATATTTCCCCAGCTTCAGTCATCTGTTCCAGCTCTTCCTTTTTAAAATCCGTATTATTTTCATTTGACGATGCCACCACGAAAACACCGGATTGTCTTAAAGTTTCAACAATTTTTTTGTAATTTTGATCCAGTTCGGTAGTTGAGATTAGTGGACTGAAGAAATAGGTTCTCATAGTTTATTTAATGGTTTCGGTTGTGGCTTTAAAAGAAATAAGTCTTAGGTTTAAAGTTGAAAGAAGAAAGTATGGATAAAAGATTAAGGTCTTAGGTCTTTTCGATTAAAATTCTTCCAGGCGAGGCTTAATTTATACAATTGTTTATTAATTAAATCATAATTCTTTAATAAACGTTCACATATTTTTTTATCAATATTACCCCCATATATGTCCATGCAATAACTTATATGTACTATGGTCTCATTGCATTCACCCATTGCATCATCAAGGTATTTTTTGAAACTCTTTGGCATATGTTTCTTGGCAAACCCTTCCGCAATTAAAGGCGCAATCGCTTTTGCGGATCTTCCTAATTGATCAACTAGGCCATACCGCTCTGAAGCAGGTAATTTAACTACAACATCTTTCATAACCACGACAGCGGAACTATAGGCATTTTGGTAAACATATAAATCTTTAAAACTTTGAATTGCCATATTCTTAAAACTTTAAACTTTATTCCATTCCTTCCTCCTTAAACTTTCAACTTATGACCTATATCAATTTAAAATATTTATTAATCAATCCCCCAAACCATCCTCCCACATTAAAATTCTGATCTTACCAAGGTCCCTCGTCTGCCCCAAAACCCACATGAACTTAGCAAAAGCCGTTTCAAAAGTCATATTATTTACCAGAATGTACTCGCGTTTTTTCTTTTTAATATCCAGGGCAAAAGGATTGTGAGCCACCACGGGTATTTTCTTCTCATAAGCTTTTTCTAGAACCGGTTTGTATGAATCAGGAAATAAATTTGTATTGAAGCTTTTTACCATTATCCCCTGACAACCACCGTTGAGCATATTATCCAAAAGCTCCGGTCCTGCGCCGGGGTACAGTTGCATCAGGCAAACCTGCGGTTCAATTTTATCGTTCAATTTAATTTTACTATTTGATCTTTGCCTTACTTTATTAAAAAGCTTAATGCCGAAATCCACCTTGCCCAACATACCATCTTTATAAGCGTCAAAAAAATTAAATGACGGCGTGTCGCTTTTGGCAACCTGTGTTGCCCTGATTAACCGATTGCCGAACATTATCGCCACCTCTCCCAGATCCATAGTAGCCACCTGTATGGCATTAATTAAGTTGGCTTTTACTCCCAATGATTTATAACCGGAAATCAGGCCGGATAAATCCTGCTTGTCTGATTCCGTCACTTCTGCTGACAATGGTGAACCGGTGAAAACAACGGGCTTGCCTAGGTTCTGCAGCATAAACGACATCATGCTGGCAGTATATATCATGGTGTCCACGCCGTGGGTAATGACAAAACCGTCGCATTTGTCATATAGCTTTGCGATTTCCCGGGCCAATCTGCCCCACAGCTCCGGTTTGATTTCCGACGCGTCTTCGCCAAACACAAAAACCGGTTCAATGTCCGCTATCAAGCTAATTTCCGGCACCGCTTCAAGCCACGGCTTTATGTCAGCCGATTTTTGCACGGATAATACCTTGTCATCAGCGATTAACGCCGATCCTCCGCAGAACAACAAGGCTATTTTTTGGTTTGATTTAGGCATAACTCTTATATTTCTGATACACACGTCGTAAAGATTCTTCGCTTCGCTCTGAATGACAGTGTAAACGATCGTCATTCAGAGGACCCTGAACGAAGTGAAGGGGACGAAGAATCTTTATGCAGTTATTTTCGTAATTTCTAATTATGAATTTCTAATTTCTAATAAAATCCCAATTCATTAATTATTTAATGTCTAACTGTTTCTATTAGTAGAATTAACAATAGCGTTAAAAATTAAATTTAGTTCTTTTGCTTCCTGGTAAATAATATTTACTTTTTCTTCTTGGATAGGGTCGGCCGTAGCAATCATTTTCAACCAATGTTTTGTCTCCCTGGCTTCTTTTTTACAGATGCCAATTTTGTGCTTAAAGTCTTTCCTGGACTCAGCATCATCCGCTTCACAATAATTCGAACCAACGCTGGTTGCTGATCTAACTAATTGAGATATTAATGGTCTGGTTACTACACTCTCCGGTATTTGCTTAGCGAACCTAATTGCATCAATGCCAAATTTTCTTGTCCTCTCCTCCAAATCGTACTTTTTTGTCATTACTTCATTAGTCATTGGAGCTTGATTAGAAATTAAGAATTAGTAATTAGCAATTTATAATTGGTTATTATCCGTGTTAGCGGTAATTCTTTCCACCGCCTCCTGATACAACACCGCATTTGCTAACGTAATCCCCGCCTGCTCTCTTAATTCAACTAAAAACTTCACATCCTGGATAGTAAATGTGCTTTTATCTTTCTTTTGATCTAATAAAGCTAATGCAAAAACCTCTTCTTCCGTATTGAAAGGGAGGACTAGACTGGCATTAAATTTTTTCATTTCCTTTTCGGCTTTTTGTAATGTTTCCTTTTCAAACTTACCCTGCCTTTCCTCCAGTAAATGCGGAATTTCTTCGTAAATCAACGGTTCATTATACTTCTCGAAGTATTTAATTAAATTATTCTGCAAATCAATGCTTTCATTTGAATCATCATTTTCATAAATAAGCCTCTGCTCTTTATGATTAAGTATAAAAAGTTTAGCAATCTCAACACCTAAGTACTCTTTAATTTTTAGGCTAATAATCTTTACCAGTTTTTCTAAATCTGTTTCCCTTGAAATTGCCTCTCTTAATTCTTTGACTGCCAGATCAATACTCTTTTTGCCTTTGAACAATGAATTAATGGCTTTCTCCACCAACATTTTTAAAGGTGGGAAACCGAGGGCTACTAAGGCAATTAAAACAATTGAAGTCCGCCCGGGTGTAATATTCCAATAATTTTCAATCGTTGTTCGCAGAAGTAAAGCAACATATGTATAAATTGCTAGTGTAACGATAAGTGAAATTATATATATCAATCCACGCTTGATAACAACCTTTATATCTAACAATCGATATCGTGCCATGGCATAAGAACTCATTATTGCGAAAACTATTGTTATACTTACTAGTCCTGTAAATGTAAAATTACTGACTTTACCAACTAAACCATTAAGACCACTGGCTGTTAAGGCCGAAATGATTGCGATTAAGTATCCTACAATAATATATTTTATCTGGCTTTTTTCAATTGTTGAAACTAATTTATATTTTTTTATTAAAGAGATTGGCCCAATAAAAATAAAATATACAACAATAATGATAAAATATAAGGCAAACACCGGTTTATTATATTTCGCTAAATTATAATCGTAAATTGTCACGATTTTACCAAACACACCGAGTAATGATACAAAAATAATTGGGATTGCAATTGCTAATTCATAAAAAATGTTTATCCTTAAATTTTTTTTGGGAAAGTGAAGACAAAACAGCACAAACCAGTATGCAACCCATGGTGCTAAAATAAAATCAATACTAATAATCACTTTATGAACGTCAAATGGAATTCTTGTTACCATTTCAAGCATTGAGCATGTAATATAAGCAAAACCGAATAAAATAGTAATAAAAAATAATGCATACGTTTTATTACGTTTCCAATTAATAATTATAAATACAAATAAGCTTAGATATGCTAATACATTTATTCCAGCTACTATTTCTTCAGGTGTAATCATTTAATTCCTATTATTTTCTTAATTTCCCGCGCCGTCGCACTTTATTGCGCCGTCGCTATATTTTTACCCTACTACTCCCTTTTTTTCCTGTCAAATCCCGGCTGTGGATAACCAAAAGCGATTGCTTTATTTAATTTCTTGACAAAAAATACCCCAAGCTATAATATGTAGTCCCGCACATTATTATCACATTTGCATATAAGGGTTCCGGTCATGGGCGAAATTCTGAACTTCCCTGTCAACCAACAGGATTTCGTCCCCCCTCCCGGAGCCCGAAAATTTATAGTTCTTATCTAACGGTCCTTTGTCCATCCCTCCCTATTCAATGTTCAACCGGAGCCTACCCCACTCCAAACATTGTTTAGGCGCTTGTGACAAAGGGCCCTTTTTTTATTGCTAAATTATTTTATATATAATATAATAAAGATATAATAGTTCATCTAATTTTTCTTTTCCCCACAAACTGGGAGGGTGGTTGAACGTTGTAAACCAAGGACAGTTCGTTTCATTGATGCTCATCGTATCTGCAAAAAGATACTGGCTTATATTTCCTCCTCCAAACTAACAGACTATTTGTTACGTTTGGGGGAGTGTTTTTTTATATTTAATATTTTGGTATTATAAAAACGCTGGCAAAATCTCATTGAGCAGAATCTTTGCTGGCCTCTTTATCAGAGTACCGCCATTCACCGCCAGCCAAAAGTAATTGACCGTGTCCTGGTGTGTTTGGCGGTTTTTTTATCCACTTGACTGTTTTTAAGGCTGTATTAGAATTACGGCAGAACGACCATCGGCCCACGATGGTTGTTCTTTTATTTAACCTAGATAAATTAAAGAATACTGAGTTTATCGAAGTGTTATTTTTTGCTCCTTAAAAGCTTCGGGAGCATGATTTTTTAACAAATATTGACTCAGCAATTACCCTATGGTATAAAAAGAACGGCCAGTACGGATGACTGCAACATTCGTCTGAACCTAGTTAGACCCATAGTCCGGGTCGCCTGATTCGGACTATGGTAATAGTACATTATTATCTAATGATAAGCCCCCCACTCACCAATAAGCAGGTCCCGCTTTTCAAGTGCTTGTCACTTCCTCCAAAAACCAAAGCAGCCAGGACATGGGTTCTGGTAGGTCTCTATTTATGAAGCGGCAGCACAGCCTGCTTACCTAATGGTCTGAGTCGTTACCCAAAACGACTTGGACCTTTTTTTATTCCCATTCTTCGCCCTGCCGCACCAGCAGTTCTTCGGCGCGCAACGGTTCGGCCATTAACTCTTTAACGACTTTTTCCATACGCGCGCCTTGCGAGCCCTTGATCAGCAAAATATCGCCCTGCCTGATTCTTTCCTGCAGGAATTTTCCCGCCAAATCAGAAGTATCAAAGGTAAAGACGCGTTCTTCGGTCAGGCCGTTTTGTTTGGCAGCGGCGGCGGTAATTTTCGAGCGCTCACCGACTGTCACTAATACGTCAACGATTTTAGCGGCAGTTTCGCCGACCTCGCGGTGACCCTGCTCGGTGTAATGCCCCAGCTCCAGCATATCACCCAGCACGGCGAACTTGCGGCCAGTTGTTTTAGCTTTTTCCAATACACGCAAGGCAGCTTTAGCCGCCATAGGCGAGGAGTTATACGTGTCATCAATAATAGTCGTGCGCTTAATGCCGGCAATGAGGCGCATGCGGCCGGCCGGTGGCTGATATTTTTTTAAAGCTGCAGAAATATCCGACTGGTTTAATCCAAAACTCAGCCCAATCGCGGCGGCAGCCAGCGCGGCGTACACCTGGTGCTCGCCAAAAACGTTCGGCAGATAAATCGGCACTGATGATCCCTGATAGATCAATTTGAAGCTCAGGCCTTTTACCTGGCCGGCAGCCCAGGGATCCTGCGCCGGACCGGTAGAGATATCCAGTTCCACGGCGCGCACCATGGCCTGCTCGGAAAAACCAAAGGTGATTATCTGCGCCCTGGTCTTATCCCGTGCCTGCGCCACTAATGTATCGTCAATATTCAGAATGGCAAAATCATTTTTTTTCAGATGTGAAATTATTATCTGCTTTTCCCGCACTACGCGATCCAGAGTCTCAAAAAGCTCCAGATGCACCGGACCGATGGCAGTGATTACGCCCGCTTTGCATGGCGCCAGCTTAACAAGATAGCGCAGATCACCCGGCTTATCAGCGCCCATTTCCAATACTAAAATTTCCGGATAATCTTTTTGGCGGAATAAGATCAGGCTTAAAGCATGAAAAAAAATGCCAATCCAGGCAAAAGGGTTTTTAAAGCCCGACTCCCTGCCTAAAATTGATAATGGCACTCCCAGCTCATTATTATAATTTTTTATATTTTTGCGTACGCGAAATTTAGCGGATAAAACCGTGTATATCGCTTCTTTGGCAGAAGTCTTGCCCACACTGCCCGTGATGCCGACAACCTGCGGCTTATACTTTCTCAAAACCCAGCCAGCCAGTACCCGCAGTTTCCATTGTATAATTTTTTTGAAAAAATTCATTATGCTTTAGTTAAATATTTCAAGGACAAATTTTGCCACTCTAAAGCTGTCATCCTGAACTTGTTTCAGGATCTAGATTTAAGTCGAGATTCCGGATCAAGTCCGGAATGACAGAAGTAAAAAGCACAAATTTGTCCTTAAAGTATTAATTAGCCAACGTAAATCCCCCCTACTTCACCACCTCTTCCGCCGGCGGTATCCCATAATAGTTTAGCATAAACTGGGCCAGCTGACCGAACAGCGGCGCGGCTGAACTTTCCGCCCACTGCACGTCCCGCGGCCGGTCAATCCTGACGCACATGACAAATGAAGGGTTATCAACCGGCGCGAACCCGCAAAAAGTCCCGATTGTGACGTTTGGATCGTAGCCCGGCCCGTTTTCATTGGGTACCTGGGCAGTACCGGTTTTGCCAGCGACGAAATAACCCGGCACGCCGGCTTTCTGTCCGTGGCCGTTGCGCACTACGTTGACGAGCATAGCGCCCAGGGTAGTGGAGGTTTTTTGGGAAATTACGTCACGGATTATTTTTGGCTCAGTATTTATTTTATAGCCGTCCGGCTTGATTACCTGGTCAACTACGTACGGCTGCATCAGCTTGCCGCCATTGGCTATGACGCCGAAAGCGTTTGTCATCTGCAGTAAGGAAACCGATATGCCCTGGCCAAAAGACCCGGTCGCCATATACAGTTCCTTATGCGCGGCCAGCGAGGAAACGTCTCCTTGCGCTTCGGAATTCAGCTCCAAGCCGTACTTCTGTCCGAACCCGAATTTTTTTACGTATTCCTCGAATTTTTCCGGACCGATGCTGCGCGCGGCATAAATTGCTCCGGTATTCAGGGATTTTTCCAATACTTCGGTCATAGTCTGGATGCCATTGGCTTTGCCGTCAGAATTTTTAATGGTATATTTGCCGATTTCCACGTTGCCGGTGTCTTCATAAGTAGAAGAGGGGGTAACCGCGCCCTGGTCCAGCGCCGCCGCCATGGTAATGGCTTTGAAAACCGAGCCTGGTTCGTAAATATAATATGTAGAAGGATTTAAATATACATTAATGTCCTCCACTTCATTATATTTATTCGGATCAAAATCAGGCGAACCGCACATCGCAGTAATCGCTCCGGTTTGGGGTTTCATGATGATGACCGACCCGCCGTCCGCGCCGTGCTTCTGGACCGCCTCGTTCAACTGCTTGCAGGCTTCATATTGTATAGTGTGATCAATGGATAAAACCAGATCATCACCGTCCTTCGCTTCCTGGAGGAGCTTGGTACCAAAAGTTATCCAGCGGCCCTGGGCGTCCTTTTCCGCTTGCAGAAATCCCGGCTCCCCGGCCAGTTCTTTCTCCCAATACTCCTCCAGACCATACTGGCCAACCTGCTTGTCACCGCTGATGCCCACAAATCCGAGCAGCTGGGAACCTAAATTATTTTCCGGATAATAGCGGTATAGCTCTTCCTGCCATTTGATGCCGGCCAGGTTCAGTTTGGAAATCTCCTGCATTTTTTCCTCGGTCACCTGGTGTTTCAGCGGCTCATATAAATCATTGGGTTTTTTCAACCGCGGTAGGATTTCCTCTTCTTTTACTTCCAGGAGAGGTGCCAGTGTTTTAGCCGCCCCATCGGCGTCTGTCACCATCTTCGGTTCCGCATAAATGAGATAATAAGCCTTATTTATGGCCAGCGGAAAGAGCTTATTTGGGTCATCCCTGTCTTTGACAAATATTTCCCCGCGCTTAGGAAAAAGCTTTTCTGACAGGCTATGCTGATCAGCAGCCAGCGCCTCATAAAAGCCATGCTGGAAGATCTGAATATCGGCCAACCGGACTATTATCAGGCCGGCAAATAAAAAAATAACCGCACGTAAATAATCAATGCGGTCAAGCTTCTTGCTTTCTTTCTGGTATCTTGTTTTTCTCCTGACCATAGGAAGATTGACTAATTTTGCTTTATTTTACCAATATATCCCCTATTGATCAATGTTAAAATTAACGGGAAGCCACACTGGTACCGGCCGCCGGTAAATATTCTATCCGGGTAGTCGCCACCATGTTTAATTCCTGGCCGGCGCGCTCTATTGAAGTCATGGAGCGCAGTTCCGCCGTTTTTATAGTCAGGCTTTTATTTTCTTTCTGCAATTCAGCAATCGAAATTTCCAGTCCTTTCATGTCAAAACCGCCGGTCGCGGTCCGGTTTATATAGTATAAATAGGAAAAACCCACGCAAACAATCAAAATCAGCAGTATGACATTCAGACTCATCCGGTTGATGGTCAGCCTGACCTTGGCTTTATTGCCCAAATGCATTTCTTTTTCGGAATTGTATTTTTTTACTAGAAATCGGGTCATTTACTTTTTTATTTTATTTCTTGGCCGCTACTCGCAACAGAGCGCTGCGGGATCGCGGATTTTGTTTTATTTCCGCTATCGAAGGCTTAATAGGCTTTTTAGTAATTAATTTTATTGAAGCTTTGTGTCCGCACTGGCAGACCGGAGCGGTTGGCGGGCAGATGCAGTCTCGCGATTCCCGACGGAAATGATCTTTGACAATTTTATCTTCCAGCGAGTGGAAGCTGATGACCGCCAATCTGGCGCCGGTAGGCAAAATCTCTATCATCTGTGGCAAAGCTTTTCCCAGGTGGCCGAGCTCGTCATTGACGGCCAGCCTCAGTGCCTGGAATGTCTTGGTGGCAGGATGTCGGCCGCCAACCCAGGGAATTTCTTTTTTACTTTTTAATATATTTCTGAAGGCCAGGAGTACGGCCTCGGTCAGAGCTTTTGTTTTTGTTATTCTTTGTTGGCGTCGGGAATTCACGATTTGCCGTGAAATCTCGTACGCCATTTTATATGGCTCTTGGCCATACTCCTGGATAACCTTTGATAATTTTTCAAGCGGCCAGGTGTTGACTATCTCTTCCGCGGTTAATGATTGCCGTTTATCAAACCGCATATCCAGCGGCCCGTCTATTTGAAAGGAAAATCCTCGATGTTGATCTTCGAGCTCAAAAGATGATAACCCAAGGTCAAGTAAAATACCATTAATTTTATAAATGCTGAAGTGTTCATTTTGTATTTGTTTTATTTTCGAGAAATTTTCCTGAACAAAGGTAATTCTCGCTTTATATTTATTTAATAATTCTTTATTTCTTGCAAATGCTTCCTCATCCAGGTCAATGGCCAGCAATTTGCCGTCAGGCGAGGTTTTTTCCAATATCGCCTGCGCGTGCCCGCCGCCGCCGAACGTGCCGTCAATGAAATTTTGTCCAGGCTGGGGATTTAGATATTTAACAACTTCATCTAAAAGTACAGGTATGTGTTTCGCCATAAATTCGAAATTCTAATATCGAAATCCTAAACAATATCGAATGTTCCAATGTATTAAATTCAAAACTGATTTAAAACACTTGAATTTAATATTTTGAATTTGTTTCGTGCTTCGAAATTCGAATTTCGTGCTTATTTATTAACTTTAATGAACGTAAAGTCACCGAACTAACCAAACAATTTACTAAACGCCAAGATCATCCAACGCCTCAGCGATATCGCTCCCTCTCTTTTCCGTACCTTCCTTATATTTACTCCAGGCCGCCTCATCCCATATTTCCAAACGGTTATATAATCCGGCAATCACTACCTTCTTTTTTATAGTGGCATATTTGCGTAAATAATCAGGCAGAATAATTCTCCCCTGCCGGTCTATTTCGCAATCCATGGCGCCGGCCAGCATCAGCCTGGCAAAAGCCCGGGTATTGGCTTTAGAGATTGGCAGCTTGGAAAGCTTGTCAGCCAATGTCTCCCAATCTTTTTGGGGATAAAGAAAAAGACAGTTATCCAGACCGCGTGTGACAACCGCGCCTTTAGCCAATTCGTTGCGGAATTTTATGGGTACGGCTAATCTCCCCTTTTCATCAATAGAATGATTGTATTCGCCTATAAACATTGAGTGCTTTTGAATAATATAAGTAAACAAATCCAGTGGCTTATCCACAGTTGAGGGTACTTATCCCCACATTTATCCACTTTTCACCCTACTACTCCATTTTACACCACTTTTATTGAATCGTCAACCACTTTCCTACCAGAAAAAATTAACCGGCAAATGTCAATAGACGGATTTATACATATAGTATGATTTATTTTTTCTGCACTACTATATGTAGATAAAGAGAATTAGCGATCCAAAATAATGTAAATTAATAAAATTTTAATAAACAAAAACCTACTATATTAATTGGTAGGTTTTAAATATTATCTAATTATCCTAATAATACTGGGGTTTAAAACGCTATGTGGATAACCTTTCTTTACCCCGTTAGAAAATATTTTTTTGATTTTTAATAATGATTATTTTTAGGCAAATATTAGCCGTTTTTAGTTATTTTTCTAACGGGGTTGACTTTCGGTTTTTCTTCGGCTATAATTAAACTATCTTATTATATGGCTAAAAACACCAACAATTACGGATATTATTCCCATAATCGCTAAACTAATAGCGGCGAACATTATTCCATAAGATAAGAATATAGCAGTTAATAATACCGGGTATGTCAGCCATTGGATTATCGCCCAGGTAATATGCGCGGCTAGCCATTGGTCAATCAGATATATCAGGAAAAATATCACCGCCAAGCCAATTAAACCAAAATATGTGTGCTTCAGATCTTCCTTTGAAGGCGCCGCATGAGAACTCAGGCTAAGCATCAGATAGATGAATAAATATGTCTGCCAGGAGGAGAAATTAAATTGCTTGATCAAATCTTGAACATTTATAATATATTGCCTGAAATAATCCCAGGTAAAAGAAAAGAAATTTTGATAGGAAGAAAAATCGCTTAGTATTTTTTTCAGGCCATCTAGATTACTGAAATAAAAATCCGGCAATAAAAACCTGGTCAGCAGCCAGATGACCGCGGTAGCGCCAAATAAAGGGGCAATGGAAATAATTATACTTTTAAGCGGATTTCTGGTTTGCTCATGCTGGACCATTCCCAGCGTTCCTCCCTGCGGATAAAAAAGCTGCACTTTGTAAACACGGGTAAAAGTCAGCAGACAGCCAACCAGATGTGAAAGCTCATGTATCATCACACCCGGCCACATGGTCGCCAGATACCATCCCCTGCCCAGACGCCGTAGCACCAGCCTATCCACCGCCTGTGAGAGAAAATACAAAATCAGTATTTGCAGCAGTAACGGAAGAAATAAATTTATAACCTGTACCATACTTTGAAAAATAAATTATCTACATTATTCATTATACATTATTAATTATTTATTGATAGATATGACCAAGATACTTCCCAATAAAAAGCAAAAGATCCTTAGATTCCTAAAAGACTACATTTCCCAAAACGGCTATGCTCCGACTTTGACAGAGATAGCCAAAGAATTCAAAGTCTCCTCGCTGGCCACGGTTCATGAGCATTTGCAATTCCTGGAAGAACACGGTTTTATCAGGCGTGATAAGGACCAGACTCGTGGTATCACCATTTCCGAGATGGAAAAAGAAGAAGAGCAGGAAACCGCTATCCTCTTGCCGCTAGTCGGCACCATTACTGCCGGTGCGCCGATTGAAGCTATTGAGAATCGCGAATTGGAAATTCCCGTTCCTATGGAAATGGTAAAAAATAAAAATGCCTACATCCTGAAGGTCAAAGGCGATTCTATGATTGAAAGCCTGATTTCCGATGGCGATCTGGTTATCTGCGAAAAAACCGAATACGCCAAAGACGGCGATACCGTAGTTGCCCTGCTGGAAGACGGTACTGCCACTCTGAAAAAATTCTTCAAAACCAAGAACTTCATCCGCTTGCAGCCGGCGAATAAAAAATACAAGCCTCTGTACACGCAAAATGTCATTGTGCAGGGAAAGGTGCTGGGTATTATCAGAAAATTTTAACTGCCTATATATCTTTGATTAATCTTTTTTTATACTTAATATCTTCGGTTTTTCTTCGGTTAATACAACTTTATTATTTAATATAATTAATATGCCAAAACAATCCCCTTTCCGCACCATTATATATGTAAGATTAGACGCATTTTTTACTGCTGTTGAAGAAGCATTGAATCCCTCCCTGCGCCAACACCCGGTAGTCGTCGTCGGCGACCCAAAAACCCGAAACCTGGTGGCCTGCCCGAATTATCATGCGCGACAGCTGGGTATCAGAAAAAACATGCCTTTGCCAGATGCTTATCGATTGGCACCGCAGGCCAAATACCTAGCCGGCTCTTTCGCCCATTACCGACAATTTTCAGAGGAATTTTTCCGCATCTTATCCCGTTTTACCAGCCAGATCGAGCCGGTTTCTCTCGACCAGGCATATCTGGACGTTACTGACGCGCAAAGCCAGTGGATTTCCCCTGAACAGTTAGCTCAGGAAATTAAAAAGGTAATTTTTCAGGAATTGGAAATTACAGTTTCTGTCGGCATTGCGGCCAATAAAGTCTGCGCCAAAGTCGCCTCAGAATGCCAGAAGCCCGATGCTCTGGTTTACGTACCTTATGGGCGCGAAAAAGAATTCCTTGCTCCAATGCCGGTCGGCAGCCTGCCTGGCATCGGTTCACGGACCGAAAAAGCCCTCAATGCCATGGGCATATTTCTTATTGGCCAGCTCGCTAACCAGCCTTTCCAGAATATGATCAGGTCATTTGGGCCAAACGGTTTCTGTCTTTGGCAGCTGGCCAATGCCCTGGATGCGCGCGTGGTCGTCGTCCCGGGGCAGAAAAAATCCGTTTCCCGCAGCCAGACGTTTGAATTTTCTACCAGTGATCTGAATCTGCTGAAGCTATCCTACTTCAACCTGGCTAAAAAAGTCTGCGGTTCCTTGAAAACCGAGAAAAAACTTTGCCGGACGATCAGCCTGAAAATGAGCAATGATGGATTAACCTGGAAATCACGCCAGTACACTCTCCCCCGGGTCACGAACGACTCTTACAAATGCCTGGAAATAATTAGTCGCATTATTGATGAAAATCCACAGGAATTAAAAAAAATACGTTCAGTTGGTTTATGCGTTTTAAATTTGGAAAATGAAAATTTACAGGCAAATCTTTTCGAACAGTCGTTTGATAAAATCAAAAAAATCCGCCAGTCTCTTATGAAGGTTAAAAATCAATTTAACTTTTCCTATAGCTTTAAGCAAAAACTGGTTACCTTTTAATGAAAAACTTGCTTCTTTGATTTAGTGATATTCGGTTCTGCGTTATATACGGGCTTAGCTAATGTCCAGCGCTTCCCAATCTTTAAGCGCTGAGCGCCAAGCACGGCTAATTTTTCAGCACTTTCAAATTCCGAGCGGCTAATCCCGACAATTGGCACATTGAGAGCAAAGCTAAAAGTATTGGCGGTAACTACGCCAACCCGTACTGAAGTAAAGTTGCCAGGGCCGGTTACTACTACTATGCCCTTTAAGCTGCTGCAAAGCACCCCTTTGCCTCGCAGAAAACTGTCTATAGACGGGAGTATTTTTTCCGACTGCATTAACTGGCCGTGTACGATTTTCCTGAATTTTATTTTGCCTTTTATGTCTGATAAGCCAATATAAAAATTATCGTATTGCGTTGTATCGATTATTAATAGCATGTTTATTTTGTGAAAATCTTATCAGTAATGACGATCTTCTGGTTTTCCAGTATGGTATAAAGGAATTTATCGGTTAAATCGTTGCGGTATTCAAATTCTTTTTTCGTCATGATCGTATAGCGTATTTTTTTATCGAAATCTTTGTGGAATTCGTTGACCAGCCTTTTTAGTTTTTTTCGGTTAACCTTCCCCACTATCAATATATCGGTCTGTGCATTGACCACTCCGGTAAATAATCCGGTCAGTACCAAATAAGAGATCTGTCCGATTTTTTTGATATTTTTCGCCAGACTTCTTTCCATAGTCATCTGGGATTTCAGCATCAAAGATTTAAGTTCAGGATATAGCGTAAAATCAGTATTAACCCTATAAAATTTTTTTTGACCGACTTGATGTGGTGAAACCAGTCCCATTTCTTCTAAATTTTCTAATTCACGGCGAACTGAATTAATGCGCTCTTTAATCTTCCTGGTTAACTCACGGACAAAATAGTCGTTATCCGGATTCGTCAAAAAAATTCTCAGCAATTTTACGCGCGTTCGTGAACCAAATAATTGTTCAAGCATATATTTTCAGGCTTTACTTCTTCTCTTGAATGTATTATAATATTTTTGGAAAAAAGAAGCAAGCAAACTTAAAAAATGTCCAGTTATTCTATAATTTTTGACCGTCTACTTATCTGCGATCCGGATAAAAGCCGGTCAATCTGCCATATATTTATTTCACATCAATCACCCGCTGAAGAGAGCAGTTTGGGCAAGCTTTTTTTAATTACGGAGATTAGCAGCCACGATAAAATTAACATGGAGATTATCAATGCCATCCATGAAGAACTGAAAATCAGCTATTACAATACTGAGGATTTGAATATTGAAACAGCCTTCGAAAAAGCATTGGAATCTGCTAACCAGAGAATTGCCGATATGGTTGGAGACTATGAAACAAACTGGCTGGACAAGCTTAACACCATCGCTGCTGTGATAAATAAGAATACTCTATTCATCAGCAATATCGGAACGATGCACGCTTTTTTGATACGCGGGTCGAAAATTACCAACATACTGGACACCATCATCCAGGGAGAGACTCTTAAAGAAAAAATAAACCCATTGAAAGCTTTTTCTAATATTGTAAGCGGTACGCTTGATAATAATGATGATCTCCTGTTTTGCACTCCCAGTATGTTCGACTTCCTTTCGCAGGAAAAATTAAAACGCGTTATCAAGGAGCATAGTCCTGCCCAGGCAATAAGCATGCTTGACCAGATTCTGACAGAAAATGTTACAAACACTTCTTTTGGAGCGATAATTATTAAATTAGCCACGGAGCAGATCACGCAGCCAGCCAATGCGACAGTGCTCAGTACGGCGACGCCTGTGGTCAGTTCAGTCTATCAAAACTCACAATCTTCGATGGAAAGTCTTGCTCAGAAGCAGGAAATTACGGATCAGGTGATGTCGCCTTCACTAACCAGATATTTTTCTCAGATGCTGCACCGTTTTTCCTCCAAAATCAGCAAGTTCATCAAACTAAAAGTTTTCAAGCAGTCGCCGCGCCGCATTCAATTCAGCCAGCAAATACGCCAATATCAGCCTGCTCAGCAGCCCAATAACCAGGAACACAGTAACATAGCCAGTTTAGGCAGGACTGCTTCCAGGGGTGGGCGCTCAGTTGTAAATATTATTTCAAAATCAATGGCTGCGCTTTTTTCTCTGGCTAAGCGCAAGGAAGAAATTAAAGGCCAAGTCAAAAGCGTGCCTACTAAATTTTCCCAGAAAATATCCAATTCCCTGTTGCGCTTCAACAGATTGCCTGGATTGAGCAAAATAATACTAGGGCTGGTTGTTGTGATTGCCTTTGTGCTGGCCCAAAGTTTTTTTAGCCAGGCTGCTTCCAACCAAAAAAATCAGCAAGGCGTTGAATTCGACAGCACAGTCTCCTCTATCTCTCAAAATATTCTGAAAGCGGAGGCCGCCTTGTCTTACGGAAACGAACAAGGCGCTAAGGATTTGCTGACTGAAGCGCAGACACTGGTCTCTCAGCTGCCAAAAAATAATAAGGACCAGGAAAATAAGATCAATGAACTGACTAATAGTATCAATATCCAGCTGGAGAAAACCCGCCACCTAACCAATGTCGCACTGACGGAAATCGCCTCTATAACCGACCAGAATCAGCCAGTCAATGTGAAGGATTCAGCTTTGCTGAATAGCACTATCTATACTTTTGATCCGGCTAAAAAAACAATTTACGGTATTAATCTGGACAACGCTGAAATTAACAGCTGGCCGCAGGCTGAAGATCAAAGCGCCTTCCAATACCTCATACCCCAAACTGCCAATACGCTATTATTTTTTAATACTGCCAACAGTTTAGCGGAATTTAACACCGACAAGGAGACGCTGAAAAATCTGAGTATAACTTTTCCCAATAGTGACGTAAATATCGCCAGTATTTATATTTATCAGAGCCGTCTCTATTTGCTTGATATAAAAAATAACCAGATCTACCGTGCCGCTAAGACCGCCAACGGCTACGGCTCCGTCACTTCCTGGGTGAAAGACGACACTTCCCTGGCGAACGCCAAATCACTAGCTGTTGATGGATTTGTCTACGTGCTGGATAAAAACGGCACTCTGACCAGAATGTTTCAGGGAGCCCGCCAAAACTGGAAATTAGACGACGTCAATCCGCAACTCAATAATGCAGATAAAGTCTGGACTGATCAAAGCTCTACCAATATTTATGTCATGGACATAAAGGGAAAGAGGATTGTGGAATTTAATAAAAATGGCCAGCTGCAAAACCAATATACGAATGACTCCCTGTCCAATCTTAAGGATTTTTCTGTTGACGTAGCCGGCAAAAAAATCTTCGTACTTAACGGCAATAAAATTTCATCTTTTCCAATTTAATATCTCAGAATAAAAAAAACCGCCGTTTATCTTGATTCGGCGATTTTTTTATTTATCGTTTATTTAAGAGTAACCTGTGCGCCGGCTTCTTCCAGTTTTTTCTTCAGTTCAGCGGCTTCTTCCTTGGTGGCGCCTTCCTTTATCACTTTCGGCGCCGCATCAACCATATCCTTGGCGTCTTTAAGCCCTTTTTGCGTAATTTCACGCACGACTTTAATGACGGAAATTTTATTGCCGCCGACGGCAGTCAGCTCCACATTGAAGCTTGATTGCTCCTCCGCAGCCGCTCCCGCTTCACCAGCGCCGGCTGCAGCCACGGCTACCGGAGCCTGGGCTGAAACGCCGAATTTCTCCTCTAAAACTTTTACCAGTTCTGCCAGCTCCATGACTGATAGTTTCTCAATCTCGGAAACCAGGCTTTTGAATTTTTCCGGCACTTCGGCTTTTTTTTCTTCAGTGGCCGGTGCGTCCTTTTTTGGTTCTTCTGTCATATTTTTTGCACTTTAATAGTTAATTATTTATTCAATGCTTTTGAATCTTTAATGGCGTTCAGGGCATACAGCAAGCTCCGCAAGTTCCCGGCCAGTACGTTGACCAGACCGGATAAAGGATAATTTATCAGCCAGACCAGCTTGCCATACAATTCTTCCTTACCGGGCAGAGCAGCCAGCTTCTTGATTTCCGCCGCATCAACGAATTTTCCCTGAAAAATACCGCCGACTAATTTTAAAGCGTTATTCTTCTTAGCAAATTTGCTTAATATTTTAGCCGGCATAATCTCGTCATCATAGCCGAAAGCCGCACCCAGACCGCCATGCAATGTATCAATATCAATGCCTTTTAAATTTGCCTGCTGTAAAGCTAGTTTTAACAGCGTTTTTTTAGTTACCGTGTAGTCAATCTTTGCTTCCCGCAAGATATTGCGCAATTCAGTAGTCGCCTTTACATTCAGACCGTCAAAGCTGGTAAAAACCACAACTTTGATTTTAGCGAGCTTATCGCTTAGGCTTTTTACTGATTCTTGCTTTTGTACTTTAGTTTTTGCCATATATTATTAGATGATTTTAATAATGTTGAATATAAAAAATCTGTGAGAAGGCCACAGACTAAAATAATGCTTATTTGCCTCGGCGGGTTTTATAATCTCTTTGGGAGAAATACCCACTGTCTGTGGCGATATTTATGTTATTCACAGTATATCAGACAAAATAACAATGTCAAGCGATTGTCGTACCCTGGTATCTTTTACCCGCAATAATGGACCTTAGATTGGGCAGATCATTACCAAGGCATATAACTACAGACAAACCAATTTTTTGTGCTAATTTTGAAGCTTCTGGGTCAAACGGGACATGCGCACCTGGTTTCCACTTCTTACCAGTCAGCTTTAATAAATTGTCCCAGGACATTTTTTCTATTTTTTTTGCCGTTCTATCCTTATGCGGGTCTGCAGTATAAACATATTTAATGTTTGAAAGATTGATCAGCGTCATCGCCCCGTATGTCCTAGCCAGCATTACCGCATCTTTGTCCGAGGAACAGCCTGGCTTCCAGCCAGAACCAATTAAAATTTTCCTGGGGGTTGATGCTTTTTTATTCGGATTATCCAAAATCTTCGGATACGCATAGGAACTGAAAATTGCGCGCACTAACTCCGCATTATATTTAGTCGCGGATATGCCTATCCAATCAAGATCATTTGAGCTAATTTTTGGATTAACTTCTTGCGCTCCTTTCTGATAATGGCGGCAGATCTCCCCTCCTCCGGTAACTATTATAAAACGATAGCCATTTTTTACTAATCCTAAAATCAATAATTTAAATTTTTTTAAATACGCTGTGTTAATGTTGCCCGGAATGATAATGGACCCGCCAAGCGACAACACAACCGTCTTTTTTATTTTGCCATACGCCATATTTCTATATGCTACTTTTTTAATCCAAATACTTCTTTTTATTCTGCAGGTGCTCTTCGTAAGTTTTGCTGAAAACCGTCGTATCGTCCGGCTTGGTCAGAAAATAAAAATAGTCAGTTTTTTCCGGATAAATGGCCGCTTTTATAGCATCAATTGATGGATTACAAATCGGACCCGGCGGTAGACCTTTGTATTTGTAGGTATTATAAAGACTGTCAACCTTGATATCACTTGAAGATGGCTGTGTGTCACCTCCGCCGGTTACATAATTAACGGTTGCATCGGATTGCAAGGCTACTCCGCTATTTAATCGGTTGTAAAAAACACCTGCCGCAACATTTAAATCATTATTTATCGGTTGGCCCTTTATCCGTTTAATTTTTATTTCTTTCTCTAAAATAGAAGCTAATGTGACAATTTGGTAGATATTCATGTTGTCCGCGGCAGCATCTTCGACCATCTGATCAGTAAATTTCACGCCAAAATTATTAAGCTGACGCTCAATTATTTCTGCCGAAGTAGTACTTTTGAAAATGCGATAGGTATCGGGAAATAAAAATCCCTCCAGCCCCTGGTCGCTGGGCTTATCTGCCAGAAAAGTATATTGTTTGTCAGGAATGATATTACGTGTATCCGTAGTTAAAGCGGTGGCGGTAAAATCTTCCTTTGTCACCACGCCTTTTTCCTGAAGATAATCAGCGATGTCTGCGATCTTCCAGCCTTCCTTAATTGTAATCGCTTCTTCAGAAGGCGGACTGCCGCCGGTCAACGCCTGAACCATTTCCTTAATATTCATATTTTTTCGCAAACCGTAATCCCCGGCAATAAATTTTGATTCTGATTTATCCAGAAAAACATATGTCTCAAACCACCAGGCGCTGCGGATAATCCCCTGTTCATCCAGATTTGCGGCAATTTCCTTGACCCCCTGGCCTTCGGCGATGGTGAAAATCAATTCATCCTCCGAGGAAGAAACCGGCAGGCTTACCTGATTCCAAAAATAAAGACCTCCCAGGAGCCCGGCGCCTAAAATCGCTAAAAAAAATATTAATATTATATTCTTGAACATTATTTTCTTGCCTTATGATTCATTAGTTATAATAATTTTTTAATCCTATGCTTCTCCAATTTTTCTACAATTTTTTTTACATCCTGCGCTTTTTCCTTGGGACAAACCAGCACGCAGTCTTCCATATCAATTATTATCATGTCCTTGACGCCAGCTGTCGCTATCAGCCGGCCCGAATACCCGTATATAAGATTATTCTCCGAATCAACCGTGATCGCCTGGCCTTTTATTACATTATCTTTTTCATTATTAGCCAAAACATCCTTAACTGCGCGCCAATGTCCGATATCCGTCCAGTCAAAATCCGCCGGGATAACGATTATTTTTTTGGTTTTTTCCATTATACCATAATCTATGGAGATCGGTTTTATTTTGGCAAACTCCTTTATTAACACCTGATTTTCCCGCGATGTGCCGATGGCCGAATGAATTTTCATCAGAATTTGGTAATGCTGGGGCAAATATTTCTTGAACAAACTCAAAAGATAGTCAACGCGCCAGCAAAACATCGCCGGATTCCACAGATAATCCCAGCGCTTCATGTATTTTTTTGCCGTCGGCAAATCCGGTTTCTCAATAAATTTTTCTCCGTAAAAAATTTCGTCATTTCCTGCCTGGCGGAATAATTTATTGATTTTAATGTACCCATAGCCGGTCTCCGGATAAGTCGGTCGGATTCCCAATAGTAAAGTTTGCTCGGGATTCTTACTGACTATTTTTTCCGCCAGCCGGAGAAGACGGATATATTCTTTTATATTTTTTATGTAACCGTCGGAATTGGCCATCATCATCACTTCCTGGGGATTCTTTTTCGCCAGATAAACCGCTGCCAGACCGATAGCCGCCGCCGTGTCCTTTTTCGCCGGCTCAAGAATGTAATTTACTTTGGGCAGGCCAGGAATCTGATTTTGGATAAAATTTTTCTGCTTGATATTACTGGAGATAAAAATATCTTTTGGCAAAAAACCCGTCCTGATGCGGTTATAGGTTAATTGCAACAATGTTTTATTACCGATAAACGGCTGAATCTGCTTGGGCCGATTTTTTCTGGAGACCGGCCACAGCCGCGTACCTCCGCCTCCCGCTAAAATCATTATTTTCATAAAAATCCTTTTAGTGAATATTTCAAATTATTGACATAAGGCGATCATTCCCCCCACTTTTTCGGAATCAAAGGGACAAATTGAAATCCCGGATGCCTTTTCTCATCATAATCAGTATCAGAGATCTTCTCCAGCTCAACCATCTCCTGTTCATATTTACCGACAGGGATAACCAGCTTACCGCCAATTTTTAACTGCTTCAATAAGATATCCGGTATGCCAATTTCCGCGGCGGCTGCCACAATGATTCTATCATACGGAGCAGCTTTAGCGTAACCCTTTGTGCCGTCGGCGCAAATAAACTCAACATTCTTAAAGTTATATTTATGGATATTCTCTTCGCCAATTTTTTTTAAATTTGGAATTCGTTCAACAGCATAGACACGCCCTGCTGGACCGACAATTTCTGCCAGCAGCGCCGTCTGCCAGCCAGAACCGGAACCAATATCTAAAATTTTCTCGTCAAATTTCGGCTGCAGCAGCTCCAGCATAAAGGCCACCGTCAAAGGCTGCGAAATAGTCTGCCCATGGCTGATAGGAAGTGGTATATTCAGCTCCGCCTGATCTTTCATTTCAATTGGTAAAAAGTCTTCCCTTTTTATTTTCTTAAAAGCATTGATGATGCGTATTGATTTTAAAAATCCTTCATCAATTAAATTTTGAATCGGCTCCTCCATATTGATTTTTCCTTTAAATTATGATATAATGTATTTATAAAATAAAAATCAAAACAAATAATGCATATAATTGACCGAAAAAAATATTTTGGTATTTTGGTAGGCTTTGGTTTTTGCCTGCTTTTTTTATTGCCTCAATCTGCGGCTGCCCAGATTTATGACGCTAAAAGTATTTTTCAATTAATCAATCTGGAACGCCAAAAATATAATGCTGGCACACTTTCGGAAAATACTCTGCTGGAGCAGGCGGCTGTAAATAAAGCAAACGATATGGCGGAAAAAAATTATTTTACGCACCAATCGCCTATCGGTAAAATGCCCTGGGACTTTGCGGTTGAAGCGGGCTATCGATACAGCATTCTGGGAGAAAATCTGGCAATCGATTGGCCAAGCGCCGCAGAAGTTGTACAGGCCTGGATGGACAGTCCCTCGCACAAAAAAAATATTCTCAATTCTGAATTTTCAGATACCGGCATAGCGGTAATAAATTATAATGGCCATTTTCTGGTTGTTCAGATTTTTGGTAAAGCAAACGAAGTTCAAAATGATATAGTCCCAATAACCTTACCGGCCGTAACCTTGCCAGCAGTACCGGCTGAAAAAACCACCACTAATCTAATAATCAAGCCCTCTAGCGCTTCGCCGATTGTAAATGAACAAAGTCAATTAACTGTAACCTCCATTATAACAAATAAACTAATACCGGAAAATATGGCAGTCCTTGGGGCCAATAATACAAAAAAATCACCGCCTGACACCAACACCATGTCTCAACGGAATCTTACCCAATATTTAATTGCCACCACCTTTTTTCCTTTAGCCCTTGGATTGTTTGTTTTAAATAATCCAGCCCATCCAAGGTAACTGATTCATAATTATTTTACTAGTTTCGTGCATTGCACAAATGCACGATTTTTTTACTGAAAAGTTAACCAATATAGCATTATCAATACCTTTTACTGCTTAGCATTACCGGTTGGTTAATTTTTTAATTATTTGGCTTAATAATAACTTAATCATGGATATTTTATACTGAGTTGGCTATGCGCAAATTATATATATTTTTAAACGGAAACCTGCCAGGCAGCCATTAATAATATAAAAAATTAATAAACCATGCTTTACAATCTTTTTCAAAATAAACACACTATTTCAGTAAACTATTTAAGTAATATTGATCTAAGCGTGTTTATTTTGGCAAAGGTCGAAGATCAGCCGTTAATACCGGCTGTTTTTATTTTACCAACATCAATCCCTTAAACGGGTTAAAAATAACGCTCTTTAACTAATACGTCTAATTAATAAGGAAAACATTATGAAAAAATTAATTCTCTCATTATCAATCTTCTCAGTGTTTGCTTTAGCATTCACTATTGCCTCACCAGTCTCAGCTTTCAGCTGGCACTTTAACAGAGGCACAACTGTCGTCAGCTCCAACGAAGCTTCAGTAGGAAATACCGTGAATGCCATGTCTAACACTGGCAGCAATACTGCTGAAGACAACGACGATGGAACATCAATCGTGACAGGCCCGGCTACCTCCATGATTGACCTGCAAAACGGGATCAATGATAACTCCACCATATTGAGACTGCGCGGCAGAATCGGCAGCTTGAAAGTTATCAGCAAAAACTCTGCTGAAGTAATGAATGTTACTACATCCACGGCAGATACCGGTAACAATACAGCAAACGAAAATGATGATGATACGTCAGTCACAACCGGTGAAGCTGCCTCAGGGATTACTATTGCCAACATGGTCAATTCGAACATGACCAGAATTTTTAGCTCTTCTCATTTCCATCATTTCGAAGACGTTGAATAATCAGCGTTAATGAAGGGAGAGGACAAGCCCGCTTGTCCTACTCCTTTATTAACCCTTAACCATAAGAATATGAAAACCAGATCTTTCAGCCCTAAAAAAATATTTCCAAAATCTCGTCTAAGATTTTTAAACATAGTCTTGGCGTTTTTAATTACTTTTTTACCCTTTTACCCCGCTGCTTCAGCTCTGGCTGATGAGCCAACCACTTCAGCCCCCATAAACTGCACGGATATTTTAAATAACGGAACGGCGCTGCAGGGCATTCCGGAGGGTTGCTGGGCACAGGTTGCTGTAAACGAAAACTTTTGCACCAATTTATTCAGCCCAGATAATAATGTAATCGTTGGCCTGGACTCTATGAGAGCATATTTCACTCAAAGCTGCCTTAACCTTAATGCCTCCCCGACTATTACAACCACTGACCCATTATCAAATGTTGCGACAAATGATCCAAACTCAACCAATCCACCCGCAATAACACCTGACTCGCAAAATATTACCCCACCCACCCCTGCCGACCAGAACCAAGTAGTCCTGGACACCACCACTCCAGTCAACGACGGATCGGCAAATCCCCAAACTATCAGCCAGCCAGTTGATCAAATACCCCCTGACCAGCTGGCTTTTGATACTTCTCCTGCTTTAACCCCACCGCCATCAGACCCCTCAACAGGAACCCAGACACCACCAGCAGATCAGGCCACTGATCCAAATACTCCTCCACCTCCGCCAGATGGCATAGTAAACGCTACCCAGCAGGCCAGCTCAAATACAACCGCCACTAGCCAAAGCAATACTGGCACAAACGATGCCAGCAATAATAACGGTGATGTAAATATAAATACCGGCAATGCGACTGCCGGCGTGGACAATCAAAATGTAATTAATACAAACATTGTAGAAAATCAACCGCCTGCTCCGGCTAACGCAGATGTCAATTCAGGTGCTACCGTAAATCAATTGGGTGATCTCGTATCCAACATCACAACACCGGGGACCGACAATAGCCCGATGGCGCCGGATGGCCAAATACCGACAGACACTCCACCAACTGCTGACAGCCAAAATAATACAAATCAGAATTCCGGCAACAATCCGGGTGCTGATAATTTCGCCGGCACCACACAGGATGCTACTGTGGCAAACACTGTCGGCGTCAACGCTAATACTGGAAACAATACTGCCAATAACAATGACGGGGACGCCACTGTTCAGGCTGGCGATGCTTCGGCTTTAGCAAATGTGGTAAATATTATTAACACGAATGTCGTCAGCGGCAATGCAGCGCAGGTAGTTATCGATGTGGCAGATCAATTCGTGGGCAATATAAATCTCCTGGATATATTAATGAGCCTGCTCGGGCAGGGAGGCGGCAATAATTCAATTTCATCTTCAACCGCCCAGCAAGCTTCCCTGCAAAATGATATTAATGCCTCTTCCAATACCGGCGGCAACACAACAAATAATAATGGCGGCGATGGAACAGTAGTTACTGGAAATGCCAATTCTGCCGTCAACTTATTTAATATCGTTAATACCACTATCGAGGGTTCAAATGTCCTGATTTCATTTGTAAATATATTCGGGAACTGGATTGGTAATTTGATTGTGCCTGGCCAGGGTATATTACCGGCTGGCCAGCAGACAGCTTCAGTGCAATCCAACTCCCAGCAAACCGCGACAGTCTCTAATACCGTGGTGACAGATGCTTCCACCGGATCCAATACTGCCAGCAATAATAACGGCGACAGCTCTGTATCTACCGGACAAGCTATTACCCTGGCGGCGATTTATAACTCCCTTAATAACAATGTCACGGGTGATAATATGCTTCTAATAATGCCGAATATATTCGGAACTTGGAACGGAACAATTATAAATAATCCTTTGGGTGGCCCAATAAATCCGAACCAGCCTAATGGTTATGGTTTTTATTTTACTAATGGTGCCAGCGGACTTTTTGGCGTCAGCAGCCAAAACACGCAGGATGCGACCATCAATAATAATGTTTATGTCACCGCCGTGACCGGCAATAACAGCGCCTCAGGCAATAGCGGAGATGGCACAGTCATCTCCGGCCAGGCGGCAGCCCTGGCAAACATCATCAATATAGCCAATACGCACTTAATGGGTTCTAACTGGGCATTTACGGTAATCAATCTTTTCGGCAATTGGCAGGGCAATCTGGTTTATGCTTATCCCGATTTGGGTATAACCAATAGCAATGGCGACCACACTATCCCTGACACAGTCACCGCTGGCGACCAGGTTACCTATACTCTGCATTATCAAAACACCGGATATGCGGCAGCTGATCAGATAGCCATTCAAGATACTTTTCCGCAGCAGACAGTCTTAATTTCAACTTCCGACGGTGGCCAAGCCAATAATGGCGTAATTACCTGGGATGCGGCTTCGCTCGCCGCGCAAAGCGACGTTCAGCAGGTTTCATTTACCGTGCAGGTTCCGAAAGATTTAGTAAAGGAAAAGCAAACCACCACTATTACTAATCATGTTTCTATTTTTACCCAGACAAATGAGGTTAATCTTGATAATAACGTTTCCGGCAGTTCGCTGACTGTTGTGGCCGCTGCCTCGCCTCAGACAAATCCGACTGAACCCACTACAAACAATCCTGCGGCTAAACCAAAACTAGAACTAACCAAAACAAATGATGCGAGTGCGCCACTTAATCCCGGACAATCTGTTACCTATACAATCGTTGCCTCTTCGGTTGGCGATGCCCCAATTAAAAATTTGACGCTGAACGACGAACTGAAAAATACTCAGGGCAATGTCTCATTTTCCAAAATATGGAATTTTGACAATGTCCCGGTCGGAAAAAATATCACGGTCACTTATTCTTTAACAATTCCGCAAGATGAGCAAGTCGGCGTATTTGATAATACTGTAGTGGCTACGGCAGACGGAATAAAATCTATCAGCGCCAGTTCTTCGGTTACCGTGCAGTTGCCGGATGCTAATTCGCCTCAAATACAATTGCCAGGGAATGAATTGGGTCCGACTACTGTACCGCCCCAACCAGTCCAAACACCGGTCACCCATCTTATCGTCCAAAAAACCAACAACACTTCCGGACCTGTCAGCGCCGGTACGACTGTCAATTACAAAGTCACCGTCGCTAATGACGGAGATACCACGGTGAAAAATGTCAGCGCCAAGGATATTCTGACATCTGAAAATTTTCCCAATGTGGACTTGCAAAATAAAAATTGGCAAATGGGAGACATTCAACCGGGCGAAATCGTCACGATCGCATATGATGTCGCGTATTCTCCTGTTACTCCGGCTGGCGTGTATGTCAATAATGTTGACCTGACCGGCACTGCCTCGGATAACAGCAAAGTTGACTATAAGGCATCCAGCATTATTAAAATAAAAAATTCAGTTGTCCCTACTCCAGCCTCAACGCCAAAAATTCTTGGAGCCTCAACCGATACAGGAAATCCACCTCCGCCGAGCAGCCCAAAACTGGTTATGGTACCTGACCAATCTGCCTCCGGAATAAAATCTCTGCTGCCTTGGTGGTTAATCGCGATTTCAGTAATTATGCTGTTAACTCTGTACTACATATCATATAATCGCGAACAGAAAAAAACGATAAAAACTGCCCAATAAATATACGTTAGCATTGACGACCGGTTAATTAAAGGGAAAATTAACATTTTCAAACCGGCAAAACGGATTGGATCCTGATATCTTTTGCAGGCTCCAGGTTACAGGCTTCATGCAAAATTAATCTAAATTGTTTAATGTAAGATTAAATATCGGGTACGCAGGGCAATATAGGCCAGGCCTCTCGGATTAAATTCCACATAACATCTTTCTTCACTTTTATCTTTATGCTCATTTATATAAATGGATAATGAAAATATACCTGATAATCAATAAATAAAGTTATCCACAGCATATTTAATGTAATAAACCCCCATATAAATGCACCTTATTAAAAACATTGACAACAAAAATGTAAAAAAGTAAGATAAATAAACAAATATAAATACGCTTGACAAAAAAACAAAGATATATTAAGATAAGCCATTCAAATAGCACCTTTAGGCAGGGATCGACGTACCTTATACAATACATTCGGGGGAATGTAAAAAGCCAATATTGAGTTATAAATCGGAGGAAACTCGCAGAAAACACAAGTAAAAATAAAAAAGTCAGCTAAAATCAATTTAGAAATTCCATTTTTTGAAGCTAATAATTAGCTGATTTTGAACTTCTCTGTAAGATTTTTAAAATTTGTAACTCGATATTGGCTTTTTGTTTGCAAAAATTACCAACTTTTTAAATATTTATTAAAAAACTAAATTAACCTCCAAAAACATATGAAAATCAATCTTTTACCGAAAAAACGCGAAATCAAAAAAATTACTTACAAAACTCTGCATTTCCTGACTTTATCCGCCCTGGTCTTTAATATGACCATGGTCGGCGTTTTTATTACTCCAAAAGCCGCCAATGCCACAGTTACGCCGCCAACTCCGGTAGCCAACCCGGTACTGACACAAAGTTGTGGACTGGATATTGGCCTTTTGGTTGATACTTCAGGGAGTATCGATAGCGGTGAAATGACTAAAATGAAGACCGCCTTAACCAGTTTTGCCAATGCATTTGTCGGCACACCGGCAGTTTTCAGCCTTTCGTCATTTGCCAATGAATCATATTTAAGACGAGCATTTTCCAGAACTCCTTCACAAATTGCTGCAGATATCAGTTCAGACATCCCGTCAGATGGCAATGGCTGGACCAACTGGGATTCAGGGTTAGCTCGCAGTTTTGCCACCTTTGATCCCCGACCGGCAAAACCCAATTTAATTGTTATCGCGACAGACGGCAGTCCCAACACTTACGGTTATTTCCCAGATCCGACTGTCGAGCCGACTCATAATCCGGCAAATGCTGATGAATTAGCAGCCGGCCTTAATCATGCGATTGAACGCGCTAATACAATCAAAACTGCCGGAACAAGAGTTGTCGTACTGGGAATTGGCGATGACGAATCTGATCCATCCACGCCTGCGCAAAAAGTTGATAAGATGAAACAGATCAGCGGACCAAATGTCGCCTACACTACGGCCGATATAACCACTTCCACGGATGTAATCAAAGTTGAAAACTTCGATGGCATTGGCGCGGCACTGAGTGAATTCGTCAACCAACTCTGCGGCGGAAAAATTTTAGTGCAAAAACAATTCGACACAAACGGCGATGGCATTGCTGAAATTACCGGAAGTTCAGCAGATGCAGCGCTTGCTGGTTATACTTTTGATGTTAATGGCTCCCCTTCAAATCCGACCCCTCAAGTTACCGCCAATACCGGTTCGTTATCGTTTGATGTTTTGAATGGCACCTACAGCGTTACTGAGACTAACTTGCCGGCCAATACGGAAATAGTAAACGGCAAATGCGTGAATGGCACGCAAAATGTCGGTACCTTCTCATTGGCGACAAAAACCGTTTCAGGATTGACCATGGGAACTGATGATAATATTTCCTGCACATTTCTGAACAAAAATGTATTTGGAAAACTAAAAGTTATAAAACAAGTTTCTGGCAGCACTGAACCAGTCTCCAGCTGGAGCATGTCAGTAAAAAAAGGCGGCGTGAATGTCGCCGGCAGCCCGCAACCCGGCAGCACGACTGGCACAGAATATAATCTTGAACCAGGCACTTATACTGTCGGAGAAACCGGACCTGGCGGATACGCGGCTTCCTTCTCAGCTAGCTGTCCAAGTGGAACAGCAACAGTTACTGCAGGTCAAACAACAACCTGCACAGTGACCAACACCCGCCAAACCGGAACCCTGATTGTGAAGAAAGTTGTCTCAGGCAGCACTGAACCGTCTGCCAGCTGGTCAATGCATGTGAAACAGGGAGACCAGGAAGTTTCAGGCAGTCCGGCCGCGGGCACTTCAGCCGGCACTTCATATACTTTACCGACTGGAACATATAATATTTCTGAAACCGGCGGTCCGAGCAATTACACGGCCAGCTTTTCTGCTGACTGCGTCAATGGTTCAGCCACCGTTACTGCCGGCCAAACGGTTACCTGCACGGTAACCAACACGCGGGATACCGGGACAATTGAACTGAAAAAAATCTGGTCAGGTCCTGCCGGTCAGACAACGCTGAACATCGGCACTACCGCCGGTGCGAGCAATGTTGATACACAGCTGACAGGCGCGGCCGGAGCGCCACCGCTGACAACCGGACAGAACACGGTTAATACCGGCACTTACTATGTTTCAGAAACCGGCGGTTTATCAAACTACAATGCCGCACTCGTCTGCACTGACAATGGCTCACCAATTACTGTTGGCGTGAATAATTCCGTTAATGTTACCAAGGGCCATGCGGTTGTCTGCACGTTTACCAACACCCGCCAAACAGGGACACTGATTGTGAAGAAAGTTGTCTCCGGCAGCACTGAACCGTCTGCCAGCTGGTCAATGCATGTCAAACAAAGCGACCAGGAAGTTTCCGGCAGTCCGGCTGCAGGCACTTCCACCGGCACTTCATATACTTTGCCAACTGGAACATATAATGTTTCAGAAACCGGCGGTCCGAGCAATTTCACGGCCAGCTTCTCTGCTGACTGCGTCAATGGCACGGCCACCGTCACTGCCGGGCAGACAGTTACCTGCACGGTAACTAATACCCGGGATACCGGCCACATTACATTTAATAAAATTGTCAGCGGCGGCTCTGCCCATGATAATGATTTTACCTTTAGTGTTTACGGGCAAGATTACCACGATGGCGATATAGCTACATTACCGACCGGATCATATGCGCTGACAGAATCAGGCCCAATTGGCTATACTTTATCCGCAGCCAGCGGTGTTTGCAGCTTTAGCCCAAGTGCAGATAATAACGTAACTCTGACTGTCACCAAAGATGGCGGTACCTGCAACATCACCAATACTCGCGATACCGGCACTATCACCGTGCATAAGTTTTTACAGCTGCCCGGCGAAGATCCAATCTACGATCCGGAAAACTGGTCATGGACATTATCAAGCCAGCACGGGAGCGTATCAGGCTTGGCTGGTGGAGATACAAAAACCGTACTGACCATCGACGAATATACAGTGGCTGAGGATACTTCAAATTTTCCTGAAAATAATTTCGCCACCACCTGGACTTGCAATGCTGTCGGTGATGAGAATACTCCGTTTGCTAACGGCACCGGCACTTCATTCAATTTCACCTTAACCCATCCGGGCCAGAACGTCGTCTGCACTTTCACCAATGTCCGCGAAACAACGGAGATTACCTTTGATAAAGTTGTTGTCGGCGGCAATGAGGCAGACAGTGCCTGGGCCTTTGCCATTGACGGCCAGGGAGCATATCACGAAGGCGATGTAGCAAGCTTACCGACAAACGAGGAATTTGATATTACCGAATCTTCACAGTTTGATAATTTATACACTTTAACAGGTGCTTCAGGAATTTGCTCACTGGAAGATGGCCATTTAATTCTGAACACGGATTTTAATGAAGATTCCAGGATTCTTCAAAGTGAACTGCCCACCTGCATTGTGGAAAATACCCGCAATACCGGCAGCTTAACAGCCCATAAATTTATGGATGCTGACGGCAATCTGGAGACAACCGGAGATCAAACCCCGGTTGCCGGCTGGACTATCGAACTCTGGCAGGGTGATAATAAAATTGACACCCAAGTAACCGGAGAAGACGGCAGCTACACCTGGAATATTCTGCCGACTGGAAATTATGTGGTGAAGGAAATATTCGACTCTGCAGATTATCAGGCTCTCACTGCCACTCAATTTCCGGCTGAAGTTACGACTAACGAAAATGCAGAGGTAACTTTTTCCAATTTCAAGAAAATTGATTTAACCGCTTCCAAGTTAATGGACGCCGACGGTTCTGCAAAAACCACTCAAGACCGCTCAACAGTTGCGGGTTGGACCATTGAACTCTGGCAAGGTGAGAATCTTCTAGGCTCACAGACCACCAATGAAGAGGGCTTTGTAGTTTTTGAAAACCTCGGGCCTGGTTCATATATAGTCAAAGAAGTATTCGATTCCAGTAAATACACCGCGCTGACTGAAACCGAAATGCAGGTTACGGCCGTCTCAGGTCAGGACCAAACAGTTTCATTCGTCAACTTTACCAACGAACCGGCCATTACTCTGGTAAAATCTATTACCAATTCCCATCTGATACCCGGAGGATTCATCAATTACCAGCTTTCCTACACCAATACCGGTAATTTAGACTTAACAAATGTTAAGCTCGTTGATGATTATCCTCAGCAATATCAGACAATAACTGATCCGGGAACTGGCATAGACAATGGCGATACTCTTACCTGGATGATCGGCAATCTGGCAATCGGCGAGACTGGTACGGTGACTTATACAACTTCGATAAAATCCGATGTGCCTGGGAATACCAATATCATCAACCTGGCCACCATCACATCAGACCAAACCGATCCCCTGACTGCTACAGCTACTGCCCTTGTTCCGCTTCCGCCGGTAGAGGGCCAGCCAGTGCTGACTATTACCAAGGCTGTAAATAAACTTTTTGTGAATCCCGGCAATCACGCTATCTACACGGTTACTGTTGCCAATTCTGGCGATGCTGCCGCTATTAATGCTGAACTCTCAGACCTACTACCCGCTGGATTTACTTTCACAGAATTTGGTACTAGTACCCACACTTGGGCGCTGGGTGATCTGGCAGCCGGAGAAACTAAAATAATTACATATGAAGTGACTATCGGTACTGGCGTTACTGCCGGCAATTATGAAAACCTGGCCACTGTGCACGCAGATAACCACGGCAGCCTCCAGGCCAAAGTAAATCTGGAAGTCAGGGTGCCTAAAGTTCTAGCCGAGGAAGCAGAGCCATTGCTGACCATAGAAAAAACAGCGGACAAGGTATTCATCAACCAGGGAGATACTGTCACCTATACTATCAAGGTTACCAACCAGGGTGATGAGGACGCTGAGGCAGTAGCGCTGAACGTAAAAACTGAGGATTTCTTACCGGCTGGATTCACTTTCGCTGACGGTAAAGTTTCCAAAATCTGGGAGCTTGGCGATATCCGCCCAGGCGAGACAAGAGTAATCACCTATACGGCTAAATCCGACAAGACTTTACTCCCCGGCAATTACGAGAACTTGGCTTCCGCCTGGGCTGATAATCATGACAAGGTTACAGATTCAGTAAAAGTTGAAGTGCGCAAAATTAAAGTACTCGGCGAAGCCTTGCCGACTACCGGCGGTTCCCTGATGTTCTATCTGTATCTGCTGGCAATTGGCTTGATAATCGCTTTTGTCGGTTGGGTGCTGAAACTGACATTATCAACAAGCCGCGAGTAATCAATTTACTTCGGCGAGAGAAATACAAAAAGACCCTGCGGTTTTACCCGGGGTCTTTTTGGTTTATCGCTTTGTCACATCGAGCCCCTCGACTATGCTCAGGGTAACCACCTCCCCCTTAGCAAAGGTTATTGATTTAGTCTTGCCTTTATGTGGCCCCTCCTTAGTAGGAGGGGTGGACACCTCCCCAGTAAACTCAAGTGGTATTACTGGCGTCTTTCTCCCCTCCTTGGAAAGGAGGGGAATTGTCTCAGCACTAGTAATAGCAGAATGATAGTGATGAGGGGTGGTTAGAATAACTACCACCCCCCCCCTTGACAGACCCCCTAGTATTAGGCTAAGGTATGTGATTAACAAGTGCATAACTTTTGATTGACAAATATAGCCTATTTTTACTATAATTTCAGCACCAAAACAAAAAATTTATCAACCGAAACCCTAATAAATAAGGAGAAAACAACTATGCATTTAATCAATGCGAAATCAGCCCGACATTACACCCCCTTGGTCGTAGCGGCGGTCTTTGTCGTGGGTTTAGTGAGTATTTTATTTATTCCGAAACCAGCATTTGCTGCGAGAAATCTAACAAACGCTACCGTTAATGACACAAATGCGGTAACAGTTGGCCCAAATGAATCCATAAATGTTTGGCTTGAGGTAACTACAAGTAGAAATTTGAATAATCCAATGGACGAAAATGACTGGAAGTCAACAAGCTATAAAATCGGTAATAACGCGTGGGTATGCTTGGACACACCAGATCATACGGTTTCCGGGACATATTCTGAAACTTTTTCCATCACTGCGCCTGGAACAGCTGGTGTCTATAATTTTAAATTAAAAGCCTGGAAAAATGATGATTGTTCCCATGGGGCAAGCAATGAAAAAGTTATGAACAACGCAATAACCGTAGCTAATCCTGTTTGCGGTGACGGTGATATTAATCAAGCTTCCGAAGAATGCGATGACGGAAATATAACGGGCGGCGATGGCTGTAGCTCTACCTGTACAATCGAACCTACCACCGGCACGCTCCGCCTGGTTAAAAATACTGTTGGTGGAGATGATACTTTCTCCATTTTATGGACAACCTGTGATTTCAATGTTCTCCCCGGCTTCTGTATGACCGCGTTCCCAGTTTCGACCAGCTCAATCACGACAAGCGGTGGCACCAATTACATTGATTATGAAGTTCCTGCAGGCTGGTATACTGCCAGCGAGGACGACTCGACATTACCAGTCGGCTGGGTCCGTACAGATACATCATGCGGCGGATTCAGTGGGCTGTACGTGGCCGCAGGCCAAACAACTACCTGCACAATTACTAATACTTACACTCCCCCATGCGGAAATGGGACAGTAGATCCAGGTGAACAATGCGATGACTACAATAACCAAAACGGCGATGGGTGCGATGCAAATTGTAACATTGAAATACCCGACCAGGATGCCGACGGCATTTCTGATTCTTCTGATAATTGCCCAAAAGTTGCCAATCCAGACCAGGCAGACAGAGATAATGACGGCATAGGAGATTATTGCGATAATTGCCAATCTATATCTAATGCCGATCAGGCTGATAACGACGGTGATTATTACGGTAATGTTTGTGATAATTGCCAAAATGTGTACAACCAGACTCAGGCTGATTCTGATAACGATGGCGTTGGTGATTCCTGCGATAATTGCCCTACAATGACGAATCCAGATCAATCAGAATCTGACGGAGATAAAATCGGTAATACCTGCGATAATTGCCCCCTGGCATTCAATCCTGATCAGGCTGATGCGAATGGAAACGGAGTTGGTAATGCTTGTGATATTGTTTGCGGTAACTATGTCGTAGAACCCGGCGAACAATGTGACGACGGGAATATTCAAAATGGCGATGGCTGCAGCGCCACTTGCACCATAGAACTGCCCGATCAGGATCATGATGGTATTTCTGATGCTTCTGATAATTGTCGCTATGTAGCCAATCCCGACCAGGTGGATACTGATGCGGACGGTCTCGGTGATTATTGCGACAATTGCAAAATGATTCCAAATGATGACCAGGCAGACAGTGATGGAGATTTAATAGGAGAAGTATGCGATAACTGCGCGTATACTGCCAATAGTGACCAGTCGGATGATGACGTTGATGGCCTGGGCAATGCCTGCGATAACTATAACTGTATTATTACCGGGGCAGAAGATTGCAATTACGGGTATGATAATGATTGCGATGGATTTGTTGATTGTGCCGATAGTGATTGTAACGATGATCCGATCTGCCAGCCAATCGTTTGCGGCAACGGTATTACCGAAACCGGAGAGCAATGCGATGACGGTAACACCACAAATATTGATGGCTGTTCTTCAACCTGCCAAACAGAAAATGTTTGCACTCCAGGCTGCTACTCTGTCTGGGTCGGAGATCAATACTGTGATGAATCATGCAATAATGCCTCATGCAATTGGGATGGCGGCGACTGCGGTCCAACCTGCGGCAATGATATTACCGAAACTCCGGAGGAATGCGACGGAAACTCACAATCGTGTACAACCGCCCAAGGATACGCCGGTTCGCAAAATTGTAATATGCCAATTAGAGATGCCTTCACAATAACATCTGCTGTACAAAGTTATTGCACCTGGAACCCCTGCATTACCCAGGAATTCTGTGGTGATAATACTATAAACGGTACGGAACAATGCGACGATGGTAATACAGTTGATGGCGACGGTTGCAGTGCCGCTTGCACTACAGAAGCACCAACTTGCCCGAATCTATTCTTCTCTGAATACATTGAAGGCAACGGTAATAATAAAGCACTGGAAATTTATAACCCGACCGCCAGCGGCGTAAATCTGAACGGTTATGCTGTGGTGATTTATTCCAATGGCTCAACCACCCCCAGCCAAACAATTGCGCTTTCAAATACCACTTTGGGAACGGGTAATGTATATGTACTTGCTCATCCTGCTGCGGATGCGGGTATAACAAGCCACGCTAACCAACTTTCTGGCAATATAACTTTTAATGGAGACGATGCAGTTATTCTGAAAAATGGGTCAACAATAATTGATGCTATCGGCCGAATCGGCTATCAACCAGGCTCTGGTGAATGGGGAACCGGCCTTACCAGCACAAAAGATAATACTCTGGTCAGAAAATGCGGAATCAGTTGTGGTGATATGAATGGATCTGATTCATTCAATCCTGCTACTGAATGGGACGGCTATGCAATCAATACATATTCCTACTTAGGCTCGCATACTCTGGCATGCCCTGTCTGTGGTGACGATATATTAAACGGTGATACTGAACAGTGCGACGATGGGAATCTGGTTGATGGCGACGGTTGCTCAGCAAAATGTACCTGGGAACCAGCCACCATTAATGCACAAAAGATTGTTTGCAATGATGAATCTTTACTGCCAAATTGGGGAACGGGTGGCCCAGATATCACCTCTTCAACAGCCGCTGACTATGTTGCCAGCCATGAGGGTTGCCGCTTAGTTGACTGGACTTTTCAATGGAGACCAGATGGAACAAATCCATACAACCCGGGAGATAATACTGGCGAGGCAAGTGGTGCATGGTCAACTCCATTCAGCGCTTCAGCTGACATTTCCACAGATATCTCAAAAGTCTGGCTGCGCGAAGTGTGGAATTCTGAATATATTCCCTTTACCTATGAATCGGCAGATGGAAATTTAAATAATGTAAGTGCAGAATTTTACTGCAACGCAGATGTGTTAAATTACGATAACTTAGAATGGATAAATACCCAGCCTGGCCAGGAATATTACTGCGTAGGATTTAATGCACTCGCGGCTCGCTGCGGCGATGGCACTGTAAATCAGGAATCCGAACAATGCGATGGTGATGCGGATAAAGCATGCACCACGCCTGATGGCTACGCTGGCACCCAAACCTGCAATATGCCTATCAAAGGCGACTTCGTAGCTGTTTTTAGGATAGAAAATTCCTGCACCTGGAACCCTTGCGATCCGACTGAGTTCTGCGGCGACGGGATCGTGAACGGCACTGAAGAGTGTGACGGAGATGCCGGCATTACCGGCGAAGAGTTCTGCTCAGACTCATGCACCATTGAAACAACCAGCTTTGAACTCACAAAATCAGTCCTGGTAAATGGAGAACTGTCAAGCACCGCCAATGAAGGTGATACGCTCACCTACACTATCACTGCAAAAAATACCGGCACTACTGACGAGTCTAATCTGGTCATTAAAGACACTACGCCGACCAATACGACATTGGTTCCTGGAGAACTAGGATATCAGGTCAATGGCGATGAATTAACCTGGGACGCATTCAACCTCGACGCAGGAGACACCCACGAAGTTACCTTCAATGTGACCGTCAACGGCAGCTTACCAGAAGGAACCACGGAAATCACCAATGAAGCTACGCTTTGGCAGTTTGAGGGAGCCAACTTAGAGGTTGCATCCCCTGTCAGCTTTTTGCATAAGGTTTTGGGAATCAAAACTGCAAACGCACAAGCTGCTCCGTTGGTCTTGAGAGCTACTTCAAATTTAGTCCTGACCACTGTCGTAATTGGAGTCAAACCGTTTTGCGGCGACAATATGGTTAACCAGGAATTCGAGCAGTGCGACGGCACCGACGGTGTTGGAGAGCACCAGCAATGCAATGCCGATTGCCGTCTGGAAAATCTTCCTTATTGCGGCGATGGGATTAAGAACGGTACTGAGGAATGCGATACTACTGACGGAATTACCGGCGACCAGACCTGCTCAGAGACCTGCACCATCGTTGAGCCTGAACCAACGCTGAATCCAGTACTCTCAATCATTAAGTCAGTAGATAAAACAACTACCAATCCCGGCACAACGCTGGTTTACACAGTTACTGTTTCCAATTCCGGCAGTGTTGAGGCTACGGACGTAGTAATGACTGACGCTTTACCGGCCGGATTTACATTTGCTAATGCCGACGGTAGTAATTCCGGTGATACGAATAAGACCTGGAATTTAGGCGACCTGGCTGCTGGTGGTGATACTACTGTTACTTATAACGTGTTGGTAGATTCAAATGCCGGATCTAGAATATATACAAACACTGCTACGGCTACTGCTAGTAACTTCACTGGTTCAGTCACTGCCAAGGCAGACGTTAACGTAATTATAACGAAAGTGCTCGGAGAAACTGCTTCGCAACTGACCATTACCAAAAAAGCTGATAAAGCCTTCACCAACCCGGCAGGCAGAATCACCTACACAGTTACCGTTACGAATAATGGCGACGCGCCGGCTATGAACGCGGTACTGGTAGATAAATTACCCGCAGGATTGATCTATGCAGGTACCAAGGACCAAACTACGGCTACTTGGAAGCTTGGCGATATCGCACCGACAGAAACAATCACAAAGACATATCAAGCTACGGTGTTACCAAAAACAGAACCAGGTAAATACGTTAATACCGCTTCGGTTTCGGCTGACGATGTAGCCAAGATATCAGCTAATGCCACAGTAGAGGTGCGGAAAGTGGCAGTCCTGGGCGCGGAAACAGACGAAGATGCGGCTTTACCGGTAACCGGTATGAACATTATTCAGTATCTCTACATTATCGGTGCCGGACTAGTGGTGATCTTCTCCGGTTGGGCTCTGAGACTGACGATTTCCAGATAATTTCAGAAATTTCAATACAAAAAGACCCTGCGGTTTTACCGAGGGTCTTTTTGGTTTATCCGCTCTGTCACATCGACCGAAGTGGAGATGTCTCTAAGATAATTACATACTACCTTTTTGGTATTTAAAATTATCTTAAATATTCTAATATCTTTTCAATTACCCCTTCAATATTATTATAAACATCACTATTCATAAATCTTAAAAAACGTATGTTGAATTGTTCAATGTACTCCTGCCGTACCCGGTCATAAATCCGCGCCTCTTTATTGAAATGCGTTGGTCCGTCAACTTCTATGGCTAGTTTAATTTTTGGACAGTAAAAATCAATCACATATGGACCGACGCTGTACTGCCGACGGAATTTATAGCCGGACAGTCGTTTATCTTTAAGATAACGCCAAAGCACCACCTCAGCCCTTGGTGCTAAATTCCTTAAAGTCTGACGTCTTTTTTTCATTTTATGTTTGTTGAAGACAACTGTCATAGGTGCTGGTGGAGCTACCTCCCTCTTAGCAAAGGTTATTGATTTAATCTTGCCTTTATGCGGCCCCTCCTTGGCAGGAGGGGTGGACTCCTCCCCAAATAGCATTGATGGTATTGCCGGCGTCTTTCTCCCCTCCTTGTTCAAGGAGGGGAAATGCCTCAGTGCCAGCAATAGCAGAATGATAGTGGTGAGGGGTGGTGTATTTAAGTGGCACAACGCATAAAAACCTTCCGCGGATTGCCGGGGAAGGCTAACGTTTCAATAATATCACTTTTCAGCACCAAGTCAACTCAACCTCTGTAAATTTAAAAAACTACATTGACAGGTATCCCCTTTTTCCGCTAAACTAATACAATTTATTGACAAACGGAGAAATAATTGGCTATAATTGGTAGAGAAATAAAAACCTTTTATATATTATTTTACAAATTATTAATCAAACAACGCATATGAAAATTAGTGTAAAAATGCCAAAAAGTCTTCGCATTTTAGTGCCGATAATGATTTTTAGCATGGCACTAATATTTGCTCCAACTCTGGCAAAGGCAGCCACAACATACACAGTTGACGCTGACTTTGACCAAGGCTCACTTATTAATGTAGTGCATACGCCCAGCGATCAGCTCCAACTGACTGACCAGGTCGAAGCTTTTAACTTCATTTGGGTAGCCAATTCGGGCGAAGGCACAATTGTTAAAATTAATACGGATACCGGCGCTATCGTCGGCGAGTACCGTACTTCACCGAATGGCACCTATGGCAACCCCTCCCGCACCACCGTCGACAAAGATGGCAGTGTCTGGGTAGGAAACCGCCAAGCGGTCAGCGGTAACAATGCCGCTATTACCCACGTCGGCTTACTCGAGAACGGTCAGTGCGAAGACCGCAACGGTAACGGCATAATTGATACTTCGACCGGCTTGAATGATGTAAAGGACTGGACTGATGAGAGCGGAACTCGCGGGGTCGCTACTGCCCAGGACGAATGTATTGTCCATTTCACTCCAATTGAATCCTATGATGCCAGGCATATTTCAGTCGACTCGGCAAATAACATCTGGGTCAGCGGTATCAGTAACCGCACTTTCTTCTATATTGTTGGCGGGAAATATAATATACCGAATTCCGGCACTATCGTACGGACTGAAACAGGCATCGGCTATGGCGGCTATGGCGGCTTAATTTCAGGTGATGTCATTTGGTCAGCCAATCCATTACTTCGCTGGGATACCAACTACCCTCTATCAGATGCCGCACACCACACAACTTACAGCCATGACAGCTACGGACTCTGCGAAGACAGCCAGGGAAACGTCTGGAATACTTCCCTCTCTGGCGGTGTAATTAGGAAATTCAATCCGGCTGGTGATTTGCTAGGCACCTATTCTTACGGCGCTTCCAATGCCCAAGGCTGTGTCGTTGACGGCAATGACGACGTCTGGGTAGCTCACTCGCTGTGGGGTAACAGCGTTGGCCATTTATTAAACGACGGCACGCTCGTTGGTGTTATACCGGTCGGCAATGGTCCGACTGGAGTAGCGGTAGACCACAACGGCAAAATTTGGGTCACCCATTATTCTTCCCCCTATACAGTCAAAAGGATAGACCCAACGCTTGGTGATATCGGCGGTGGCGGTGCCACGATTGGTGCAGTCGATTATACTTCAGTTGATCTTGGTGGCAGCCTCTACAACTATTCTGATATGACTGGCAGCACTCTTTCCGGAAAAGCCGAGAGTGGCACATGGACTGTTGTTTATGATTCCCAGGCTACCGGTCCTATCGGTGATAATATTTCCTGGACTGCTGATGTGCCGAATGACGGCAATTTAACCGTCTCCATAGCGCTCAGTGACGACGGTGCCACCTATGGTATTCCGGCAACTGTAACGAACGGCCAGGATATTTCAGCGTTAAGCGCCCGATATTATAAAATCACGGTCAGCTTTGAACGAGGCGGCCGGGGTGTTAGCCCGATACTTTATGACCTCTCCCTTTCTTCACCTTACTGCGGTGACGGAATAGCGAATCAGGAAACTGAAGAGTGCGACGGCACCGACGGCGTTGGCGGGCACCAGCAATGCACCCGTAACTGTACACTAGAAAACCTCCCTTACTGCGGTGACGGCATTAAAAATGCCAATGAACAATGCGACGGATCTGACGGAGTAAACGCCGGCGAAGTTTGCACTGCGGAGTGTACAGTAACTGCAGTTGATGCCAACGGACCAATCCTGACAATTACCAAAACAGTGCGGGATTCTAAGGTGGCTCCAACCGGAACCGCCACTTACACGGTTACGGTTACCAATACCGGTGCAGCCACGGCGGAAAACGTCAAACTGCATGATATACTTCCTATAAATTTCACTTTTGCTGATAATGGCATCGGCACCCACGACTGGGATCTAGGCGATTTAACAGCCAATGAATCAACTACGGTTAGCTATGTTGTAAATATCAGCGAGAATGCCAACCAAGGTACTTATGAAAACATTGCTGTTGCCTCAGCCGACAATTATGGAAATGTTTCCACCAAAGTGCCGGTACAGATAGAGTTTAAGACGATTGGGAAAAAAGCACCGTCATTAACCATCACCAAGACAGCAGATAAAAGCCTGGCTAATCCCGCCAGTACGGTCGGATATACTGTTACTATTGCCAATAATGGCGATGCTCCGGCGTTTAATGTTGTTTTGAAGGACACACTGCCAGCCGGTTTTGTTTTTGACGATGGCGCTACAACGAGAACCTGGACATTGGGCGATCTGGCACCGACAGAGAAAAAAATTATCACCTACTTTGCCAAAGTTGATGCCAGTGCTGCTGCGGCTATCTATGATAATGTCGCCGTTGTTACAGCGGATAATGTAGATGATATTTCTGCCGTGGCAACGGTGGAAGTCCGCACCGTACAGGTATTAGGCGCGGAAACTGATCCGGAAGCAGTATTACCGGTTACCGGCGGTGGATTCGAAATAACTTTATTAGTTGCATTTACATTAATCAGTGCCGGGGCTTTATTGATCGTTAAGCGCTAAAATCATTATTCAATTCAAATAATCAAAGACCGCGGTTAGCACAGGTTATTCAAACCACTACCGCGGTTTTTGTATTTGTTCTATAATTGAAAAATCATTTCCCGCAATAAACGATGATCTATATAATAAAAACTTGCCTTACTTCGTCAAATAAACGCGCCTCTTGACAAAACCCTGCTACTATGGTAAACTTGCCTGTTCTGAAAAAAATCTGATATAATTATTCTATAATTATAAATACGATGAATAGCGAGGGGAAAATAAAATTTCATCAAAAATGCTGGCATCAAGCCAAACACTTGCATCACCATGCCAAGCATTTTTTAATTCCTCATAAGGGCAATGACCACAGGCCTCATGCTTTGCGTCCCAAGGCTCTGCGAGTATATTCCAGCTCTGTCATCCTGATTAAGCTGTTTGTGACTGCCTTTTTGTTCCTCTCTTACCCATCCTTAGGCCAATTCGCGGCTATCACACAATCACAGATACTAAATTCTACCAATGCTTCGCGGGCAGAAGCGGGCATCGCTCCGCTGGCGCTGAATGAAACTCTTAATTATGCCGCTAAACTTAAAGCACAGGACATGATTGCTGATAATTATTTCGCCCATACCGCGCCCGATGGCACTAAACCCTGGGCTTTCATGAAGCAGGCCGGCTATAACTATTCTTCCGCCGGTGAAAACCTGGCTATGGATTTTACCGACGCAACCACGGTGCATACCGCGTTTATGAACAGCCCCTCGCACAAAAAAAACATCATGAACGGGAAGTATACCCAGATGGGCGTGGCCGTGCTTGATGGACAGATTGACGGCAAACAGACGACTATTTTAGTGGAATTCTTTGGCACGCCTTATGAGGCCACGGAACCCGAACCGACGCCAGCGCCAACTCCGACGCCAACTCCGACGCCAACTCCGACACCCACGCCGGCTGCAAATACAAATAAAGCTACTACCCCGGCTCCGACACCCACGCCTACACCGGTAAAAACTGCAGCTCCTGTAGTACCGAAATATTATCGCGCTGAGCTGACCGATCAGAGTGCTAAGGATTTAGGCATAAAAACTCTGGAAGAAATATCATTCTGGGTTGAATTCAAAAATACCGGTACCGCTAGCTGGACAAATACAGGCAATTATTTTGTCGCCCTGAATGTTACTAACCCCACCGGCCGCCACAGTGAATTTGAAGATAACTGGGTTGATTATTACCGCCCGGCCATTCTGTCTCAAGCCAAAGTTCTCCCTGGCGAGACGGGCCGTTTTGAATTCAAGCTGAAAGCGCCTGAAGAAGCCGGCACTTATGAAGAGTCATTCGGACTGGTGGCAGAAAACCTTACCTGGATTGACGGCGGTTCAATTGATCTGCCGATTGTCGTCGTTGCGCCTCCGGAAAAAACCACCGAGATGCAGGTGGAGGTTATTCCCACGCCTATAACACCGGCAATTACCAATACGAATACAAATGCCAACACTAATGTGAACACCAATGCCAACTCAAACGTAAATGCTAACTTAAACCAGGAACCGCAAAAAGTCCAGGAGCAACCATTGGCAATTGAAGAAGCGCAAAAACCCATCGTCAAGTCAATGACTATTGATAATGAACCAAAAAGCTTTCTTGGGCACCTCATAGACTATTCCGAAAGATTCTACGCTCTGCTTTTAATTTTTATAATTGTTGCCTTACTGATTAACATTCTGGTGGAGATCCGCATACAGCATCCGCACCTGATTATTCAGAGCCTGATTGTCATTATAATTGCCGCTTCAGCTATATTCCTGCATCCTCATTTCCTGGAACAAGTGCCAAAAGCTCTAAAAATTATTTAATTCCGATAGCAAATAAGGCAAGTTATCCACAACCCATGCCGTAAAGGGGCATTTTTGGCTTGTTTAATGCAAAATAAGCCTTGACCTTTAACGCTTTTTTTAATAAGATATAGTAATTACCTAAAAATTAACAATCAAGTAAATGCACACGCCTATAACCTGGAATAAGCCATCTTTGAAATGGCTATTAATCATTTTAAGCTGTTTTTTATTAATCCCCGGATTGGTTTTAGCAGCTGAAAACCACCCGCCAATAATCAATTCCACCCCTGGTACAGAAGTAACCACTGACCATCAATACCAATACACTGCGGATACGACTGACACTGATAATGAAACTTTAACTTATGCGCTGACTACTGCTCCACAGGGCATGACCATTGCCGGCAATGTAATCTCCTGGCAGCCATTCAAAGCCGGGGTATATAACGTCGTGCTGGAGGTGACGGACCAAAACAACGGTTATGACACGCAAGCCTGGCAGATACAGGTGAAGCCGGGCGCGGTGGCTACCATTACGGTCGATCCATATGATAAACCTTATAAGGTTAATGTCGGTGCCAGCCAGCAATTTACCGCGCAGGCTTTTGATCAGTACGGCAATGAAATAACCGGAGTTGATTTTGAATGGTCCACAAATCCAGACTACGGCACAGTGACTAACAACGGCCTTTTAACTGGAAATAAAGCCGGTACCAGTTATGTTGCTGCTAAAGCAAATAGCATTAAAAAATCTGTCGGCTTAGCCATTGAAGGCGGCAGCAATCCAGTGTCCAATACAAACCAGGCCAGTAATGCCAATACGGCCGCAGCGACGAACCAAAATACAAATAAGTCCTCAAATGCTAACTCTCAGTCACAAAATACAAATGCTAACGAAAATACCAATGAGTCGCTGACAAATGGTAATATCAATGAAAATACAAATGAGAATGCCTCTGAACAGGAAAATAAGGCCTGCAGCAACTGGCCTCACTGGCTGCTGATCGTACTGCCGATTATTTACGCACTGGCGCTTATCGTTTATTATCAATTTGAAAAAAAGAACAAATCAGGTTCCTGGTGGATTTTTCCGGTACTGCTGACCGCTATAGGTTTGATTATCTTTTATAAATACATCTGTCCGGATACCTATGTCTGGTGGCCGTGGGTACTGGTGATAATCGGCGCGGTCCTGACTCTGCTCTACAAAGGCAAAGCCGGACCGGACAACGGCGGTAATAAATCACAAACCGAACTCCCCTTCTAAGACGAATTTGAATAAATTTCCATAAAAAAATCGGCCGGAATCATAACTGGCCGGTTTTTTATTTTATTTGAAAATGAGGAAGATTATCACTGCCAAGCCCAAGATAATCCTATAATAAGCAAAAGCATTTAACGGTCTTCTCTGAAGGAAGCTGAGCAGCACCCTGATGGCTAAATATCCGACGCCGGCCGAGGTTAAAAAACCTACGAGAATTATCAGCCATTCACCACCGGTAAAGCCTGCCTGGAGGCCATCATACATTTTCTTCAGCCCGGCGCCGAAAATAACCGGCACTGACAGGAGGAAAGAAAAGCGCGCCGCCTGTTCGCGCTTCAGGCCCTGCGAAAGGCCGCCCAGGATGGTTATACCCGAGCGAGAAACCCCGGGCAACAAGGATAATACCTGCATCAGCCCGATTATAATGGCGCCGCGCCAGCTCAATTCTTCCAGATTTTTTATTTTCTTGGAATATTTTTCAAAAACGAAAAACAGCAGGCCAACGGCTACGAATAATACGGCGACCAGCCAAAGATTTCGGAAAACGGTATCTGCCTTAGACTCCAGAAAAAAGCCTGCCACACCCGCCGGTATAGAACCTACAACGATATACCAGGCCATCCTCTGATTAAAGTCATTTGCTAAATTCCAGTTGGCAAAACTTCTGAAGAATGATACGATGTATCTAGCTAAGTCTTTTGAAAAAAATACCAGCAAGGCCGCCAATGTACCCAGATGCAGAGCGACGTCGAAGCTTAAGTTGTCCACAAAATTAAAATTCAGCAGTTCATGGGCGATGATCAGATGCCCTGAGCTGGAGATCGGCCAGAATTCGGTCAGACCCTGGACAATGCCCAGAATAATTGAATAAAGATAGTCCATATTATGCAAATTGAATTAGTCTTAACTCCGCTTATCACCCTTTTTGCCGTTCAATCTCTGAAACTGGCGACTGACGGCATCAAGGGTAATTTCAGCGCCAAAGATTTTTTTATCACTTACGGGGGTATGCCTTCCACCCATAGTGCCATTGTCTCCTCTTTTACCAGCATTATCGCCTATAAAGAGGGGCTTTTTTCTCCTGCTTTCAGCATCGCCATGGTCTTTTCCCTGATTGTAATCGTAGATGCCATGTCATTCCGCCGGCATATAGACCAGCAAGGCCGGGCGATCAAGAAGCTGATCGGCGGTCTGCCTCAGGATGAGCAAAAGAAATTTCCCTATTTTTCCACCAGAGTCGAACATACCTTGCCGCAGGTAGCCGTCGGAATACTGTTGGGCTTTACGATTGCTTCCATTATTGCATTAATCACATAAAGAGCCAAATGCTATTTCTGGCAAACCGGGCAATAGGTCGTACCCCTGCCACCCAGGGACATGGCTTTTATGATATTGCCGCAACGCCTGCATTTCTCCCCTTCCCGGCCATAGACCCGCAACATAGGGAAATACTTACCCGGCTCACCATGGGCATCGACGTAATTATTGGCAGTAGTGCCCTGCTTCTTTACAGCCAGGCGTAAAATTCTTTTAATAGATTGGAAAAGCTTTTTTTGTTCAGCTGCCTTCAGGGTACCGGCTCTTCTGGTCGGTTTGATGCCGGCATAATAGCAGGCTTCCGTGGCGTAAATATTTCCTATGCCGGCTATAGCCGTCTGATCCATCAGCCTGGGTTTTATTTTCTGCGATTTCCTGCGGGATAAAATATTCTGGAAAATTTGAAAGGTAAAACCGACGCTTAGCGGTTCTGGGCCGGTCCCTGCATCCTCAAAATATTTATCAAGCTCATCGGATGATAATAATTTTAAATAACCGAATTTTCTGACGTCATTGAAAAAAAGATGACTGCCGTCGCTGAAGGTAAAAATAACATGAGAAAATTTGTTGGGCAAGCCTATCAACCCATTTTTTATAGGATGCCCGCCTGCCACGAGTTGCCGCGAGGCATCGCGGGCAGGCCCGCCTGCTTTAATTATTTTTTTATAACGGTACACCAGCTGGCCGGTCATTTTCAGGTGCACCAACAAGACCTGCTTATTTGAAAGATAGATCAAAATAATCTTTGCCCGTCGGCCGACTTTATCAATTTTTGAGTTAACAACAAGCCGCTTAAATAATGTAAGCGGACTCTTCACCAGTTTCGGCACCCTGATCTCCAACTTGGAAATGTGTTTATTCCTCAAGACAACATCAAGTTGGGTTCGTATTGTCTCAACTTCTGGCAGCTCCGGCATTTTTAAATTTTTAGGCGGTTTTTCAGAATATTTTGGTAAATATCACGCCGAGTAACAATACCGACGATTTCATTCTCCTGCCCAACAACAATGACACGGTGAATGCCGCGTACCAGCATCATTGATCCGACCTGCATCAGCGAAGCATCAGGATTTACCGTGACCACCTCCATGGTCATCAAATCCTGGACAGGCTTATCTGCGGCTTCTTTGGTTTTTTCCTCAAGTTTATCCAGGTCAATCCAGACTCCCGGGCTATCATAAAACTCAGCATGGGAGGGGTAAAGAGCTTTAAACAAGTCTTTCTCTGAAACCACACCTACCAGTTTATTGTCCTTATCCACGACCGGCGCCCCTGAAATATTGTTTTCCGACAGTATTTTCGCTGCTTTACGCAAAGTAAAATCCTGTGGTATAACAATGAGCTTTTTATTCATGATATCGCTAACTTTCATATATTTTGTAGTAATATTACAGTTCTACTTTTGATTATAACGTAAATATTCAATATAATAAAGACCGCTAATCGCGGAATAAAACGCTCTCCTTGGAAAAAAGCTTAGTCGCGATAATTATGGCGATTACCGAACCAACCAGCGTTGTGGCGATAGTTACGATAATATGCAGCCAATTGGTCTCCCCCATCAAACTTTCCTTAAAAACAAAAACGGCATTTATTGAAGGTACGAAAAATAGCCCTAATGGCGGCTTGAATCCGGGGATAGAAGAAAAAATTGACACTGGCAGAATTGCTAAAAGATAAAAAGGTGTAATGTAATTCTGGGCTTCTTTGAAGCTTTTGGCGAATATCGCCACGGCCAGGAGCATTCCGGCAAACATTACCGAAAGTATTATGCCAATTAATATCATCAATATAAAAGTAACCGGCGTAATGCTGAAAACCAGCGTTTCTCCCAGATTTGGCGGCCAGATTTTGAATGCTGCGTACATGCTGGCCACCGACAGAATAACTGAAGTAATGGAAGTGGTGGCTACCGCCATAAATTTCCCGGTAACAATTTTGAGGCGCGAGAGAGGCACGAGCAGCAAAGCCTCCAGCGTCTTTCTCTCTTTTTCTCCGGCAGAGACGTCTATGGCCACGTACATGCCTCCTAAAATGGAAAAGAGAACTATGAACATTGGCAGCAGCAATCCCAAAAAGAATCCGCCTCGCTCCTGCTCTGTGGCAATATCGTTTTGCTGCACCTTGACTATCTGCGTGATATTCGGATCTAAACCAACTGCAGAGATTTTTTGGGCGACTATTGTCTGCCCGTAAACCAGCAGAGCTGTCTGCACTTTTTGCGCGGCAATGGAGGATTTCTGATCGGTACTTTTGTCGTACAACATGATAGTAGCCGGCTGATTGGCGGTAATTGATGATTCAAAATTATCAGGTATCGCCAGATAAGCCTGTATGACTCCGGTGTCCAGCTGGGTATTGAAATCATTGCTGATATCGCTGATGCTTATTTTATCCTGAGTTTTCAGAAAATTGACCAGCGACGGCGCGGCTGCCTGGTTTTCTATGGCCACCACTGCCACCTGTTTTTCCGCAGACTTCACTTGCGATTCCTGCAATTTTAAACTGCCAATCATAATCACTGGCATCAGCACGATAGGCATAATGACTGCCGTATAGAGAGTGCGCTTATCGCGAAGCGTATCCCTGATTTCTTTTTTCCAGACAGTTAGAATCTCTTTCATATTGATTAAATCTCTTTTAATATTTCCCTCAAGTCTCTGATTTCATGATCCGGCTTGATGCTTAAATAATGCCTTTCATTATAGATATTGCGGTAAAAATAAGTTACAGCCCCAATCAGTTGGCCGGCTTCAATGTCGCTTTCGCGATCGCCAATCTTAACCATCTTTCCGAATTCTTTGCTCGTTAAGTATTTTTTCAAAGCCTGCGCTTTCAACTGCTGAATTTCTGTCTGTTGGCGGGGCTCTGAATGAACGTCAAGCCCAATAAAATCATCAAGCAAATCATCAATCTTTACCAAACGGGCAAAATGCCTAATCCACCGGGGATCAGTATTGCTGAGTAGCAAATTTTTATGGCCTGCCTGCTTGATTTTTTCCAACACTTCTCTGGCGTAATCATTTGGCTCAATATATTTTTCTACGATGAAATTTTCCTGCTGGATCTTCACCGCTTGCGCGCGCATGTCCGACCAAAGCTCATTGTTGCCATTGGGCTGTATGTACTGAAAATAATCCAGCCAGCTCAATCCATACAAATTCACCGCTTCTTCGAGAGTCATTTCACGATATATATCAAAATGCTTCAATGTCTTATTAACGATTTCCTGCACTGCCAGAACATTATTCTTTTCCAGCGTGCCGTGAAAATCCCAGATAAATAAAAATGTTTTCACTTTTTTAAAGATAATTCATAAATAATTACCGCCGCCGCTACCGCCACTGCCAAAACCAGCCGCCACCAGGGATAAATCCTGGAACCGAAAGCCAGGCCTTTCGGACTGAAAAATTTTGGCTTGATTTCTGGCTGAACTTTTTCCGGAAGAATTTCGCCAGATGTCTTTTTGACGATTGATAAGAATGACTCTTCCAGGCTTTTTTTGCCGGTTTGTTTTTCTATATTTTCAAGATTACCGACAAAAACCAATCTGCCCTGGTGAATAATGGCCACCCGGCCGCATAATTTTTCCGCATTGTGCATTTCATGAGTAGAGAGTATTACCAGCTTGCCTAGCTCTCTGGCTTTCAGCATAAAATTAACTACCGTCTGCGACGCCAATACGTCGAGGCCGGAAGTAGGCTCGTCAAAAATAATCACCTCCGGATCGTGTATAACCGAGCGGGCAATGGCGACTTTTTGCTTCATGCCGGTGGAAAATTTTCCGGCGCGCCGATCGGCGAAATCTTCCATCTCCAAAAGGCCCAGTAATTCATTTATCCTTTGCTCCAGCTTTTCGCCGTACAACCCATACAGCTGTCCGAAATAACGTAGGTTTTCCCTGGCAGTGAACCTGTCATAAAGTCCGATATCTGTCGTCAAAACGCCTATATTCCTTCTAACCTGTTCCGGCTGTTTATTTATATCAAAGCCGGCTACCATTACATCACCGGAAGTAGGCTGCAATATCGTGGCAATCAATCGGATAGTTGTTGTCTTGCCGGCACCATTTGGTCCCAAAAGCCCGAATATTTCCCCTGCTTCCGCAGTAAACGAAACGTTATCAACAGCCACAACTTCGCCTTTTTTGCCGCTAAATTTTTTAGTTAAATTTTTTACTTCCAAAAGTGGCATATTTTTATTTTACTTGAAAAAAGCTAATTATTCAAATATATTTAATCAGTTTAAAACAGCACCTGCCAGATAAAAATTCCAATAATAATTGCGCCAATAATGAATTTTATCAGGCCTCCGGTGATAAATCCGATAAAACTACCAAAGCCTGCACGCAAGGCCGATTGATTATTCTTTCCGCCGGCCAGCTCCAGTAGATAAGCGCCTAAAAACGATCCAATGATCACGCCGATGATGCCGCCGGTAAACAAACCGATCAGCATCCCGGCCACCGCGCCAATCATGCCGAGAGATGAACCGCCCATTTTTTTTACTCCATATATAGTTCCTAGCCAATCAAGCATTAAAGTTATGGCGGTCAAAAACGCAAATACCCCCAAAAGACCCCAACCGATGGTAGTGAAATGGTCTATCAGCGCGTAAGCAAAAACAGCCGCAAAAATCAGCGGTACGTCGGGTAAAACCGGCAAAACTACGCCCAGCAAACCAACCAGCATGACCAAAACAGTTAAAATAAAAATCATTATCTCGCCTGCAGTCATCTTGTTTTAACTAGAAAGGCTTAAAAGGGTATTTTTTTTCTGCTTCCGATTGTTCTTTGCTTATTTTCTTTTCTGATGCCTGCCAGCCTTTGGTGGTGATGCTCATTAAATACAAAATCACCCCCAGTCCGGCGGCAATGAGCATTGGGAAGCCTATGCCGGATGGATCAGTCAAAAAATTAATTAGTTCCTTGAACCATTCCATTATCTATCTGGTTAGCTTGGCTTTTTTTATAACCCAGCAGGCTGAAAATAAAGATTAGCAGATACCCAATGCCTCCATAGAAACAGGCGGGCGGAGTAGTCGCTTTTATCGGGGCTAAAAACCATTCATAGACGCTCAAACCCCCGGCGAAAAGAACCCCGGCGATGCCGAAAATCAACACCGTCAATACTATAGGACGTGAATTTTTTCTAGCCAGAGCGATGATCGCAAATATTGCTACCAGCATAAACATAAAAAATCCATAAACGCAGTTCGGCAAGCCGAATATTTCCACTGGCGCGGCTCCGCAGCTGACTAAAGCCTTCCCGCACCCATTGCCCCATAAATTAACATACGATAAATATCCGGAAAATGCCGCACCGGCGATGCTGATAATTAAAATTGTTATCAAATTACTTTTTAATTTCATATATCCCCTTATTTAATTATTAATGTTTATTTACTAATACTACACTATCCTTCAATTTTTTTCAACTCATTTTCAATCTCATGCGCCAGGCGGTTGCCGATCCCATTAATCCTCTGCAGCCCAACCAGCCAACTGCGGGCATAAATATCATCCAGGCCCTCATTTAGACTCTCAATCGCACGTGCCGCCCGTGAATATGCTAAAGCCCGAAATCTGTAACGCTCCCCCTTTGAGATGAGGCTGGCGGCTTTTGAGCTGAAAATATCAGCGATTTGTTTGTTTATTTCCGGTATCATTTATTACAAACTGCTTCTAATATTTTCGAATAATTGCAATTCTTCCTGGCAATAATTTTTTGGAATTAAAGTCTGGGCAACTCGGTCACTCGGAGTTTCAATACTGGCATCCATAATGCACCTGATATTGTCCACGTGATCCACTCCTAACTGATGCCCAAATTCATGGAGAATGGTTGAAGTATAATAAGCGTCCATAGCAGCCGGATTGTTTCCGACTAAATCTGCCAAGCGCTGAGAAAATACTGCCATGCCGTTCTCATACACGGTTACCCCGATATTAGATGAATCATCCGCAAACCTGTTCAGGCATAAAATATAAAAAACTGCCGTATCACCACGGGTTTTCCGGCTTTGATGGGCATCAGATACCCTCCTGATGTCTTCGGCGGTATAACTGTCCTGGGTCAGGGGAATTGTCTGCGAATCGTCAACAGCAATGCCCAGAGGTTTTTCAATTACATCCTGAATCTGCGCTTTGATTTCTTCTATGACGGAATCCGGTACCGTACAAAGGTCAGAATTGTCTATTTCAATTAGTAATTTTTCATACTTGCCGTTCAGCAGATAATCAGTTTTCCCATCACCATCCCAACGCAGATTAAAAGCTGTACGTAGATAAGGATAGCGTGCCAGTTTTACCCGGACATTATTATTGAACCAATTATCGGTATTGCTGGCATTGGCGCTATATCTAAAAATAATAAATATAAAAAGCAGTATGACAAATATACTCAAACCAATTGTCAGTAATTTCTTCATAATTTGAAACTCCCTCTTTCGCCACCCTCCATCTCAGTCCATTCCTCCGCTGACTCATTCCATTTGTAAGCCTTAAAGGTCTGCGTAGTTTCTGATTCAGAATATATATATTCAACTTTTGACTGACTGCCGATTCTGCGTGAACCAATGCCTTTTTTATCCAGCACCAACGGTCTGGTCGTTAACTCTAGTTTCATTTTTCCTAATGGACCTTTAAAAATAATAAAATTGACATAACCGGGGTCTTCTTCCAGATCCCTTTTCCCGTCTTCCATAACCTCAAAACTATCTTTGATTTGACCGACTATCTCTTGCCATTTTTCAGTATTCATAATTTTTTCCGTCAATATTAGCCTGACTAAATAATAGTCCACAAAATGACATTAGTCAAAATCTGCCTGTCTTTTGGCAATAAAATCATGAGCCTTTTTCAAAACCTCATTAACATGCGGGAAAGAGGGCAGCAGCCTGGCCTCGTCGTATGGCAGCCAGGCAAAATCGAGATTCTCAAAATCCAGCTTTACTTCTTTTGTTTTGCTTTCAGCCAAAAAATACACCGCTTCCTTAAACCTAGGCTTGGCTTCATTTTTTCGTTTATAAAACCAGGGTACCGCTACCATAAATCCTGGGATAAAATCAAAATCCTTCAAGCCAGTCTCCTCAAGGATTTCACGCCTGGCCACTGCTTCCAGGGTTTCACCGGCTTCGATGTGCCCCCTGGGAAAGTCCCACCGAAAATGCCTATACTGCAGCATTAAATATTCTATTGTTCTATTCTGGCGGTAATAAATTACCGCACCAGCTGATTTTTCATACGACATATTTTTCTATAAAAGAAAAATCAGGACTACTACTTCATTGATGACGATAATGGTCCTGACTTTCCTAAATGACAACAGCTTATTTAACTACCTGCCAGATCACCACCGCGGCGACTATTATCACTACTACCACGGCAATCCACATGCCGGCTTTGCTTTTGCTGCCGCCAGCCGGAGTTTCCGGCGTTGGCTGCTGTATTGGTTGATTTTCGTCCATAAAAAAGGCCTTTCTTATCGCTTAATAATCATCTTATCTAGGCTTATTTTACCCTAAATATTTTACCGTGTCCAGGTATGATAAAATCAGCCAGATTCAATAATTTCTGCCGGCTGGCGATAAGTTTTTTCATATCCGTCGCGTATTTATCCTCTGAGTTTACGTCAACTTTCTGTTCCTGGCCATCAACCCAATAGAACACATCGCCGGCAATGATAACCATGCCTTTATCTGTCGTCACTGCTAAAGAGCAATGTTCAAAAGCATGGCCAGGTGTATGGATGATGGCCAGCTCGGTACCAGGGACAAAACCGTCATGCCTGATAATTCTATCTCTATCATATATACTGTCATTATCAATTAGTTTTGCCTTTGGAAACCAGGCAGCTCCAAAAGCGTGATCTGGATGATAATGTGTCAAAAAAATATAATCGATATCCTCCGGCTTCAGGCCGTGCTCTTGCAATGACCGGGCCAAAGGTTCCCTGGCTATGCCCGGATCAACTATAATATTCAGATCTTTTTCCTGAACCAATACAGCAGTTGAGCTGGCACGCTCTTCAGTTTCTGTTTCAATTACATACCCCTCTGTTAATATTTCTATTTTAGCCATAATATTTTAAATTAATGCAATATTTATTTATCATTAAGCCAGTTTATCACTTCCTTTGATAAAATATTTATCCTTTTTTCTCCGCGCAGGGTATGCCCGCCATCCTTGATTTCCACCAGCTTTTTTGGCGAGGTTAAAATATTGTAAATACTTCTAAACCCATCCTTGTCCAAAATTTTTTCTTTGGTTCCATAGACCACCAATGTCGGACATTTAATTTTTTTAAGATAATAGTCAGGCTTATATTTAATCCCCTCTTTATAAAAATTGTATCCAATTCTCGCCCACCGCCGGTAAGTATGAGTATATCTCCACATCCAGCCTAGCGCTTTGTAAAGCGGCATAAAAACTCCGTTTTCTATTTCCCGTCGTAAATTATACACCGGTCCCTGCAATATCAGACGATTGATGCGCTTATCGCTGGCAGTAATAATATAGCTGGCCATAGCGCCGATGGAATATCCAGCGAGGATACAATGAGTATGGCCGGTTTTTTTCAGCGCGTAATTTATTACCTCCCTAATGTCATTGATATAACCGCCAACAGTAAAATTCAGCATTGACCCGTCACTCCCCCCAATGCTATTGGTGGAAGTAAAACGATAGGTGTCATATCCTTCCCGAGCTAAAGCTTCGGCTACTAGTTTGATTTGCAGTTGTTGGTGAGTCACCCCCAACCCGTGGCAGAGTACTACCGTTTGTCCGGTTGAACCCACCTGCCATTCCCTGATCCCGCGGATAGTCAGACCTTTTTTGTTTTTTATGGCAATTTTCTGCTGCATATGATAATTTTTTAGACAAATACCTACGTGTATAGCGGTAAGCCCTCGCTTACCGCCCAAGTAATAAGACTGCTGTATGAACCTAATATATTAAATATATTCCAATTATAATCGCTGCGATCGATAATACTTTCTGGATAATTATACGCTTATTGACCACTTCAAGCCGAAACCTCGGAAAGAGTGATGCCAATAGTATACCCCAAATAAAAATGAAAATGTACTGTACTGAGACGACCGTTTCGACAAGTGTAACAAACCATACCGAGCTGGCAGCGACAAATAAAAGCGAACCGGCGATATTAAATGTCTCACTGATAGCGCTCAGGCCGATGTACCGCTTCTGAATGCGCCGAAAAGTCTTACGCAGTTCTTTGATGAAAAAAAGTAAAAAAAGTATACCCGTGCAACCAATAAATAATTTCACATATCCAAAAACCTGCCAGTATGAATAGTGGATCAGCAGATATTTATTAATAATATAGGAAAGTGAATAAAGGAAAGTTCCGCCAATCATTAAACCAAAAGCTTTACTTCGGAAAGCGTCAAAAACATTCTGGCGTACCAGGAGGGCCAATGAAGCGATAGCAATCATGGCAATGCCCAGATATGTCTGAATAGAAAAAATTTCTCCGAGGAATATCGCGCTCTGTAATGAAAGGAAGACAATGGTAAAAGCATACAACGGTACGACCCGTGATGGCTCCTCGCGCTGGATGGCGAAGAAATACAGTAAAGTCGCCGTCATATAGCACGCGCCAGAACTGATTAGCCAAAACCAATCCAGGCCATGAATATCAGCTGGCACGAGTGCGATAACTATTACGCCGACAACCAGCTCATAGCAAACTGAAATTGAGGCTAAAAAAATCGGGTTTTTTATAAACCTGCTGGCATTCGCCTTATCGATAATATTTCCGATCGACCAGACAAAACCCGCGGCCAGTGAAAGTAAAAAACCTAAAGACATAATGTAATTAAAAAATTAATGCTCATTGCGTCACAGTTTAAAACCCCCATATGGGTAGCGGCAAGCCCTCGCTTGCCGCCCGGGAATAAGACGAAAGCGAGAGATTTCGTCTGTCTCTTTTATAATTTAAAATCTTTTATTAGTTAAATATCCCCGTAAAATCCCACAGTGCCAGTAAATTATTCAGGTGCTTTAAACTAACGTTTTTCCTTTTTAAACTTTCTAAAGCAACCATTATCTTTGACCCGCGCCAATCCTGCAAAAACTCCGTGAGCAGAAAACGACAAATGAATTCTACGAAATCCTTACGCGAACCCACGTAGTGTACTTTTTTTGCAGCCAGCTTATCAATTATCAGACACAATCGCTTATCCTGGGTATATATCGCCCATGAACGGTCAATGCCCTTTTTAATTTTCAATTTTCTTGCTTGAACCAAAAGCGTTGCCGCATTTAAAGTCCCTTTCGCTAAACCAGTGATAGTTGGGATGACTAATGCCCGCCACTTTTTAAGTTTAAGCGAAAGCATGAGTTTTAAAATAAACTCATCCATTTCTTTAGGCGTACCTATTACTTTAATCTTATTCCTGCTTTTGGCAATGCGCACAAGAATTTTAAATATTTTCTTATCCTCTTTGCTGTAAAGAGGATACAACCATTCGGGTGGGTAAGGTTTATTCTTGTTTGCCATTTTTATTGCGATTATTTTTTTCCTGATAATACTTTTTCCCAACTAATTTCTTCGGCAGATAGTCCTGTCTCCCCTCTTCCTTAGAATAATCATGCGAGTATTTATAATCCTTGCCATAATTCAAATCCTTCATTAGATCCGTCACTGCATTTCGTAAATGTAACGGCACCGGTTCGTTCATGGTATCTTTGACATCCTTCTTGGCATTCAGCAAACCGACGTAGGCTGAATTGTTTTTCGGCGCCTTGGCCAGGTAAACCACGCCGTGCGCCAAATTTATCTGGCACTCAGGGTAGCCGATCAGTTTCACAGCGTTGAAAACGTCCAAAGCAATACGCAATGCACCCGGATCTCCCATACCCACGTCTTCGCTGGCAAAGACCACCATGCGCCTGGCGATAAACTCCGGATCTTCCCCCGCCTCCACCATCCTGTTCAGCCAGTAAAGCGCACCGTCAGGGTCAGAACCGCGCATGGATTTTATAAAAGCGGAAATGACATTGTAATGCTCCTCGCCTTTTTTATCATACTGCAATGCCTTGTGCTGAAGTGAATCTTCTATGGTTTTTAAGTCCAGGTGCTTAGCCCCCTTGGAATCGGCTTTTGTGGCTTTTACCGCTATTTCCAGGGCATTTAACGCCGTCCTAGCGTCTCCATTTGCCCCTAGGATAAGGGTATCTAGGGCTTTTGGCATAATTACCACTTTATACCTGCCTAAGCCCAAATTTGGGTCTTTAAGGGCTCTTTTTATAATACGGCTTATTTCTGGTACTCCGTGCCTTTTCAGCACAAAAACACGTGATCTGGACAGTAATGGCGCAATGACTTCGAACGAAGGATTTTCCGTGGTAGCGCCAATCAGGGTAATGATCCCCTTTTCCACATACGGTAGAAATGAATCCTGCTGTGCTTTATTCCAGCGATGGATTTCATCTATGAATAATATTGTCCTCTGGTTATGAAGTTTTCTCCGGTCAATGGCTTCGCCAATCATGCGCCGCAAATCCGCCAGACCGGCAGTTACTGCGCTGGTTTCTTCGAAATATGATTTAGTCATATTGGCGATGATGCGCGCCAGGGTAGTCTTGCCTGATCCCGGCGGTCCCCAGAATATTATGGAAAAGACCTCATCATTTTCAATCGAACGCCGCAGGATTTTCCCTTCTCCAATAATTTCTTCCTGCCCGACAAAATCTTCCAGCTTATCTGGCCGGATGCGGTCAGCCAAAGGCGCCTCCAGATGCAGATCACGCTCCATCCTGGCGTCAAACAAATCTTTTTTTTGCTTAATTTTTTTCATATCTATCTAATGGAAAATTATGATCTACCTGCTCAGCGATTTTCAACCCATTACTCAGCATGTTATTCAGCACTTCCAGGGATGGCGCAGGCATAGTGTAGAAAAGTACGGCGCTGGAATCAGAAAAATGAAAAGCGGACACGCCGGAGTTTGTTATAAGCTCAATCATTACGGGATCAAGCAGCTGCAGCGTGCCCTGCCCCTGGATAATATCCACGTGATATAATTTCTCAAATTGCCCGCTTTCAGTATGAATTTCGTCTTTATTTGATACGTAAGTTCGATTGACAGCGAGACTAAGCGGTAGCTTGTGAGTTTCCAATTCCATACACCACCCTTTTATGTACTCTTGCTGCTGCCCACCAAAACCCGCCAGTCTGCCAAAAACGGCATAAGCAGAATTACTAGCTGTCTGTAGATAACTTCCTGACGGCGGAAAGCCCGTGAAGGAATATAGCCAGATTTTTCTTCCTCCAATAGTACCCTCGACAAATGGATCATTGTAATTGCTTGATTTGATCTTACGCGCACCAAAGTATGCTTTATCAGGATTATTTTTTATCCGTTCTGATTGTTTTACTCCTGCTTTCTCTACAAAAATTAAATTATTAAATGCTGACCATTTTTTCAGCATTTCTTTCCATGAATGCGTATTATTTATCCAAAGGAAATAAAGCACTAATGCAACTACGATAAAAATAAAAATACCCTGTACAATATCTAAAAGATCTTTATGGCTATTTGATATCGCTATGCCAATCAAAGTAAAAAGAAAAACTACAATGACTGTAGCAATCCATACGATATTTTTTCTAAACCAAACCTCTGCTTTCATTTTTTCCTTTATTTATATTCTAATAATGTTTTTTCTAATTCCTCTGGCTTGATAATCTTATCCAGCGCATAATAACTCATGACATCATTTTTATCAGCGTTAAAATCTATACCAATACTCGGCTTTTTCCAGGCATAAACCATGCCCACCTCAGCTGTCAGGTCTTTGCCGTAATCTTTTAATACCGCCACGAGAATATCCGACTGCTTGATTAACTCCACATTAGTTTTAAACATCTGGTCATACGGTACATCCTGCGGGCTGTGCGTGGCTGCACAAAGGACCTCAAAACCGATTTTTGAAATACGGTCGATTAATTCAAAATTCAATTGACCAAGTTTATGCGGCGTGCAAAGGAATACTTTTTTCATAATTACTTTTACTATTATTTATCCAAAGGAAAATTACGGTCAACCTGTTCAGCCATTTTTACTCCGTATTCCATGATGTTATCCATGACTTCATAATCCATCTGCGGCTGCGTGTAGCATAAAACTACACTTGAATCGGAAAATTCCACAGAGGCAATCTTTGAATTATAAATTAATTCCATCATAACTGGATCAAGCAGCTGCAAGCCCTGGATGCCTGCATCCTTGTTGATATCGTAATCCCTTTCAAATTGTCCACTTTCCGTATCCATTTTATCTTCACCCTCAAGAAAGCGCCGCGACACAAGCAAATGGAAAGGTATGGTATGAGTGGAAAATTCAAAGCACCAGCCATAAAATACCCTTTTTAAATCATGAGTTTTTTGCGATGAGAATGGTATGCCCAGTAGGTAATTTTCTTTTTGGTTGACATAAGTGCGGCTAGTCCCAACACCGCTGCCTGGTACAGCTTCGCCCACGATTTCATAAATCCACACTTTCCGATTTTTGTATTTTCCTTCTAAAAATGGCCCGTCATCCCTGCTGTCCATTACCTGCCTGGCTTTATAATAGTCTTTACCGCGATTTGCTGCGAGCCTGTCAACACTTTTGAAAACATTGCCTGCCATTGATAAACGCAACCCATAATTTTCTGCCCAATGGCTTAATACCCCCACTGACATTCTCTTTTTTTTCTTAATACGATAAAATAACGTTATGACGGAACTTATTATTATACCAATTACAAATAAAGGATAAATGATCGTAAAAAGTATTTTTTCAAAGCCCGCGTCGCCCATGATTCTAAAAATAAAATTTAGTTCTCCCCTTTTTCTTCATTAGCATGGAATTATATCTCGGACCCAAAATAAAATCCTTTGTGCCAATACCAATCCTTTTATAAAAATCAACAATCCGTTGGCGATTAGCTTCTGTGTTACGACCCTGTATTTCAACTTCCATATAATTTCCCAAGCCCTTAACTTTATCTAATACAATTTCTAAATCGTCTTTCTTATAATATTCCCGTTGTTTATCTACAACTACCTCTTTTATAGCTTTCATCTTTTCCAGCAATTTTAAAGTAACCGGCAAACTATTAACAGTTAATTCAATTTCTTCAGCAGCGACATCATTAAATGCAGTGTCATATTCCAATGTAACCATTTTTTCTTCAACATTATGGCGCACTCTGACAATACTGCCAGTTTTTTTATTCAAAGGCCGTTTATATAATGAATAATAAAAATCAATCTGGTGCAGTTTCTTAATCTTTTTCGCGCCAAGAATTTTCAACCGGCGTCTAATTAATTTAAAATCTTTTGCTTTTGCTTTAATTTCAATTTCCATGTTTGTATTTCGCTAAAATGAATTCATTCAATAATTTTCCGTCTTTTTTTGTATGTTGAATCAATAGCCCTTCCTTTTTAAAACCATTTTTAACCAACACTCTTAGTGACGCTTTATTCCTGGTAAAAACATAAGCATAAACTTTACGCAGTTTAAATTTCTTAAATCCCAAGGCTGTCATATCAGCGACTGCGCTGGACATAATCCCCTGACCCCAATATTCCCTGGCCAGCCAGTAACCAATTTCTGCCTTGTGTTCTTTTTCAATATTCTTAAGGCTGATACCCCCTGACACTTCTCCGTCAACTTCTATGGCCAGATTATAACTGCCTGGTGATTTGCTCTTGTATCGCCGTAAAATTTCTGTTATCCATTTTTTGGCGTCCTGCTCTTTATATGGATAAGGTATGTGCAAGGTGTTGCGATAAATATCGCGATGGTTTATTTTCCTGACCAGAATTTTATAATCCGACTTCTTGAACGGTCGCAACAGGTAATTAATTTTATTCTTTATTTTTTTCGCCATTTGACTGATTTTAATATTGGCCCGTATAAATCATAATCCAGGCTGATCTCCAGTTTTGGCTTGAATTTCCGCGGCCGGCTGGCGAACCTGACAAACGGTATTTCGCTGATAATCACCAAGGGCGTCCTCTCCCTGCCCTCGCCCATGGCGACCATCCCGGCCGCGGCCAGACTGTCTGCCACATCAACTGTTGAAACTTTGAACTTACGATTGAATAAATCCTTGGTGCCCCGATAATCATTCACCGGCTGAAACCCCCAGTAACCAACCGCCACGCCCATTACACCGCGTCGCAAAGGTACCGTATGGCTGTCGGAAATAATTACGCCAACATTTTTAATCCGATAGGTTCTTCGTAAAAACTGCCAAATTTCTTTTGCTGCTGCCTGCGGTTTTTCCGGCCATAAAATATAATATTCTCCGGCGTTGGATTCATCTATCCCGGCAGTTGGGATTAAAATATTATTCTTGATTGTCAAAACCGCATAACCGCCGGGCGATAATCGCCTTGGCAAAAACAAATCTGCTTCTTTTTCAATTAACCTATCTTTATTCGTTACTTTTGATTTTAAAATACATCTGCCCTGGTGCAGGCTGACTACTTTTGAAGCTACCATTAAGACTGAATTATTCGGTAGACTTTTAATGCTTTTCTTGATCACTTTAAAAAGGTCGTCCTGCGGCGGCCTAAGAAGCTTTGTTTTTACTGCTTTAATTCGCATACTTGGCTTAATTCTACCATTTCAAATCGTTGTGGAAAAGCCTATTGACTAATATATTCATTTATTGTAATATCAACGGTTAATTATAAAAAAAGCTTTATTTCCGCGCCAAACTGTGTTATTATTTCCCTTAGTCAACGGGGATTAGACAATTACCCCGACCGCCTTGACTGCCGGGGTATGGCGCAGTTGGCTAGCGCGCATCGTTCGGGACGATGAGGCCGCCGGTTCAAGTCCGGCTACCCCGATAGTCAAGGCGGCCCACAAAGCTTGCGCGTCCACCTCTAGTGGAAGGTCCCGGCGTACCCCGTCGTATGACGGGGACCCCGACCAATTTAATTTAATGTTATGAAAAAAATATTGCGCGTAATAACTTTATGCCCAGTGTTTTCTTCAGAAACCCTCTTCAAACCCTAAACCTTTTAACCTGAAGGAGCCCACATGCTCTTTATGAGTCCTCACTCTCCACCGCGTTAATTGATCGCAGTTTGAACATTCACGTTCACCCCTTTCTCACTAAAATTGTGTAAAAACGCGGAGGGAAAATGAATCGTCGTACTGCAAGTACCCAAAGCAACCTGTCAACATTTCTGGCTACACGCGCCGGAAAAGACATTAAAGGCCTGGAATTCACCGCTCATCTTAAAGATGGTAAACAACGAGTAAGCGTCGTCAAGGCTAACAGAAGAGACCATGGGTTTTCCAGCGTTACCGTGAAACCCACTCACGGCTCCGGTCAAGAAATTACTCTTGACCCAGCGACAATCGTCTCCTACTAGCGCTCATTATCTATCACTAGAATTTACAAGACCGCCCGGTCCTCACCAGGCGGCTCTTTTTAAATAAAAAAATCCGCCTGTCCCGTAAGAAGTCTTACGAAACGAGGCGGATACTCCAACTCATAGGAGAATGATTCCCTGCAAAGGGACGATTTTAGTTTGGCGGAAGAGCTAACTTGGGATCCAGATTGAAGCGCCGATATAGTTCCGGCATTACTTTCCGCAACGGACGGCGATAATGGAAGCAGTCACGTAGCTCCTGTTCCGTTACCTTCTGCGCTGTCTGACCGCGTTTAGCCTTCATCCGGCGGCGCAACAGAATCCCAAGCAGCTGGCGTTTGTTGTCCATAGCTTCAAAGCAAGCCTGCTGGAGATAGTAATACACTTCTTCGGGGTCGTGGCCCTTGTCACAGAGAAGGGTCTTTAGATCCTCCGACGCCCAGCAACCGTAGATACGGCCAATATTATGAGCCATACGCTTGCGGTTAATCTCCAGCCGGCCAATAACCCCAGTAGCTTTAGCTAGCATATAATCTATCAAACAAAAGCCGTCCGGTAAGATAACCCGTTCCACAGAAGAATGGCTGATATCGCGCTCCTGCCACAGAGCAACATTCTCCAGGGCTGCGTTACTATCCGCCCGTACGACACGCGCCAAGCCGGTGATTTGTTCGCTAATGACTGGATTCCGCTTATGCGGCATAGCCGAAGATCCCTTTTGTCCTATTCGACGTGGTTCTAATACCTCAAAGTTAGCGGTCAGGCCAAGTAAACGCAGGCCGATGGCCATCTTTTCCATATTAGCAGCGATGACGGCTAATTCTGCCATCAGTCGGGCAATGACATCACGGCTGACTACCTGGGTGGCTACCCGGCGAGGCTTCAGATGTAAAATGCGAAAGATCTCAGCTTCCAATTCGGGCGACACCCTAACGTTATTGCCGACAGCTCCGGAACATTTTGATTCAGCAACCTGACTAAGGATAAAGCGCAGGTTGTCGCGATTACGCTGGAAAAGCTCCAAGTAATCACAGAACCGCCAGCCTAGAGTAGTTGGCTGGGCGTCCTGACCATGCGTGACCGCGATACAGAAAGTCCACATATGCTCACTGGCCTGACGCCAGAGAACGTCAATCAAACGATCCAGATCCGACATGATTAAAGCGCCTGCTTTGAGCAGAATTCGCGCCTGTGCCGGCTCTTCGGTATCATAGGAAGTGACTTTCTCATGAAAATACCGACGCAGTTTGAGTGGCAGACTCAAACGTACGACATCCACGAAGGCTTGCAGATCATGATTTATTTCCGCGTCTCGCGCAAGAACGTCCGCGACTGTGAATCGTGCACATTTCTTAATTTTGCGATAGACGTCCTTGGGATAGATCCCCAGATTGCAGCGAGCGAGAATGATTGCCAGCTCAACAGCCAGCCAGGCATCAAACTTTGCCCGGTAGGTCCAAAGAGCGCCCATTCTCGGCCTAGTATACCTCTTGATCATCAGTAAACTCCTCTCTGTATTAGGTTTCAATGTCTAAGGTTCTCTTTTTCAAATTATCCCATCTTAACAAAAATACCTGTTTTTAGCAATATACACCTTTATTTCTTGACCAAAACCCCCACCAGTGCTAAACTCCAATCTAAAATACAAAAATCAACAAACTTTACGGGGAGGTAAAACAATGTACTTTTTGATTCTAACCTTGGCGCTTCTGGCTAGCGAACCAGCTACTCCGTTCGACAGCACCGTCTATACGCAATGTGTCGAGCAGCAAATGGACTATGATACTGTAAGCTCGTCCTTCGCCACCCTTTATTCGGCTTTTTTCACAATAGAAGAGCGTGGACGCCGACCAATATTCAATTGCCTGTACGGCGGTTATATCACCGTTGATTCGCTGGAAAGATACCTCAAATGCTTATTACCTAAATCGCCAATCACCGAACATCATTTCCGAATTTGCGCTGCCTACCGAATATTGGAAGCAGATACTGCCTACGTCATCGGAGTTTACAACAACCATGGTGATGGAAATCTGCCAATTGTCAGATCAATCTACAGCGCACAATCAGGCACGCTCACCTATCAATATATAGCTGAGAAAGGCCGCCAGGTTATTGTTATCGTTCCTTATTGAAATTACCAAATTATCAGAAACCGGGATTGTCTGCTTGGACAATCCCCTTTTTTTTGAAAAACCTATTTATAATTTAATGCGTTCATTCTCCATCGCGTCTTTATAAGCGTAGGAGGATAAAAAAATCCCGCCTGGTGCAGACCAGAACGGGACTTACGAAAATAGCTTAGGGCCATCTATCCAAATCGACCGATTTTGGTTTTCCCTCCTCTGCCGATGATAACCGGCTTGACTTGTGAAGATTGACCCGAACTGTTAGCCAGCGATTGCCGTGAAATGATATTGTCCCCACGGGGCATATGTAACCTCCTTGCCTGGCGAAATAGAATTCAATAATCGCCTTTTATGCTGCGGCTGACGATCTCCTGACAGAAGTAACGTTTGATGCTTTCCTGACAGAACGAACAATGATATGGTTTCGACCCGGACCGGTGCCGATCAAGACGATAGGAATGCCGAGACGCTGTTCAAGTTTTTTGACAAACTGCCGAGTTTTCAGCGGTAGTTTTTTCCATTCAGTGATTCCGGAAATGTCCCTGCGCCAGCCTTCCCAATACTCATAAATCACTTCTACGCGAGCCAGATCATCGGTATCCGGCATTTCACCGCGTTTTAGCCTCTTCCCGTCGAGCTTATACCCGACCACCACCGGGATAATCTTGAGACCAGACAGCATGTCCAGACGCGTTAAAGCGAAATACTTCGGACCATTGATGCGGATGGCGTAGTGCAGCCACATCAAGTCCGGGAAACCGACACTGCGGCCACGACCGGTCGTTGCTCCCTTTTCATAGCCCAATACCTGGAAGTACTGGCTCCAATCTTCGAGTCTTGCCTTACCCGAATTGATCAGCGCCAGTTTTTCCGCCAGGAATCGGGCGCGTGCCAAGGTGTCTTTGAAAAGGTCCGGATGTTCCAGTGCGAAAACCTCACTCTGAATCCGACCCCAGATCTCCGATGGGAATGGACCGGCACCAACGCGGGTCGGCAGGGCTTTCATCACCATGAGTACCATGGCTTTAGCAAATGCCGACAATGGCAGGCCAGTGCCGATCGGCGCGCCTGCGGCTACCGAATGGCCAGCGGAAACATACGGCCAGGTGCCCAGATCAATGTCCAGTCCGGGGGCTTGCGCGCCTTCAAACAGAATGTGCAGTCCGGCAGTATAGGCTCCCGACAGTTCAAACGCCGTGTCAGTGACCATATTCCTGATCTTTTTCGCATCCTTCAGGAGCGCGAGTTCAACATGGGTAGGTAATGGGATATCTTTCCGCCTGACGATTCCCAGCTTAACCATCTGGTCAAAATCCGGCTTTAGTGCCCGATAAAGGCGCCGCAGCCGATTTCGCAATACCTTAGGATCCTGGAAAAGGTGATGTACTTGCAGTCCGACACGAAGTACATTAAAGCCAGACAACGGTCCGATGGCTTTGCCAGTAGTTCCCACCTTTCCACTCCCCGCGGAATACTCAAGCCATTGCTCGAATAATCGGTGCCAAGGAGTCCAGACCGGCGAATATTTATCCACCCAGATAGGCGGTAAATTCTTGCCCAATGCTCCTTTGGCATCCTTGATTTCAGCGAGAAACCGCCTGATGTCGAAAAATACCCCCCGACCCAGAATACACCTGATCCCTTGAGCGATAGCACAGGGAATCAAGTGCCCAACAAACCTCCTGCCGTCGGGTGTCTGCAAAGTATGACCAGCGCCCGCGCCACCGCTGTACCGCACTGCCAAGTCATAGAGACACGACAGTAAGTCAACGATCTTTCCTTTTCCTTCATCACCCCAGTATGTTCCGGTGATGATTAACATCTGTATGGTTGCAAATAGCCTTAGTAACCGAGCATGCAACCGCTTCTCTTGTGCTGTGAGCCTCATTGGACTCCTCCTTCCTGATTTTCAGTGAAATTCCAAATAAAAAGTCAAAGTACCAGTTAATTAAATTACTCTATCACTAAACTCCGATTTCCGTCAATTTACGCTTATCCGCACTCTTTACTTTTTGCGAAATTAGCTTATAATATCTCTATTATATGAAGTTAGCCATTGCAATAATATTACTGATAGTTTTTATAATAATATTCGGCGGACACGCCGTGTTATTTTTTTCCTGGGTTTGGCTGTTTGGGATAACCGGCAGTGCAGTAAAAGAAGTACTGCTGATCGCCCTCGGTATTCTGGCTTTCAGCACTATTGCCAGCATCATCATCGTACACTTTATTGAAAACCATTTCACCAGTTATTATTATATAATATCCTCAATTTGGCTCGGCTTGGGCTGGTATGTATTGCTGGCGACGATAGCGTCGTTAGTGCTGGCTTCTGTTTTTCCAGAAATTAACACTGCAATAACCGCCAGCGTGCTTCTTGGGCTGGCTGCTTTATATACAGTGTATGGCATTATTAACGCCCAAAAAATCAGAGTGAAGAAAATCGAAATTATCATACCCAATCTGCCTCCGTCCTGGGAAAATAAAAAAGCCGTGCAGATTTCAGACGTGCATCTGGGAGTATTCTGCCACCAGGGTTTTATGAAAAAAATTGTCAGATTAATTAATGAGCAATCCCCTGCTTTAGTTTTTATCACCGGAGACCTATTTGACGGCGCGGGGAAGAAACTTAACCACCTGGCGGATCCCATAAAAAATATTCTGGCGCCGGAAGGCATTTATTATATCACTGGCAACCACGAAACCTATGTCAGCCTGGAAAATTCGCTGGCTGCCGTACGGCTGACTCCGGCAAGAATATTGAATGACGAAATTACGGAATTAAACGGTATGCAATTATTGGGCATCAGCTATCCTAAGCCTGGAGAGAAAAAAGATTTTGGCAATATTTTTAAAAAAATCAATCCTGCCAAGCCCAGCATTGTGCTATATCATGAGCCGAAAGTCGCAGTCGTGGAGCTGGCAAAAGCCGCCGGCGCGAGTTTGATGCTGTCCGGGCACACGCATGTCGGCCAGCTCTGGCCTTTTGCAGCTATCACTCGCGCATTATACAAAAAAAGGGACTGGGGTTTGTCCCGCGAGGGTGCTTTTAATATATATACTTCCAGCGGCGCCGGCACCTGGGGTCCGCCCATGCGCACCGGCAATTATCCGGAAATCGTTTCCATCACTTTTAAAAGCAGGTAGTTATTACAAATTGCCAACTACCTTGAACGGAGCGCACCCTTGAGAGGGTACGCTCGGAGTTTATGAATAACGCTAATTATTAGTATACTAACTACTAACCAACTAGTGGCTAACAAACTAACCTACTCCCACTCCACCGTCCCGGGCGGTTTTGACGTGATATCGTAAATTACCCGGTTAATCTCCTTAACCTCATTGGTAATCCTGGAAGAAATTTTACTGAGCAATTCATAAGGTAGGCGCGCCCAGTCAGCCGTCATAAAATCTTTAGTCGTCACCGCGCGCAAAATTATCGGATAACCGTAAGTGCGCGAATCCCCCTGCACGCCCACGGAACGTATGGCCGGTAAAACCGTAAAATACTGCTGGACTGTTTGCCCCCAGCCGGCTTTTTCTATTTCCTCGCGGGCGATCCAGTCTGCCTGGCGCACAATATTCAAGCGTTCCTCAGTCACTTCTCCTATTATCCTGACTGCCAGTCCCGGACCGGGAAAAGGCTGGCGTTCCGTCACTTCTGCTGGCAGGCCCAGGAGGCGGCCGACTTTCCTGACCTCATCTTTATAAAGCTCGCGAAACGGTTCAATGAGCTTGAAACCGAATTTTTTCGGCAGGCCGCCGACATTATGATGGGATTTAATGACCGCCGCGGTTTTGCCGACGCTGACGCCGGAAGTAATTGCATCGGTATAAAGCGTACCCTGTACCAGCCATTTTACCCCGCCAATCTTTTTAGCTTCTCGTTCAAATATTCTGATGAAAAGATTTCCGATTATTTTCCGCTTTTTTTCCGGATCAACTACGCCTTTAAGTTTTGCAAGGAAATCGCGCTGGGCATTGATAATTTTCAAATTCGCTTTTTGGTACGAACGAAAGGTTTTTTTAACCTGCTCAGTCTCTCCCTGCCGCATCAGGCCGGTATCAACGTATATGCACGTTAATTGCTTGCCAATTGCTTTATTTACAATAGTAGCAGCCACGGATGAATCAACTCCACCGGAAAGCGCGCAAACCACCTTATCATTTGCTACTTTATCTCTAATGTTAATAATAGACGCTTTAACAAAATCTCGCATTGACCAGGTGCGTTGGGCGCCGGTCAAACTAACAAAATTTTCCAGTATTTTTAAACCATTTATAGTATGTACAACTTCCGGATGAAACTGCAGGCCAAATAAATTTTTCTGCTCATTGCTAATTGCGGCCTGACGGCAGTTCTTGGAACTGGCTTGATTTTTAAAGCCTGCCGGCAACTTTGAAACCTGGTCTCTATGCGACATCCAGGTCATTTGTTTGGTTTTCAGGCCTTTAAAAAGCTTACTGTTTTTAATAGATATTTCAATCGGGCCGTACTCCCGCTTTTCACCCACCACTACCTTGCCGCCGAGCATATGCGCCATCAGCTGCAGTCCATAGCAAATACCCAATATCGGAATACCCAGATTAAAAAGCTCCTTATTGATCAATAAGGTATCCTGCCGGGAAATATCGCGCGGGCCGCCGGAAAGGATGATGCCTTTGGCTGACCGCAATTTGTCCAACGGGAAATTTATCGGCACTAATTCTGAATATACTCCCAGCTCCCTGATCCGCCGGGTAATCAAATGAGAGTACTGGGAGCCGAAGTCTAGTACGTAAATAATGTCTTGCATAATTTTATTTGACAAAAGCTGCCTCAAAAGCCCATTTGGTGCACTGCTCAATCTGCGCCATATTCATAATGCCGGTCTTCATTAAAAATTCCTGCTCTTTAATGACATTGGTGCAGTACATCTCCGGGCCGTCTGTATTAATGGTAAATTTAATCTTGTTATCCAGATATGCTTTAACGATATTTTCAAATTCATTAATATTTTTCACCACGCTATTGCGCAAATTCGAGGTCGGACAGGTTTCCAGGACAATATTATTTGCCACCACCTCGGACATCAGTCTTTCGTCCTGGATACATAAAAAACCGTGGCCGATTCGGTCAGGCTTTATCTCGCTGACCACGTAATTCATCTCCTCTAAATTCCCTTCTTCACCGGTATGCAGAGTAATGCCCAGTCCTGCTTCGCGCGCCATCCGGAAAAGCTTGGCATGCTCCTTGATGGAAAATGATTTTCTCTGCGGACCGGCGATATCTACGCCGACAATGCCGTTCTCTTTATATTTTATCGCTTTCTGGACAATTATTTCGTTCTGTTCGTAATCCAGCGTACGGTCCATCATTAAAATTATCCCAGCCTTTACCTGCGGATACTCCAAAGTCGCTTTTTCCAGCCCCCACAATGAAGACATGATAATGTGATCAAGGTCTCTTTCCCCGCCGCGATTACGGAACATGGGATTGAACCGCAGCTCCTGGATGATCAGGTTGCATTTCCTGAATCCTCCGCCGATGACGCTGCGCACTGATTCTTCAATCGTGTCCGGAGAAGACTGGATAAGTTCTGTCCAGTAAAAAAAATTATTATGCATTTCATCCAATGATTTGTTCTTCTCCTCGCCGGTCATGGTAATCATATCTTCAAAAGCCCAGTAATCTTTGCTCGGCAGCTTTATGCCGTGCCGGTGCGCAATGGACCATAAAATTGCCGGATCAACTGCCGAACCCAGATGGGCGTGCAATTCTGCTTGTGGCTTATTTGTTGATTTTGGCATATGAAAATAAAAATATTAAACTTTAATAATTCGGGGCTTTTTTGCTGATCATGACGGTATGCGGATGCGATTCCTTCAGGCTGGCGCTGGTAATCCTGATAAACCTGGCCTGCCTGGGCAATTCGCCTATCTTATGAGCACCCACATATCCCATGCCACTTTTCAGTCCGCCGACCGCCTGCCAGATGATTTCTTTGACCGGGCCTTTGTATGGTATCAGGCCTTCAACTCCCTCTGGGACGTATTTAGTTGCGCCTTTCTGGAAATACCTGTCAGATGACTTACCGCCGGACATGGCGCCAAGGCTGCCCATGCCGCGGTACTCCTTGTATAATTTACCGTTCAAACGGACTAGTTTGCCCGGCGCTTCTTTGGCGCCGGCCAGCATTGAACCCAGCATGACAGTTGCAGCTCCGGCCGCCAGGGCTTTCACGATATCGCCGGAATATTTGATGCCGCCGTCGGCAATAACTGGAATATTTTTTTTCTGGGCGACTGAGACAACTTCGGAAATCGCGGTTAACTGAGGTACGCCAATGCCGGCCACTACCCGCGTGGTGCAGATAGAACCAGGTCCGATCCCGACTTTCAGGGCATCGGCAATTGTTAAATAAACTTTGGCTGCCTCTTTAGTAGCAATGTTGCCGATTACCAGTTGTGCTTTGATTGATTTCCTGATTAATCTGGCATCTCGGATAATTTTCGTATGGTGAGCGTGGGCGCAGTCTATAAAGATGGCAACGGCGCCGGCCTTATATAATGCCGCGGCTCTTTCTATATCATGAGGCCCCACAGCGGCGCCAACTTTGACTCCTGATTTTTTAGCTTTTTTGACCATCCCAACCTGCTCACTGATACTGCAATTCCTGTGCAGGACCGCCAGGCCGCCTAATTTTCCCAAGGCAATAGCCATTGAGGCATTGCTGACTGTATCCATGGCAGCGGAGAGTATGGGTATTTCCAGTTGGATTTTATTTGTTAATTTAGCGGCCAGGTCAATTTCCCTGCGGTTGACCGAAGACAAACGCGGTTCAAGCAAAACATCATCAAATGTTAAGCCGGTTCCAATTTCGCTAAATTTCATATTTAATAGTTCAAATTATATTTTGCTTTACATTATAACACAAAACTTATACTGTGCTAAGAATATGCCACATCTAGTATTTTATGTCAACAATATTTTCCATAGTCCAGCGTTCCGCTGGCTTGGACAAATCCAGCTTGGCGTACTTTGGCTGCAGGATAAAATCCTGGTAGCCGCTCTCTTCACTTTTTCCCCCATTGGAAAAAATGCTCAGCAGCCGCTGGTCAAACAACAGTTTATATCCGCTGGCTACGTATTCGTGGGAGCGTACTAATATTTTTCCGCCGATGGCTTGCATGAAATTATCGAAAATCGTCCGGCCAAAAAGATAATTCCCTCCCCGCTTATAATTGTACATTATATGATTGATTTCCTCAGTCGGATCATTCCAGCGTATTTCCATCATATCTTCGTCATCCTTTATGTCTTTCAGGGATTTTATCGGGCTGACTGGTATGCCTCCGTGTACGGCTACTGCACCGTTTCTGGTAATCAGTAGGCTGGGCAGGTGCTCAAAAAAATTATTTACGCGCTGAAAGATATATTGGCCGCGGTCATACCCGTATTGCTTGATGCAGGAGCCCAGGAAGCCATAATGCTGGCCCATGTCTATTTCTTCATGATTGCCGCGCAGCAGGTAAACGTAATTGGGGTGCTTAAGTTTCAAATTCAATACCAGATCTAATGTTTTGATATCGGCTTTTCCGCGGTTGGTATAATCGCCAAGGAAGACCAGATAAACCGCCTCTCCTTTTTCGCTCAACTGAAAAAAACGTTCCTGCTCTAGAATCTTTTGTACGGAAACCGAATCTCCGTGTATATCTCCGATGAATATGGCAGTGCCCTGATCGGGCAGATACACATATTGATAATGGCAGAAAGCTTCCCGGGAATTTATCAAGGTGATCTTCTCGCGCATCTTGCCTTTCGATAGCTTGCGCTCCTGCCGGATAATCTGCTCAACGCCAATTACCAATTGGGAAAAATCCCGCCAGGTTTTGTCGGACTTGTTAACGGTTAATTTTTCTTGTTCTACCTCCATAATCAATCAAATATTACTTCCTGTTTTTTTGGTAAAATTCCTACCTGGTAGGATGTTTGCGAAGCCGGCAACTCTCCGTCTAATTGGGCCTGAAGTGGTTTGACGGATTGAATGTTCAGCTGATGGCAACGGCTCATATGCACTTCCGGCAAATTCGTATGGTGGCCGCGGATGAATTTTGGCAGTTTTCGTAAAATATAGGCGCGACTGGCTTTATCCACCAAACAGACATCAAACAATCCGTCATCCATTTTTGCATCAGGAGCTACTTTGAATCCCCCGCCATACGTCGTACCGTTGCACACGGAAATGAATAATATTTTTTGTTCGACAGTATTACGATCGTCAAATTTCATTTTGACTTCCTGACAGCGGTAAAAAACCAGAGTCCGCAGTACCGCCAATAAATAAGCCATGAAGCCGTTAGTATAACGCATGGTCTTGCGTGCCGCCAGCGCCGTTTCGCCGTCAAAGCCGACACCAAAACCGTTGATAAAATAATCCGTTTCGTTAACTACGCCGACATCAATCCATTTGGTTTTTGCTTCTCGTAAAATCCGCAGATCCCTTTTCAAATTTCTTTTATAGCCAAGCTGATAGGAAAAATCATTTCCCGAGCCGATCGGCAAAATTCCTAAAATTGCCGGTGAAATTGCCAGACCGTTAATAATTTCATTAACCGTACCGTCGCCTCCGACGGCAACCAAAATCTCATACTTATTTGATGAGTCTTTGGCAATCTGCGTGGCCTGTTTTGGGCGCTGCGTGATGACCGTATCGAAATCAACGTCTTCACTGGCGAAAAAACTACTAATCTCCGATAAAATAGACAAATGCTTCCCTTTGCCAGCCACGGGGTTAATTATGAAAAGATACTTTTTTTTCATATTGCTTTAGACTAATTATACTTTAATTTGGATAATAAAAAAAGGCTGCCTGCGGCAAAAAGCCTGCGCCTGGAATCAGGCATATTTCATGCTATTATGATCTCTCCGGTATATTCACGCAACTCTGCAAATCAAATTCTCCGACCCTGACGCGTTCAAGCTCATACAAATATCCTCCGACACCCAGCCGCTCACCCAAATCCCTGGCCAATGAACGTATATATACTCCCGGACCGGTGACTGCTTTTATTTTCAAAAAAGGCCACTGGTATTCGATAATGCTGATCTCCTTAATATAGACTTCCCTGGCTTTTAGCTGAATATTTTCACCCTGCCTGACGCGCCGGTGAGCCGGGCGGCCTTTGATTTTTACGGAGCAATAAACAGGCGGTATCTGCTTAATATGTCCGGTAAAATCCTCTAAAATATTTTTTATCTGGCCGATACCGGGTAAATTATTTTCTTCTGTATTTTTAATCTGCCCCTGCCGGTCATCCGTATCGCTGACTCCGCCGAATTTTATCAGAGCGATGTATTCTTTTTCCTTTTTTACCTCTAGCATTAATTTTTTCGTCGCTTCCCTGCCAACGCCCACGACTAAAACTCCGCTGGCCAGCGGATCAAGCGTACCGGCATGACCGATTCTTTTTTCCCCGGTAATTTTCCTCAGCTTATCGATCATGTCATGAGATGTCGGGCCGGTAGGTTTGAAAATACTAAAAATACCATGTTTTATCTCACGCATAGCGGTATAAAAAATTAAACCTTGATTTTCAGCCTGATCTTCACTTCCTTTACTAAATCTTCCAGCGCCCACTTTGCCTTGGCCATGTAAACGCAGTCGTCGTATTTCAAAAGCTGGGCAATTTCTTTTTTATCCACGTTTGTCCAGAGTATCAATGGCACATTCAAGCCCCATTCGCTTGATCTTATTTTAGACAGTACAGTCAAACCATCCATTTTCGGCATGACGATGTCCAGCAAAATTAGATCGGGTCGTTCTTTCATGGCTATCTCCAGGCCTAGCTGGCCGTTTTTCGCCTTGAAGACACGGAAATTTTCCCTGCTAAACGCCTTATCCAGAAGCCAGCGCAATGAAGTATCATCATCAATTATTAAGATAGTTTTTTCATTTTTTTGCATGCTGGCTATTTTAATTTATTTACTAGCTTCATTACTTCTATATAATTCTTACGAATCATTTCCGGTTGGCGGTAGCTTTTTGAAAATTCCGCCAGCCAATCCATGGCTTTGATGATGGTCTCCCTGGTCGGTGCATCAAAATCACCGCCGCTTTCCCTGAAGGCCTTCCTGACGATTCCTTCAATATTCGCTTTTGTATATTTTTCTACCCCTTTTTTGCCTAGATCCTGCGTTAGCTCTCCCAAAGATTTCCTGGTTGCCTCCCCGTGGGCATGCTCGAAACAGACAACAATGGCATCCCTTACTTTTTCAGGAGTAATAGTTTCTTCCAAATCTACTCCAAAAATTATTGCCATACAATTTATATTCCTAATTACCCTTGCTAACTTTTTATACGTTAGACTAACTGCAGCTTTTCTTTCACTTTTTTAACTACATCATTTAAATGGCACTGAGTTTTACTCAGCATTTCCACTCTACCGGCATCGACTGCCCTCTGCACCCGCGGATCATCAGCGTAATTTGTCAGTATTATTACCGGAATAGATTTGCCCCATGACTGCCCCTGCAATTGATCCAGCATATCAATCCCATGCATTTTCGGCATGACGATGTCCAGTAATATTAAATCCGGCTTTTCCAGCTTGGCCAGACCCAAGCCAACTTCGCCGTTTTCTGCTTCAAGGATATTCAAGTCAGTACCAGAAAAAGCCTTTTTTAGTGCTTCCCGAATGGACTTTTCGTCTTCAATCAATAAGACTTTTTTGGAATTGCTCATATTTTATACCTTAATTTAGGCATATTTATTATATCTGCCTTTATAAAATATGTCTATTAAAAATCTCACAGGTAATTAAAACGCGCTGCGGTAAATTATTTTCCACAAAGCTGCGAGACCTGGACTCGCCCTGTACCACAAGGGTACAGGGCGCCATGAACCGAACTTTGTTCTGGTTCATGGCGAACTAATAATAACGAAAATTCCCTGCAAATCTGCGAGACCTGGACTCGAACCAGGATTAGCGGATTCAGAGTCCGCCGTCCTACCATTAGACGATCTCGCAGATTTGCAGGGAATTATAAATATTCTTTAACTTATAAACAACCAATTTTTTAAGCAGCTTCCGGTTATGCTAACAAAAAATTGCCTATCAGGCAAGCTTGTAACCTCATTATTCTGCTACGCTTCTTCTTCCACAATTTCACCGCCAAAGACGTTCAAAGCCTGATTCCAGGCTTCGCTTTCCCCTGCCTCCTGGCTGCTGCCTTTCAGAAATTCATGCTCAAGCTTCTGAAAAGCGCTCTCTGAGACAACTTCGGTTTTTATTTTCAATGCATGCCTGGTAATATTTTCAATTACTCCGCCTAAAATGTTTTTTGCTTCCGGCTCCGCCACCTGCTCGGCGTGAAATTTATACTGGAAAGCGATGCAAATGGCTTGATTATCGACAGATTTAGGCAATCCGACTTTCAGGGATAGGGCCAGCGAATAATTCTTGCCGCGCAAGGCTTGCAATATTTCCAGCCAAACCGACTTCAGTATTTCCATGTTCATCGTTGATTTTGCGCTCATTTTACGGGGCACCGGCGGCTTATCGTGTTTTGCCTTTGGCAATGCTGAACCGTCAGCGGGCGGCTTCGTTCCCCCGCCATCCTTAGGTTTATTGGCGTCCTGACTGCCTTCAATCTCCGTTTTCTTCGAGCGATCGAGCTCCACTATGGCTAATTCCAGTGGCAGCTGAATTATCGTGGTATATTTAAATTCCCGAGATTTTTCCACAAATTTCTCAATCACGCTGATTAGCCAGTCAACGGTAATGCTATTCATGCTCTTTTTAATTTCATTTATATTGTCAGTGTTCAGATCCAGACGCGTGGCTGTCAGAGTATTGCTGGTAATCTTCATCAGCAGAACATAACGGAAAAATTCAATCAAATCCCTAGTAAATTCCTGGATATCAACTCCCTCGTCTATCAACTTATTTATTAAAGCCAGGTTTGCCGGTATGTCATTTTGCACCAAGTTTTGAAAAAATTCCAAAACTAAAGTATTATCAGACCGCGGGATGACCAACGAGGCTTTTTCTTCCGTTATTTCTTTTTCGCCGAGAGACATCAGCTGATTGAGCATTACTTCGGCGTCCCTGACAGAACCCTCGGATCTCTGGGCAATATTCCGTAAAATGGACTCCTCAATGTTGATCTTTTCTTTTTCCGTGACTGTTTTCAGTCTTTTTACCAGATCATCAGGACTGACTCTCTTGAAATCAAAACGCTGGCAGCGGGAAATAATGGTTTCCGGCACGCGGTGTATTTCAGTAGTCGCCAGAATAAAAATTACATACTCCGGCGGCTCCTCAAGGGTTTTTAGCAATGCGTTAAAAGAGGAAACCGACAGCATATGCACCTCATCTATGATAAAAACTTTAAATTTCGCGCGTTGCGGAGTAAAACGGGAATTCTCAATAATATTTTCCCGTACATTATCAACGCCGGTGTGCGAAGCGGCGTCGATTTCTATCAGGTCCATGGAGTTCCCGGCAGTGAAGTCTTTGCAAAAATCACAGGCATTGCAGGGTTCGGCGCCTTTCCTATTGGTGCAATTGACAGCTTTGGCTAACAGACGGGCAGTGGTAGTCTTGCCCACGCCGCGCGGACCGGAAAAAAGATAAGCATGACTGACGCGCCCCTGTTCTATCTCATTCTCCAATGTGATGCGTATGGCATTCTGGCCGATCAGGTCTTTGAAGGTCTGCGGCCGATATTTTCGATAAATAACTTGAGACATAAAAAAATCCACCAATTATAGGTGACTATATTTTATAATAACCGTTCAGATTAAGCAAATCTCAATTGCTAGCTCAGGTCCTCAATCTCTTCCACGTTTTCCGGAGTGCCCTTATCCTGCTTCAGTTCCTCTTTAATATCTGTATTTTCCCCCTCTTTTGAGCTTTCGCCGGCCTTAATAATATTTTCTACTGCAGCCCATTCTGTTTCTTTTTCCTTGGGCACCAATATCACGACCTCGTCTCCCGATTCGCCTTTAAAATAAGTGATGCTGGCCAGTAAAACTTTATAGGCCTTATCCCCCACTAATACTCTGTACTCGTCCGTGATGTCATCTTTGGCCAATAAGCCGACCAAACGGTTGCGGTCAATCGGTCCGATTTGCTTATACATGAAAGATCCGTCTTCCTTGATAGTCAGCTTCAGGGTATCGCCGGCAACTAATTTTGATTTTGAAGCGTAATTGGCGGGTATGCTATATTGCTTGCCGTCCGGGCCGATCATGTTCTGGCCGTCAAAAACGCCTTCAACAATTTTATCGGCTCCCTCGTTCTTCGCCTCGGCCAACTCTTTGGCCATATGTGCGATTTCCGGATCCTCAGATTCTTTGCCACCGGTTATCTGATTTAAAAGCTGCCGTGCGCTCTCCAGAGCGACATGGGCGGTTTCAATCAATTTTTTTATTTGTCCAATTTGGTTTTGTTTTGCCATATTTTATTTTCCTTTTATTTTAATCTTTATGTTTTCTGCTATTTACTATTTGTATTTATTTGCCTTTTTGGGTATTTGTCTTTATTTTTGTCTCTTTTTTTAGTCTACACAAAGCAAAATGAATAGTCAATATGGTCACTTTTTAATATACTTGTAAATTGGTATATGCTTGGTGCTCGGCCTGTCCGTCTCGACAGGCTGCCAATTTGGCATGGAGAAGCTGTATGAAATTATCCGGGTGCCTGGCCGGAGTTCACGCTCAAATTTCGGACCTAGCTTCTTCATGGCTTTTGGCGTTAAAAAACAAAAAATGACCGTGGCCTGGCTTAGATCGCGGGATAAAAAATCGGCTCCCCTTATTTCCACTCTCTGGTTTAATCCCAGAAACCGTATCCTGATTTTTGACCAGATATAAGGAATAAAAGAAATTTCATAACCAACCACGATTTTCGCCGAGGAATTATTGGCAATAGCGACTATAACCCGGCCATCTCCGGAACCTAAATCGTAAACCACATCGCCTGGCTGGATTCCGGCCAAATTTAAAATACGTTGAATGTCCTTTTTAAAAACAGGCAGCCAGGGTGCGGCCACCCATCCGGCATATGCCGCCGTACCGAAGACAAACAAAATTCCTAATAATAAAGCGATGTAGATAAGTATCTCCATACCCTAATCATATTCTTCCGCGCCCTTTTGTCAAATAAAAAATGGGCTAAAGCCCATTTTTTACGTTAAATTTGATAAAAATTATAATTGCTTTTCGTTTTACTGCTCCTACAAAAAATAAACATTAATCAACGGTATTCAGGGGCCGCCAGGGGCAGAGGGGCAGCTTGCAGGTCGGAATATCCTCCAGACAGCAAGTCGTGGGATCCGGGACGCACGACCCTGTCCCTTTCGGGCTGCCGGGATTGCACTTGTAGAACTGCTTACAGCCGCAGATAGGGCATCTGTTATTTTCAAGGGTAAAATTGGAAGTACAGTAGCTCCCTCCCGCGCTGTCGCATTGCCCGGGCAGCGTACCGTTAGCGCAGCAGGTTCCGCCGGTGTGCGAACAATTCGCCGAGATCGTTCCTGCAAAATTACAGTGATCTACGTTGCAGGCAATGCTATCAGCGCAGTCAGAGTCCGAATTGCACTGGATGCATTCGCATATGTTGTTGGTGCATCTGTTGATTCTGCAGTTTGCATTTGCGCAATTAGCGTCACTGGTGCACTGCACGCATTTACCGGTTAAGCTTTTGCAGACATTCGGGGGAGGGCAGGTAAAACCGCACTGCCGGCAGTCACTGACCAGCTCGCCTTTATCACAATACTGCTGCCCGCTGCACTGGCCGCCGGCTGTTCCGTTGGGACAAATAGCCGGTTCATTAAATACTTGCAGCAAGTCAGACGTTACGTACAAACGGTCATTGCCAACAGCAATATCCTGGGGGTCGCCCACTTCAAAGTCCCGCACTATTCCCCAGCCATAGGCGTAGGTGCCATCAAGCTTGAAGACCTGCACCTTTCTATTGATATCAACGACAAAAATCGCACCAGCATTGATGGCAATGCCCCGAGGACGATTGAATTGTCCGGCTCCAGTGCCGGCCGATCCGAAACTTGGCAGTGGCGTACCATCAAGATTATACACATCAATACGATTTTTTGCTTCATTGGCAATATAAACCTTTGAATTGCTTACCTCAATTCCATATGGATACCCCTCGCTCAAACTCCATTTACGCACATAATTGCCATCCGCGGCATTCAATACCTGCACGCGATTATTCGTCACATCTGAAATATAGGCTAGACCGGAATAGACGCTGACATCATAGGGAGCCTGTAAAAAGCCATCTCCATTACCGATCGAACCAAGTTGTCTGTGAAAGGTACCATTGATATCAAAAACTACTATGCGGTTACTTCCTGTATCAGCTATATACACCTCACCATTGTCTACTGCCAGGCCCATAGGTTGCAGGAGATTTCCATGCCCACTTATTGCCGGCCCCCATTGCCTCTTAAACGCACCTGTCGTAGCATCAAAAACCTGGATGCGGTTATTCATAGTATCGGAAATAAAAAGTTCGTTATTGGCATAAGCGACTCCTTTTGGAGTATTCAACTGCCCGGCCCCTGTTCCTTCCGTCCCCCAAATCCCAACCACGCCTGGAATGACGGTGATACTCTTCTCATTCATATGCGATTGCGCGTCCGTTACGCGAAGCGTAATTTTATGCCGCGCTCCGACTTCAGAATTGCCCATAAAGCTGGTGGAATAATTCTGCCCGCTGCCAACGCCGGTGCCGTCAACAAGCCATTGGTAACTGCAGCCATTGCAGACACCGCTGGCCGCGCCCCGGTCAGTCGCACTGCCAAGGAAGAATGCCGTTGTATTAAGGGGGACTGTCAACGGATCCTGCTGGCTCGTCGGGGGACTTGATAATCCAGATTTAATGATAACTTCACTGGGATCTCTGACGCAGACCGACTGGCTGGACTTCTCAAATGACTGAATTCGATGGGTATCAATTTCGAAACCTGACAACTTTCCCTCGCTGACATAAATTTTTCCGCTGGCATCAACAGTTATGCCCATGGGGTGTAAAAACTGCCCAATCCCGGATCCCAATGCTCCCCACTTCCTGACAAATCCCCCGGTAGTGGTAAATACTTGTATGCGTTCATTGCTTGTATCGCTCACCAGAACCTCGGATCCATTTACAACAATGCCGCTGGGATTAAACAGAAAGCCATTGCCAGCGCCATAAGATCCCCACCGGCGGGTATATACGCCTGCCTTGGTAAAAACCCCCACCTTATTATTTCCGTAATCAACCACATAGACATCATTGCCGGAAATCGTAACGTCAACCGGAGCATTAAAACTGCCGTAATTATTTATACTGCCGCCGATTTTCCTCAGACTGCCTCCAGATGTGTTTGATATTTGAATGCGGTTATTTCCGCGATCAGCCACGTATATTTCCCCACTAGTAGTATCAACGGTCAGACCACGGGGACTGCTAAGCGCTATGCTACTTGATCCCATGTTCCATTGGCGCTGGTAAACGCCGGAGTTATTAAAGACAACTATGCGATTATTATCAGAATCAGAGACATACACTTCATTATTATAGACAGTTATGCCCTGCGGATGATTAAGCAGATCGGTTGCGGAGGTGGCCTGGGTCCAGCTGCGGATAAAAGCTCCCGAGGTAGTGATCACCTGGATCCGATTATTATATGTATCTGCAACATAGATGTACCCGTCTGTGCTATTGAAAAAAATGTCAGACGGGGCGTTCACCTGGCCATTATCAGCACCATTTGGGCTGACTACCCCCAGTGGCATAATAACTTCTGCAGTATCAAGCGTGCTTGTGGCGCTTGTGCAACACTTGCTACTGTAAACGTACTCACCCGCATTATCGCCGCAGCAACCGTTGACGCCATAACCGGTGTAGTCGCCAAAAGATTCCACTTCTCCGCTGGGAAGATACGGATTGACGCCGCACATCGCGCTGGTCGTACAGGCATGGACCGAATTGTCGGCATCATTGCAATCAGGCACAGTGCCGCACGTCGGACAGCCGGTTGCTGGTTTTGACCCAACTCCCCAGCTGCAGAAACTATCATGATCATTATCGACACAACTGACTGAATATGATGAACCGGCCGGCGGGGTAATAGCGCCTGCAATCCTCCAAAATTGAGTAGCATTTAAAATCCCCTGCATAGCTATGCGCCCATAGCCGCTCTCTCCCCAGCCATCGCCCCAGCTATTTTTTACGAGCCAATATGTCGTACCGATAAGCGGATCATCTGCTGATGGCCAATAATTTGAATTAAGACTCGCACGGATAGCTGTATTTGCGGTAATATCTCCAAATCCCGCCAGCACCATTTCATGTGACCATGGGCTATACGACATGGCGAGAGGACCATTCTCTACTAATTCTTTTTTTATTTCGTAAGAACGTGGCGATAAAAAAGTTTTATAATTAGAAATCTTCCAAGCCTTATTTTGCCAATTTGCGCAAAACAACCCTCTGTTGCAGCTTTGCTGAACTCCATTATACGGCCAGCAAGTCTCATCAACTACTCCGGTTGTTTTATAATAATCAAACGCCAGATTGGCACCGCCGCCGGCGCAGCTACCGCCACCGGGACTGCAAAAAGTTGTGTCTTGTTCAGACAGATCAATATTTAATTGCTGATTATAAAGTGTATTAACATACGCTTCCAGGGTGCCGACCGAGGCAAAGGCCCAGCAGGAACCGCAACCGCCTTGATTTTTCACCGGAGTCATCCAGTCCTGCCCGTGGCGCGAACGCCAGTCAAAAGCGTAAGAACCGCCTTTCCCGCCTGACGCAGGAGCCGCTGTATCGGCACTGGTTTTTCCCGTGGGAGTTGAAGCAGTTGCTGTTCCGCGCATACAACCGTCAAAGATACCGCCTGTATAGTATTCATAACCGCAATAGTTATGGTATTTTCCGTCTTCGGATAATTTTTTCTTTTCTTCATAGGTTAAGTGCGATACGCTCGTCCGCCCGGCGCGCCAGAGACGACCCGTACCGTTTAAGGTGGCTATTTTAAAATCATTCTGCGCGTCAAGGACTGCCTGAGCAGTGGTACCGCTCCGCAGCTTTACGCCGGCGGATAAATACTGGATGTCACTGATGGTAAGCTTTGCCGTCGGCTGTTCCAGATCCTCTGTCGCCTTACCGTCATTATCTGCTTTCATCGTTCCAGATATTTCAATACGCAGAGCAATGGGCTGTACCGGATCCATTGCGCATGTTTCAGCGCATACATTAGTCAGGACAGTAACCTCATCTAAGGGAAAACTGGCGTCATAAACTAAATGATCGCGCCCCTGGGAATCTTCCAGTATCACGCGCGCATAGCTCGTCGGCGTGTCCAACTGCACCGCGCCGCTCAGGTTCAATGCGACGATAGGTTCCGGAGTGGTAAAAGGGATACTAACACCTTTCTCCGCGACTTTCGTAATGCCCGCAGCTTCAACGGCGCGCTCGTCAGTAGGTATGGAGAAAACCTGACGGTACGCTGCCAGGTCGAGCGGCACTACCGTTGGCGTTATGCCAGCCATTGTACTGACCGGCTCGGAAGCCTCCGGAGCACCGGTAAATATCATAAAGCCAAATGCCACGCCCATTGCCAGCGAAGCCAGCATCATCACTACAATATTAACTTTTACCAAAATTGGCACGCCGACATTGACAGCGGTTTGCGTTGATTTCATATTTTTTAATTTATTATTTGGTTTCCCCATAAATTACCTGCTCCTCTCGCCTACCGGCGGCCCTTGCGTGACCGTCGGCTCTCCTAGTTTTGATTTTTGCAATATCTCCGCTTCTATCTGGGCGCGATCGCGTCCATATCTCATACGGGATAGTTCTACCAGTTTCTTTGCATAAGCTTCGTCACCAGTTTCCGGCGGATAAGTCTGCATGTTAAATGGTTTGGAGCTGGTGTTATCTATCAGAAGCTTGACGTCAGCCGTGTACATTTCTACGTTTATAATGTCATAGGCGTTGAATACCGGCTCAAATTCCTTGGCCAATACTTCCGCGTCTTCCACACCCACGCGGAAAGCCACCATAGTGCCGACATTGCCGAAAACTGCATCGCGAATTTTCGTATCGTTGTTCTCCCGCACCAGTTGATTTACATACTGGTGCGCAATAGTCAAATCCAGCCGGTATTTCCTGGCTTCTGATAAAATAGTGGCAATACTGTCAGTGACGAAATTCTGGAATTCATCGATATACAGGTAAAAATCCTGGCGCTGCGACTCCGGCAGAGCGGCCCGGCGCATGGCCGCCATCTGCAGCTTGGAAACTATTATCAAGCCGAGCAGACTGCTGTTCACCTCGCCGGTCGTGCCTTTTGCCAGATTGACCAGCAATATTTTTTTATTGTTCATTACTTCACTGAAATCAAAGCCGGACTTTGGCTGGCCGATGATATTGCGCATCATGGCGTTTTCCACGAAACGGCCGACTTTGGAAATTATATAGCCCAGCATTTCCGATTTATGGAAATCGGAGGTCTTGGCCATTTCCTTTTCCCAGAACGCCCGCACTACCGGATCTTTGACTTTTGAAACTTTATATTTCTGAAAAGCGGTGTCCGTGAACATGCGCGGGATTTCAACTATAGTGCCGGGATACTCGGTGTCCTCCATCAGCGTCAGCATGACATTGCGCATATTATGCTCAAACATCGGCCCGATCATTTCCGGCGGAAATAATTTATAAAAAATCGCAATCATTTCCTGGACGGCAAAATCTTTTTCTTCCGGCGTTTTCGCTTCCAACATGTTCAGGCCGATCGGTCGCTCCTGATCCGAGGGATTAAAATGAATAACGTCGTCGGCCCTGGCCGGTGGAATATGCGGAAGAATAGTTTGTATTAAATCTCCGTGTGGATCAACTACGCCCACGCCGTGCCCGGCTTTTATATCCTGTATTATCATGTTTGATAATAAAACAGATTTGCCGACGCCGGATTTGCCGATGATATAGACATGCCGGCGGCGGTCATTCTCTTTGATGCGCACCACGGTTTCAATGCCGCGGTACGTATTGCTGCCCAGTATTAATCCCTCGACCGGCATATTGGTCGGCGCCGGCGCTTTTCGGGCCAGCAGCCAGCGGATGTTGGGAGTTTCCGTGGTTGGCAAAGGGAAATGAAAAACGCTGGTCGCTTCCTCGGAATTCAGCAAAATGCTGTTGCGGGGATTAAACCGGCGATAGATATAATCCATTATCAGCTTATCCTTATTGAATGAGCCTTTGCGGGCGAAGCCGTTGCCGTACTCATAAAGCGTGAACTGGCTGTAGGAATCAACAATATTTTTCAGATAGGCTTCGGCGCGCTCTGGCGTCCTGGCGGAAACTATTATCCTGATATTGAAGTCCATGCCGGCCTTGCTGGTTTTTTCTTCAATGCTCTTGGCGATTTCTTCCTCGCGCGGCGATAACCGATAGATATTTTCCTGCTCTTGCGGCGTTTTTTTCTTCGGGAAAAAAGTCCGGAAAAGATCATAAATAAATCCCCAGACTCCGCGCCTGCCCATGGCATCATGCAGCCTTTTGCCGTTATGCATTTCTCTGGCGGTATGAGCGCCCCAATTGTGCCACTCCGCCTTGGCTGACCTGACGATGTATTGCAGGACGATGCCTTCGTCGCTCTCGATTTTTGACAAGACGTTGGTCAATGAGTTCAGCGGATCGACTTCCAGCTGGCGGTAAGTGCGGATGGGAAAAATGTACGGCTTCTTGAAAGTCAGCGTTGTGCCGAGCACCACGCTTTGCGGTGAAAAAATATTATAGGGTTCCACCTCTTCGATCTGCGCTTTGGGGTATTGGGCGTGGACATGCTGTTCCATATATGACCGGAGGTAATTCGGAACAACCACATAAAATGAAATTAATCCCTGATAAGCGACTATTTCAAAAGAAAAATGATCCTGGCGCCCTGTAATGCCGCTGGTGACGCCCCTTTGTGCTTTCATCCCGCCTAAGGCGCTGAACCAGGCTTCGGCTTCGGCCAGCTCCTCAGCCGCGGTTTTTTGTTTTTGCCCCTGATCATCCTGAATTTCTGATTCTTTCGGTACGGTTACCAATAAAAAAGTCTTTTGAAAAGCGTGCGGCTGGGATTTGCCGCCGCGTAAAAATTTCATAAAAATGAAAAAACCGCCAAATAAAAAAATCAGGACGGAGAACGCGACCAGGAGGCCCGGAAACGCTGATGACCCCAAAAGAGAGACGAAGGCATCTTTGATGTTTTCTAAGAGGCTGGGAGAGGTCATTATAATTCCAATTATCACCCTATGGGTGATCCCCCTCCCGCCCGCTCCGACTCGCGGAGCGATGTCGGGCGCGGAAGAGGGATTTATTATTTTTGTATGTGTTTTTTCTCGTGCAGGTTGATGATGCGGTCAGCTTTTATCTTCACTTCCTGTTCCAGGAAAAACTTGTTTATGCCAGGCACCAGCCTCAGCCAGTCGCGTATTAAATTCAAAATTTCTTTAACCTTTATTTTTGTCTGCTGAATTATCACTTCCAGCTTTCCGGCTGTCTCCTCGCCTTTGCGGCTGAATTCCATCTGCTGCTGAGGATCCATCTGCAGAAAAATGTTATCCAGATGATCGGAGAGGATGGTTTCTATATGGACAAAATCCTCGCTCTTTACTATCGGAGTGGTAACTGCCGGTTGCTGAACGGGTTGCGGCGCATACTGCCGCCGGGACGCTTCCGCTTCCGGTTGCGCTTCCGGCTTCGATTCATGCTGAACTTCCGGCTTTACTTCAACCTTGCGTTCAGGCTGGCTTTCAGGAGTTGGTTTTATTTCCGGCAGTTCAGAACCGCTTTTCTTTTCCAGATCAAATATATCCTCAATCTTTTTAGGTTGGTTGGTTTCCTGTTCTCTTGGTAAGTTGTTAGGCATAGGGATTTAGGCTTTAGCAATGGCTTATAGCGTATAGCTAATGGTTTATTATTTACTGCTTATATGCTACCAGCTATAGGCCATACGCTAATATTATATCACATTTTTAGCTAAAATTCAAGCCTTTTTCAGGTTATGTGCATAATTACCCTTGACAAAACAATATCCTGGTGCTAGTATAACCTGTTAATTGTGGAAGATACTGTAATCTTTATTAAGGAGGTAACAGGTGAAAAAGCATCTGTTCTTTTTATTGGTAACTTCGCTGGTCATTTCGCTGGTCTTTTCTGCCGATGCGTTTGCTGGGAAAAAGCATAAAAGCCACTACCCCAGCAAAAAACGGTCAGTGGCTGCATTCGTTTTCGTTGATCCAGGAGCATTTCTCAAGGGAATGCTGAATATCACAGATCGCCCTGACTTTGAAATCAGGGTCAACAATGACAACACAGTCTGGCTTGGCAATATGGCCAAGTACCGGGGAAAGGAACTGAACGTTCAAATAGCCAACGCCAATTCAATCTACAATGGCGAGAACTATTTGACTCCCCTGTGGTACAGTGTCCACATCAAGGGACATCCTTCTGGAAAAACCAAGAAGAAAACCCTGGATACGCAAATCCCTTTCAAGATTCCAGCCAATATGGCAGAATTCAGTAGTACACTAGTAGTAAAAGTATACTACTACAGCACTTCAAGAATCATCCCATCGAGGGAACCTTGGAAGTTAGAACCGGATAGAGTGGTTGAAAAATCAATCAACTTTGTCTGGCAAAGGTAGTTCATTTTAGCGACCATGACCAACACACGAAGCACTCATTGGAAACTCTGAGTGCTTCTTCATTTATTCTCAGCATCTTGCCAAAACACGAAAAGTATGCTACAATATAACCAGCTAATAACAAAAACAAAACTAATTTATATCTATGCCAATTGAAGAAATCCGGGCAAAAAATTTGCGTTGGGTCAACATCACCAACGTTAAATCAATGAGAGGCCCGGAAATAAATTTTCTAAAAAAGAATTTCAATTTTCATCCGATTAATCTGGAGGATTGCAAGGCCGAGGGACAGCGGCCGAAAATCGACATTCACCGCGGCCATTTCTTCCTGGTCATGCTTTATCCTGTCTATAATCGCGACAGCGGCGAGATTGTCTCGCGGGAAATTGACTTCTTCGTCGGCAAGGATTACATCGTCACTGTCCACGATAACCGCATGCCAGTCATCGTTCAGCTTTATAATCACCTGAAAAAACAAAAGAACTCCCGTGAAAAAAATGAATTTCTGTCAAATAACGTCATACTGGTTTTGTATGAAATGCTTAATAAGCTGATTTCCCACAGCTTCCCCATGCTGGATCACATCAGCAAAGACCTGCATCGAGCGGAAAATAATATTTTCCAGGGGCGTGAGAAACAATTAGTGGAACAAATTCTGAGCAGTCGCCGGAATATCGTCAATTACCGCAAAAGCATGTCCGCGCATAAAAATATCCTGAAAAAACTCAGCCAGGCCAACCGGGCGATAAAACTTTTTGAACCGTCAACTGCTGACGTATATTTCAACAGCCTGATAGACAAAGCCAAGGACATCTGGGATACATTGGAAAGCTTCAAAGAATCCATAGAAGCTCTGCATGATACCAACGAATCTCTGATTTCTTTCCGCCTCAACCAGATAATGAAGTATTTTACCACGATTTCCGTTGTCATTTTTGCTTTGACTTTGATCGCCACAATTTTCAGCATAAAAGCGCCCGGCACGCCTTTCCTGAACTGGCCGCTGGGTTTTTGGCTGATTATTCTGGTGGAAACGATTATCGCCTCTTTAACGCTCTACTACTTCAAAAAGAAGCGCTGGATGGAATAATTTAAAAATATGGAAACAAAGGTTGTCATACAACAAAAAGTTCAGCTTTCACAAAAAATTACTTTTGCGCTGAATATTGCGACTGTCAGTCTGGCCGGACTAGGCATGCTGATTTTCGCCTATATTAATACGCCCACAGTAGCCAAAGCCACCCACCTGCCGTCGGATACTACCCCGCCTTTTGTAGAAATAATTTCGCCGATTAATCAGTCAACCATTTCGGGCGATACCCAGCTGCAAATTTACAATGAAGACCGCCGGGGCGTAGCCAGAATGGATTTATACCTGGACGGTGCGCTGCGGTTCAGCGAAACTGATCCGGCTAATAACTGGATATTCCCTTTAGACACCACCCAGGTGGAAAACGGCGACCATGCGCTGCTTTTTGAAGCAACTGACTCCAGCGGCCTGACCGCTAACACGCTACCGCTGATTATAACCGTAAACAACTAAGTTTATGTTTACCACGCCAGCCACAAGTTATTCGCTGATACTGATTTTGATAGTTGTTGGCGTTGTCATTCTCTGGCTGTACCGTGAAAATATCAAAGCGCGGACGAATTTCCAGGTGCTGAAAATTTATTCCAAAGATCTGACCGCCCTGGCCAAGCTGGATAAGCTTGATCCGGTTGTCGGCCGTGAAAAAGAAATTGAGCGGGTTATCCAGATACTTTCTCGCCGTACAAAAAACAATCCGGTGCTGATCGGGCAATCCGGTGTCGGTAAAACTGCCATTGTCGAAGGGTTGGCAAATAAAATTGCCAGCGGTGACGTCACTTCCATCCTTAATGATAAAAAAGTGCTTTCTTTGGATCTAAGCGGACTGGTGGCCGGCACTAAATACCGCGGTGAATTTGAAAAAAGGCTGAAAGCCCTGATAGATGAGATTATCGCCGCCCAGAGAAAAATCATTCTTTTTATCGATGAAATACATACCCTGGCGGAAGCCGGACAAGCCAGCGGCGCTATCGACGCGGCTGATATACTTAAGCCGGCACTGGCCAGGGGCGAACTGCAGATGATCGGCGCCACCACCCTGGAGGATTATAAAAAATACGTGGAACGTGACTCCACTCTGGAAAGAAGGTTTCAGCCGGTGATGATCGATGAGCCCAGCGCCGAGGATGCATATAAAATACTCCAGGGCATCAAAGGGCGGTACGAAGACCATCATCAGGTAAAAATCAGCGACGAGGCCCTGCACCAATGCATTGAACTTTCAGATAAATACATTAAGGACCGTGTTTTCCCGGATAAAGCTATTGATTTGATGGATGAAGCCTGTGCCAAGGTAAAATTAAAAAGCATCAAGCAAAAACTTCCCACTCCCACCGCCAAGCCTATGGTCACTGCCCAGGATGTTGAATTGGTAATGTCCGAATGGAAAGAAATAGGACTGGATATTAAAATAACGGAGAATAAAGTTGGTTAATTTAACCATCCAGCGCAACTCTATGGCGGCCTAAGAGCTGTTTTTTATTTGCGAAAATTGCCAAAAAACATTAAAATAAACTACATACTATTAGTTAATAGCTTATGGCCTATGGCTAATAGTAATTAGCTACAAGCAATAAGCTATACGCTCTATGCTACTCTATAACACTCTCACCAGAAAAAAAGAAACCTTCAAGCCTATTTTTAAAAAATGGGTAACGCTTTATACCTGCGGCCCGACTGTTTATAATTACGCGCATATCGGCAATCTGCGCACCTATGTTTTCGAAGACATACTAGTACGGGTGCTGGAAATAAACGGCTATAACGTCAAACGGGTGATGAACATTACCGACGTCGGTCATCTGACCTCGGATGCGGATGAAGGCGAAGACAAACTGGAAAAAGGGGCGCAACGTGAACACAAGACTGTCTGGGAAATAGCCAAATTTTATACCCAGGCCTTCAAAAAAGACATGGCTGATTTAAATTTATTACCGCCGACTATTTGGGCAAAAGCTACCGACCATATCAAGGAGCAGATCAACTGGATAAAAAAATTGGAAAAAAAGGGCTTTACCTATAAAATTACCGACGGCATCTACTTTGATACCAGTAAATTTAAAACCTACGGCCAATTGCACGGTCAGGCGGCCTCAGATCTCCGCGAAGGCGCGCGCGTGGAAAAAAATCCGGAAAAGAGGAACCCCACCGATTTCGCGGTCTGGAAATTCGCGCCATTCGGCCAGAAACGCCAGATGGAATGGCTCTCCCCCTGGGGCGAGGGTTTCCCAGGCTGGCACATAGAATGCTCAGTCATGGCGCAAAAATATCTCGGTGAAACTATTGATCTGCACACCGGCGGTATTGACCATATTCCCATCCATCATACGAACGAAATTGCGCAGGCAGAAGCGGTCACTGGAAAAACTTTCGTTAACTACTGGCTGCACGGTGCCTTCCTGAAACTTGATAAAGGCGATAAAATGGCAAAATCCGCAAATAATTTCATAACCCTGCAAACTCTCAAAGATAAAAAAATCAATCCCCTGGCCTATCGTTATTTCGTCTTAGGTACGCATTACCGCAAGCCGCTGACTTTTACCTGGGCGGCGCTGAAAGGTGCACAAAACGCTCTGGATAACTTATACGCCATAGCCGGAGAACTGGGCGAACCGAAAATCGGTTGTGCTGAATATGAAGAAAAATTCATGAGCGCTGTCAATGATGACCTGAATACGCCAAAAGGACTGGCGGTCATGTGGAATATGCTGAAATCAAAAAACCCGCCAGCGGCAAAAAAAGCCTCCTTGCTGAAATTTGACGAAATCCTAGGACTTGATTTAGTGAAAGCCAAACCAATCAGAGTGCCAGTGGAAATCAAACAATTAGCAGAAGAGCGCGAGATTTTGCGCAATAAAAAAGATTTCGCTGGTGCAGATATCATCCGGGAACAAATTAAAAAAGCCGGCTTTCGCGTAGAAGACACGCCAGCTGGAGCGATAGTTAAACCGATTAACGGCCATAAATAAATGTTGGGATACGTTTTTGCCTTGATCGCCGCTTCGTTATTCGCCGTTCGCGAAAGCCTGAATAAAAAACTGTCCCAGCGAACCACTGCCCTCTTCATCATCTGGGGCTCGACTTTGCTGTCCCTGCCTATTTTCATTGTCAGCCTGATATTCAGCGGCGCGCCGCAAATAAATAAAAGTTTCTGGCTGGTATTGCCATTGGCGGCTGTTCTGTCGCTCCTTTCCAGCTTTTTACTGGTGCGCGCCGTACAGATATCGCCATTATCCAAAACCCTCCCCTTGCTGTCATTTACACCGGTGATGCTGGTCTTTACTTCCTGGCTGATGCTCCATCAAATGCCCAGCCGCTGGGGCTTGGTCGGTATCTTGCTGATAGTCATTGGCGCGTACTCCCTGAATGCCGAAAAATTTCGCCAAGGATTCAAAGGCCCGCTTCGGGCGATAGTTGAAGAGCGCGGCAGTCTGTACGCGCTGGCAGTGGCAGTCATCTGGAGCATTACTTCCAATCTTGATAAACTCGGGATCCAGTATTCATCCATCCCCTTTTATCTTTTAACCGTTAATTTCACGGTAATAATTATGCTGACTGCCATCCTTGCGTACCAGCGCCAGCCGCTTTTTAGCGGATTAAAAAAACATTTCCGCTGGCTTATAAGCATTTCTGTTGCTAGTAGTTTGATCTCAATATTCCAGCTGCTGGCTATCAGCAGAATTATCGTCCCCTACGTCATCGCTATCAAGCGCGGCGGCGGTGTTCTGGGCGGCATCATACTCGGAAAAACCATATTCAAAGAAGGGAATTTCAAAATCCGCCTAATGGCCGGACTGATAATGGTGGCCGGTATAGTCATTATCATGGTTGTGCATTGATTTAAGGCGGACGTAATCATGAAATAAATACAATTGAATTAATCCGCCGATTACAAAGAAATGTTACGAAAACAGAGCGAGGAGGAATGGTTGCCCATGGGCAACCGCGTTGTACTGTCTGAGCGAACGCAGCGAAGTCCCGCCGCAGGCGGACGAAGCGAGGAGCGAGTTTACAACGCGGAATGACGACGAGCCTGTTTATGCCTGCCCCGTACCTGGAGCGAAGCGAAATGGTGCGGGGTTAATTTCTTTGTACCGGCGGCAACTCTTTTGCTTCTTTGGCGCCTGCCCCGCTGGATAGCGGGGTTTGCACAGAAAAGAAGAGATACATTAAAAACATAGGCATAAAAGAATAATGCCTATTTTTATTTACACTAAGTAGCTAGCAACTAGTCGCAAAAAGCCGTGATTATTCCATTATCACCTGCCTTAAAAGGCTTTAAGATGGAATCGCCGCAAAAATGGTATGTACTAATTTTTTTTTCGTCAAAATCAATATAGTACTCCGCCTCGCTACAGGTGCCAATGACATATCCATCACCATTAAATCGTACCGAAGAATCCCATTGCGTTGCATTAACCCTCAAATTCTGCACCAATTTTAAAGGTGGCCGGCAGGCTCCGCCATGGCAATCGCTGTTCTGAATGCAATCAGCTCCGGCCAGAGAAGATTTGTCATAGCATTGGTAACCATTCCAACCGACAAGTTCAGAAATACCCCCGCGTGCCTGACAGTCCGCTTTTTGCTTGGCTAATAATTCCGGGTCATCAATCGCAGTTTTCAACGCTCTATCCGGGGATTTAATGTAAACAAAATACCCGACTAAAATAATGCAAACTACAATCAACGAGCTCAATATTATAATTGGCAATAGTTTCTTCTTTTTTGGTTGATTTACTGGTTGAGACGAGCTAGTAACCATTTTTATTTTTAATCACAAAACAATAAAGTGATATTATAATCCACATTCGAGGTCGGCGACATTATACTGCTCCCGCAAAATGGATAATCTTGATGATCGGCCGGAATTATCCCGTCTGGATAATATTCTGCATCACTGCATGTACCAAAAACATAACCGTCGGTATTATGCCTTGAGTTTAAATACCATTCATCATCCCGTGCATTTGTGTTGCCTCTATTAATGCCAAATGTATCAGGAGTGGAGGATGGTCGGCAGGCTCCGCCATGGCAATCGCTGTTCTGAATGCAATCCTTGCCAGCTTCAGGAGATTTTTTGTAACAATACGCCGCAGTCCAGCCCCATTCCTCATAAACTCCATTAGTTTTTTCGCATTTAAATTTTAATATCGGAATGGTAATTTTGCTTATTATCCCTAGACCTCTACTGCCTGCCTCTTCGGGATTTACGGAAAAATAAAGTATGGCAATATAAACAATAATCAAGACAACCGGTACGCAAAAAATTATCAGCAACACCAATGGCCACCGTTTCTTTTTGACCGGTTGTGACGGAAGATTCCCTGGAGTACTCTGATTTTCCATATATATTCAAATTAAAACTGCCGAGCCTGCGGGTCTCGCACCGTGCCCGCCTTCGCCCGAAGCTGGATGTTTTTGCAAAAAATTATTAGCTCACATTAAAATGTCCATGCCGAGCATCGACTTCACGTCGTGCGAGGCATACAACTTAGGGAAAAGATGCGATGAAGGGAAACCGTAGGTGTCCCTTCATAAACTATTCTATCTCCTCCGTATATTGCCGTTTCTTCTTTTGCGATGCTCCCCCCTTAAAAATAAACATCGCAAACAATGGCCCGAGAATCCAGATATTCTGGGCTAAATCTCCGGTAAAAACCTTCTGCGTCAAAGGCGCTAAAACTCCGTTCAAAGTCTCTTTTGGGATATAAGACATGATAATACTGACTATCAATCCCACATGCAGAACGCTGTAGATAAGCACTTGCCACCAGGGTCCCGGAGAATCCGACGAGGCAATGGTCTTCATCAGGGCACTGCGGGTGATAACAAAAAATAGTATTACGAATAAAACCAAAAAGGCTGAGATCTTAAAGACAAAAAACTGCCCAACCAGATTATTTATCATGTTCTGGAAGCCGGCATTATTTACAATCGGTGCGTGCTCAACGATAGCCAGAGAAACGTAAATACTGATCAAAATTACAATTATCCGGTCGCGGCCCAGGGAAAGACCATACAGAAAAGCTGCTACTACAAAAAACAGGATAATAAAAAGATCCCAGGTTGGCCTGGTCCAGTCCACATTCTGCAGTATATTTGCTGATTGGCCGGCGGCATTAGCTGTTTCCGCTGCCAGCGCTATTGGTAATATCATTTTTGTTTTAAGGCATTATTTGTTCGCATTGCTATTATAGCACAAAAATCGAAAAACAGCAAATCAAAATAGCCGGAAACTATTCCCGACTATCCTGAACAATATCTCACTTAAATTTAATTAACAGCATCCGCCTGGTGTCATATGTTTATCCTTTCTTTAATGAATTATTAAATCTATTATATTTCCATCTTTTCAGGAGCAATGAATTGGTTACCACCGAAACGCTGGACAGAGCCATGGCTAATCCGGCAAACTCGGCCATCAGCCAGCCCAGAGCGGCCACCGGTATGCCAATGCTATTGTAGAATAAGGCCCAGAACATATTTTGCTTGATTTTTCGCATGGTCATTTTACTGAGATGAATGGCTTTTACTACATCACGCAAATCATTTTTCACTAATATTATTCCGCCAGTCTCAATGGCAATGTCCGTACCACTGCCCATGGCAATGCCGAGATCAGACTGGGCCAAAGCCGGCGCGTCATTAATCCCGTCGCCTACCATAGCCACCTTTTGTCCGCTGGATTGCAGTTTTTTTATTTCCGCGGCTTTGTTCTCGGGTAATACTTCCGCCAACACGTCCGTAATGCCGACTTGCCTGGCAATAGCCGCGGCGGTTTTCTGGTTGTCGCCGGTTATCATGATGGTTTTTATCTGCATCCGATCCAACTCCTGGATAGCCTCTCTGGACGTATCTTTTACAGTATCGGCGACGGCGATTAATCCGGCGAATTTATTTCCAATCGCGGAAATCATCACCGTTTTGCCTTCATGCTCCAGTTTTTCCTTTTCGGATTTAATTTCTGAAGATAAAACAATATTAAATTGATTCATTAATTTCTCCGTGCCGACTAACACGCTTTTTCCGTTCACCTCTCCTTTTACTCCATGCCCGCTGACTGCCTGAAAATGCTGCGGCTCTATTAATTGTAAATTATCTAGTTTTGCTTTTTTAATAATAGCGGCAGCCAACGGATGTTCTGAATTCTTTTCCAATGAGGCGGTAAGCAGTAAAAATTCCTTTTCTGAGCTATAATGGCTGACCAGATCAGTCACCTCCGGCTGGCCTTTAGTGATTGTTCCGGTTTTATCGAAAACTATAACGCGGATTTTATTGGCCACTTCCAGGGCTTCCCCGCCTTTGATTAAAATACCGTTTTCCGCTCCTTTGCCAGTACCGACCATGATGGCGGTAGGCGTCGCCAGCCCGAGAGCGCAGGGACAGGCGATCACCAAGACTGCGGTAAAAGCCAGGAGGGCGGTGACAAATGGCGCAGAAAAAATAAAAAACCACGCAATAAAAGTTATCAAAGCGATAGCCACCACCGTCGGTACGAAATAACTGGAAATTTTATCGGCAAACCTCTGGATCGGCGCTTTGGAGCTCTGCGCTTCCTCAACGACTTTTATGATCTGCGCCAAAACCGTATCCTGGCCGATGCGGGTGGCGCTGAATTTGAAGCTTCCGCTTTTATTAATAGTCGCGCCAATCACGCCATCGCCGGTTTTTTTATCAACCGGCAGGCTTTCCCCGGAAATCATTGACTCGTCAATGCTGGAATAGCCCTCGACAATTTTGCCGTCAACCGGAATTTTCTCGCCTGGCCGCACGATTACGATGTCGCCGACAATCACTTCTTTAATGGGAATATCAATCTCCTGCCCGTTTCTGACCACCCGGGCGGTTTTGGCAGCCAAACCCATTAATTTTTTAATCGCTTCTCCGGCCCGGCCTTTAGCTTTGGCTTCCAGCCATTTGCCCAGAATAACGAAGGTGATTAATAATGCCGAAGTTTCATAAAACACCTGCCCTTCAATAAAATAGGTAGTAACAAAACTATAAAAAAACGCCGCGCTGGTGCCAATAGCAATCAGCGAATCCATATTAGCGGTTTTATTCTTGGCCGCGAAATAAAAGCCCCGGTAAAAACGAAAACCGATAATAAATTGGACAATAGCTGCCAGGACTGACTGGACAACCCGGCTGGTAAAAGACATGTCCCGCAAAACCATGCTTAAAACAACCACCGGCAAAGTTAAAATCAGGCTTAGGATAAACTGATTTCTTTCTTTGTTGCTGGCCATGGTATGCATCGAATGATCATGAACTCCTGCGTGATCCATTGCGCCAGACTTAACCAGGTCGGCTTTATAGCCCGTATTTTTCACAGTCTTAATAATTTGTTCATCACTGACGGCATTTTGGTCATACTCTACCATAGCTTTTTCTGTGCCATAGCTGACTTCGCTTTTTTTTATGCCAGGCAGCTGTTTCAGGCTGTTCTCTATGAGCAGAGCGCAAGACGCGCAATGCATACCGAAGATATTAAACGTTGTTTTTTTAATCATTTGATTTTATAAGAAGAAGGAATAACTCCGCACTTCTCGCCCCGTACCTGGACCCTGAGTGACCCTGAGAGAGCAAAGCGGATCGAAGGGGAACCGAAGGGGACATGGTGCGGGGTGCATGCCGGTAATGTTAAACGTTGTTTTTTTTAATCATTGAATTTCTTTAATGCCCACTACAACCGCATCCGCTGCTGCTGGCGCCGGACTCAAAAGTGCTGGCCGTGCTGGATTCTGAATTTTTAGCCTGGCTGGTGTCAGCTACTACCTCAATTGTGCCGGTTACCATGCCCATCCAGCAGCTGAATTTATATGTGCCGGGCTGGGCGGCAGTAAACTCCTTTGTGCTGGTCTGGCCGGGCGTTAGCTTGATTTCACCGTCAAACAGGCTGTGCGAAATGACCGCGCTGGTGCAGCCGCTGGTGCCCACATCCGTAATTTCCCAGCGCACTGGTACGCCCGCTTTCACCTTGAAAGCATTTGGGCTGTAGCCGGACGCCGAGGCCTGCATTTTAATCACCTGCTGTCCGTTAACCACCGGAGGAAATCCATTTTCTTCGGCTGCGGTATTAGAAGTAGAAGCGCTGGTTTTGGCCTGGATATCGTTCAGGCTGAAAACTCCCAAAACATTCAACTGGGCGTTAATATTATAGAGAGCAAAAAAAAGTATGATCACCCCGGCGACTTTAACGAAGATATTGCTCCATTTTGCCTGGCTGTAAAGCTTCAAGCTTATTAAACCGATAGCCAGCAGGCCTGGCAGGGTGCCTAAAGCAAAAAATAGCATTATCAAAGCGCCCTGCAGCATATTACCGGATAATAAAGCGAGTCCCTGGGCAGTAATGGTAAAACCGCAGGGCAGGAGAAAAGTCAGGGCGCCGATGATCAGAGGCATGGTCCGGCTCTTGAAATTTTTTTCGTCAGTGACTTTATTGGTTATTAACTTGGGCAGGCGTATCTGGAATCTCTGCAGGAATTTAACCCCCAGCATCTGGAGTCCCCAGACAAGCATCATGACCGAGACGGCGAAAATAATTACTGAATAGGCGGAAGCGGATAGCTTTAAAGCGCTGCCGATCGCACCCAGTAAACCGCCTAAAACAGCAAAAGAGGCTAGGCGGCCGAGGTTAAACAATAAATGCGGCTTCGCCCGCTCTGCAAATGAGTCTTTTGCCCCTGGCAGCTCCGACCATTGCTTGGACAGAGATAAAACAATGCCGCCCACCAGCGCCGCGCAGCTGGAAAAGCCGGCTAACAAGCCAAACAATATGAACATTGGCAGAGATGATTTGGAATTGACATTCACCAGGCTGGTCAGTCCGGATTTGGTAATTAATAAGAAAGCAATGACCGCCAGTATTCCCAATCCCAGGGCCATCAGGAAATTTTTTCCCTTCATCGCCTGGCTGGCTGATCCGGCGGCCGGCTGGCTGGAAAAATTATAACCGGCTTCATGAAATATATTATTCAGGTGCTTTAATTCCGGAGTTTCCTCCTTGTATTCAATGGTTACGCAATTCTTGTGGGTGGCGGCTTTTACGTTTGTCACCCCTTTCAGTTTGCTGATTTTGTTCTCAATGAGCGCTTCGCATGCGGCGCAGTGCATGCCCTTAACATGGTAAGTGGCTGTTTTTTTATTTGGCATTTTAATTAGTTTTATGTTCCGCTATTTATTAGATAATTTCGTCACCTGCAGAATTTCCGCCGTCATTTCCTGCTTCCTTTTTTCGTTATTTGATTCAAAAGCCTTGCGGAAGCAACTGTTCAGATGGCCTTCCATCAGCATCTGGTGGGCTGATTTCAGTAGGCCAATGGCCGCAAGATTCTGCTGCATAATATCAATGCAGTATTCATTTTTTTCAATCATACTGATCATTTTTGCCAATAGGCTCTGTGCCTTTTTGAAATTAATGAGTGTTTTTTCCTTGTGGATAACCATATTATTTCGCTAAAATTATTAGTATTTTGATTATAGTACCTACACCTGGGGTGGGGGTGCATAATCATTGTATATAAAGACAACATTTATGTCAATTTAAAAAAACCGCCGGTACCGGGTACCAGCGGAGTTTAGCTTGAATGACCTACGGCTAAAACATGCAGACCGCAGCCGTAACGTTATCCTTACTGCCATTCTGAAGAGCTGCCTTCACCAGGCATTCAGCTATGTTCCCGGCAGAAGAACTTTGACTGGTCAGTTTGATGATTTCCTGATCATCAACAGCCCCCCAGACGCCGTCCGTAACTGCCAGACATAGCACATCACCATCCTCCAGATCATAAAAAACGATTTCCGGTTCTGCGCTGACACCCACTTCATTGAAACTCTGATCTCCCAGCGCTCTGGTGACCATTAACCTATCGCCCTTCAACGACCATACATAACGATATTGGCTGTTTGAAACTACCGGCTGCGTGTATTCATGACCAAAATAGCTCGTCTCTACAATTCTCTTTTTCTCGGTTTCGTTTGACAGGCGATGATCGGTAGTTAATTGCAGAATTCCGTTTTGTTTGACCAGTAGGCAACGGCTATCGCCCACCCAGGCGCAAATCAATCGCTTGTCAATTTGCACGACTAGAATCGCCGTAGTGCCGCTCTCCGGTTCCGTGTGAAATTGGTGCAATTCAGCGAACAATCGTTTGATTGTCTGTTCTCCTATTTCCGAAATAGGCAGAGATCCAAAAACAGTTTCTAAGTGTCCGGCCGCGTACTGGGCAAAAGCAGAACCGCCGTGCCCATCAAAAACGCCGATTATTCTAACTCCGTCTTCACGCTGAATAGTGAAGCAGAAGTCCTCCTGGCTTGTTCGGCGGCCTATCAACGATGCCGTACCAACCGCTTGCAGTGCTTTTTCTGCCACTCTTTTCTCCTTGTTAAATGTTCATTATTATCACAGGTTATCAACTTGGTTTTTATTTGTCAATAACAAAACTATCCGTCTTGCATCTGGCCAGCTTGCATACGTATAAATTAATCAGTGTTCGCCAGCTCCTCAAAAAGTTTTTTCTGCTGACGCGAAAGTCTGGTGGGAATCTCGACGATAACCGTTATCAAATGATCTCCCCTACCCCGGCTGCGCAGATGCGGTACGCCCTTATCTTTCAAACGAAAAACTTTTCCTGATTGAGTACCGGAAGGAATTTTCAGCGTCACCTCGCCATCCAGCGTATTGACGGAAATTTTATCGCCCAAGGCTGCCTGGGAAATACTGACGGCCAGCTCAGAGATAATATCATCGCCCTTTCTGATAAATTCAGGATCCGGCTCTACATGGATGTTTAAAAACAGATCCCCAGCCTGACTGCCTTTTAATCCTGCTTCGCCTTTGCCGGACAAACGCATCACCTCTCCCTCAGCAATGCCTGACGGTATTTTTACTTTTATTTTTTCCGTTTCTTTGACCCGGCCATCGCCGCCGCATTGCTTGCATTTGACGGAATATATTTTGCCTTCTCCGTGGCAGGCGGGACAGACGCCTACGCTGCGCATGGCTCCCAGGATAGTCCGCTGAATCTGTTCAACTTGGCCGGCGCCTTTGCAGGTCGGGCAGGTTTCAATTTTCGATCCCGGCTCGGCGCCATTGCCCTGGCAGTGCAGGCATAAAGTCTGCTTATATAAATCAAGCGTTTTTTCCACGCCAAAAACCGACTCGCGGAATTCTATCGTTAAGTCCGCCTGGATGTCGCTTCCGCGTGCCGTACGCCTGGAGCGGCGCGAACCCGTGGAACGTCCGAACCCGAACAAGTCGCCGAAAATATCTCCCAAATCTCCCATATCGAATTCCGCCCCCTGCTGGCGGAACCCGCCGCCAAAAGGTCCGGCGCCTCCTGCCCGCGAAAAATCCTCCCAGGAAAATCCGCCCGCGCCGCCCGGACCGGACTGGCCGAAGGCCTGCCCGAACTGGTCATACTGCTGGCGCTTTTCCGCGTTGCCCAGAACCTGATAAGCTTCGTTGATTTCCTTGAACTTGGCTTCATTGCCGCTGGATTTGTCCGGATGATGCTGGTGCGCCAGTTTGCGGTAAGCTTTCTTTATTTCCTCCTGGGAAGCTCCCTTAGCGACGCCTAATATATTGTAATAATCTTTGGCCATAATTAATTTAAATACGAATCTCGAAATCCGAAATCCTAAACAAATTCAAAATTTTAAATTCAAATCTCCGATATTTATTTTTTTGCATTTTTAACATTAAACCATTAAATATTGTTTCGAATTTCGTGCTTCGAATTTAGAATTTTAAAAATCATAAAGTGATTTTTTCTGCCTCTACCTGAACTTTTTTTACCTTGATAAAATGCAGCCAGACTAGTATATGGAATGCCAGGAAAGTAAATGACTTGATCAGTTCCCGGTAAACAAAGCTGAATATGTTAAGGACGAAGAATAGACTGATAGCCAGCAAAGCGGGAATGAATTTCTTAAAAGAACCGATATATTTATCTACGTTTTTACTGACAATTTTTTTCTCCACTTCATCCATGGTATCGCTGCCCGAGGCCTGTATCTGGAAAGTGTCCAGCAAGCTTTCCCTGAATGTATCAACCGCTTCCTGCTCTGCGCCGGCCAAACCCTCATTAATGGCCTTATCCAGCTCCGCCTGTCCCGTCTTCAATTCCGCCTGTTCAACGGCTGCCAGGCTGTTCTGCCGTATAAACTCATCCAAAGTCATCTTAGGGCTGTATTTATCCTTGAAATATAAAACTAAAATATTGTTTATCGCTTTCGCGCCGTCATCAACCAATGCCTGATCCAGCCTTTTCGAAGCATCCGTGCCGGTGACCATATATCCATAATAGGCGAAGCAGCTGGCCAGTAATAATAGTGTAACCGCGCCTTTCAGCCCGGCACTGACCACCCTTTGCGGCAGGAATTTCGAACGGCTCTCCATATCCACTCTTATCTCCCGCTTCCAGAACAGGAAGGCTAGGACAACCAGCAGAAAACTAATCATTGTCCACAAAGAAACGGGGAAAAAAATAAAAATCACCAGGCCCGAGACGACCACCATCAGCCAGGTCAGCAGCCGTTTGACCACGGTAATCTCCGCGATAGCCAGCAGGGAGAACATCAGGCAAAAAGCCAGGAGCGTCGAAATAATCACTAAAATATTCTCAAAGCTGCGGTTAAATTTAACTCCGGTAGTCAGAACATTATGCCAGGCCAGCCAAAAAAGCAAAGTGGCGGCCACCACCAGTATCGCTAAAAAAATAATTTTATTAAGCGGCTGGTCGGGTATGAATTTTTCCGGTTTTTTTATTTCCGGCGGTTTTTCTACTCTCATAATCTTGACAATTATGCTTATAATGGTATGCTCTGGAGATAATAAAATACAAGATTGAACTTTCAGGAGGTATAGATTGACGAAAGAATCATTCCTGCAGAAACAGCTGATTGAACAAGCTCTGCTTGGTATCTTAGAGGCAAGACGTCAGCCTAGTACAGTGACGCCGAGTAATATCCTGGGCATAGGGTTCAGCCAGGCTGGAACCATGATTCCGCCGTCCATTCCCCCGGAACCGCTGACTGGCGCGATACGCTTTATTGAGCTTGGGCTTTGCTACACTGCCCCAAGAGAAATTTGCGAGGAGCTCTCTGAGAAACTCAATCTTCCGCCCATTCCCGGCAATTACTGCAGGCAAATCCCTGCGGCACTTGATAGCCAAGGTCCATCCATGAAACCGATGAACAAATCAGCTGATCTGAATCTGACTATCGCGGCCTTTGCGGAAAAAATCGCCAAATGGCTGCAGCAAAAGCACTCCGCACTTTTCGATTCGTTAGCCACGCAAACAACTTGAAGGACTTACTTTCGAGCCGCCCGCATTCACCACCGGACGGCTTTTTTTATGCTGTTTTAAAGCCCACGTCAGCTGAAGGAGAATCAGCTTCTGCAATTTTACCAAATTTCTGCTCGTATTTTTTCAGATTATCTTCCAGTGCCTTGTAAATGCGTTTCATGTGCCCGGGCGAAGTTATCACCCTGGAAGTCACCACTCCCGCTCTTTGCCAGGGGTAGATATTCATGAAATCCAGGACAAATTCCTCTTTGGAGTGGGAAATGCCCATAGCATTGGCATACACGCCTTTCAGGGTATCATCGTCAATTTTTATGTTTATTTTCTGCGACTGGTCTTGTCCGTTCATAGATTTATAAGTTAATGGTTATATATTGTATTAATTCTATACTATTTACCGAAAATGAACTACCCCATAAAAAATAAAATGCGCTTATTCATTGACAATAATCTTCAGAGTGGTATATTTTGCTTATAGCACATATATAAACGCGAGGGGTTAGTAACTATCCGGGACACTCTGCTAAGGGTATATTTCTGGTGCACTTTTGGAGATGATTCATTTTTCATGACAAACACAGTCTATTGATTTCGGCCAAACGAAATATGGCAAGCATTACAAGTATGTCTGTCATACTTCTACAGAACCAAGGTTTACTTTTGCCCTTACCAGAGTACTACGGAGTCCGTGCCAATATGTGTGCGGCCTCCTTTTTTTATTAAATATCATTGTTTTTACCGGGTAATTTGGGGCTTGATGCATTTCTAAACCTGTCCTATAATAATAGCAATAATGGCTCTTTGGCATTCAAAGCATTTCATCGGTTTGTATTACGTCTTTGCACAAAGGAACGCGGCTGACCACGTAGTTTGCGGTTGTGAGGTCACAAAAAGGAGGGTCTGCTTTCAGTACTCGGGAAGTCAATTGAATATACTTTGAATGTCAGGTACAGGGATCCCAACTGGGATTCCCTGTTTTTTTATTTTTCAAAAGATCTGCGCTTGACTTAGCCGAGCTTATTCGGATAAAATTAATAATATAAATAGTTCTTAATTTCACAAGGGGGGATAACTAGAAGCCCTGGAGCACTTTAACTTGATGAACCTTTGTGTGGAAGGTACGGGTGACATGGACTATTCCAGGAGGTAAACGGCAAATATTGCGAATACAGCAAAATTTCTCACAAGTCATCCCTAAATTTGATGTATTTTCTAAGGACTTTTACTCCAGGGCAACGTGAAGAGTTCATTCCATTGCGTGAACTGAACTCTTCTTTTTTTATTTTTTAAATTGCTGTCTGCTATTAACTACACTGAAACGATTTAAAATCACTTTCCGTAAACCCAGCGTTATCCAGCTGGCGAAGACAAACGGCGCGGTCAGGGCAATTAAACTCAAACTATTGAATCCAGACATTATTAATACAGAAATTACTATAGAAACAAGCGCCAATGCCCAGGATAACTTATTCTTTTCCGAAAAAGCAATTCCGCACAGTACACCATTAAATCCAAAAATGCCGATATTTATTAAATTCACAGGGAATGAAAATACCATTGCCGCCAGCATGCCCAGTAACGACCCGGCCAAACCGTAGAACGCCGCTCTCCGGGAATTGACTAAAATTGCCAAGAAAAAGATTAAACCAGTTATAATGCTCGCCTGGAACATCACCTGCCCGAAACCCATGCTCAGCGATGGCAAGATATTAATTTTAACGGCACTGGAAACGGCATTGGTTGCCCAAGGGACTAAATTAAGCAGCTGGATCATCAACATTATAATCCAGGCAGACAGCACAAACGGGAAGGTAAATGGCGAAAGCTTCCTGGTATGCATATAATACATGACGGCTGATGACAGCACCGCGCCAATTATCGATATTATAACTAACAGCAAATTTATTTCAAAAAAATAGAACAGCGCGATCCCCACCAAAGTGCCGTTAAATCCGTATAATCCGTTTTGAATGTCCTCCTTATTGTTCTTGAAAAAATACGCGGCTAAGGTGCTGGTCACGGCGCCCAAGATCGCACCTAGCCCCATTATCCATGAATTATAAAAAATACCGAACAGGAACAGCGCTCCGGTAAAGGCATTATTCTGAAGCATGACCTGGCTGACGCCTCTTAAAAGAATTTTAATAAAAATGCATAACTTAAGCGTTCTATTG
>JBAZWB010000002.1:0-347065 GCA_041660605.1 Patescibacteria group bacterium
CCCAAGATCGCACCTAGCCCCATTATCCATGAATTATAAAAAATACCGAACAGGAACAGCGCTCCGGTAAAGGCATTATTCTGAAGCATGACCTGGCTGACGCCTCTTAAAAGAATTTTAATAAAATGCATAACTTAAGCGTTCTATTGTAAGAGTGGCCTTATTTTTTTCTCCCCAGATAATAATCATCAATCGCCCGCACCAAAACCGTCGGCTTCTCTTCAAATTCCCATTTTTGGAGATCCTTGGTCTGGTCGTTTTCCACTATCAGGACATAATTATCCTCCATGCTCAATAGGCAGTGAGGCATGGTGATATGGAAATGCCACTTCTCGCCGGCTCTGGCGTATTTCTTTACCAGCTCCAGGGCCTCATGCTTCTGCGGACGGCCTTTAACTTTCCTGGGGTTGGTCATCTGGTAAGCATGCTCTTCCAGTTCTTCGCGTAAATCCTGGGTGCTGGGACAATAAAAAATATCGTCACCCGCTTCCAGCACAATGACTTCCCTGTCTGTGTCATTGAAAAAGCAGTTTGCTGACAGGCAATGATGATGCCACGACCGGCTGGCGTTCATTACTTTACCGCGCAGGTCTTCTGCGCTAATTTCTGTTGCTAATTTTTTTATCATATTTTTTAATAAATTTATTGCAATATATACTTGCGCCACTCCCATCCTGTCACTTAACCTCTCCCTTTCAGCTCCTTCAATATCTCCAATTGCATCTCCTCCTGCCGCTCCAGCTTCATCAAAATGGCCTCAATCTCCCTTTCGGACTGGGTATTTACCTGGAAGTCCGCCTCTGCCCTGGCTTCGCTGTGCCGGCTCTGAAGATTTTGGCCGATCATTAATAAAGGCAAAAGGAACAGCTGGATCATATTGGAGACAAAGAGCCAAAGCACAAACGCCGGTGCCGGATCAAACTTCATCCCCTTCGGCGCCAGTGCATTCCAGCCGAGCCAGCCGACGGTCCAGACGAAGATTATCATGAAAAACCCCATGGTGCCTACATGGTCGGTTATCCATATAGCTAATAACTCCAGGCGCGTCAACTTGTGTTTATGCTGTACATTAACATTAATTACGGGTTTATGCAACCTCTTTAATTCATCATACCGCGGTGGTTGTTGGGTGGTCATAGGGGAATTGTTAATAATTCATAAATTGATTTTGGTTCTATCTTAAATCAAAACGCAGATGAGAAAGTCTTAATTCTCAATTACCTCCGTTAATAATATTTTTGAAAATAAATAGACTGCTACTGCAATACAAGTTGATGAAATAATAAACCAAATTGTTAATATACTACTATTAAAAAAATAGACTGGAAAAACAATACTAAACACAAGCGAAATTGATAATAAAATTATACTACTAATAAATCTACTTCGGATCTGTAATCTCTTTTCATTTATTTTTTTATACGTTTGATAACTTCCTACTACAAATTTATAAGGATTAGCTTTGATTGTCGTATATCCAATAATTCCATATAATTCCACAATATGTTTTCTAACATTTTCATCGCTTACTTCTTTACGATTTTCATCAATAATTTTATTTTTTTCTTTTTCAAATTGCGATATCACCACTTCATGTTTTAGCCCATAATAACTTGTAGGGTCGTCTTGTTTATAAATTGATAATACGTGATCTATAACTCGATTTCGATAATTATAAATAGAATTTCTAATGCTTTCTAATTTAAAAACAATAACTGCGCCCCCAAACCCAAGAATTGCTCCTGATACTTGCCCAACCGTAGTTAAAGCATTTTGAATTTCCATAGTTTTACACAATTCTAAGAATGTAAAAAATAAAATAATCTATCGCTATACTTTTTAATTCTCCTAATCCCCTTATGCAAGTCTCTCTTTTTCTGTTTTAATTGTTTTATAGTTTCAGTTTTTGACTGACTACTTAAAAAGTAGATTTTACTAGCTATAAATTCGTTATAAGTCTTACCTTTTGGTTGTGAAATACGGTGCTTAAATTCATTTGCCTGTGTTATATTTTCCTTAAGAATATCATCATTAATAATTTCGTTTAATAATTTGTATACTTTTGTCTTTTTTTTCACTTGGCTCATTCCCAATATTAAACTCTCGTTCACTTTTTCGATTGGCAATCCCAACGAGAGAAAACAGTTTACTAATTGCATGCTTTTTTCCTTAAAAGTCGCAACTCGTAATATATAATTATGGTAATGATAATTAAAAAATAAAATTGGTAAGGAAGATTGTGGGCCCCCTCTTTTTTTAAAAAATGATTTCAGTGACTTTTCAGCCTCAGGAAAAGTTCTTTTAGCTTCATCCTCATTTATTAATAATTCTGTAATTAATTCAAAAAAGTCAGATAAAATTTTTTTTCTTTCTATCGACCACCCTCTTTTAGAAATATGAAAAAAATGAGATAACCTATAAGAGATTTTTGACATGCAATTTTTTTTAATCCATCAAAGAGCGGGCTCGAAATACGGCCCGCCCTTAGCGTTTATTTAATTCTTTTATTCGTGATTAATTTTGTATCCATCTGAATTATTTAATCTGGCAACGCACTATATGCCATAAGCTATAAGCTATAAGCTATTTTTTAACCTCCTCATACTCCGCATCCACCGGACCCTTATCTTTCGCTTTGGCTTTATCATCAGTTTTACCTGTTGAACCGCCTGGCTGTGCGCCGGGCTGGCCTTGCGGAGGCTTTTGATCTTTATACATGGCCTGCCCTATTTTCTGAATTGTCTGCGATAAATCTTCCGTGGCTTTTTTAATAGCGTCGGCGTCGTCTTTATCCTTTACGTCTTTTACGGCCTTAACCTTATCTTCAACTTCTTTCTTGATCTTGTCGTCAACCTTATTGCCGGCGTCTTTCAAAGCTTTTTCCGCGGTAAATACCAGAGACTCGGCATTATTCCTGATATCAATCACTTCTTTTTTCTTTTTATCCTCAGCCTCATGAACCTTGGCATCCTGCTTCATTTTTTCCACTTCGTCTTTTGACAAACCGGATGAAGCGGTAATAGTGATGGACTGCTCCTGGCCAGAAGCCTTATCTTTTGCCTTAACATTCAAAATACCGTTGGCATCAATATCAAACGAAACTTCCACCTGCGGTACGCCACGAGGTGACGGAGGAATGCCGGACAAGATGAACCGGCCTAAAGTTTTGTTATCGCCAGCCATGGGCCGTTCGCCCTGCAGGACGTGTATTTCCACCGAAGTCTGATTGTCAGCCGCAGTAGAGAAGACCTGCGATTTGGCAGTTGGGATAGTTGTATTGCGTTCTATTAATGGCGTAGAAACACTGCCCAGGGTTTCGATGCCCAGAGTCAGCGGCGTAACGTCTAAGAGTAATACATCCTTAACGTCGCCCTGCAGTACGCCGGCTTGTACGGCCGCGCCGAGAGCCACCACTTCATCGGGATTAACGCCGATGTGCGGTTTTTTGCCGAAAAACTTTTCCACAGTTTCCAAAACTTTTGGCATGCGGGTCATGCCGCCGACCATTATTATTTCCTCAATGTCAGAAGTTTTCAGTTTGGCATCATCCAGCGCTTTTTGCACCGGACCCATGGTGTTTTCAATCAAGTCGCCGACTAAATCTTCCAGCTTAGCGCGGGAAAGTTTTATAGTCAGATGTTTCGGACCGGATGAATCGGTGGTTATAAATGGCAGATTAATTTCCGTTTCAGCGGCCGTGGACAGCTCTATCTTGGCTTTTTCTCCGGCTTCTTTGAGGCGTTGCAGGGCCATCGGGTCTTTGCCCAGGTCAATGCCCTGGTCTTTCTTGAATTCCTCTATCAGCCAGTCAATGATGCGCTTGTCAAAGTCATCTCCGCCCAAATGGGTGTCGCCATTGGTGGATTTAACTTCCACGGTGTCAGAAGCCACGTCCAGGATGGAAATATCAAAAGTACCGCCGCCTAAATCGTAAACGGCGATCTGCTGATTTTTCTTTTTCTCAAAGCCATAGGCCAAGGCCGCGGCCGTTGGCTCATTGATGATACGGCGGACTTTCAGCCCGGCGATTTCACCGGCATCTTTGGTGGCCTGGCGCTGCGAGTCGTCAAAATACGCGGGCACGGTAATGACCGCTTCCTCGATCTTTTCGCCCAGTTTGGCTTCAGCGTCCGCTTTCAATTTCTGCAATATCATGGCGGAAACTTCCTGCGGCGTGTTTTCCTTGCCGTTCATCACCACTTTCACGCCCTGTCCGGCACGCACGATTTTATACGGCATAGTTTCCACGTCCCGTTTTACTTCTTCGTCATCCCAATGGCGGCCAATCAAACGCTTCACTGAAAAAATGGTGTTTTCGTGGTTAGTCACTGCCTGGCGTTTGGCTACCTGGCCGACAACGCGTTCGCCTGTCTTGGTAATTGCCACAACCGAAGGGGTCGTCCGGTTGCCTTCCTTGTTTTCCAATACTTTTGGCTCGCCTCCCTCAATGATCGCCATGGCTGAATTGGTTGTGCCCAGATCAATTCCCAGAATCTTGCTCATATTTTTTCCTTTCTAAATGTTTATACTTATAAATTATAATTATTGATTATTCAATCCTCTCCAGAAAATTATCGCTTTTTTCCAGCTCCTCGTGCAGATCCAGAACCTCTTCGCTCTTCAAAGATTTTTCGTTCTGGTATTTCGCCACTTCATCCTGCTCCAGGTCAGTCACCGTGCTGGCAACTTTGATGCCGAATGCGCCCAGGGCGATGATCGACAAAGCCGCGCTCTGGCAGGCGGAGCATTTTATGTACATGAGAGTCGCGCCTTCCTCTTCCTCGATCACTTCCAATCTGCCGAAATCGTACAGGCTGCCGCAAACCGGGCATTTAGCTTCCAGCTTTATCCTCTCCGGCTTCGGTCCGCCGCCGCCGAAACTTGAAAAATTATTTGATAGTTTCATATATTAATTTATTACTGATTATTCGCTCAGGGTCAGGCAATAATTTTTTACTGCCTCGCCCTGGACTGCCAATGGATGGCTGATACCCAGGTAAAATCAATCTGATTATTTCTTATTCTTCTTAATTACCACCTTGATGCTTTTCGGCTTGGCTTCCCCGGCTTTCGGGATGATCACTTTTAGAATTCCATTTTCAAATGTCGCTTTGGCCTTATCCGCCTTGACATGGGTGGGCAGGGCGACCGAACGGTAGAACCGGCCATAGCGCACTTCCTGCCGGTAATAATTTTTTTCTTCAACTTCCGATTTGTGCTCAGAATTGCCCTCTATATGCAGGACGTCGTTTTCCACTGAGATATTCACTTTCTCCGGATCCACTCCGGCTAAAGGCGCTTCGACAATGACATTGTCCTTATCCTGATAAACGTCCACCGCCGGGGTGAAATTGGGCATTTTCTGCGGCCAACCCATATTTTCATCGAAAAACTTATCCATATCTGCCGCGTCCCACATTGGACGCCATCTGATGATTGACATATAATATTCTCCTTTCTTAATTATCAATTTAATGGTTTGCGTTCTCGCGGCCCGTATCGTCACACGGTCTCGTTTATCTCTATCGAAAACGATACGCGCTGCGAAAACCAAACCGCAAACTTTAAACGCTATTCTGCCACCTTCACTTTAGCCGGCTCCAGCACCCTGTCATACAGCTTATAACCCGGCTTAACCTCACTGATTATTACGCCACTGGCCACATTTTCTTTTTTTTCCTTAGCCACGGATTCGTGCAATTCAGGATTGAATTTTTCGCCTACTGTTTTTATTTCTTCAATGCCCAGGTCTTTCAATAAATTGCTGAACTGCTTTTTTATCTGCTCAATGCCTTTCAGCCATTCATCATTCTTTTTGTGCTCTTCGGGGATATGCTGCCAGGCCAGTTTGAAATTGTCATTGACCGGCAGGAGCTGCAGTATCAGCGTGGCGTTGGCGAACTGCACCAGCTCCATCTGCTTTTTATCCGTTTCCTTTTTCAGATTTATGTAATCCGCCTTGGCCCGTTTCCAGCCGTTCAGATATTCATCCATCTTTTTTCTGGCTAATTCCAGTTCTTCTTTAATTTTTTTATCTTCCGGCATAAATAGTTTTTAAAGGTTAGAAAATAATTTTTTAATATATTTCATCATTGCCTGGTTATCTTCATAATTCATTCTCATTGGCCCTAATACTCCAATCACGCCGGTTTCTTCTCCTTCCAGGCAGTAGCTGGTGACAATAGAGCTGCAATCTTTGCCAAAGGGATTTTCTTCGCCGATCAAAATCTTAGCGCCGTCATATTCCTTTATCTGCTTAAATATGTTTTTTACCACTTCATCCAGATGGTCAACCACTTCCGAGATATGCTGGACCAGGTCAATCTTCTGGAATTCCGGCTGCCGGAAAAGATTTGACAAACCGGTATAATAGAAATTATCCGGGCTGAAGCCGATGAAAACCGCGTCTTTAGATAATTCAGCCAGGCCCTTGGCGACTTTTTTCACTACTGACTCCTTAGTCAAGCCCTTTTCTTTCAGCAATCCCTCCAGAAACCCTTTCTGCTTGTTAGACAGTTCAATATCTTTTAAAAAATTCTCAATGTAAAATTTCCATCCTTTTTCCGTGGGTATGCGACCAGCCGACGTGTATGGCTGATAAATAAAGCCTTCTTTTTCCAGGACTACCATTTCATTCCTGATAGTCGCTGGTGAAAGCTTAAAATTGTGGTTATCCACAATAGTTTTAGAGGCGACGGTATTGCCGGTTTCAACATGCTCCTTGATTATGGCGCTAAGTAAAGCGCTTTTTCTGTCATTCATATATTTGTATAGGTATTATAAATCAATTAGCACTCTCACGTCAAGAGTGCTAATTCGGGTTTTTTATTATTAAGTAACCAAAATACTAGTTACTAGACATTAAAATCAACTGTCGTGCCATTTTCGTTTGTAATAACAGGATACCTGCCAGACAAATCCCACGATTTCGGAGAAACTAAACCATCAATCGTAACCGTTTTTAATACTTCAGATGTTGTCTCAGGGCTATAAAGACGATACTTAGTTTGATTCCCTTCTATCTCCCCGTATAGAATTTGCCACTTTCCATCAGGGCTTGCTCCATTGTGCGGATTGCACGTTTCATTGATGTAATCATATCCTCCCCACTCGCCTTTCGGACTTCCCACTGTTTCTTCGGTCTTTGTCTTTAGATTAATAAATGATATTGTCGAAAACGATCCACAACCTTCTCCGTACGGTACAGCAACTAAAACGTCATGTCCACTATCCCAAATTATATTGTCAAAAAGAGTGGTTGAAACATGATGAGCTGATTTGTATATACTGATCGGGTCTTCGTTTGTAAAAGAATTACTTGCAATATCATACACGATCCCCCGGGACTCAAGTGGCTGTGGACTCACAAGTCCTGGTTCAAACGCTTGAGAATGAATATCAAATTTACCGATTTCAATTATTATTTTTGATTGGTTAATCGATGAGTTTACATTATATACCTGTTCAAAAATCTCACTGCCAACTACCCAAGGGGAAACATTAGGAAGCTTAGTTAGGACTAGAGTGCTAGTATTAAATAAGTAAAACTCTGGATTAACACCAGTCTCATACTCTATATCCTGATCACCAAAACTATCAAAACGAGTAGTTTTAGTTTCTCCTTTTTTCCAAAAAAGTAATCCATAGCGCGTCGCCTGAACGTGATACGTACTAGCATCAAACCCAACGTCTAACGATTCTGCTAGAGTAGCAGACAAGTAATGATATAGTTTGCCATTTTTATAATAAAAATTATAATTACTCCAGGGCGCTTCTTCATGATAATAAGATTGAAATTCACCTGTCACAGTATCACCAGCAGGGTTACTTGCATTTGTCGCAACATTTGTATTTTGTGCAGCTGCGTTAGTATTCAGATTTGTATTTCGAACAGTGGCGTTCTTATTTACTATTGTTAAAGTCGAGTCATCATGAACAAACGCCGCATAAATTCCTACCCCGATAGCTAAAACAACCACGATGATAATCAGCAAAGGGGTTATTTTTATTGAATTCTTCTGTGGAGTTTCCATATATTTAATTTATTTGTTACCAAAATACATTGTTATATAACTGGTCACTTCCGGAACATCATATTCCCCTGTCACCTCAGCACTATCGCTTGAATCAAGTAACTGGTAATTGCCCACTTCACGAAGTTGTAAATATTTAAGTACTGCCCGTACGGTCTGAGGGGAATCAACAAAGAGTTGGTTTACTAAGTCAGGATTCATCTGTTGCAATAATGGAATGTTGACTCCATTCTGCCTCATCGCTTCTTCATGTGAAACATAATGAGCAAAATCCACACTTGCCAGGACTAATGATCGGATAGGAAGTATTTCGTTAAGCGCTGTGGCCAATGCGTCAATTGACTCGTTACTGGTGTTGGCCTGGACTGTAATCGGGATTATTCTCGCGCCTGGAAAACTTCGGCGAATAAATGGCACTAATCCGTTTATTGAATGTTCAGCAGTAAATATTTTCTCATCAACCTGAATAACGCTTCTGCCTAACAATTCGTTTATAATATCCGAAGTTGGTTCAACTTTTCCATATGGCGTATCCCAAGAAGCTTCTGAAGTAGCTAAGTGATAATAACTGCGATTCATATGATCAGGGCCAATTAGCACAATTGTATCATATTGCTCTCGGGCACCTAGCGTACCGAAAAAATTACCTAATTTATGATTAGCCAATAAATGATGCGGTACGATCCCTGCCGATACTGAATCTAGTTCTAAAGTGCCGTCAGCTCCCTCGTATCCGCGATCGTAAACATCAGATTTTAAGAAAAATGAACGATGCGCCAATTCATTTGATGCGTTTACTGGTCCCTGATTTATGTTGGCTACAATATCTGAATTATTAACCAGCGCCCAGGCTGTGAAACCGCCAGCAATCAAACCAGCAAGCAGCAACACTATAAGCTTAGTGAAGCGCACCGCCCCACTCAACCACGGTAAACCCATATCGTTGTGGTGTTTTAATATTTAATGGTTCAACTGAATAAGGAGATTCAAGCGGCTGATAGTCCATGAACACTCGGATAATAGAATCAGGCGCAGGCGCAACTGTTAAAGGGGCAAGTTTCTCAAATGCGGACTGATCAACAAATGTAATAAAGTAGTACGGACTATCCTGCAACTTCGGCACCCAAAAGTTTAAAAAGTCCGATTTTTCTTGCGCATTAAGGCCTAATAATGTCAGCTTATCCTGTAAAAGTGCAGCTACTTCGGTATTTTTTACGACAAAACCCTGCTTAGGCATTTCATAATTAAAACCGAATCCTTCCCAGAAAAGATATGGATAAGTTGCCATACCATCATATTCCAGCTCCCCATTTGGGTGAGCTGTAACATTCCACCCGCCGTTTGGATAAACCGGATCAGTCAAAGAAAAGCCGCCGTTTGGAGCCACCTGGACATTTACCTTAGTTGTTTGCTCAGGATACAAATAAATGACGGGCTTGCCGCACTCCACTGCGGGCAGAAAAGACACTTGTTTGAAGCGCACCCAATGGTCAAACGGATCCTTCCAATAGAAGAATGGATGCGAAGCGGTAAACGTTTCATAATCAGGCTTTGTATCTTCCTGCGGTAAATAAAATTGATCGTAAGTTTCCCTTAATACTTCATTATTTTTATCAATGTATTCATAAACTTTATCCCCGGTACTGGTCTTGCCTGCGGCCTTCAGTTTGTCCAGTCCGCCCATTTCTTCCTCAGTGAAGATGGCGTGACAAGTACTACTGCCGCATCCGCCAGTCGGTTCATTAAAAGTATATTCAGCTGAATTTGAATTCCCGTCGCTCCAAGTAATTTCCGGGATAAAACTGTTTGAAGACGAGAAATGCTCACGCTCTGCAAAATCTTTTATAAATTTAAGTTTGAGGTGGTATAGCCTTACCATGCCGTCCGGCATAACGATGAAATAACAATTATACTGGGGATCGAAATATACTGCTCCCATTGAGGCATCAGTAAACACTGCCTGGGCTTGAGGATATTCAGTAGAACGCTTTTTAAGGTCGAATATTTCGGCGGCTAAATCAACCTTTGAATTAGGAATATCTATCACTGTTGGATAATCTAATCCAGAAATTGTAGAGGCAATATCATATATAAATGGAATTGTAAAATATGAAAGATTATCAGAATATTTTTCAAGATAGGTTAAGGACAATTTATCAGGATCGTAAACAACTCTATATAGATCCCGCCACCCCATTTCCCCAAATTGCAAAATAACAACCAAATAATCACCGGCATACCTACCATTAGCGATTTCGCCTTCTTTATAATATTGGCGAAACCCATAAGAACCATCCAGACTTTCGATAACTGGATCAATTATATTTAATTCTATAGGTTCCTTTAGCCAGTTGATTTTCAATGCATATCCGTCGTTAGCTGAAAAAGATGTTGTATTTTTTACTGCTGGAATAGATAACAAGGGCATCTTTTCAATAAATTTTACACTTTTTAAAATATCATTAATTACTCCTGCTTGTGTGGTTAATGATCTAACAGAACCAGAAAAGTTAATTTCATAAACCCGATCCCCGCCATCAATAAAACCCCATAAATCAGTATAATCCTGGTGCGTTTCCGCTATGTTTAAAATAAAAATTTTATTTTCTCCCTCAAACGCAACTGGCTCATTAAAAAGAAATTCTGTTGAACGATTGCTTTTGTACTTTTCAACCCACTGCGCAAGCGTATCATGGCTGTCGTTTTTATGATAAATTACACTTAAATTAAGGTAATATCTGTCTTGAGAAGTACCATATTGTCCATATGCTGAAAATAATCCATCCCCGTCATTCAAGCCCATGCCCGATTCATTAAAAGTCCAATCCGTTGGGATATCTAATGATAAACCATGGTCTCCGTGCTGGTACTTTATCGTTTGCCATTTTGTTGATTCAGAAGCGGCAGTTGTATCATGCGGCGCTACAATCACCGTTGGATTTACCTCAGAATTCACGGGGACATTTATATTGGTAATTTCATTAATATTTTGTTCAACCGTATTTACATTGATATTAATGTTTGTATTTCTAACTCCGGTATTTTTATTTGCAAGTTTCGACGTCGAATCATCATGGACAAGCGCCGCATAAATCCCTACCCCGATAGCTAAAACAACCACGATAATAATCAGCAGTGGCGCAAATTTTAAAGAATGCTTCTGTGGTGTTTCCATAAATTTATTTAATTTAAAAATTCTTAATTTCTAATCAAAACACGGTCCTGTTACTGCCTTCCCCTCTTCTACTAACTGGCCAAGGCAACCAACGTTTATGCTCCAGGCCGGGCAGGTACCGCTTAATGGAATATTTTTATTTAATTGACTGTCATCAATAGCACCGAGCTTACAAATACCCGCCCCGCACTGACTCCCGTCTGTACAGGTTTTTCCACCGTCGGCAGTTGGCAGATTGCATCTCTTCGTTTGGCCCATACCGATTGGCCCCCACTTACCGCCCCGGCTCAGACAGGTCTGTTCGTCAGCTGGGACAGTATTCGTATTACTCCCCAGCTCGCAGGTATAAGCGCATACGGTAATGCAATATTCCGCTTCTGGGCCGCACGGGCTGCCGCATTCGCTGAATGCGCCTCCCCGCTCCTGGCAGTCTGCCTGCAACTTCGGAATTAAAGTCGAATCCAGGCCGATTCCATACACTATTTTATTGGAAAAAATATCATCAATGGGAACACCAGCGGAGTTCGTGTTTAAGGTCTTATTCGTATTTACTTTAGAATTAATATTCGTATTAGTATTCGTACCCGCTTGTTTTAAAAAAACGAAATAGACAGCCGTAATCAAACCAATAAAAACTATTGTAAACAATCCCAGCCACAGTATTAACTTGGCTTTTTTCAGCTGTTTGATTTGCTCTGGGGTTAGTTCTTTTTCCATGTTTTAATTATAACACAAAACCATATTTCTTTATCTAATATTGACAAATAGCGCTGATCTGGTATTATGAACGATCAAAAACAAAACAGAAAACCAAGGAGCACATTAACTATGCGACAGATTACATCATTTCGTCGTGAAGAAAACATTGCCGTGACGATAATAACCGGCACTGAAGGCAACACAACTACTCTGGAAATCAGCAAGCCGGACGCAACCGGCATTCGCACTATCACCAAGAATGGCACCGAGACGTATCAGGGCAAGATTCTGGGTCATACTACAATGCCGAGAACTATCCTGAAAATTGTCGGCGAACACGCAGTGGGAGAAAAAGTTCCCAAAGTGTTGAAGATAAAAGTCGAGGTAGGGAAGAATTTTACCATTCAACTTCATCCGGACGGTGTCGACACTTATCATTCACGGCCGATTATCAGCATTGAAACAGCTGACTATGATTAATACCATCGCCAAAATGCAAAGAGCCGGGCTTCCCGACTCTTTTTTTATTTGATTGCATATTATGTCCGCGAATTATCGCTGTTGACTGGCGGTGTATTTATATTTAAAATTGTCTGCCCAAATTTCAAGCCGAAATAGGACAATAAAATAAGGCCGACACCGGCTAACACGGTGGTGACAAAAAAAATGGTTTTTTTCACTTTGAAGTATAATTAATCCCCATAATAAATACGGGGCTACTATCTTTTTAACAGTATACTATTATTCTGTCTATCATTCAAATAAAAAACCCGATCGTACGCGACGACCGAGTCCAGCAATCTATCAAAGGCGATTGCTATTCCTGAGAAGTTTCTGCGGCCTTTATGAGCCGTTTTTGTTTGGCTTTAACCTGCCTAAGCCGGGTGGATTCATATTCCTGGAGAATAGCGTCGTACCACTCCTGTTCGGTCCAGCCTACATCACCTTTGCCGTAGCGCTTGCGGACCACCATACCGCAGATGTGGAGGTCTGTCACCATGAGCATGCCCTCTTCAGGCGCTTTTCGGCAAGGATAACGATTATCCTCTGTAAAGGCACCAATACCTGTTGAAAACGGACACGCGGAGCAAATAAGCTGGCGATATATTTCCTCATAGTATTTGGCTCTCATGCGCTCATACCATTCCCGGTAATATATCCTACCAGCCGGTGCCTTATGCATTCCCTGATAATCAGCGATTTCCTGTGTCGCGGGAGGCGGGATTACGCCAAACCTCTCGCCCAGCTCAGCAATCAATTCGGAATAAACTATCCTGGCTCGTTCAACTTCTTGTTTTATTAAGAAGTCACTGCCATGATGACTCACTCTTAACCATTGGCAACCGGCCCTGGATCTTAATTGATGGAAGAACGAGTCAATGTCGTCAAGCTTAAACCAAATCTGCAGCTGTGTCAGCCGGCGCTCTTTTTTTTCCATGAATCCCTCTCATTCCTGATAAATTAAAGTTCTATAATTTCCAACAAAAAAATGCACTACTTGAATAGTGTACAATATCAAACTTCTCAGCCTCTGTCAAATGTAAATTATTCATTCGGCCAGACGACGATCATCGCTTTCTGCCCGTTATCCACGTCGCCGCTGTTCCAATCGTGTATGGCGTTATACAACACATCAGGCGAGTACTGATATTGCTCACCTTTCCGGGTGCCCGGATCATTAGTAATAATCATCTCCTTAGTCCAGCCGCGCACCACTATCATATGGTAAAGCGGGCCGGGAGATTTAAAATTAGGATTACCCAGCATCCTGCCGGCGGTTGGTAAAATTACCGGCCGGCCCTGCGCTAATTCCGTTTTTATATCTTCAATCGTAATGCCATATTTAACTTCCACTTTTTTATAACCCCAAAGCCCCCTGATAACCTCCGCAGTCTGCTCGGCAGTCGTGTCTTTATAAAAACCCAGGGTTTCGTTTTCATAATCAACAATCTTCTGCAGCTCCTCCTTAGCGATGTCTTTGGTAAAAGTCTTGTGCTGCCAGTAAAAGTGCACAATCAACGAAGCCGCCTCTTCACAGGATTCTTCATCCTGTTCATTCCATTCGGCAAATGGCGACTGGGTGGTAAAAGGCACAGTCAAATTAAATTCCGCAGGAATCTCCACTTCTGGTTCAGGCGCTGAATTAACATTGGTATTTGTATTACTATTGGAATTCAAATTGGCGTTTTGATTGGTGCGGCGATTAACAACTTCCTCGTAAGTAATCGGCTCGGGCGTCGGTTCAGCCATCCATTCTTTCCATAAATTAGAAATATCCACCCGGAAAATATAGGCCAGGGCGGCGACAAATATTAGAAATATAATTACTTCAGTTAAAGCTCTGCGTGTTTTCATAATGATTCCATTGAGTATAAGTTAAAACTGGCCCGAAGTCAAGCGCCCCCCCCAATTACCAGCGGAAAGTCGCAGAAAGGGCAATTAATTGTCGGCTGGGGTTTGGGTATATAATTTAGCGTTTCCAAATATAATTTAATTTCATCCCACTGCCGCCATAATCATAGCCCTTGCTTAAGCTATGCACTTTTTTTACGGGTGCGTATTCAAGTTCGCCGTTGGATTTCTTTAATTTGTTATTCTGCAATGTCGAAGCGAAACCGCCCGTACGGTTCGTTGACGCTCCTTCTACTTTTTCACTCAACACTAAGCCATCAAAGCCATTTTCTCTGGCGAAGTTTATTATCACCGGCGTCAGCTGCTTATAGCAATCCTCATATGATACCTGCGTTAGCAGGTGTTCGCTGGGGTTCGGGCAATAGAGCAGATATTTTTTACCGTCGCTCTCCTGCATGTTTAAAAGCATAACTGTGCCCTCACACGTCTTCGTCTCTTCATTAAACATTACGAACTCAAAATAGTCCTTATTATTCCACATCTCCGTGTTAACTGCGATACAGATACGGGCCGCGGCGCGCGCGTTAGCCACTTCAGCGGTCTTGCTGAAATAGCCGACAATCTTTCGCGCTGTCTGCTGTTTTTCAACAGTCTTTACGCCTTTCCGCGTCTGCACTTGATCTTGCTCTGTTATCGTACGATAGGACCCGACTTCGCGCTGGACAACACCGATATCCGCAGCCAGCACTTTCTCCACGGCCTGCAGAGGATGAAAAGAATATTCCTGCAGAGTGGCAAGCAATTTTTGCGCTGTGGATGGGTCGGTTATTGCTTGGAGATAGTCACCTTCCTGCGGGACCATTCCTTCGATAAACTCCTTTAATGCCGCCTGCGCCTGTGTTCGGTCATTAGCTGATAAACCCTTCAGCATTTCCTGCGACATGCCGATGACGTCATTCGTCACGCGCTTTATGACCACCCCGCGGTGTTTTGCGGTATCGGTAATTTTCGATAGCGTTCCCTTGAGCGCCTCCTGCGATACTGCCAGGCGTTCGGTAATTCTTTCAATGGGCATCGTCTCGTCTGAGCGGTAATGGTCGGCAAGCGCAGAAAGGACCTTTTGCCCCTCTTCATCGCTCTTGAGCGACTGATAGAGCGTTGTCAGCGTCTGTTTGCCATCCTCAACGAATAACTTGGAAAGAGCATCCCACTGTATATAATCCTTAGTGTCCTGGCTCTCCGAAGCAGAAACCTGATCCGCGGTTCCCTGGACAAATTCATTTCCCCAACCGCGCATGTGGTACGCAATGGCAAGATCCGCGATCTCCTGGTCGCTCAGCTCAAGGGGGATCTGCTTACGTTTCCTGTCCTGCTGATCCATAAGCAATTCGAGTAAATCAGCGCCGTACAAGCGCGCTTTATCTTTTCCCTCAGCCATGAAAGTAGGAAGCTTCATCTTTTCTCTCATTTCATCAATAACCTTATACACCGCGTCGGGACTGGCGGCCATGCCTTTGATAGTATCTATGCGCTTCTGATACTGTGCAAGAAGTTCTTCGTAGTTTCCATCTCTCGGCTGAGTGCGTTCATATCCGCGCACCCCGCTCATGACCATGCGATATCCTTCACGGGCAAATGTATATTGCTCAAGGTGGTCGTTATTATCAGCGAGTTTTTCATTCTCTCCATACCTGGAATAGTCGCTTTCCGGATACACGCCCCTGATCAAGGCGCGGTATTCCGGAGTTCCGCGTTCTTTTTTCTCCAGAGGCCGCGCGTGCGCCATATCATCGCTCATGGTGTGCATTTTTTGTATCCATACCTGATCCGTGCTCTCTTGACGGCTTGCTTCATATTGCGGCTGATATTCAAAACGTATCGGAAAATTATTCTCAATTGCTACGGCTAAAAAATCTATCGCCTTATCAGCAGTCAGTGCGGGATCAACTTTTAACCGCTCAATGAAAAGTTTCGTATAATCAGGAGCATTGTGTCCAAAACGTTTATACCCGTCAACTGCAAATGCATAAATATTGTCATTTAATAATTCCTGGCCACCAATCCATGGCTCATGCAAAAGACGATCATCTATGGCATGGTATTTTTCTATTACAGCGATTCCTTCAGATGCCGGAAGATCTTTCCTGTCTTTTTGAAGTTTAGTTGCAAAAACATTCGTGAAGTCAAGCGATTGGCTTCCAAATTTCCCGTATGCCTGCTTCACAAACTGGTAATTATTTTCGTCCACAAGCCATGGGGCGTCAATCCAGTTGACCGATAAAATTACCGGGTCTATCGCCGAATATTTGTCAATAATATCCTGGGTCTTGCTTACTGCCTCTTCATGCGAAAAACTGGACCGCAGATCAAAGTATAGTTGGGCGTATTTTTTAGCGCGCCTTTCGTCCTGAAACTTTTCAATTATCTGCTGTACCTTGCCGATCTCTTCCGGGGACGACTTATGCACGCGAAGGAAGTTGCTCGACATGCGATCCTCATTGTGCTGGCCGGCAAATCTGACCAACATGGTTTTTGCGCGCATAACATCGCCATAATTCACGAATTGACTGAGATGGTAATAGATTTCTTTGTCAAAACGGTCATCATGCCAATTGCGGCCCGCATATACCGCAAATTCGTGGAGCTTGTTCGTATCATCATCAAGCTGGCCGAGTTTTTGCTCCTGTTCATAATTTCTATAGCCCCCCAGTGATTTTAAGAGGGAAAATTTATCTCGGAACTCTTTCGACTCGAGGATCGAACGATCAAGATGTATCATTCCTGTACCCACGGAAATTATTTTTGATATTTCCCGTTCGAACGATTCACGATTTTCCGGATCAAGGCGCGAGGTGGCATCGGCGATGCGCAGGAGATGATCCAACCCTTTGGGTAATTCCTCTCCTCGATTTAGAAACGTTTCTCCCAGATCAATCTTTTTAACCGCCTGTCCGTACAAAGCATACAGCCGCTCCGAGACCTGCCGGCTGCGCTCTATATCCTCCTGGCGTCCGGTAAGAGACGACAGTGCCAGGAATTGCTTGACTGCATCTTCCATGGTCGTGCCTACTTCAAATTTACGCGTGAAATATTGGTTGCCTTTAGTGAGTTGCTCTGGCTCAGCCATTGAATTAAGGATAGTTTCATAGCGGTCAAACGCCGCCCGCGATTCATCGGATTTCGGAGCCTTACTATGCTTGCTGTATTCAGGATTTGCGCCCCTCGTCATCCAATTCAATACTGCGGGACTCGCCTCTTTCCATTCAGCCGGGTCAAAAATTATTTTAGCCGCCTCATGGGTATTTTTTTGTTCCTCAATATCGGCTATCAAGCCCGTAATACTATTTCTATCCTCGGCATACTGGAGGAAAAAACGGTACGTCTCAGGATCATCCAGCAGGCCCGTTCGTTCATATGTCTCCCGGTTACGCACTAGCGCGTCGTTTTTATACTTGATTGCCTGGACTAAAAATACATTACGCGCTTCTGGAGTCAAAAAGAAAGGATCATTATTTTGAACATTTTCACCTTCTAATGCGCTCAATCGCGAATACTGATCTAAAATAGCATAGCTTCCAGACAAAATTTTATTTCTTTGTTCGTCATCAGCGAGCATTTCCTTGAAGCCTAGGCGTTTATTCAGCGCGTTTTTTTCTTTAAACATGCTCTCAACCTGGTTGGAATCTGACTTTGCCATCATGTCAGCGAGTCGCGGCCGAATCCGTCCACCCATTAACGAGAAATACTGATTCATTTCGTCTAATCGATAATGCTCTATCCGCGGAAGAGCAAGCAGATAATCCTCCATTTTACTGAGAACGGCCTCTTTGACCTCGGGACGAGCAATAATCCGTCGCATCAGCTCGACATCAGGATCGTTTATCTTAGAAACCTTTTCCTTAAAGGAAAACCAGACATCGCTATTGCCTGCCTTATCAACACCTTGTTCAAGCATCTTTATCAGGCACTGCATCCGATATGGAAAAAAATTAGCATTATCTTTTTCTTTTTTGGAAGGATCAAAAGACTCAATCCGTCGCATTAATTCCTGCGAAAGATTACTTTCCATTTCCGCGCGCATCTCTGGCGTCTGCTTGTCTCTGCCCAATAGTTTGCGCATCAAAGGCCGCGCGCGATTTTTCTGCTTCGCTTCGCTGGCAAGAATTTGAGCGTGGCCATCTACAGTCTCCGTTTCCTGATTCAAATCTTGCCCTGGCGCATTTGGGCAATCATGCTCCCCGATTTCCAGCGGATAGCCGCAGTTGGGGCATCTATTTATTGGCTGTTGTTCTGGCATAATTATATTTTATCAGCTGTATCGCTTAGGTCATTATCAATTTCTTTCAGCTGAGCTACTGTTAAAAAGTTTAGTCTATTAACAATAGCCATAATTTTTATCCGTAAAGAGGGTATCTTGAAATATTTTATAATTTCTTTCCTGATTTTGTTCCGTAGGATACTTATCTCAGCCTCTTCTTCACGATTAACACTGGCAATCCAGGGTTCATGTCCTAGCTGACGGATTAATTCATCTATAAACGCCGGATGGCCGGGCATTATCCGTTTACTATAAATAACGATGGAATGGGATTTCACGCCATGCCCGCTGGTGAAATGGATTAAACCATTTTTCCAGCAATGGTTTACCAAAGACTGCAAACGTAAAAATAATCTCGCATTTTTAGTTACGATTTTAAATTTATCGGAGGTTATTCTGATGCTGGCAATTTCTTTTTGCTTTGTAATGATTTTAATGGATGTTGTCATGATGGTAATACCACACGAATTAGAATTTTTGAATCAGTATGTACTCCGTATTTTTTGCACATGGATTCAAGCTCCTGCAGTACGTTTTTCTCAAAAACACTGTAACTGAAATTCTCCTGAGTGCAATTTGCTTCCAACTCTTTTATGGTTCGTTCAGTATAATCCTTCAGTTCATTTTGCATTTCCGGACTGAGACTATTTATAATATCAGCGCTCATGGCTGCGCTCCATTCCTTCCTATGTTCACGAAACTCTTTTCCGGCGGAATTATAAATGTAGTTGGAAAGTTCATAAATCTCATTATCTGGTAATGATATATTATGCTGACTAAGAATACCTTTGATGCGCTGCTTGAGTATTTCATTATCACTGGTGAAACTATCAGTAAGAAAATCCTGTCGGTGCATATCACGTGCATTCTCCATTATTAGTATATCAATGTCCGTCCGTGTCTCGGGAGGCAGGGCTTTAACGATTTTTTTTATGAGATCAGCATCCTTTTTAGTCTCAGCCTTAGAAATCGCTTCGGACCTCTTTTTAGCATTTTCGGTAGGATTAAAGCTGTTATCGTACTTATTCTTTACCAATTCATCAACTATCTGAAAATCCTCCGGGTGACCGCTTTTTAGGCTATCCGGATCTGAAAAATATTTTTCGCATATTTCCGCCCAATACTCAATAACTCTATTTTCTGCATTCTGATGCTCATCTTCGTTAGTAATTGACTCAACATAATCTGAGTGATAAGCATTTCCTCCCTGGCAGTAGCGCTCGGTGACTTCAACAAAAAGCTTAAAACGTTCTTCGGGTGTCAGGGTAATATCAGATCTCCAGTCATGGGCGTGACCCAGTTCGTGATCGGTAACATCGGAAATGTCTCTCAATGGTCTACTGGTTGGCATTATATCGATAGACGTTACTCCGCTTGGCTTAAGGCGCGCCCGAGCTGCTTTTTTTTCGCTTTTCATATTATATTGCTCGGGCATGGCCAAATCAACGGAGTCTGCATTAACTTTATAGATAATTGAATCAACTTCGTCGTTTACCCAGCCTTGCGGATGGGTTTGCACGATAAATTTTTTAAAATCTTCATTAGAATAGCCTACCTCCTCAAAACCAACGACTGCCACCTCGGATGTATCCTGTTTCACTTCTTTTTTTTCTCCAATATGAAACGACCCAAGAAAATAATTTACCATATCTTCGCCATATATTGAAGTTAAATATTCTATATCCTCCTTGTGCTGCTCGCGAAACTCAGTAATTCTTTCAATTCTTTTTTGTTTTTCTTGAGCCATCTGTCGAATTTGCTTATCCGCCCGCTTGTAATCCGGCGTCATTGCCTTTGTTTCCATCACGCCCATGTCATAAAGCAGTTCATCAAGAGGCTCCCCTAGCCCTTTCGGAACTTTATCTGTTTGTCGGTATGCTATATCTAATCCAACTAATGACGTAGCGGTAAGGGATCCCCATAACACCAGCCTCGTTAAAACTTTTTTCACTTTCTCCTTCCCTGTTGCGCGAAAATTCTTCGCGTCAATGGTCTCTAAAGTACCAGTATCATCCTCGGGAAAATCAAAATCCCCCTCAATATCATTTTGCGGATCAGGGTCAGGCAAAGTATCGGATAAATTTTTATATAATTCAGAATCTTCCTCAGTGCGCGCTGGCGCATTCGGGCAATCATGCTCTCCGAATTCAACCGGAAAGCCGCAGTACTGACATTGGTTTGTTGGTCGTTGTTCTGGCATAACAGGCTAATATAGCAAATTACCTTGATTATTTCAAGGCCTTTAACAATTAAGCTACTTACAATATACTACTAACTACTAACAACCCTCAACCTACTACCAACTACCCACAACCTACTACCCCCTACTCAACCACCACTCCGCTATTGTTCAAAAGACTCCAGTTATGGAAAAAGCTGTCCTTGGTAAAATATTTTTCACCAGATAAAGGGTCTAGGGTGATGATCTTGGTGGGGTTATCCGCCGAGCCGATAAAGCCGATAACCAGGCGCGTGTGCTCGCCGTTAATGGCCACCACGGTTCCGCCTTGCGGAGTTTTCCAGTCAATGCGCGTGCCGCTGCCCGCCGTACCCCAGACAATCACCGGGTTGCCTTTCTTGATTTCCGAGGTTAAATCCGCCAGGCTGCCGTCGGTAAAAGCCCGGGCAGTGCGGTAAGCGCGGGCAGCCTGGGCGATCGGCTGCCAGTAAACGCCGTAGCCGGTGGACGGCTGGTGCCCGTCAATATCGCCGACAAAAGCCAGATTAGGATTGCCCCAGACGCCGTCCGATTTTGGCGTGGTATCAAAGCCAATGGCGTCAATCAAAGTGGCTTCTGAAACGTCCACTCCCCGGAATTTTAGAGCCATCACTAAGGTGGCCACTTCACAGCTTAAATTATGCTCCTGCCGGTGGAAAGCGACATTCAATTTAGTAACGGAAAGCTCCGTGGTGAAAGAATATTCATATTTTTCTTCCGAAGCGTAACCTGCCCCAGCCTTAACGCCCGATGCCAGCGAAAATGCGTAGGCGGTATTATAGCTGAGCGGTGCCGTCGGCGTAAAAATCATGGCATTGCCATCCCAGCTGAATACTCCCTCAGTCGCGGGTGAAATAGAAAACTTGCCCTCCGCGGATTTTTTATCAACCGCCTGGTCAAAGGTTGTTTTAATGGCGCTGTTAATCCCAATGCCGGAATATCCATTGTCGGGAAAGGCTTCAGAAACACGTACCGGCCCTAATGTCTTAAACTGATGCACGGAATCCTTCTCCAGATAGCCACCGTCGAAAGTTTTAGTGCCGGCGGCCAGAGTGACCGTATATTCCGTGTCTTTCTTCAGGGCGGCTGACTGAAAAGTTATTGTTTTATAGTCGTCGGTTTTCCACTGGCCTTCTACTGCCGGCTCTATCTTAATATTATTGCTAAATGAATCCATGTCCACATTTTTGTCCAAAGTTATGGAGACTGACTGCCCAAGGGAAACATTGTCACCGGTCGGAGAAAAATCAACAATGCCCGGGGCCTCCTGCACCTGCCATTCAGTTTCCTTGATTAACTCCGGCTCCGCCTGATAGCCAACCTCATCGGTGCCAAAAGTATAACGAATATTTTTTTTGAAAATTTTAAAAGTGTACTTCTGGCCTTGCAACAGATGCTCCTGGGGTTTAACCGTAAATATTTTTCCGCCATTATCGCTGGTTACTTCCATCTCAGCCTCCGGGACCAGACTGAACTGATACTCTGTCAACTTTTTACTGTTTTTATCCAGGGTGATCTCCCAGACAACTTCCGGACTGATCGGCTGATCGTTGGCAGGTGAAATAGAATCTATTTTCGGCGCATCTTCAACCTGAAAAGTATAAGTGTAACTTTTTGACTGCCAAAATGAAGGCAGGATGCTTTTTACATTTGAAACAACAACTTCATAAGTTGTCCCGGGTTTCCAGGTTAGCTCCGGTCGGAAGACGATAGATCTGGATAGATGATTAGTAAATAAATAGCGGCCATATTCCGTCTCACCATATACTTCGGGCGTTACTTCAATTTTCAGATTTCTGACCACCGGCAGGTTAAAATGAAATTCCAGGGTAGAATCGGTGGTTACGAGGCCATTCTCCATCTTCATAACCAAAGATGGTTTTGGTGTCTGTACAAAATATAAATAGCCAATCATAACAAAAAAAAGTATTATACCAATAATACTCCAAAATAGTGTTATTTTTCTGGTTTTGATTGATTTTTGTTTTTTATTTTGGCCAATATTTAACATGCTAATGAATAAATTATAACACAAAATTTAATTTTTTGCAAGTTAAAAAAGCATAATAATTAAATTACACCCTTTTTATAAAATACTAATTTATTCTAAAACATCTTCTTCTGGTTTTTCAGCTTCCGCGGCGGCTGCGCTAATTTCCTTCTTCTTTTTAGCAAAAGTTGAAAAACCGAAAATAATGCCTACCAATCCAATCAAAATTAAAATACCAATATACCAATTGGGCATCTGAAAATCTTTTACGGTAAAAATAAGAAAAAGCACGCCATTTAAGCTTAATAAAATTCCGATTATTAACGAATACCAAGCGGTTATCATATTTTTATATATTCAATTATTTTTTGGTAATGGCATTGGTAAACCAGGAGATAACCCATAAGATTAGCCCGCCCAATACTGCCGTTGGCCAAAATGAGTCAATAGAAAAACCCGTAACCACTGAAGCTACTAGATACAGCAAGCCGGCATTAATTATAAAAGTGAATAAACCAAGTGTAAGAATATTTATAGGCAGTGTTAATATTACCAGAATTGGTTTTAATATCGCGTTGGCAATACCCAAAATTAAAGCTGCTAAAATAGCTGTTGGCCAAAATGAGTCAACATGAAAGCCGCTTAAAAATGAGGCTACTACCAGCAACGCGCCAGCATTTAATAACAATCTGATTAAAAAATGCATATTGTTTTTTTCTTAATGATATATTACCTTATGGAGATGAAAATATATTATTTGTAAACCTAACTAACTTACTACTTACCAAACACTACATTCTACTTACTACTAACTAACATTCTGGTACCGCGTGTGGGATTCGAACCCACGATCTCCTGGATGAGAACCAGGTGTCCTAGACCAAACTAGACGAACGCGGCATGCGGGTAGGAAATCTGATATCACCCCCGGGCTACCTGCCCCGTACTTATGAGCGGAGCGAATAAAGTGCGGGGGACGATAACGGCATAGAGTAGCTTTTTATTAATCGCTCTATTGCAATTCTCTTTTTCCAAGACTTTATCTGGCGTTCTCTTTTTCGCGCATCTGAATATGTTCTAAGCTCTTCACTAAAAACAAGCGCAACTGGCAGTCTAGATTTTGCATATTTTACTCCACCTCTTTGGTGCTTAATAATCCTTTGAGGTAAATCTTTCGTTGAACCAATATAATCCTATTTTTTGCCTACAATAAGCTTATCAAATAAGATTAAAAAAAATCAAGAGCTACAAAAAACCAGACCACATCTTCTGTCCCCTTTGCCCGGTATCAGTAGATACTCTTGATCTTATTTTCTGGCTGTTTCGAAGTAAATAGCCGCTAAAATGGATAAGATTCCCATCTGCAGATAAAATGCTGAGGAGATGATAATAACCTCGTTCCTCACCTCGGTGACAAACCCAAAAATTCCGCACATTATACCAAAAACAATAAATGCAATCGGTATATACTTATTTCTGAAAATCATTATTACACCCCCTTTCTTAATACCCCTATTATACTACAATTACAAATTATTACCAAGAGTCTGGCAAGCCCGGACCAGGGCGTTAGCGTAACCCCATTCATTATCATACCAGGCAATTACCTTAACTAAATCTCCTCCAATTACCTTGGTCAGGCTTAGATCTACAATAGAAGCATGCGGATTGCCTATAAGATCCGAAGAAACCACGGGTTCTTTAGTTACTTCCATGACTTCTGCAAAATTCTTATCATTAGCGGCTTTTACCAGGGCTTTATTTACCTCTTCAACCGTAACCTTCCTCTCCAACAAAGCGGTTATATCTGACAAGGAAACAATAGGCGTAGGCACGCGAATAGCCAATCCGTCGAACAACCCCTTAATCTCCGGGATGGTTTCCGTGGTAGCAATGGCCGCACCGGTAGTGGTCGGGACGATATTCTGCGCCGCTGCTCTCGCCCGGCGTAAATCCTTATGTGGTCCGTCCACCAGGTTCTGATCCGCGGTATAGGAATGTACCGTAGTCATCCCCGCTTTTTTTATGCCAAATTCTTTTTGCAGTACTTTCATTACCGGTGAAATGCAATTGGTGGTGCAGGAAGCGTTGGAAATTATTTTCTGGCCTTTAATTTTTTCGTCATTAACTCCCATGACAATAGTATCAACGTTTCCGCCTTTAGCTGGAGCGGAAATTATCACACGTTTCGCTCCCGCTTCAAGATGAGTACCCGCTAGCTCTGCTGTCACGAAGCGTCCGGTTGATTCTACAACCACATCAATCTTTTTTTTGCCCCAGGGCAATTTTGCCGGTTCTTTTTGTGACAGCACCTCGTATTCATTTTTATCCACTATCAGGCTTTTTCCGGTATGGCTGATTTTTTTTTCATACCTGCCGTAAACAGTATCATATCTCAGAAGATGGGCGAGGGTCTCCGTGTCGGTCAAATCATTTATAGCCACCACCTCAATATCTTTTTTCTCCAAAGCTATTTTGAAAACTGCCCGTCCGATTCTCCCGAAACCATTAATAGCGATTCTTATTGGCATAATATTTATAATTAATTTTAAATTTATTTAATCTTATGGGCGCTGCCGAATATTTCCAGCTTTTCCTCTACGACGCGCTGTATGGCGCTGATTGAAGGCGACAAAATTTCCCGCGGATCAAACATTTCCGTATTGCTGGCTAATGTCTCTTTTAATGATTCCGCAAAGGCTAAGCGTATTTCAGTATCAATATTTATTATCATTATGCCGTTAAAAATCGCCTTTTTAATCTGTTCCGGCGGCAAACCCGATGCGCCATGCAAAACCAAAGGCACGCCTGGAATCAGTTTATTAATAGAGGCCAGACGCTCCAGATCTAGGCCAGGATTGCCTTTTTGCATCTTAACAACGCCATGGACATTACCCACGGCTACAGCCAGCGTATCAACCGTGGTTTTATGCACGAATTCCTGGGCTTCCTGAGGGTCTGTCATCAGCTTTTCACGCTCTTCCGGGCTGACCTCTTCCAGGCCTTTAACGATGCCTAGCTCGCCTTGCGCCAAAACCTGCTTGCGATGGGCGAAATCAGCTGCCTGCCTGGTTAAAATAATATTCTCCATCATCGGCATGTCGGAGGCATCCATCATGATGGAAGAAAACCCGGCCCTGACGCATTCAGCCACCGAACGGAAGCTCTTGCCATGATCCAAATGCAGGGCTAATGGCACCTTCCCGCTCTCTACCAGGGCGATCGCCTGCACAATGCTGGTTATCGCCTTCAGGCCGGCATACTGGATGCTGGTTTCGGAAACCTGCAGAATAGCCGGAGAATTCTTTTTTACCGCGGCTCTGACTACGCCCAAAGTTGTTTCCAGATTCTCGATATTGAACGCGCCGATCGCGTATTTTTTCTTTTTTGCGTCTTTTAATAACTCCGAAAGGTGTACTAGCATAAATTATTTATTAATAAATGGGATGATTATTTTCTTAAAGCTTTCCGGCTGCCGGCTGGCGCTACCGACCAGCACTCCCTGAATATCTTCCATGGCTGCAAAACCTCCGACATTTTCAGCATCGACTGAACCGCCGTATATGATGGTAACCGCCTTGGCTGTATATGGATCAAACATATTCTCCACCACCCGGCGAATCAGCTTATGGACTACCTGTGCTCCTTCCGGACTATCCGCCTGGCCGGAGGGGTTCTCCTGGCTGGTGCTGATGGCCCACATCGGTTCATAGGCGATGATCACTTTTTTCATTTCAAAACTGCGGACGTCAGAAAAGCATTTTTTGATTTTTTGCTCTATGACTTTCTTAGTCAAGCCGGTTTCCTTCTCTTCCAGATTCTCTCCCAGGCAGACGATGGGCACCAAACGGTTCTTTAATGCAATTTTAACTTTTTTGTTGACCAGAGCATCGTCTTCATTGAACAACTGGCGCCTTTCTGAGTGCCCGATGATGACGTATTTACAGCCTGCATCAGCCAGCTGATGAGCGGAAATCTCGCCGGTATATGGCCCCTCCTCTTCCCAGAAAATATTCTGCGCCCCTATCTCAATCGGCCTGTCTCCGATCGCCTGCCCGACATATTCAAAAAAAACAATTGGAGGGCAGATAATCAGGTTTAATTTTTCCGTTTGAATATCGCTAATATCAAAATTAGAAAAAAAACGCTTAATCTGGCGCAAATCCAGGTTCATTTTCCAGTTGGCTATTATGTAAGATTTCTTCATAGTAATACATTAAACATACCTTAAATTGACCTTTTTGTGGAGCCCTGCATCTGGCGCCGGGGTAAAAAAACTACAGCCAATTATAATTGCCATATGCCCAGCTGATAAGCGCCTTGGCTTCTGCGAACCTGTCATCGCCCGTAGAACAATTGAATAAAAGCACCATCACCCGTTTTCCGTTCAGTTCCGACTGGCAGACAAATGTAAAGCCTGCTTCATTGATAAATCCGGTTTTGGCGCCAACCAGATTTATTTCGCTGTCATTCAAAAGCTTGTCCGTATTGGTAATCTTATGCGTAATCTTCCGGTCGATCGTTTCAAAAATGTATTCTTTCCTGGTCAGGGCATCGCGAATCTGCATATTATTCAGCGCGTACTGCGCTAATTGCGCGTATTCCTTGACTGTCGAAGTGTTTCTCGGGTCCAACCCGGTAACATCATAAAAAACAGTATGCAGCAGGGCGTACTTGCCGGCTAGCTCATCCATCTGCGCGATAAATTCCTGCTCGGACAATCCGGTCGAGCGTGCCAGGGCTTTGGTGGCATTATTGGCGGAACCGACCAGGCTGGCATAAAACAAATCACCAACCGTTACCTTTTCCCCTGCTTTTACGTAAAGGCGGCTGCCCTCGGCATTGCTATTATCGCTCTCAATGATTTCTATTTCCTGCGAAAAATCTACTTTATTTTTTAAAAAAACCAGGGCCGTAACCAGTTTCGTCAGGCTGGCCAGCGGAGACACCGCCTCGGCATTCTTCTGCCAAAGCACGGTACCGCTGTCTAAATCAACGACTACCGCTGAACTGGCGGTGATCAGCCGGTTCGGTGCCACCCAGGGAGATTTTGCCAAAGGCGGCGGCGGCCGAAATATATGATTTGGGTTGCCGTAGCCCTCTTCGAAAAAGCTATTGACCAAGCCCTGCTGCACCGGCGTACTGCTGTAGAGCAAAGCGCCGGTATTATCTACCTTATTTATTATTAATAGCGTCGCCAGAAGGAAAAATAGCATAATCTACTCCTCATTAGTTTTGGCTTCCTCGGCCTGTCCGGCGCTGTCCTTCTCGAGCAATTTTTTCAGATTTTCATTGCTATTTAACTTTTCATAATCAGGCAGTTCCTCAACTCTGTTAAGGCCCAAGAATCTTAAAAAATCAAAGGTAGTATTATAGGTAGTCGCCATTTTCTCCCTGTCTTCTTTGGCCTCTACCAGGCCCTTGATCAGTAAATTCCTGATAATCAGGCTGCAATTGACACCCCTGATCTGCTCCAGCTCCGCCTTGGTAATAGGGCCGCGGTAGGCGATAATCGTCAAAGTCTCTAATGATGGCTTTGTCAGTTCGCCTGTTTGCTCGGATTTTATGAAATCTTTTACGATATAAGTATTTTGGGGATTGGTGGCCATTTGGTAGGAGCTTCCGGCCTTCTGAATATGGATGCCTTTGGCTTCCGTGTTCAGCTCTGCCATCAGCTCTTCGGCAGCTGTCTCAATTTCCTGTTTGTCTTTTTTTAATATTTCGCTTAATTTGCCAACTGATAAGGGCTTTCCGGAAATAAACAGCAGACTTTCAATCAAGGATTTTGTTTTCATGGTATATTTAAAAATTAATTATTCATTAAAGCGGATTTTCGTTGATAACCTCCCTCTCCTCGCCTGATAATCTTTTGATGACAATTTCATCGAAAACACTTTCCTGAACGACAGTGATGGTTCTCTGCTTGACCAGCTCCAGCAAAGCCAGGAAAGTAACAATGATTTCGGTTTTACTATTGGTGCTGCGCAGCAGCTCTCCAAATCGCAAAGTCGCCTGCTGGCTGATCATCGACTGGATATTAGCGATGCGCTCTTTGATAGAGATAGTCTTGATCAATACTTCCTGGGGAAGATTTACCCAGACCTCCAGCCCGTGCAGCACCTGGCTGAATATTTCTTTCATTTTTTCGGCGGTTAAAGTCTTGGGCGGATTGAAAATTTTCTCTATCCTTATCACCATCCTTTCGCGGGGGAAGAGAAACTTTTTCTTGCCGATCATTTTGGTCAGCACTTTTGAAGCTTCATAAAATTCCCGATAGATCTTCAGCTGGCTCTCCAGATCAATGCCCTCTTCATCCTCGATTTCCAGCTGAGGCAGCAATAATCTCGATTTTATCAGGAGCAGTTTGGCGGCGATAACTAAAAAATCTGCCAATTCCTCCGTGGCAATGTCTTTTTCGTTATTTAAATATTCTAAATACTGAAAAGTGACTTTAGCCAGGGAAAGCTCGGTAATATCCAGCTTCTCCTGCTCGATCAGCTGCAGCAGCAGATCGAGAGGCCCTTCAAATTGTTCTAATTTTATTTTATAGCTCATTTATATTAAGAATATTATTGCATTGATAACAATCAGCACGCACCAATTAACTATAGAAAACCATTTATTTCTCCACCAATCCCTGCCTTCAATATGAAAATCAGAAATCGGATAAAATAGCCTCGTGCCCCACACGCCCTTATGGGTAAAAATATCCATAAAAATATGCAGGTAATACGGAATGGTCACCAGCCACCAGGCCGGGTAAAAAATCGCTAAAACCGCGGCCAGGAGGGTAATCGGCAATAAACTATGCGCATACCGGTAAACAATCATGTATGAATCCCGCGGGTCCTCCGCGAATTTTTGACTGACCATATCGCGGAAATACTCGCTTCTCCAGCGTAAAATGCCGAAAATAGCGGGGATGATATCAGGCAAAGCGCCGGCCAGGGCCGCCCACAAAACCAAGGATGGTTTTCTGATCATAGTCGCCCCCCAGGCGGCATGAGACAAAGTATCCATTTTTTACTTTTTATTTTTATCCTGCTTGCCCACCGCTCCAGTCTGGGCATTTTCTGATTTTATGAAATCTTTGACCTTTAGGCGCAGGCTCTCGGTGAAACTGCCGGCGGTAAATATCACCTCGCGTACTTTTAGCAAAGCTTTATCCACCAGTACGCCGGTTTTATGGATAGTGCCAAAAGGAGTAATGGCGCCTGGCTTGACATTAAACTTAGTTTTCATCTCATTTTCTCTGGCAATCTGAACTTTTTTGGCTTTGAAAAATTTTTTTACTTTCGCCAGATCCAATTTATAATGAGCCGGGACGACTACCAGGAAATATTCCTTATCAACTTTGACCAGCAGGGTCTTGGCAATCTCGTTTAACTTCCTTTTTGTAGTTTTTGCCAGATCATACGCGGTATAGACTGTCCGGTGTTTCAGTATTTCATACTTTATTTTATTCTTATCCAGATGGGATAAAAGCTTTTTTGAAATTGCCATAGGTTATTTTTTGAATAATGATAAAAAATATTAATTATTTAGCGTGTTTACAGAGTTTTACTTTTGCAAATCACTTTCCTCTTCTTCGTCCGGCTCCAGCGTGATTTCCAGTTTCAATCCCCCGATCCAGGCGGCGACGAGATTATAAATTACCGCGCTGATTAATCCCCCTATAAACCCGACAACCGCACTGCCTATCAAACCGATAAATACGCCCAAAATGCCGAAATAGCTCGTATCCATATCCAAAAAATGACTGGAGCTATAGCCGCTGGACAAAAGAATAAGAGGGATGGCAAATACTGCCCAAAGCAGATACCCGCCAACTGAAATAAAAGTGGTAATTTTGGCCAGCGAAATGATATTTAGCTTTTTTATTTCATACATAATGTTTAAGGTCTAATTTGTTATGCCTGAAGCTGATGTTTCTGGTGCCACCTTTTCTGGATAAAAAGCACCAGCCAGGTCAGCAGACCGACTAAAACTATCAGCACGATGTAGATGCCCAGTTTTTCATATTGCTCTATCAGGAAATAAAAAGCTTCGACTACCAGATGCAGGGTCATCCAGATGGAAAAAATAAAATAAGGCCAGGCGATAATTTTATTCGGACTTTCAATTTTCCGGTAATACAACCAAAAATACAGGAGAAAGCCGGCCAGCAAAATTGGAATGGCAAATGCCGTATGGATCAGTAGGCGGTACATTTCATAGTCGCCCTGGTCATAGTTTGCACTGGAAGGGGTGGTGGGATAATAACTGTCAGAATATACCGGGTAACCGCCGCTGTATTGCGAGTAAGCAGGATTAAACCACTGATTGAGATCAAAAATGAACCTTTCTCCCAGAATTATCAGCACGATTGTCAGGATAATGACAAATAGTACTGCCATCCAGGACACCTTCACCTTTTTCTTTTTTGGCGATGGCGGAGGCGGGGGCATTTGGGGAAGAATGTTTTTTGGCATAGTTTATATATGTTAATTATTTATTTAACGGCTTTTTTAGTATTTTAACCACCGGATCGCTTTTTCGGCTGATCACCATGATAGTAACGGCAAAACCTATGGATAGAGCCACGCCGGCGATAATTACCGCGTAAAAAGAGGAGAAAGAGCCGATGTTAGATGAAGCAATTTGCTTGCCTACCGTACTGGTATCGCTGGCCTCCCGAAAAAATAAATCCTCCGTCATCTGCGAATACGTCATGTTTCCGGTAAGCTTAGTCAGAAAATACTTTTTCTTGGACGGCTGCAGCAGCGCCTCTCCCTGGTCATCAAGGGCCAGGTTCTCCAGGCTTTTTTTATCTATCCAATTTGCATAAGTCGTAGAAAAGCCCGGCAAGGTTTTTTTGCCATCGGCTATTACATACAAAAGTATATTGACGGTATCCGAGCTGGCTGAATATATCGGCGTTATTTCAACATTTTGGTAATCAATATTTTCTCCGCTAACCTCTTCCGTCAGGGAAGAATCAAAATGGGCCAAAAATAAAGTATCGGTGGCCGCCGCGAGGGCCTGACCGCCCAGTGCCGACTGATAATCCGATTTAATGTCAGCGTCTGTCTTTTTTTCGCTGGAGATCATCACTTCATCCAATACGGCGTTGGCTGGTGAATTATAACCGTCATTTACCCGTTGGCCGATATACAGCTTCCCGCCTTTGGCTGAGGACATGCCCCAGGTAGAACCGCCATAGCTCGTTTCCATGGTTTGGGGGATTCCGTTTATATAAATAACCGGCGAATCACTCAGAGACCAGGTGGCCGCAATATGGTACCACTGGCCGCTATCCCAGCTTAAGGGCGTCTGATCGGAAGTCTTCCAAGCAACAAAAGCACCATCTTTATAAGTTATAAATTGAAGATTATCATGACTGCTATCCTTGCCGTGCCGCAATTCAAAAACATCACTGCCATTGACATCCGTAACGTTTAATAACGAATTATATCCCAGATTCATTGATGACCAGATACTGTCCGGCTTGACCCATAACTCTACGCTGCCGCTGTCGGAATTAAAAAAATTTGCCGAATCATTGCTTAATACATCCGCAGATCCTACATGCACGCCATTATTCAGCCGGCCAGTTGAATAGGTGGGGAGGAGGCCAGAGCTCTCCTGGGTTTGCGAAGTTATGGAGGAAATCTTCATCGGGAAAACTAATTTTTTCGTGGTAAAAGAGATATCCACCGGAGTGGCGTGCCCCTGGCGCAGCTGTTGGGAGACATCAGCCCAGGCCAGGCTCTCGGGATTAATTTTCATGGCGACAAAATACCAGTTATTTTCAATATAACTATCAAGCACATAGCTGGCGGAAGCAGGAAAATCATAGCCATTATCCTGCAGCCACTTTGCCAGCGAGTTCTTATCGGTTGACGATAAAACCGTCACATCGTAATAATCAACTTTTTTTGTTTCTACCACCGTTACCCCAGAAGCCTCCTGCTTTACCGAACCGCTAAGGCCAAAAACATCCGTTGCGTAATTATAAACCGAGCCAGTGGCTGCTTCCAGCGAGGTAAAAATTTCATCAGAACCCTTTTTGACCGTTGGCTTGGAGGGAGTCGGCACTACCCAGCCGAAATCTTTGGCATTGCCCTGGAAGGAAATGGAAAGAATCAGATGCTCCACGCCCTGATCATAAAAAACAACCGCCCGCTGGTCTGTTTCCTGTACCCAATAATCCGGAGGCGGCATGATCATGCCATCAGCAGCGGCAATTTGCGGGAAAATAAAAATACTGATTAGGATTAAAAACGCAAATTTTTGGACTGACGCCTTCATATATTTATTTTCTTTTCTTATTAATGTTATTTAAAGGTAATTGTTGCTGTCTGCCGGACTGGCGCCTGACTTCTTTCCTGCCCCGGGGAGTTAATTTGACCTCATCGATAAACCATTTTTCCGGAGTGCGGCGGCCGTAACCGATTAATAAACCCCTCTTAATCATCCGCTCCAGGCTCTTGGTAATTATCCCCTGCTGATCCCCTGGTTTAGGAAGCTTGTTCTTCTTATCATAAAATTTCTGGAACTGAATTCTCTTGATTTTGCCGCCAGTTCCAAAGCTGCTTAATAAAATAAATTTTTGGAGCCGTGAAAGCTTCATACTGTCAATATCCAATTCTTAAATACCCAATATCCATTAAATGTGCAAGTCCGTAGGAAAAGTCATTAATATCGTAATATAAATTGGAATTTGGAATTTCATTGGAAATTGGGTATCGGATATTGGTCATTAATCCACTGACTAATAATTACTTTTTATCAATTCGAATCTGCAAATCCCTCAACTGTTTCTCGTCCACCTCCGACGGACTTCCCGTCATCGGTTCGCGGTTATCGCCGGTCTTGGGAAAAGCCACTACTTCCCTGACATTCGGTACACTAAGCAGTATCATCAATAGCCGGTCGATGCCCGGAGCAAATCCGCCGTGCGGCGGAACGCCGTATTCAAACGCTTCCAGCATATGCCCGAACTGCACTTTTGCCTCCTCACGGCTGACTCCAACCAGTTCCATTATTTTTTCCAAAACCTTCGGGTCTGTTGTCCTGATGCTGCCTCCGCCCACCTCATAACCGTTTAAAACCAGGTCATGCTGCCAGGAACGGACTTTTGCCGGAGCAGTTTCTAATAAGGGCAAATCTTCTGTTCGTGGCGCAGTAAAGATATGATGAAAGGCTACATACTTCCCGTCCTTTTTTTCCGGTTCGAAAAACGGCCAGTCAATAACATAGCAAAAGGCCAGCTCATTTGGATCATTTTTATCCTTACGCATATCCGGCTTATCGCTGCCGTACTTCTTCATCGCCTCATCAAAAGTAATCCTTGGCCACGGCGTAAAGGTCAGGTGTTTTTCGGGAAACAGGTCGCTTATCAATTTTGTAAAAAGCTTTTCCGTCAGATCAAGCAGCTCCGACTGCGAGATAAACGACATTTCCATATCCAGCTGATAAAACTGGTCCGGCGCCCGGTCCGCTCTGGCATCCTCATCGCGGAAACAAGGCGCGATCTGGAAATATTTGTCAAAACCCGCCACCATCAGCATCTGCTTGTACTGCTGCGGCGACTGGGGTAAAGCGTAAAACTTGCCGGGATACTGGCGCGACGGCACTAAGTAATCCCGGGCGCCCTCTGGCGTTGATTTGGCCAGTATCGGCGTTTCTATCTCGATAAAACCCGCCTCATGCAGAAAATCCCGAATAAATTTAATAGCTTTCGATCGGATGATTATCCGGCGTTGGTTTTTCATCCGGCGCAGGTCAAGATAGCGGTATTTAAAGCGCAGCTCTTCGCCAGGCTCTTCTTTATCAGTTTCCACAATTTCAAATGGAGGCGTCTTCGCACTGGAAAGGATTTTCATCTCCAGCGCCTGAATTTCCACCGCGCCGGTTGGCATGTCTTTATTAACCAGTTTGGCCGGCCTGTTATTCACCTGCCCGATAATTTCCACCACGAATTCCGGCCGCAATTGCTTCGCTTGTTCAAGCAGATCCTTTTTATCGGACAAAAAAACGACCTGGGCTAATCCGGAAACGTCCCATAAATCAATAAAAACCATTTTTCCCAGACGACGGGCGGTCCTGACCCAGCCGCATAATCTCACCTGCTGGTTAACGCTTTTGATTGTCTCAATCACTAAAGTCCTTTTCATGAAGAATTTTTATTATTGGAATTGCCAGGTCGCCAATACCGGAACTGACGAAGAGCTGTAATCGGCTTCATATAAATTACCATTATCTATAAAATAAATCTGGTCATTATCGCTGCTGCCGGGTTTCTGGCGATAGACAGTGGCCTGACGGCCTCCAACCTTTTCTGCGTAAGTCTGGTAGATATTGGGATTCACCCCTGTCAACCGCTCAAAAGCCGCAGCCAGGTCTTCTCCGGATTGCAGGCTGAAAACTTTAATGGAAAAAATATGCCGCTCTCCGGAATCGAAGGAAATGACTAAGCCCTGATATTGTGTATAAAAAATTGCCTCCTGCGTCAGCTTGTAATCGGACGGATAACTTAAAGTCAGGCCAAGATTGGGATCGGAATATTTTTTCCAGCCGGCGGTATCAACATTCTTCGGTATATCCAAGCTGCGTTTGCTGAAAGCTTTGACGATCAGAATATTTGAAGTCGGCGTAGGATTCTCTATCCAGAAAAAATACAAAAAATAAAAGACAAAAACTACCACGATCGTCTCTATCAATATCACGGAGACTCCCCAGAAAGTGGAAAAACCCTGCTGACTATGAATACTTTTTTTTATTTGCATAAATTTTTCGTTTTTAGGCAATCACCGCCGTTTTTATTTTTTATCAGCTTACCGCACGCTACATTGTTTCCCTCCAGAGAATTATACCCGCACCAGGCATAATAATCCCCGAATTTATCCAGAATAACATTGCCAACCCCGAGACAATTGCTATCCAAAATATAGCGGCTGTCGCATTTATATACGCTGGTGGCATAGCACTCAGGGGGGAATTTATCATTTGCCTTGAAACAGGAAGCCGTCGCTTTTTCTTTGCCTTTTAAAAGCCGATAGGTTTCATTATTATTCAGAGTTATGGATATGCCGTCAAGCAAGACGAGCGACAGAGTCAATAATCCAAATAATATGATTGACAGGCTAGAGACTCCTTGCTGATTTTTTGCTGATAATTTCACGAATTTATGGCCTTAATCTGTTTAAAAGGCGCGGAAATGGTATGGTTTCGCGTACATGATCCAAACCGCAAATCCAGGCTACCGTTCTCTCCAGTCCGATGCCAAATCCGGAATGCGGCACAGAACCGTAGCGCCGCAAGTCTAGATACCAGTCAAAATCCTTTTGCGGCAGCTTATACTCTTTGATTCTCTTTTCCAAAATTTTCAGATCCCAGACTCTTTCTGAACCGCCGATGATTTCACCGTAACCCTCCGGCGCCAGCAAATCGTCGCACATAGCCAGTTCAGGATTTGTCGGATCCGGCTGCATATAAAAGGCTTTTATTTTTGCGGGATAATTTGTAACAAATACCGGTTTGTCAAATTCTTTGGTTAAAAGCGTCTCATCATCAGCGCCCAGATCATCGCCAAACTTTATATCCGAACCAAGGACTTTTAGCTTATCAACCGCCTCCTGATATGAAATTCGCGGAAATGGAGTTTTAACTTTTTCCAATAAACTGATGTCCCGTTTTAAAATCTCCAGCTCCCGGGCACGGTTCCGCAAAATATGGCTGACGACATATTGCACTAATTTTTCCTGAACCTCCATATTTTCTTCGTGCTGCACGAACGCCGCTTCCGCATCAAGCATCCAGAATTCCATCATATGCCTTCTGGTCTTGGATTTTTCCGCGCGGAAAGTCGGACCGAAATCATAAACACGCCCGAGCGCCATGGCCAGGGCTTCCAGATAAAGCTGGCCGGATTGCGATAGATAGGCTTTCTCGTCAAAATAATCGGTGGAAAAAAGCGTAGTCGTCCCCTCGCATGAGGTCGGGGTCAGAATCGGCGTATCAGTCAGAACATATCCCTGCTGCCGGAAAAATTCGCGCATTGACCAGATAATCTCATCACGGATCCGCAAAATCGCCGTCTGGCGCTCTGAACGGATCCATAAATGCCGGTTATCCAGTAAAAAATCCACGCCATGCTCTTTCTTGGCAATCGGGTATTCCTCTGCAATGCTGATTAGCTTTAAATCCTTGACCTGCATTTCATAGCCAAACGGCGAGCGCTTATCTTCCATTGCCTGGCCAGATACTTCAACGCTGGTTTCCATGGTTATTTTTTCGCAAGCCTGCCAGACTTCCGCGCTTACCTCATTTTTTGAGATAACCGCCTGTATTCTGCCAGTGCCATCGCGCAATTGGAGGAAAAATATCTTACCGGAACTGCGGAAATTAAATACCCAGGCCTTGATTGTTATTTCCTGACCAAGGAAATTGGCTAAATCCGATAGATAGACATGCTTCATATTGATTTATCTTTTATTTCCTTAATATTATACCGTTTTTTTGTGTATTTTGCAAATATTAAAAAATCTAAAGTTAGCCAAAACGATGTCTGAGCTTTAGATTATTAAAAACATTAAAATACGGGGTATAATCCCAATACTTGATGATAAAAAGGCTAATTAGTCAATTTTATTAACAACCAATCCGGCATGCTTATTTTTACTAACTAAGCCACGGCCATATAAAAGCCATTTAAGAAATTCCATCACCATAATAGTGAGGAGAGAAAACAGTAATACATAAAACCAGTCGGTTAGTACCATTGGCACAGTGCCGAATATTTGCTGGAAAAACGGTACATAGATCGCCAAAAATTGTACTGCTAATCCAAAAAAGCAGGCAATGATCAGGTATGGATTTGAGAATAAATTCTGGCGCCAGATGGGCCGGCGTAATGAACGTGAGCTAAAAACATAAAATAATGAGTCAATCGCCACAGCCGTAAAGATAACCGTCCGGGCCAGCGCCAGGTCACCCCCAGCCTGCCAGAGCCAATAAAAAAGCCCAAGCGCGGCTAAACCTGTCACCAGACTGATGCCGATTATCAAAGTGATGATTCGGCGATCCAGGATCGGTTGCTTCAGTTTTACCGGCTGCTCCTGCATAATCCCGGCCTCACCTGGTTCTAGCGTCAGGGCGACATTGGGAAAGCCGTCAGTCACTAAATTAATCCACAATATCTGGGCAGCCAGCAACGGCAATGGCCATCCCAACAGCAAACTTACGGAAATAATGACCATCTCGGTAAAACTGTCCGACATTAAATACAATATTACTTTTTTAATATTATCGTAAATGATCCTGCCTTGCTCAACAGCTTTGACTATCGTGTTAAAATTATTATCAAGCAGCACAATATCGGCAGTTTCTTTAGCCACGTCAGTGCCGGAACCAAGCGCTACGCCGATATCAGCCGACTTCAAGGCCGGCGCATCATTTATCCCATCACCGGTCATGGCCACCACTTCACCCTTAGCTTGCCAGGCATCAATGATCCTCAGCTTGTCCCGCGGATTGACTCTGGCATAAACGGAAATATCGGTAATCCGTCGGTGTAGGGCGGCTTCGTCCAGTTTTTCAAATTCCACACCTTCAATAATATTCTTATCCTCCGCCGGCAAACCGATCTCACGGGCAATCGCCTTGGCCGTCAGCCGATGATCGCCGGTCAGCATGACTGTCCTGATTCCAGCTCGCTGGCAGATTTCAATAGTCTTTTTCGCTTCCTGGCGCAGCGGGTCCTTGATGCCGACAAACCCGACAAAAACCAGATCCTCCATCGCTTTCTGATCGCTCATCATCTGACTGTAATCGTTCCTTACTTCCTTATAGCACAAGGCCAGGATCCTCAGACCCTCGCTGCTTAATTTTTCATATTCTTTGATTAATTTTTTCTTTTTTTCTGCATCAAGCTTGATTACCCTGCCGTCCAGATACGCGCGCGCTGAAAATTTCATTAAAAATTCCGGCGCGCCTTTGTAATAAATAGTCCGCTCTTTAGCTTGATTTTCATGCAAAGAAGCCATATATTTCCTGTCCGAACTGAAGGGCACCACTTCCAGCCGGCGATTTTCTTTCCTGATCTTTGCCAGGTCCATGCCGGTTTGTGAAGCCGATAAAATCAGAGCCTTTTCCGTTGGATTTCCTATGACAGTTCGATGGACAACGCCCTCTTCCGGATCTTCAATATAGGCATCGGAAGCCAGTACGCCGATCTTCAAAGCTAAAAAATAGCTTTTTGCGCTGATTTCCTCGCTGTGCTCTTCAAAATTAAAACTGTTTGCATCCAGGCTTTCGTCATGAGTAATAATCTTTACGACTTTCATTTCCCCTTCCGTCAGAGTGCCTGTCTTATCGGTACAGATAACCGTAGTCGATCCCAGGGTTTCCGCAGCAATCAATTTCCTCACCAGCGCCTTATGCTTCAATATTCTCTGCATGCCGATGGCCAGTATGACCGTCAGCACCACTACCAAGCCCTCCGGCAAAGCCGCCACTGCCAGAGCGACCGCAGTGGTGAACATATCGCGAAAATCATATTTTAGAATAATTCCGGCCAGAAATACTACAAATGCCAAAATCAAAATTATTATGCCTAAATTTTTTGCCAGGCGTGAAAGTTTTTTTTGCAGGGGCGTGGGCTCATCCTCAGTTTTTTTTATTAAATTAGCGATTTTCCCTAATTCCGTCTTTTGTCCCGTGCCAACCACAATTCCCTCGCCTGAGCCGGAAACAACCGTCGTACCCAGGAACAGCATATTTGTCTGTTCCGCCAATATCACCGCTGATTTGAGCGCCTTATCTGTTTTATTTACCGGTACGGATTCGCCGGTCAGACTGGCTTCGTTAACGCTTAAATCCGTTGAGCTGATTATTCTCAAGTCCGCCGGCACTCTTTGCCCGGCGCTGATGATGACGATGTCTCCTGGAACTAAATCCGTGGTGGCTAGGCGTTTTTCATGTCCCTGGCGCCGGACCGTGGCGTATTGAGTAACCACCTGCCGTAAAATCGCCAGAGACCTTTGAGCCCTATATTCCTGAATGAACCCCACTAGCACATTCAAGCCGACGGCGGCGAGAATCACGTACATATTAACGATATCATCCAGAAAAAAACTTACTAAAGCGGCGATAAGTAAAATATAAATTAGGGCGCTTTTAAATTGCCGGATAAGAATAAGCCAGGCAGAAAAAGATTTTTCGGCTGGTAATTTATTTTGGCCAAATTCATTCTGTCTTTTTTCTGCTTCATCCTGCTCTAAACCAGCTAAGTCGGTTTTCAGTGCCTTAAGCGCCTGCTCAATCGGATGATTAAAATATTGGTCTTCCATATTTATGCTCTCATTTTAGCATATAATAACATATTTAAAAACGGGTTCTCGATTGAAAGCCCGCTTTTAAATATTTAATTAGTTACAATAAATTTCTATATCAATTACTTAGTGAAGCTAATAAATCTGCCGACAACAAAAGTCACTATCGCCCAGGCCAGTAAGATAATAATTAACCCGACTACCGCCGCTGAGATTATTTTTTTAGCAGTGGAAATCTTGTCTTCATTGCCACCCGCGGTCATCCAGATGAAACCACCATATAATACGAAAACAACGGCAATTAAACCCAGAAAACCGAGTACCCATTGAATGATTTTAATAACTGTGGATTCTAAGTCAGCCGTACCTAAATTAAAAGTTGTTCCCAGATCGGCATTTATGGTTGCCTGAGCACTGACCACCGCTGGCACTAATAAAATACCCAGCGCTAGGATTGAAATCAATAATTTTTTCATGACGCACCCCCTTTCGAACCCCCGTTAATTTGAATAATTAAAATTTCTTCTTGGTATATAAATAAAAAAATACTATAAAAATCAGTAATAGCGCTAAAACAAATCCCTGTCCGCCGGTTACATTCATAATCTAATTTATGAGCAATTTATTATTATTTGTGCAATAAAGCTTTTAATCAATATTCGTGATTACCTTAGAATTATAACAATTTCCGGAAAATAAGCAAATAGAAATGTGCATTATAAAATCGCAATCTGATTAACAAAAAATCAAGAACTCTCTGGGTCGTGCCCCGCCATTCGGCGGGGCGACACCTCCGCTCCTTTGGAGCGGAGTGCTCTATGGCTATATAAGTTGTGGATTGTTAATTGAGAATTTAAAAACTCTTTGGGTCGTGCAGGGCTCGAACCTGCGACACCCTGCTTAAAAGGCAGGTGCTCTACCAACTGAGCTAACGACCCAGAGAGTTTTTAATTAATCCTCCAATATAATGTTTACTTTTGTGCTTTTTAATTTCTTTTTCAAACCGCAACGCTTCGGTTTTAGTAGGAAAGGATTTCTTATAAACCAGACTTAGCGATGAACGAGCCCTTGTCGCTCGCGAACGGCCCTGAAAATGACGTTTCAATCTGTCGGTCAAATTACTCGTACTACCTGTATAATACCCTAAATCTTTTTTGCTTTGAAGGATTTAGACATAATGCATATCTTTTTAGTTCTCCACGATACCTCCGCTCCAAAGGAGCGGAGTGCTCTACTTCACCCCGCCCAGTCAGGGCGGGGCAAGCTGCCTGCCTACCGTAACCCAGAGAGCCAAGGCGGGAACAAACAGCCCATAAAATTTTAAATTTATTTTTGTTATGAAAATATAGTAGCAGAATTGAAATAAATACGCAAGCCTCTTGACCTTGACTCCGTTTAGAAATTTTGAGTCTCAATCAATTTCTAATGGGGTTGACAAATAATCATTTTTTATGTTAACGTATTATATTAAAAACAGAACCTTAATATAAAAACAGCACTAGGAGGTGCCTATAATGAAACGCAGTATTGTTTTCTCATTTTTCATCATTTGCCTATTTTGGACAGGCTTAATGGCGACTGATTCAACGACTGCTAAGCTCTCAATAACCTGCTATGGCCAGCTGCAATTCATCAGTAAAGACCCTGTATTCCAATACCAGGGTTTCAATATGCGCCGATTGCGGCCATCGGTTATATACACACAGAACGATAAGCTATCTTTCACCGGCGAAGTGCAGATCGGCAGCGGCCTGAAACTTCTCAGGGCGCACTTTGATTACCAGGCGATTCCCGGCTACTTGTATCTCAAAGGCGGACAATTTCCAAACCGTTTGATGTTCTTCGAGTCATCGCCTACCCGCAAGTACTTCGTCCTCGTCAGTCACCTTGACTACTATATCGAGGACCAGAATCCGACGGGTATAGCAGCCTACGGCCACTACAAGTTCTTTGCTTGGGAGTTACAAGTAACAAACGGGACTGTTACCGGAGCACCAGACAATAACGAACAGAAAGAAGTAAACTTCTGGACCGAATGGAAAATCTCGCACGCCATTTTGTTAAGCACCTGCCTACAGCGCGGCAGACAACTAATTGACGAAAGGACAACAGCCTGGATTCAACTGAAAACCGAGTACCTTGGACTCAACAGTGAGATCGGGGCAATTAACCAATCTTACAGCACCTCTACCTGCGGATTCTACCTCAATAACAAATTCCAAATCAGTCAATTTGTGGCAATCGCCGGCAGAGTCGCCTTGCCCGTTGATCACAGTGAAGTGGTCATGGCTAACGGCTATATCGCCCGGAATGATCTGGAATTTACGCCAGGAGTGATTGTCAGCAAGGACAATTTCACGGCCAAGCTGAATACCATTATAAGCAGAAACGAACCAAGGTATGCAGCGGAAATTCAGTTCATTTTCTAACGTTTCAAGTGCTATTGTTATCGAACAAACAACGCGGCCAGCTCTCCCCCAGGGAAAGTTGGTCGTTTTTATAGTGGACAAGCTGTGAATACTATTGTGTATATAATGAGCCTTGCTCAATGCGCGTTTTGGAGTTAAAATACATACACTATCAAATTTATGGCCAACCAAAATATAGAAAAATTACCGCCCCAGAACCTGGAGGCCGAAAAGTCAGTTTTAGGCTCACTTTTGATTGATAAAGACGCCATTATCAGTATAGCCGACATTCTCATGCCTGATGACTTTTATAAAGACATGCATGGTGATATTTTTGATGCCATGCTGGAATTGTTTGAAAACCGCGAACCGATAGACGTCGTTTCCCTGTCCAATAAACTGGAAGAAAAAGGACAGCTGGAAACTATCGGGGGACGAAGTTTCCTAGCCAGCCTGGCCAATATGGTGCCCAGCTCTTCCCACGTGGTCAATTATGCCCAAATCGTCCAGAAAAAAGCGACCCTCAGGAGATTACTGCAGGTGGCTTCGGAGATTACCAGCCTTGGCTATCAGGAAACGGAGAGCATGGAATCCCTGCTGGATAAGGCGGAACAGAGAATTTTCGGGGTCTCGCAGAAATACCTGAAACAGAACTTTATTCCCATTAAATCCGTTCTTACCGACGCCTTTGACCGCATCGACGAACTGCATCGCGAATCGGGCAAATTAAGGGGCATACCGACCGGATTTGGCGCCCTGGATAATATCTTAGCCGGACTACAGAAATCCGACCTGATAATTCTGGCCGCCAGGCCTTCAATCGGTAAAACCACTCTCGCCCTGGATATTGCCCGCCAAGTGGCAGTCAATAACAAAGTGCCGGTAGGCATCTTCAGCTTGGAAATGTCCAAGGAGCAGCTAGTTGACCGCATGCTATGCGCCCAGGCCGGCGTGGAGCTATGGAAAATGAGGACAGGCAGACTGTCCGAAGATGAAGATTTTTCCAATATCGGCCATGCCATGGGCGCCCTGTCCGAAGCGCCGATTTTCATCGACGATTCCGCCACCGCCAATATTATGGAAATCAGGACCAAGGCCAGGCGCCTGCAAGCTGAACATAATCTCGGCCTAATAGTGCTGGACTATTTACAGCTGATGCAGGGAACCCACGGCATAGAGAACCGCGTGCAGGAAATATCAGAAATTACTAGATCCTTGAAGGCAGTAGCGCGCGAATTGAACATACCGGTTTTGGCTTTATCACAGTTATCCCGCGCCGTGGAATCACGCACCCCTCCGATACCCAAGCTGGCCGACCTCCGTGAATCTGGCTCAATCGAGCAGGACGCTGACATTGTGATGTTCATTTATCGCGAAGGCATGTACAAAAAAGACATTGACCCCTCCAGGAAAAACATCGCGGAAATTCTTATTGCCAAGCATCGCAACGGCCCGACCGGGCAGATCCAGCTGTTTTTCGATGAAAATAAAGTGAGCTTCAAAAATCTTGAGCGTAAAATGGACGTTGAACCGGCTTTTTAAAAAAGGCAGATAGCTAATTGCATATGGCGGATAATAAAAATAAACTATAAGCTATTTGCTATAGGCTATAAACAATAAACTAAAAACCTATGTTTAATAAAATCAAGCAATTTAAAGAACTCCGCGACCAGGCCACGGAGATGAAAAAAATGCTGGCCCAGGAAACGGTCCACGCTGATGCCGCTCATGGAAAAATAAATGTGGTAATGGATGGCAATATGGAAATACTGTCAGTTGAAATAAATCCAGAACTGCTAAGCGTAGAAAAAAAAGAAAATTTAGAATCCGCAGTGCGCGACTCAGTCAATGAAGCTGTAAAAAAAGCCCAACGGGTCATGGCGCAGAAAATCCAGAGTATGGGCGGTTTAAATATGCCAGGACTATCCTAAATTATGGATACCTACCCTGATTCAATTAATAAATTAATAGAAAAATTTTTCAGCCTGCCCGGCATCGGCCCAAAAGCCGCCGAGCGCATTGTTTTTTATTTGCTGAAACAACCGCCAGCCGTCATTAATGATTTAATGAGCAACCTTGCCAACCTGAAAAAAGAAATAGTAATCTGCCAGCAATGTTTCAACGTTTCCGCAAAAAATCCCTGCGAATTTTGCCAAGACGCTAAGCGCGATAAAACAATCATTTGCGTGATTTCTGAACCCCAGGATCTGCAGATCATTGAAAAGACTGGAGAATACCGCGGACTATATCATATCCTCGGGGGCAACCTGAATCCAGTGGAAGGCATTACTCCTGAAAAACTGCATATTGAACAGCTGATCAATAGGATCCAGCAAAAATCCGCGGTTAAAGAAATAATTATCGCCACCAACCCGGATCTGGAAGGAGAATCAACGGCCATGTATCTGACGCGGAAATTAAAAGATTTTCCGGTGAAAATCACCCGCCTGGCCAAAGGCCTGTCCATGGGTTCAACGATAGAATATGCTGACGAAGTCACCATGTCAAACGCGCTGAAGGGGCGCCAGGAAATAAAATAAAATAAACAAAAAATTTCCCGAGTACCAGGAAATTTTTTTATTTATACTAACCTATTTTTTCAATTTTTACCTTAGTAAACTGCTGGCGATGGCCTCTTTTTCTCCGATAGCGTACTTTTGATTTGAACTTAACAACCAGCACTTTTTTAGCCTTACCTTCTTCAGTAACTTTTCCAGTCGCTTTTACACCTTTTAAATAAGGCTTTCCCAGTTCAACTTTCTTACCGTCGGAAAACAAGAGCACCTTATCGAAAGAAACGCTGGCTCCTTTCTTTTTATCCAGTTTTTCGCAGGTTAAAACCTGTCCTTCGTGCACTTTGTACTGCTTGCCGCCCGTAGCGATGATTGCGTATTTCATATAGGTAAAATAAAAAGCTTAATAATTAAAGCTTAGGTAGACTTACTCTTGATCATTGATATTCTAGCAGACCTATTTATCTTTGTCAAAATTGATCGTCACTTCCTGCCCGACCTGCCAGTGGTTAGTATCGGCATAGCCGCTGTTAACTTCCAGTACATAATTAGCCGCCGCCTCCGGAATAATGCTGGCAACTCCGGGCGCAACCTTGGATGAAATAAAAGCGATTTTGCCGTCCTGAATCCAAATGATATCCAGAGGGAAATTCATGTTGATCATATTAAACGGGTACTTGGCGCTCTGACTAAAAACAAAAAGCATGGCGCGATCTGCGGGCAAGCTCTTGCGCCCGGATAGGCCCTTGGCTAAAGCCTGCGGAGTGTCGGCAATTTCTGCTTTGAAAGTGCTCTTGCCGATAGTCACCGTGGCCGTCTCTTTGATAACCATTTTTAAATAGTACGGCATCTCTTCCTCGATGCGGCTTCCGCCAACCGTCCAAAAAATTGAACCGATTATAATGGCGATTATTATTAAGATCCAAATGCCTCGGTTGCCCATGATACGAAATCTAATTAATATTATCGGCTGGCTTACTTCTCCTCCGATACGCCAATACTACGGCCAGGCCGGCAATAATCATAATAGCAGTTAATATCAATAAAGCAATCAGTTTCTGCCGTCCCGCAGTAAACAGGGCCGACAAACCGAATAAAACACTGATAAAATAAAGGAGCAAAACCGCCTGACGGTGCGAGAGGCCCGCGTCCAGCAGGCGGAAATGAAAATGCTTTTTATCGGCCGTGCCGAACGGAGATTTTTTCTCAAAGAATGTCCGCCTGATAATTACCCAGAGGACGTCTAAAATCGGTATGCCCATGATTAATAAGGCAGTGGCGATTTTTGCTCCGGAAATAATCGACAAGACGCCGAGCATAAAACCGGCGAACAGGCTGCCTCCCTCCCCCAGAAAAATCTTCGCCGGATGAAAATTAAAAAATAAGAACCCGGCCATGGCCCCGGCCAGGATGATTGCCAGAAGCGCCGTTTCCGGCTGGGCCACGACTTTGTCCAGACTGAGGAAAAAAAGGACTAATGAGCCGATAGTGGTAATACCCGCCACCAGCCCATCCAGCCCGTCTAAAAATTTGGTGGTGTAGGTCATGCCCATCAGCCAGACAAAAGCGAATAAATCCGCAAATAAGGTAAAATAATACGGTATATTATTTATGGTAAAAATTTTTATTGAAATTCTGTCTAAATTTAAAACCCCGCCGAAAGGGTTGGTAATATAGGCGATGCCTACGCCGGAAGCAATGACCGCCAAGCAAGCCAAAATTGGCCAGACGATCTGCCTGCTCGGTTTCAAATTATGTTTATCATCCAGATAACCGCCGACCATGATTAATCCGCCAGCGATAAAAAGGCCTATTAAATACTTTGGCAGCATATACCCGCCGATTATTCTGTCGGAAAATAAGGCGTAGCCAAGCGTTACCAAAGTTACGGTAAAAAATATCGCCAAACCGCCGAGCAAAGGCACCGGCCTTTTCTGTGCCTTGCGTTCAGGCGCGCTGTTTGCGGAGTCGGTAATCCCGCGCTTCAAGGCCAGCCTCCTGATCATTAAAGTAAAAAAAATCGACAAAGCGCCGGATAATAGGAAAGGAATGATGTAATGATAGTAGCTAAGATATTTTCCCATGGTTTCTGTCGAGATATGTTTGTAAAATTATTTGCGCGGCCTGCTGATCAATGTTCTGCCTGAAATCTTTTTCTTTTTTGTGGGCTTCATGGGACAAATTCCTGACCATAACACTGGTAAACCTTTCATCCTCATAAAAAATCGGCAGGTGGCAGACTTCAGACAATTGCCTGCCAAATTCCTTGACTTTAGCCGCCGCTTCGCCAATCTGGCCATTCTGGTCCAGCGGCAGGCCAATAACAAGCCCCTCTGCCTCTTCCTGGCGGCAGTATTCAGCAATTTTTTCAATGGCCTGATCTCTGGTGGCTTTTTCAATCCTTTCACGCGCAAAAGCGTATTTCCGGTCTTCGCTGGATATGGCCAGCCCGATATATCTGCTTCCATAATCAACACCCAAAACTTTTCCCATTTGAAATTATTTAGTTAATATTTTCGGGCCATTTTTGGTAATGGCAATCGTGTGTTCAAAATGGGCTGATAAAGAATGGTCAACCGTTATGACGGTCCAGCCGTCCGTCTCCGTTATTACTTCCGGCCCCCCGATATTGACCATGGGCTCCAGGGCCAGCACCATGCCTTCTTCAAGTATGATGCCTTGATGCTTATCCCCAAAATTAGGTACCCGCGGCTCTTCATGCACCTCATAACCGACACCATGACCAACCAGGCTGCGTACCACGGAAAAATTATATTTCTCCACGAATGTCTGAATCGCATAGCCGATGTCGCCGATCCGGCTTCCTGGCCTGGCATTTTTTATTCCTTCATAAAGTGCCTGTTCTGTCACCTTAATCAGTTTCTTAGCTTCGGGGGGGACTTCACCGACCGGCACGGTAACTGCCATATCAGTAAAAAAATCCTGATACTCTACTCCGATATCAATGCCGACAATATCGCCATTCTTAAGCTTGCGCCCGGCCCTTGGAATGCCATGAACCACCCCATGATTTATGGAGATGCAGGTGGCGTTCGGATAGCCTTCGAAGCCTTTGAACGACGGCTTGGCTCCTGATTTTAGTATTAAAGATTCAGCCAGTTTATCTAATTCTAAAACGTCTTTGCCGGGCTTGGCATTTTTTGCCACTTCATAGACGACTCCGGCTAAAATCTTGCCTGATCTGGCTAGCAATTGGATTTCTTCTGGCTTCTTTTTGGTAATCATTTTTTTGCTATTTTTTTCAATACTTCTTCAGTCACCTGATTTATCGGCGGTTCTCCGTTTATTAAAATTAAAACTCCTTTTTTTCTGTAATAATCAATGACTGGTTTTGTTTGTTTATTGAAAATTTCCAGCCGTTTCGCAATAGCACTGGGCTTGTCGTCGTCCCGCTGATAGATCTCTCCGCCGCACTTGGGACAAACCCGCTGCCTGGCTTTTAAATTCACTCCCTCAATGAATATCCTCTTGCATTGGCGGCAGGTGCGCCTTAATTCCAGCCTCCGGATGGTGGTTTTTTTGGATATTGGCAGATAAAAAACATGTGAAATCGTTCTTCCGATTTGTACCAGTATCTTATTTAAAGCCCGGGCTTGTTTTAAATTTCGCGGATACCCGTCGAACAAAAGGCCCTTATTTTTTGGAGTATTTTTTACTGCCTGTCCGACAATTTTTATGACAAAATCCGAGGGTACCAGGTTGCCTTTGATGTTAATTATTCTATTGATTCTGCGGCCAAGGGCGCTTTTTTGGCGGGCCAGCTTTCGGAAGATGACGCCTGTCCCGATATAATGCAATCTGAATTTTTTAACTAAAAATTCCGCCTGCGTGCCTTTGCCAGACCCCTGCGGGCCGAGAATAATAACATTAAATTCTTTTCCCTTAATCATTTTGTATCTGCTGGATAATTTTATTAGTACCCTCCCGCAATTCTTCGATTGATCTGATATTTACCAGCATATAGTCGGCCATGGCAATCGGTCCGCCTTTTTCTATTTTTTCGATCTCGGCATAATCCCTGGACTCGGCTTCGGTACGTGAAAAAGAACGATACTTCATTTTCGGGTCATCCTTGTACCTTGAGCTCCTGTCCTCCAGCCGCGCGTATCTTAATTTTGGCGGGGCGAAAACGGACACTACTAAAAAACCGTCTCCATACTTTTTTTTGAATTCCTTGTATTCCGACCAGCTGTACAACCCATCACAAATAACCGGGCGGCTATTAGCCAGCATTTTTTCAATTTTTGGAAAATTTAAAATCGCAAAAGCGGCTGGGCCGTAATTTTTTCTGAATTCTTCTCGTATCGGCCTTTCATTTTCCTCTTTTGGCTCAAGGCCGCGGTGCTTAACTTCATCAAGCGTGATTTGGCCTAATCTCAGATATTGATAGCCGGCTTTGGTGAAAACATCCGCCACTTCGCTTTTTCCCGAACCGCACATGCCCACTAAAGCCACGATTTTTTGTTCATTTTTCATACTTTCTTATTATACCTTAATTTTACTGAAAATAAAAAACCGGCTTTTGAATAAAGCCAGCCCGGTTGGAGTCTTAGCGAAGCTTAAAAACCCTCATAATTCCTCATGACCAGCTGGGATTCGATCTGCTTGACTATTTCGATAACCACGCTGACCACGATCAGAAGGCTGGTGCCTCCGACCACCAGGGTGGTGATATTCGTGAGCGACTGCACGATATTCGGCAAAATGGCGATAATGCCCAAAAACAGAGCGCCGCCAAGAATTATTCTGCTGGAAACATAGCCCAAGAAATCAGAGGTCGGCTTGCCTGGACGGATACCCGGGATAAATCCGCCTTGTTTCTGCAAATTCTCAGAAATCTGAGTCGGATGAAAAACAACGGCTGTATAAAAATAAGTAAACGCCACAACTAGAACAAAATAGAAAACGGCATAAAAAAGCTGGTTTTTAAACACTGTAATCACCCAATTAGCCGTTCCGGCCAGCCAGGGTACGGGTGAATTTATAAAAAAATTGGCGATCATTGACGGGAATAAGACAATAGAAACGGCAAAAATTATCGGGATCACGCCGGCTTGATTGACCCTCATTGGCAGGTGAGTATCGACTCCGCCGTACATCCTCATGCCGCGTATGCGTTTAGCGTAGGAAACGGGAATATTACGCTGTCCCTCGGTAATGACTACGATAGCTGCTACGGTAATAAGGCCGATAATCACAAAAGCGATAACCGCCCCGATATTCGAAGCATCAAAAGTGGCGGCTGTCTGCTGAATGCTGGTTGGCACTCTGGCGACTATGCCTGCAAAAATTATCAGGGAAATGCCGTTGCCAATGTGCTTTTCAGAGATTAATTCGCCTATCCACATGATGAATACGGTGCCCGCAGTAATGGTAATGATGGCTGAAATTAAATGAAAGACCGACAAATTGGTAATAATTCCAGCGCCCGACTGTTTTAACAGCGTAATCATGCTATAGGCCTGCAGGGCGGCTAAAGGCACAGTCAATAAGCGCTGGTACTGATTCAGCTTATTGCGGCCCGCTTCGCCCTCTTTCTGCATTTCCTCAAGTTTAGGGATAACCATGGTCAGCAGCTGAAAAATGATAGAAGCGGTAATATAAGGCGCCACGCCCAGCATGACTACGGAAAAATTTTCCATACCGCCGCCGGAAAAAACATTCAGCAGTCCGAGCAATTGATTACCCTGGAAAAAATTTTTCAGGCTTTCAATGTTCACGCCGGGTATGGGTATATGGGCGGCCAGGCGAAAAATAAAAAGCATAGCTAGCACGAATAAGATGCGGTTGCGTAAATCTTTAATTTTCCATATTTGCCTGATCTTCTCCCACATAGCTATTCTTTCTTATGCGTTTTTTTAATATTCTTAACTATCAGCGGAATCAATTGGATGCTGCCGCCTGCTTTTTTTATCGCTGTTTCAGCTGCCTTAGAAACCGCATTAACGTTTAAGGTAAATTTTTTCTTAAGAACGGTATTGCCGAGAATCTTGATTCCGGCATTTGATGCAGGGACCAGCTTTTTTGCGTGCAATTTTTTTGGCGTAATCAATTCACCGTCATCAAACTTCTTTTCTAGGTCCTGAAGGTTTACAATCATAAAATTAGGAAAAAAACTCTTGAAACCTCGTGATTTAGGTATCTGCTGAAGCATCTGTTTCAAACCGCGCCTTCTGAGATTTTTTCGGCCGCCCGAACGGGACCTCTGGCCTTTTACCCCCCGGGTTGAATAATTGCCCCGGCCGGAGCCATTGCCGCGGCCGCGGCGCTTGCTCTGCTTCTTTTTTGGTGCTTTTAAATTTGATAGAGTTATAGTCATATACTGTTATTACTGCCTTAATTTCTTGATTTGGTCAACTGTCTTCATCTCCCCCAGCGCCAAAATGGCAGCTTTGACATTATTAATCTTATTCTTGGTGCCCATAATTTTCGAGACCACGTTCTTAATGCCGGCTAATTCCATTACCGCCCTGAGTGGCCCGCCAGCGATTACTCCGGTGCCGGAAGGTGCGGGCTTGAGAAGTATTTTGGCCGCGCCATATTTATAGCGTATAGTGCACGGCAATGAATCGTTGACAATATTTACCTTAACGAGATTTTTCTTGGCTGATCTGACAGCTTTATTTATGGCCATAGAGACATCTGCGCCTTTTCTCAGGCCCATGCCTACCTGTCCTTTTTTATCACCAACTACCACGCAGGCCCGGAAACTCATTCTTTTGCCGCCAGCCATGACGCGCGTCACCCGTGCGATATCAATTAATTTCTGCTCGAAATCATCATCCTTCTTTTGATGCCTGCGATCACCGCCTTTATTATCGCCTCTTCTTGCCATAAATTAATAAATTAAAATTTAAGCCCGCTCTCTCTCATTCCGTCAGCTAATGCTTTGACCCGGCCGTGATATTTATAGCCGCGCCTGTCAAAGACGATCTTTGTAATCTTTTTCGCTACTGCCAGCTCACCGGCCTTTTTACCGACGCTGAAAGCGATTTCAATTTTTTTGATATTTTTAGTTTTCTTCACTGTTAAATCAGATGAACTGACCAGGGTTTTTCCTTTTTCATCATCAATCAGCTGAACACTGATATGTCTGGCACTGCGGAAAACAGCCACGCGCGGCCGCACAGCAGTACCGTGGATAACTGCCCTGATTCTGCGCACCCGCGCAATTCTTTTTCTATTTTTTTCCGTTGATTTGTCTTTCATAATATTTTTTTACTTGGAATATATCGATTATCCGGCTCCGGCCGCTTTCACCACTTTGCCGGCTTTTCTTCTTACCACTTCGTCGATGTATCTGATCCCCTTGCCTTTGTATGGCTCTGGTTTGCGCAGATCCCTTATTTCAGCGGCAATTTGGCCGACCATCTGCTTATCCATGCCGGAAATTGTGATAACATTCTTCTCAATCTTGGCTTCCAGCTCCTCGGGTATGGGAAATTCAATCGGATGAGAATAACCTAAGATCAAAACTATTTTTTTCCCTGCCACCGAAGCGCGATAGCCCACACCGTTAATTTCCAGTTTTTTTTCATAGCCCTTGGTTACTCCTTCTATCATATTAGCTAATAGAACCCGGCTCAGTCCCCAGAGTTCGCGTGATCGCTTTTCTTCCGGTTTACTGACGTCAACGGTGATAATGCTATCTTTTTTTACAAAAATAACGCGGTGATGGAAGTCCTTCTCGAGCGTGCCTTTCGGGCCTTTGACGAGGACATGCTGCGCCTGAATATTGACTTCAACGCCAGCGGGTATGCTAATTGGTTTTTTTCCGACTCTTGGCATAATTGTTTAAGCTAGTAAATTTCACAAATAACCTCTCCTCCGATTTTATTTTTCTTTACTTCCGTGTTAGTCATCAATCCCCTGGAAGTTGAGATCAGCAATATTCCTAATGAAGGTAAGATTCTGGGTACATGCTTATAGCCATGGAATACTTTTCGTCCAGGCTTGCTGATTTTTTTGATGCCTCTGATGACCGACTGGCCTTCCTTATACTTTAAAACCAGGTGTAAAGATGATCCGGGCTTATTTATATTTTTAATCGTCTGAATCTCTTTGATAAATCCTTCGCGCACTAATATTTTACCTATTTCAAGCTTAATTTTCGAAGCAGGCACGAATACCTCCGGTAAATTTACCGTTGTTGCGTTCCTTATTCTTGTAAGCATGTCAGCGATTGGATCGGTCATACTTTTATAGAAAAAACTTAATTAATAATATTTTACCAGCTTGACTTGGTTATTCCGGGTATTTCGCCATTATTTGCTAATTCACGGAAGCAGATGCGGCAGAGCTTGAATTCCCTCATATAGCCGCGCCTTCTCCCACAGCGCCAGCAGCGCCTGACTATCCTCGAGGAAAACTTAGGTTTCTTTTTCGACTTCGCTATTTGAGAAGTTTTTGCCATAATTTTTTAATTCTTTTTAAATGGAAACCCCAGCAAGGTGAATAAGGCCACTCCCTGGTCATGCGACTGAGCGCTGGTGGAAATAACAACTTCCAGTCCATGAATCCTTTCCACTTCATCAGAGCGTATTTCCGGGAAAACAACGTGTTCCTTAAAACCGATGCTTAAATTCCCGCGCTGATCAACGCTCTTCTGCGGTATTCCCTGGAAATCCCGTACGCGCGGTAGGGTAATATTTACCAACTTATCCACAAAATCATACATCCTCTGCCCCCTGAGAGTTACCATGACACCAACGATGGCACCGGCTCTGATTTTAAAAGCAGAAATGGATTTTTTCGCTTTGGTCAGGACCGGCTTTTGCCCGGAAATTCTGGTCAGCGTACTGACCACGGTATCGCTGAACTTTTCATCCTTATTATTTTGGTTCAAACCACAATTAATGATAACTTTCAAAATCTTCGGCACGGCCATGCTGTTTTTCAGACCCAGCTTTTCCTTAATCGCCGGGATGACTGTTTTTTGATATTTTTTCTTTAATTCTGGCATAAAATAAAAAAATATTTATATTGTTGACTTACATTTACGGCAAATACGCATCTTTTTTCCTTCATTATTAACCATATATCCCACCCTCACTGCTTTATTGCATTTATTGCAGAACAACAAGACATTTGAAGCATTCATCGGCGCATTATATCTGACTACCTGTCCTTTTTCGCCCATTTTTTTCGGCCGCACGTTTTTTGCGGTCATATTGGCGCCTTCAACTACCAGCTTATTCAAATCAGGGAAAACCTGCAGGACTTTGCCTTTCTTGCCTTTGTCCTTGCCGGAGGTAACCTGCACTATGTCGTTTTTTTTGATATTCATAATTATGATTTTTATAACACTTCCGGGGCCAGTGAAATAATTTTCTGAAAGCCCTTGTTTCTTAACTCTCTGGCGACTGGTCCGAAAATTCGGGTGCCTCTCGGTTCTTTGGTTTTTTTATCAATTATCACGCCGGCATTATCGTCAAATCTGATGTAAGAGCCATCGGGGCGCCGGTATTCCTTATGCTGCCTGACTATCACCATATGCACCACTTCGCTTTTTTTTACCATGCCATGCGGCACTGCTTCTTTTATAGTGACCGTGACAATATCTCCTATCATCCCGTATCTTTTTTTATATCCGCCCAAAACCTTTATCACCATTACGCGTTTGGCGCCGGTATTGTCTGCTACTGTTAATTTTGACCTTGGTTGAACCATAAGAGTTTAATATTTTTTAGACTTTCTTTACTACCGCCCATCTTTTCTGCTTGCTGTGCGGCCTGGCTTCTTCGATCACTACTTTATCTCCGGTATGATACTCGTTCTTCGGATCATGCGCTTTATATTTTTTTGAAACTTTATATTGCTTGTGGTATTTTGGATGCGTTTTTACCCGGGTAATAAGCACTACGACGGTTTTATCCATTTTGTCGCTGCTAATTACTCCTTCTAATTTTCTTTTTGGCTTATTATTCATACGGATATCCTATTTTTTAATGCTTTTACTCTTGAGCTCCTGCACAACTTTTTTTTCTTTCAATAACGTGAGTATCTGGGCGACCTCTCTTTTAATTGTGCGCAGGTCACGAACATCCTTATACTGCTTTGATGCGATTCTAAACCGCAAATCTCTGGTTTGCTCTCTTTGCGCTTTCAGGAGAGCGTTGAGTTCAGGCTCTGTCTTTTTCCTTAATTCATTTATTTCCATAATATTAATCTTTGCTGATAAACCTTGTATTCACGGATAATTTATGCGATGCCAGGCGCATGGCCTCTTTAGCGACCGATTTTTCCACGCCATCGATCTCGAACATAATTGTCCCGGGTTTTACCACGGCGACATAATGATCAACTGAACCTTTGCCGCCACCCATGCGGACTTCAGAGCCGTGATTGGTTACGGGCTTGTCAGGAAAAATCCTGATCCATATTTTTCCGCCTTTTTGCACAAAACGCGTCATCGCGCGGCGGGCCGCCTCAATCTGCCGTGAAGAGATCCAGGCGCCTTCCAGCGATTTCAAACCATGGCTGCCAAAATCAAGATTAGTCTTAGAGCTGGCCTGTCCGCCAATTCTTCCTTTGTGCCATTTCCGGTGTTTTACTTTTTTTGGGATAAGCATACGCTATTTCGTTACTTTGGATTCATTAATTTTCTTAAATATCTGCCCTTTGTAGATCCAGACCTTCACTCCGACTAAGCCGTAAGTAGTATGGGCGGCGCCGCGGGCATAATCTATATCAGCCCGTAAAGTATGCAAAGGTATGCTGCCCTGGGAAAATTTTTCTTTTCTGGCGATTTCCGCTCCGTTCAAGCGTCCGCCGACGAGTATTTTTACACCTTTAGCGCCTGCCTGTATGACTTGCTCAATCGATCTCTTAATGGCGCGGCGGAAAGGAATTCTTTTCTCCAGCTGTTCGATTATATTCTGGCTGACCAGCTGAGCGCTGGTAAATGGATTAGACACTTCATGGATATTCAGGTTCAGCTTGGACTTTTTCTGCAGGAACTTTTTCCTGATTTCTTTCTTCAGGTCTTCCGCCCCTGCGCCTCCGCGGCCGATAACGATGCCTGGCTTGGAAGTATATAAATTAAGGGTAATCTCGTCTCCGGACCTTTCGACGTCAATATTCGCCACGCCGGCTTCTTTCAGCCTGACAGCCAGCCATTTCCTGATTCTAATATCCTGCTCCAGATAAGCAGCATAATTCTTATCAGCAAACCATTTTGATTTCCAGTTGCTGGTGATTATCAGACGAAACGCTTTTGGATGTACTTTTTGCCCCATATTATCTTTCTCCTAGTCTTCTTGTAAATTTATCTTTAATATTTTGAAAGCTTGAGCCGCTCGGTTTTTTGACTTCTTCGGACGATTCCTCCTGGCCTTTTTTGCCCTTAGCCTCGTGCTTGATATCTTTGAAGTCAACTATCTTTTTTTCCACTTTTTTTGCTACTCCCTTTTTACCGGCAGCTGCGGCTTTCTTTGATTTCGCTTTCTTACCAGCGCCCGCCTGCTCATCCAGAATAACCGTAATATGCGAGGATCTTTTCATGATCATGCCGGCCCGGCCAAAGGCCCTGGCTCTCCACCTTTTGATGACCGGCCCCTGGTCCACAAAAATTCTTTTGATGAACAAATTGTCTTTGGATAATTTGAAATTATTTTCTGCGTTGGCCTCGGCTGATTTTATCAGCTTCAATACCGGCAAAGCAGCTTCTTTGGTTAAAAAACTCAGCTGCTGCACGGCTCGCTCCACCGTTTTTCCTGCCACCAGGCTGGTCACCAGCCTGACTTTTCGCGGTGATATCTTCAGAAATCTTAATTTTGCAGTTACTTCCATATTAAAAAATATTATTCTTTAGCTTCTTTTTTGGGCGCTTCTTCAGCTTGCGCACTTTGCTGTGCCTTTTTCTCGGCTTCTGCGGCAGCGGCTTCCTCTTCTCTCTGCATGCGGCCGCCGTGCTTGACGAATTTACGGGTGAGGGAGAATTCGCCCAATTTATGCCCAACCATGTTTTCTATGATAAAAACGGAAATATGATCCTTGCCGTTATGGACGCCAAAAGTGAAACCGACCATTTCCGGAGTAATCACCGATGACCTGGACCAGGTCTTGATGACCGTCTTTTCTCCCTGTCTGACTTTCGACATTTTTTTCAGCAGTTTCGGATCGGTAAATGGGCCTTTTTTTAAACTTCTTGACATATTGTTTGATGGTTTATGACTAATGGCTTATAGCTTATGGCATATAGCTTATAGCATGTGGCTGATATCTGCACTTACTATACGCCATATGCTATAAGCTACCCTCTTCTTCTAATAATTAATTTATCGGAATATTTCCCCTTTTTCCTGGTTTTAACGCCGAGAGCGGGTTTGCCCCAGGGAGTCTTCGGGTGTTTCAAGCCGATCGGATTATGGCCTTCGCCGCCGCCATGCGGGTGATCAACCGGATTCATCGCCTTGCCCCTGACTGACGGCCTGATGCCGCGCCAGCGCTTCTTGCCGGCCTTGCCAAGCCTGACATTCTCGTGATCAACATTTGAAGCCTGCCCAATGGTGGCCATGCACTCTATGCTGAATTTCCTGATTTCACCTGAGGGCAGCTTTAACTGAGCATAGTCATTTTCAATTGATTGTATAATCGCCCCCGTACCGGCCGAGCGGACAAAAAAACTGCTTTTTCCCGGCTGAATCTCTATATCATGCACCATAATGCCAACGGGAATTTTTGACAATGGCAATCGGTTGCCGACAGCAATGTCCAGCTTTGATTTTGAGGCGGAAATCTCATCGCCGACTTTCAATCCGGCTGGTGCAATGATATATTCCACCTTATTATCAGCGTATTTTATCAGGGCCAGCCAGGCAGACCTGCCTGGATCGTATTCAATCGCCACTACTTTTGCAGCTTTATCAATGGCATTGCTCCGGTCACTGATGATGCGGTAAAAACTCTTGTGCCCGCCGCCCTGGTGCCGAACGGTGATTTTACCCGTATTGTTGCGGCCACCCTGTATCTTTTTGATAATCAGCAAACTTTTTTCCGGAGCTTTTCTTGAAAGCTCGGAACGATCGAGTGCTGAAGCCTGGCGGCGGCCAGCTGTTGTAGGTTTTAGAATATTTACTGTCATATTATATGATTATAGCCCTTCCTGGATTTCAATTTTTTCATCGGGCATTAAAGTGACGATCGCTTTTTTCCAGCGCTTTGTCCGGCCTTCTGTGCGGCCGTAACGGATTTCTTTGCCATGCATATTTATGATGTTAACTTTGACCACGTCAACGTCATAAAGTCTTTTTATCGCCTGCTTCACCTGAATTTTATTGGCTCTGGGCGCGACTTCGAAAACATATTGGTGGTTGATGCCCAGCGAAGAGCCTTTTTCCGTAATCAGCGGTTTGATCAAAATCTGGTAAGCCTTTCCGGTGTCCTCTTTTTTCTGTTTGGACTTCCTGGTTTTTTTGTCCGCTTTTTTCTGAACAGTAGCCATGCGGCCATCGGGAGTAACTACGGTTTCCGAAACCACCTCTTTGCTCTCCTCTTTAACGGATTCTTTCTTCGGGTATTTTTTTTCTTCCGGCTTCTTCTGTTCAGCGGGTTTTTTTCTTTTGAATTTATCTAAAATTCCCATATTATCTTAAGTAAGTTTTTTTAATAACATCCAGACTGTCTTTCGTAATAACCAGATACTGGAAGTTTAATATGTCAATAATATTCAAGCTGTCCGCGTTCAGTAATTTTGCCCCAGAAATATTGCGCACGGATTTTTTCACTTTTTCATCATTCTTGCCGGTTATCAGCAGGGCTGTTTTTTTGACTTTCAATTTGGCTAAAATATGGACAATCTGCTTCGTCTTTATTTTCACCAATTCCAGTTTATCTAAAATAATAATTTTCCCATCTTTTGCCTTGTCGGTGAGAACCATGAATAAGGCTTTCTTTTTTGCTTTTTTATTTAGCTTTAATTCATAATTACGGTCGCTTTGCGGACCGAAAGTAACGCCGCCGCCTTTCCAGATTGGCGAGCGTATGGATCCGTGCCGCGCCCGACCGGTGCCTTTTTGCTTCCAGGGCTTGCGTCCTCCGCCTCTGACTTCTGATCTGTCTTTTGAATGGGCGACAGCTACGCGTTTATTGGCCATCTGCGTCCTGACTGACTGCATCACCAATCCGGCATTGGCTTTTACTTCAAAAATTTTCGGTTCAAGCTTTACTTCGCCGACTTCCTTACCTTCTGTATTGTAAACTTTTACTTTTAACATATTTAACTATTTAGTCTTTTTCTTATCTGCTGTTTTGGCCGGAGTTTTTTCTTTATCAGCGGTTTTCTCGGCTGGAGCTGGAGCAGCAACGGTTTCATTTTTCTCGGTTGGCGCCAATTTTATTTCCCCGGCAGCCGATATCCTCACCAGGCTATGCCTGGCGCCCGGCAAAGCGCCTTTGATAAAAAGCAGATCATTAGCCGCGTCTATTTCAATAATTTCTAAATTCTTGACGCTGGCCTGGGCATTTCCCATATGGCCGGCCATCCTCATCCCTTTGAAAACTCTCTGCGGGTCAGTGGAACCGATTGAGCCTGGCATGCGTACCTGGTCTTTAGTGCCATGAGTAGTCCGGTGGCCTTTGAACCCGTGCCTTTTGACCACTCCCTGAAATCCCTTGCCTTTGGAAATTCCGGTAACGTTGACCATCTCCCCTGGCTGGAAAATCTGGACATTTAAAATATCGCCTCTTTTTAAATTTAAAACGCCCGCTTCAACAAACTCGGCTAAACTGCTGTATTCCGGCAATCCTTTGAGGTGCCCCTTGGCCGGCTTGTTTATTTTATGGCTGCCGAATCCAAGCTGAACGGCCTGATATCCGTCATTTTCCTTTGTTTTGACCTGGGTCACGTGGCACGGACCGGCTTTTACAACCGTTACCGGCATTACCTTGCCGTCATCAGCGAACCGCTGGGTCATTTCTATTTTTTCTCCGATTATGAATTTCATAAAATATTTTAATACAAAAAACCGGTCATTTTTGGAGTTCGCCAGAATTATTAGTGCTCCGGAAAAACCGGCCTTTCTATCATCTGGCAAATCGTTATCTGAGGATTAGAACAGATTGTACAAGAATTGTCATCCTCAGAACCTATTCACCTGTTATATTTTATAATGAATAAGTTGCGAGACTACATTTTAATTTCCACGTCCACGCCAGCCGGTAAATTCAGATTCGTCATGGCGTCAATGGTTTTTGGCGTCGGATTAATCACGTCAATCAAACGTTTATGAACGCGCATCTCGTACTGTTCGCGTGCGTCTTTATGAACAAAGGTCGAGCTGTTTACGGTATAGCGTTTTTTTTCTGTGGGTAAAGGAATGGGACCGCGGGTTTTTGCGCCAGTCCGTATCGCCGTTTCCAGGATAGTCCGCGTTGATTGATCAATTATTTTGTGATCATAAGCGCGAATTCTAATCCTAATACGCTGCTGAACTTCTTCGTTCTCGTCTTTGTTCTTTGTTTGGTTATCAGCTTTGTCAGCTTGCTTGGTCGTCACTTTGTGTAGTGAAATTAAATGTTCTTTATTATCTAAATTTACGATTTTATAATGTCAGATTAGAAAATTCCAGATTATTCTGGAATTTTCATGGTCCTTATTTATAGATTTTTGTAACCACGCCGGCGCCTACGGTATGACCGCCCTCGCGGATGGCGAAACGCTGCTGCTCTTCCAGGGCAATCGGGACAATCAGCTTGACTTTCAGGGTAACTGTATCGCCAGGCATGACCATTTCAGTCTTTTCTGGTAATTCTACGTCGCCGGTCACATCCGTGGTGCGGATATAAAACTGAGGTTTGTAGCCCTTGAAAAACGGTGTGTGCCGTCCGCCTTCTTCTTTGGTCAGAATGTAGATTTCTCCGTCAAATTCAGTGTGCGGCGTAACAGTTCCCGGTTTGCCGATTACCTGTCCGCGTTCCACGTCTTCTTTCTTGGTGCCTCGCAATAGAATACCTGCGTTATCGCCTGCCTGACCTTCATCCAGCTGCTTATTGAACATTTCAATGCCGGTAACTACCGTTTTGGTCGTTTCTTTCATGCCGACAATTTCTATCTCATCATTCAGTTTTACCTTGCCTCTCTCGATTCTCCCGGTCACTACCGTACCGCGGCCTTCAATGGAAAAAATATCCTCAATCGGCATTAAGAAAGGCTTCTCAATGTCGCGCTTTGGCTCTGGAATATATTCATCCAATGCTTTTGTCAGTTCCATTATGGCTTCTGCGGCCTTTTCGTCCCCTTCCAGGGCTTTCAGGGCTGAACCTTTGATCACGGGCACTTTATCGCCGTCATATTGGTATTTCTTCAGTAAATCACGCACTTCCACTTCAACCAGGTCAATCAGTTCCTTGTCATCAACCATGTCAATTTTATTCAAAAATACTATAATATTCGGCACGCCGACCTGGTGAGCCAAAAGAATGTGCTCGCGGGTCTGGGGCATCGGGCCGTCAGCGGCGGAAACAACTAAAATTGCTCCATCCATCTGCGCGGCACCAGTGATCATATTCTTCACATAGTCAGCATGGCCAGGGCAGTCAATATGGGCATAATGCCTTTTTTCTGTTTCATATTCTACGTGAGCAGTAGCAATTGTAATACCACGCTCTTTTTCTTCCGGGGCATTATCAATCTGATCAACGGATTTTTCCTGAGCCACAAAACCCTTGTCTTTTAAAACTTTTAATATAGCGGCAGTTAATGTGGTCTTGCCATGATCAACGTGACCAATAGTACCAACGTTAACATGCGGTTTTGTTCGTTCAAATTTAGCAGTCATAGTAGTTAGTTTTAGTTATTTTTAATACTAAATTACCTTTTAAACTTCAGACTATTAATTTTTAAGCAAAATGTCAATAGCCACAATTTCTGAATAGCAATCTGAATTATAGCAATCCCTAACACTTTTCGCAAGTATCTACGGACCCGCCAGAAATCAATATTTTATATCGGATTTTATCTAAATTTACTTTTTTGCCTAATATTAGCTAAAATATTTAAAATATCCGCTCACTTCTTCTGCCACTTATCCCCAATTTTGTGGATATTTATTAAATAATGCCAAAAACTAATCTATTTTTAAAGAATTATTTCTTTTTTCCTGTGCCAGCTTCTTCTTCACCGATAATCTGATTTAACACATTGCGGGGCACGATCTGGTGATTCAGGTATTCCATTGAATACGAAGCCCGGCCCTGCGACATGGAGCGCAGTTGCGTGGCATAGCCGAACATTTCAGATAACGGCACTTCGGCGTCAATAATTTTCATATTGCCGCGATCCCGCATTTCCTTGATAGTGGCGCGTTTGGAATTCAAATCGCCTATTACGTCTCCCATAAACTTTTCCGGAGTGACAACTTCAACCTTCATGATCGGCTCAAGTAAAACTAAACCGGCTTTCTTGGTAGCTGCCTGCAGGGCGATAGAACCGGATATTTTAAAGGCTGCTTCGGATGAATCAACTTCATGGTATGAGCCGTCCAGAACTGTGGCCTTCAGGTCAATCAACGGGTAATGGGCCAAAACACCCCTGTCCATAGCTTCTTTAATGCCTTTTTCAATCGGGGTAATGTATTCCTGAGGAATATTTCCACCCTTAACTTCGTTAACGAATTCGAAGCCCTTGCCTCTTTCCTGAGGTTCAACGCGGATTACGCAATGGCCGTATTGGCCGCGGCCGCCTGACTGGCGGATGTATTTTCCCTCAGCTTCGGCAATCTTGGTAATGGTTTCCTTATAAGCCACCTGCGGCTTGCCGACGTTGGCTTCAACTTTGAACTCTCTTTTCATGCGGTCAACCAATACTTCCAGATGCAGCTCGCCCATGCCGGAGATAATCGTCTGATTTATTTCCTCGTCGCTTTTCACCCGGAAAGTCGGGTCTTCCTGAGATAATTTTGACAAAGCCATGCCCATTCTTTCCTGGTCAGCTTTGGTCTTCGGCTCAATAGCTACGGAAATTACCGGCTCTGGGAAATTTATGGATTCCAGGGTAATAGGATGGTCGGGATCGCATAAAGTATCTCCGGTAGTGGAGTTTTTCAGGCCAACGGCAGCGGCAATTTCACCGGAATACACCTCTTTTACCTCTTCGCGCTTATTGGCATGCATGCGGACTATCCGGCCGACACGCTCTTTGTTTCCTGTCCTGGTATTCAAAATATAAGACCCGGCGGTAACCACGCCTGAATAAACTCGAAAAAATGTCAGCGTGCCAACATAGGGATCAGTGGCGACTTTGAAGGCCAGAGCGGCAAAAGGATCGCTGTCAGAAGGTTTCACCGCGATCTCCTTTTCAGTTTTGGGCTCCTGGCCGGTAATCGGCGGCACATCCAATGGCGATGGCAGATAATCAACCACCGCATCCAATAAAAATTGTATGCCTTTGTTTTTCAAGGCAGAGCCGACAAAAATCGGCATCAGCTTATTGGCGATAGTCGCCTGGCGCAAAACGCGCTTCAGCTCTTCTATGGATATCTCTTTGCCGTCCAGATATTTCTGCAGCAAGACATCGTCCTGTTCGGCAATTTTTTCTACCAGATTATTGCGGTATTCATCCACCTTAGCCTTCATATCTTCAGGAACTTCCTGGTCTTCCCATTCTTTGCCCATTTCATCTTTATAAACCCGCGCTTTTTTCTCAAAAAGTTCGATTATCCCTATAAAATTCGTTTCTGCTCCGATTGGCAGCTGAACCGGAATGGCATTGGGAGTCAGGCGTTCTTTAATCGCTGCTACGTCTGCATAAAAATCAGCGCCGGTACGGTCCATTTTATTGATAAAGCCCATCAGCGGTACATTAAATTTTTCTGCCTGATGAAAAACGGTTTCGGATTGCGGCTCTACGCCGGCCACTCCGTCAAAAACGATAAAACCGCCGTCCAGTACGCGCAGACTGCGCTGTACCTCCACGGTAAAATCTATATGGCCGGGAGTATCAATAATATTGATGCGGCTGGTTTTCCAAAAACAGGTGGTAGCCGCCGAAGTAATGGTAATGCCGCGCTCTTTTTCCTGCTCCATCCAGTCCATTTCCGCTGCGCCTTCGTGCACTTCTCCGATTTTATGTTTTTTGCCGGTATAATAAAGAATCCGCTCTGAAACGGTTGTTTTTCCGGCATCAATGTGAGCAATTATTCCTATGTTACGTGTATTTTCTAGGCTATATTCTCTTGGCATAATTTTGTTGGTTGTTTATGGCGTATGGCTAATTGCTTATAGTTATATTAGAACCTGCCTATCTACTATAAATTACGGGCTATAAGCTATAGGCTATATGCCACACATTACTAGGCAAAATGCGCGAACGCCCGGTTGGCTTCCGCCATTCGGTGCACGTCTTCGCGCTTTTTAATGGCTTCACCCTGCTTATTCGAAGCGTCAATCAGCTCCAGAGCCAGCTTTTCAAACATGGGCTTGCCCTTGCGGTTGGTGGCGGCGGCGATCAGCCAGCGCATCGCCAGTCCGAATTTCCTGTCGCCTTTCACTTCCACCGGGATCTGATAGTTGGCGCCGCCAATGCGCTTTGATTTTACTTCTATAACAGGCGCAACATTTTTCATGGCCAGCTCAAAAGTCTGCAAGCCGGGTTTTTTCGTTTTTTCCTCTATATAATCAAAAGCGTTATAAACAATAGACTGGGCAATGGTCTTTTTGCCCCGGGACATAATGAGGTTTATAAATTTTCCTAAAATAATATTATTGAATTTCGGATCTTGTTTCGGCTTTCTTTTTGGTGCTTTTTTTCCTCTCATGAATGATAAAAAATTGATTAAATGCGATCTTACTGCCTTTTAGCGCCGTAAAGGCTCCTGCCCTGTTTTCTATCGGCTACCCCCTGGGTGTCATAAACTCCGCGGATGACGTGATAGCGCACGCCAGGCAAATCCTTAACGCGTCCGCCCCTGATCAAAACGATCGAGTGCTCCTGCAGATTATGCCCAACGCCGGGTATATAAGCGGTGACTTCCATGCCGTTTGACAGGCGGACACGGGCAATCTTGCGCAGAGCGGAATTCGGCTTTTTCGGGGTGACGGTGGTTACCTTTACGCACACGCCTCTTTTGAAAGGCGAACTCTTCGGCAGGTTAGTGCGCTTCCTTCTGATAGTATTTAAAACAGGCTCCAAAGCTGGAGTTTTTGATTTTTTCTTGGTGGATTTTCTGCCAATTCTTATCAATTGGTTAATGGTGGGCATTTTGAAACGTTAAAAAGTAATAAAAAAGTATCAGATTTAGATACCGGGTTAGCCATATCATAACAAAGCTATTTCACTATGTCAAATATCAGGGCTTTTTACTAAAACAGCAGAGGGACGCCCAGTAATTTGCTGATAAAATTAACGATCGGGTAGATGATATAGCTAAAAACTGAAATATTGAAGATGACTGATATAAATATCAGGAAAAATAAGATCCGCGGTCCATAGGCGTTCAGCGCTTCGGAAAAACGGGCAAAACGGGTGCCCAGGATGCCCCCCAGTATATGCGAACCGTCCAGCGGCGGGATGGGGATCAGATTGAAGACCATCAAAACCCCGTTGAACGTCACTAAGACTTGCAAAAAAATCGTCACATAGCTGGTTGGGCCGAACATCGGATAAAATATTTTCAACAGCAGTCCGAAAATAATTATCAATACCAAATTCGCGGCCGGGCCGCCGAGAGCGACCATGGCCGGGCCAAATCTCTGGTTTTTCAGATTATAGGGATTAAAAGGCGCCGGCTTGCCCCAGCCGAATCCGACCAGCAGAATGGCAATGGTTCCGAAAAAATCCAGGTGAGCCAGCGGATTCAGGGTCAGCCGGCCGGCATATTCTCCCGTGCGGTCGCCTAAAAGGCGCGCGGTGAAAACGTGGGAAAATTCATGGAAAGTTATGGAAATAACCAGCGCGATAAAAATGGCAAAAAATAATACCGGTTCGGAAAATAATAAGCTGATAATCATATCAAAACATCAATTATTTGAATATTTTTTTTCATTATGGTAGGGTAATTATATCAATTTAACGAATTTACACAACCTATGGCCAAAAGATGTGAAATTTGCGGTCGCGGTGGCTTATCCGGGAATTCCAGGAGCCATTCCAATATCGCTACAAGAAGGAAACAGCAGTTGAATCTGCAGTCTGCCTCTTATAAGGGCAAGCGCGTCAAAGCCTGCACCAGCTGCATCAGATCGCTTTCAAAAAAGGGTAAAAAATAACCGACTAAAAAACCCATTGAGTTTAATTTTGGGTTTTTTGTTATTTTTAATTACCGCCAAACCGGCGATTTCTCTTTTTATATTCATCCACGGCGGTTTCCATGTCCCGGCCGGAAAAATCCGGCCAATGCTTAGCGGTAAAATAATATTCAGCGTAAGCCGCTTCCCATAATAAAAACCCTGAGGTGCGCATTTCACCCGAAGTCCTGATAATCAAATCCGGATAAGGCACCGTCGGATCATAAAGATTCTGCCGGATGGCTTCTTCCGTAACCTGAGCAGGCTTGATCCCACGTTTAACCAGCTTTTTGACCGCGTCAATTATTTCCGCCTGGCCGCCGTAATTTATACCCACGTTTAACACCGCTTTTTTATTGTCTTTCGTCCTGGCCATCGCGTTTTCCAGAGCTTGTCGCGATTCTTTTGGCAGCTCCTCGAGGCGCCCGATAATATTTAGTTTGGTGCCGTTTTTTATGAACCAATCAAACTCTTTAATTACCGCCTCCCTGATCAATTTCATTAAAAAACCGACTTCTTCTTTGGGGCGCGACCAGTTTTCCTGGGAAAAAGCCCAGACTGTCAGGAATTTAATCCCCTTTTTAATGCACCAATCGCCAATCCGTTTTAACGCCTGGACGCCCTCGCGGTGCCCCATAAAAGCGGGCAAGCCGTGTTCTTTGGCCCAGCGCCGGTTGCCGTCCATGATTATGCCGATGTGTTTTGGCAGTTTATTTTCCATAAATATAAATCCGCTTTCCCTGTTATTATCGGGGATATGGAAATAAAAGGCAACCGCGCTTATTTTTCGCGATCCGCCATATATCCCAGCAGATCGGCCAATACTTTCTTATAGCTTTGGCTGATTTTCAGCTGTTTGATAATTTTCAGGGCTTGCTCCCTGTAGCCGCTGACCCGCGTTTCTACAGCCTCAATTACTCCCAGTTCAATGATCAGCTTCTGCACGTAGCGCAGCTGCTGCTGGCTGATTTTGTCCCTGTCGAAAATTTTGTACAGCCTGGCTTTTTGCGCAGGGCTGGCCCGCTTGAAAAGAAAATGGTAGTAAAATGTTTTTTTATTTTCCCGAATATCCACGCCTACCGACTTGCCAATGCCGCTCTCCCTGCCAAAAAGGCCGAGATAATCATCCCTGATCTGGAATATTACTCCGATATATTCACCCAGTTTCATTAATAGCTTGACGATTGACTGGGGCTGCCCGGCCAGCAACGCGCCTAACATTAATGGCAAAGAAACGGTGTAGCGGGCGGTCTTATACTGATAAATGGCGGCTATCTCCCGCTGGCTCGTCTCCCTCGCGGCATACCCCAGATACATTTCACTGAGCTGAGCCAGGCCTACCGAGGCCATTTCCTGGGCAAAGGTCCTGATAATTTTTTCCTTCTGCTTCTCCTTGATTTTTAATCCTGACAAAAGCTCAAAGGTAATCAAAAAAATCACGTCCCCGGCGCATAAAGCGCTGCTCATCCCGAAATGCCCGGCTTTCTCAAATCCCTCTTTTTCCCCCAACCGCTGGTACTGCAGATGCATAGCGGGTTTGCCTCTGCGCAGAGCGCTGTTATCCATAATGTCATCATGCACCAGCAGGGCTGAATGGAAAAGTTCGATAGCGCCGGCCGTTTTGATAACCTCCTGATTGATTTTCTTCCCGAACATCTGGTAAGCCAGGATAATCAGGCTGCCGCGTATCATCTTGCCGCGCCGGGTGAATTCCAGCAGCCGGCCCATGACATCGCGGCTCCAGCGCTGGTGGACAGCCGAATACTGTCTAGTTTTCTCGCTTAAAAAAACCTTTAAAAACCTGACGATTATTCTTTTGTGCCGGCTGATAATTTTGTCTTCCAATTTTTTGCCTTAAAAATATTAAGAAATTACTTGCCCTGGCCCGGTGGCCAGAAAAAGTCAATCCATTATATTCAGCCGCAGGAAGTCCTTCAGCTTCTTAAAAGCCAGCCCCCGATGGCTGATATCATTTTTCTCCTGGTCTGTCATTTCGGCAAAAGTTTTCTTGCCGCCCTGCGGAATAAAAACCAAATCATAGGGCAGGCTGGGTCTGTCCTGACCTGCTGTTTTGCCTGCAATAGACCCCTCAATCTTGCCGCTGAAAACCCAGTTCCGGAGCTCCGGACTGACCAGAACCAATACGCTTTCAAAATACGCCTGGCGCTTGCCAGCTGGAATTTTTTTCATTTCCTGCAGAAGTTTTTCTACGATCTTTTCACCGCTGGCGTTCTCACCTGCCCAGCGCGCGGAACGCACGCCCGGTTCTCCGCCGAGCGCTTCGACAAACAATCCGGAATCATCCGCTACGGTCCACTCTCCTGTTTGTTCGGCCACCAGCCTGGCTTTTTTCAGGGCGTTCTCCGCCAGGGTCGTGCCGTCTTCGGAAATTTCCTGCGTGACGCCAGCCGCTTCGGCACTTTTTATTTCTACTCCCAGATCTTCCAATAAATTTTGCATTTCAATCATCTTGCCGGGATTTTTCGTGGCCATGACGATGATCATGGAAATTTATTATTTTAATTATAAGCTATTAAATTCCTTTTCTATATAATCTTTCTCCAGCGCGAGTTCCTGGGGAGCAAGCCCGCTTTCGCAAATAAATGGCACGTCTAAACCTTTAGCTGCTTTTATAATTTCAGTTTGCCTGGTTTTAAAGAGCGGGTAATGCACGTTCTCAGAGTCTAGCCCGCTGATATGAATTTCCGACAAACGCTCAGAAAATTCCTTTATAAAATCCGCGGCCAATTTCATGGTCGGATCATTGTCCCAGATATGATTCACATCCAGAATAAAGCGAAATAAAGTATTTAACGTAAGCAGCTTGGACAGATCCTCCGGCTTCTTCCCGAAATTCTTAGCCTTGTCCATATTTTCAAACCCCACGGGGAAAGGCAGGTCATCAAATATATCAATATCTATAACGTTATCCGGATGAATAACTACCACATCCAGCGGCCGTAGCTTGTGCGTTTCGGAAATGGCCTGGAAGATTTTAAATGTTTCCTGATTATCGGCATAATCCATTCTGGGCGCGTGCAGGCTGACATAATCAAAACCGGCCAAATCCTCCTCGGTAATGGCCGCCAACTCTCCGGCCTCAATGCGCTCTTTGCGCACAAAACCCAGCTCTACCGCCCGGCAGCCGATCTTTTTAAATTCAGCGATAGCCTGCTTGGGCTCCATATAATCATGCAAATCACCGGTAGAAAATCCAAATATCATAGGTGGTTGTTAGATAATGGCGAATGGGTTATGGTTAAAAGCATGTGGTTAAATTACTATAAGCTATTAGCTATATGCTATTAGCCAACCGCTATACGCTATAAACTATGAGCTAAACTTAAACCTAATAAATAAATCCGCGAAATATTTAAAATTATTCGCTATCTGTTCAACCGCCTGTTCGCGGGTAATCTTCTCTGATTTGAAATCCACCAGTGCCTGCCAAAAAACCGTCCTGCCGACCGCAAAACCGATGACCCCGTCCACCCTGGCGCCGGTCTCAATCCATTTTTCTACCAGCTCGCGGGTCTCGCCGCGTCCCAACACGATCATGCAGACCTGCCCGCGCCGCCCCTTGCGCATCTGCTTGATGACGTCCTGGTAATTTTCCATTTCCTGAAATCCCTCAATTTTCCAGACATCCGGATCCACTCCGCCTTTTTGCAATTCTTTGACCATTTTTATTGCCAGGTCCGGACGCATTTCCAGATTGTACCGGCGATGGTCGGCCTGCACTTTGTTCAGCTGGTCCACAGTCGGAGGCACCAGAACTTCTAGCATGAATTTATAACCGTGAGTGCGGCAATAATCGCTTAACTTTGCTAATCGCTGGCGCTGTCGTTCGTTTAATTCCTCATCTCCGCCGGGATTGTAGCGTAGTAAAGCTTTGGCAAACTGCGGCCGGTATTTATCCAGGTGTTCGCCGAATTGGTGGTTAAATTCAAAATCAAATTCAGCCTGCCCGCTTTTTTCCGTGCACATGCAGACAATAAAACCAGCCTGTCTGGCTTGGCGCAAAATCAAATCACCGCACTGCTCGTCCACCAGTATGGCCGCGGATTCTTTCGGCACCCCGCGGCTGACGGCCAGAGCAAAACCTTCGTAGATTATCTGCTTGTATTCCGCCAGCTTGGCCACGCGTTCAATGGTAAACAAATCCTCCCAGCCGAACATCTTTTCAGCAAAGCTTTGGCGGTGGTCAAATGGCAATATGTATAATGGTTTGTTATATCCGAGCATTTTTTATGGATTAACTTGTGTGTTTATTATAGATTAAGAGGAGATATTTTCATAATTTAATATTATAATTGCCCTAAAATATCTCTATTAACGATTGTCTTACCAAAGTTCTGATTTGCTCATCCGAAAATTTTATTTGGCTATTCAGCTCCTTGGCTGTTGGCGAAAGCCTATTGTACATAAATTGGATTTTTTGCTTGGCTTTTTCCTCGCCATTTCTTTTCAGGTAAAAAGGAATATTATACTCAAAAAACGCCAGGCTATCAGCGTTCATTAAAACATTAATTTCTTCGCCGCCGCCGATTTCGTGATTTTCAATAAGATATCGGGTTTTATCAATAATTTTTTCTTCAAAATGGCATTCGCTCATTAACTCAGAAATGATCTTTGCAGAAACAAATGAATGTTGTTTCTTGTACTCATTGTAATCCTTAAAATCTTCTTTTTTTACTCTTCTTTCCGGAAAGCTCCTGTCAATATCATGCCCAAGAGCAGCCACCTGAAGCGCAATGTCAGCATTTGTCTTTAATTTCAAAACGTTTTTCCAGGTCAACTGCGAATGGACGTAATCTTCTTCTGCAACAGATTTCTTGGTTAGTTCTTCTATCTTCTTCTTTACGATTTCAAATTTATCGTTTAAATATACCATATTATTTGTTGGGAATATAAATAGTTGCTTTACCTTTGCCAACCGATTTAATCATTCTAATTTTTTTCAGTCGCTGTAAATGCAATTGCGCCGTGCGCCGGGGGCAGTTTAACACCTCTTCCGCGTCCTTAACGGTCATACGGCTGACCTGATCCAAAAAATCAATAATTTTAAGCTGTTCAGGGCTTAAATATATTTGGGACTTAACCCTCGTACCTTTGGAACGCGCTGCCAAAGACAATATCCTTCCCTTAACGCGGTCAATTTCGTCTTTAAATCCGGTTATAAAATAATCCAGCCACGGCGTGCAGTCCTTTTGCCGTTCATCATAATTTTTACCCTGATTAATGGCTTTATAATATGCCGGCCGGTCTGTATTATAATAATCTTCCAGAGCAAATAATCGGCGGAAGTCATACCCCCGCTGATACAAAATCAAGGTGGCCAGCGCTCTAGCCGTACGGCCATTGCCGTCTGTAAACGGATGTATCGCGGCAATTTCCAGATGCGCCACTGCCGCGACGATCACCGGATTAATCTGTTTTTTTTCGCTGTCTCTGAGCCAAGCCACAAAATTATTCATCAATTGTGGCACGCGCTTGGCTTCCGGGCCGGTGTACATTATTTGCGCCGGCAGACCGAGACGCCGTCGTACTACGTAAATCGGCCCCGGGCGGTAGTGCCCGCTGGATCGCGGAGCCAGCGTATTGCTGGTAACCAGGTTATGAATTTTAAGTATAACTTTTTCACTTATCAACTGGCGCTGCGCCACGACTTTTTCGATGTATTCCAGTGCTTTCAGATAATTTTTTACCTCATAAATATCGCGAGCCGGCGCGTCTATCTTCCTATGAGCATAGAGCGCCTCTACTTGGGCGATGTCCAAACGGTTGCCTTCAATTTCCGTGGAATGGTGCGTCATGCGAATGACGGCCTGGCGGCGTAAACGCAATTCCTGCTGGGGCAATATCCGGGCATGCTCAATTACGGCTTTGGCTTCCGCAATAGCCGTCAAATCGCGCAAAATATTGTCGGATAAAGTATAGACGGGTTTAAACATATATATTGGATGCTTTCTGTATGCAGTATATCATATAATCCCGAATCGCGCAAGATACGCGCAACAATCGCGCAATATTATTTAAGTCAAAAATAAAAATTCTCGGCAAAGCTTTGGCGGTGGTCAAATGGCAGAATGTATAATGGCTTGTTATATCCGAGCATTTTTATATTTAGTACTTACGCTGGTTATTATATCAGATTTAAATATTTAACTATGCCTACAATTTGATTACTTGCTATTCCTTCTTTTAAGATGATAAGAGATTTTGGTTAATAACTCCGAACCAAATCCAATCAATGTTCCCACAACTGCAATTTTTCCAATTAAAGACCATTTAAATCCATTTCCAATCAAAAAAACAATAACCGCAACTATTAATCCAATAATAGCACCGATTGAAAAACCTCCCCAAACTGCATTTTTCGTTTTAAAATATTTAATTAATAACAAGATTGAAATTACTGCGAGGATAATCCAAATAGTGTTCATCATAAAAATTTAATTAATTTTTAGTTGATGTCTCCAAAATATTTTTTTCGTGCCTCATACCAATTTTTTTCTGCGTAGTTAAGTTCTTCGGATGCTTTTATTTCTTCCTTCGTCAACCATTCCTTGTTATTATTGAGAAATGGCATATAATTTTTTATTGCCTCCTTTAAGAAATTGACTGCCCGTTTATACTCCAATTCAAACTTAGTATTTAACATATACGATATACTTATTTAATATCCGTGAGCACTGTCTTATAGTTTATAAGTTACGATATCTGCGCAAACATTACTTAAGTTAAGATTTTTTTCTGTAATATTAATTAAGCAATCAGCTCTCTTTGATTCGGCATCAATTTCATTTTTATCTCGGAAGTATATATTTAAAGAAAAAACTAAAAATAAACCTAATGCCAGTACTATTAACTGCCAAATGATGATTTCTTTTTTCATAAATTTTAATGGGAATTAACTAATGGGTAATGATATTACTTTACCGATATTCTCAATTTTATTGTGCTTCATATTGTTTAATTAAATTTATATTCATTAGGTAAATTTTTTTTAAATATTTTTGTTAATACAATAAAATCCAATAGGATGTCAATATCCCATGACTTTTCCGGAGGTATACCACTAATTCTTTTATCTGTTAAATGCATAAGTTCATTGTCGATACGTTTCTGCAACTTTATTATCCGTGCTGTTTTTTTGGGTAGTAATTTTTCCCATTGTTTTGATTCAATAAAATCAATAGCCCTTATATATGATTTTCCATTCTTACGATAATAAAAAAATTCTAATAAATTTCTTGCATGCAGTAGAAAACACTCCAATGCCATCTGAAGACTTTTTTGTTCTTGTTGTTTGAGACATTCAAATATTTTATTAAAAGAAAAATTGAGCATATCGTCTTCATATGCGAAGTGTTCAATAAGCCATGCTTTTTTATCTGAATTCTGTAACATTTTTATTTTATTAAAGTATGAAAAGTTTTAATAATAGTATTTTTTGATATCCCCTCATAATCCAACAACCCTACTTACCTTTCTCAAATATTGAAGCAAAACGGGCTTCACTAATGATTTTCATCACCTCTTCAGGCGAAAAAACTTTTCCATTTATAGCAACGTAAATGCCAGGCTTAAGATGTTCAAGCTGCGCTACGGCATACCCCAGATTAAATGGCCCATCTGAGGGTGAAAAACCGCTAATTGGAACGGCAGATGCCGTCAGAACTATTGTCTGATCATTTCGTTTAAGATTTGCTTTCAGGAAACGGGCAGTATCAGGCATGGTGTATGTGCCATGGGTAACAATTATTTCAGTATGCGCACTATTTTCAATGATTTTTAGAATATTATCTAAATCTTCGCGTTTCAAATCACGGCTGTCTTTCATGCAAACGGTTGTAAACTCAGCGCCATGATAAATCTTTAAACCATTAATAAAAGATGGGATTACCGAAATTTCATTTGGGACAGCCGTGTCTTTGCTGGCATCATAATGAGAATCAATTGTCCCGCCGGTAATTATAAAATGGATTGTGCTTTTTTGTTTGCTCATATTATTCAATATTTATCTATTATTTAAAGTTAACTTAATCGCCTTTATTATTCCACTTTTATCAATTCCTTCATAGCTTAATAGTTCTGCTGGTTTCCCACTTTTCGGCATTTTCGTCACTGCCAACTTAACCACGTGTGCCTTGGCATGCCTTAGCGCGCTCAACACCGCCTCTCCCAAGCCGCCTTGCGGATAATGATCCTCAACCGTAATAATGGCTTTTGTTTCTTTGGCCGCCTTTTGCAAAGTGGCGACATCAACCGGCTTGATGCTATATAAATCAATTACTCTAATATTAATTCCCTGCTTTTTTAATTCATCATAAGCTTTCAATGCCTCAAAAACCGTGATGCCGGCAGTAACCACAGTGGCCGTGTCATTCTGGCTTTGGCGCAAAACTTTGCTTCCGCCAATGGGGAATTGCTCATTCTGCTTGTAAATAACCGGCGTCTCTGCCCGTGTCGTGCGCAGATAAACTATGCCTTTGTGCTTCACCATTTCCTCCACCATTTTATCGCAGGACACCGGGTCGCAAGGATATAAAACCACGCTGTCTAAAACCGACCGGAACATGGCAATATCCTCAAGTCCCATTTGCGACGGGCCATCCTCGCCAATAGACACGCCGGCGTGCGAGCCGACGAACTTGATGTTGGCTTGCGAATAGGCGCTCATCCTGATCTGGTCAAAAGCCCGTGTGAAAAACGCGGCAAAGGTGGAGACGAACGGGATCTTCCCGCGGCGCGATAAGCCAACGGCAGCGCCAACCATATTCTGCTCGGCAATAAACATTTCAAAAAATCTTTTGGGATAATTTTTCTGGAAAATTTCAGAATAAGTGGAGTTGCTGACTTCCGCGTCCAGCGAGACAATCGGATAATTATTAGCGAGCCGCGTCAGCGCGTAACCAAACGCCTTCCGGGTGGCTATCGGATTATTAAAAATCATTGGCTCTGGTTTGCCGGAAGTAAGCGGTGCCGGTTTGAAGGTTTTTGACAAAGCAATAGAGCCGCGCACCGACGTGTCTACTTTTCCCAAATCTTTTAGGGCTTTTTCCAATTCATCAGGTTTTAATGCCTTGCCATGCCAGCCGTCTTTATTCTCTATTAACTTAACGCCTTTACCTTTGAGCGTTTTGGCAATAATCATTACCGGCCTCCCCTTAGATTTTAAAGCTTTCGCGAAAGCATTTAAAATTGCCGGCAATTTATGCCCGTCTATAACGATAGTCTGCCACCCAAAGGCTTTGATCCTCTTTTCATATTCCAAAACTTTATGGCCGTACATGGTCTCGCCTCTTTGGCCCAGGCGGTTAACATCCAAAATGCCAATCAAATTATCCAGCTTGTAATGCGTTGCCAATTGAATGGCCTCCCAAACCTGGCCCTCGGCCATTTCGCTGTCGCCTAATAATACATAGGTTTTATACGGCAATTTATCTAAATACTTGGCATTTAAAGCTAAACCAACGCCGACTGACAGCCCCTGGCCGAGCGAACCGGTAGCCGCTTCGCAATACGGAAATGACATGACCGGATGGCCTTCTAAACGCGAACTAAACTTGCGTAAAGTCATTAACTCCTGCTCTGTTATGGCACCGGCTGCCGCCCATAACGAATAAAACAGCGGCGAGGCATGGCCTTTGGAAAATATCAACCGGTCGTTATTGGGATTGCTCGGGTCTTTGAAATCAAAATTAAAATTACCGCCAAATATCAGGCCAGTCATTATATCCGTGGCTGACAGCGAAGACGTCGGATGGCCGGAACCGGCCGCGCTGGTGGAACGCAAAATCCAGTAGCGTATCAATTTCGCCATTGCCGGTAAATTTTGTTTATTCTTAATCATAAATTTTTTATGACATCTGGTCTTTCAGCTTTTGCAGATTGTCCGCCAGGTCGCCGGAAGCGAAAATCGCCGAACCGACGCAGATATTATTCACCCCAGCGCTGGCCACTTCGAAGATATTGCTCTCATTAATTCCGCCGTCAATAGAAATATCAGTATCCGGATATTCATGTTCAAATTCCTTAATTTTTTCCACCACTTCAGGATGGAATTCCTGGTTCTGCCAGCCGGGCTTCACCGACATGAATAATACCCCGTCCACGTATTCCGCCCATTCCTGAATGGCTGATAGCGGCGTTTCAATATTTATGGCAATGCCCACTTCAAATCCCATCTGCCTGACTTTCTTCAGCATCTCATCAGGCGCTGGTACCGCCTCAATATGGAAATAAACACGTTTGAAGATATCAGGGTTAAGGCTTGGCAGCCAGGCTTCAGGATCGGCCACCATCAGGTGCGCTTCCAGGCTAAGGGTGGTTTTTATCTGCAACAATTCCTCGGGAGTGATGGATTTATTATTTACAAACTTTCCGTCCATCAGGTCAATCTGCGCCCATTCAACCACGTCGGTCAGCAAATTTAATTTATCCTGCACCTCATTTAAATCATTGCTTAAAATTGCCGGAACAATCTGGCTCATATATTTATTTCTCCGCGCGTTTAATCATATTAACTCTCCGGTGGTGCCTGGCTGAGGCGCTGAATTTGGTTTTTAACCAAACGGCCACCATTTTTTTTGCTTCAGCCAAAGATATGTAATCGGCACCCAGGCATAACACATTGGCATCATCATCAACCCGGGACATCTTGGCCGAGCGCAGGTTAAACGCCTGGCAAGCCCTGATGCCCTTAACTTTATTGGCCGCGATGCACCCGCCGGCGCCGGAGCGGCAAATAAAAATGCCGCGGCCATCGCGTGTCTGGGCCACCTGCCGTGCCATTTTAAAGGCGAAAACGGGATAATCGTCCTGCGGATCTACTGCTGTATTGCCTACGTCTGCCAGACTGTATTTATTCTTAATTAAAAATTTCTTCAGCTCCTCCTTGTATTTATATCCGCCGTGATCTGCTCCTAAGAATATTTTCATAAATTAAGCGCTTTACCACACCATTATAGCATATTTTGGGCAGGATTAAAGTGCCGCCACTCTACTGTCATTGTAATTGACTTTTTTTAATAACGGAATTAAGCTGGAACTGACTAAATAAAAAATACAAACTACCGCAAGAAAGTAGGCGAATCATGAGAGCTTGTTTAATGGCATTTGTTTCGACTGTATTGCTTCTAGCTTCTGCTGGCTATCCTAATGACAGTACTAATACGCTGGCCAAGCAGGACACCTCAATTAACCTGGGGCAGGTGGTTGCGCCGGCTCAAACACCTGTTGTTGAAGATTCCACGCTGATTGCCACTCGCCGGCTACTGGCTCAAGGTGGCGGATATCTGGATCTTTTCGGCAAAGTCATGGAGGATGAAAAAGGCGGAGCCGAGTTTGGCGGGAGTTACCGCCTAATATCAAAACGAATGCGCGAATTGGCGAAAACGCTGGGCATGCCGCAGGATGAATTCATTGAATACGTGCGTCGCGGAATAACAGAAGCCATGAATGACATTAATTCGCATGACGTCCAACTAGTCACGCGCAAGCTATCGCAATACGAGGATGCCGGCATAAACATTCTCGTACGACATTCAATTGTGCGCAGTGATTCCGCAAAAACCGTACATTAGCTACCATTTTAGAGGTTACTCCACACCCCGCCTGCAACAGCAGACGGGGTTTTTTATGGATTGGAGCGCACCCAGTCTTCGACCCTGTCTTCGATCCCGATAGTCCTCAGACCGAGGGGAGGCTCAGACCCGAAGGGGGACTAATTACTAGTGGCTAACAACTAACCACTAAACTTCATACTCCCACCACGGCTGCCAGACGAATTCCTCATTGACGCACTGCTCCAGCGTACGGCGGGCGGTCAGGACGTCCAGGGCATAATAGGTGGCGCGGTGGTCAACGATTAAAATAATTTTGTCCGGGTATTTATCTTTTATTTCCAATAAAAAACCCTGCACCCGCTCTACTGCCTGCTCATAGCTTTCGCCATTGGGAAACGGCTCTTTTATTTTTTTCGGTTTAAGGGCATAAACTTCCTTGGTGGTATGGCCGTTTAAATCCCCGTAGCTGATCTCCCGCAAGCGCCGGTCATAAATGACCGGAATTTTTTCGCCAAAAGCGATGGCTACCGTATCTTTCGCCCGTTGCAAATCCGAGGTAAAAATCAGATCAATTTTAATATTTTTAAACCTCTCTCCCATTTCCGCTGACTGCTTTCTGCCCAATTCCGAAAGCTCCCCGGGATTTTGGCCGGTAGCCAGCCCTCTGGCATTATCGGTGGTTTCTGAATGCGTGGCGAAATATATTTTCATAAAAAAATTGTTATGCACCGCCACTCCCACCCTGTCATTCTGAGGAGTCCCGCCGCAGGCGGGCGACGTGAGAATCTCCTGGGTTCAGGCACCGCGGGGATTGTCACGTCATTCGCTTCGCTCATTCCTCACAATGACAGTAGAGTGGCGATTACTTTTTCAAATACCCCAGCCTTTTACTCTCCGGAAACCTCTCAATCGCGTACCTCAGCATAGTCCGCGGCATTGCTTTATAATGCCGTTGCAAAAACTTTTCTTCAGCCGCTTGGTCGCGCTTGCCCATCTCCCGGAGCATCCAACCCACTGCCTTGTGGATCAAATCGTGCTGGTCATTTAATAATATTTCAGCTATTGCTAATGCATCTTTAAAATTTTTATTCCTGAGAAAAGTAAAAGTGGCCAGCATAGCCACCCGCCTTTCCCACAAACTCGTTGACCGCGCCAGCTTATATAAAATTCCCCTGGGCTTGTCCAGTAAATATGTGCCAACGATATTTGGCGCGGACAAATCCACCAAATCCCAATTATTGATAAAGGCGGTATTCTTTAAATAAATATTAAAAATAGAACGGCGCTTTGCTTCGTCGGCTTTATTAAACTGGTCAACTAAAATCAGTAAAACCACCAAACGGTGTTCGTGGATTTTGCTTCTTAACAAAGATTCTGCGTCTTTTAAAGGCAAATCTTGGTACTTCTTAACTACCTGCCTTTGTACCGGCACTTTGATGCCCAGAAAAATATCTCCCTCGCCGTAATCTCCTTTGCCGGTTTTGAAAAAGCGCGACAGGTTTTTAGCCTGCTGAGGATTGGCGAGTTTTTTTAATTCGGCTATAACTTCAGCGAGATTACTCATAATCAAATTTTAACATATTTACGGGCAATTAAAAAAGAGGAGGACTCCAAATAGATGTACGGCGGTGAACAATTTTACTCATTCAATCGCTATAATCATGTTGGAATCCGCCTCTGTGTTGGCAATTTGGCACTTCGGTTGGCAGTTACATTTCTTTTCTTTGGTTTGGGAGTCTATTCAGACTTCACTTCGGCTGGCTTGTCCCAAGGCTCAGTGGGCTTGGCGTTACCCTTGCGGATTTCGTGATACAGGTCCCACGCGCTGCGTAGCTTAGTGCTGCGCACTTCGATCCGGAAAACCATGAAACCATCTAAATAATGGCTGTCCACTACGGCCCGGGCGTTGGCGGTAGAATATATGCCGCGAACTGGGGCGATCGCGTTTCCGTCTAAACAGGCATCTTCGGAAATAACATATTCCGGCTTCATTCCCTGTTCCAGCCAGAGGCTTTTCTCGACCTGCTCCATGTCACTCAAAGTTGGATTGTCGTACAAGCAGTAGATTGCATTATACTTTTCCTCAATTTTATAATGCACTCCTTCAATTTTGACACCCGTACCAGCAGATCCGAATCCTAATTTGACATCGCGCTGTATTTCTTCCGCCAGTTCTCCAATCTTAAATCTCACTTTTACTTGCATTGTGCATTCCTTTCTCATCTCATCTCTTGATTTTGTGTTTTCTCCGCTGCCTGCCTGATATGCCAATATGCCAAAGAACGATCAACTAGGCTACCACAAAAAAAATCACCCTGTCAAGGGCGACCATCCACAAATACTTATTTTAAAGGCGTTTTATTAAATTATTCTCATTATATCAATTCTAAAATTTGTTTATGCAGTTTAGTGCCGTTGCTGATCAAGAATTTTTCATTCAAATCTTCTTTCTCCGGTTTGCCTCGCAAATCAGTGACTAAAGCGCCAGCCTCCCTGGCAATCAATTTCCCAGCCGAGTAATCGTATATTTCACAGCCATTATTGATAATCGCTTCAATTTTCCCCTGGGCTAAATAGCAGAAATCCAGGGCTGGCGACCAATTTATCAGAATCCTTTTTACTTTTTTGGCTAAAACATTTTTTAATACTCTGCCTTCCATCATTTTCGCCTGGAGCCGGTAGCTGCTATTATAGGCAATACTGGCTTTCCTGATATCCGCCACGCGTTTGACATTCAGTTTCTTGCCGTTTAAAAACGCGCCTCTGCCTTTTTTCGCGTAAAATGTCTGGCCAGTGATGGGGTTATGAACCACCGCCGCCACTATCTCGCCCAGGCGGATCAGGGAAATGGAAACGGAAAAAACCGGTATGCCCAGTATAAAATTGTTCGTGCCGTCTAGGGGGTCAATCAAAAAAGTATAGTCCGAGCCTTTTTCCCTGGCTCCGCTTTCCTCAGCAAAAATATTGTATTTGGGGAAATCGCGGGTCAACCGGCGGATAATTTCTTTTTCTGAATTAATATCCGCCAAAGTCCGAAAATCAGCCGGCGTTGATTTGGGCATCAGGCGCAGGCTCCGTCCGAAATATTTCTTCAAGACGCGGCCGCCGGCCTGGGCCGCCCTGGTAATATTTTTTATATCCTTATCCATACCTCATTACATCCACTTTTTTCTTTTGAAATAAATAAGCATGACGATTCCCACCGCGAACATCACCGTGATAATCATGGGATAGCCGAACCGCCAGCCCAGCTCGGGCATAAACTCAAAATTCATGCCATAAACTCCAGCAATCCAAGTCAGGGGGATGAAAATCGTGGCAATCACAGTCAGCACTTTCATCACTGAATTCAGCTTATTGCTGACGCTGGAAAGATAAAGGTCGACCATGCCGGATAATATGTCGCGGTAAGTTTCGATCGCTTCAATCACCTGGACCGTGTGGTCATAGACATCGCGGATGTATATGCGCGTGCCTGGCTGCACTAAAGCATTTTCGTCCCTTTCAAAGCGGTTAACCACGTCCCGCAGCGGCCAGATAGAACGCCGGAGAATAATCGCCTCCTGCCTGATGCTGTTTACCTTATGCAGAGTTTTCTGGTCAGGATCGGCCAAGAGCTCATCCTCCAATTCTTCAATCCGCTCGCCGATCTGCTCCAGCACCAGGAAATAATTATCCACGATTGAATCCAGGATCATATAGGTAATATAATCCGGCCCACGGCGGCGCACGCCCTTGCCGTCACGGATTCGCTGCCTGACCGGCTCAAACACGTCTCCCGGCCGCTCCTGCAAAGAAATCACAAAATGTTTGCCGAGGATCAGGCTGATCTGCTCGCTGTTGATTTTATTTTCTTTTTTATCCAGCGAAAACATTTTCACCACGATATAAAGCACATTGTCATAATTCTCAAACTTCGGCCGCTGCTCCGTGTGCAGGACATCCTCCAGAATCAATGGATGCAAATCAAATAACTTTCCCAATGCTTCAAAAACTTTCATATCGCCAAGGCCGACAATATCAATCCAGGAAACTGATTTCGAGCTGGCCAGGCCTTTGAGGTCATTCACTGATTTTACCGGTTTCTCCACATAATTCGTATCAGTGAAATCAAAAAGCCTGATGCTGGTTTTAGACACCTTTTCCCTTGAAGCATTGACTAAAGTGCCTGGCGGTAATCCCGGCTGCTTGGGTTTGCCTCTCAATAAACTTAGTGGCGGCATACAAACATCATTAAATATTATTGAATTTATTATACACCTATTGGTATTAATTGAATATTGCGGACTCGCCTGGTTGGTTCGCAAAAAACCCGCCGCCGATTGAACGGGCGACGGGAATTTATCACCATGAGGTGATTTACCGACTAGCTAGAATTGTTAGCAACAACCACCTGGGAATCCGGATCCTATTTGAAGCCGCATATAGTTTAATTCGTTTAATTATTAAATACCCGCCTATTATACACCGTCTTGCCGGCCCAAGTCAAAATCTGCATTATGCCTATCAGGGCGTAACATCCAATTTTCTGGCAATCAGCTTTAATAATTTTCGCTTAAAGCGCCATTCATTGATATAGCTGGAAAAAATTACGGTCAAGCCGGCCACGATTGATTCGGTGGAGCCGATGCCGGCCAAAATCCAGCCGTTGTGCATCAAATGGAGAACCGAGCCGAGTATGCCCATGACCGGCGCCATGGAGACGCCGATTAACAAACCGAGGCGTGCGGGGTTGGTGAAGTCCTGGATAATAGCCAATTTTGTCAGCGGCCAGCCGTCGTTAACCATTATCTTTTTCTCATCGCGCAGCTTGATCAGATTATGGCGATACATAAAAACCGACTGGATGGCTGTAGTTAATGACAGAGCTACCGCGGAAACGCCGAAAATAACGCCGGCCCAGACCAGCTGATTTCTAACAATGAATCCTTCCACTGAAAACGCGCCCCAAGTAGCCAGGGCAAATACGGGGATAAGTATGCGCGAGCGTTTCACCAATTCTTTCCAGCTGAAACCAGAGCCGCGCAAAGCCATCAGCTCTGCTGATTCTCCCAGCAGATCGTCGGCCGAGGCGGCAAAAATCTTACCTACGCCCCTGACCCAGTGCTCCAGCACATGGGCGATCGGTCCGATAAATAGAAGTGCCTTAATGATTGACTGGGCGATTTTAGTGCGCTCACGCGCGTTATCGGCAATCACCCGGAATACCGAATAATCAACGGCCAATGGATAAATAATCTCAGACAGCTCAGACATAAATTGCTGCTCCTGGGCGGTGATGCCGATATTTTCCTCGTCAATCAGAACTAGCCGCTTGAAGCTCAGGCGGTCCTTCAAAATTATCTGCAGTGATTTATCCAGATCCTCGCCATGCGTCCCTGCCCTGACTCTATCTTCATCTGCAAATATTGGGAAATGTTTTTCTTTCAGCAATTTTGGCAGCCAGGTAACGATATAATTCTTCTGGCTGTAAATGCTGATCGCATTGACCGCTTTCAGAATATTTTCCGGAGTCCGTAAGACAGTACGCACTCCGATGGCCTTTCCTCTCGTCAGGATAGCGCGTATTTTTTCCTTATACTCAGGATAACGGCTGAAAATGAAACGAATCTCTGTCGGTAAATATTCATTCCAATCGCATTCCTCGGGGAGTGAAATAACCTCGAGCCGGTAAGAACCAATTGGTGATTTTTTTGGCGGCCTGGTAAAACCTTCAAACATATAATTTCTTCTGCTCTTATTATACCATTAAAAGCTATTTTTTTCTAATAAAAAATTAGATTAACTAGAATCCAATTCTTTAATAATACTCAAACCCTCCCATTACGGAGTAATCATAATAAAATTGTTTAATCCGCCGATTACAAAGAAATGTTACGAAAACAGAGCGAGGAGGAATGGTTGCCCATGGGCAACCGCGTTGTACTGTTTGAGCGAACGCAGCGAAGTCTCGCCGCAGGCGGACGAAGCGAGGAGCGAGTTTACAACGCGGAATGACAACGAGCCTGTTTATGCCTGCCCCGTACCTGGAGCGAAGCGAAATGGTGCGGGGTTAATTTCTTTGTACCGGCGCAGCTCTTTTGCTTCTTTGGCGCCTGCCCCGCTGGATAGCGGGGTTTGCACAGAAAAGAAGAAATAAAACTAAACAAAAAACTGCTCTTCCGCAGTTTTTACTTATATATTGAAATACTTAAGCCAAACCAAGAATAGACGAGATTACCAAGGCAACCGTGGCCACAATAATACCGCCGATGGTCAGCCAGGAGACTATATTGCCAATCGGTTTATTGACGTGCTTGCCCATGATGCGCTTGTTGTTGAGAATCTTGACGACAAAAATCAAGATGAATGGCAGGAGTATGCCGTTTAAATCCTGGGACAAAATCATCACCCTGACTAACGGAATATGAGGTATCAAGACAAATAAACCCGAAATAATAATAGTGCCCAATATTATGGTATAAAAAGCCCGCCCGTTTTTCCAGGTAGTATTAAAACCCGACTCCCAGCCGAAGGCTTCGCAAAAAGCGTAAGCCGTGGTCGTCGGCAGAATAAAAGCGCCCAGCATTGAGGCGCTGAACAAGCCAAAAGCGAATAATAATTGCGCCATGCCTCCCGCGAGCGGCCGCAGGGCGATGGCTGCATCACCGGCATCATTTATCTGTATGCCAAATTTATAAAGAGTGGCGGCCGCGCAGATTATTATAAAAAAACTGACAATATCTGTTATAAACGCGCCCATGAAAACTTCCGCCCGCTCAGCCCGATAGTGTTTTATGGCCAGACCCTTGTCAACTACGTATGATTGTATAAAAAATTGCCCCCAGGGAGTGATAGTCGTTCCTATTAAAGCTATCATGGTCAGTAAAAATGGCGAGGTCCACTCAATTTGCGGGATAAACAGGCTGGAAACTGCCTGGCCGAAATCGGGTTTAATAACAAAGCCGTTGATGATATAAACGATATAAAAAGCGGAAAATATTAAAAAAATCTTCTGGGTTGTCCTGAAAGACCCCTTATATAAAATAAACCAGATGATCAGTCCGGCCAGCGGAACGGCGATGTACTTGCTGACTCCGATAATTGAAAAAGCGGCGGCAATGCCGGCAAACTCAGCGATAACAGTGCCGACGTTCGCCACCAGCATGGTAACCATCGCAAAGGTCGTCCAGCGGATACCGAAATTTTCACGGATTATACCGCCCAGTCCCTGCCTGGTAACAATGCCCAGCCTGACGCCCATCTCCTGGGTAACGGCCAGAGAAATCGTCACTAATAAAAGCACCCAGAGCATCTTGGTACCGAAATGAGCGCCGACGTAGGTGTAGGTAGTGATGCCACCGGCGTCGTTATCAGCGTTGGCCGAGATGATTCCCGGACCGACAACGCTCACGAAGAAAACTATTCTTAACCAGAGCTTACGCCATTTTTCTTGCATAATGCATAAATTAAGCTTTAGGCAGTAACTGGCTCATCACGTCATCAATCGTTACTATCCCCAGCAGACGATGCTTGCTGTCCAGCACCGGCGCGGTCAGCAAATTGTATTTCGTCATCGTAGCGGCAATGTCCTTGATTTTTTGATGCGGGTGCAGAGGCTGAGGGTGAGGATAATGCTTCAAAATATCCCTAATCTTCATCTCCGGAGGCGAGATAACCAGCCAACGCAGTGAAAATTTTCCATGATAATATCCGTCCTCGTCAGTCACATAAACATAAAGCACGGATCTCAGTTTTGGCGAGGCATTTTTGACCTCCTTCAGCGCCTCTTGGATTGTCCAGCCAGGTCTGACCGTGGCAAAATCGACATTCATCAATCCGCCGGCGGTATTGTCGGGGTAAGACAACAATTGCTCAATTTTTTTTAGCTGGCCGCTCTTTATCTGGGATAAAAAAAGACGCGCTTCATTGCGCGGCAACACTTTTACCAAGTCAACGATTTCCGAGTCTGTCATTTTGGTTAATATCTCAGCGACTTTTTCCGGGCCAAGATACTTGACGAGAACTTTCTGCAAATTTGGGTCAACCTCCTCCAGCACCCTGGCGGCTGAATCAGCGTCCAATGAGACTACCAGTTTGCTGCCGTGTCTCAGGTTAAGATCCTCAACAATATTGGCCAAATCAGCGGGATGCAGTTTATTGAGCTTCTGCTGAGCTCTATCTAGTTTAAGTAGCCCATGCATAAATTTTGTCTGGCGCCAGTCAATCAGATTAACTTTTAGCAGTCCTGTTTTCCCCAGCCAATCAATGCCTAAACGACGTAAAATTCCTCCCATGCCAACATCGATTCCGAGCACGCTCATTTGATCATTGACTACACCGATACGTAAATCATTTACGCGTACCACCCGCACCCCGGCGATATCGACTATCTGCTGATCAAGCACGTCTTTTTTCAGATAAACCAGGCCTTCGGCCACTCTCTCCTGGACATGAACGGAATTATAGAGATTCTTCAGGGTAATTTCTTCCCGGCTGATAGTCTCGACATATTCATAAGGAATAAAAATCAAATCTTTGCTTTTTGCCTTTAAAATTGCTAAAAACTCCAAGGCCGGGTATTCACCGGATTTTGGAATGACTAAAATATCCTGCAGTTTACCTACTTTCTCGTCAGAGCTGTCTTTGACTTGTCTGTTTAATAAATGGCTTAAATAAGGCATAGCTATTTGCCATTAATGGCCAATAATTGTAGAAAAGAATTTAAGGGGGAGTTTTTAAACTCCAACTTCCTAGCTTAGGTCGGGGTGCCGGGACCCCGCACCACTGCTGGGTACGGGGCAAGCTTGTCACCCTTCGGGTGATCCCCCAAAGGGGGAAACTTGCGATCTCAAGCATATTTTTTCCGAAAATCGGGGTACTGGGACTCGAACCCAGGGTCTTCCCGCAACAGTGGTCGGGGTAGTGGGACTTGAACCCACGGCCTCATGCACCCCATGCATGCGCGCTAGCCAACTGCGCCATACCCCGACCACTGTTGCGGGACGCGCTACGCCTCAGCCAAAGGCTGATCCCCGCCCACCTGCTATCGCAGATAGCGGGCGCGGCGCCTATGGTGGAAACTTCGCTATACCCCGTTTTTTGGAAAAAACATGCGCGATAGTTTACCCCGTATCCCGAGTGAAACGAGTGGTACGGGGCCAACGGAGTTTACCCCGCCGTATGGCGGGGCCATACCCCGACCTGAGCTATGAAAAATCTTGCACCTTTACCCCGCATCATCTGACCCTGAGCGGAGTCGAAGGAGAAGAATGGTGCGGGGCCATGCATGCTCGTTAGTTTACCCCGACCTAAGTTATGAAAAACCTTACACTTTTGGCCCAGTTATTTTTTCGGTACCTACGGCGTTTCTATTATTTAATGATGCTTTTTTAAAATTATTTACCTAAATCGCCAAACTGAATAACAATTATAGCGTAAAATATTGTATTTGTAAAATAAAAATCCCGACATGGAGCCGGGATTTTTGGGCAAAACAAGGTGACGTTACAGGCTCAGCTGTCTGCCTAATCAGTAGTTTCGACCGGATCGCGAACAATCGTTCTGCGAAAACCACAGGGATTACTGACAGTACAAACAAGCTCCTCGCCGTTTCCCGCCATCGCGTCATGCGTTGGACGGATTATCAATGTGCCGCGCCCACATGTGCAGCCCTTACCTTCGTTAGACAAAGCCTCGCTTCTGATGATCTCCTGTGCTGGCATTGCTACCTCCTCTTGAGTAAATCTAAGGTACTATCTTTCTTTTTTCTACTTTTAACGAATATTTGCGGGATCCCGGTACCCGTTTCAGGAGATAGGCGTCCCCGCATTGCTGACACATGACGCCAATCTCCGTTTCTGTGTCAATTATCTTACGTGCTGCTCCGTGGCAGGTTGATGGCTGCTGGAGCATGTGTGCAATCATCTCCCGATAACACTCTGGGTGCTTGCCCATTAATCCTCCTCAAAAGAAATTTGGTTCTTCCCTCATAATAAAAAAATTAGCCACCTGATGGCTAATCTGTAAGTCCTTTATTTTATTAGAAAACTACAGACTAACCATCAAGCCGCTAATTATAATAATAATTGCAATAACAATACCCGCACCTATCAGGGTGAAATTCTCGTTATATATTTTGGCACTGTTTAATTGCATATTTTTTTCCACAATTTGGCTGAAATCAGTATAGCAAATCCCGCAAAACTGTCAAAATTACATTTTTTAAAACATTATTTCCTCGTCAGCCCGCCTGTAATCATGAATCTCATTCTTTCGGAACCAAAGCTGTTCTTCAAATTTCGCCTCTTCAACATTTCCGGAAGCGTGGATCAGATTTTTAACCGTTCGCTTGTTCCTATTGGCTAATATCGGCGAATCAAGGGAATAATCGCCGCGGATGGTACCGGGCTGGGCAAAGCGAGGCAAGGTATTACCCACCATCATTCTGACCGCATCAACCGCGTGTATGCCCTGTAATAAAATAGCCACTACCGGGCCGGAGCTTAAGAATTCCATATTCCACTTCCTGACCATTTTTCCAATTTCATACGGATCCTTTGTGCCCAGCTCTTCATTCGGATCCTGTCCGTATTCTTCATAGCTTTTCAGAGTTTTTTGTCCGACATTAGTTAAATATATTTTTTCATCCGGGTAATGCTTGGCTACCATATCCTCATTCACCCAGACCATTTTCAGGGCGGCAATCTTAAAACCTGCCTTTTCAAAGCGCGATAATAATTCACCCACAAGAGCTCTTTTTACCGTATCAGGTTTAAATAAAACTACCGTTTTTTCTAATTGCGGGTTTTCGCCTGGCATATTTTTATTTCTTCTCTCTCTTAGTTAATAAATATTTTACTTTTTCCACGATTTCAGCCGGCGTGTGGTTGGCTTTGATGAAATAGTCATCAGCTCCCAATTCCTGCCCTTTTTCCACGTCTTCGGACTGGCCCAGGTTGGTCAGCAATAAAATATGCGTACTGCCCATGCTGGGATCTTTTTTCAATTCACGCAGTACGGCAAAACCGTCAAGCTTGGGCATAATGATATCCAATAATATAAGATCGGGTTTTTCTTTTTTGGCGATTTCCAGTCCCTGTGCGCCGTCTTCCGCTCTGATAACTTTCAGCCCCTCTTTGGAAAACTTAGTGATATACATGTCTGCCAGCATCTTATCGTCTTCAACCAGCAATATCTTTGATTTAAATTTCCCTGAATCGCTGGCAATGTTTTTTTTATCGGCCATAGTTTTTATATATTACGTTTTTATTGAATTTATTATAACAGTATTTAAATCTTTGTCAATCAATCGCCCGGCTTATTTTTATGCCATACAGTCGCCTGTTCGTACTGATTGCCTGCTCTGAAAAGCAGCTCCTCGTCAAATGGCTTGGCAATCAGCTGCAAGCCAACCGGCAAATTATTCACCGGTCCGCATGGCAGGGAAATGGCGCAAACACCGCCAATATTCGCTGGGCAGGTATAAATATCGGATAGATACATCATCAGAGGATCATTGAATTTTTCGCCAAGCTTGAAAGCCACGCTGGGTGCTGTTGGAGTCGCCAGGCAGTCAACTTTCTTGAAAATATCTCTAAACTCCTTGGCAATCAGCTGGCGTAATTTTTGAGCTTGCACGTAATACTGGTCATAATACCCGGCTGATAAAGCAAAGGTTCCCAGGATAATCCGGCGCTTGGCTTCCGGCCCGAGGCCTTTCTCTTTTGACTGGGCGTACACCTCTTTTAAACTCGGGGCGTCAACGGACAAGCCATAGCGGATGCCGTCAAAACGCGCCAGGTTGGCGGAAATTTCCGAAGTAACTGTTATCTGATAAACAGCCAATGCGTATTTCGTTAACGGCAAACTAACTTTAACAATTTTTGCACCAATCTTCTTCAGCTGGGCGATGGCGGCTTCCACGCTTTTTTGCACTTCCGGATCCATGCCCTCGATAAAATATTCTTCTGGTACTCCAATCTTAATTCCTTTGATATCTTTATCTAAACCCTCGATAGAAACTTTTTTATTTACCGAGGTGGAATCGCTAGCATCATAACCGGCTATGGCCTGGTATAAAATGGCGTTGTCTTTGATATTTTTTGTAATCGGCCCGATCTGGTCCAGTGAAGACGTCATAGCCACCAGGCCATTGCGCGAAACCCGTCCATAGGTCGGTTTTAACCCCACTACTCCGCAAAAAGACGCTGGCTGCCTGACCGAACTGCCGGTGTCGGAACCTAGCGCACCTAGGCACATATCAGCAGCCACGGCTACCGCCGATCCGCCGGAGGAACCGCCAGGCACCCTGGTCTTGTCCCACGGATTTTTTGTTTTTTTGTAAGCGGAATTTTCCGTTGACGACCCCATGGCGAATTCATCCATATTTGTTTTGCCCAGAAAAACCGCCCCGCTCTTTCTCAATCTTTTAACCACTTCTGCATCGTAAGTAGCGATATAATTTTTCAGAATTTTTGAACCGGCCGTGCATTCATGACCTTCGATCAGCATGTTATCTTTGATGGCCAGCGGTATGCCGGTTAAATAACTAAAATCACCAGCCTTAATCTTTTTATCAGCGTCAGCAGCCTGAACCAGCGCTTCTTTTTTAAAAACATTTAAAAAAGCATCCAGCTCTGGATCTTTTTTGTCTATTTGCTCCAGACAGTCGCGGGTCAGGTCAGCAGAGGAAAATTCCTTTTTCTTCAGTCCCTGGTGAGCTTGTTCGATTGTAAGCTTGTTCAAAGGCATAAACGCTTGTTGCAAGTAAAAATTATTTATCACTTATACTAGTTACTAAAAACTAGTGGCTAATTACAACTTATTCTAAAACCGGCTTAACTTTATTTAAATTTCCGGACTTGTGCGGAAACTGCTTAATAATTTTTCCCACGTCTTTAAATTGCTGAACCTTGTCTTCGCGCCAGACATTTTTCAAATCAGGCAGATAAGACGCATCTTTTACTTTCGTGGTGTCTACCTCCTGGATTTGTTTGACGTAATCTAAAATGGAAGAAATCTGCTCGGCAAATTTCTCTTTTTCACCTTCGGTTAATTTTATTCTGGCAAGCGTGGCCAGCTTTTCAATATCCTTTTTTTCGAAATTCATAACAAAATTATACCATTTAATATTTGACGCTACAAACTAACCGGAGAATAAAACTCTTCAGAGACCGCCATTATAAAAAATTTAAAAGAAAAAGGAGTGAGGAGGAATGATCCCGCCGATAGGCGGGACCGCGTTGTACTGTGTAAGCGAACGCAGCGAAGTCTCGCCGCAGGCGGACGAAGCGAGGAGCGAGTTTACAACGCGGAATGACGACGAGCCCTTTTTCGATAATTTTTTATACAGGCGGCAACTCTTTTGCTTCTTTTCTGTTTGCACAGAAAAGAAGAAATAAATTAATACCAAGAAAAGTAAAACCAAAATTAAATCAAACGTAAAAACTCCTTTTCCGTAATAATCTTTACGTCCAGTTTCTTCGCCTTTTCTGCTTTTGAACCAGGCTCGCTGCCGACTACAACATAATCGGTATTTTTTGAGACTGAAGAAACCCAGTCGCCGCCAGCTTCGCGGACACGGGCCTTGGCTTCGTCGCGTGACATGGAATCCAGCGTGCCGGTCACCACCACTTTTTTTCCTGACAAACCGGTTTCTCTTTTAATTTTCTTTTCCGCTTTTATCTGCACTCCTTTAGCCAGCAGTTTTTTTATTAAACTGATGTTCTGCTTATCCTGAAAATATTCAAAAATGCTTTTTGCCACCACTGAGCCGATGTCATGAATATTTTCCAGTTTTTCAAGAGAAGCCGACATTATGTTATCTAAACTCCCGAATTTATCTGCCAAATCAATGGCGGTTTCTTCGCCCACATGGCGTATGCCTAGGGCGTAGATAAACCTGGATAAAGTAACGCTTGTTGACTTTTGTATAGACTGCACCAAATTAGCGGCGGATTTTTCAGCGAATCTTTCAAGAGATGAGAGATCAACCTCGCGCAGGTCAAAAAGGTCAGCAGGATTTTTCACCAAATCCGCCCGCGCCAGCTGCTCCATGATCGCCGGGCCCAGGCCATCAATGTCAAAAGCCGTCTTGGAAACGAAATGCCCCAGGGATTCCTGCTGAACGGCGTAGCATTTTTTATTTGAGCAGTAATAAGCCACTTCACCCTCTTGCCTGACGACCGCCGATCCGCAGACAGGACATTTGGAGGGCATCTTGAATTTCTTCTCGCGGCCAGTTCGCAAACTGGGTAAAACTTTTACAATGTCGGGAATCACATCCCCGGCTTTCTGCAGTATCACCGTATCGCCTATGCGCACATCCAGCCGGTTAATCTCGTCAATATTATGGAGCGTGGCGCGTGAAACTGTTGAACCGGCGACTTTTACCGGTTTTAAATGCGCAACGGGAGTAAGGGCGCCAGTCCGGCCGACCTGCACCTGGATATCTTCCACCACCGTGGTTGCCTGTTCCGCCGGATATTTATATGCCAATGAACCGCGCGGAGCTTTACCTACAACGCCAAGTCTTCTGAATAAATTTAAATTATTCACATTAACAACAATGCCGTCAGTCCAGTAAGCCATATTAGCGCGGATTTTTCCGATCTTCTCATGATACCTTTCTACATCTTGGATGTCCGCGCAATATTCATTAAACTCTCCCGCGCGAAAACCCAACGATTTCATAATTTTATGCGCTTCCTCATGAGTTTTCTGGCCCAGGTCGGTTATCAAATCGTAAGCCATAAAGCTTAAACGCCGGCTGGCCGTGATTTTCGGATCCAGCTGGCGCACTGAGCCGGCCGCGGCGTTGCGGGGGTTGGCAAAAGGCGGCAGTTTTTTCTTCTCCTGCTGTTTGTTAATATCTGCTAAAACTTTTTTTGTCATAAAAACCTCGCCCCTGATTTCCAGTTCCTTTTCCGCGGCTGCACGTTGGCCAGATGGCAGCTTGTCAATTTCCAATTGCAAAGGTATAGCCTCGATGGTTTTTAAATTTTGCGTGATGTCCTCGCCGATTTTCCCATTGCCTCTGGTCGCACCGCGGTAAAAAACACCCTGACGGTATTTCAGAGTCACGGCTAGGCCGTCCATCTTGATTTCAGAAAAATATTCAAGTTTGGTACCGGAGGGAATAAGTTTGGCATTGCGCACTTCCCAATCCTGCAGCTCCTCAAAAGAAAAAGCGTCAGTCAGCGACAACATCGGAACCGGATGGTTAACTTTTTTAAATTCATCCAAAGGCTGGCCGCCGACGCGCTGGGTCGGAGAATCCGGTGTAATTAAATCCGGAAATTGTCTTTCCAGCTGATCCAGCTCGTGCTTCAGTGAATCCAGCGCTGCATCGGAGATTTCCTGCCTGTCCAGAACATGGTAGAGATAGCGGTGGTGGTTAATCTCCTTTTTCAATTTTTCAATCCGTATTTTGACGTCTTGCTTATTCATTAAACAATGTATAATTTATAATTCTTAATGTATATTTTATTAATTATTCATTATACATTATTAATTTTACCGACAATCCTCAAAAATCTTATAACTGCTGATCTGATACCAGTCAATTTTAACCGGATTAATAGTCTTATTTTCAAATCTGATGGTCCGGCCGGGCTGGGCGCTCAGGCTGAACGGTTCGGAAATAGTGCAGGTCTGGAAAGTGGCGCTGGCGGGTAAGGTAATTACCAACCCGGTTTCGCCAGTTTCCGGGTCATTTATCAGCGTTTCCAATGATGAACCCGCCGCAGAACTGACGCGTAAACTGACGTAGTACTCTGAACCAGCCAGTATCGTATCGGCCAATGGCATGGTAAAGGAGGCGCCGTTATTATTTCCCATTGAGCAATAAGTCGGCGGGGTGGCATCTGTACAGGAAACAGTATCCACGCAGCTCAGCCAGCTCGCTCCGCCAGTAGTACAGCTATCGCAATCTATACACTGGTCAGTCAGCCCGCTCTCAACCTGGACTGTGCCTGAACTGTAAATCGGCTGGCCTAAAATTATTGTTTTATAGATTTCCCCTTCGCTGAATAGCACGTAATCATACAGCCCGAACAGCGGAACTTTCCAGGGCACCTGGGCGGTCAGAGACTGCTTGAAGTTCCCCCGCGTACCCACAGATTTTATCAAAATCTGCGAAGGAAGATCATCAGCAGACAATGGATCAACGCCATTGGGCTGTTTAAATGGCGTTACTGTCAAATCCGACAAATCACCGGACATGGCCTTTATTCTTAGCCTATAGCCAGTTGGCGTAATGTCAGTAAAAACATTCAAATTAATAGGATACCCATTAACCATCTTTAAATCTGTCGGACCGATAATTCTTCTCGCCCGGTCAGAATAACCCAATAGGCCATTTTCATTCCAGGCAGTCCAGGAAACATCCGCCCAGGAACCGAGATTATCACCTTCATTGATAATTCTTATTGATTCTACGGTGAATAACGGGTTTAGGGAATTATCAATATCATAATAATCCGCTTGAACGTATTTATTCTCCAGAATATTTTCATTCTCTATTTGTGTTGATTTTTTACTTGTGCCCGCATTAGAATAAGAGGCGTTATTGCTCTGAACACTGCTGAAATTATCGGCTTGGGCCAGTATCGCTGTCACAGTTTGGGTTAGATTATTGCTGTTATCAGCACGCATTATTTTTACGGTAAAAAGTCCCCGTTCAATCCCCGATTCGGCTGCGTAATAGGCCATGGTAGAGTTGGAGGCGGTGCTGGTCAGCGCCAATTCATTGACTACAATTATAGAAACTGTCAGGGCGATGGCGGTAATCAGCGACATTATTAAAAGCGCATATAGCAGAACCGCGCCTTGATTGTCATTCTTTAAGCTCATAACTAATCATAATTTAAATTCAAAACCTGGCCGGAGGCTCGCCGCAGAGAAATAGTGGTCTGCATGGAAACCGTCCGCGATTTTTCTGGCAGGGGAATTTCCGTGGCCATGGCCGTCATGGAGATCCGGACTTTTGGCTGAAAATTACCTCCATCGGAATAATACTGGCAAAAGCACGGATCAACGGTGCAGCTGCAGCTGTAGCCATAAATGTTCAGACATTCCAGTGTTTTGGCGCTTCCGGCCGTACACGCTACAGCTGTGCTGGGTGTGAAGGGATTAGCACTGGGAGTAATAATGAACTGTAGCTGGCTGATAGAAACGCCGACTGGGGTAATGTCAAACCAGCCAGTGCCGGTAGCCAGATCGCAATCACCGGCGATCTCCACTTTGCAATACTGCACACCGTCTCCTTCCTGACGGAAATAGATTTCCTCTCCCGACTGATTGAAAATGGCCAATATTTTATTCGTCACGCCGGCTTGGGGGTACAGTTCAATGCCGTTATCAGCATAAAAAGAATAATTTATACTGCCCAAGCGCACCTGCTGAGCCAAAGTCTCGAATACATAGCGCAGATCGTCCTGCACGCGCTGCATGGCCACCACTTTGCGCTGAGAATTATTGATAATCAGATAGACGTTGATCGCCGCCAAAATTGTCATCACAAAAATCGACAGAGAAATAATCATTTCTATGAGGGTAAAGCCGTTTTGATTTTTTGACAGATGGTTCATTGTTTCTTTCTAATTTAATCCAATATTCCTTTCAAGCTTTAACTCCATTGGATTTGACGCACTCTATGACAGGTACGCTCGGAGCTAAAATTATTCCCGCCCGCCTGACTTCGTCAGGCGAAGTCGGGCGCGGCATTATAAATTTTAAATTATTAATTAACTACAACGCCAGCCAATTATACAATCTATCCTCAATGATAATTTTCTTACTGGAACTGGCATCCGGCCAATGCACTTCGGAAATTATTCGTACACCGACTTTTGCATAGCCGAGACCGAAAGCAGTGCAGTCATCAGTTGAGGTTTTGACGGGTATTTTTTCATCGCCATCCGTGTCCAGTCGGCAGATGGGATTCAAATACAAAATTCTGAAAAATTCCGTCCGGCTGCCGCTAGCTGAACTGCCCTGCAAAAATTGGTCCAAAGCATCGCTGTATTTAAGATTTGTCGGTGCCGTAATGCTAAAATCTAATGTGATATTCGATGTCCCGTCGATTACCGGCTGCGCCATGTTGTCATTTCCAGAAACCAATCCGCTGTCCCAAGCTGGATGGCTGGGGTCCGACCAATTGCTATCGCGGATATTGCGCACTATTTCTATGCCCTCGCGCGCCAGGCTCGAGCCGATCAGTTTATTCCTGCTATCCCGGCCGGCGTTAATACTGGTAACAACCAAAACGATCGTCGCTGTCAGTGAAATCAATAAAACTGAGACGGCGATTATTACTTCTAGCAAGCTTTGGCCTTTTTTGTTAAAAATAATTTTCATATTTTTTATAAACTGCAGGGATTCTGGACCTCGCTTATCTGGCCGGAGATGCGGTTAATGGATATTTTCCGGCAATTTTCGGTGACAAAATTGCTTTGGACCAGTAAATCGAGGGTATTTATCAAGTCACCGTCCCCGTCCACTGCAGGCACCTGATGCAGATAAAAATGAATATCGCCATTAGGCGGCTCAAAAGTAATGTCCAGGGGATTTATAGGGCTTGGTGCCAGCGCCACCCCATTCCCCAATTTAAACTGCAAAATATAAAGCCCCTTAATGGAAATATCTTTCAGTAAAATTGCGGCATCTACATTCGAATCATCATAGAATTGATTTTTTGTCGTATCGCCAAATAGTAAATAAGATCCGGTTGACTCCAGATGAATCCCATAGCCTCCCAAAGGCACGGAAGTTATGCAGCTATTTGGCGCGCAATAAGTGTCATCAGCGCAGGGTTTGAATGCATTGGGTTGGGGTATAGAGCCTCCCTCGCAGTATTTAATGCTGTTGCCTCCGGTAGTGTACCCCTGGGCCAGACGAAGATTTTGTAGCAGCTCAGTGCCGGCTCGCCGGAGCTCATTAGCCCGCCGGCCGTATTGGAAATTTGCCATTACCAGCACTGACATAATGCCAATAATACTGATGGTAATCAGCAACTCTAGCAATGTAAATCCCCGGCTGTCGCGATTTTTCATAAGATAAGCAGATTCTTATAAAACAAAATTACCGCTGAACCAATTAAAAAAGCTGCAAAGGTGGCCAGGCTCAGGAAGGTTCCAAAAGGTACCTGGCTTTTCCATTTTTTTCTGCCTGAAAAGATCAGCCCCAGCCCGCCTAAGGAGCCAGTAAAATAAGCAATGAATAAAGCTACCAGCAAAGCCTGATAGCCCAGCATTGCCCCCATCATCAAGCCCAGCCGGATATCGCCTCCGCCGATCCATTTACCGCGCGAGACCAGATACTGCAGCAGAAAAAAACCTCCGCCGATCAGCAGGCCTAATAGCAGGCTAAGCAATGAAATTTTCAAAACGAAAAAAGACAATAGGAAAGCGATAACAACCGCCGGAATCGATACCTTGTCCAAAACCAGATAATACCGCCAGTCAAAGACAAATATTATTATTAAAAATACTGTATAAATCAGATAAACCGCGAAAGTCGCGGATAAACCGAATTTGAAATAAAGCAGTAAAAAAGCCATCGCCGTGGCCAACTCCACCAGTGGATACTGCCAGGAAATTTTTTTCCGGCAGTAACGGCATTTGCCTTTTAGAAAAATAAAGCTAAAAACGGGAAATAAATCGCGAAAATCCAAATTGTGCTTGCAAAAAGGACAATACGAATGCCCCTTCATAAAACTTACCCCAACATGCAGACGGTAAATGACCGCGTTTAGAAAACTGCCGATAACCAAACCTAAAATTATTACGAAAAATTCAATCATACCAGTGTATATTATAACAGAAAAAGGCAAATAAAAACAGATATGATTTTTTCATACCTGCTCTATTATTTAAATAGTTTTAGTTAATACCTTCGGGTGAAAGAGTGTGTTTGCCGGATTTCAAGCTGCCGTAATTCTTCTCCAGATTAAAGGTAATTTCATAGCCATCTTCCGCCGGTACCTTGGTTACCAGATAGCTGGACTGACCTGGATCCGTAAATTGGCTTACGTTATTGACGTAATTCTTCAGATTGCACTGGCTGGCCAGCATATTCAGCTGATCACAGCCCCCTTCGGCTGCCCCGGCGTAACTGGCCGTATCTTTATACAGAAATTCAAAAGCTGCCTGCAGTCTGGCTATATCCGACAGCCGGCGGGCATCCCTGGTTTTGGCTTTTTCCTGGTTCAATAATACGAAGCCGCCGCCGATGAGCACGCCGAAAACTATGATTAAGACCAATATTTGAATCAGTGAGACTCCCTTTTTATTCATATCATTTAGTAATATTTATTAAGTCGCTGGCAGGGTTGGGCAATGATCGCCCTCGCCGTAGATGCCGGTTGAATAAAAATAGAACCACATTTTCGTATCCGCTTCCTTATGAAAACAGATAACATAGTTCCGATGATTCACCGCGCTGTTCTCATTAGTATCATAGAAATAATAATAGTTGCTGTTGTTAATCGGATCTTTAAACGGCGCACTGATATATCCCGGATACAAAGGATTATTATGATTATTATCTGAAAAAATGGAGTTATCAATGGCCAAATCGCTGTCATCCGGGCCAGCGCCTCCGTTCGTAGCCGGTACAGGATACTGTTCGTGATCCGCGTAATAAAGGGCTAGTCCTGAACGCAACTCTGCTAAATCTGCCATACGGTGGGCATCGCGGGCCGAAGCGCGCGCGCCGTCCAGGGTCGCCAGGCCGATAACCGCCAAAATGCCTATAATCGCGATCACTACCAGCAGCTCAATTAAAGTAAAAGCTTTGTTATTTACTCCCATATTATGATGCGCTTTACTTGCCTATTTATTTTACCATAAAAGCTAATTATTTTCCTGTGGATTCTGGTTTTTTGAATATTCCATCAATTTCTCCTTGGCTAAAGCATTGTCGGGATTATATTCCAGGGCCGCCTGAAAATCTCTTCTGGCAGAATCAGTATTTCCCAGCTCGGACTCGATCACACCCAGGTCAGTCTGTATCATAGATATGTCACTAAGAATTTTTGCTCGGTCATTAACCACCCAGATGACTGAATTAACAATCTCCGGCGAATAATGGCCAGCCGCAGCTTCTAATATCGTCCTGGCTTTTTCTTTATCCCCAGACTGATAATACGCCGCGGCAAAATAACGGTGCAAAACAGGCTTGCCGACGGGATTCAATGTCACTGCTTTCTCAAGTATTTTTTCCGCTTCCGTATATTGCTTGGACCTTAAATAATACAAACCTAATTCCTCATACGCCTGGTAATCACCCGGGCTTGAGCTGATTGTTTTATTCAACTCATCCAAATATTCTTTTGTGTAAAACTCTTTATTATCGGGTATTAATAAATATTCGGTCCGGGCCAACCCATAATGCAGATTGTAATTAAGCGGATCAAATTTCAGCGCACTTCTATAAATACTCTCGGCCTGCGCCAATTCCATGTTATCAGTTTTTTGTACGGCTGACTCCGCCGAATTTGTTGAATAGAAGAAAATTAAGCCGCCAACCATGACCAACAGGGCAACCGTACCAATAACCGCTTTTGCCGTTTTTGAAAAAAGGAAAGTATCCCGCTGATTAACATTACTAATGCCGGCTTGCCGGTTTATCAGGAAAATTTTATAGAAAACACCGAGTACGGTAAAAAAAACTATAAGGTTGGTAGGAAACTGCCAGTCCAGCTCCACGAAATTATGGATCAGGCTGCCAACCAACCCCATACCCAACCCCGCTATCAGTGCTTTATCTTCATTATTCTGAATATTTTTCAAGCCTTTCATGGCCTGGAAGACCATCAGCAGAATTATCCCGACAAACCAGAAAAAAGCCAGACCGCCAGCTACCCCGGTTTCCGCCAAAACTTTCAGATAAATATTATGAGGATCAATGGAATAATATCTGATATCGCTTAAATACTGGCGATAGGCAATGCGATATGTGTCAAAACCTGTGCCAATAAACGGATTATGCAGAATTATTTCTTTCGCTCCCTGCCAAAAATACAGGCGAGCAACCACGGCGTTTTCCTCGCTGGTCTCAATGGAGTAATTGATGGCCGAGCTGGTCTGATTTTCACTGGCGGAAACCTGCGCTTGATGGGTCTTCAGCTGATTCAGCCCCCACCAGCCAACTGCCACCGCCGCGGCAACAATAACCACCGCCAGCGCAATAAAACGCCAATTTTTCCGGTAACTGCCGGCCAGCCAGCATATTACGCCCAAAGGTATGATAATGCTTAGCCAGCTGCCTCGGGAATAAGTCAGCACAAAAACCAGAGTAATAAGGATAGCAATTAATATCAGGCCGATTTTTGCTTTTTTATTTTTTATAAAAAACAAGTACGAATAAACTAACGGCAGGACGAAGAGCAAAAATCCGGCAAAAGGGTTATGCTGGTAAAAAGTCGAGGTGGCACGCAGATAATTGAAGATTTCCGTAGTCGTGAAAAAATAAATGCCGATCAGCGACAAAATAACGCCCAGCATTATGATCAGATAGGCGATCTTGTGAGCCTCAGAAACCGCCGCGATCAGGTAGAAAACCCCGAAAAAAATAATAATATAAGACAGCCAATGCAGCAGCTGGTAATAGCCGTCATACGGCGAGATGGAGAAAAAAATTGAGATAACCGTTACTAAAAGGAAGGCCGCCAATGGCAAAATTAAATTATGCTTCCATGGTATCTTGCCCTGGAGAGCGGGTTTTTCTGAACGCAGAGCGAAAAACACCAGCGGAAAAGCCAGAATAAACACGAAGGTGCGGGCGATCAGATCCCGGCCGCCGGTAAAAAAACTTGGTACCACGACGATTAAGGCCAGCATTATGATGGATATAAGTTCTCTGAAATTTCTGATTTCAAAAAAGTAATAAATAATCCCGAATCCCAGCGATAGCGAACGGCCTAAAATGAAAAATGGCATTGTTATGCCTTCAATAAAGCCACGCCTAAAAGCCCGCCAGGTCAGAGGAGCAATAGCTAATAAAAAAATCAGAGCTTCCGCCAGCATTATATACTTGGCAAATGGCACCATCGGCCACAGGCAAAGCGTAAACAAAAATATAAAAACTGCCGCAATCTGCAGTTTCAATGTCTGGGGGGTGTAAGAATCACGCAGAATTTTTTTCGGATAATTTTTATACACATCCATGCGCCAGTATGAGCGCCAAAATTTCACCTTTAAATAATTCCTGAAATTATGCGGGTGCTGGTGATAGACGGCCCCATCTTTAATAAATACTATTTTGTGTCCGGCATTGGTCAGTTTATAGGCAAACTGCACGTCTTCACTCATTTTCAGATCTTCTTTGAAGCCGCCTAATTCCAAAAATAATTTTTTCCTGACAGCACCGGCGGAAAAATCCATAAAATCCAGGCCTTTTGATCTGGCCATTTTGCTGTATCTTTCCTCAAATTCCACCTGTACTAACCGGGAAATTAATCCAACTTGCTTTGTTTTATAAACTCCTTTTACCGCCGCAACTGACTGCTCGGCAAACGGCCTGGTCATTTTTTCAATCCAGTTTTCTGCTGCAACGCAATCAGAATCTATGAATAATAAGATATCGCCGGCTGCCTCTCTGGCGCCATAATTCCTGGCTGAGGCTGGCCCGGCATTTTTCTTCAGTAGATGCTTAACATCTGAAATCTTCCCGACAATCCGCCGTGTCTGGTCATAAGAGCCGTCATCAACAACAATAATTTCATAATTATCTCTGGAAACGGTCTGCTTTTCCAGTGATTTTAAGCAGTCTTTTATTGTTTTTTCAGCGTTAAAAACTGGGACGACTACCGAGATCATACTGTCTTAACTGGTTAACTCTTTCTTATAACTGTCCAGTGATTCGCTTTCTGGAATATCCGCTAAGAATAACTCTATTCTAAGTAATTTTTTCAAAATTTTTGTTTTATGAGGAGTGTAAAATTTCTGAAAAAAATAGATCATGCCTAATCTTTGCCTGATAAATTTATTATACCTTCTTTGCTCTGATTTTCCCAGGTCATAATGCACAGCGCTGGCTTCCGGATAATAAGCCACTTTCCAGCCGGCTTTTTTTATCCGATAACAAAGGTCAACTTCCTCCATATACATAAAATATTTTTCATCAAAAAAGCCTATCTTTTTCAAAACCTCCGCCTTAATTGCGAAAAACGCGCCAACCACCCAATCAGGATAGCTGATTTTTTTATAAAATCCCCGGCTTCTTATAAAATAAGCAGGAAAAAATATATTTAATAATGCTAGCTTATCTAATAAAAGATTTTTAATGTTGGGGAATCGTCCGGCAGAATATTGAAGTTTCCCATTCGGATTATTCAGCCCGCCTCCGACCGCACCCAGATCCTGATGTGCCGATAAATAAGCGACAATTTTTTCAACAGCCTTCTCTCCAACCATCGTATCTGCATTTAGCAATACTATAATATCCCCTATCGCCTGCTTAATGCCGATATTAACCGCTTTGGCAAAACCAAAATTTTTTTCATTCTGAATCAGCCTGACATTACTGAATTCTTTGACGACAAAAACGGCATTATCCGACGAATTATTATCAACCACGATTATCTCATAATCAAGATTTTCCGCTGACTTCATGCAGGTGGTGAGGCATTGGCCGATGTATTGAGCAGCTTTATAAGTAACAATTATTATTGAAGTTTTTTTGTTCATTCAGTTTTAGAAAATTTTTCTGCCCATTGTGAAAATATTTCATTGCCAAATTTCCTGCTACGGCGGATGTTGCGCCTTTTACCAAGCATTGACGGAATTTTGACTAAAACCGAAAAAAATAATTTTGTGTAAAAAAAGGCATTTTCAAAGAGGCCTGTACCGCCGGCCTGATAGGTAAACGGATTTTTCAGTGCCTTCGGCCACCAGGCCAGAGGATAAATTTTTATCATGACGAAAATCCTGCTTCTGGCAGTTAAGAACTTTTTTCTGTTGTTTTTCATCTGGGAAAAAGTCGCCGAGACTTTATGATAAACAACCGCTTCCGGAACAAAAACGCATTTCCACTCCATCAATCGGATACGCAGTGATAAATCCGTATCCTCAATATAGGCAAAATGGTCGCTATCGAAAAAATCGTTACCCAGCCTGGACTGTTCCAGAGCTTCACGGCGGTAAAGTGCTGCTCCGGCGCAGGCGCTCAGACATTCCTCGGTTTGAAAGTATTTATCAGATTTGCCATGACCGCGCGGAAATACTTTCAGGCTGCCGGTAAAATAAAAATCGCCGGCTGAATCAACAATATTTCTTTGATCAAAATAAAGCAATTTACTGGCACAAGCGCCGATATCTTCATCCGATTCTGCCACTTTTACCAATTTTTTCAGCCAATCAACCTTAACTTCGGTATCATTATTCAAAGTAACAATATATTTTACCTCGGGATTTCTTAAGGCTTCTCTGATGCCGATGTTATTTCCCTCGGCAAAGCCATAATTTTTACCCGCTTCAATTATTTTTACTTGAGCAAAGTTTTTTCTCACATATGCTATAGAGCTGTCAGATGAACCATTATCAACCATAATAACATCAAACTCGCGATAGGTTTGTTTAAACAGCGACTGCAAGCACGTTTCCAGGTGCTGGCGGCCGTTGTAATTGAGGATGATGATTGTTGCAGGAGAGTTCATAGTTTCTTCTTGGTTAAAATATCGCAAGTGCAGAATATAAAATTATACTTTTTTAAGCCATAGGCTGCCTCCGATGTTTTCTAAACAGCGCGGCATATGTTCTCGCAGCCAATTTTCTTGGAATAAACCGATATAATTTCCAAATAACATTATTTGGAACTGCTTGTTATACTGCAGAAACGCCCTAATAATATAATCCTCGTTCCAGGCAATCCCTTTATAGACCCACTCAGATGGATATTCAAATGGATAAAAAATATCATGAATATGGATAACTACTCCCGGAGCCAGGCAGGGCAATATTTCGAATAAATAATAATTTACATCACTGCCAATCTTAGAAACATGCGTTGAATCGATAAATAAAATGTCATTTTTTTGTAATTCCCGAAAAGTATCAAGGGGTATTTCCTGCAGATCTTTCTTGATAATCTGGCACCTTTCATGATCACCCTGTTTAAGCAAACTTAGGAGCCGTTCTGGATAGGGCTCAATAAAAATACAATTTATTTCATTATTGAAAAATAATTCGTTAGTGTCCAGCGTCACTGCAGATGAAAAGCCTGACCCCACTTCAATTATTTTTTTTGGGCGCAAATGCCTAATCAAGCTGTAGAGATAAATTGCATCAGCATAGCTATAGCAGTCATTACGGAAATAATACCTGCCTTCCTCATTTTTCAAATCTTGAAACGGTAAATCGGCATAATGCTTGGCTAAATCCTCAAGTAATCTCACTTGTGCCTCTTCGCGTAAATCAACACCGGCAATTATTTTTTTCTGTCTGTTAAAAAGTCGATTTTCGTGCTTTTTGATTTCCTGAAGCGAAGGTATCGGGCTGTGGTAATGGCCGGGTGGATACATACCATTTGACTGGGCTGCATCGCGGCTCTCATGTAATGTATTTTTTCCATGGCGCAAATATTGCACTTTTTTCTCTATATAAGGCAGTTGGTGTAATGCTTTTTTAATTTGGTGCTTAATCGTCATACTCTATCATTAAAGCTCTCCTGGGTGATTAATTTTTTCGTAAATCTCAATTATTTCCTGCGCCTGATCAGTCTGGTTACGCACTGGCCGTATGGAAAGTGTAAGATCGTTTATTTTATCCGGATTTTTTATGATCTCCTGAAGTCGCTGGCGCAGCGAATCTACATCACGAAATGCATACATCAATCCGCCGCGATACTTTTCAATAATTTCCCTTGGGCCGCTAGTATCTGGAACAATAGCGGGAGTCTTGCTGGCCAACGATTCCAACAGGGTCAAAGGGCCTGTTTCCCAGCAAATTGAGGAAATAACTGTTGTATCAATGCTTTTAAAGATATTTGCCAAATCTTTGGGCGAATACGCGCCATGAAAAAAAATAAATGGGTGCTTGCTTATTTTCTTACATTGGCGGTAATACACCGGATCAAATGAATAATCACCATGGATATGAAGCTCTGCGGTCTCGCGTGGTAACTCATTGAAGGCCTTGATTAGCAGATGCAAACCTTTGTGCTTTAAGACGCTGCCAAAAAAACCAAATCGTACTCTGGGGCTTTCAATCTTGCTTATGCCCGCATACTCATCTGTAATAATACCATATGGTACTAATTTAATTGCGTCAACTTTTATAAGTCCAAGGCTTGCGTATTTTTTTTTCATAAAATCTGAAGGTGTCAAAATCTGATCTACCTGTGATAACATTTCCTTCATAAATTGCTGTCGTTCCTGGATAAACCACTTTCCTTCTTGTAAATTTCGGCGATTTGCTCCGTTTAGAACAGAGATTAGCCGCTTGATGTTTTGCTTTAATAGAACTGGAGTAATTTTTTTAATAATCTGTGGAATCGGCAAATTTGTCGGTGCTGCTTCTGGCGGATGCTGACTATAAAAGCATTTCAAACAATCTAAACCCGCGTTTTGACTACACAATTTTCCATCAGCCGACAGCATCGTGATTGACGGGCAGGCATACCAATAATCATGCAAAGTCAGAACGGTAGGATAACCGGCCTGATGCGCGATACTTATTAAATTTGCACTTAATAAATAACAATGCTGGAAATGGACAACGTCTGGTTTTACTTCATCTAAATATCGCGAAAAAACTTTATCGATTTCAGCATTCTGATAACTCCCTACAAATGATAATGGCGGCAGTAAATTATTTACAATCTGCGTTATTTTTAAACCATTCCTATTCTCCTGAATAATCGAATAATCTTCTTTAGACCGGTCGGACAATCTGGTAAATACAAAAACCTCATGCTTTTTCGCTAATTCCTTAGCCAAAGCATATGTATATAATTCAACTCCAGCCAGAGAGTAAGGCGGGAATCCATGTACGACTAAGACTATCTTCATAAATTTTAGCTTTTTTTCTTTTTAGAAACAGAAGAAAAATAATTTTCCAGCCATCGGGGCCACATTTTATAATTATAGCCCGCTAAAATTCCAAACATAAAAGATAACCGGGCAACCGGCGTAAATACCGTCCAAAACGCTTTTCGCGGCAAAGAAATTCCTTGTCTCCAGGTATAAACTACATCTCTGATGCACCAGCCAAAAAATCTCAGGATCAATGAAAACGGATTGGTTCTGAATAGCTTGCCAAAAGTTTTTACTAAAAATTTTGAATCATCATACAGCAACCGGAAAGTCTGGCTGGGTGACCGATAAAAATTATGTGAATGAATGACCGAATTACTAGGATCATAAGCTATCGCTTTTCCATTTAGCAGCACTTCCCTTGCCCAGGCTACATCTTCACCGAACTCAATCACTTTGAATGGATGTTCTAAAAAATAAGATCTTTTCACGATACTGCAGACAGTGGTAAAGACGCAGGCATAGCGCTTTTCGGCATTGGTCAGCGCTTCAAAATTTTTGGGATCGTCAAGGCGTTGTAAGCGTGGTTGCTCGGGAAAATCATTTTCCAACTCACGCTTGCGCAAAGGGTTAAGACCGGGGCGAGGTAGATTTTTTAAATACACAGCGACTACATCTTGGGATATAATCTCCTTAAAAAGTTTTTGCAGCCATTGGCTTCCAACTGGCGTGACGTCCTGATTCATAAATACGATAAATTCACCTCGTGCCTTTTTGGCGCCCAGGTTGCGCGTACCGCCATGGTTAAAAGATTCGGGCGGTATTTGGATAAGTTGAATCGGAAATTTTTTAATAATATCTAAAGTGCTGTCCCGCGATCCCGAATCAATGATTATTACTTCATATTTAAAGCCAACCTTCTGGGTATAAATTGACTCCAGCACTCCCCCTAAGTATTCCTCCCCATTTTTCGTTAGAATGATAATTGATACTTTAATGTCTTGAGTGCCCATTTTTTATTTTTTTTATGCCAGGTATTTTCATTCTCAATTTATGCAAAAACGCTGCTAGCCTAAAGGATGGTGAAGTTATAATTTTATTAATTTCTTTACTCAAGTCGTCTATGCGTTTTTTTGCTTCATTATTGTATTTTAATCGCTCTATAAAAGTAGAAATTAAAAAATCTAATTTTCTCAATTGGCTGACGGCTTTTTTATCAACAGTAGCGTCTCGATTCTCTCTATATATATCAACTAATCGCTTGGCTGCGTTTTCCAGGCAATGTTCTTTTTCTATTATTTCACGATTTTTTACGGCCAGTCGAGGGTCATATTTTTGCATTTCCTTAACTAATTGATCGGCATTATATCGAATACCATATTGCCGCCCGGAAAAATTTTTTTTCCTTATCTCATAATAATTGTCTTGACGAAGCATACCGTCGCCTCCGTTATAGTCATAAACGATCACGTCTCGGTTACAGGACATGGCCTGCAAGACTCCTTTACCCAAGCTAATTACCAAATCAGCTTCATTTATGTATTCCTCAACTGGCCATACTGAATTTACATTTAAACCAATCACCTTTAAGTTCAAGCCTAATTTGCTGCAAGCACTTTCAATAATCCCTTTATGATCACCAAAATAATGATTGCTGATTACCAATACATTTTTTAATTCCTTGCTGACTGGCTTGGTGGGCTTAAATCTTCCAGTCTCAGTAAAATTCCTTATTATCTCCAAGTCTTTTTCGTTTACAAATTTATTTTTCAGCATGCTCTCCGTGACTTCTTCACTCACAGCTAAATATTTGGCAATGCCTATATCAAATTCTGGCAAATGTTCTAACTGAGGCAAAACGCCATGCTGCAAATAAACCATGGGTACTGCGGGGAAAAAATACCTAGCCAGCAATGCGCTTACATTATGATGCGCGTGAATTATATCAAACTTTGTACCTATAATTTCCTCTAGATTATCTACCACTGGGATGCCGCAGCCCTCTATCCTTTGCGAGACCTCGCCTTTAAATAATGTAAATACCACGACAAAATGGCCCAAAGCTTTAAGTTCATTGGCTAATTCGTATGTATATAATTCCGAACCGGCGTAATTTACAAGATGATAATTTGTCAGTAATATCTTCATCTACTCTTTTTTAGCAATAATAATATATTCGGGCAGGTCATCCAATTCTAATGAATCGGCATACCCGGCTAATCTTCCTCTGGATATTTTATATTTATTGAACCCTCCCGCCATCATCATCTCCTTGATCTCCTGCTGGCTATAACGATGGGTAAATCCTGCAAGTTCTGAGGTTTTATAGTAATCCGACAACTCATTCGGCATCACCATGTAAAGGGTACCATCTTTTATCAAGACCCTCTTGGCTTCCTGGATGTATGAAATAATATCGATTTTTTGTAAATGTAGAAAGGTATTTATAGAATAAACTAAATTAATTTGCTTATCCCCGACGGGTATTCGGCAACCATTTGTGATGAATAATTCAAACGATTTAATTTGCCTGTCTTTTTTAAAATTAACGCGCGCTTGGTTCAAATATTCCTGACTCACGTCAATACCAATTATTTTTTTTGCCCGATAGCCTATGTATTTTAAAATTCTGCCTACGCCAACTCCAATTTCTAAAACAATTGAATTAGAATCATAAAAATCTTTCAGCTTATCTGCTTCTTGCCGTCCCTCAAGCCAAAAGCGCTCTTCGTTACGGTTTGGTAAAATGTAATTAATGCTATTATCAGAACGCGCGAGCTCATTCCAATACATTTGGTAATAGCTCTTATGGGATTGGTAAAACTCGATCACCTCGGCTGGAGTGCCTTGTCGAACCATCTTGCCGCTTTCTAGCAAAATCACCCTATGGCAAAATTTATTTACGGTAAATAAATCATGGCTGACAAAAATTATCGTCTTGCCTTCATCACGTAAACGCTTAAAAACATCGTAGCATTTTTTTCTAAAATCCAAATCCCCCACGGCCAGCACCTCGTCCACCAATAAAATATCCGCCTCAGCCTGGATAGCCGTGGCAAAAGCCAAACGCACCTGCATGCCGGAAGAAAAATTCTTCAGCTTCTGGTCGACAAATCTTTCCAGCTCGGCAAACTTTATTATATCGCTAAACTTTCCATCAATCGTACTGCGCGATAAACCCAGAATCGCGCCATACAGATAAACATTGTCGCGAGCCGATAAATCACCCTGAAATCCCACACCCAGCTCAAGGAATGGCGCGATTGTACCGTTGACAATCACCCGGCCGGAATTTGGTTTCAAAATACCGGCAATGATTTTTAAGAGTGTCGATTTGCCCGAACCGTTGCGTCCGATAATACCGAGAAACTCGCCTTTTTTTACATTAAAACTTACCTCTTGCAAAGCCTTCAACCTTTCTGCCTGGCTGCGCTTAAGCATCCCTAAAAAATGCTCTTTCAGAGTATTTCTGCGCTCATGCGGCAGTTTGAAAATCTTGCTGACGTTTTGAATTTTAATAATTTCTTCTATCATTTTTTATAAATCTTCCGCAAAAAAAGGTTCGCGTTTTTTAAATACTAAGTAGCCGACAACAAAAACTGCCACAGTAATAAGGATAGAACCAAAAATACCTTTTAAATCCGGGGTCTGGCCGTATATGACCGCCTCACGTGAATATTGGATAATCCGGGTCATCGGATTAAGGAAAACCCAAAAATGGTATTTTTCCGGGATCATGGCTAGTGAATAAATTATCGGCGTGGCCCAAAAACCTGCCTGCAGCAATATTTCCCAGATATGTGATAAATCACGGAATTTTATGTTTAACGACGAAATTAAAAAACCCAGTCCCAAAACAATAAGATAAAGCTCTGCTAAAAATAAAATCAACAGCAAAAACGCCGGTGTCAACTGCACTCCGGAAAAAATAAAAAAAACGACGAAGACAATTAGATTAAGAAGTAAAGTTAAAAGAGAGGTAATTGTGGAAGCAATGACAATCAAAGTGCGGGGAAAAAATACGCGGGAAATCAGCCCACCCTTGCTGATCAAGCTGTTTACCGCATTGGTCGTCCCTTCTGCCAGATAACCCCATAAAATTATACCGAGCAGTAAATATAAATTATAATGTTCAATGTTAAAACGCAAAAAAATAGAAAAAACTAGATACGATATCCCGAATAAAAGCAACGGCTTAATAAAAGACCAAACATAACCCAGGACAGAACTCTGGTATTTCAGTTTGAAGTCAGAGATCGCCAGTTCACGGATCAAATTTATTTCCTTCTGGTTTATTATCTTCATGAATATCCGTCCACTTTTAATTAACTATCTCTTGATCTTTAAAAAATATTTAGCCTAATAGCTAACGACTAATTACTAGTGACTAATCTTCCAAATTATACCATTTATAAAGGCTTATATTCAACCTTGCCTCGAGCGAAGCCCCCGCGTGGGGGGCGGAGTCGAGAGGACCCGATAATCCACCACCTTGCTTGCCCTAGCCGAGACTTCTCCATTCCTCTTCGGCTACGCTCAGAGTCAGTCGAAGTGACAAGCGTTTGTTCAGGTAAAACCCTTATGATAGGCACCAGCGCTTGTCATGTCGACCATAGGCCCTGAGCTTGCCGAAGGGCCGAAGTGGAGACATCTCAGTCAACTGCACCTTACCCATACCACCCCTCACTCAAATCATTCCAGCAGGGATTCATGCTATTAATCAACCATTCTTTTTTCTCCCGGCGCCACCGTTTTATCTGTTTCTCCCTTTGTATTGCCACAAAAATATCGTCGTGCACTTCGTAATACACTAGCTTGTTAACATTATACTTACTTGTAAAACCCGGATATACTTTATTCTTATGCTGCCAAACACGACTTTCAAGATTTGAAGTAACCCCGACATATAAAACACTCTTCATTTTATTAGTCAGTATATAAACATAATATTGCCAGGCCATAATAAAAATTCCTTCCGTTTGAGGAAGGCTATGGTCTAATAGTAGTATATTAATTAACTTTGTCAATCATACTAGCGTTTTTAACTCCAAGTCGAGATTTCTCCATTCGTCCTCGTTCCACTCGGGCTCAGTCGAAATGACATGCGTTTTTTGACGACAAACAACACCTGATAAAACCACCCAAGTCTGTCATATCGACCCCCTCGACTACGCTCGGGGCAGGCTTCGCGGAGACATCTCGGCTAAGCCCCACCCACGTTGTTTATTCCAAAAACGAGACTTCTCCATTCCTCTTCGGCTACGCTCAGAGTCAGTCGAAGTGACAGGGCGTATACCCCCAACACAAAAAGCGCCCAAGAAATGAGCGCTCTTTGATTATAATAAGTCTGCTTTTTTACATTATCCCTCACATTCTAAATCAGCAGCTAAATCGCCACAAACTGGCGCAGTAGTAGATACCCAGTTTGAACAGGAAGTACCATCCCCTTTCAGCCAATACCAGTGCGAAGTGCTAGTACTTGGTGATTCCATTAATGCATAGACTATGTAATATGGTTCGAGTTCTCCTGGGGTTGCGCCACAGGCAACATATTCATAGTTATATAGATTTGAATCCGCTCCCGCAGATCCTGCTTTTGGATCATCCGGTACTACTGAAATATAATCCGTTGCCAATAGCGTGCCTAAAACGGATTTAGCATTATCTAATGCCGCAATCGAAGTAACATTTGGATAAGTACTGGAATTATCGTCTGAATACAGCACTAACCCGGTCCTAATCTGACCGAGGTCTGATTTTCTAGACGCGTCGCGGGCTTTTTCTCTAGCACCGTTCAGGGCCACCAAACCGATGGTAGCCAAAATACCGATGATGGCGATAACCACCAATAACTCAATGAGTGTAAAACCTTTCTTTTTCATGAATTCACCCCCTTTCATATGTTGAGAACGGTGAATCTTTTAATTGACTTATAACGATTCACAGATCACGGATCCGAGCTGACCCGTGATAATTATGAGCCAAAAAAGTATTACCGGTCTGCTGTTAATTTTTATTATTGACCAAAGAACTATTGATAATATTGAATAAGTGATATATAAATAATATCATATTTTACCGTAATTGTCAAACAATTATCCACTATTTCCCTTTAAATAGCACTGGAAAGGTTATACATCGGCAGTATAATGGCGGAAATGAGGAAGGCTACCCCGATACCCATGATAATCATGACTATCGGCTCAATCAAGGTGGTCATATTGCGTATTGAATTTTCCAGTTCCCGGGTGTAAAAATCTGAAACTTTTCCGAGTATTTTGTCCAATTGCCCGGACTGCTCTCCCACGCTCATCATCTGGGAAAGCATCAATGGCACTTCTTTATGCTGCACAAAGACCGTGGTGATGGAAGCGCCTCCCTCAACCTGCTCAATTGTCTCCCGGATTATATCGCGATACAAAGTATTCCCCACTACATCAGCTACGATGTCCAGGGACTTGGTCAGTGGCACGCCGGAAGCCAACAGTGTTGACAAAGACTGCGCAAAGCGGGAAATATAGGTCCGATTAAAAATTGGTCCGGCAATGGGAACTTTTATTTTCAGTAAATCAACCGTATGGCGCCCATTTTCCGTTTTTACATAAGCCCGGTAGCCGATTACACATCCGATAATAGCCAGTATCATCAGCCACCAGAAACTACGCAGGAAATCCCCCATGCCCATGAATATCCTGGTAGTCACCGGCAGTTCCGCGGAACCCTCCTCAAAAATTGAGGTGATCTGAGGCAGGACGAACATCAGCATCAGGGAGCCGACCAGGAGCAAAGCGGATAAAATGAAAACCGGATAAATCATGGCGCCCTTGGCTTTACTGCGGAGATCATAATCCTTTTCCAGCTGATCAGCCAGATACACCAAAATCTCATCCAAACGGCCGGTTGTTTCCGCTGAGCGCACCATCTGGATGTAAAAATTGCTGAAGACTTTGGGATACTTGCCTAATGATTGCGATAATTTCGCGCCGCCATCCACTTCGTCGGCCAGATCGGAAATAACGCTCTTCAATCTGTTATTATCCGTTTGGCGCACCAGCACCCGCAAAGCGCGGACGATCGGCACGTTTGAGGAAATCATGACCGACAGCTGGCGGGAAAAAACTACGATATCTTTCGCCTTGACGCCGGAACCGAAAGACAGGCCTTTTAGAAATTCCCTGGCTTTCTTTTCTTTCAAATCGACAATCACAAGATCCTTATCCCTTAGAATTCCATAGGCGATATTTTCGGTTGGCGCGACCACCATTCCATTGATTACCTCTCCGGTTTTATTTCTGGCTTTATAATTAAAATTGGCCATAATTTATATTTTGTTTTTTGATTTTTTTTAGCTAACCAGCTTTTTTACTTTTTCCACCACTTCGGAGGGCATAAAATGTGCCTTGATCAGATAGTCATTTGCACCGAGTGCCAATCCCTTATTTACATCCTCGCGCTGCCCGAGATTAGTCAGTAAAATTACTGGAATATTGCGGGTTTTTGCCTGTTTTTTCAGGGTTTTCAGGACGTCAAATCCGCTCATTTTTGGCAGGATTATGTCCAATAATATTAACTGGGGCATCTCCTCTTGCGCCATTTTCAGGCCTTTCTCTCCATCATTGGCCTGCACCACTTGGAATCCCTCTAAATTAAGCTTGGCCTGATACATTCCCGCTAAAAAAGTATCATCCTCGACTAACAGAATTTTTGTTTTTACTGATTTATTTTTTGGCATATTTTTATAAAATTTGGAATTAATCTTTTGTTGCCCTGATTACCTCTGATAAAGAAGTTTTTCTCTCTAACGCCTTGAGGATGCCGTCTTGGCTCATCGCTACCATATTCTGCCGCTTGGCGGTTTCCTTGATGGCATCAATGGTAGGATTAGTGACAATGACATTCCTCAGCTCGTCATCAACTGCCAATATTTCATCGATTAACACCCGGCCCTTATAACCGGTGTTTTCACATTTCGTACATCCCTTGCCCTCATAGAATTCCAGTTTTGGTTTTTCCTTGCCAAACCGTATTTTTATTATTTCCGGCGGGATGGTTGATAGCTGCCTTTCCACTTCTTTGACCATTATCTCGGGCAGTTTAATCTTCTCCTGGCAGTACGGGCATAAACGCCGCACCAGGCGTTGGGCAACGATAGTGGATAAGGCGGAGGTGACCAGGAAAGGTTCAATTTTCATATCAATCAAGCGCGGTATAGCGCCAAAAGAATCATTGGTATGCAGAGTGGAGAGTACCAAGTGGCCGGTCAGCGCGGCATGGACCGCCAATTCCGCTGTTTCATTATCGCGAATTTCACCGACCATGATGATATCCGGATCCTGGCGCAGGATGGAACGCAGACCGGCGGCAAATGTCAGACCGACATCAGGATTGATTTGGGACTGGTTAACGCCGTCAATATAATACTCAACCGGATCCTCCAGGGTAATAATATTGATGTCTTCCTTGTTCAAAATGGTCAATAATGCCGAAAGAGTAGTGGATTTTCCTGAACCAGTCGGCCCAGTCAGCAATATCATACCCACGGTTTTTTTGATTGACTGGCGCATTATTTCCAGATGTTCGCCTTCAAAGCCTAATTTTTCCAGGTCCAAAACTACTGCCGCCCGGTCTAAAATACGCATCACCACTTTTTCATTGCTGAACAGCGGCAGGGTGGAAACACGGTAATCAATGACCCTCCCGTCCCATTCAGTGCGGAAACGCCCGTCCTGCGGTACGCGGGTCTCGTCCAGTTTCAAATTGCATAGTACTTTTATCCTGGCCACGATGGAAGAATGCACGTATTTGGGTAAAACCAGCGAGGTATGCAGGATACCGTCAACGCGATAACGCACCCTGGTCTCATTCTCTACCGGCTCAATATGTATGTCAGAAGCATTGCCCTCAACCGCGTGCTTCAAAATAACTGAAACCATTTTTGAGACTGGGGCGCTTTTTACCACCTCTTCCATGCCCTTTTCCTTGCCGAGAATGGCGTCTAAATCGTTACCGTCAACTTTTTCCGTGCCAGCCAGCGCCTCTTCGACTTCAGCGCCCAGCGTGGCGTATTGCTTATGGGCAAAACGGAAACCGCTTTGGGAGATTATATAATACTTAATCTTAAAACTATTTTTTCTGGCTATAAACTCAATGGCTTCAATAGCTTTGAAATCGCTGGGGTCAACCATGGCTACTCCCACCTCGCCGCCGTCCCGGCCGAAGGAAACGATATGGTAATTTTCTGCCAATTCGCGGGGTATCACGTGCAGGACGGACTGTGAAATAGTCTTGCCAAACAGGTCGATATAGGGCACGCCAATTATTTTACCGCGGACTTTCGTCAGATCTTCCTCGGAAACAATGCCCTTGCGGTTTATCAGATTCAATAATTCATCCTCATCTTTCACCTCCACTCTTAGCTCAGCCAATTTTTCTGCAGTCAGGTAGCCTTCCTCGACCAATATATCGAGAAAAGATTTTTTTGCTTGTATTTGCGTGTTTTCCATAAACTAAAACGTCAAAATATCTAAAATTCTATCGGCTCAAAGGGATTATAATTGTAAGGGGAAGCTAATATATCCTTCGATGATTCATTGCCGCTATTGTCAACGCTGGTTATCGTATAATAATAAGTAATATTCGGATCAATGGCCACCATCGCGCAGCTGCGCCCTGTTTTCTTATCAACGCTGATCTTCTCTAAAATGGCCGTATCAGTAACGCAGTCCAACGCCTCTACGCTTTCTTTAAGCACATGAGCTTCGACGCCGGGAGTTAATTTTTCCATCAGTTGACCAACCTGGCCTTTTATTTTTGATTCATAAATCCTGATGCCGCTGGCATCATTTTCCGGCGGTTCCACCCAGGAAATCATCAGCTGGTCATTGCCAATATCGCTTATCTTCACATTGCTGGGTGCTGTGGGCGGAAATTCATCGTTAGGAATCGCGCTATACTGCTGAATATTCAATGAGCTTAAACCGTCCTGTTTATCGTCCGGTATATTAGGGTCATAGATGGCGCTTTTCACGGTATAAAAATAAACGGTGCCATTTGTTAAATCTGCATCCTCGAGGCTCATGCGCGTTTTGGCCGGATCAACAGGCATCAAGGCGACTGATTTTCCAAGAGTACCGGCTTTTTCGGAACGGAATATTTTTATTTTATTGAAATTCACCTGCTCAGGCAGTTGCCAGCTGATCAATAGTTTCCCCCCGATCCTGAGATTATTCACGGATATATTCACCGGTGCCAGAGGAACCTTCTCGTCCAGCGCCATCCCCTCGTACTGTTCGGTGAAGCCGGCAAATTTCTTTCTTTCCAGACTTAGAAACTGCGTATCAGAAAAAATTGAATCCTCAATCGCCGGCACTATTTTTCTGTCAGACAAAATCGCGGTGCTAAGAGACGAATTTACGGCCTTTGGCTTGGCCGCGGCAAAATAGCTTTTATAAACAAAATATCCGGCCGCGACTATAAAAACCGCCACGACTACCAATATTATTTTTGTTTTTTTATTAAATTCTGTTTTTTTGACCAACATATTTTATTTATAATAGGTGGTGAGATTTAGCGCGTAAACGTCCGTTTCCGGGGAGTATGAAAGGGAATTCAGCTCTAAGAGCGGCAGGCGCTGGCTCATATTATCCAGAAAATCTTTTAATTTGAAATAGCTGTCAATGCCTTTGATGCCGAGAGTGATGTTCAGGCTGCTGACTGCGCTGCCCTTGGCGGCGGTGTCGCCCAAAGTATTGCCCAAAGGACCGCTTTCTATGCTGTTCAGAACCAATTTATTTTCTGTAATAAAATCTTTTATTTCAATCATTAAGAAAGGTATTTCTGATTCGCTGGGCAAAAAATAACTCAGTTGATCCAGCTTTTCTTTCTGTATGCCGGAATATTTTTCCTTGAGCTTATTCAATTTATCCAGGGTCAATTGCTTTTGCTGCAAGACACCCTCTTCCGTCCGCAGACTAGTGATGCCGGTATTGTTTATCTCTGTCAGCGTATCCTTGACAAACAGCATATAAGCTCCGCCCAGTATTATTAAAACTACCAGGGCAACAATAATTATAAAATATTTATTGAAGATATAGGCTATTTTTGTTTTTATTGATGCTAGTTTCATATTTTTATCGCGGGAAAAGATAAATTGTCGGATCAATCATTAATTCGGCATTAAAAAGAACGGGTTTTTCCACATTGGAATTTTCTGCGCCCTCCTCGGCTGCCTGCCCGAGATTATCAGAAAACACAATATTAGAAACGGTCGCCGCTTTTATTACATCCTTAGCCTGCTCATAAATCATTAATTGCTTGATGGCCGAATCATAGTCTTTGCCAGCCGCCGATAATTTTATATAGCCATTTACATCGGCAGTCATGTTGGTGTAGTAAACATCTGGGGTCGTATATTCTTCCAAAATTTCAAATAACTTTGACCAGTATATATGCTGCGACATTAAGGTGGTGGTATCCTGGATATCCTGATTCAGGCTTTGAACGTTTTGCAGCAACTGATCGTATTGCTTGATCCGGGCGTCAGCCTCAAATATTTTTTGTTTTACATCACCTATCTGTGCGGTAATATTATTTTTATACCAGTCTGACCAGACCCAGCCGCCAAATGACAAGCCGAAGGCGATTATAATAAACAATGCCAGATACAGCCAGCGCGAAGCCAAAACTTTTACCTCAACCGCATCTTCTGGAATGAGATTTACTTCCCACTCCATATTTTCGTTTGTAGCTGGTTCGGTTCTTGGCTCGGTCATATTCATGCCGTCTTTTCCGCTTTTTGGCGGAGGAGGGGGCGGGATAGTATTTGCTATTTTTTCTTCCGGCTTTTCTTTTATAAATGTAGCTGGCCCCGCCTCTGACGGATGCAATAAATCAATTTTATCCAGCGGCTTTCTTTCCTTTGGTGCTGGCTCTGGAACTATTTCCGATTTAACTTCCGATACCATTGCTTCAGAGGGAATAGCTTTCTTCTTCCCGGCGAATATTCCAGTCAGCTTTCCCCATATTTTTTTCAGCCAGATCGAAAACTTTGAAGGCCCCTGAAGTTTACCGGGTTTTTCTTTTTTTATTTGAACAGCTGGAGCAGGCGGTGGCGGAATTAATTCAAAACTGGGCAGTTCCTTCTTAATAGCTTCCGGTTTTGGCAAAACCGAAGCAGCTGCTTTTTTAGCTTCCTTCTCATTTTTTGGCTGCCGCTTAAAGGTAAATATTTTTTTTATTGACTCCAATAAAGACTTCCACCAAACGGCCAGCTTTGATGGCCGTTTTATCTTTTTCTCCACTAGCTTTTTTATCTCCGGTTTAGAATGTATAGAGGGCTTTATCAGCTCAATTGGTTTCAGTTTTTCCTCAACCTTGATCACCTCTTCCTTAGCAGGCGGATAAGTCTTCCTGACTGGCAGTATGAATGGTGCTGGTTCGCTTGCCGGTTGTACTATCTGGCTTTGCGGCTTGGTATCTGATTCACCGCTGCCATTTTTTACATACTCAGTGGTAATATTAATAATCTCACCGCGGCGAGGTTTGATGTCGCTGGGTTTGAAAATCTTTTCTGATCTGACCGGCTTGTATTTAGGAAACTGATCTTCCGGATACTGGCCAAAATACTTCTTCTCCGGCTTAGCCTGAATGTTTCTTTTTCTGGAAAATATTCCAGATATAAATTTCCAAAATTTCTGCCATAGACTTTCTCTGGAATCCATCCTCATGGATTCCGGCTTGGTCGTGTATAATTTGACTTCTTTCCTGACCGGTGCCGGTGCGATTGGTTCGCGTATAATTTCCTTCCTGATATAAATCTTCTTTTGAGGAAAAATTTTCTCCTTTTTGCTCTCTGCGCTGGGCCGCTGGAATGCCTGTTTGAAAAACATCAAAACGCCCGACTGCTTGACAGCCGGCCTGATTTTTTCCGCTTTGACAGGTCCCATTAATTCAATATGCGTTACTTCCTGCCGTTTGAAATTTTTGATTTTTAATTTTTCCTCATCAGGGAGGAGATTAATAGGCATTATTTTTGTTTTATTTTGGTTTTTTGGTTGAACTCCGGTAAAAAACAGCCTTTTGCCTATAAAATAAGGCGATTCATATCCCCTATGCAGGGAGACTATGAGTCTTTTACCTCTGTATATATTTTAGCACATTTAAAAAAATAAGTCAACCCTTTTTAGCTTTTTCGACAAAATAAAACCGCTATCACTACCCTGCCTGATAGCTATAGCACATTTTAAAAATAACTTTTAAACAATCTCGCGCATAGCCAAACCGATGGCGACAGATAATTTTGGCCCTAATTGTTTAAGCATTTTATCTATTTCAACCGGATGTATGACCCTGGCCCAGGGATCACCGACAAATGACTTGATATTGAATATGTTCTGGATGTAATCCGTCATATTGACCAGGAAAGACGAACCGCCGGTCATGATCACCTTGGAGATCGGCTGTTTATTCTGATTTTGGTAAATATTCAAAATATACCTGACCTCATTTATTATAGAATTGATCAGATAAGCGACCGGCTCCGGAAGATTTTCAATTTTTTCTTTCATTACCGCCATACCCATATCTCTCTTGAATTGCTCTGCCTGCCCTTCTGACAAACCCATGATATCAACCAGTGATTTGGTGATATTCTTGCCGCCAACGTCGATACTGCGGTTGAGGATGGGCACGCCGCCGGAAAAAATTATAATACTGGTAGAAGCGCTGCCGATGTCAATTACCATTATCGGATTGCGATCGTTGCCTACCAGCGATCTCTCCAGAGCGAATGATTCGGTTTCCAGGCCAACCAGCTGGATGCCAACTTCCTTAAAAATCTCTACATAGCGATTGACCAGATTTTTCGGAGCCGCTGTCAGCAATACTTTCAAATTGCCTTTTCTGGGCGGATTGTCCGATTCCCCATCTTTATCTTTTTTATTTTTCTTGCCAGTTTTTTTATCATCCAAATCTTCCTTATTTATTCCTGCCTGGCCAGGCTCTTTCAGTATCTCCCAGTCCAAAATCATCTCTTCCAGTGGAATTGGTACAAACTTCTTTGCCTCCCAGCGCACGGCGGAAATAAGGTCCTTCTTATTCATTTCCGGCAGGCTGATGATCGAGCTGAATACGCTGAAACTGGGCATGGCGGAAATCGCCCGGTCGGAAGAAACTTTTGATGTTTTCAGCAATTCCTTCAGATGGCCGGCCAGCGCACGGCGAGCCTCCGGACTGTCGTCTTTAATAATATTATATGTTTCATCTATAAAACCGTAGGTCACCAGCTGCGGCCGGTTGTTGACGCTTTTTAACTCCACTACTTTCAGGCTCGATCCTCCCAGATCAATGCCGACATAACTTTGTTTTTTTGCCACGGGATTTAATTAATAATGAATAATGTATAATTCATAATGAAAAAGTTGTAATTATTTTGTTTTTGATTTGATAATAATAGTTGTAAGAATTTTTATAATCTCCTGAGATTTATCTTTTAGCATCACCTTGGATTCCTTGGTAACTCTGTTGACCGAAAATATATATTCAAGCCAGTTATCAGTTTCAATAGCTGATTTCCTGGCATAATGAAGATAATTAATAAAATCCTTCCTGCTTGTTGCCCCGGAGCCTTCAGCCAAATTACCAGAAATCGAGGTCGCTGAACGCACAATCTGACCAACTAAAACCTTAATAATGGAATTATATGGGATCTTCTTGCAAAGATTAAAAACCATTAAACTCAAACTAAATGATTTCTTCCAAATATCCAAATCCTTATAATTTTTAAACGTACCCATCTTAATCTACAAATTATACATTATAAATTATGAATTATGAATTATAAATTACTATGGTATGACCTGCTGATATACCGGCAGCGCTTTTGTAAAGTCTGATAAACCCGGCGGCGTATTGGCTACCACCCTTCCATCATACACAATCTGTTCAGACGGAGCAAGATCTTTGGAATACTTCCTGTCAAAACTGTAACCCTTGGCTACGAACAAACCGGAGACCTGGAGAGGTAATCGATAATTAACCACCAGATTACCGGTCCCCTCCTTGAGGCCACGGTATTCGCCATCTCCGGCTGTTGTCTCAACTGTATCGTTGCCGCGGCGCAGCCGTAATACCATTTCAGATTTGCCGCTGACGCCTGGCTGGTAATCACCCCTGCCGATAAAAGACTCTACTAAAGTGGTAATATCCCGCAGATAGACCGTCTCATCAGTAGTCCATTCGGTATCGCTGATATTTTGGGCAGTTTCCGAGACATCATCAGTCATTAGCGCGCCATAAGGATTTGAGCTGAAATCAGGATAATCTCTCACCAAACCCTGCCTGGTCTGGAATCCCACTCCTCCGCTGTCGCAAACACTGGCACGTAAGTGCGCATCTAATATTTCCACATTGGCAGGCAGATTAATTCCTTTAAACCGTAAATATGTCCTTTCGGCGCTACCGGCATTCCAGCCGATATTCATGCAGGCGGCACCCTGATCATAACTGCCTGGTAAGGCCGCAGTATCATTGCCTAGATCTGTTATATCATAATTCACCTGTTGCGGTGAAAATTCTATTATTAATTCTGCCGGGGAACCATCCTCAACTGAACTAAAACTGCGATATTCATCGCCACTGGCATCACCCTCTTTCAACACGACTCCCATATATGAAGTTGCATTATCATAATATGTCTTTTCATACTCATCGGAATTTATATACTTCTGTACCAAAGACTTGATGTCCGGAGTGATGTTTTCGCCATTATCAACCCAATCAGTAACATCATAGCTGACGCTATTGGAGGTGGGTATATCATACAAATTCTGGGCGTTAGGATTCTGAAAACTTGGAGGAGGAACAGTATGATTAAAAGCATAAATGTCATTATAATTAGCCAGATATATCCTACCGATAAAATCACCAGCGACCGCATTGTCACCTGTTAATTTTATTTTAGCGGATTTAATTTCCGAGTTGGGCGGGATATTCAAGCCGCCGGTGCCAAAACCCCAGCGCAAGTACGAACGGTAGGTGACGCCAGCATCTAAACCGAACTTTAATGAATCGCCGTCATTTACATTATTATAAACAGCTCCAGCTTTTGAAACATAAGCGTCGTCAACGCCAGCCTGGACTGTCTGCGATACTGGCAATCTTCTGCCAGTACTGATAACGCCCTTTACAACATCATCCGTGGTATCCGGATCAATAGCCACAAACACGCCAGCCAGCTGGTCAACCGTGGAATTAATGTAAATATTGCCGCGCACGATTACCGCCGCTGAAGCCATCTCGCTGATGGAATCAAGCGTGCCGGAATTATAATAAGTATTGTCGTTGATTTCCAGATCGCCATCAATCACAATCAATCCATTGCCAGAAGTTCCATTAAAACCATTTTCAAAAGTCATTTCATTATTTATGACGTAATGGTCCGCTCCGCTAAAATGATAAATCTGGCCGTCTAATGCCATACTGCCGTGAGTGATGCTGCAGTTACTGATATCAACTACGCTGCCGCTGGCGTCTACCTGCGTCTGAACTCTATTGCCATTACGATTCAGACCTCCAGTATTTGCAACTAAACCATCTATATCCAAAGTTTCCAAAACATTTTGCCCAAGCGGGAATCCCGCGCCCGCCGTCCACGAACCGCCGTGGTCCGCGCAGCTGATCTCGGAAACATAAGCGGGAAGGCTGCACTTACCGCCGATCAATGAATCCAGGCCCTGCTGATAAAAACCGCTGGTTGGCAATCCGGTCTGGGTCTGAGAGTAATAGCTAGGGATGCCCTGAATGCTGCCGTCTGCCAATATTAAATATGTTGAAGTAAAATCTTCAGAACCTCTGGGCGGCGGCGCCAGCTGGATATTCTCCTGGGCGTAAATATCGCTGTACATAGTATTGACCCAGGGGATGCCGATCAAAGCGCCTACCGGCATGACCTCCAGCCAACCCAGGCCGGATTTAAACTTGCCGGGAGTCCAGCGGTTGTATTTCAAATCAGAGGCTACACAATATTTTTCTGCGCTCGATGGCCAACTATAAGTAATACAATAAGGATATTGGGGATTAGTGCAATCAAGTGATGACCCAAAATTATCCAGCGCGCCGGTAGTCAGCCAGCGTTTTTCCGTTCGCCAATTGCCATCATCCCCGGAACCGACAATATACATATACGCAGTATCAATAGCCATCCCATTGACATATTTACTCGCCGCCGCGCCAGTTACCACCCCACTGCCGGCATCGCCAAAGTCACCGGCTGGACAGGCGCCTGCAGTGCAGAGCGCGCCGGTATTAATATTATATTTTTCAATTCTCAAATCTTCTTCAAACTCATCATTTCCTGCAATATAAATATATTCCTGGTCAATATCCAGCTCACCGAGAATAAGGGTGGCAGACTGCCCGGCAATCACCCCACCAGTCCCAAAATCACCGGCTGGACAGGCGCCTGCAGTGCAGAGCGCGCCGGTATCCAAACGGCGTTTTTCGATATGCCAGTCATTAGCAACGGTGCCGCCAATATACATGTATTCACTGTCGATTTTTATTGAATACAGCGTAACATTCGTCCCTGCGACAGTGATTATTCCGCTCCCGGCATCGCCAAAGTCACCGTCTGAACAAGTGCCAGCGGTGCAGAGCGCGCCGGTATCCAGGCTGCGTTTTTCGATACGCCCTTTATTAGAATCATTGAAGCCTGCTACATATAAATAATTATCATCAATAACAATATCTTGAGCCTTATTACTATCGCTGGCACCGGTTATTATTCCGGCAGTGCCGAATGAATCAACCAATGAACCATCTGACAGACGGCGTTTTTCGATACGCCAGTTATTAGAGTCGTCCTTTCCAGATATGTACATATAACTGCCATCAATAGCTATGCCACCTGCATTCATCCCATCAACACTGGTAACGGTTCCACCTGTACCAAAACTTGCGTACAAAGAGCCGTCGGATAACAACCTTTTTTCTATACGCCAGTTACTGGGCGGCGTAGTCGCGCCAAACACATACATATATGTTGAGTCAATGGCGATTCTTCTAGCACCATTGCCTCCAGCAGGTCCATTTACTACCCCCCCAATGCCAAAGGTCCCAGCTGAACAGACGCCAGCAGCACATAATTCCCCGTCAGCTGACCGGCGTTTTTCTATATGCCACGTTGCGTCATCATTCGAACCTATGGTGTACATATAATCAGTTTCAAGGGCTACGTCATTCGCACTTGACGTTGAAGCTACTTCCACTATTCCATCTCCATCAAACGCTCCGCATTGCAGGCCGCCGGCAAAAGCGACCGGATCAACCTGCGTATCAATCCAAATAATATGCGGATTGCCCAAGGCATCCAGTTTAACGCTGTTTAAGCGCGAATGCCAGTCTGATGACGCGTCAACAGTCAAATATAGATCATCATAATTTAATAGGCCGCCGGAATCCCCAGATGCCGTTACCCAGGCGCCGCTGCCACCGGAAGACAAAGGGCTCCAATAGCGGTAGCGCACATCAGCGATCCCGCGCCAAGCCAAGTCGTCGCCCCAAACCACGTGTGGCCTGTCTTGGTCATCAAACGTCAAATCCATGGAATGGCTGGCATGAACCGTCATTTCCGGTTCACCCACAGCCGGACGATTAGGCCAGATATCATCAAACTGCCCATCTACTGGATTTGCATCCACCCAATCCTTAGCGGCCGTATCCCACTGCAAAAAGATTAAACGCCCCGGATCGCGCCAGAGCAAGCCCGGTCGGTTGTCAGAAGTCAGGGCAATTTTGGGATCAGCGCCTTCTGGATTAGGAATACCGATGCCCCAACTGTTTGAATCAATATTAGCCGATACGTCATCATCAGGGCCGTCAGCAGGGTCAGCGTCCACCCAACCGCTACCATCCCACCAGCGGTAAAAAATTTCTTCGCCCGAAGCAGTACTGGCCGCGGTATTTTCCTGCCAGACAATGTGGGGCCTTTGCTCCGGCGTCTCATTGCCCAGGGCCAGTCTGGGATTATTAGATTCAGTAGCGGTATTGCTGACATTAACAAAACCATTGGCCGTACCGTCAGCCGTCACCCAAGCCGTGCCATTATTCCAGCGGTAATATATTTCCGCTAAAGCATATGAATCTTTTCGATAAACAATATGCGGATGATTGTTTCGGTCTATTTCCATAGAGGGCATATAACTCCCCGTATCAACCTGGCTCGGCGCTTGCCAGGACCTCGCCGTACTGTCCCAGGATGAATAATAAACAATGCTATTTTCGTCCCAAGCCAGATGCGGCAGGTCATTGCCGTCCAGCGCTAAAGAGAGACGTTCGGCATCCTCGCTCTCTTTACCGGCCGGTTTTGCAACCTGGCCGTTAACGCCCGGCTGGTACTCACTGTCGTCCGCGGTCAGCCAGCGGCCATTTTTGTATTTAATATAATAAATGACATAACTGGCGGTGGCATCGTTATAATTCACCCAGGCCAGATGCGGATCTCCGGCTGAATCAATGGCGATGTCCGGATATCCCGGATTATCATAAATATTAGTGGCTACTTTTTTTGTATTACTGACATTAACGGCCGGCAGCCAGCGCGAGCGCGTGCTGAAATCGTTCTTTTCCGCGTTCCAGCCCCATCCGAACAGGCTATATAACGGTATTTCATCGGGATTCAAATCCGGATCGCCAAGGTACGACTGGGTATCTACGCTAGTGCCAACCGTACTGTAGCTCCCCTTATTACCCTGCCCATCGTCATACTCTCCGCTCCAGCTGATCCAGCCCCAGGCACAAGGCTGTGTTGAGCCAGCGATACCGCAGTTATAGCCGGCGCCGATGTCTTTCAAGGACATAATGCGGGCCCAACCGTCTATGCCATGCGTCGTGCCGTTAAAATTGGAAGTAGCAAAAGTATGGCACACGTCATTTACCGGATCAATCGTACAGGTGCCTGCTTGCCCACCCGAGGCGCTACGGCTACAGGTATATCTTTTGTCATAATCAAACAAACAAGTGGCCGATGCCGGCACGGCGCAATGAGTCAAATTCACCGTGGTGCACCAAGCGCTATTATCGGAGCACTGGCCGTACATATTACCGTCTTTATCATAGCAGTAGCCATAAGTAACTCCATCCGGCGGACTGCCGGCGCTCTCATTGCAAGTGTTTGCCACGCCACAATCAATGTCAGTGTAACAACCCTTTTGCGAATCATTACTGCAGACGCTCTCATATGAACTTATCCAGCCTAGGCCGGTGGTAACTGGTTCTGCTGCTGGTGATATTTTATAAATAAAATTTGTACCATAATCTGTTGACCAGATACTGGATCCGTCATTTATGATCTGCTTAGGCTCTGACGGATTTCCAAAGTCAAACCTTTTTATGGTGCTCTGATTAATGGGATCTATTTGATAAACAGAATGTTTCTGCGCATCCCCCAGCCATAAATTACCGTGAAAATATTCCAGCCCATACATGTCATCGCCAGTCCAGTCGCCATCAGTTATTTGAATAACATTGCCATTTGCTGGATCGAGCCTGGTCAGTCCCGACTGGCGAGCTACCCATAGATATCGGTTGTCAAAAGCCAAGTCATACGGCTTAGTTATGCCTGCGCCTAAATTGTAAGTATTATTTACTGAACCATCTAAACCAATTCGTGAAATAAAATTACTGCCGTAGTTTGGCGCCCAGACATACTTGCCGTCAAACAGCGGCCAGGTAGGCGAACTGCCGACTCCATAACGGGCTGATTCTACGCCGTCACTCACCCGGATTCGCGATACTTCCCCAGCCACCACATTATGAGTCACCCACAGCTCTGCTTCAACATAAACAATCCCCTCTAAATTGCAGGCGCCGGTATCGCAGCCGGAAATCGCTATAGAACCGCCAGTCTGAACCGGAAAAACCGCGCCATTGCTTGGATCAACTTTGTATATTATCCCGTCGCCAGCTGAAACCACCCACAGATTGGTGCCGTCATAGGCTAGGCTCCGTAAATTATTACCAAACGCAGCGCATGGTGTAGTAGGCGGCAATAGAAGATGATCTTCTCCGTCATCACAATCCAACTCATGCCCCGTTGCCTTACTAATACGGGCCAAACGGCTGTTGGTGCCCGATTCCGCGCCCAGTACCACCCATATTTCTCCCACGCCTACTTTAGCTACGCCAAAACCCTGATCCATGCCCAGATCAGCACTGTCGCTTTTAGTCCACTCGTCCTCTAATGCCTGACCGGAGGCGCTCCAGGCATAGCCCTCCAGCGGATTAAATTCCCGCGACTCCACGAAATGGGTATTCAGTCCCCAGTGATTGGCCGCACCGCAGCTGTAATCGCTCTGGTCATAGCGGTTCAGGCAGTTAAATGACACCCAGCCGATATTTGACGACCAGGCCCAGCCGACCACGTTGTTTTTCACCAGGAATAATGTCGCTTCACTCCCGAAATTAGTCGGCACGCAGCTGCGGTCCTGGACACAGCCAGTGGAATCTATGACAGAATCTTCGCCATTGCGGGCTTTAACTTTAAAATCATATTTGACGGAAGCCTCCAGGTTGGTAATATCCACTCCCGCGTCTCCGCCCCAGTCCGCCCGCGATCCCCAGGCAACGACACCTGGCGCCGGATCATAACCATTTGCGCAGTCGGGATTATTCACCGGGTCAACGGTGGTAAAGTCTATCGAACCATCAGATTTAACATACTTTTCCCCGGCCACTGTGCCGTCGGCATTATACTTGGTAACGCAAATGGCGTACTGGGTATATTCAACCGGTACGGTAGGATTGTCATCAGAGCGCAGGCGCAGGTTCATGGTCGTACCGTCAACCGTATAAATGAACGGCCGCCTTGGCGCCCAGGCCAGCGTATAAATGCATTCTCCCGGATTAGGGGGGATAAAACCGCTGTAATCTCCGGTACCGTCATTCGGATTTGAGCAATCGCCGTTGCATGACTGCACCTGGTAGCAATACTCCCTGTTTCCCTCTAGGCCATTATCAGTAGCCTTGGGGTTCTTGCGGTATTCATGGAATCCCGGATCACTCCCGGCTCCATAATTACCGCTATTTTTTATTTCTTCAAAAATAATTCCCGAACTGCTCTCCAATAAATTTGAGTAGTCACTGACCTCGCCGGCATCCAGGCTGATCGTTTGCTCTGCGCGATCTAAAAATTGTATAGACGCAGGTGTTTGAATTGAAGTATAGGCCGAAGCGGTCGATGACTGCGGCCCAGCGCCAGAAGCATTGGAGGCCTTGACATATACCTGATATCTGGAATTTGGATTCAGCCCTTCCTGTAAATATTCATCGGTAAATATCGGCACTTTTCCATTGAGGGACAGGCCGGTCAGTGCATCAAAAATTTCATATGAGGTAGGTAAGGGAAGTCCTAGCGGTGGACTCCAGTTCCATCTGATTGAACTCAAATCCTGGGTGGTATGGTTAGGCGCAGGCAAGACAGGCCAGAGCGGAGCGCACGGCGGGGTCAGTCCCTGTGCAGTACTGCCACCGCTATAGCTGGTGCAATCATTCAAATGAGGGAGATCATTGAGACATGCCCCGGTGTCATCCTGATTTTTCGCCCTCATATGGAATATATAGGTCGTATTGCACAGAGATAAATCTTTAAATGTCAATATTCCGCCATCCGCGCCGGCCAGTCCTAAGCCGCCTGAACTAGTTGGCTCAGTCTTAGTCCTCCAGCCATCATACCCCGGATAATCATTCCAGCTTGTTCCGCCGTTGGTTGAGTATTGAATCTGATATTTTGTAAGGTGGGGATTGCCGGTAAGGCCAGTGACGGTTACCTTACAATTTTGATTGTCTGTTGTATCATACTTACATTCTACCCCGATCAAAGGTTTTTTAGCGGCTGTAAAGGCTGAAATAGTAGCAGTCTTTTGGCCCTCCCTGCCCCGGGAATCAACTGCCCGCAAATATGCCGAATACTGCGTATTCGGCGTTAAGGAACCGCCCCATCTGTCTAACATCTGCGTAAAACTAGTTAGTCCTCCAAAGATGTCTGCTCCTATTTGCGTACCACCAAAATCATAAAACTTGTAATAATCTACGGCTAATCCACCCACCGGTGCTTGCCATGACCATCGCAGAATGGTATATACTGGATTGTCGGCATGGGCAAAACTGCTTGGCGGGCAGGGCGGCAGAGTGTCGTACCGCGAGGTGGCAGAATATGCCGTCTCTACCAAATCAAAATTTCTTGCTTTGACTCGATAATGATAAAAATAATTCGCGTCACAGGTTATTCCTCCGGATTCCCTATGGGTAAAAGTGAAATTGCGCGGCTGCGCGGTCCAGTCCATCGCCGTTTTTCCGCTGCCCCAATTTGGCGTAGTACTAGTGGTATTGCTATATTGAATAAAATAATGAGTACCATCAGGATTATTGGCGGTATTTATGGTCACCCTACAATAATATCCAAGCGCGTCATAGCCGCACGTCACCGCACCAACATCTAGCAAGGGCTGGTCCGCTAAGGAGCAAAAATGGGTGACCGCTGACATGGGGGTATAGAGAGTGCAAGGTCGGTCTTCGAGAGCGCAATCAAGATCGTTTTCGCAAACGTAGTTGTTTCCACATCTGCCAGCTACTTCTCCCTCGACTTGCGGAGTATCGCGGTTCCGTGATTTGGTGGTGAAATCAAGGCAGGTATTCGGACCGATAGCGCTCCCGTCCACCTTTGTGGACACGGTCACGGGCGCGGATAGCGGCACGTTAGTCCCGGTAGGGGTAGGATCCCACTGGCACAACCCGTCAAAATCAGCATCAGTTGGATCATAGAGATCGCACCAGACACCGGCATCAGCGGGATTCGTTGTCCAGCTGCCATTGTTCTTCAGGTAATGGCCGCAACTGGTTGAGTCACAGATGGCATAATCGGTATTAGTGGGGTTAATAGCTTCGGGAGATGATGGCGGATCCGTATTGATCTGGACCTGTATCGAATTCACTGTGACCGCACCAATCTGTGGCGCACTCTGGTTGCGTGCGCGGGTGGTCTCCATGGAGAAGGCCGTCGGCGCAGTCCTTATGGCATCACCGTTTGTCGCGTAGGCGCCAATCGAATAATAGGTGGTGTCCGGCGAAAAATCATTGGGTGTCGAGTCATATCCAACCAAATTTAGATACGGGGGCATATCCATGCCAACATGCGGAATAGTGCCCTCCATGTTATTCCATTCATCTAATGTTTGGGTGACTATACTATTACTGTTAAGCAAAAAAACTGGATAAAATCCAAAGTGGGCTCCTGTTCCGCCAGCTATGCTCCTGCCGTTCCAGCTGAAAGTAAAATCCTGGAGAGGTGGTATCAAGCCGGGATTAGTAACGTTCTTAATACGAAATTGGGAGTATTCGATCGAATCAGTAACCGGCGCGACATTTCCCAGGCTCGTGGCCAGCGTGAAGCGTGAAGCGGGCGTACTCGCTTGCCAGCCGTCAGGCGGAACGCAGCCGTACGTATTGCAGGCGACATTATCTAGGGCGCCGTTGCCGCTCCGCCTCTTCTCAATGCGCGGGCGGCCGGAGCTGTAACTGCCGACGGACAGGAAATACGTATTTGGTACGACGGCAATTTTTTCGGGACTACCCGCCACGACCGCCGAACTCTCTACGCCGGCAATACCGAAATCCTGTCCTGCGCCGCAAGCGCCGGCAGTACACACAGCCAAAGTAGATCTCAGAAATTTGCGCCAGCGCCAGTTGCCGGCCCCATAACCGAAGGTGTAGATATAATTGGCATCAACCCCGACATCATAGGTATAGGTATTGTTGACACTATCAGTAAAACTATTTAGGACAGTGGATGAGCTAATCCAATGTCTTGTCAGCGTTAGACGGTAGCCGGATGCGCTACCGAATCCCACTGTATATAAATAGCCCCCATCCAAAGCTAAACCGCAGGAATAGTACGGCGTACTGTTATATTGCCGGGCCCAAGCGCCAGTGCTTTTCAAACTCTGCTGCACATAACCACCGTTGGGGGCTACTGCAAAGTATATGTAAGTTCCGTCCACTTCAATAGCATAAACCGATGAATAGGAAGCATTTATATCCATAATCCCATTAGCACTAAAATTTGCCCCATCGCAGACCCCGGCGCCAGAGCACAAAGCGCCGGTCGTTATTGATCGTTTTTCAATATGCGGATAGGTAATAGCGCTTGTCTGATAGTAATCACCGGTAATATATATAGCGGTATTATCAACAACCAGGTCACGCAATGCCAATGGCCATCTAGCGCTACCAACTACATACAAGGATGAATAAACAATACCGCCGGTGCCAAAACTGGTATCAAGCTCGCCGGTGCTTTTCAAGCGTTTCTCTATGCGCCATTGCCTGTTGGTACAGGACGAACTGCTAGTGCAATTCGCCCACTGCCCGGCCACATAAATATAAGTAGCATCCACCGCGATGGCGCTGGGAAACATTATATCGTACATATTATCGGAATTATCCACATAAATCATCCCATCAGTATCAAAGGCTGACCCGTTGCAAGCCTGGCCAGGGGTATCGCTGCAGAGACTGCCGTCATCCACCCATCTTTTTTCAATTTTCCAGCTATCACCAACGCCTTTGCCGACTGCGTAAAAAAACTGGCCGTCCACCGCCACATCTTTTACCATGAAATCAGTGCTGTTTGTTATGGCCCCGCCCGTGCCAAATGTTAGATAACCGTAGGTACCCACCTGGTAGAAAAGCTGCTGGTTATCGGTCAAGTTGACTCCATTATACGCGGTAGTTGTCACAGTACAGGTATTGCCAGTGGAGGCTGTGCTTGTAGTCGAGCAAGTGTAATTACCGGTTACTCTGCCTAACAAATCAAGACAAGGAGATGTGCCAGGTATGATAGGCATGCCGGATAAGGGCTGGCAGATATCCAGCCATGAGCCTGCCAGACCGGTCGGCGAGGCCTGCACAAACCACCCGTCTTCCCCTGTTGAACTATCCTGAAAAGTAAGCACCAACTGCCTCGCTTGCGTCGGCGGGGCGATGGTGACGCTAGTCGGCTTGGGGACGCTGAGATTCGGATCAATCACCACAGGGAAAGACGCCTTGGCCAGCCAGGCTTTGCCTTCATCATTGATGACTTTATTCAATACATACCCGCCATCAGTTTCTTCAATGGTATAGTTTAGCCCCGTGCTCTTTTTTTCCGGATTGTTCTTTTCATACATGTACGGCGCTTCAATAGTGAAGACCAAATTCTTCGTGACGACATCATGAAAGGTGATCGTACCGTTGCTGTTTTGTTTGTAATAAACATTTTCCAGCCACATCTTCTGGCTGACTTTTTCCAGGATGGCCTGCTTATTTAATATTAATTCCTCCAGTAATTTATCATTTTGAACCGTATATTTGGCGTCCAGGCCGTCATAAACATTTGCGTAGGTGACGGTATTGCCTTTAACTACCGCGGCGGCCTCCTGCGGATCGGCGAAAGAAAAAGACAATGACCGGCCGCCAGCCACCGCAAACTTTATTTTATCGCCTGCGCCGGTCTGGCCGCTGAACTGAGTTTGAAAAACGTTGGTCAGGTTTTCATACGGATACTCGGCGCTGTCGGCTTTGGCAACAGTCGTATCTATCGGCTGATATGTGCCGTCCGGCGCCAGATATTTCACGTAGGTGCTGGCGAAGGAACCAGTCATCTTTCCCTGAGCGTCGGTAACTTCATCGTAATTCGTGCCGGACAGCTGCAGCTGATGGTCGATGGTCGTTTCCGGATCGGCTGGAATGGACGCGACCGGAGTCTGGCCGGTTTTTTCTGACACTGTAATATAATTAAACCAAACATAACCCAAGAGTACCGCGGTCATTATGACTGAAAGGGATAGTAAGATATTTAAGAGTTTTTTAGAATTTTTGAACATGGGTATTAAAAGGGAATCAAGGGAGGTTAGGGGAATTAGGGGATATTAAAGGGATGATTTACACAATTTAACTGATTCTTGATTAAATTTTTCTTGACGTTGTTTTTTTTGTAACGAATCAACTAATTTTGAAAATAAATAATCCGTTTTTCCACATAATTCATCCAGTTCGGAAAATTCCTCCTTAGTAATCAACCCGTCTTCATAGCAATCTTCAATGTCCCCGTGTAATTCCGATAAAGATCCCTGACAAATATTTTTTAATGAATGTATATACCTTCCTATTGGCTGACGATAACCCTCCTGAATATTTTGTTTGACCGAACGGGCCGCATCAGTCATCTGGCTTACTCTTCGTAATTCCGATTTGGAAAAGCGCCTGCTCAAATCATAAACTTTTTTTCGTAATATACTGGCATTTTTCCATACTACCAGTTTTTTATACCCCTGCGAATCCATAATAAATTATAATATTGTTATTTAATTCCCTTTCCTCCCCATTAATTGCCCCTCACCCCCTTAAATCCCCTTGACCCCCCTCAAATACCCCTTCCTACCCTTGAACACCCCTACAGCCCCCTGCATATAATCTGTGTTATCTCTCCCGCGCCATCTAATACCACGCTCTTGATAAATTTCCCCTCGCCGCACTGAGCGACGCCGCCAGACACAGAAACTGCCTCATCACTGCCGCCCCACTGATTATTCTTGGCCATCAGATCCTCGCCTACCAGCATATTGCCTCCTACCAACGAATCGCCGGTGACATTGAAATTTCCCGACTGTATCGGATGGCCGGCGTTGCAGGTTTCACTCGCCGGACAGTGCCAGTCAAAGACGCAGGCCTGTGAGGTGGTAACTGAGCAGGTTCCTTCCCGTGTGCGCAAATTAACCACTGAACCGACATCCGGGTAGCCCCAGCCGGTGCCGGAAAAAAACTTGGTCAACCTCAAAGGCTTGTTAGTGGCATCCGCGCAATCCCCATATACGCCGTCAGCACAAAGACTCATTGTCCAAATATACGTACCGTCAAATAGCATTCTCCCTCTCCAATAGTTAGACGATACTACGTTATTTAAATATACCAGCTCATTGGTAGCTACGGTTAGTCTGGCCAATTTGCCTGCGTCCCCCATTATCCATAGATAAATCCCGTCAAACGTCAGGTCCAGAGGATTGAGCGTCAGGTCAATCGGGTAAGAACCGACCAGTGATCCGTCTGCTGCCTTGATTTTCGCCAGTTTGTGCTCATTATTATAATTATCTCCCGCAATGCTTGTCGGAGTGGTCACCCAGATATAAGTCCCGTCAAATATCATTTTAAAAGCCGTGGCAATGCCGGTGGGATAGCGCGCGACTACCGCGCCGGTCGCCGGATCAATCTTAACTAAATTATCGGCAAACTGTACGCAGTTTATGCCAATGCCGCAAACGCCCGGATTGCCGGCTTCATTGCAAATGCCTCCGGTAAAAGGAGCAGTGCCGGTCTCGCACGAGTTTGGCGTCAGTACCCATATATACCCATCAGCCCACAGCGCGCTATAAGGCTTAACCCGCCACCCGCCCGCGTTATAAAGCCTGTTTTCATGATCTGTGCCCGAGTCGCCGGCCAGGCCAACGCCATATATCCCGACCTGATTGCAGCTGCTGTCAAATTTGGTAATGTCGCCACCCTCCTGGTTGGCCGTCCAAATGTTGACGGTGCCATTAATAGTGCTGACCGCCAGGGAATACGGGCGACTGCCCCAGTTGCTCTGCGCTCCGAGTGTTGAGCAGCTTGCTATTTCCGTGCCATCGCTCAAGCTGATATTTCTCACCTTCTCGGCATCGCCCTCGGTCAGCCACAAACTTTGGCCATCAAGCTCCATATCACTGATATGCCAGCCGGTATAATCGTATTTAGCCGCCAATACGCCGTCAGAAGCCCTGACTTTCCATAAATTGCCGTCAGCATCGCCGAATTTATTGCCCATCCATAAATATGTGCCGTCAAAAACTAGATCACCCTCAAGGTAGTTTACATTGCCTTTAGATATTTTATAATTTCCGGCTGGCCAATGCGAGGTGAAAGAAACCAGGGAAATGCCCGGCCAAGTCGGCAAAAACTGCGAACCCACCACGTCGGAACTGGTGCCCAGCCAGCCGTCAAAATACCCAGCCCAGCCGCTGCCGGTATTGGCCCCATAAACCGCCGCACTGCTGGCAGAATCGGTAATCGCGTAAATGCCCGTACCGCCGGTGCTCTCGCCCTGTACGCCCACGTTCTGCTCGCTTTCTCCTTTCAGAGCCACGTCGCCGGCCTCGGTCTTCAGGGCGTAAATGCCGGCTGAACCGGTACTGCCCGCGTCCGCATAAATGCCCGCTTCATTGCTGCTATAGGCGCTGACTGCCCGGCCATCAATAGGATTGCCGGTATCTCCCGCTTTTACGGTGCCATTGACTATTTTTAACATATACCCAAAAGTTGGAATTTTAGTGCCAATACCCACCCAATTATTGATAGAGTTTATATACAATGTATCCGTATCAACTATCATGATATCGCTGTAAACATTGCTGGTGGAAAATCTGGCGCCTTCGCCATAAACATGCAGCGGCCTCTGAGGGTCGAAGAGCAGCGAATTGGACTCAGTGGGATTATATGCCGGATTTAATTCCAGATACCCCTGCTTGGTCTGATCCTGGCTGCCGGTGTTCAGCGGCTCAGGTAACTGTTCAATAATCGGCCAGGCCTTAGGCTCCTGCCATTCAGCCAAAGCCGTCTTAGTGCAGGCTATAATGGCGGTACTGAAGACCAAAACTATCAGCCATGCTGAAACGCTTTTTTTGAAAAATTTCTGATTTTTTTTCTGGCTGGAATATTTCATAATATTATAAACCTCGGCAATATAATTTACTGGCTGCCGTATCAATGCCTTTCATAAACTGGCCGTTATCACAGCCAATGCTAAAATTCTCAAGATTATCAGCTGAACCGGCCCAGGTATTGCCCTCCACCACTAAATCCCCGATGACCCGCAGATCGCCGCCTAGATAGGCGTCACCGACGACGGCAAACCCGCCTGGTTGCGCCGAGCCGGGCAGCGTATTCTGCAGGGCCACCACCGCGTTCATATCATCAAGCCCCATGCCCACTCCGGAATAATATTTATGCAGAATATAATTTGCTTTCTCGTCGCTGATCCAGATATTGGTGCCGTCATAAAGCATGCCGCTGTCAGAATAAGTGTAATTATCCTCCCTGACATCCTCAACCATCTCTCCGGATGCGGCGTTGACTCTCGCCACCATGCCCCACTCATTGTAATCATTGTTCTCAGACTTTTTATCGGGAAGCGGGGTGCCACTGGCGTTCAAACAGGACGGATCCGGCTTGCCGCTGCAGCCGGGGGAGCCCATCGCTCCGTCAAAATCACACTTGCCGTTGCCGTCATTATCCAGATTATCATTGCATTCCACGCCGGTAGCGCTCTCATGCAGATCAGCAGAATTGGCGCAATCAGGATCCATTGGCAGTGCGCCGCAACCGTAAAAATCACACGTTCCGTCGCCGTCATTATCCTGCCCGTCATTGCATTCGCGGTTACTGTCCGCGGGATAATCAATGCGTCCGCCGTGCTTGACCCAGATCTGCGTGCTATCAAATACTATTTGCTGGACATTTGATTTATTCTGGTCGCAGGTGCTGTTCGGGCAATCCAGATTGCTCCGGCAATATTTATAGGTATCTGCCGCGCCGCACTGGCCGGGATCATTGTAAACTTCTATTGAATCCGTCAATGGCTCGGCGCCCGCGTATTCCGGATCAATCTTATAAACGCTCTTGCCTTCCCCGTCCGTATAGTAAGTGCCTACCCAGACGTAAGTGCCATCAAAAGCCAGGGCCTGGATATTATAATTATTAGTGGCGATCCGGCTGATGGTAATGGTTTTATCAACTGTAAGAGTAGTGCCGTTATATGATAATCTCGAAATTTTATTGTCACGGTGCGACACCCAGACATACTGGCCGTCAAACATCAGACGGTTTGGACCGGTAATGCCGGGATTATAAATATTCACCGTACAGGCTCCTGGACTGCCGGCCGTACAGCCAGCCGGGTCAAAAATTCTAATCCGGCTGTTATCCCGATCGCTGATCCAGATGTATTTCCCGTCAAAAATAAAATCATTGCCTGGATAGTTTGAGGCTTGCGCGTAATTATAATTGCTGATTAATACTCCATCCGATGCTCTGATTTTTGATAATTTTTGGTTGATATTATTATTAGTGGTCCAGATGTAAGTGCCGTCAAATAAAATATTGATCGGATTCTGGCCCACTATGTAATCGCCAATTTTATCGCCGTCAGAAGCCCTGTATTTAGCCACCGTATTTACTTTTTCGTTAGCGGACCAGACGTAAGTGCCGTCAAAAGCTATACCGGATGAAGCATTGCCTTTGGGTATGATGTTGTAGGTGGTAAATGGGTTATTGATTTTATTTTTGGTCAGCATATAGGTGGCTCCATGCGAAGTCCAGACATAGGGTCCGCCGCTGGTTACCCGCTCAAAAGCAATGTCGCTAGCGTCATCCGGCAAGGAGTAGCCGTGCCCAGGATCAGTATTAAATAAATCCTTAGTCGTATTATCAATGCGCAATTTGCCCAGACTGTAATAATTTCTCACCCACAGGTAAGCCGGGTTGCCATTGTCAGTAGTATCGTCGTATTCAATCTGCAAATTACTCCTGGTTACCGGCATCAAATTATTATAATTGGTAATGCCAGTGTGTGGTTCATTGATAACACCGGCCGGATCAATCCGTGAAACGCTTTCCGTATTGCCGCCACGGCGCAGATTAGCTGTCCATAAATATCCGCTGCCATATGTAATGTCATTTGGTATGCGGTTCATGCCCAGGCAAAATGCCTCTTTTGTATTTACCGGATCATAAGCATTGAATTTACCCAGCCCGGCCGCCTGATAATCTAGATAGGGCGTATCGCTCGGCCAGCCATAGAACGCCACCCAGACATTAGTGCCGTCAAATGTTATAGCTGTCGGCTTACCTAATTGTTTATAAGCCAGACGCTCATCGTTAACCCAGCTGCCGCCGGCCGCCACGCAAGTAGCCTGGGTATCATAACTGTCAGTCGGCACCCCGCCAATGACGCAGGGCTTGGCCCACGCCTCGCTGACACTGCAGTCCGGATCAGCCGGTAATGCCCCGCACCCGCCCGAATCGCACTTTCCATCGCCGTCATTGTCAATCCCGTCACTGCATTGAGTCTGGTCAAGTGTCGGGCAGACTTTATTAAAAGTTAAATTAAGCGACCAGGTGCCGCCATTATTTTTACAGTCAGCCGTATTATTATAAACCGGATTCGAGCAAAAACCGTATGGCGTCTGCCAGATGGCACCATGACTTTCACAGTCAGTCCGGTTGTTATAAGAAGCATTAGTGCATGAACCCTGCTGGCCCAGAGAGGGCTGCAGCCTGGTGATGCCATACGAATAAGTATAATTTGGATAGACTCCCTCAACGATATAATTTGGCACCCATATATAAGTGCTGGCGGCATTGGTAGTGGTGTCATAAACCATATCAATGGCGCCATCATTAGCGCCGGTATGTTCGCCAGTCGAATAAATTTCCGCCACATGCGTATCAGTGTTTATTTTGGAAACACCGCGTGAATCCTGGTAGCCATTGGCGCTCCACATATAGCCGTCTTCATAGATCAATTCATTGGGCCAATGCGCGTCCACGCCGCCACTACTCAATACCCGGAATTCATCAGACAAGGCGCCGGTAGCGGGATCAATCAAATAATAATATGGTTCATAGTCCCAGCCTCCTTCGTCAGACTTCACCCAGATGTTCGTCCCGTCAAAAGCCATCTGGCTCATCGGCGTCAGTATGCTTTTACCGATTTTGGAAACTTCCCAACCAGCGGTATATGGCACCTGGGAATATTGCAGGCGGTTCGGCAAAAATTTCCTGGCCACCACTTCCTGCGAGCCGAAAATTCTCTGTTCGAAATAACCTGCCCAGCTCCCCAGCCCATATGCCCGGCCGTAGATCCCGGCAATGTAAGGGCCGTTTTTATCATATGATGAATCTGTCGTACCAACTACGGCTGAATCCTGCTGGCTCTCCGCGAAAATACCTACTCCATCATTCGTATGCACCCCATACACCCCGGGATTATTAATACTGAATCCATAGACCGAAGGTTTATTCAATGCCTGCGAATTTCCATAAACCGCATAATCGCCTGCTCTCTGCGTACTGGCTGAAATGCCAATACCAGAGACCGGCTCAGCTGCCGTTCCGACATTAATAGTCCCATTAGCGATTTCCAATTCTTCCGTAGGCGCGTCGGTGCCGATGCCGATCAGGTCATTTTTCCCGTCAACATACAAAGTATTGGTGTCCACCGTCAGCTCTCCCTCCGGCGCAATGTCGAAATAATTAATATAAACATCCCTTGGTCCGCGTACTTCTAGCGGATAATTAATGTCCGGCGTATCGCCATAAGGATTGAACATCGGATCCAGGAGCAGTCCTCCTTTTTTCGCCTGATCATCCGGACCGGCATTCAGCGGCGTGAAAATATTGCCTCCAGGCGCTTCCGAGGACGGCTCTTCCCAAGCGGCGCGGGCGAAATTAACACCGATCGCCAGGACGAATACGGCAATCACAAAACTTAAACAAAACACCGTTGCTTTACTAAATATTTTTAATTTATGTCTGATCTTTTGCATCTTACAATTTGCTTATAATCGTTTACGAATTGCCAATTACTTTTTACCTCCTTACTACCCACCACCTACCAAATAACTACCTACTAGCTTACAAAGGCCTACATTCTAATCTCGTTACCTGCCCCAGATAATTAGAAAACACATTTTTTAAGTAATGCCCGGCCGGACAGTCGTAAGTTCCGGCCTCCAACGGATCAAAATCAAGGCGATAGACATCCCCTTGGTCGCCCGTGCCGGCATAGAGAGAGCCATCCGTTCCTTCAATGATGTCGTAAATTTCCACTGCCCCTGGCAGATCGGCACTCTCTGCCCAACTTATCCCGCCATCTTCCGAATAGTAAATATTTCCATTTGGCGAGGAACCAATGAAAATCGTGCCATTACTGGCAATATGCATTGAAAGAATTACTGCTGCGCTGATATTACTAGTGGTTTTACTCCAGTTGAGACCATGATCTGTGGTTTTGTAAATTAAATCCGTACCGGCCCCAGTCCGCGCTGCAGCATACACGGTCCCATCAGGCGCTTCAGCTACGGAGTCGATAATGCTTGAAGTATCCAGCCGTGGAGAACTGGTCCAGTTCGTACCGCCGTCTGTAGAACGAAAAACAGAACCAGTATTGCTGGCGGCTGCATATAAAGTATGGTCACTTCCCTCAAGCAAATCATGGACCCCGTTTGCATCCTCTCCGCTCCTGTTTAAATTACCGGTATTAGCCCAGTTTAACCCGCCATTAGTTGATTTAAAGACATCACCGTTATTGCCGGTCCCGGCATATAGAGTGCCATCGTGGCCAACCATAACAGAATCGACTCCTGACGCGCCATTTAAGAGACCGGTATTATTCCAAGTCGCCCCAGCATCAATCGATTTATAAACCCGCCCCTCCCCGGCTGTAGCGGCGGCTGCATACAGGTAGCCATCGCTATCTTCGGCCAAATCCTTAACTGAGCCTAAATTCCCAACCAATACCCAGCTACTGCCTCTGTTCTCGGTATAAAATATTTTTCCAGTTGAAGTGGCTGCGTAAACCTTACCATTGCGTGATGCCAAAACGGCATAAACATAAGTGCCCGATAAATGCTCCGGACCGTTGGTATTAATCCAGGTATTTGAATACTGGGTGCTGGCAAAAACATCTCCGTTTGTCTCATCCCCCCAGACATTATTGTCAGCTTTCAAATTACCGGTTACAGTCAGCTTATCGGATGAGCTGTCGCCGATTTTAGCCGAACCGGATGTGGCAAAATGCCCGGTTTGCTGGATCAGAGGATTGTTTAATTGCAAAGTCAACAAGTCGTGGAAATCCGTGATTCCGTAATTGGAGCCGGAATAAATTTTCACTAACTCTGTGGCGCTGTTCAGCCAGAGGTAAGTGCCGTCAAACACCAGTCCGGAGGGAGCAAAACCCAGATTAAAATCAGTTACTACCGTGGAGTCAGCCGCTAAAATGCGTTTCAGGCCGGTGTTATTGGAAATCCAGAAATACGTACCGTCAAATTCTATTTCCGAAGGATTCGCGCTGGTATCATAGGTATTGACCGCCTGTGGCCAGGCAAAACAAGCGCCCTTCCCAGTGCAGTCTAGATCAGATTCACATTTATCTAGGGGCGATTCTGAACAAGTTTTATTCGACGATAAATTTATCTGAGTAACCGTGTTATTGCCGGAATTCAATACCCAGTAATAATTATTATCATAAAAAATCGATTGGGGATTATCCAGCGATAAACCGTCCCAGCGCACTGCTTCTCCGCTGGAAGGATTAACGTTTATAACAGCTCTTTCACGGCTGGAAGTTATCCAAAGGTAGCTGCCATTAAAAATAATTTTTTTAAGCGAGTCGCCGAAAGATGTAATGCTGATACGCTTCACTCCAGCGCCATCATTAATATCAATATCCTGCTCCTGACAACTGCTGTTCAGTTTGACGAGTTCGCCGGAACCGCTGGAAATTACCCAGTAATACACACCGTCAAAAACAATTCCCCGGGGATCATCACCTGAATCAAGGCCTAGAGAGCAGACAGTCGCTCCGGTATATGGGTTCATTTTTATAATTTTTTCTACTCCGGCACCGGCCACAGTCACCCAGATATTATTGCCGTCAAACATCACGTCTGTGGGATTAGCGCCCACGCTGGCAGAAAAAATCTGGAAACCATCAGTCGAACGGATCTTATAAATTTTATTATTATCAACCAGCCAGACGTGCGTGCCGTCGAATAATTTCACCTGGCTGCCGGCGTATGGATACTCTCCGGCAATCTGCCCCGAGGTAAAGGGCACCAGCGAATTCTGCAAGTTTTTTGCTAAAAATTTTGCGCCGACGATATCGGCGTTTGATTCCAGCCGGCCATCAAAGTAGCCTGCCCACAATCCCAGCGGATTTGAATTTCTCCCATACACTCCGATACCCGAATCGCTGATACCGGCCACCGAGCTGAGAACGGCTGGGCTGGAAGCGACTCCCTCAACCGCTATGCCAGAAGTATTGACCGCCAAAATCCCGTAATTTACCGCGCCAGAGGCCAAGCCCTGGATGCCATACTTATCTCCCTGCCCATATATTGCTTCGCTATCACTGCTGGTTGCATACAGACCAGTGCCATAATTACCGGCATTTATCAGCATGCCTTGCCCGCTTACTTCCAGTTTTGCCTGGCTTACGCCAAGACAAGACCCGACACACACCTTGCTGTTTTCCGCGTCAACATAGAGCGTATCGCTGGTCTCGCTGACCTTTAAATTATTATCTATATTTGAATTGCTTATCATGGCGCCTTCACCGCGAACCTCCAGCTGATAATTATATGGAGCGCTGCTATCTGATGTGCCTAACCTGAGTGCGCCAGTTTTAGCCTGATCAGTACCGTCGATGGTGATATATGGATATTGGTTGTTTTCCGGCGGAGCGGCTTCTGGTTCAGTAAAATCAGCCTTCGCCCTAAAAGCAAAAGTTGTACACAACAACAGAGTACAAAAAAATAGGCTAAAAACTGCCCATTTTGAGAAATTTTTTACATTTTTATTTATCAACCCCACTTTTAAATAAAATTATTTTGTGCAAAAATAGAAAAAATTCTCCAAAAAACGTATTCAGCCACTAACTTGACGGATGACCGAATATATATAATAATTAATAGGTAAAAAACAAATTTAGTAATCTTATTTTAACACATTTTTCCTGTTTATGTCAACTAGAGAAAAAAATAAAAATTCATCAAAAAACACTGTTGCAAAACAAACAAAATTTTCTCTTCTGGCCTCATTGCTAGTCCTAAGCCTGCTGATCGTAATCGGAGTAACTGGCTATTTTTACGGCCGCCATGATTCAAATAAAACAAACTCCCCGATACCAACCATTGATGTCTCACAAAATCAGCAGCAAAAAGTGCTGGGAGCAGAAATTAGAAGCTGGCATGGGAAAATAGTAGCCATTGATGGCCTTAGGATTTCCCTGGCAACGAAAGATATAGGTACCAATAGCGCAATCCAGGATACTACTATTATTGCTATTATCAAAACTTCAACCGAGATTGAAAAATGGGATCTGACCAAACCTGATAATATTGACACCCCCGGCCAGAATAAAACAACGCTTAAAGCTGATGAGTTGAGGCCCGGCCAGGAAGCCATCGTTCGCTCCACTAAAGATCCAAACGAAAAAAACGAAGTGTCTGCCTCAAGTATTCAGATACTGGTAACGCCAAGTACAAAATAAAATTTGTTTATTTCATTAATAATTAATAAAAAATAGAATGCCAATTTTCTTATGGATCATTATCGTTCTTATCGCTGTAGTAGTTTTCGGGCTGATCGGTGTGTACAACGGCCTGATTCGTTTGCGCAATCGCACCGACGAAGCCTGGTCGGACATTGATGTTCAGCTCAAAAGGCGCTATGACCTGATACCAAACCTGATTGAGACGGTCAAGGGCTACGCCAAGCATGAACGCGAACTTTTTGAAAAAGTTACGCAAGCGCGCACCCAGGCCATGGGGGCACAGTCAATCGAAGAGCATGGCCAGGCGGAAAATATGCTTTCCGGAACCCTCAAGAGCCTTTTCGCCGTAGCGGAAAATTACCCAGACTTGAAAGCCAACCAGAATTTTCTCAAGCTTCAGGATGAATTGTCTGATACTGAAAATAAAATTCAGGCCGCCCGGAGATTTTATAACGGCAATGTCCGCGACTTCAATACAAAAATCCAGGTTTTCCCGAACAACATGCTGGTGGGCATGATGGGCTTCAAAAACTACGAATTCTTCCAGGTGGAAAATGAAGCGGAAAAAGAACCGGTCAAGGTGCAATTTTAACCAAAAAAAATTTACAACCAACAAGCGCACCTTAGAAAAGGTGCGCTTGCGGCAATAACAACCTATGCCAACAATCTACACCCATATCACATCAAACAAACGCCGTTCAGCAGCCTTACTACTGATCTTTTTTATCATTGTCATCGGCCTCGGCTTCACCATCAGTTATGTTGAGGGCACAGGAAGTTATGCTTGGGTGGTTATCGCACTGCTATACAGTATCGGGAGCGCACTAGTCGGATATTATTCAGGCGATAAAATCGCTCTCTGGACTTCAGGCGCTGTGCCGGTAACTAAAGAACAGAATCCCTATCTGGTCAGAATTGTTGAGAACTTAGCCATTACCGGCGGTCTGCCAATGCCGAAAGTTTTTATCATTCCTGATGATGATATCAATGCCTTTGCTGCCGGCCGCGATCCCCAGCATGCTTCCCTGGCAGTCACACAAGGCGCCTTAACCAAATTGGAAAACGAAGAGCTTGAAGGCGTTATCGCCCATGAACTCTCCCACATCGGAAACTACGACATTCGCTTCATGACCCTCGTCATCGTGCTTGTCGGCACGGTCATGGTCCTTTCGGATATTTTCTGGCGTACGCGATTTCTTGGCGGACGGCGCGGGGGCAGCAACAACAATGGCGGCAATGTCTTATTTATCATTGGCCTGGCCTTGCTAATCCTCTCACCGCTTTTTGCTCAACTTATTAAATTTGCTGTTTCCCGCAAGCGTGAATATTTGGCAGACGCTTCCGGCGTATTATTAACGCGTTACCCGGAAGGGCTGGCCCGCGCTTTGGAAAAAATTAAGACCCAGGGTGCCCGCATTGAACGGGCGACAAAATCAACTGCGCATCTCTATATCGCCAACCCGATGTCTTCTTCATTTGGCGGCTTCTTCTCCACCCACCCGCCAATAGATAAAAGAATCACCGCCTTGCGCCAAATGGGCGGCACCGGCGCCAACTAAAAATATAAAAAATATGCCACAAAAAAATTTGGAAGTCCAGACCGAAGTGGCCACCAAAGTATCAACTGGGACGAAAATTTCCATCGGCATCGCGATTTTTGCAGGATTGATCACTGCCGCTTCTATAATTCTGGCTCTTAGCAATTCCTAATTTTTATCCTGAAAAACTTAACCGCCCGGATACCATACCGACCGGTGTTTTTATATTTTTACTGGTGAATAAAAATATTGACTTCTTGCGTATAAATTAATATAATATAATCCACTTAAGATAAATAATTTAATGATAAATAATAGAATGGATAACAAGATTTTGAATAAATTCACTTCTCATCTGAAAAACGCCCTGAAAAAAGCGCAGGAACTAAGTGGCTCGCTTGGACATGCCAGCGTTAATCCAGAACATCTGGTCTATGGGTTAATGATGCAGAAAGGCAGTATTGCCGCGGAAATTTTGACGCGCCTGGGCCTGACCGCTGAACGCATTCGCAGCCTGGTCGTGCAAAAGAACAGGCAGGTCTTAACCAGTGGCAGTGAATCAATTAATAAAGCCGATATTGCCAAAGAGACAAAAAAAGTAATAGAAAAAGCCGCCCTGATTGCCCATAAAAACGGCCATAAATATATTGGCACCGAACATCTACTCTCCAGTCTAATCACGATAAAAACTGAGGCTATGGTTGATCTCTGGGAGAATAATCGCGTCAACCTGAATAAGCTGGAATCCAGCCTGGAGACGGTTATGCGCAGTACTTCTAAGTTTCCGGATTTAACGCAAATTTTCGAACAGGCCAAAGAACAGGAAAAAGACAAAGTGACCAGGGAAGAATCAAAAACGCCGGCGCTTGATTTTTTTACCACCAACCTGACCAACCAGCACCTGCAGAAAAGCATTGATCCGGTGATCGGCCGAAAAAATGAAATCGAAAGGCTGATACATATTCTCTCCCGGCGCACAAAAAATAATCCCGTACTGATTGGCGAGCCGGGCGTGGGCAAAACTGCCATTGTCGAAGGACTGGCAAAAAAAATTCTGGCCGGCGAAGTTCCGGAATCATTGCTGAATAAAAAAATACTGAAGCTGGATCTCAGCCTGGTGGTAGCGGGTACTATTTATCGCGGCGAATTCGAAGGCCGCTTCAAACAAATTATTGAGGAAATAAGGAAGGACCCGAATATCATATTATTTATAGACGAACTGCACACCATTATCGGCACTGGCTCAGCTGCCGGCTCCATGGATGCGGCGAATATATTGAAACCAGCCCTGGCTAAAGGCGAAATACGCACTATCGGCGCTACCACGTTAGACGAGTACCGCAAGCATATTGAGTCCGATGCCGCCCTAGAACGCCGTTTCCAGCCGATTATCATCGAGGAAGCGACCTCTGAGGAAACGCAGGCAGTACTTGAAGGCATCAAAGAAAATTATGAAAAATACCATCTGGTCCAAATCACTCAAGACGCCATTGAAGCCGCGGTTACTATGAGCCAGCGCTATATGCAGGACAAATTTATGCCTGATAAGGCCATCGACCTGATTGACGAAGCGGCCTCAAAAATCAAAATTTCCCATAAAAGCGACGGTTTACTGAAAGAAATTTATCAGACGGAAAAAGAAATTGAAAAGCTCAGGGAAATAAAAAATGACCTGGTCAACAAAGAAAATTTTGATAAAGCGGTGAAGATCAAAGCGCAGGAAAATGCACTCCAACAAAGGCTGGCTGTTCTGCGTCAAAAACAGGAATCATCGGCTAAAAAATTTATCGGTAAAATTACGAAAAAAGATATAGCCGAAGTGATCTCTGAAATAACCAAAATCCCCCTTCATGAACTGGTAAAAGAAGAAAAAGAAAGACTGCTGAAACTTGAGCAGGAAATGGGCAGGAAAATAATCGGGCAGGACGAGGCCCTGGAAACCATCGCGAATTTTATCAGGCGCTCAAGGGTCGGGCTTTCTGACCCAAAAAGGCCTATCGCTTCATTTGTTTTTCTGGGCCCCTCGGGCGTTGGCAAGACAGAAACCGCCAAAGTGCTGGCCAAAACCGTTTATGAGGATGAAAATGCATTGATCAGGATTGACATGTCGGAATTCGCCGAAAGCTTCAATGTCTCCAAGCTGATTGGCGCGCCGGCCGGCTATGTCGGGTACAAAGAAGGCAGCAAGCTGACGGAACCGGTCAGGCGCAAACCCTACTCCGTCGTCCTTTTTGATGAAATTGAAAAAGCGCATCCGGAAGTTTTCAATCTGCTGCTGCAAGTGCTGGAAGACGGGCATCTTACCGATGCTTCAGGCAAAAAAGTAAATTTCAAAAATACCATCGTGATCATGACCTCCAATATCGGCCTCGAGAATCTTAATAAGGGCGCTCATATTGGTTTTGAAGCGCAGACCGAGGAAGACAAGGAAACAGCGGCAAAAAGATACGACCAGATCAAGGAACAGGTCCTGAAAGATCTGCAGAAAAAATTTCGGCCTGAACTGCTGAACCGCATAGATAAGATTATTGTTTTCCGACCTTTGGATAATGATTCGGTAAATAAAATAATCACCCTGGGCCTGAGTGAAGTGGCGAAAAAACTGGAAGAGAAAAAATTCAAGATGACTATTGATAAAAGCGCTATCGAGCTTATCCGACAGAAAAGCTTCCAGCCGGATCAGGGAGCCCGGGCGGTCCGCCGCGTGATCCAGGAGCTGGTGGAAAATAAAATTGCGGAGGCCATCCTATCCAATAAGTTTAACGATGGCGATACTATAAAAGTTAAAGCTAACGCAGATTCAATCATTCTGAAATAATTTTTTCTAAATAAAATTAAAAAATCTTCCCCCTAAAGGAAGATTTTTTATGCTTAAATTTTCTAAAATCAAAAAATGGCTGCTGGATATCATGTTTCCTGTAAATTGCCTTGGCTGCGGACTGGAGGGCAATTGGTTATGCCCGGAATGTCTTAATAAAATAAAAAATCAAACGACCGCTGTCTGTCCGGTCTGCCGCCGGGAAACCGTCGGCAATGTATGTGGCCAATGCTCAACCAAAACTTATTTGGATGGTTTGCTGGTCTGCACCTCATACGACAACGTATTAACGCAAAAAATTCTCCACACCTTGAAATACAATTATATCGAAGAAATAGCGAGAATTCTAAGCGCTAAAATGACTGACTACCTGGATTTCATTGACAAAAAAGACAGGCTGGTTATACTGCAGGATCAGCTTAATACAATACTGGTTCCCGTACCATTGCATCCGAAACGACAACTGGAAAGGGGTTTTAATCAGGCGGAACTCCTGGCTTGGGAAATAAATAAAAAATACGGATTTATTTATAAACCGAAGTTGCTGAAAAGAAAGCATTACACCAAACCCCAGGCTCAGTTATCAAGAAAAGAACGGTTGCGCAATCTATCCAGTGTTTTCGCTCTGACAAAACCCTTTCATTTATCGGGAAAAAATGTTATAATAATAGACGATGTGGCCACAACTTTATCTACTTTGAATGAATGCGCCAAAGTTCTTAAAAAAAATAATTGCCGGCAAGTGTGGGGCTTGGTAGTCGCCCGCGGCGGTTAAAATACAGAGAGTTACGCCAAATCGGCTCCGCTATCCACTTCGTCCCAGCGGGGTAAAGAAGGCAGCTTGATATTTTAAATACTTGGAAGGGTGGCTGAGTGGCCGAAAGCGGCAGGTTGCTAACCTGTTATACGGGGTTAAACCCGTATCGCGAGTTCGAATCTCGCCCCTTCCGTTTTACATTTTAAGTTGGCTGCCCCGCTATGCAGCGGGGTCCCCGCCCACCTGCTATCGCAGATAGCGGGCGCGGCGCCTCTGGCGGAAAGGCGGCAGGTTGTCACCGCCACAATTGAAAAAATAATGAGGCGGGATCTCGCCAAAAGCGATGACTAACCTGTTATACGGGGTTAAACCCGTATCACGAGTGAGAATCCCTGCCCCGCTGGCTAGCGGGGTCGCCCTCTCCGAATGAACAAAGTGAATAAGGAAGGGAGCGGCACAACTGCTTGTGCCGCGTCGAGATGAGAACGCCGGAGCGATGCACGACGAGCATGTGGCGAGGAGCCCCGCGAGGCGGTGGCTAAGCCGAGCTGGCGGAAGTCAGCGAGAGCTGAAGCCGAATCCCTGCCCCGTTGAACGAAGTGATAACGGGGTCGCCGACTCCAATTGAAATTTGTATTAAAAACTTTTTAAATAGTGCCAGAGCGAAGGCGTGCGAGAGTGGTTGAATCGGACAGTCTTGTCACCGCGCTTGGTGGAAGGTTGGCTGAGTGGTCGAAAGCGACGGTCTTGAAAACCGTTAGACCAGCAATGGTCTCGCAGGTTCGAATCCTGCACCTTCCGCCAAGCGCGGGATCCCCCGCCCACCTGCCTTTCGGCAGAAAGGCGGGCGCGGCGCCTTCATTAAAAAATTATATATTCTGTGGCGGGGATATTTCCTCCACCATAATAAATTTCTATCAGCTACATCTGAGTACAATATGAAGGATTTTTTTATACAGTATCTATCAAATATTTCAGCTGGTTTAACACTTGGCCTTTTAGGGTATGCTTCATATAAAATCTATCGCGCAACTATTAAAGTCAATCAAAAGAATAAGACCGGAAGCAATGTAATAAACAATATCTCGACACAAATAAATAATTATAATTCCACGGAAAAAAATTCAGAAGATATCATTAATAAAGCATTAAAATAAATATATGCAACTAATAGAACTAATTTCTTCAATTAAAAATTCAGTGGTTGCAATAGGAATCCTTCAACCTCCCACCGACAGAGTAAATATTATTGGCAGTGGTTTCTTCGTCAAGAGTGATGGTCTAATTTTAAGCGCAGCGCATCTCTTTAAGAACTTGGGTACTGACGTTATCTCACACTTAGCAGCAATGGTTGCTGAAAAAGAAGAGGGGGCTCTTACGCGATACAAATGGCTTCCTCTTGAAATTGTGGCTAGAAACGACGCTGAGGATGCCGCATTGCTAAAAATTCAAAGCCCACATGACACACTATTAAAACCTTTAAAGCTAGGAGTAACCACAGAAATTAAAGAAGGTCAAGAAATTTTCTTTACAGGCTTCCCATATGCTGCAAATCTAATGAATGAAGGCTTTGGAGTAACTTTAATTACAAATAAAGGTATTATTAGTTCTGTAAAAAGAAAAGCTACTCCACCGCAACCTATTGATTGGTTTATTATAGATGCAATTAGTAATCCTGGAAATAGTGGATGCCCACTAATAGATATCATTTCAAATACAGTGATAGGGATTATGTCTATCTCATTTCGTACCGGATCCAAAGTGCAACCGTCTTTAGATATACGAGAGCCTATGCATATCGCAGGGGCCAAACCAATAGATTATGCCAAAGCACTTTTGGATTAACTGAATCATGTGACTCAAATCGCCCTCTGTTCTTTTCAAGCTATATTACTTTAAAAATACTTTTTATTAACAATAAATATATGCCAAACGAAAAAGAAAAAGACGCCGATCATGGTAAAACACTGGCCGACTGGAAATTTCCTGAATTCATAAAGCATAAGAGAAAATTCGGCTGGTATGTTATTGTCTTTATCCTCATTGGGGCCCTAATGATTTTTGCCATCCTTACCTCAAATCCGCTTTTTGCCATCCTTATTTTTCTTTTTGTTATTATTTATTTTTTTCGTACCAGACGCGAGCCGGCAACACTTGAAGTAATTATTAACGAGGATGGCGTCAGTATCGGAGAAAAAACATTCTATATATGGAAACAGATTAAAAGCTTCTGGATAATCTATGAACCGCCAGAAGTTAAAAATCTTTATTTGGATTTCAAATCAGGCTTGCGCCCGTCAATCAGCATTTCGCTGGAGAACCAGAATCCCCTGAGAATCAGAAAGATACTTTCAGAATATCTGCCAGAAGATATAGAAAAAGAAAATGAATCATTCTCTGATGGTTTGCAGCGCATGTTGAAGCTCTAAACCCCCTATATTACCCCTGCGGGGGACCCGCGATATGCCGCCAGAGGTGGATCACCCGCCCGCCCGCTCCGACTCGCGGAGCGATGTCGGGCGCGGCAGGGTGACAATGGACCCCGCACCACTCACTCCGTTCGGGTGCGGGGCAAGTAGGACGCAGGTCCCGCAGCTGTTGATGAGCCATCGGCGAATCATTACAGCTGTGAGGACCCCGAAAAGCATTGCTTATAATTTAATCCTTCAAGGTATTAGCGCCTTTGCCCTCGTCGTTCAATGGATAGGACGCAGGATTGCGGATCCTGCAATACAGGTTCGATTCCTGTCGAGGGCAAAGGCGCGGGTATCTTTAAAAACTGACATCTAGTAATTTACATTACTCCCATTAACATAACGATACGGGATCCTCGTCTGCCTCTGGCAGACGGGAATTGCGGATCCTGCAATACAGGTGAGATTCTTGAGAACAATAATGTAATAAAATGGCGAAATCCCGCCGACTGGCGGGACTGTTTACCCCGCGAACCTTGAACGCAGTCGAAGGGGAGTTGGGGTCGAGGGCATGAGTGGGTGGTGAATATTAAAGTATCTAAAATCAATGGCTAAAAAAAATATTAAAAATAAACAGCTTTTACCTACCCTCGCTGATTTTTCAGCACCGCCACCGCCTTGGGGCGACATTCGAGACAAAACTTACCAGACGCGCGTTGATATCGGTTTCCAAGACCGGCAGGATTGGAAAAAGGCTCCGGCGATTTTTGATGAGCATACTTTGAAAATCTTTGGCCACCCGGTGATGGAAGACTGGGAAACGCCTTATATGAAAGTACTGGCTGAAATTGCGGCCTCCAAAGGGGGGATTATTCTAGAGCTGGGTTTTGGTATGGGTATATCCGCCAGCTTCATTCAAAAATATGACATAAAAAAACATATTATTATTGAAGCAAATCACGAAGTAGCTGATAAAGCTCGGGAGTTTGCTAAAATCGCACCGCGCCCGGTCGAGGTATTAGAGGGACTTTGGGAAGAAGTTATTGACCGGGTCCCCGATGGAAGCATTGACGGGATCCTCTTTGACACGTATCCCCTGGCAGAATTGGAAATCCATAAAAATCATTTTGGTTTTTTTAGAGCCGCCTATAAAAAACTAAAAAATGGCGGTGTCTTCACTTACTATTCAGATGAAATCAAAGATTATCACCCCGCCCATCTGCAAAGACTCCTGGATGCGGGCTTCAAAATGGAAAATATCCAGGGCAAAACCATCCCCATGAATCCTCCAAAAGACTGCCAGTATTGGAAGGCCAATACTATGTTAGCGCCGATTGTTATCAAATAAACAGACATACAAATATGAGCTGGCTAGCTCTATTTTTTATGCTTGCCTTTTTTGAATATTTGATATAACCTTTGATAATAATTGTACTTTACATTTACTCCGGGAAGGAGGATAAGATTGAGTAAAATCAAGCATCGTATCGCGGCGGGTAAAGATTTTCTGTTGTCGCGCATTGTCAACGGTTTTTGCCAAGAATTTCACGGACTCCAACACGGCCCTAGCCAGGCCTGGACAACCGCATGCGTTGGTTCAGCCCTCGCCGAATTTCGGGCGGTGGCTCTGGGAATGCTTGAGGCGCTTCTGTCCCTGCAATGGGATTGTGGCGGGTGGTCTTATAACCAAAGCTCAATACCAGACGCGGATAGCACGCTTAGGGTGCTACAGTTCCTTGGCAAAGTAGGATTTAGAGACAGGGCAATAATCAATAAGGCTGAAAGGTTTGTGATTGCACACCAGCTAACAGACGGCGGCATCGCAACTTACCTGCCTGAAGCGGTAGCTCTGATGAAATACCCCGCAGGCGGATGGACAACTTCACATCCTTGCGTAACGGCACTTGCGGCTCGTGTTTTGCAGGACGAACAAGCACAAAAAAAAGCGAGTCAATTCATTTCTGCACGCCTAAAAAACGGCGACGCACGGGCTTACTGGTGGCGGACACCATGGTATGTTCGGTACGAATCGGGACGGATGAACGGAGAAAGTATCGGCAATGACCCTGTTGAAATTGGCTTAGTGCTTCTGTTGAAAGCCAGGCTTGGCCTGTCTGACTACAGACTGACAGCAAATTTGATTAGGCTGCAGCTCGACGACGGCAGCTTCCCAGCAAGCCATCAATTCCGAATACCTCGGCCGCAACAAACCTTGGACAACATCACCGGAGAAGAGGAGATAGTAGAGGATAAAGCAAGAACTTTCTCTACCGCCGCGGCTATCGTGGCTATTTCACGCCAGGAGGCGCTACTTAATTGAAGCGCCTCTTTTTTATCTGACTACATTAATTCGGCGAAGTTTGCTAAAATTAGATTATGAAAATCACGCTGACTACGCCAATTTCCGATCTTCCGCGCGTCGGGCCAGCCCTGACAAAAAAACTCAGTAAACTCGGTCTGCACGCCATAATGGATCTGCTTTTTTATTACCCTTTTCGCTACGAGGATTTCAGCCGTATCATCGACATTGCCCAGATAAAAATCAACGAATCCTGCACTATCAGGGGAAAAATAACTATCATTGCCAATAAAAGATCCTTTCGGCGCCGGATGTTTCTGACAGAGTGCCTGATAAACGACAAAACAGGCAGCATGAAGGTAGTCTGGTTCAATCAGCCTTTTATCACAAAAATGCTTAAACCGGGCGATGACGCCTTTTTTTCCGGAAAAATAGAACAATCCACCTACGGCATTCAGATGGTCGGGCCGGCTTATGAAAAGGTGAAACAAGAACAGACCCACACCGCCAGGATAGTGCCTGTTTATTCCTCAACGGAAAATTTAACTGCCAAGCAAATCAGGTTTTTAATTAAATCCGTCTTGCCATTAGCAAAAAACATACCCGAATGGGTGCCATCGGAGATTATCAGCAAGTATAAACATTTACCGCTATATAAAGCCATTGAAGCGGTTCATTTCCCGCTGGATAAAAATATGCTATTCAAAGCCCGGGAGCGCCTGAAATTCGACGAACTTTTTCTGATCCAGCTGAAAACGCAGGCCATTAGGCAAAAAGTTTCTCTGTTAAAAGCGCCGGTTATTACTTTTAACGAAACTCTAACGAAAAAATTCGTTAATTCGCTGCCGTTTACACTGACCAGAAGCCAGAAAAGCGTGGCCTGGCAGATACTGAAAAACCTGCAAAAAACCCGGCCAATGAACCGGCTTTTGGAGGGTGACGTAGGCTCGGGAAAAACCGTAGTGGCCTCAATGGCCATGCTTAATACAGTAGCTAACGGCCTGCAGTCCTCGCTTATGACACCTACGGAAATATTAGCTTCTCAGCATTACCAGACTATCAGCAGCTTATTTAAAAAAATGAAGGTCCCGCCGGCTTTACTGACTCGGACTGAAAAGAAAATTGGCGGTAAAAAAACTACGGAAAAAAATATTCTGCGGCAAATTTCTCTGGGCCAGGTAAAAATAATTATCGGTACGCATGCATTGATCCAGAAAAAGGTGAATTTCAAAAACCTCGGGCTGGTTATTATTGACGAACAGCACCGTTTCGGGGTTGACCAGCGTAAACTGCTGAAACAAAAAACGCTGGATTCTGATTTAACCCCCCATTTGCTCTCTATGACCGCTACCCCCATACCCCGCTCCCTGGCTCTGACGCTTTATGGCGACCTGGATCTCTCGGTGCTGACAGAAATGCCGAAAGGCCGGAAAAAAATATTGACCAAAATTGTGCCGCCGGAAAAACGGCAGCTGGCTTATGATTTTATTCGCGGAGAAATAAAAAAGGGGCGGCAAGTCTTCGTTATCTGCCCCTTGATAGAAGAATCAGACAAGCTTGGGGTAAAGGCAGCGACGCAGGAATATGAAAAACTACGAAAAAAAGTTTTCCCTGAACTGCAGATCGGGCTATTGCACGGAAAGCTTAAGGCAGAAGTCAAAGATGCAGTAATGTGCAGATTCCAAAAAAACATCATCAATATATTAGTGGCTACCTCCGTCGTCGAAGTCGGGATCGATGTGCCTAATGCCTCGGTCATGATGATCGAAGGAGCGGAAAGGTTCGGACTGGCACAATTGCATCAGTTTCGCGGACGCGTCGGTCGGGCGGAACACCAGTCGTACTGCTTCGTCTTCACCGATTCCAGCAGCGAAAAAACGGCGGCCAGGCTGCAGGCGCTGGTTACCGCGAAAAACGGCTTTGAACTGGCGGAAAAAGACCTGGAATTCCGCGGGCCGGGTGAAATTTACGGCTTAAGGCAATCCGGTTTCCCTGATTTAAAAATCGCCAAACTGTCGGATTTCCAATTAATTGAGCAGACGAAAAAAGCCGCTGAATCAATATTTACTAGCGACCCGAGCTTAAAAAAATACCCTCAGCTTAGGGAAAAAATGGCTTCTTTTAGTAAAAACATTCATCTGGAATAAAATAACTCAACAACAGCATATCGTCTTTCGTTTTTCATTTACTAGCCAAATATTTCCCTGATCGCTCCCATAACTGAATCCTGGCTGAAAATTTGAATTTTTTTCGGCTCTTCGGACAGATGGGTACCGGGCATTAAGACTTCCCTGAAGCCCATTTTTTTTATTTCCTCAATCCTTTTTTCTGACTGATTGACCGCTCTGAGTTCCCCGCCCAGACCCACCTCGCCAAAAACCGCCAGTTCAGGAGGCATAGGCTTATTCTTCAGGGCCGAGGCAATCGCCAGGCAAACGGCCAGATCCACCGCCGGCTCGCCGACTTTGAAGCCGCCGGCGACATTGACATGCACATCCTGGTTGCTCAAATAAAGGCCGGCTTTTTTCATCAGCACGGCAATTAATAATTGGAGGCGATTGAAATCAAAACCTGCGGCTCGCCTCTGGGGATAGCCGAAATTTGACCGGGAAACCAGCGCCTGTATTTCTACGAGAAAAGCGCGAGTGCCCTCAACCAACGCGGTGACAACCGAACCGGGGCTGGCTGCCTTACGCTGGGCCAGGAATATTTCAGAGGGGTTAGCCACCTCGACTAAACCGCCTGACTGCATGTCAAAAACTCCAACCTCGGAAGTAGAGCCAAAACGGTTCTTGGCCCCGCGTAAAACTCGGAAAGCATGGTAACGATCGCCTTCCAGATATAAAACTACGTCAACTAAATGCTCTAGAGTGCGCGGACCGGCCACATTGCCCTGCTTGGTCACGTGCCCGATAAGGATAATGGGTATTTTGCCCATTTTAGCCACTTCCTGAAACTTATTGGTCGCAGACCGCACTTGTCCAACGCTACCGGCTGGAGAATCAACATTAGCGTCAGCTACAGTCTGGATAGAATCAAGGATGACCAATTTCGGCCGTTCCCTATCTATGGTTGTAATGATGGTATTTAAATCAGTTTCACCCAAGAATTTCAAATTTTTCGTGGTTAAGCCCAGACGGTTGAAACGGATTTTTACCTGCGCGGCGGATTCTTCTCCGGAGACATATAAAACATCAGAGCCAGAACTGCCTAAACGGCCGGCCACCTGCAGGATCAAAGTTGATTTGCCTATGCCCGGATCGCCGCCGAGCAGTATTAAACTGCCAGGCACTATGCCTCCGCCCAGCACCCGGTCAAATTCAAAAAGCCCGCTAGCAATGCGCTCAGCCTCACCGGCCTCTACGCTGGCTAAAATTTCCACCTGACCGCCTGACTTACCGATAGCCTCTCCCCTGGACTTAGGCAAAGACTGCTCCTTAGCCAAGGTGCTCCAGGCGCCGCATTCAGTGCACCGGCCCTGCCATTTGGGAAACTGTGCGTCGCAATTCTGACAGCGGTATATTATTTTTATCTTGGCCATAGTGTAATTCTATTCTACCAGGCGTTTGCCACAATTTTATCATAGGCTGATTTGACTTTTTGCACATACGCTCTAGTTTCGTTGTATCCGGGATTTCCTATGCACTCCCACCAAGTCAGGCCCTTGCAGGTGATGCTGGAACAATTAGCGCCCAAACCGCCATTATAGGCAGCTGATACCCAGGGGTCAAATACTCCATTGACGCATTTAGATTCTTCGGGTTTGCAAACAGCCTTTTTCCCACTCTTATAATTTGCGGAGGTGGGACAGGTATATTTTATCAACTCCTCAAGATATCTACCGGCATAATCTATATTGGTAGCCGGATCTTTAAGACGTTCGCAAGTCATAATACTCTTATCCTTAACAAAACGCTGGGCTGTTGCCGGTAAAAGCTGCATCAAACCGCAAGCCTTAGATGCGGAAACCGCATCAGGATTACCATTTGATTCTACGAGCATTATGGCTTTCATCCAGTTTCTAGGTACACCGTAATCACTAGCCGCTTTTGCTATTAAATCATTTACTGATATTTCCCTCTCTACTCCATTTACTTTATACTTAATAATATTTACATCCTTTCCGCTCCAGGCCACCGCTACCGCTCCCTTGGCACCCTGCCCTTCAGTCTCTAGAAACTTCCCGGCGGTAATCTCTCCAACCTCAAGGGTGGTAAATTCTACCAACCTGGGGCTGATTGTCACCAAAATAGCGTAAGAGCCTAATGCCAAAGCCAGGCCTATCATAGCAGAAACAATAGTGTCTTTAGCCTTGCTTATTTTATCCGGACTGCCGAAAGATACTACATATTGGATGCCTCCAAAAATTATCATCACAGAGGCCAAAATTCCCGCCACCCCCACCAGAAAAACATAAATAGCCGTGATATATTCGCCTAAAGTATTAAAGGTTATCTGCACTTCCTGGCCGGCAATAAACTTAGAACCGGGAATAGTGATCTGAGGCTTAAATTTTACTACCACGTCTTTTTTTGGCTGCTGGTAAACACTGCCTATGTACGAGCATTGAAGCGTATCACTGCATTTTGTATCAAAATATTCTTTTTTATCTATGCTGATTTCTTCAGTTTTGCACATTTCCGGAGTGGTGTATGAATCACAGGCTTTGACTTTTTGGGAAACTTTTTCTGTTGTCACGCAACAATTCTTATCGTCCTTGCACAAACCATTGGTTTTATCATATATCGGGTTGGGTACCGTACAGCCTGAACAGTCAGTGACATTTAGTAAATATTTTATACTGCTGGGGTCGTTCAAATCACCGCAAACGCAACACCCGGCTTCAGCAGCCTGAGCCGGTAAAAAAAATAATATTAATAGAAATAATAGTGCGGGAAAGAAAAAATTTTTCATAAAAAATCAGCGTTTTAAGAGGCTTACCTTAATTTTATGCCGTACAATTGCCCTGAAGTGCTGTCGGTAAAATACAGATTATCCTCATTATTGGACAAAAACACCGAAGCAATGGAATAATCACGATCTCCGGAAAAAAACGTCGGTAAAGCCAGAATGCTCTTTTCCCCAGTTATGGTATTGATCTGATAGATGCTGTCATTGGTATTGCCGGCGGCCTCAGGATAAAAACCGCTGCCAGTCGGCAGATAATTTGGAACAGCGCAATAAACTGTCGTCTTCCCCTTGGAAAAAGCACAGCGGCTGACCCAGGTCTGGAGGCCCAGCGCAATATCATTATTTCCTACCTGGTCGCCAGAAGCGTCAACAAGATGCAAAGAGGGGTTATAGTTGGTATCCTGCCCATAGGTTGAGTATATCAATTGCTTCCCGTCAGGCGACCACTTTCCTTCAAACCCCCGGCCGCTGGTATTCAGAGATTTGAAATTCTCCCCCTGCAGCCCGATCATCAGGACTTCCTGGCTGGAACCGTTCACGGCATCTCTGAACAAAGCTACTACCTGACCGCCTGGCGACCAATTAACCGCCACGTTATCAGCTTCATTCCCAATCGGTTCAATCAGCTGTACTGCCGAGCCATCTGGATTGGAAACAGCCAGCCAGCGTGAACGCTCATCGTCGGATAAATTCTTGAATCCGATCTTATCTCCGGTTGGAGAAAATTCTATATTGTCCCATTCTTTCGGCAAATTCAGCTGCGTTTTAGTGCTGAAATCGTAAATAATATTGGAGTTGTCGGGAAAGGTGATGATTGCTTTATTGTCTTTTGGGGACCAGGCAATTTTTTTGGCGTCTGGGAATAATTGATCAGAAAGTTCCGTGGCCTTGCCATTGGTATCAAGAATAAAAAATTTTCCTTTGAATGCATCATAATATCTCAAACCGTCTCCAGTCGCGGACGGCTCGACGGCCTGGACTTTTGTGTCTATGACTGGCGTGGCCTCGGTAATCCCGCCGTGTGCGATGGTATCCGGCGTCACCTGATTGGTATTGACTGGCCTGGTAATATTCACCAGTCCGTTGACATTGCCGTTTGTCTGCCTGTTTAGATTGGCCACTGAATTGATGTTTGGCAGGCCGCCATTGGCATTGGCAGTATTGGTAGCGGCGTTGGTATTGGCGTTGTTGGTCGGCGTTACCAGATCTTTGATAAAAACGAAGTAAATCAAAACGCCGAAGGCAATTACCATTATGATAAATAATATAATTAACAGGATTTTTTTTGTATTCATAGTATTGTTAAAAACAATTTTAATATTTCATCAAGCGTTATCTGCATTCAAAATTTTTCGCTTCTCCCTCAAGCCCTAGAGGCCCTAAATCTACTTCAACAGGCGGGACGCCGTAGCTTACGCACGTGCCTGTAAGACACGTAGTGCCGACTGATAAATCTCCTTTTCCAACAATTCTTTTCTCAAGCTTACCGCATGCTCCCGGAATATTGGTATTGGCATAGACTGTGTAAACGTCTGCAGGATTATCAACAGATACTCCCTGTATCAGCTGGTCGGAAATACAATTGCCTGTCGTCCACTGCGGCTCAAGACTAGGCTGAGTGGTCATGAGACCGCCTACATTACAATAGCTATATTTACCAATTATCGGAACAAGCGAACTGTCGCAGCTAATCCCGAGACAGGCCAATGTCTTTTTTACGGGATCCGGATCATCGGGGCTTATTTGCTGCTTATATCCACAAGGTACATTTTCTCCGTCAGGCTGATGATCTTCCGGACGTTCAGAATCACAGAGGCGCACCACAACCAGCGTACCTTGAGGAATTTTTTCAATTGGTTCCAGGCTCGGTATACTTAAATTTGTTAAATTCGGATTTATAAAATAAAGTATCACATACGACCCCAGCACCAGTGCCAAACCCAGCATCGCTGAAACTATGGTGTCCTTGGCGCCGCTGAGCCGGGTGGGGTTACCGAAAGAAACTACATACTGGATGCCTCCATAAATAATCATGACTGTCGCCAGAATACCGGCCACGCCAGCCAGGTAGCGGTAAATGCCGGCGATATAACAGCTTAAATCCTTGACGTAATTATCTTCACCGATTTTTTGGGTTACCCCGGGAATCGGGATGGACATTTTGACCGCTTTAGTGACGTCGGTGATTTTACACGCGGGGTCGGTCGCGCTGCTCTGCGCTTTTGCTTCAGGGACATCGATAATATTTAAAAAAACAAAAAAAGTTATAAATAAAATTGCCAATACTGAAATTCTTAAAAAACGCATTACAGGATTGATAAAAATTAATTAGACGGATGCAAAATATTGGTCAGCTGATCTGCGTTCAACGGCGCGGTATTGAGATTGGCACTGTTGGTATTGCTGCCGGTAGAATCCTTGATCTGCCCTTTCGCTTGCCAGCTGGCGCTGTTTACCTGCCATTGGTCAGCCTGTTTCTTGAAAATCAGCTCTATCTCCTGGTAATAAGCATCGCCGGCTTTATCCTTCAATGTCTCCTGGCGCTGGGTGGTGACGTACACCGTCCCCTGCCCCGCATTCAGATTGGAAACTTTAGTGGAAATGACCTTGGTGATCACGGAACTATAGACCGTAGTGTCCAGCTGCGCCCGCTGTACTTTTACGAAATCGTCCGCCCAGATCTGCATACTGCTCGTCATATAAATTTTTAAATCCGTGACATTCCTGAAATCCGATTCGGATGAATAGCTGCCAAACCGCTCAACAAAGAAATTCGCCAGCCTGGTCAGCGCCAGCTCATCATTGTCTCCGGTGTTCACATTAGAAACGGGGGTGGTATTAGTTTCAGTATTGACTACTACAACTTCCGTATTTTTATTGCCATTAGCCGCTGAATTATTTATTACCGGCTCTTTTTTCCCAAACTGCCACCAAACCAAAGCAGCCAAGACTATGACAATTACAAAAATTATTATAAAAATCAGGATTAACCTTTTGTTTTTATTGTCCATAATATTAATGACTTAAAAATAACAAATGATTTAAACGGCCGCTTCGCCCTCTGCCTGCTGCGTGGCGTCAAACTCGCGTTTGGCGGATTCAATCTCTAAGAGCTGCCTGGGGTCCGAGGTGATGATCTGGTCTTCGGTATAGGAAGCCACGACTTTTATGGCGGCATGCTTCGCTCCGGCAAAAAAGATGCCTTCGCCCACGCCGCAATCAAGCAGAAGATATCTTTCACCTTCGGTCAGTAAAAAAGTTTTGGCTACCAGATCGATAGAGGCAGGAGACTGCTTCATTAATAACTGTATGGAAGAGTTAGTGACTATCGCCTGACCATAAGGCGAGAGCAGAAAATCGTTCACATCCTGGGTAATATTGGTGACGCCCAGATAATATTTACGGCAGCGTTTTACCAGGGCGTAAATGAATTTTGCCGATTCTTCCTGCTGCATCAGCCACCAGCCTTCGTCAATGACCATTATCCTCTTTTTCAACTGGGAACGGACGATATTCCAGACATACGAAACGACCAGGGAAATGCCCACTGGCTTGAGCTCATCTTCCAGGTCCCTGACCGAAAAAACAATCAGCTGATTATTCATCTCGACATTAGTAGGATTATTCAATAATCCGGCGAAGGTGCCTTCAGTATATTTTTTCAGCCTGACAATCAGCTCTTCCGCGCCAACCATGCCTTCCAGCACATCCTCGAAGTCCTTCAGCCTCGGCGGCATTACTCGCGTCAGATCGGCTTCGGCAGTGATGTCATTTTTTGCGTAAGTTTCTATCAAAGCGCGGTCGATTATTGAGTCTTCCTCATGGGTAAATTCTCCCAGCATCAGGCGCAGCAGCCCCTTTATTGTAATTACCGCGGAACGTATGATATCCGCCGTTTTCTCATCCTTGCGGGTCGGGCGCGGCAGATCAAAAGGATTTATTTTGCTTTCTGAACTCAGGGAAATATTTATATAAGTGCCCCCGACTGCGTCTGACAGATATTTGTATTCCATTTCCGGATCAATAACGATAACGTCGGTGCCCAGCATCATGCTGCGGAGTATTTCCAGTTTGACGGCGTAACTCTTACCGGCACCAGAAGTGGCGAAAACCACGGAATTGGCGTTCTGCAGGGTAAAGCGGTCAAACAATATCAGACTGTTATTATGCCGGTTGATGCCATATAAAATCCCGTTGTCAGAAGTGAGCTCGGAAGAAATAAAAGGAAATGATGAGGCGCAGGGCGAGGTACTCATATTGAATGTAATGCCCAACTCATCATTGCCTACCGGAATGGTAGAATTGAAACCCTGCTCGGCCTGATAAAGCACGCGCTTAGTGAAAACCAATTTTGAACCAATAATAGATTCCACCTTTTCGGTATCTTTATCCAATTGGTCTTTGGTATCGGCATAAATAGTGACGTATAGCGCGTACTGGAAAAATTTTTCCGTTCCCTGCGTCAAGTCATCGCGCAGCTTTTCAATGTCCCGCAAAGCGGTTTCCCTGATGGGGTCCCGGGGAGCTCCTTTTTCCGCGTCGGATAAAATCTGCGCTTCCAGGGCGCCAGCCTTGTTTCTCAGCTGCTTCAAAATAACCTCCGACCCGATAGGATAAAAAAACATTGACACGTCCAGGGTCATGTTGAGGTTAACTACGGGGGCAAACCAGCCGATCCGGATATAGCGGGGGTACATCACCACAAAAACCGTGCGTAAAAATTTCGCGCCCAGCTCCAGATATTTTGACTCTACTTTCAGCGCTGAAGGGGCGATCAAATCGCGTACCGAAACAACGCCGCGGCGGTAAACTTTCTCCGACTCCAGCATTTCCTTCTTTTCCTCTATTTTTTCACGCGCCAGCTGTTCCTGCTCCGATTGAGATAATTTCGGGATCGGTTCAGTCGGCAGTGTTTTTGTTTTCCGGAAAAGCTCTACCATTTTATTCCTCAATATTTAATTTATTAATATCAACTAGCTTTTGCTGGTCGTAAGTATCGGGATTGAACGTATTATAGTACAACTCTATCAAACCCTGGGTGTCCAGCTGTATTGCTTTCAGGCTCATGGAGGACAGTCCGTCAATAATGAAATCAATCCGTTTCAAAAGCTCGATCCTGAAAGTTTCAAACTTTTTCTGCTTGATATGGATTACCGAAGTCGGGGAAACCGCCTCTTTGAATCTGGAGAAGAATCCTTTTGAGCGCAGCGAAACATTGGCATAAGGAACGACAATGTAGAAACGCTTGCTCATGATATCCGCCAGTGAAACAAGCTCGGTAACATACTGGCGATAATCCCTGGTCTGCAGCTTGAGCAATTCGTTGGTCTGCTCCTTTTCCACGACTTTCAAGCGCTCCAGATAATCATCAATGTTCAGCTTCCGCGACTGAATGACTATCTGCAGGGGAAAACTCAGGGAATTTATAAATTGCGTATAGCCGCTGATAATGGCGTTCTGCTCCTCTTCTGATTTCAGGGAAAAATTTATTGAAGAAACCAGAATTACGCCGCGCATAGTGCCGTCCTTCAAAACCACGACGCCGTCTTTTATTTCCAAAATATTAAGATGCTGCTGGGTTGAAGCAAATCGGCTTTTTGCGGGTTGGATTGATTCTTTTTCTTTTGCCATAATAAATTAATTTCTTAAAAACCCCCTTCAACTTCCTCATCATAAGCTCCACCGGTATCCACCATCAGCGAAAGTTCGCTTAACCTGGATTTAGTCAGTCGTTTCGTATATTTTGGGGTTATAATATCCTTCTTGCTCTTATCCTTTTTGCTTTCTTTTGCCTCATCCGACCGGCCCCAAGTTTTTAAACCCGGCCGCCTGACTGTCTGGATCAGTGCTACCAAAAAATGATGGAACGGCCGGCCGTTTATTTTTAAAAAAGCGAAAATCCCGGTCAGGGCAAAGAGGAAAATTCCTTCTATGGCCGCCAGCCAGAAAGTTGCCAGTTTAAAAACGATAAAAATCAAGCCGGCCCCGATCAGAAAAATAATAAACTGTCTGACTGTCAGCGGACCGATTATCTTATCTTCTACGTCAAGAAATTGGGGGATAACAAACTGCTGCATATTAAACGCCTATATTCTTGTTTAATTCGTTAATAGCTAAAAATTCCTCATAGAGCAAGGTGGATTGATTCTGCGACTGATATTTTCTGATTATTTCATCAACGCTGATATTTGATTTCATGCTTTCCTGGCCAATTTTCACATAGGCGGAAAAAACTGGAGACCGCTTCCAGGCTTCGATGCCTTCAGTCTTCAGCTCCCAGGAATCTTCTTCCAGTAAATTTATCTTTTCAAAAACCTTATCCGCGGATTCCTGCGGTGACGACCCCAGGCGGCGGAATTCCTTCAGATCAATTTCTTCCATTTCTTCGATAGGTCCAAGAACTTTCTGTGGCTGGCGTATGTCGATCATTTGCGGACGATCCGGCTCCGGTCTTTGCATTCTGGCCATGGCCGCTGCAGGCTTCTGATAAAGCTTTTGAGTCAGTATTGACTGCTCTGCGGACGGCTGGCTGGAAATAATTTTCCGGGGTGGTTCCGGTAAAACTACCGGCGCTTCAGCTTTTACGGCTGGCGTGACTGCCGGAACTGCGGATTTCTCTGCCATGGCTTCCGGCTTTTGCGGCGGTTGAACGGCTGGCGTTTTATGCAGATTTTCTAACTCTTTTTTAATCTGTTCAGCCAGTTTATCTGGCGCCTCTTCTTTCCCGAAATCAACAATAGGCTCTAAATCCGGTCTTTTTTCTCCCGGACGAGGAACAAATGGCGGCGGAGCGGACGCATATAAAGGCATATCTTTATCAGCAAAAACTGAGGGTAAATTACCCGATTCCTCCCCTTTTTTCTCCGTTTCCCCGGTCAATCCCGCTTTATCCAATAAATTGTATTTTGCTTCTACTAGAGCGATGACGGAGCCTACTGCCTCCGGTGACAAGGCTAGTCCGCCTATTTTTCTTGGTCTTAATAATACTTCCTTCGTTTCAATGGAATCGCGAATATCCCTTAAACGGGACTCGACTATCTTGGCAAATCTCTTTTCCATTATAGGATCACTGCTAAAATCAAAATCTGCCTTCTTCTTTGCTTCTTCAACGATAGAATCAATGGTCACCATCTGGGCTATCGGAGCCTGCTGAACGGTTGAATCGCCGATTATTTTTTTCAGTTCCTTTTTGTGATCTTCGATTTCCTTCTCATCTTCAGGATCAAGGAAGGAAGACGCTTTTGGAGACGATGAAACCGGCCGTAGCGGTTCTAAAACTACAGGTGCTGTTGGCGCTGCAACCTTTTGCTCTGGTGCAGGCGGGAGCTGGCTGGCTGCTTCGCTCTTTGGTTCGTCTGAAACGTCTGCCAGATTTTCATTCTGGATTTTTTTCAGCTTGCCGCTTTTATCCCGCACAAGAAAACCTGAAGCAAAGGAATTATTTTGATCGTTATCGCCCATTTATAGCGTCGTTATTGGTCGTGTTTGTGTTATATAAAACTTATTTTTTTCAAAAGCCCATTCAATATCCTGCGGTGACTTATAATGCTTTTCGATTTTCCCGCATAAAGCGGCTATTTCCATTATCTTTTCTCCACTTAGTTTTTGTTTAGCTCCCAGTTTTTTAGGCACTTTGACTATTTTGGTGCCAGCGGCGCCTTGGCTGACGATCATCTCTGCTTGAGTCGAAACATTTATATCAATCAGTGCTCCTACAACTTTGTCATATATATAAGTATCAGGTGTAATTTTGCCGGAAACGATTGATTCGCCCTGCCCCCAGCCGGCTTCAATCACCATCTGATTCCTGTCTTTGGTCACCGGGTGGGCGGTGAAAGTAATCCCCGCTACCTCTGAATTAACCATTTTTTGCACTACTACGGCTACGGAGACAGGTGTGTCGTGCAGTTTCTTTTCAAACCGATAAAATATCGCCCGGGGAGTAAATAATGATGACCAGCAAATTTTTATGGTTCCCAGTAGCTTTTTTTCAGTGACATACATATAGCTTTCCAGCTCTCCTGCCCAGGAAGCAACTGATGAATCTTCAGCTGTTGCCGAAGACCGCACTGCCACATAATCCTCGCCTAATCTATTAAATTCTTCGGTTATTTCCTGCCCAAGTTTTTCAGGAAACTGCGCCCGTCTGATGGCATCCCGCAATTCATGGGAAGCCCGGTCAATGCTGACGACATTCTTCGGATTCAGCTTGTGCAGCCATTTATCTACTTCAATGCTCAGGTCCGCTTCTTCCATGAAACTTTCAAATGCCGTGGAAGAGACGACGAACCCGGGAGGTACGGGAAATTTAGCACGCACCAACTGCCCTAAATTAGCACCTTTTCCGCCGGCTAAACGTACGTCTTTTTTACTGATTTTGGAAAATGGCAGGACATTTTTGCTCATGAAAACCCTTAGCTAGAATATTTATTATTAAGTGCCTTTTTAAAAAACTAGTGGTTTAATTATAGCATAATTTTACAATAAAATCAAATATAAATACATACCAGTTAATACAAAAATTAGTTATAACTAAAAAGCAAATAACCCTTGATTTTATTGAATAAAAATGGTATTATATAGATTGTAATGATGTAATTCTCTTTTAAATTTATTGTTTTTGTTAATTTAAGCTAAAAATTATTTAGATTGCCTAATTTATATCCAGATGGCAAATAAAAATAGTATTTCATCTAAATCTGAGGCGATAAAATCAGTACAAAGGGGTATAACTCAACCTGGGAATTCTCGTAAAGTTCCGGTAGCCAAGTTTAAATTAAAATGGAATAATAATATTGGCAAGAAAAAACAGGCTGAAAAAAATAATCAGGCTGATGACCTGTTGAACGCCGCTACCCTGACTCCGGAGCAACAAAAACAAATAAGCAGGAAAATGCGAAATGATCCGCAAAGTGCTGAAACCTCTTACAAACAAGACCCAGCTGAACGACTTAAATATTTGAGGCAACACCCCAATTCAAAAATAACCAGCGATGATGCTAAATTATTACAAGATTCTCATGTTGCGCCGCCCAATTACAAACAAGACCCAGCTGAACGACTTAAATATTTGAGGCAACACCCCAATGAAAGGATGAGTTTGGATGATACCAGGTTGTTGCAGGATAACCTCCTTTCGCGAAAACAAGATCCGGCTAAAAAACTTGAGTACTTGAAAGAACACCCCAATGAAAGGATGAGTTTGGATGATACCAGGTTGTTGCAGGATAACCTCCTTTCGCGAAAACAAGATCCGGCTAAAAAACTTGAGTACTTGAAAGAACACCCCAATGAAAGGATGAGTTTGGATGATACCAGGTTGTTGCAGGATGACCTCCTTTCGCGAAAACAAGATCCGGCTAAAAAACTTGAGTACTTGAAAGAACACCCCAATGAAAGGATGAGTTTGGATGATACTAAGTTGTTGCAGGATGACCTCCTTTCGCGAAAACAAGATCCGGCTAACGATTTAGAACACGGAGAAAATCCATTTAAAGAAGAGGGCGCGCCAGCCGCTTCTGAACACGATCTAGCGGCCCGCCGGGAATTCGAGAGCCAGCAGCAACGACAGCCACTAAATATGTTAGCGGGTTCGCAGTTTAACGCTTCCCCGGAAACAGCTGGATCAACAGACGATAAAAATCTAGGGGACTCAACCGTTATTGATGATCAGAACCGGCAAAGGCAGGCGGCGCAGCAACTTCAGCAATCAAAAATGCAGCAGCAAGAGGCGTCGCAGAAAGAAAAAGAAGCGGAAGAACAGGCGCAGGCCGGAGGCCAGCAGCAGAAATCAGGTATGGGTTGGGCTACCTTCACTTTATGCCTGGGTTTATCGGTTCTTAAAGACCTCGTAGATATCCTCGGCGTCGGTTGGGTGGGAGTCGTGGTAAATATTATCGTCTACCCATCAATGTTCTTGCTGTTATTCGCTTCCGGAATGGGCATGAAAGAATTCCTGAAAAAAAGAAAAGTAGTCATACTCGCCGCCCCGCTTCTGGAATTCATACCATTTTTATCAATCCTGCCAATCTGGACTCTGACGATAATATATGCAAAATTTCAGTCATCCGCGATAGGCCAGGTGGTTGAGGGTAAGGCTAAGACAGTACTAAACGCGAAAAAACAAATATCCGAAACCGTAAAAGAGGCAACCGAACAAGTAGACAATAGCAAACAGTAAATAAACTCAATAAACACCTAATCATTCTAAATAAAAATATCCCGGTAAAATTTTTACTGGGATATTTTTATTTCAAATTGTAACCAGAACGGAATAATACAACATTAAAACGCATTCTCAACCCTTAATATTCTTTTAAAAGCTGCTCAAGCTGCCCCATAAACTCACTTTCAGTTTCTATGGTCTTATCTTTCTTCCATTTCAATAGCTTTTCCCGATAAACTTCAAATTGCGCCGCTAATTTCCTCACTTCTTTCATATCAATAAAACATGCTTCCCCTGCAAATCTGTCATTCTCAAATTCAACTGGCAGCCGTTCGGGAGTTTGCTCGCCGACTGGATAGCCGGTTTTAATTGATTCATTAGTCCCAATAATTTTCTCAAAATTTTTATCAATCGTTACCTTCCCGCTATCATCTTTGGTCACTTCAAAACCCCGTTTTTCACCCCCTTGCGGATCAATTCTAACCATCGTCTTTTTTAATAAACATTCAATCAATCCACTGTGCGTGCCTGTATCAATTACTATGTCATTCATAATCGGCTTTGCGTCTTTTTCGCCATTTTCCAATGCTTTCTGCCGGCGGTCCACGTACTTATTGCTGATTTCCGTTGACCTAAGAAGATGCGCGGCCATTCCCATGGCAAAAATATGGACAAGCTCGGGATCAGCCAGCATTTGATGAAATCCGATGTATTGGTATTCAGCCCTGATTTTGGAAAACTTCGGGTCTTTAGGATCATAATCAGGATGATCGTTTTTAACAGCGGCATCTATTATTGCGGTAAAGCTTTTTATCCGTGTCTCAAGCGGACCGGTCAAATCAAAGAAAAGCCCCTCGCGCTTGCGTGTATCATAGCGGGGAGAAATTTTTTCTACTTCACTATCCTCATCAGGAGAGGCACGATTGATCGCCTCAACTTTTAAGAGCGATTCCACGCCAGCAGCCTCACTTTTTTTCTGGATAGTTAAATATGCGCGGTTGCTTTTTTCCAGGCTGGAGTAGCCTTTATACACTTCAGCGCCACTTAAAGCCTGGCCTTTTTGTTGTGCCACTGCCAGGCCATCGGACGTCAGATCGCCTTCAGGAGTGCGTTCCGCGTGGCGGGTAAAAATAAATTCCTGGCGAGGCATCCGGACCCCTTCAATCTCCCGCCCGATTTCACCTCTATTTGATTCATTCATGTTAATTATTTTAGATCTATTTAATTATCACAATACGCTCTAATTCTTTCTTCAGCTGAGCGGCATTCTTGAAGATCACCGGATGAATGCCTATAGACGAAGCGCCTTTGATAATGTCAGGCCTATCGTCAATATACACGCTCTCTTTCGCTCTGACGCGCGCTTTTTTTAATGCATATCTGAATATTTTCGGATCTGGCTTGCGCGTGTGGACAATTCCGGATATTGCTACCACTTTAAAGGTTTTGCTTAACTTGAACTTTTTTGAAGACCACTGCCACCATTCCCTGGGATGATTGGAAATGATTCCGACTATAAACTTACTGCGCAGCTGCCGGGCTAATGAAAGCGTCTTTTTTAACAGCTTTGTCTTGCTCCGGATAAATCGCTGCAGCACTTTCATATTCAGCCCACCCGGATAATCGGCTGAAACCTTTTTTAAATAATCTTTTTCTGAAATTTTCCCCAGCGTGAAATCCTTCCAGTATTTCCTGTTATGCATGGAAACATAGACTGAGCCTCGTGGCAGCCGATAGCGCCTTTCATATTGCCTGATGCCTTTGCGGAATCCGCTTTTTAGCAAGACATTGTCTATGTCGAAAAAAATCGCTCTAATCATTTCCGTTTGCTGATTTTAACCAGGCCGGTACGCGCATTAACTTCCAGCCAATCGCCATCTTTGATCACGCGAGTGGCATATTCCGTGCTAATCACGCACGGTACGCCCAGTTCGCGGGAAACAATAGCCGCGTGTGAAGATAATCCTCCCTGGTCGGCAACAATAGCGGCCGCACGCTCCATAGCCGGAACGAAATCCGGGGTGGTAAATTGGGTCACCAGGATATCGCCTTTTTTTACTTTACCGATCTCATGCTTATCCAGGCAAACCTTGGCAGTTCCCTTGATCAAGCCGCCGAGACACGCCATGCGGCCCTGTATTTCTTTTACATCAGCAATTTTGACGAAAAATTTCTTTTCCAACGCTTTAATCCTGCGTGCGTCAACAATTAACTCGGTTTTGGCATCTCTGACAATCATGGCATAATCTTTGAAACGGCGCTGCATTTCCGCCTTGCTCGGCAAAGGCTTGCCTTTCAGGGCACTAAACATTTCCGGAACGGATATATCCATAATCCAATTTTTATTAAAATGGGCGCGACGGGCAATTTCGTTATACATAAAACTGGCTCCGTAATCGGATAAAAAGAACGCTTCCACCCGTCTGTTACGGACATAGGAGTGATAGCGAGCCTGTGTTATTATCCTACGGAAATTTGGTTTAGGCTTCACTTTATTAAGTGCCCATTGATATTCCTCTTTGATTTTCTGCGGCGAGCTTAAATGGATGAGCTCATTTAACCCTTTTTTATCGCTCCAAGCTTGCCTAATCCGGGCAATTATATTGGAAAAGGTATAGGCCTTGCTTGTTGCCAGGCCGCGATTGATATAGGCGTATGCATCCAGATGGCGTTCAATGATTTTTTTCGCCTGAGGAGACGGTTTAGATAAATTCTCTCGCTTCTTTTTAAACTCCTTGGCAATTTTCATCAGCTTCCATTTCTCATTAGCCACGTCAGTCATCTGCCGCGGATCGGTAAATATTAAAACAATTTTTCGGAAATCAGGATGATCGGCCGGCAGATATTTAACTAGCTCAATTTCAATGGTCGTTTCAAAATACTCATCAAGCGGGTACTGCGTGTACCACGAGCATGTCACATAACGGTACTTGTTTAACTGGGTATCCAGCACTTCACTAATCTCCTGGTTGGATTTTTTCGCCCAATCAATTTTTTTTAGCTGCAACCCGCGCCGGTACAGATCATTGTATTTAACAAATTCTTTTCGATAGAAATGCTCCAGCCAATTTTTCTTATACTTCACGTAATCAATGATTTCCTTTTCAAAAGCATCATACTCCTTCGCCGGCCAGTACATCATGTGATGAAGATACGTTCGGTTCACCATATGATGTTTAAAACCGATAGCGGCTGAAATTTTGTGGGAAAATCCCGAATTGATTATAAACCGCAAAAAAATTGGCAGCTTCCCGGAGGGCTTGATCCGCCAATCGCCGTATCGTTGCACTGCTGAGGACATATTATTTATTATTAATATTAAACTATTTCAATATTACCTTATTATAGCTACTTTTTAATTTCCGGACAATTCCCTGCTCCATATCCATTTCTACGCGATCGCCCGTTTTTAATACCCGGGTGGCAACTTTACAGCCGATAATGCAAGGTTTTTTTAGTTCACGTGATATAATCGCCGCATGGCAAGTTAAGCCTCCCTCATCAGTTATCACTGCTTTGGCGCGCCGCAAATAAGGGATAAAATCAGGTCGGGTCATAGTGGTGACTAAGATATTGCCGGAAGAAAACTTTTGCTTATTGACATCCATCACTACCTGCACTACGCCGGTCATTTTTTTTACCGGCGCGCTGGCCACCTGTCCGGTTACAATCATGGATTTTATTTTTACTCCCAGCTTGAAAGCTTTGAATATTTGCCGGGCCTGACGGCCATAATAAATTGTTGGAATGGCCTGATGGCCATGCTTGACGATGGCATAAACAGATAACTTCCTGCGCGCTTTGGCAATTTTTTGATCAAGGCGCCGGCCGTTCAGCAATAAATTCTTAACCTCCTTATATAAATAGTATTTAACCTCCCAAATGTTTATGGCAAAACGCCTGGCCAGCTCTTCGCAAAAAAGAGTAATAAAATGACTGGCTATAAGCATATGCTGTTTGCGATCATCAATCAATTCTCCAAAATACCGCACTAAGAATAAATGCAGCCTTAAATCGGGGGAGAAATGATATTTTGCCGATATTTTATGATGTTCTTGCCTTAGACGTACGGTTTTTGTATTTAAACTGGCAAGTTCATTTTTTAACTTTTGATATGAATTTTTTCTAATTTCCTCCGTTATCTCCAGGAAATACTGTTCTCTGGTAATAACCCGCGTTTGTGCAAATGAATTCCTGGTCCAAAAATAAAGCTTCTGCAGCCTGGTGATTTCTTTCAGCCATTTTTCCGAAGAGATATCCGAGAGACTGATTTTTTTTCGCTTTTTAATCTGGCGATGCAGGCCTAAACAAATTTCCAAAAACAACCGCCGCTCTTGTTCAATAAAGCTTAGATGTGCTGGCATAGCCATCAGGCTGGTAATCTCCCTGGCTGCGGCTTCAGGTACTGCCGGCAATTCATCCGCAACCAACGGTTCCAGATAATATGCAGTGAAAACGTCCACGCACTCCCAAGCAGCGCCGAATCGCAAAAAATCAATATAACTCTGCATAAAAGACTCATAGATCCGCCAGAACTTCTGGTTTGATAATTTATGCTTATTTTTTCCAAAATACTGCCCCAAGGTTACAAACTTTTTTCTTTTTTTTACCTGACGCTTTTTTAAAGCTAAATACCGATTATTTATTTTTGATTTGTTAAAAATATATTTATACACCTCATACTTCTCCTGCTCCGGCGTTTCTTCGTAGAAAAAATCATCCTGGAAAGGCAAAACGGCAATTGTCAGATATTTCGGATGGAAATACCTGGACTGCTCAATGAAAGCATGCATTATTTGCGCAACACAATGATAAGCAGCCGGCGCTTTCTCCTCCCACCAGCTGATATTTTTAATAGTTTTCTGTAACTGAGCAAAATCCATAAGCAAACTTATAAAAAATTATGCACCTAAATTTTTGAATAATTTTATTTGACTATTTTTATCAGCCCATGGTTCGCCCTGACTTCAACAATCATGCCATCTTTCAACACTTTCGTGGCGATTTTTGTGCCGATAACGCAGGGCAGGCCAAGTTCACGCGCAACAATAGCAGCATGACAGGTGATACCGCCTTCATCTGTCACAATGGCGGAAGCCTTTTTCAGGGCGGGTAAAAACTCCGGCCGGGTCATTGAAGCGACAATCACGTCGCCCTGGCCTACCTTGCTCAGGGAGGCGATGTTGCGGCAGACCGTAACGCGCCCGACCGCCGTACCGCCATTGGCCACCGAACCATGTATGGAGCTGCCGTCGGCGGCTGAGCGCTGTTCCACTGCGCGGATCAAAGGCAGAAGCTTGCGGTATTGTTGGCCACTAACTTTATATTCTCCGTCTTTTTCCATTAAAATCAACATGCCCAGCTGCCTTTGCCGCAATAGAGGTGATATTGATTTTAACGCCTTTATTGAACGAACTGACAATGATTCGTTTACCCCAAGCTGATAAATTTGTTCAACAGTTAAATCAGACCGGCGGGCTAATTCACGCGCCACTAAAGCTAAGTATGAAACATTTCTAAGGATGTTAGCTTTCCTGCTATCCTGCCAAATCGTGGTAAATTCAATCAAATTGATAAATTCTCTAAGCGACCGGCTAATTTTCAGACGGGCGAGCAAACGCAGTTTTTTCCTGCGAACAGACCCGGGATTAACCAGCTTGATTGATCGAACAGCTTCAAGCCGGCGCATAAAGTCATTGATCGTTAATTTTTTCGGGCCGCTATAGCTGTTTTGAATCCAGAAATATTTTTTAAGATGCACGGCAAGGTTTTTCTTGCGTAACGACCTCGGCAAACGGGCGATACGCTGTAAAGCGGTTTCCTGCTGACCGATAAAAGACGCTTCCGCCGGGGTAGTCAAAAGGTTATAAATCTCATTAAAATCCGGCTGTACGCCGATCGACCGCAGCAGCATAGATTTGAATTCCTTTTCTGCGGCGACACTGATTATCTCAACTAAATGACCGACTCCTACCGTATCTATCTGCGCCTGCACAGAATGGCGAAAAAAATCCATTAACTCGTCCTCACTAAGACGGTGCAGCACTGTCTTGCTGATTTTTACTTGAAACGCCTCAGCTTCTGAGATTTTTTTATCGTATAATCGTTTAACCTTTACCAAGTAATTTTTATCTCGCTTCAAAAGTATTTTTATCTTCTGCCAAATGGCGGCAATATCTGTATTCAAATAGGCCATCTCCCCGTAGCCATCACGATAATGGAAGAGGAAGCCGTGATAGCCGAAACCAAGATCATGCCTCATGTTAATACCGCTAATGGCCGAGGGGCCGAGAAATAGTGGCACAGCATTAAATCCCTGAACATACCAGTCCAGATTTATGGCCTTTTTTATTTTTTTAAAATCATTCATTATAAAATTTTCCAATAAAATTAATTTATGTCAACTTCTCTTAATCACCGTAACCACGCCGTGGTTGCCATTAACTTCTACAATGTCGCCGTTCCGCAGAACTTCAGTGGCGATCTTCGTGCCGATGACGCACGGGATATTTAACTCACGTGCGACTATGGCTGCGTGGCAGGTGACGCCTCCTTCGTTAGTAACAATGGCCGCCGCTCTTTTCATGCCCATAATATAATCCGGACGGGTCATCACGGCCACCAGCACGTCGCCAGGCCTGACATTTTTAGTTTCCGTAGCGCTTTTTACGATTCTGGCCGGTCCGCGCGCCACACCCCGGTTTGCCGACAAACCGCGAAAATCATTGACTGCCTGCAAAGATCTTTTCTCAAAAATTTTCTTAAACGTCCCCCGGGCGTTGGAGGTAATTACTTCATACTTATCTGCTCCTAATTGCAGCCATAGGCATTTTTTCCATCTGGCACGCGCTTCCTGCGGTGTCACTAGGGGCCTGGCAAAAAGCGAATCAACCTCCGGTGGCGCCAAATACTTCATCTCCTGCAGAGTAAATCCGAAGCGCCGGCCGATTTCTTTGAGCAGAATACTGCCGTAATGCGTGGACCAATAGGTCATTTTCTTACGATTGTCCTGCCACCAGGTGAAATCCTCGGAGATTTCCAGAAGCACACGGATTTTTTTTGGCGGATTAAGTTTCTTCAGTAATATTTTTTTCTCCTGAAGGCTGCGCTGAGGCGTAGCCACAATCTGCCTGATCTGCTGGCCAATATTAATGCTGGATTTGAACACGGCCTTCAGCTCACCAACCCACTTATTTACATCCAGATAATTATTGTGGACATAGTTATTCTTACTCCAGAAATAGTCCTGCTCCTGCTTCTCTAGCAATTTTATAATAGCTGGATAGTAACGAACGATTTTTTGTAGATTTTTTATTGGGCGCTTCCGAAAGGCTCGACTCAAGACTGGGATTCCTTTGACTCTATTCGCTATACGCAATAAGCTGACCTCCGCTTCATTGATAAACGAATGGTGCACAGGAGCAGTAAGAACGGAAAAAAATCTGGATAACTGCTTCTCCAATCCCTTTGCTTTTAATACCATCATCAATTCTTTTTGGATCAGATAGTCAGTGCCCAGGGCAAAACCATCGATGATTGAACTGGATGTGACGAATTTCAAATCACGCCGGATATACTCATCGTACAATTTTACTAAATTTTCATTATCTAATTGTCTCAAATGCTCCCAATCAGTGTCCAGACAAAACCGGTAAAACGCCGCTTCATCAGCAGACCAACGCTTCATTAATCCCTTGGTGAAATGCTTTTTATGCATGGCCAAATCAGTCAACCGTTTCGCAATGCGATCAATGTCCTCCTGATCAATATACCAGTCCGATTTATCCTGTTCAAACAAGCCGAAGTGGCTGGTGGCATGGCAACCAAACTTGCGCGCTTCTGACGCCAACTCGGCCATGGAAATGAGAAAAATAAAATGCGGGCTGCCATCAAACCGCTGATGGTACCACTTTTTACCCTGGATTAGAGATAAATTCCTTTTTATCAACCCCTTAACTGGCTTCATAATATATTATTATATGAAAACTACGAATATTTTTTTATTAATAATCTGGCTGCTTCTCCAATATCCTCAACGCGGTAAAAAATAAATTTTCCTTGAGTAGTTATTCCCCACTCCAGTATAACATTTTTCAAGGTTATTTTCCTCTCAGCCTGCAATACTTTTTTACGTTCAGCCGATGTTAAAACATTCCGATCTCCAACTACCGCAGTCAGCTTACCTCGTTTATAAAAATAACTGGCTTCCACTTGCCCATGCCGCATCAAGTCAACAATCGCACCGCGCCGTGCTTCTATGACAGTACGGTTTTTTTCCAGCAGGACGGTTCCGGCTTTTTTCCACTTCCATGACGGGTAAATAACGAATAAAGCTTTGTTCTTGTGTTTTTTCTGCAGTTTATCAACCACAGAAGGCACATCTTTTTTAGCCACCCAGTTGGCATAATGATTCATCCATGGGCCATTAAACACTTTCACGGTCCTGATGGTCCAGCCGACATAATCTTTAATCCTGGCTAAATTTTTTATCTCCCGGGAACTGCTGACAAACTGCCAGGTCGGATGGGGAAATTCGTATTTATCAATTATTTTTAAACCTTGGTAAATGGTCATAGCTCGGGGCCTTTCGGATTATAAAACTTTAGTTTTATCAAACTTACCATGTACGCCGGTATAATCAATAATGGGATAATAATACTCGGTATTATTTAAAAATTCCTTCCCGAGCTTATTTTTATAGTAATTATAACTGGAAAACATATAATTGCCATTAGCAGCTGCATAGCCGTGTTTGACTGGATTATGGTGGATGTAATTAAATCTTTTAAAAAAATCTTTTTCCTCATGAATACAGCGGTCCCAATAGTTCCACCAAATCTTATGACCCGGAGTATTATCAAGCTTATTTATATCATATGAACTCCCGCCATTAATAAATTTAATAATTTTACTCAATTCAGTGCCTTTACCCAAGGCGAATAGAATATGGTAATGGTTAGGCAATGCTACCCAGGCATGGAGTGTAATTTTAAACTTTCTTCTGGCCTGTTCTAATCGATTAACTAATAGTATAAGCTTTTCTTTTGAATTAAAATATTTCTTCTTATCAAACGTACGCGCGGCAACAAAATAAGTTTGGTTATCCAGATATAAATGGAAAGGAATGTGCTTTTTAAATTTATTTTCTTTTATCATAAATCTATCTTCGGCTTCACTCAGATTAAAAAAGATTTATAAACCGAAACCCGACTTCGGACTATCAAGCTTTAGCTTGATAAAAAACTCCTCACAGCTTCCTAATGACCCCTTTATTAGCGTCAATTTCCACTCTATCCCCATTTTTAAAAACTTTTGTGGCCACCTTTGTGCCTACAATACAGGGTATGCCCAGCTCTCGGGAAACAATGGCCGCGTGGCAGGTCAGGCCGCCAGTATCAGTTATTATTGCCTTCGCACGTCTAATGGCGACGATATATTCCGGAGCTGTCATGCTGGATATCAGGATTTTTCCACTGGGAAATTTTTTGATATCATTTGGATTATTAACTATATAAACCTGGCCGCGTATATTTAATTTTCCGGAGCTGACCACTAATCCAGAAATAACTTTCTCTTTCAGCGTGGTCTCAGGCGCCTCCCAGAATTTTTTTATAAAATCGGCTGCCGCCTGCGGTCGTAGGACGCTAAGTTTATTCTTGGCAAACCTGGCAACTTTAAGGTGCCATTTGCTTCTAAGAAATAACCGCTGCTTATCGACTGCTTTTAAAGGCAACCGTATTTCGTCAAGATAAGCGTAATGGAATGAACTGAATGGCATATGATTGCGCCGGGCAATCTCCCTTACTAGCGTCTCAAAATAATGTAAATACTGAAAAATTAATTTTTTACGCTGGTCCTGCCACCAGATGCAAAAACTTAATTTATCGGCCGTCTGTATTAACTTTTTATCTAGCTGATAAAGTTTGATAATCTTCTTTTTTCTTTTCTTAATCTCCATCAAACCCGCTTTTATCTTACTAATTTCGTTTAAACCATTGCTAACTAGCCTCTTCTTTTCTCTTAATCGCTTGAGAAAATATTCTACTGGTAGTACCCTCGTGCTAAAATAACTGTTTTCCAGCCAAAAATATCGTTGCTGATGATTGTTAAGCAGATTTTTAAAATTATTCTTTCTATAACTAGCAATAAGCTTCAATAAATCAATTTCTTCTTCCTGATAAAAAGACAGGCGTTCAGGCGCGGCAATTACTGAAGATATTTCATTTAGCTCATTCTTTGACAAATGCTCCTTTATCAACATCCGATTCAAGATACTTTCTCCGCCGTACGCCGCTAATTCCGGGACAACTCCCGCTTCCCAAAACTTGAAAAGCAGGTTGTTGTATTTTTTCCACAAATCAACCAATGCTCTATCGCTCATTGCTGAGAAATTATCAAGAGAAATTTTTTTATGGAAGGCTGATAAATCAACTACTGCTTTATTCCAGGCAAACCAAATTGATTTCCCGCGGACAGTTCCGACCAGTTTTTCGAAAATACTGGCTCCGACTGCTTCGAGTTTTTGGCGTTCACATATAAATAGTCCCCTGGTCCCGTTGAAAATTACATAAGATTCCGGCCATAAATAATGATGCAGCCTGCCTGGATAATCATTGTAAATTACCAGCCAGTGGGTGATATACATCAAGCGAAGCGGAATGGGACCCCAGCGAAATATATTTTTTTTAATATCAAGCATTTTTATTTATTTTTATAATAATCCCCTTATTAGCATCTACTTCCACTTTATCTCCATTTTTCAAAACCAGCGTGGCAATTTTCGTACCAATAATACAGGGTTTTTTCAGCTCCCGTGCAATAATAGCGGCGTGGCAGGTGAGCCCACCTTCATCGGTCACAATCGCAGCTGCCTTGCGAATCGCGGGTAAATAATTTGGAGTGGTCATGTGTGCAACCAATATACCACGTAATTTGAAACGCCGTATATCAGCAGAATTTCTGACTATTTGAACTCGTCCAATAATATTTTTTTCAGGGCCAAAAGCAACTTGGCCTCGTAAATCAATAGAGGATAAGGAAATTTTTGGTGACTCCCGCAGCATTTTCGCACCGTGACCGGAAAAAGAAAAGGCTTTCCCATTCTTTATCATAAACCCATACAACTGCAGACGTTTTTGGATTTTTCGCAACGGAACAGCATCTCCGCGAAGGCAACCGGCAATTTCTTCAGCCGACATCGCGGTGACCTTTTCCCAACCCAGACGACAGCGCCTGGCGCTCTCTTTCAGCAATCGCCGATAGTTATACTCTGCCTTCATAAATTCCTCTGCCTCTAGATTCCGATCGTGTGATAAAATTTTCATTTCCGTAACGAGTGGCCCACGTAAAGAGATTGAATGCTTTTTCGAAATACTTGATGATCGAATATTTTTTGAATCCCTAATAATTTGCCGCTCCGTGAGCTCGTCACCGATGAAAAAAAAGCTTCCAAGCCAATAATATTTTTCCAGAATTTTTCTTACTTGGGTTTTTAAAATGCGCTTATTACTGATGGATGCCAGCTGTGCAACTTCATGATTATAGCTAGTTAATGAAGTTTGGTCATTAAAAAACATTTGAGAATATCTTTTACCGTATTTTTTCAGCAATTGCCGGTTTAGATAGTCCGTATAGAGTGTACCCAGGCCTAGAAAACTGTTTACCCGCGCATACAAATCATCAGCCGCGAGCAACCTGACGGCTAGTTGTCCATTGGTAAGATTATGGCGCTGCTGGCTAATTTTTATTAATCCTGAAATACTTTTTCGATATTCCTTGCGCCTCATCCTGATATATCCGTTTACTCCGCCCAAAGCTTGGTGAATACTCCTATACAATTGCGCGAGTTCACGCTGATAGGTGATAAAACTAAAATGAGCATGATCAATATATTTATAATTCCACAAAAGATGAGGGAGACCAGAAAACACGCGCATATAGTGGTTGATACACTTAAATACCCCATTATGCCTCGCTAAGTAGGTACTTGCTTTTGAGCCAAATTTAATCCAGGTGCCCATATTACAAAATCTTATTTATTAACCCATGCCTGCTTTATTTTCATATTTTTTTCACTACTCCTTTGGTGGCATCCACCTCTACTCTATCCCCATTTTTTGCCGATTTTGTCCCTGAAGACAAGCGAAGTGCTGACTGAAGGGGTACAAAATCGAGTATCCCGCTGACCCCTGAAGCTGAGCCTGCCGAAGCTGAAGGGGATAGCGGGAAAAAACTGCCTCATATTTTCCTAACAACCCCATTATAGGCATCAACCTCTATTTTGTCACCATCCTTGAACACTTTTGTGGCAATTTTCGTACCAATAATACAGGGAATACCGAGCTCTCGCGCTACTACTGCCGCGTGCGAAAGCATCCCGCCCTCATCCGTGACTATAGCGCTGCAACGTCGGATAAACCTGATATCATCCGGATGAGTCATGGGCGAGACCAAAATAATTTTATTTTTTCGGGCTGGGCGTTTGTGTGATTTCGCCAGCAGAATATTAAAAACTATGCCTCGCACTATTCCCGGATGTGCCACATGGCCGCTGACAACCTTTTGCCCTCTGGTGTTAAAAAAATTATTTAATAAACTCCTGGCTGCACGATTATCTGCCTGCACAGTTTCCTGATTATTCCGCAATAAATAGACAAACCCGCGTGTCCGCTGGCGTAACCCTCTAATTTGTTTTTTAGATAAAGCCCTGCCATTCAGAAAAAAATTCATTTCATTTCTCGTCATAGCTAGCAGTAATTCTGGCTTGAGATGCAGGGGCTTGCCAAGCTGACCCATAGCAGTACGCAGCCAGCCTTCAACCACCGAGTAAAACCTGCCAACCTGATCACGCTGTTTAGCGATTAACACGACAGATTTCCTTGGCAGTACGCGGGTTTCCTGGGCATCACCGAGATAGCGCATCAAGGCACTATAAATTCCCAAACTGATGAAGTAGCGCGGAAATTCATTAATGGCCAAACTAATAAATTTTTTTGGATTTTTTCTCGCACCTGATGCGGACCGCCGCAGCCGCAAAGAAATTTGGTGATACATGCTTTGCGCTAATTTAAGTGTAGTACTGAGCCAGTGGTGGCTGTTTTGCAACGCTTGTCCAACTTTTCTGCCAATGTCTTCCTGATTCATTAACGTCAAACATTCTCTCCTGTCGCCAACGCCTCCGATTATGGTATACCGGAAACCAATTGCCCGCTTTAACTGACGATAATAAGCTTCGCTAACGCAACTCAATGTAAAAATAGAAATTGGACGCCTTACTCCAGTAGTTAAATTATACTTTTTAATAAAAGAAGCTGATAATAGGCTACCCATAATTATTTTTGTAACAATTTTACTTGCCCACGCGTTGCATCCACCTCCACCTTATCACCATCTCTTAAAACTTGAGTGGCGATTTTCGTACCGATGACGCAAGGGATCCTTAATTCGCGGGAAATAATTGCAGCATGCGATGTAATTCCGCCCTCATCAGTAATAATAGCTTTTGCCCTCTGGTATGCCAAGATAGTATCAGGGCGAGTCATCTCGGTTACTAAAATTTCATTTTTTCTGAATTTTCTGATTTGATTGGAGATATTATGCGATTTGTGGAGTACCAACCTTACACTACCCCTGACTTTTCCTTTGTACGCTATTGTACCAGTAATTGCTTGTTTTGAATTAGTAAAATAATGATTAACCCATTTCCATATTTTTTTATATTCCTGACCGGTTAAAATAATTTCCCGACCACCCATTTTCCATAAAAGATATCCCTTTTTTCTACGCGAAATTAACTTTTGCGGAACACTTTTCCCTGTAAACACTTTATTTATCTCTTTGCTGGTATAAAAATATAAATCTTGAGCGGCAATATTGAAACTTTTCCCAACTGTTGTTAGCAATTCTTTAAAAAGCAGATAAAAAACTTGCTCGCCGGCCTTCCGCAGTTTAAAACGCAAGCGGCCAAGCTGATGCATTGTTTTTTTCTCCTTGGCACTGGCCAATGATTCAAATTTTTTTAGCCTCACCTCCTCAGTCCAGGTATAAATATTACTGTATCTATTGAGCAAGGAAACCATTTCCTCAAATAAAACCTTCAGCTGTCTATTACTCAACTTTTTGATATCAGTATTCCCGTATTTTTTGATGAATTGCCCAATTTGAAAAATAATTCGATCAGCATTTTTATGATACGCAGCAAAAGCGCCTGCCTGACTAAAAAAACGGTGGCCTTTCTGGATTTCCTCATTATAACGGCCATTAATAAAATACAGATGTAAAACCGATTTATTATAAAAACACAGTAAATTATCATTTAAAATTAAATGGCGCTTATCAGTCAGCCAAAAAAGCGGTAACAAATATTCACGCGCCCAAAATTCTACTGATTTAATTTCTGATAAGCTCATGATATTTTTTTAACTACGCCTAGCTTCGCATCCACCTCAACGCGGTCGCCGTCTTTTAAAACGCTGGTGGCCGTCTTCGTGCCAACAATACAGGGTTTTTTCAGCTCCCGGGCAACGATGGCTGCGTGGCAGGTGATGCCGCCCTCGTCAGTGACAATCGCCCGGCACTTGCGCATGGCCGGCACAAAATCAGGGTGCGTGGTAACCGCAATCATAATATCGCCCTGCCTGATTTTCCGTAAGTCATGCTTGGTATAGATTACCTGTGCCGAACCCACCACCTGCCCGGGCGAACCCGCCATCCCGTGCAGAATACGCGTTTCGTGAATACACTGGCCGCCAAGTTCCTGCTTGATCATTTTTTTAAGCTCTGGGCCTTGCATCACGACAACCTCGCCCCCATGCTTCCGCAATAATCCATAAGCTTTAACCCGTGTCTTTAATACTGTTTTGTCCACTGGTAATTTTCCCTGCGTAAGGTAGGCAATCATTTCCTTTCGGATTAGATGGGTTATTTCTTTAATAGTAACGCCTGCCCGACGGGCTAACTCATGATAAAGCGGTTGGATATTGTGGCTACCTAAACGGCGGTAATCATCGCGCTGATCCTTAATAAACGACATTTCATGCGCCATAATCAATAGTTCTCGCTGGCGGGGAGTAGGATACAGCTCATGCAATATTTTCTTGAACATCCGCTGGCGGTAGGGGAAACGTTTTCTTAGCTGGCTTAACTCAAGCTTTAGACTAGCAATATTCTTCCGGAGCAACTTGTTTAATTCCGACATAAAGTATTCCCTTGTCCATGGCTTATCATTAATGTCATAACATGGCAGCCAGCGGTACTTCTGCCAGTGGAGATTAATCAGGCGGCCAATAGCTGCTTGCTTCAGCCGAGGCTGGCTTTTTGTCCAAACAGCCAGCTTAAGTAAATTTTCATGTTCGCTAATTACAGCATTCTTTTTTTCCGGTGAAAATATTATCTCAACAATTTCCTCCGTATCCGACACGCGCTGGTGCTGACGGAGGAGCTTTTGCAGCTCTTGTTCGGCGACCTGCGAAATAAAAGGTTCCGTAATAAATGGCACCCAGATCGGGCCATTGAAAAAATCCAGATGCAGCCGATCAAACGCTAAATAACGTCTTCTCAGCTCTCTCCATGATAGTTTAGTCAGGTTACCGTTGGCCAGCTTCTGCGCGCCGCTGCCATATCTAACCTGCCATCGCCGGACCAACTGCATATAGTAATGAAAAGTTGGCAGGTTTTTACAGGTGCCGTAATATACTTTTTTGGTAAAACGCTGCCATTCTGCATTTTCATAATATATCGTATGATTGCCACGTTCGGGAGCGACCAGGTTGTTCTGCAGACTGGCATGAAAACGCTTCCGGTAGAAATCCGAAATAAAAACCCGGATGACAATTTCGAACCGCTGGCTGCAGAATTTCCGGGAAAAATAATGGGTCCAAACTATTTTTTTATCTTTACTCATAGTCTTTTAATTATACCCTTATTTGCATCCACCTCAACCATTTCGCCATTTTTAAATAACCGCATGGCAAAACGGGTGCCCACCACACAAGGTATTTCCAATTCACGGGAAATAATTGCGGCATGCGAAGTCAGGCCGCCTTCATCAGTGACGATCGCGCCGGCCCTACGAATCAGCGGTACAAAATCCGGCCTGGTCATATATGTCATCAGCACTTCGCCTTTTTTTAATTTTTTCCCCTGCAAACCAGGTGTCTCAATCTTTCTGACACGCCCGCGATAATATCCCGGCGAAGCCGCTATGCCTTTCAATTCATTAACGCCACTTTTTAAATTCATCTCATTAATAATTTTCCAAATAGCGGCAAGCTGGCGGCCGGTTAAAATACCTTCCTGGCCATCGGCAAAAACATAATACAGCATTCCCGATATTCTTTTTTTCAGATCCGCTCGGACAATTTTTTTTCCTTTAATGCTGGCAATGAACTCCTGCGGTATTAAATGCTGAGCCTCTGAAACCGATAAATTGGAAATTTTCGTTACCTGGCTAATAAAACGATTGCACCAATAATTACCCAATAAATTAGCCACTTTTCTCTCATCCTGCCAATGGGCGGCGAAACCGATGCGCTTCAGCTTTTTTATTTCCTCCTTGGATAATTTGGTCTTTTGTTCTGCCTGATGCTGCCGCCGACGTAAATCCTTTTCATAGTTTTTTAAATAGATATGCCTATTATTAATTTTCTGGTAATTTTCACTATCAAGCATTCTTAACTGGCTGTAAAATTTCCCCAATGACAACGGCTTTGTATCGCGATAGTTAAAATGCATCCAGTAATATTCTTTTTGGATCTTAATTAATTTTTGATAAGCCGCCGGCTGTTTCTTCTTAAAAATTTCCAGAGTTTTTGGCAATCTGCCTTTCAATTTCAAATACAAATCAAGCAGTCCCAGCTCTGCCATTTGTAAAAATGCCAGTTTTGGTGGGCTGGCAAATAATATGATATCCTCGTCAATTTTTGATAAAAACCCATATTTACTCTTTAAGTTTTTAATCAATTTATCACCAGCCAGGGAAAAATACTCGGTAATCAAAGGCAGGCTGTATTCATACAAATATAAATTATAAAAATTAAGGAAATCCCGCTGCAAATTTTTGATCCCCCTATGCGCCAGGTGATCTAAATTTTTATAATACCGTCTTTTATCCTTCTCCCACTGAAAATATATTTTGTTTACAAAATCAACATGGCCTAAACACCACTCACCCAGTTTGGTTAATTCGTCTTCGTCAAAAATCCAATACGCGCGATTGCCCCCATTGAAGGAAGCGATAATAATTTTTTTCGCTTGTAAAATAGGGAATCGCCGGTGCATAATCTTCGTTATTGCCTCAGCTGGTATGATAAACATTAGAGGTACGCCAACTCCGCCTTGGATTACCCAGCGCTTTGTGTTTATTAATATTTTCTTTTTTGTACTTTTAAAATTCATTTCTCAATTTTTTTACATAACCGGAGTTGGCATCAACCTCTACTTTGTCACCATCCTTGAACACTTTAGTACCTATTTTCGTCCCTATTATGCAGGGCTTACCTAATTCACGGGAGATAATCGCTGCGTGGCAGGTGATGCCGCCCTCATCGGTTACCACCGCTGATGCCCTTTTCATTGCTGGAGCAAAATCCGGCGTCGTCATGGAAGTTATCAGAACATTCCCCTGCTTTAGTCTGCCTAAGATATCACCCGCTTGATGCGATACCCTGGCAATACCCCTGGCCTTGCCTGGCGAAGCTGCTATACCTTTTATCTTGTCAATATTGGCAAAATTTTTCCGCCCAAAAACTTGGAGCTGCTTGTCTTTTGCCTTTTGGCCGCCTAAAACAATAAACTTACCCCTAGTGGCTTCGCAATACAAATATTTCTGGCGGCTTCGCACTTCCTGCCAGTCAATTGCTTTATTTATCATAACCTCGTTTATTTCCTCGGGTGTGCACCATAAAAGATCGTTAAAACTGATCTGCCTTTGCCGATTTATAAATTCCCGTAATAACAGACGGCTGGCATACATGGCCTTCATCTGAATTTCTTTCCTCCAATCATGCAAAACCGCAATTTTTTCAATCAATTCTAAATATGAACTAATTTTTTCCGGCAGATGATATTTTCTTTTTATTTCACTTTTTTTGCGTTTGATGTTTTTAGGAAAATTCCTGGCTTCTTTGATCTTTTGATCAAGCTGTTCGGGCGTAAAATTTAATAACTGCTTAATTCTGGTTTTAATATCGGCTATAGTCTGAATTTCAACGTAGCCCCAGCCAAGTGAGATCCACCAAAATTCATTATAATGCCTCATGATCAAGGCATCTTTGCGTTTCCTGACGAGCTTGTCTTTTATTTTTCTGGCAATAGTTAAAAGGCTCAGCTCTTCCTTTTGTAAATATGTAGGCTTAGTGGGGGTTAATAGTATATTTTGGGCATAATGATCCGTTGATGGTATCAGCTTATTGAGCAGTGGCGGCAAGATCACCTCTAAAGCTTCATCAACGCCATCCAAAGGCATTCCCAAATTAGCAAAGTGCAGATAATTACTGCTGAATTCCGTATATGATTTATAAAGAGCTTTATTGGAATACTGCTTTAAATTTGCGGTAACAATTTCTTCAGTAAAACTAATATTCTTTTTCTGCCAATACTTCCAGATACGGAGATAAGTATTTTTAAATTTATCTGAATTTATCAATCTATCCGCTATTCTTATGCCATACTTTAAATTATCTTTATAAGGATAAAACCAGCTTAAATTTTTTCCGGTTGAGATGTAAATAATCCTGCTAAAATCAATATCTAATTTTGAAAGGTTATGATTTACAGGGCCAATAACCCAATAGTAAAGCACCTGGGGTACGCAATTACCACGGCTATACTGCATCCATTTTGTGCCAATTATCATATAAAATTATGAATTCTGCCTAAAAATAAAAACATTTAGCTCTACTTATTCGCCCTTCTTTTCCTTTATTCTCATTAAAAAACCAAAAAAAAGCAAGCCCCAAGCAGCCATGCCGGCAATTGTGATTTTTTAATAAAGTAAATCTATTTTTCTTCCTTGGACAGATTCAAAATAATCGCTAGTGAATTAAAATCCAACAATTGCAGATATTTTTCCGTTTTACTGTTGGTATGCCGGAAGCGCAGGTTCTCGGGCGCAATATTATCCAAATGAAGCTTCGCCTGCAAATCCAAACCCAGGCCTTTTTTCAGGTTATTAAAAGCCAGTAAAATATTATTAGTGCGATCGCCAATAGTATCAATTTTTGACAGGTTCAGTCCGCGCGTCTGCTCCAGTAATTGGCCTAGTTCCTCTCTGATACCCTCTAACAACTTTACCTGGGGCTTTTTTAATCCCTTTCCGACAGCTTTAAGCTCAGCGGCGCTTAACTTCTGCAGACTCTCCGCCGCTTTTCTATTATTAATAACCTGGGTAATTTCTCTTATTGCCGATTCCATTGATTGCCAGGCAGTCCAAAATTCGTTAACCTTTTTATCTTTTGATAATTTAGCTGCCTCATAAGCGCTATGCGCTTCCTTGGCCTGGCTGGTCAGTTGTTTCTGGACGCTCTCCAGGTCTCCAGACTTTGCATCAGGGCGTAGGCCAATTGATGCCGGGTTATCCAGGGCACTGGCTTCCACTGGAACTAAAATTTCCTGGCCGGCCTGAACCCTCAGGCTATCCAATCGGGGATTATAGTTCACTACCTCCCCTTTATTATTAATAATTGTAGTTTCCGCTGCCTTTTTATCCTGCAAATCAACAACGTCGTCATCATCCCATTTGTCTTCATGTCTTTGATCGCTGACCCTTTGGACATTATGCCAATACTTTTTATCCTGGCGGTGTGACAACGCTTCCAGTACCAGTTCGCTGTACTCGGCATCTGCCTTTTCTCTGGCTTCAGCTTCAGTCAGGCCCTCTTCTTCCATAATTTTTTCCATTAACGCCTGCTTATTCACGCCCTTCCCTTCATCCAAATCAAGTATGCCAGCAGATATTTTACCAATAAAATCCTCTATCTTGGCCACTTGGGCTTCTGTTAGTTCTACCTGTTTCTGTGCCTCTGCGTCATCACGATGTTCCTTGGCATTACGTTGCTGCGCCTTTACCCGCTCCACCCATTCAACCAATAAATCTAAATTTTCTGCGAATGCATCAAACAATTCGCCCTGAAAATGCTCTGTTTTTACCTCCAGAAGTTTGCTCACACTTTCCTTCAGATTCCATTTTCCCACATTACTAAGCTCGCGAAAGGCTATATTGTTTTCATCATCTGCTGCCTCTAAAAAATAATCCTGACGTCTCTGCTTCTGGACAAAAATCCGGCCTTCACGCTTTTTATTAAAATTAGCTGAAATTTCTGCTCCTTCATCTTGCCGCCAGTCATCCGTACCGCATTTACTCCATATTATCTCACTTGACTCAGGGTCAAAAGTGGTAATCCCTTTCAACCAGGCATCCTGGTTTTTTAACCCCAATTCTTCAAGACGCCTGGCGAGCATCAGTGTGCCACGCGTATCCCCAAACATATGCTTCAATAGTACCTGTGTCGCTGCTTGCGACACCACCCCTGGCCTGATATTGTTGTTTTTGAACCTTTCAACCTCTTCCGGCTTCCGCAATAAATCCATAGCTTCTTCTGGAGAAGCCAGCTTCTCTTCCATATTATTTACTTCCAAACTATCGCCACCTAAACCATGTTCAGAAGCCAAAATTTCGCCCCCTGGTATTTCACGGCTCATATAATTATTATTTAATATTTTTAATCGTTCTCTGAAACTAGCTTGCTGTTTTTTATATAATTCTTTGCCCAGGTAAAATTGCCTGTCTCCTGGTCGCCATAAGCTAAGCCTTCATAGCGCACGCCCATTAACTGTCCGATTTCCACTCCGACGAGCGCTGAATCATTTTCATCAAACTCAAGTTTTTCCCTCAATAAATACTGCAATAATTCTGAAATTCCCGCCGGTGAACCAGGGTCGCTTTTAAGCGCGAAAGTAGCGCTATTTATTTCATCAGGTTTATATTGTGAAGCGTACTTTTTTTGTATATACTCCTGCACCGCGGCGTGCCAGGCCAGGTTATCGCTCAAAGCGGTCGCCAATGATCCCTGCCGAGCCAATATTTTTAAGCAGGCGATAACTTTTATTTTCTCGTTTTGCCGTGAAGCCTGCGCCAGTTCTCTTTTTACCATTTCTGGCTCGCCCTTGGTGTCGTTAACCAGCTGGTCTTCCAGGTCCAATACAACCTGTCTCTGCAGGCGGTAGTCCTGATATTTTTTCTTCAATAGTGCCAGAGGGTCTGACTGCCCGACTGGCGCTGATTCCATTACTGATTTATCAATATTTATAACTTGTGACTTGCCGTTTTTTGGCTTCATTGGTTCAAATGTCTTTTGTTTTGCTATAAGTACAAACCGTCCGTTCTGTAAATCAAAGATATTACCGTCATCATCAATCATGGTCATGGTATCTTCAATACCTTCCGGCGTTAATGACGGGATGCCTAGTCTCTCAAAAAGATGAAAAAGTTCTTTGAGCTTTTTCTGTTCAGTATAGGGTAGTTTTTTAAAATTAATATTATCAGAAAAATACTGCGCTTCTTTTAATTTGTCCACGCCCTCTGTCCCTACTTTCCGGAAATAATCGCGAAACCAATTTTTTACCACGCTGGGCACCTGTTCATTGTTTATTACCAGAGAACCCGGCACTCTCTGGTTATTACGTAATAATGCCTGGCGCAGGCGCTCCTTAAAAGCATCTCTCTCGCTAATATAGATCTGCACCAGTCTCCCAATTACAACGTCCATTAAATCAAAATCTTCGGAGCCAAGCGCATCATAAATCCTTTGCTCAAAAAATGATTCTACTTCTTTTTCCGAATAAAACTGCAAGCCGGCAAACCGCAGTTTGGATATCCATAATGAATAGCTGCGCTCTAATTCGTTCATCGCTCCCTCCGGTCTGATCTGCAGGGTTTTATCGAGAAATTCGGCCAGCTGATAAGTCCGCCGCTCAACAAACCTGACATAATCATAAGCTTCGCTAAAAACCCGCTTGGCGAATTCCGGCTCCAGAAGCTTTTGCCTGGTTGTATTTTTCAGATCAATCATAGAGATGCTATTTTAATCTAAGTTGTGGGTTCCCCTGGCTCGCTCTCTGGAGCCGCTTCTTGCTTCGTCTTACTGGCTTTCTCTTTGGAAACTTTCAGGGTGTCCAGGATCTTGCCCAATACGGCAAATGTCCTGTATTGAGTTTCATTATTGGCAAAAGTACTGGTGTTTGATCCCTTTTGTATCCCTTCCAGTTTTTCTTTCAGTTCCTTACCTATCTTATCCGGCAGACTGCCTATTACTTCATTCAGCTGCGTGACGCTTTCAGCTATCATTCTGGAAAAATCATTTAAATTGAGGCCTTCTGACGTGGTGTTCGCAACTTTATCCATTGCTTCTTTTATGCTCTGGGATAATTTGTTTATTGATCCATCCGGTAATTTTTCTTTAGTGCTGGCAATTTTTTCCTCTGCGTCTTTTACGCTTCCAGCCATTATATTCTTTGTGTCTGTAGGTATTTTTACAGGGACAGCCAGTTCCTTGTCAACTTTTATATTGAAATTTTCAACTACCTTTTTAATTTCCGGCTCTGCATTTTTATAAGCCTCCTCAACGCCAACGTCGCCCTTATTATCTCGCAAGGTCGCTTTAACTAGTTGCGGAGTTGCCTCCCCTATGCGCTTTCTCAGGGCATTTAAGCGTGGATTGTAATGGCGCTTCTCTCCATCTTCATCTTCAAAAAGATTGTTTCTGGCATAATCATCCATTTCACGGTCATAATCATCATTCTTTGACCAGCCCATCTGGTCACGGTTATCGTTCACCGAATGTAAATTATTCCAATACTTAGACCCCTGCCGGCGCTCCACAGCTTTTAGCACATTTTGTCCCCATTGAACTTCAGCTTTCCTCCTTAAGTCTTCTTGTTCTTTTTCATTCGGCTCTCTTTTATTGTCTCTATCAAAATCCACAAATTTCTCCTTATAAATTGATTCCGGAGAAATATCCTTGACCTCATCCAGGCCCAGTTCGCTGGCGGCTAATTTACCTATTACCCCTTTTAATTTGGCTAACTCTGACTTTTCCAGTTCGGCCGGCTCATGATTGTCATGCTGCTGCTGCACCTTTTCCGCCCATTCTACCAGCAAATCCAGGTTTTCTATCATGGCATCTTTGAATTCACCCTGATAGTGCTCCAGTTTAGTGCTTAAAAAATTCTCCGCATTTTTTTGCAGATTCCATTTCCCTACGTTACTGAGTGACCTGAAAGATAAATTATTATTTTCATCCGCGCGCTCAGTTAAATAGTTTTGGCGCCGTTGTTTCTGGATAAAACCGCGGCCTTCAAGTTTTGAATTAAAAAAAGCGGATTGTTCCGCGGCCTTATCTTCCCGCCAGTCTTCCGTACCGGCTTTAGCCCACGAAAGATTGCCCTGCTTATCCATGGCGACTATGCCTTTTAGCCAGGAATCAGACTGATGCAATCCCTGTTCTTCTATTTTTTTTGCGATACGCTTTGTATCTTTAGAATCGCCAAACATATGCTTCAATAGATTTTGGGCATCCTCCTGTGATACTTTACCGCCGCCATTATTATATTGCGTCATAACATTGGCAAATTCTCTCCTCTTCAGCACTTCATTAAAGTCATGCGAACCTAGCAGAAGTTCTAAGGAACCTTCTGCTTCCGCTACTTTTGTCGGTAGGACTCTCATATCTTTCGATGTTCCAGAGTTGACCATTCTGCTTATAATGACTTCCTGCTCAGTACCGGCAGCCGCTATCTCAGATTTGGCTTTGGCAGCGCGCGCGGCTCTGGCCTGCGAAACATAATCAGTTTTTTCCCTGCCCTGGCTATACACCCGGAACAAAATATCCTCTGCTACCGCCGGCGCTTCACCGAGACGCTGGGCCTCAATTCTCTGCTTCCTTGATTTCCAGGCAGTAGGGATGGCCCGGATTTGGATGCCATGTTCCTGGATTTTTTCTAAGCCAATTGCTTTGCCTAATTTAGTATTGGCGATAGCGCTCCCCAATCTGGTATTCATAAACCGGCGCTGCAGCCCGGCTTGCGAGTCATCAAGCCTTTTTACGCCCCAACCGCCAGCCGCCGAGGCCGCACCTTTCATAGCTCCGAGGGGAGCCATAATAGAGGCAGAACCCATTTTCTGTATCCTCTGGCTCATCTTACCGGCAAAAGCACCGGCGATGCCGCCCAGCGACCCAGCCACTGACAAGGCTATTAAAAACATGCTGACTGCCAGAATAAAGCCCAAAATATTTTCTGAGGAAGAAACGCCGGAGATGCCGGCAGCGATAACTCCGCCGCCGCCGGATAAAACCTGACCGGCCGCTTCTTCCGTACTGCCGGGTTTTATGCCCATATTACCATTGCCTACAGTCAAAACTGAAAGTGCCAGCCAGATAAAAAATGCCAATATCGGGCCAATCGTTACCCATTGTCCGAATTTCTGCCACCATTGGGAAGAGTATGAAGCGGCCTTGCCCGGCAATACCGACAGGAGATAAGCCAGCGGCGACAACACGACCAGCACCCATAAAACTATGATGCGAATCAAAAAAACCACTACCATGGCCAGCATAACCATCAGGGCGATTACCAGTAGAATTATCGCCAGGAAAGGCACGCCGACAACTTCCATAAACGAAGGGGAGCCAGCCGCATCTACCTGGTCGGGGACCGTGGTATTCAACATTTCCCGCAGTTTCAGCACTGAAGTAAAATTTCCCGTGGCCGTATTGGCGAAGGCATTCACGAAAGTCAGCATGACTACCTGCCCCAGGTCAATGAAAAACGCTGAAATGGTTTTGGAAAAATTTATCAATACCGCCATAATGATCAGCTTGGCCAGGAGGCGGTTATATTTATAATTTTCAATTTTTAAGATAGTACCGAAGGCAATAACCAGCAGAACAATAATAAAAAACATGTTGCACAAATCTCTGAGCACTGCCCAGCCTTTGCTTACCGCATCCGCCGTGGCAAAATCGTTGTATTGCACTACTCCGATAAGAATATCAATAACGACGACTAATATCTTGCCCAGTATAGAGGCTATCCATAACAATACAGTGGCCAAGACAGAAGCAACTGAATCTATGCCCCAGCTGAAAATACTGGCGTTTGCTTTTAATGGCAAGGCCAGAAATGCAGCCGCTACTCCCGCTACCAATAATAAAACTATCCACGGTTTCGGGCTGTTAAATATTTTAATTTTCTGCCACGCTTTTTGCAACATGGGGAATAAATTGCTACTTTTTTAGTAATAGCTTCTTAAGTCGGATCGTAAGTTATATAAGTCTGTAAATAATCACAGTCGTCTCCGTCCGCGTTCCACCGGCAATCGCCTGAAACGCAAACTCCCGCCGCAGTCACGCCGCACCAGTCCCAATTATCAACAATTTTAATTCTCACGCCAGTACCGTTAGGATCAGCGGGGTTATATGGCGTAAAAGGCTGCGCGAAATTATAAGTATGGGTCAAATAAATTGTATTTGAGTCGTACTTGCCCTGGATGATAAAGTTTGAACCGTCGCCCCAGTTGACCTCAATGCGTTTGAGGGGCTTCTGCTCTTTATCAACATTGACATTAAATGCCAGGTGAACTTCGCCGGTCCATAACGACAAACTAACCGGATTCAGTGGATCAGGCTCGGCCATAGTCGTTTGCGAACGGCCCACCCTGATGTCGCTGACCACCGGCGGCATGCCGCAGTAATCACCGGGATCATCGCCGAGATTATCAGGGCGCGTGGCAACATTGCACACAGGCATATCGTTATACCCAAAGTAATGCTTGCCGCTGATGTCATATCCATTTATCCAGTCATCCATAAAAGAACTGCCAACGCCAATTTTAATATACTGCCTTTGCTGGGAATCCCATCCCCAGCCGGCCACCGGCTTGGCGAACAAACGTTTTATGGTGTTAATGGCATCTGTCCGGGTCCTACCGGAGGCAAAAACACCGGCGCCCTCCAGGACGCATCTATTGTCCGCGCCAGTACACTGGGCATTTTCCGTACAACGGATTTTAGTATCTTTCAGGCAAAAACCCGAACCTAAGCCAACGCAAATGCCGTCATTGAGATCCATATTCCCGTCATTATGCGCTAAGCATTTGCTAGTTAAATCATTTGACGAGCAATCGTTGGTTTCGTCCCAATTGCATCCCCTGTCCCAGCAATTGCCTACGCATGAATATGGGCTGCCGGCCCGGGCGTTGTTGCTGGTTAGCGGATTTTCACGCTGCTCAACTGGTATCATAGGCCAGGAAGTCGGATCCAGTTCGTTGCGGCCTTGCGATGTGCTGGGATTTACAAAAGCGCCAAAAGGTTTGTAGTCCTGCTCATATTGATACTTCAATCCTTCCGGCACGTCTGGCGGCGGAGGATTATCCTGAAGTATATAAGTCGAACTGGAACCGGTACGGCTCGACCAGGCTATCGGCTCTTCAGATAAATCAACTGCCTGGGCGATGGCACTGCAGGATTCCTTCAGATAAAAATTCAAATGAAATGCTCCATACTCATCCTTTCCTGCTGTTGAATCTTCACCAATAGTTCGGATTTCTTTCAATTTGCCGGTATTATTATCAAATATTATCTGCAGCCACATGCACTGATACCCAGAATTTTCGTGGCAGGTGTCAATTGGATATAACCGCCATATCCTGTCACTGCCGCTAACCACCCTGTCCACTCTCCCCGCGGCGGCGCCACTGTCGCATTTTAATGGCGAAGAATTTTTATTACAGGCATAACCAGCCGTGGTCATTGTCTCTGGCGTGAAATATCCGCTATATCCGCCCCAGCCAAAACTTGCATTAGTGACCCACTCCAATTCTACCCTGGATATGTCATCTTCGGTAATATTGCTGGTAATTTTAGAATCATAATAGCTATTTGTACTGCTCCAATTGCAATCTGCACCAGGAGGATTGCCAGGCCAGATGCTCGGGGGGTATGGCTGACATGCATCGTCGCCGCCGGTTTGCACTATCCAGGAGTTTGTATATACTGTACTCGCAAATTCATCATCATGCCATTGAGAGGCAGTCAGCGGCTGTATATAATAATTATCACCAGTAGTCGCTGCAGGAAAAGTGCCCTCGTTCGTGGTAGTTGATAAGGTCATGCTCGGCTTATTGTTTCCCGGCGCTTCCATACAATAATACAAAGGCCGTCGGCCGGAGTATTGCGTTGTTTTCAGATTGCTGAAAATGTCAGTCTCACCGGAAATCAGGTCAACCGGCCACCAATTCAGGCAGTACTTGGAATTATTGGGATCCGATTCAATGCAATAGCCATACCAGCCGTTGAAAGTAGTATTATTTTCGTCAGTATAGGTGCAGTATGGCGCTTCAGCGTTCGGATACATGCGGCAGGACCGGGCCAGGTTGGTCTGCGTATAGCAATAGCCGCTAGGACAGTTATCGTCCGTTTCGCAGTAATTACCGTCATTGGCGCCGCCGATGCACTTGCGCTCCTGCACCTGCAGGACCGGCTTCATCGATACGTCATCCAAATAAAACTCCAAATCAGTGAACGGGGTCAGCAAAGAATCACGTACATAGATGATGTTCAGGCGGGCATTGACAAAATCTTTAGCGTCGTCATTGCCGTCATCATCAACGCCAGCCGTAATCGGACCCAGAGCGAATTTCTGCCATTCCAAAGACGGCTTGATCCTGTCAAAAGTCATATAAGTTCCGTTTGGCGCGTTTATTTGATTGCCATCATTATCTAAATATTCCAGCTGCACGTAGATATAATCATCCGGCCGAAACACCTGGTTGGTTTTTATCTTGAAAGAGACCGCGTACTCTTCGCCCTTGAAAACCCTGGTCTGCAGATCATAGGTCGCGCCGGTATAGTTGCCCGCGGCCACCACGTGCCCAATATTATTCTCATCCAGGTTGGCGTTCGGCGAGGGTATCTGCCCGCTAGCCGCCTCTTCGCCCCAGAGCATTACTGGCGCGGGCAAGGAATTTGGAGGCAATATGGGATTCTGCCGTGCGGACCACAAACCGATAGACTGGGTGGGGGTTAGTTTGGAGAATTCTATTTCCAGCGGGGCGTCAGCTTGGCCGCTTTCATCAACCGCGGACAGCACTTTGCTTAATTCCGCGTTTTTGAAATAACTGCTGTCGCCAAAATCCCCATAACTGATTATATCGCCTTGCGGGGAAGTAGTGCCGACTTCTTCCATGGCCTGATAAGGGAAGTCACCCTCAGTCAGCTGAGGTTCCGGAGAGCAGGTGCCATTGTCCACGCAATCGCCGCCCGGGCAATCGCCCCCGACGGTACAAATCTCATCGGCACGAACGCCGCCGCCGCAACGCATGCAATCAGCATCAATATCGCAAACGTAATTCATATTTTTGCTGCAGCGCTTATCCCAATCCATGCCGGCCAAAACCATGCCGGAATAATTTTTTATCTTATCGGCAAAAGCAGGCGAGGAATAAGTGTCATTCACCCGTTCATACTGGACTTCATCGGTACAGACGCCGGTCTGCTCATCCATTTCATCACAGAGTTTCAGCTTCAGGCACAAATCCTGATTCTGCCCGCTTTCATTAGTGGTAATCAATTTATCGGCGCACTCCAGCCACTTGTTGCACACCCTGTCCTTCTTCGCCTGAATGACGCTGTTAGAGTCACAATTGGTCTCCAGATATTGCGGCAGAGGAGGATCGCCTCCGGAAAAAATATAAGCAACTATATAATTTATATCATCCATATCCACATCACCATCATTATCAGCATCTCCCCGCTCAACCGGAGTTATTGTTCCTGTTCCATTCAGATAAGCACCAATAAGCTGTGGGTCGCCAATATTTATTTCATTATCATTATTGGTGTCGCCCCGCATTATCCTGGAATTTCGCGGTATAGTGCACAGAGCGGGGGACTCCTCATTTTTCGTTTCAGTAGCGTCGTAATTCAGGGTTGGCACGCTGGTGTCATTGAACATGAGGCAGCCGCTCTTGCGATCGACTAAATTATTGCAGCTGGATTTATCCACGTTGCCTGACAAATAATAATATGAATTGCAATCATAAGTTAAGACTCCGTCTCCGCCGCCGTCAGCCAGATAAACATCACAAGGCTTCGGATGGTCAGGATCGGAATAATCCACCGGATTTTCTGGATCGCGGTATTCCGTACAGCCGGTAGCGGTCGCCGGACAGGCGCCCACCCAGCCAGCCGCCGGCTGAGCTACGATCTTATCGCGCGGTACGCATAAATCAGCGCCAATAGACGGCCAATCATCGCAATCATTGAATTCTTGATTATTCAGGGCAGTATTGCAGGCCTGTCCTTTATTATGGCCTCCGACGCAGACACCGTTGGTCACCGGGCAATTAGCCGTCCCCTCGGTAGTGCCGCTCTGATACCAGCCGGCCACGCTCTGACCCGGAACTTTTGTAAAGTTACAAACCGCCTTGCCCGGATCTTTGAAATAATATTTTGCTCCGCTGGATGAAGTGTACTCATTGCAGCTGCTGTTTTCGTAATAGCACATGGTCTGGCCGTAATTATCCGGCTGATTAGCCAGATATGCGTCACTGAAAGACGAAACGCTGCCATCGGCTTCTATGACCGGCTTGCCCAGGCGCTCACAGCCTACGGCGGTAGCGGAACAGCTTTTCTCCGGATCATTAACAACGAATATCATGCTGTCATTGGCCACGCCGGTTTTTACCTGCCCAGTGATGTAGCGCGGCAATGGAGATGGACCGCCGTTATGCAAAAATTGATAAAGATAGGTGGAATCTTCCTTGCTAAGATTTCCGGAATTATTCAAATCAGCTATTTCAGCCGGGTCAGGGCAGCCAACTGCCGAATTAATACAAATATCCAATAAGGTCTGATCAGCATCATCAACAGTCCCATCTTTATTAATATCACCCCTTAAGAATCTGTTTACATTGGCCACGGTATAATCGGAAGCGCTGGGACCGACAGTATTCTTAGTGTCAATCATCGCCTCACATCCAACTTTGTCGTCTCGGCAGAGGCGCGTAAATGATTTCAGATAATGGATAGTGTTTGACCTGTCTTTATATTGATCGCAATTTTCATAACCGGAGCATTCTTTATATGAATCCTTAATCAAATAAGTGTTTTCATACACCTCATTTATTATAATATTATCAATGTAAAAGGCGTTGGTGCCGAAAGCCACCAGCTGTACAGCGCTTAAATCCGTGCCCGCTGGTACATATACCGGACCCAGATGGAACTGATTCCAATCTTCGGCTCCGGCCACCGCTTGTCCCGGAAAAACCAGCGGGGTGGCGGTATTGAGGGTAAAGGTGATTGGCGTGTCCGCCGTAGCCTTGGCCCAGAAGCTGACTTCATAGGATTTATCAGCGGTCATGCCAAGGGCCGTGCCGACATTAGCTATCGCGCCGTTATTATTTATAAGCATGGAATGCCCGCCGACATTGACGGATTCGTTGCTGTAGGTAACATTGCCGATCCACGGAGAGATTGTGCCATTTTCAAAACTTTCGCTATACACCTGGCGCACGTTATCGCCGGCATTTCCTTTATAAGAACGGCAGCCATTCTGACTGGCAGAGCAGGAAACGCTCTGTTTGGGAATCAAATGATATATCGCGCTCGCGCCGTCGATGGAGTTGCGGTAAGCATTACAATCCGCGGAAGCGAAAATGACGCGCGACTTGAGATAATAATATGTCAAACCGTTGTCATCATAAAATTCCGTACAGTCGGGATTTACTCCGACTTCGGCCGCCAGGCAGGTCGCCGCTAGGTGTGACTCAAGAAATCCGTCGCCATTATCATCAAAATCCTTGCCATCAACACAATTAGGCCACCTATTTTCCGGAGCGAGAGCGGAATTTTCTGCCATCATATTAGTACATGGCCCGAATTCTCCGGGATTTGTCAGATCAGGCCAGTTGCTTTGTTTCAGAGAATATTTTTTCAGCTGATAGCCGAATTCATCAGAACCTTCCCAGGCATAAAACGTCTTAATTGATGCATCGTCTTCCTGCACGCACAGGCGGATATTGCTGTAATATTCCTTGCCTTCTCCGCCCTGGCCTACGGCATCCAGATTCGTATATTCTTCGCAGCCCACGGCTGAAGCGTTGCAGCTCTGGCCGGTGGTGGCGATGAAGGAAACCGGATCCCTGGCCGGCCGCTGCGGTACATGTTCTATGGGCATCTCGCGATAAGCCCGGCATCCGACAAATTCCGCCGGGCACTGGTCGCAGGAATCAGGATTATTAGGATCGCAATTATTAGGATCAGAAATAATGCCGCTGACCTTTTGGTTTGAGGTCAGGGAAGTGTATAATTCGCAGCCAACCTCATTGGCTGAACAAAATAAAGCATACTCGCCGCAGGCCTGATTGTCGGACTGCGAATTTCCGGTACAAGAAAGGAAATCGGGGGCGATGCGCAAATTAGTTTTTGGGTTGTCCTCATAGGCGATATAATTGCTGGACGCGCCTTCTTGCACCATTATATCGTCGATGATCACATCGCAGGCGATATCATCTGGCCGGGTAATCAGAGGCACGATTCCCTGCATCATCCAGGCTGAACCCCATTGTCCGGTCGGTATGCTGGGATAAGTAATAGTATAAACATAACGCCGCCACTCATCCGAAACATTTATTGAGGACGGATGGACCTCTGAATTTGCGGCGTCAATCGGGCGCATTAAATCAATGTCTAATTGACCGGCATTTCCCGTACAATCAGGATCATCCGCCGCTCTCTTGGCATACAAAGATAAAGTAAAAGTCCGGTGATCCGTCAGATATCCCGTGGAGACGATTGTCGGCGAACCGGATGACGTATCGCCTATATAGAGAATCGCAGAGTCGTTAGAGCCTGGGTACATTTTGATCCGGGCGGCTGTCGAGCCTTCATACGCGTCTGAAACGGCCACCAGGCTGTCGCCACAGGCCGACCCGGCACAATTCTTATTATAGTTCCAGTCATCAAATGAGTCAGGCAAAGCGGTATCTTTAATGCCGTCATCACCGGCTACGCCTTTGCCAAATTGTTCAAGTCCGCCATTATAAATCAAATTCGCTCCAGCGCCGTACTGCCGGATCAGCTGAGTGCATCCTTCTGATGAGGCATCGCAGGCCGTAATGCTATTATTAAAACTGATTTTACCGCCGGTGCCCAGCATAGTCGGAGGTTCGCCGGTGCAGTTCCATTTTCCGGTGGCGGCATTCCAGTCCTGGCAGTACCAGCTGCAGCCGACATTTGAAGAATTGCAGCCGTCTGTGTTGGTGGTGCTGGTCAGATAAGCTACCTCATCGCCGGTGCTGTTGGCCAGGGACTGGCAGCTGTTATACTGGGATTCGCAAGACTCGCTGTTAAATTTCCAGATCGGCTTTTCCTCCACGCAGTAACCGAACTTTTTGCAGGTGCCGTCGTCATTCTCCGCCAGGCACATCTGTTCGTCAGCGCAGTAATTATCCTGGCGCTGCACCATATTATTGGCCACGTCCTTCAGATCTACGGTACCGTCTCCGTTTGTATCTTCGCTCCTGATCGCCTGCGTTGATACCACCTTTTCTCCCGATCCTTCGCGCTTACAGAAAATTTCCGGGGATTTCAGCACCCAGTTCGGATCCACCAACCGGTAGAACGGTGAGATAGGATTATCGTATTCAGCGATTAGATCACTAAGCGTATAGTCCTGTTTGGCATAATCGCGGATATATTTCGCGGCTAGTTCCCAGCCTACAGGAATAATCCGATATTTGCGTAAAATTACCAGACTTCTGTATGGATAGCCGTTATAATACTCCGGCTGGGTGCCGTCGGAATAAAATCCAAAAATTTTATTACTATCATCTTTGGCATCCAATAATCCCTGGTCAATCGCCTGCTGTACTGTCAGTTCCTGCTCAATGGCCGTCTGAAGGCGGTTATCAATCACGCAGGTATCAGGCGTGGAGTTCTCCGTGTCCGGACAGCTGGCCAGAGTTGGCAGCACTTCCTCTGCTCCGCCGGTGGAATATTCAGTCTTTTGCAAATCAGAAAAAAGCAGCTTCGCGGCAGTAATCCCAGGCGAAGTTCCGCCAAAGATATCGGCAAATAAGCTGGTGGATGATTTTGTCCCGCCTTTTGAGGCAAAAGGATTCCAGCCCTGGTTAATGAGACGATCCAGAAGTTTACTGGCTAAAGTATTAGTAAAAGTACCAACCGCGTCGGCGACCATTGATCCTGTTTGTACTAACGATTGGCTGATAGATTGATTGAACAAAACTCCCTGCGCCTGCTCGATAAATTTAGCCGGTGTTTTATTTTCTTTGGTGACCGCGGTAGTGGCCGGCTCCATCTCTCCGGACAACGACTGCGTGAATTTTTTATTATCTTCCGCTTTAGCCGCTTCCTCGTCCGCTTTGCGCACTATTTCCAGATAAGCACCGATCTCCGTCGCTTCAGGATTGAAACTCTTGGAAAATTCGAAAAGGCGCTGCTTGGAAGTGGCATTTACATTATCAATTATTTCAGAGAGGGTGCATTTGGCGGAAACGTCCTGCGGTCCGCCAAAAGTTGCTTCCCTGGCCCAGGTCTGCAGTTTGATCTTAGTGGTAATATCTTGTGGTTCGCACAGACTGAAATCCTTGATGCACTGCGGCGCACCGGTTCGCGGAGCGAACTCATAATTTTTATATTTTTCCGGTACCTGTCCTGACCCCTCCCATGAAGGGCAAGACTGATTTTTTCCGCATTCGAGCAAGATACAGCCGCGTGAGATACAAAACTGTTTGGCTTCCACGCTACTGTCACATTCAGTAAAACAAGCACCCGATCCTTGTCCGAAGGCACAAGGAGAAGACGGAATGGCATTTTTTGGACAGAGCAACAGCGGCGCATAGCTCTTGCAGTCATTATCACTACCGCAAGATTGATAGTTATGACCCTGGCAGGTACCACTGGACCAGGAATTTGCCATACTATCCAGGAAATCGCCAGCTGCGGCATCGGCGGTTTGTTTCAATAAAGTGGAAGGATTAGTGACAAAAAGCGGTTTCTGGCCTGGTTTGCCAGTGGCGATTTTTACCGCATAGTTATAAGCTAAATTATTTAAGTAGTTCTTTAATATGTTTTTAAAAGCGACATCTGAGGCTGTCTTTATAGCCTTAGACACGGCTTCCATCAGCTTGGCGGCGGGATTAGCCACCACGGTGGTGAGGGTAATATCGCCAATGCCAAAAATCGCCAATGCCGGTTTTGGCTGCAGGGCGATTGGCAGGGATATCTGCAATACAAAAAACATCATGGCGCCAAAAATTGCCCACCTTTTGCCTCTGCTTATTTTCGTCCCCTTATTGAACATGATTGATATTTAGCTGAAAAACTATTTTCGGGAATTATTTTTTACTGGGTTTGAAAATTTTGAGCCAAGCTTTCCAGGTATATTTGTTTGAGAGTTGCGTCGTCCAATTGATTCAATGTATCTTCGGGCACCCCATTCTGTACCAGTAATGAACGGATTTCCGCGATGGTAAGATTGGCCAGCTGTTCATAAGTTACCCCGCCCGTATCCTGAGTATTCGTATTGGTCGCGGAGTTAGTATTGGCATTACCGCCTTCTTCTTCCAGTATTTGCTGGTAAGTGGCAATCAAAGTTTCGTCATCCAGCTGGTTCAGGCTGTCTTCAGGCACGCCGGCATTCAGTAGTACATCCCTTAATTGCTGGGTGGTCAGGTTGCCATAGACTGAATTAGTGTTGGTTGGCTTCAAATCAGTTAAAAATCCACTGTTGGTATTACTGGAATTTGTGCTTGAGGTATTGCTATTGGTTTCGTTGCCGCAGGCAGTGCCCTGTGGGCAGTTTGGATCAGAGCCCTGGTCTATTTCAATTTTATCGCTGATTTTATCACTGTCGCTATCCGATAGATACGGGCTGGTGCCAAACACGTATAATTCATCATAATCAGACAGGCCATCCTGATCGGTATCCTTATCGCGCAAATTCTCCAGCGCTGCCAGTGAATTAGTATTAATCCCCAGCTCATCGGCGTTAACGCTGAAATTAGCCTCTGAATTCTCAGAATTGGCTATTTTTTTAATTTCAAAGGGGCTGTTTAATTGCCATATTATATACCAACCTCCGAAACCGACTGATAATAAAGCGATAACCGATAGCAAGAGCAATCCTTGTTTTCTTAAACGCTGCTCCTTTTTATCATTAAAAATTGGAGTTTTTTCCTGTTCCATATATTGAAGCTGATTTTTGTTTTTCCAGTGGCTGGAGTAATAATTTTACCTCTCCATTATATCATAATATGTCAAATCTGTCAAACTTACTTTCTGGCTAGTATTTCCAGTTCTTTGGTAATTTCTATCCATTGATTTATTGATAATTCCTGAGCTCTGATCATCTGGTTTAAATCTATTTTTGAAAGTATTTTGCTGATTTCCTTGCCTGTGACTCCGAGGCCTCCGGATAAATTATTATGCAGCTGCTTTCTTTTTGCGGAAAATCCTAATTTAATAATTTTGAATAATTCTTTCTGATCCAGGCCATTTAAGCTTTGCAGATAATTATTCGGATCTTTGCCGATTTCTTTTATCTGCAATATCGCGGAGTCAACCTGCGGTTCCGGCCAAAAATCGCTTTTCGGTATATAACTGATGACGCGGGGGGAGCCGAAAAACTGTACGGCCACGCTTAATAAGCTCAGGCTGCCCGGCTGTGCGCAGATACGGTCAGCCACCTCTTTCTGCACGAGTAAAGTCATGGCGCTCGGCCGCGGCTGATACTCTAAAAAATTTCTTAAAACCAGGGAAGTGATATTATACGGCAGATTGGCCACCAACTTGTAGCTTAGGTCAGGAAACCCAGCTGAAATTACCTTCCAATTCTGAAAAATATCCCCCAAAACCGCTTTTAAATTCGGGCTGACTGCGGAAATCTTCTGCAAAGCCCCAAACAGGCGTTTATCCATCTCAACGGTGGTTATTTGCCCGGCTTTTTCCAGCAGGGCGGTGGTCAGCGTCCCGAAACCGCCGCCGATTTCCAAAACCTTATCGTTAGAATTCAGATTGGCTGATTCAACTATTTTATTCAGGGTTTTTTCGGAGACGAGAAAATTCTGGCCGCTGCTGCGCGACGGCCAAAAATCGTACTTCCGGCACAAAAACTGGATGGTTTTTTTAGACGTTAAGTGCATGCTAAGTTGTAGCGACTTTTTTTACGTCTTTTAAAAATAAATAAAAAAGCGAGAAAATAGCGGCCAGGATAAACAAAGGCACCCAGGGAGAACTAAATATATAAATAATTATTATCGCCAGCAGAGCGGCAAAAAACTTCGCCACCGCCAAAGATTGCTCAAAAAATACCGCATAAGATAAAGCCCCGATCTCCTTAGCCTTGCTGTAGGTAATCACCTGGAGCGGGACAAAAAGCATTTCCTTGGAAAATCTTGAGGAAGCGTCCAATCCGAAAACGTGCCAGGGGACGGAGGCGAAACCTCGCAGCAGCCAGGTAAAAAAATAAATGATTATTCCGGAACGCATAATTTTGTCCCGCCGGTACTTGTCAGAAGCGCGGCCAAGATACAAAACGATAATGCTGGTTACAAATGTTGTTACGGCTATCAAGGCGCCTATTTCCAGATAATTCTTGACTACTATGAAAATAAAGACCGGCCAAAGCGTCAGCACGATCATTTCTTCACCAAAACCGAAATAAGCCAGAGAGTAACGCCGGTGCTCTTTGTCAAAAAGCTGGCGCCAGGCCTGCGAATACGAGTAATCCATCTTGCCATGGATCTCTTTTATCCTGAAAAGCGGTATGGAGGAAATTATAAATAATATGGAAGCGCAAAAAAATAAAACGCCGAAGCTAGTCCATTCAATTATCGCTCCGCCAATCAACGGGCCGAGAATATAGACGAAAACGCTCAGCGTTTCCAGGCCGCCGACTTCGCGGCCGCGCTGGCCATCCTGAGAAAATGAGACGAAATCAGCGTGATAAGCCGGCCAATAAAACGATTTATAAAGAGCGCAAAAAAGCGGAGCAATATAAAAAAGCAGTCCGACCTGGGGAATGGAAAATAATAATATAAAGTAGAATATCAGTACAAACTGGCTGTAAAAAATTGAGTGCTCCAAACCGATCCGGCTTATAACCCTCCCAAAAAGCGGCAGCAGCAGCACATATGCGCCATAGATGATCAGATAGAACAACATGATTGACTGCAGCGAATAACCGAGAGTATATAAATAAATCGGCTCAAAAATCGTCACTGCCGCCAGGGCAAAATCCTTCAAGCCCACGGACCAGTACAGATCTTTTAAACCTTGCGACGGGTGCTGAGAAAAATAGTGAGGCCTTTGAAATTTGATTTTTTTAAACATAGTGTTAATTATGCATATAGCATATAGTGTATGGCATATAGTTCATTAAGCTAGAAAAATATTATATCGCTTACTATACGCTATATGCTATAAGCCATATACTACTAAACAACCTTTACCGGCCCTTTTCGTATTACCTTGATCTTATTATCAACCACCTGCGCTACCGTGGAAACAGGCACCTCCGGCAGATCTCCGGCATCCAGCAGCAGGTCTGGCTGCGTTTCACTGTCCTGGAACATGCGCGTAACGCATTCCGGCGAATAACAATTGCCCTTGCCGGTAATATTGGCACTGGTTGAGGTCAACGGTTTATTGCAGACTTTAACTAACGCCTGTGCCACCAGCGAATCGGGTATGCGTACTCCGATGGTAGGCAATCCCAGTGTGAGAAAAGGCGGGACGCTGTCTTTTTTATTGAAAATCACTGTCAGCGGACCAGGCCAATATTTAGCAATTAACTTTTTTTCTTTAGGCGTGACTTCCGCCACCTTTGACAGCATGGCCAGTGAGTTAACGATTATCGGCAGGGGTTTCTGCACGCGGTGCTTGATAATAAAAAGTTTGCCAATGGACTTCTCGTCCAGGGCGTTGGCAGCCAGGCCATAGGCCGTGTCTGTCGGGTAAGCAACGACTCCGCCGGCCAGAATAATGCTGACTGCCTGTTTGATCGCGCTACTCTCTGGTTTTTTTAGGTTTATTTTTATTACCTGCATTTTTTATCTGTTTAAATATTTTTTAATCGTCTTTTTTTTCAAATCCCAGTCTGACTGCGGAAGTTTCTTTAGTTTCAAATCGCTCATGACATGGCTGGTGACCAGACCAAGGCTTTTCTCGCTTAATTCCTGGGTCGGGAAGCCAAAATACATGTTGCGATGGGACAATTGCCGGATAAAATCCTCCAGCATGGCCAAGGGTTCTTCATTAACTGTCAGAGTCAGCGGATGGGCGAAAGATGGCGCGCTGTAAACCATGTAAATCGGAATGTAATCTTCCGCTTGTTCCTCCCAGCTGTAACCGGAATATTTTTCGATTAATTCCAGAATATTGTTGATATGCGCCTCATAAATTTTTTCAAAATCAGCCCCAATCGTGATAATCCTCAGCCAGGCATCTTCAAAAATTCCTTCTTCATTATAAAGACGCTTGGCATATTCCTGATTGTAGATAATATCCGTGATTGGTAGCATACAAGTAATTTACCATTTTTTTCCCTGTTTGAGGAGGAGAAATGGAAAAAGCTATTTTTTATTAACCTTTATGTATTTACCGTATACTCCTCTCCCCGCGGGAGAGGGACTAATAACACGAACCCTCAGGTAATTAATCAGGCATTCCTCTCCTTGAGGAAAGGAACTGAAGGTGAGGTGTTATTTACAAACCTGTATATTTCTTCCAATACACCATCAATATTTTCATATACTTCATTAGCCCAAACTCTGATAACCGAGTAACCGCGTCGCTTGAGATAAAAATCACGTTGCCTGTCTCGCTCTATTTGCTTGGGAAAATTATGACCGCCACCATCAACTTCTAAAACCAATTTGTGCTCCATGGCACAGAAATCAGCAATATACGGCCCGATTGGGCACTGACGCCGAAATTTAATATTCATGAATCTTCTATTCCTTAATAATGACCACATTATTGCTTCCGTCTGGGTTTGCCTTTTTCTAAGGCTACGAGCGATTTTTGTCATTTTTTTAGCCATTGAATACCTCTCCTGGCCTCTCCCCATGGGAGAGGGATTAATACATTCACCCTTGGGCTATTAATCAGTCCTTCCTCTCCCTCCGGGAGAGGAACCGAAGGTGAGGGGGTTATACTACAAAATTTATTAATCGGCCTGGCACAAAAATCGTTTTTTTCGGCTGCTTGCCTCCCAGCCATTTTTTAATCTTTTCACTGGCCAGTGCCCTCTCCTGCGCCTCTGTTTCAGAAATTCCGGCTGGCACAGTAAACTGGTCGCGCACCCTGCCGTTCACCTGCACCACGAGGGTTATTTCTGCTTTAACAATCAATTTCGGATCAAATTCTGGCCATTTTTCATTAAAAATACTCTTCTTATGACCTAACTTTTCCCACAATTCTTCGGCCAAATGCGGGGCAAAAGGCGATAAAAGCACTAAAAATGTTTCATATGCTTCACGTGGAACAATTTCCTCGGAAAACCATTCATTACTGGCCTCCATAAAATGGCTGACACAGGTGTTAAATTTAAAATTTTCAATATCATTAGTAATAAACTTAATCAGGGTATGCAATGATCTTTTCCCCTTATTAAGCTCGACATCGGCCACATTTTCACCGGCTTTATAAAGCCTATCTAAAAACCGGCGCACACCAATAATCCCCTGCATATTCCACGGCTTGGCGTCCTCAAACGGCCCCATGAACATTTCATACATGCGCATGGTATCCGCGCCGTATTTTTCTATTACCTCGTCGGGATTAACGACGTTACCGCGCGACTTGGACATCTTTTGCCCGTCTTCTCCGAGGATTAATCCCTGATTTTTTAATTTTTTAAACGGCTCATCTCCGCATTTCTCCGGCACCGCTTTGATATCAAATAAAAACTTGTAAATAAACCGCGCGTACAGCAGATGTAAAACTGCGTGCTCTGCCCCGCCGATATATAGATTAACCGGCAGCCACTTCTTTAATTTCTCAGGATCAGCCAGTTGCTTATCATTATGCGCATCACAGTAGCGCAGGAAATACCAGTTTGACCCGGCCCATTGCGGCATGGTATTGGTCTCGCGTCTGGCCGGACCCCCGCACTGCGGACATTTGACGTTTACCCATTCTTTAATATTGGCCAGCGGCGATTCGCCTGTGCCGGTGGGCTCGTATTTTTTTACGTCAGGAAGCAGTACCGGCAAATCTTTCTCCGGAACAGGCACCTGGCCGCATATCTCACAATGTATGATCGGTATTGGTTCACCCCAATACCGTTGTCGGCTAAATAGCCAATCGCGTAGTTTGTAATTAATCGTAGCTTGAGCAACTGATGAATTTGACGAGCTTTTCGGAAAGAATGGTAATATTTCCGGTAATGATGTCACACCTCCGGTAGATTCGCTGAAATGCGATTTACCTGGCATACAATGAATCTCGGCTTCTGGAAGGTTTTCCTTATAATATGCCATGCTTTCGGGAGGAACGTATGGATCATTATCCGAGTGGATAATTATGAACCGTTTTGCCAGCGAGCGTATTTTTGGCCAATTAAAATTTTGGGCGCTGCTCATGTTCTTGACCGCGTCCCAATCGGCTTGGGGATACTTTTGCTTGAGTTGCGGCCAATATTGTAATGGATTTGTCGGCGCAACCAAAATAACCGTATCAACTTTTTTTTCTAATTGTTGTAGGTGAAATAAAATCGAAGCGCACCCTAGGCTATGCCCAACCAATACGGAATTTTCATTGATTCGCTGGTCGAACTGTCCAAGATACTCGTCCCATGAATTTAAAACCGGGTGGCCTGCGCCAGGCATAGTCGGGACTATCGTCTCCCAGCCGGCTTTATTAAGCTCCTCTTTCAGCCAAGGAAACCAATTTTCCCGTTTATGACCGCTGATCCCGTGAACGATAAGGCAGGCATTATGGACCTGTTCTGTTTTGGAATTTAGCCACTCCACGATTTTTTTCCGGCCTTGTTCGCTGGAAATGCCGTTGAACTGCCCGGAATTAACCATCGTGCCGTCGCCGGTCCAGCATTGGCTCTCTAGATCCGCTTCTTTCACGCCCCAGGCAGACGCACTGCCCAGAGACGGATAGGTTTTCGGCATTACCGACGGGGGTTTGATGACCTGGATAATTGGTAATTTAAACTTTTTGGCGAATTCAAAATCACGTTCGTCGTGAGCGGGGACAGCCATGATCGCTCCGGTGCCGTAAGTTGATAAAACGTAATCCGCGATCCAGACCGGTATTTTCGCGTTATTAACGGGATTAATGGCGTAAGCGCCGGTGAACACCCCGGTTTTTTCCTTGGCTAAGTCTGTTCTTTCTAAATCAGACTTGGCGGCAGATTCTTTTTTGTATTTTTCCACAGCTTTAAATTGTTTCTCGGTCGTGATCAAATCAACCAGCTCGTGCTCTGGTGACAAAACCATATAGGTAGCACCAAACAACGTGTCAGGACGGGTAGTAAACACGGAGATAACCTTGAACTTAGAACTTAGAACTTCTGATAACTTACGACGCGGTTCTTTGTTCCCAGTCCAAAGTTCAAAGTTAACAATCGCTCCTTCCGACCGGCCAATCCAATTCCGTTGCAATGTTTTAATAGATTCCGGCCAGTCCAAATCGTCCAAGCCGTGCAATAGCCGCTCAATGTATTTTTCATCGGTAATTTTCACCAGCCACTGCTTGATTTTCTTTTTCACCACCGGTGTGCCGCAACGCTCGCATTTGCCGTTAATTACCTCTTCATTAGCCAGACCGGTTTTGTCTTTTGGACACCAGTTAATGGGAGCGTAACTTTCATAAGCTAAGCCATGTTTGAAAAGCTGCAGAAAAATCCACTGCGTCCATTTATAATATTCTGGATCAGAGGTGATGACTTCACGTTTCCAGTCATAGGAAAAACCCAGGCTTTTTATCTGCCGGCGCATGTTATTAATATTTTTTGCGGTGGTAGTAGCTGGATGTGTACCGGTTTTGATGGCATAATTTTCTGCCGGCAGGCCAAAAGAATCAAAGCCCATTGGGTGCAGGACATGATAACCCTTCATCCTATAAAACCGCGCGACAATGTCCGAAGCGGTATACCCCTCGGGGTGTCCGACATGCAAGCCCTGGGCGGAAGGATAGGGGAACATATCCAAAACATAAAATTTGGGAGACGAGCTGTTTTCTTTCGTGTCCCAAATTCCTTCCTGCTCCCATTGCTTCTGCCACTTTTTTTCTACCCGACTGCTGTCGTATTTTATATTCATAACTGATTGAATCATATCATTTTAATAGCTCAATTTCAAGCCATTAGACCGCTGAAAATATAGCGGCTGGCATGCATTATTGACCAAAAAATACTCCTCTGCTACTATGCATTAATAAATTGCACATATACAATTCAACCGCGGAAGGGATAAGCCCATGAAAAAATGGTTCCGTTTTATTGACCATTTCAGGTTTATTCCTGAATGGATCAGCGTACTAAGACAAGAATTCAAACTCTCAAATCTCAAAATGTGGGCGCTAATGCCGCCACTACTGGAGATGGACATAATTGATATTGAACAGAAGGAAATTGATCGTTATCAATTGATTCCTGGATCACTGGTACGTCTGGCACTTGGTCTGGTCAACTCCATCGTGCGGCTTCTGGTGCGCTTCCATGTTAAGGCTGATCACATCACCATGGCTGGAGCATACCTTAGTCTGAACTCGCTGCCCCTGCTCGCTCAGGGATATTTTACCTGGGGCGCCATACTGCTCCTGGCCGGCGGCCTGTGTGATTTGCTTGATGGAGCGGTCGCGCGCCTATCAAATACATGCTCACCCGTAAGCCAACGAAAGGACTTCCTGGCGGATAGGCTCTCGGATGCCGCGCCATTAGTAGGATTATTTTGCTTCTTCAGCAACGGAGACAATAACATGCTCCATAGTGCGCTCGCCGCGGGGGCACTGGAGATAAGTCTCAGGATAAGCTACATCAAGCGACTGGCCCTCCAAATCAAATTATACAAGCCCTGCGCCGGCATACTACAGCGCCAGCATCGCCTCCTCCTACTCGTGTTCGGCCTCCTCTTATGTGGCGCGTATCCGCTACCACCGCAAGTTGCTACGCCCACCGTATTGTTCTTTTTCGGCCCGCAGGTAATTCTCGTGTGGCCACTAACCCTAGTGCTGATAATTATTCTACTACTAGGTACTATCACGTTTACGCAGCGGCTGGTCTCTGCAATCCTCGGCACTGCAAACCTGCGGACAATACTGTCTATATTCCGTGGTGAAACGAGTCCACGAGCTGAGTAGTACCACTCCCTATGTGGGTATGGAGCTCCAAGAATGAGTCTTCGTAACGGGCGGTTGTTATACGCAACTGACCCGTTTTTTTATGTCAAAAAACTTTTTGTCTTATTTCCTCCCAGGCAATAATCATCTATCGCTCATACACCCCCTGTATTGACACGGCTATAATCTTATGATATTATTCCCAATTGAAACTACGGCTCCACCGATATCAAGTAAGTTTAGCTAAAAATACCATTAACCATCAAAATATATTACTCTCAGAGTAAAATCACTAGGCCTAAAAATATTGCTGCGGATTTTGGAGGTATTTATTTTAATCGGCAGGGGCATAGAATATATTTTCTTTAACATAATAATCAGGCCATTAATTACAGTGGCCAGATTTTTGTTCAGGCATTTTCTGATCCATATCTATCGCCTATACCTGCTCGTTTCAAAAGAACTGAATAAAATATTTGCGCCAGCCAAAAATAAGATTTTTTATCCTTTGCTGAATAAATCCACGATACACGTGGCTTTAATTTTTATCGGTCTCGCTGTGCTGGTGAATAATTTCGTCATCCATGACACGCAGGCCGAAGAATTCGGGAAAAATACCATTTTAGCTTCAGTCGTTTCGGACGCTCAGGATATAGAAATAACTGAAAAAGCGGCTTTACCGGCTCCAAGCAAACCAGTAAACTATTATCAAATCGCCGGTACACTGACCCTGGCCAGTGCTTCAAGAAATGAAACAGCCTCTGAAAGCGGAGGAGAAAATGAAATAATAACTACGGCTAACAGCGCCGCTCTGGTGAACCCCGGGCTGTCCCAGACTACGATCGGCAACCGTCCGCGGGAAGCAGTGGCCTACTATACCGTCGAGGGCGGTGACACGATAAGCACTATTGCGGAAAAATTTGGGATTTCGTCAAATACTATTTTATGGGAAAATAAGCTTGGCCCGCGCGATTACATTAAACCAGGGGAAAAGCTGACCATTCTGCCGATGTCAGGCGTCTCACACCAGGTGCAATCAGGGGACACCCTGGACAAGATAGCCAAGAAATACAGCGTTACGACTGATGAAATCTTACAATACAATAAATTGGCAGACGCCTCGGCCATTGAAAAAAATCAAATTCTGGTAATCCCCGGCGGAGTGATGCCTGAAGAACCGAAGCCAAAGCCGCAGGCAAGCTCCTCGGGATTTGCGTTATTTAATATTCCGCCGCCGGCTTCATCCAGCAGCGGGACAAAACTGCAGTGGCCGACCACCGGACACAGGATCAGCCAATATTATAGGATTGGCCATCCCGCTATTGATATAACCGGTAATTACAGCCAGCCTATTTATGCTGCTGATGACGGGCGGGCTGAGGCAGTCGGCTGGGGAACCGGCTACGGCAACCGCATAATCTTGAACCACGGCAACGGGATTAAAACCTTGTATGGCCACGCCTCAAAAATTTTCATAAAAACCGGCGACTATGTTAAGCGAGGCCAGACTATCGGCATGATCGGCTGCACAGGCTGGTGCACCGGTCCACATATCCATTTCGAAGTTATCGTCAACGGCGCCAAGCCAAACCCCCTTTCTTACCTATAATTTTATCGCCAAAAAAAGCTCCTGATTTGTAGATCGAAGCTTTTTATTATTTACTATTTTTTCTGCGCTAAAACTTTTCTGATTTTTTCTATAATTTCATCAATAGTAAAATTTGATTTTATCAGATAATCATCGGCTCCCAAAGCTCTGCCTTTTTCAATATCCGCTTCCTGGCCTAAATTTGACAGTAAAATAACCGGCGTGCGGGCAATGGACATATTCGGATTGATCCTCACGCGTTTTAATATTTCGAAGCCATCAAGACCGGGAAGGATAATGTCCAGTAACACGACTTCCGGCCTTGTTTCAGTTATTTTTTCCAATCCGCCCGGACCGTCAATAGCCGAAGTAACTCCAAAATTTTCCCGTTGCAGCTTGGTTATCAGCAAATCACGTAAAAATTGATCATCCTCAACCACCAAAACGTCAGCTTCTTTCGCTTTGCCCGAAGACACCGGTTTTACCATCGGCTTCGCCTCAACCTCGGCTTCCAATTCCTCGCCAAACTCACTTGATTGGCCCATTAACTTATTTACTTTGCTTATGACTTCTTCCGGCGTAAACTGTGCTTTTATAATATAATCCCTAGCCCCCAAATTTATAGCTTTATCAATTTCTACGGGCTGTCCGGAATTTGAAATAATAATAACCGGAGGCATTTTATCCCGCCCATATTTTTCCTGCAATACGCCCAGTACCTCATAACCGTTCATTTTTGGCATGACAATATCCAATAAAATCAAATCCGGCTTCACTTTTTCAATAACATCCAGGCCTTTTTCCCCGTCCACGGCGGAAAAAACCTCATAATTCTCTTTATCAAGCTTTTTCTTCAGCACGTCAACAAGAATCTGCTCATCCTCAATTATTATTACTTTTCCTTTATTTTTTGCCATATATTATTCTCTTAATTTTATTATACACTATATTTTAGATTGAGTAACTTCCCCTTTTCTTTTATAAAGAATGCCGAAAAATATGATTAAAAAAGAAAACAGGGAAAATACTTCGGAAATGAAGGCAACCAGCGGAGTAGTGGCGATATAATAGGTTAAAGCCGTGACAGTCAGCAGGGTCAGGCCGCTGCCGATAATTAACGAACGGGCGCGGACTATTTTTTCCTGCGAACGCCAGCCCTGCCGGAGAAAGAAAATCGCACTGGGGAAAAGCACTCCGCCAAAAATGATCAGACTGGAAATCCCCACCACCGGATTGATGTCCCAATTGATAATTCCCGTGACGGAATTATAGGTAGGATACCCCAGATAGAAAATATTGAGCAAAGTGGCGATAGCGGAGAGAAAAATAACCACCCAGAAAGCGCGGGCGGCCCACTTTATATTTATAAAAAACATGGTCACTTTTGAGAAATAAGCTATGGCAACGTAAAAGAAAGCATTGGCAATCATAAAACCAATGCCTATATAATAAGAATTATGCGGGGTAAAAATAAAAGGGAAAGAGAAAAAAATAAAAGAAAAAACCGTGGAAAAATATCCCTTAGAGAAATATAAAATCACCGGATTCCGGCCGCCGCCTTTTAAATAAGAACGATATAGTATCAGACTGCAAACACCGCAGATTATAGCGTTCGCTACATTAATAAAATTTGTAATGAATAAGGCCATATGTTTAAATGCTTTTAATAAACTTATCAAATTGCGTACCGGCCGAATATCTGCCCAACTCCACCGGCAGAGAAAAATAAAAAGTAGTGCCTTTGCCTTCCGTGCTTTCAAACCAGACAGTACCCTGATGATTTTCTACGATGCTTTTCACGATAAAAAGTCCAAGTCCGGAACCGTCGGTCTGCATGCGTATGACGTTATCTGCCCGAAAAAATTTAGAAAAAATACGGCTTTGCTGGTAAGCAGGTATGCCCACACCGCCGTCAGCAATGCTGCAAATTACCTGATTTTCCTCATACAACATTGAGAGGACGACCTTATTGCCTTTAGGCGTATATTTTATTGCGTTATCCAGCAAATTTTGCAGAACCAAGCGCATTTTTTGTGGATCAATATTGACCTTTGGCAGCGGTGATCTCGGTTTTTTATATTCAAACTTTATTGCTTTTTTCTTCACTACATTATACAGCTCCTGAACCACGCTTTCCACTACCTCCTCCAGGGACATATGAATGAACCTGTATTGGAAGCGCCCCTCTTCAATCCGGGAAACATTCAGCAAGTCATTTATCAGCCCGATCATTCTCTCGTTAGTCTGGTACCCTTTGGCCAGCATTTCGCGCTGCTGGGGGTTTAACGGTCCCAGATCCCCGTCCAAAATCATGCGCAGCACCCACTTAGTGGCAGACAGAGGGGTTCTCATCTGATGGGAAGCGACCGAAATGAATTCGGTTTTCATCTGGTCGATCTCTTTTAAGCGCCTGTTCAGTTTTGAATAAACCTTATTCAGCCGGATTAATTCCTGATTCGCTTTCAATAACTCGCTTTCTACTGTGCTCAGGCTTCTGACCACATATCCGCTGCGATAAGTACTGATGCCCATCAGCCAGAGCATAGTGAATGAAGCGCCAAAAATATATGGCACATTCTGATATAAATTATCTTTAATAATGAATATCGCGTTGTGCGGCAGGATGCCGTAAAATTCCAGGATTATTACGGCGACAAACATTGAACCGCCGAATATCAAATTTAACGGAGCAGCGATAGAGCTGAAATGCACGTTGGTGCCGACTAACTGCAAAAGATATAGCGGCAAGAAAATACTTTCAATTCCGCCGGTGGCATGGACGATCAAAGTAATGACGATCATATCCAGAAAAACACCGATGTATGGCCAAAATCTCGGGTAATTCACCGTTCTGAATACCAGGCCGGAAGTTAAATTATAAATAAAAGCAATAGTCACGGCAATCAGAATGCCAAAAAGGTCAAACTGAAAACCCGCCTCATATGAGATGAGGGAGATCAAAGCCACGACGGTAATCATTATATACCGCACGGCCACTGACCAGCGCATGCGCTTTAGTCTTTCCTCCGCTCCTATCGTCACCATATTCTTGCGCAAAGCGGTTATTTCCGCCTCCTCTTCGCTGCTTTTTTTATCCACCTCCTGGTCTTCGGAGTTATTTTTTTCCGATAGTATCGGACTGTTACCTTCCATTGGTAATATTTCGAAAAATTTGATAAACCAAATTTAATTATAACACATTTTTTTCAAAAAATCAATAGTAAAAATATTTTACTTAAATAGCCTGGCGATGATGTTTTAGGTAAGCAAGTGGATAGAAAGGCATATTGATGGTAAACTATAAATATAATTAATAAAGAGGAGTAGAGAGGGGGTGAATGAATGAAAAAAATAATTGTGGTTTTCATTGTTGTAGTTGCCTCAACTATGTTGACAGCGGGAATTGTCCGGGCGGCCGCTTCTCATAACATCACCAGCGCACTTGGCGGCGTAGCAGGAGATTCTTTTTCTTTGGATGGCACGCTGGCCACCAGTTCTCTGCGAGTCGGCAGCCAGGGCACCGGCGGTGTTACATATTTTAACGGAACCATTGTAAATACTACGACCGGTACAGGCGGAACGGACAACCCCGTCACCTTCGGCGATAACGTCCGTGTTGACGGCCGGGTTTACCGCGGAGCTACAGCTGGTACAGCTGACTCATTGCCATTTATTGTCAATGACAACATGGAGGTAGCAGGTACTTTAACCATTGGGGGCAAGGATGCTACGACAAAAACAGTACTGTCTGGTTCCCTAGATTTAACCGCTGCCGGTGATGAGACTATAGAATATGATTACAGCGCTGACTGCATAGCAGAATATCCTGAAGGAGTAGCAAAGTATACCTATCACTATAGAAAAATTTTAGTTCCAGATTTAAGTGTTGATAATCCCATGGAATTGCGAGTTTTCACCTCAGTGGATGCGACTAGCGGACAGCTCGACCTGGAAAACCAATGGGTATCGGCGGGCTATACAATGACTGATGGCGCAATTTATGTTTATTTTAAATCCGAGACCCAATTGTGTGGTGGATCGAGTACTGTTGGATATGGCACTACTGGTGATTACAAGGTAGTAATTGTGGATTGATGGTAACTAAGCTTTTAAGAAAATAAAGGACTTCCGATCAGCTCGGGAGTTCTTTATGTTTAATGAATATTTTATAAATATGATGACCAAAGCCAGTCTTCAGAATTTTTACATAAACCGGCCTTAACGGGATTCAAATGAATATAATTAATCTTTTCTGTTAATTTTTTATCAGAATAAATATTGAAATCGTAAAACGAGAGCTGCCAGATTTTGTTTTCAATCGGGGTATGTACCGCTCCTGCATCTTTCCATTTGTAACCCGCGGGTAGCGGCGAGCCCGCCCGCCTCTGGGACGGGTGCGGTGTGTTTAGAAAAAACGTATTACTCCATCTGCGGCCGGTACTGCAGGCTTTCGGCTAAATGCGCGGTGGTAATTTCTTCTTCGCCGGCCAAATCAGCGATGGTGCGGGCTACTTTTAAAACGCGGTGATAGGCACGGGCGGATAAATAAAACTGGTTGACTGCTTTCTTGAGAAATTCCCTTGACGGAGGAGACAGCCGGCAGTTATTATCGATTTCACGTATGCCCATTTCCGCGTTGGCAACGATGGATGTCGAGAAAAATCTTTTCGACTGGCGTTGGCGGGCTGAAGCTACTCTCTGCCTGATCGCCCTGGAAGTCTCCCCGCCGGCTGCAGCGGAAATTTTTTCGTATTCCAGGCGCGGCACTACGATATGGATATCAATCCTGTCCAGTAATGGCCCGGAAATCTTTTTTTGATATCTGATAATTTGGTGAGGGGAGCAAGTACAGGCCTGCCGCTGGTCATTCAAGTAACCGCAGGGGCAGGGATTGCGCGCCGCTACCAGAGTGAACCGGGCGGGGAATTCTACCGACCCAGCGGCCCGGGAAACCGTCACCACGCCGTCTTCCAGAGGCTGGCGCAAGCTCTCCAGCGCCAGACGCGAGAATTCGGAAAATTCATCCAGAAAAAGAACTCCGCGGTGGGCCAGGGAAATTTCCCCGGGTTTAGGAAAACTGCCGCCGCCTACCAGCGCTACCGACGAGATGGTATGGTGCGGCGAGCGGAAAGGCCTGGTCCTGACCATCGGCTCTCGCGCCGACAATCTGCCCGAAACAGAATAAATTTTGGTTACTTCCAGAGATTCGTCAAAAGTCATTGAGGGCAAAATTGTCGGCATCGTCCGGGCTAATAATGTTTTGCCGGAACCCGGCGGTCCGGTCATCAGGACGTTATGCCCTCCGGCGGCGGCTATCTCCAGCGCCCTTTTGGCCTGTTCCTGGCCGCGGATGCTGGACATATCACTCAAATTTTCAGGCTCCGGCTGCGTAGGCTCATTAATACCGACGTAACTGCCAATAACCTGCCTGCCCCTCAAATGTTCGACTAGCTGCTCCAGTTCATCAACCGGAAAAATCTTGATTCCTTTTACCAGTGATGCTTCTTTGGCATTCTTGGCTGCCAAGTAAAGTTCCTCGATCCCATTTTTCTTGGCAGCCATGGCAATCGGCAAAACGCCGCTGACCGGACGCAGCCGGCCGTGCAGCGAGAGCTCCCCGATAAATAATTTTTTGTGGATTTTGTCCGGAGAACGCAGCTCTCCGCGTGCCATTAAAATCGCCACAGCAATCGGCAGATCAAATCGCGGCCCTTCTTTTTTTAGGTCAGCCGGCGCTAAATTTATGGTTACTGCCCCCGGCGGAAAATCAAAACCGCTGTTTTTAATGCCAGAGCGCACTCTTTCTTTCGCTTCCTGCACGGCTATATCCGGCAGGCCTACGATATTGAAGCGGACAAGCCCTCGGGAAGTGTCGGCTTCAACCTCCACTAGCCTGGCGTCCAAACCAACGACCGTGGCGGAATATACTTTGGCGGGTTTTTTAAACATAAGACAAAAACTTTCCCTAAAATAAATTTGGGGAAAGTCTTTGATTAATTCACTCGCCTATAGATTATACCTGCTAAAAATTTTTGTCAAGCAGGTGGAAATTATTAAACATATATATACAGCCGGGCATTTGACCATTTTATTAACTCGTGATAGTATGGAAATCCGCTCATTAATTTGTATATAAAGGGAGGCTTGGGGAATTGCCAGGATCTGCGCTCCGGCCATTCTGGACAGCATGTCCACTGTCTACGGTATTGGCGATGGTAAAAACGCTGCCTGTTTGCTACATCATTCCCGCGTTTTCGCGACAATAGCCCTGCAGGCCGAACAGACACGTTTTTGGTGCCAATCATCTCATGTTTTCTAAGAGATGCCGATGAACTAAGAATTGGCATTTTGCGCGCCGAACAGGACGCAACCAAAAACGGACTAGCAGTCATCTGTGCTATTCTACTGAGCCTCCCATGTGGATACGAGCCTTGGGTCAACCGACTTGAGGCTTTTTTTATTTGACAATAAAAAAATTCTAGCACAAAATAAAGATGGCACCATTGGTTCGTACTTTTCAATTATTACCGCAGTTACTACTTCTTTTTTCAGGAGGAATCATGCTTCCACAAAAAGCACGCCAGGAAGGCGCGCCTCCAAATTTTACCGGTGAAACCAAGGATTATTCCGCTGGTATGCTTATTGACGGTACTTACGACCTGATCATGACCTGCGATGAATGCCACGAACAATTCGCCCTTCTCGCTAAAGACCAGGTCTACCTTGCCGGAAGAGGATTTGCAAAACCACCAAAACACTGCAAGACCTGCCACGCAGAACACAAAATGTCCAGGCAAAGAGCTTCACATCTAGACCAATTTCAAAATTCTGCCCAAGCCTAAAATCAGCTGAATAGTCAGCTATTTCCCACAGATACGCCCTACCGAGCAAAACAACAAAAGATACCATTCCCAAACGAGCTTTTTCACACAACCAAAGTGCCAATCAATATCAAAAGCCGCATTTACACTGATCATCAGGAATCTGCGGCTTTATTTTAATACTTCACTGCGGCTGATTATTTTAAAACCGCCAGACGGCAATCCGCCCAGCCGGTAATTACCCTCGCTGACTCTGGTCAGGGAAACGATGTTTGCATTGACGGAGCCAAACATTCTCCTGATCTGCCTTTTCCAGCCTTGGTGCAAAGTAATAGTATAAATATTTCCGCCGGATTTCTGCAGGGTATCGGCTTTGGCCAGGCCTTCTTCAAGTTCAACGCCATTTTTTAATTTTTGAATTGTTTCCGCACTCAGCGGCCGGCTGGTTCTGGCTTCGTATCTTTTCTCCTGTTCAAACTTCGGATGCGTCAGGCGATAAATCAAATCACCGTCGTCGGATAAAATTAAAAGCCCCTCAGAATCTTTGTCCAGACGGCCGGCAATTTTCAGGTGGCGGAATTTTTCCGGCAATAAATCGAATATTGATTTTTCATTGTCATAATGCGCGTGCGTGCAGACATAACCGCGCGGTTTATGAAAGGCCAGGTAAATAAAATTATCTTTAACCTGGCACAACTGCCCGTCAATAAAAACCCGGTCTTTCTCCGGATCAACCTCCATGCCCAGCTGACGGACAATGGAATTATTAACCCGCACGCGGCCATGCTGGATTAGCTCATCGGCTTTTCGCCGCGAAGCCTGTCCGGAAAGCGAGATATATTTATTTATTCTCATGACTACAGTATAACAAAAAAAGGACAATCGGTAAGGACTGCCCTTCATTGACGAAAAAACATTGATCGAAGAATTATTCAGAGAATTGGAACAGGAATCCCCTGTCCCGTAGCTTGCCAATCCATTCGGTGACCAGCGTGCTAAGTCCGCTTCTGATTAAATCGTATTTAGAAGAAGCGAGTTCCGCATGATCTAAAAGGTTAGCGCAATAAAGAAGAAGATGATTGCTCCCGGGTATGCAGAGTTTCCCCTTATAGGTCGCAAGACACTGGGTTTCGGCGAATGCTCCTTTCTTATACGGAGTTTTGCCCGTAAGAGACTGCTCGACATAGCCGGTAAGTTCTTCTTTTGATCCCTTTTTGCTAGTCAGAAAAGTCTGCGCATACAATTCACAACATACGAAGTCGCTGTCTGACCGCATCTGATACGAAGCGCGAATTGCAGTGACATGCACTCCATCAGTAGTGTGCAGTACGAGAACTTCTACGCGATCGAGATTTGCAGAAGTAGACAATTGGCTCTGCGACCGAACGATGACGTTCCCATCGACTTCCATTACGTACTTGAGCAGCTTGTCTAGATCGCTATTTACTTGAGCTTTCATGGTACCTCCTTATCAGCTCAAATGTTTCACATTTTAAGCAATTAGTGACAATGATCGAATGTCTAAAATTAACACAGGCCATTAACGCTGTCAATGGCTTGTATACCAAACTGTCCCAGTACCGTTGCGCTCATACTCAATAAAGCTGTGGGTAGTGTAATTTATTTATTTATTTTCCTAGCTATAATTTTACGACAATAGCTGCCATATCATCATACTGTTTCAACCGGGGATATTTCCAGCACTCAGGATCTGATTTTTCCAGATCACGTATTGTCTGCCTTACCATATTTAATCCCCCTTGGCGGAACAATTCCACCATTTCAAAAAAATCTTCAGACTCTTCGGGATCTTCTTTTGGTATTAAAAAGCCGTCGGTAAAAAGAATAATATTTTTTACGCCTTTAACGCTTATTTCCCCTTTTTGGATGAAGCTTATCGCTCGATTATCGCCATTCAGAGCGCCATATTTGATATTAGTCTCCATCCTGACCTTCCTGTTTTGCTCCCGTAAATGCTGGCGAATATTCTTAGTCTTTTTTTGGGCAAGCGCTTTCCACATTTTTAACGTTTCCAGATCATGGTTATGGTATTCACCCAGCAATTTGACAGAACCGTCCTGATTCAAAACCAGCAAATTACAATCTCCAATCTTTATCCATTCTGCGGTTTCGTCTTTAATGCGCACTGCTACCAGCGAGGCGCTCCAGCGATTTACAGTGTTTGAAACATCAATATTATTTTTAATCATTGCTTCGGCTATAGCCGTATTGGCATTGGTTACGGTTTCTATCAATGTTCCCTGGCCACCGGTAATTTTTTCTCTAACTACGGAAGCGGCTAAATAACCACCCGTCTTGCCCGAACTATCATGGTAGCCATTCAGGCTAGAAGCGCCGTCAATTACGCAGAATAAATTTTCTTTCACTACCAGCCTGTCCTCATTCATTTCACCCGATCCCTTTTCTGAAACGCAGCTGCTCTGAAATTGCTGGCTCTTATAAATCTTTAAAATCAGCCAGATACCGCCGGCTAAAATAAAAATATCAGCTAGATTAAAGACCGGCCAAGAGGTTAAGACTATCATGTCAACCACATACCCGTGCTGCAGACGGTCTAATAAATTTGAAAAAGCTCCGATGATTATCAAACTAATAGATAAAACGACCATCAATTCCTTTTTTTGTACGGCTTTGATTAATATTATAAACAAAACCAGTAAAATAAAAGTTACGACGGCTATCAAAACCGGACTGGGTATAGGGACGCTATACGCAATTCCCTGGTTTCGCTCCAAAACAAATCCGGTTACTTTTGGAATTAAAAAAACGCCCTCACGCGGCAGATTATTCAAGGCCAGCCATTTGGTCAACCGGTCAATTAAAAACAAACCAGCTATCAAAAGCGGTAGCCACCAATAGATCTTATTTTTTAATTTATCCATAGAAAATGTCTAGATGCCGTGGCACTTCAGGCAATGCCTGGCTTCTGGATTTGCCAATAAGCGCTCAGCATTTATTTCGTTTCCGCATTTCTCGCAAAGGCCGTATTTGCCTTTTTCAATCTTCTGAAGCGCTATCTCAATTTTCTCCAGGTTAGTCTCCAGGTTTCTTTCCAGCGAAATATTATCCTGGTACTGCGCGACCTCAACGGCGCTGTCTTCTTCCTTATCGCCCATTTCTTCCCATTTAGCTTGAACCCGATCTTTATCAAATGTCTTTTCTTTAGTCATCTCCTCAAGCTGGGCAACCAGCTGCTGCTTTCTCTCGAGAAGTTTGCCTTTTACTTGCTCTACGATCTCTTTTTCCATAAAACTGGCTTAATAATTAAGGCATTAACAAATGCTGATAGCATTATATACTAAACAATTATTAGAGGCAAATACCATCCCCCTCGCCCGAAATCGGACGAGGGGGATGTATTAAAATTCGCTAATAACTGTGGTTTTTACAGGGCTGGCATGCTACCAATATTGATGCCGCCGCGGAATCCCGTGTGGTGGGTAAAGAACTGGGCAATAACCTCACCGGCGTAGTTGAAGGCACGCACGTGCGGGCCCATACCTTTGCCAGGAGCAGTGATAATGTCACTCGTGCCATCCTGGTTCAAATCCGCCAGTAATGAAGTGAAATTGCCGCGTAAGCTCTTTGAGTAGGCGAAGAACTGGGAAACCACCTCACCCTGGGTATTAAATACCCGGATGTGCGGACCAGCACCGCTTTCCGGTGAAGCGACAATCTCGTTCTCACCGTCACCGCTGACATCGCCAACTGAAACGTTCAGGCCGCCGCGGAAAGTCGTAGCATAGGCAAAGAACCGGCCTACCAGCGTGCCGTTGCCGTTAAACATAGCCACCTGCGGACCCAGTCCCGGGCCAGGCGTAACTATGACGTCTGCCGTCCCGTCTGCGTCAATGTCGCCGGTTGTTACATGGTAGCCTCCGCGAATCGAACTGGCATAAGCCATGAATTGTGAAACAACAGTGCCGTCATGGTCAAACACCCGGACTTGCGGGCCGCCGGCTGAAGCCGGTACCACGATGATCTCATTCACGCCATCGCCATCAACATCGCCGGTAGTCAAATTAACACCACCGCGGAAAGTAGTCGGGAAGGCGAAGAATTGCGATTCTACTTCTCCCTGGCCATTGAATATCCTGATCTGCGGACCAACGCCCGGCATGGTAGTAACGATTATTTCATCTGTGCCGTCGCCATCAACATCGCTGACAGCTAAATTCAGGCCAGCGCGGATGTTTGTCGGGAAGGCGAAGAATTGGCCGATGACCTGGCCGTGCATATTGAATATCCTGATCTGCGGACCAGCACCGGCTCCTGGCGCCACCACTATTTCATTTTCACCATCGCCATTAACATCACCGACTACCGCCTGGATGCCCATGCGCAGGCTGGACGAATAAGCGAAGAAATTCACGAGCATGTTACCGTCGCCATCCCAGACAGTAACCTGCGGACCGCCGCCGCTGACCGGCGTAGCAATCACGTCAGCCGGACCGCCAGCAGAGGCTGAAGCGCCAAAGGTAGCTCCGGTGGTTAAAGCAAACTGGGTAAAGTGATCAACCTGCAAACATGCCTGACTATCGGTAACCACGGCTGTATCGGGAACCTGCCAGGCACCGGCGGTAGAATTCCAATATTTCGGGAAAACATCTTCAGCAGTCAAACCGACTACCCCCAGATATTCCTCCGGCAAAGGCATGCAAATCTGCACGCTAGAATCAAATTGCTCAACCAATTCAGTGTTAGAATCACTCTGTTTTGTTACTTCTAAATCCCAGGCAAAAGTCAAAGGCTTATCCGAATCAGTAAACATTAAATCGGTAGCCGGAGTAGCCCGGAAAGTATAGGTACTGTCATCAGAACCAGCGGCATTAGCCGGCATCATTATGGTCGTACCGTCAGGCAGAGTAAAATTATTCTGTTGTGTGGCGGTGAATGTCTGGCTGAATGACTCTGGTATATTAAATAATGCCTGTTTCATGACAAACGATTTGGATTTATCGTCGCCGGTTACTACTGATATCTGCTGCTCTTCTGACCGATAAAATTTATTCGTATCTGGGTTATATGTATCGCAGCCAATCCACCAGGAACCGGTAGTCAGCGGAATGCGCGCGTTGCCGCCCATCATTTCGCGACCGGAATTCCCGCCCTCCGGATTCCAGGCATGACAAAAGCCCATATTAGGCACGGTGCCGTCTTCTAATGTGCCTGAAGCCGTAACATATGCATCAGCATTGCGGTACTTCATCACAATCCCGGTAGCGGGAGTACCAGAGGTAACCGTAATCTCAACTCCTTCAGGCGACATATAGTCGGACTCAAATTCCGGGGGCAAACCTGAATTGAGCATGTATGTTCCGGACACTAGGTTTAACCTGAATGTACCGTCGCCCCTTGATTCTGTTCCGCTGCGTAAAACCTTTCCGCCCGCAAAATCGCCTTTCATCTTGCCTTCCATCTGCTTATAATTATCTGCGTTGATCCAGACATGCGGCATCGGGTTGCCACTGGGGTCCTGAACTACTCCTTCGACATAAGTATCAGCCCTGTATATTGTTACAATTTTTACAACTTCAGTACTGGCTGGCACTGTCACCGCTTCTGAGGGCTCCGGCTGCGTAGCCACAAATTGGGAATTGCCCTCTTGGGCGCCAAAAATATTGATTTGGACAACAAAGGCATCATTAGTGCCTCCCAATAAGCTGATCCGGTAACTGCCGTCATCATTTATAATGCCCGGATGATATTGCATGTTGCCACCCATACCAACAGCCGCTGCTTCAGCCTGTCCGGCCAATCCGGTAACAATATTTCCGTTCTGGTCTTTTACCCAGCCTATAATCGCTGAATCATTGTCTACTAATGTTAACTTAATATCCTTGGTTTCTCCCTTGCCAACAGTTAATTCAACTTCATCAAGCAAAGAACGGTTTCCTTCTGGCGGCATATTCATACCGCAGACAAAATCGTATCCGCCTAATAAAGGAATGCTAGCTGAACCTCTGTCAACACCCGCGCCGAATTCCGATCCTGGGCCAAAACCGCCGCCTGATTTGCGGCAATATGCCCAGCCATAAGTATCGGTAACGGCATTGCCATTATTATCTACAATTTTTACGTTAACGCGTGCATCGGCTAGCTGGACGTTAATGACAATCCCGGTTACTGTTTGACCTTCTGTGACTAAAATCGAATCTGACTTTTGATTAGCGGAAATATAGTTACCACCTTCATTTCTGCCCTGGTCAAGCTGCAACTGCCAATCGCCTGCCTGAACATACATGGTAAAAGTACCATCCGCTTCGGTCTGTACATTACCCCAGCCTTGTCCGTTTCTCACCCAACCGTTAAGCCAGACACTAGGCACACCATTGCCATCCGTATCCATAACTTTACCTTTAATAGCCGATGTTTTTTCTTTCATTACTACAGTAAGCGTCTTTGTCTGATCTTCACCGACGCGTACTGAGATTTCATCAGAATAATATTTGGCTAGATCTGGATTCATGTTATCCGGGTAAACTGTCACTTTATAATCTCCGGCCTTAACATTGGCCGAAAAAGATCCCTGGTTTATGCCACTTCCATTCCCTCCCTGATTGCCTGATTTGATGTCTACGTAACCGCCAGTAAAAGGAGTTACTCCATCCGGAAAATATACCGTGCCTCTTATCCTGGCGTTGGTTTGCTGTACAGTAAATGTAATATCTTCGGACTCAATTGTGCTATTATTTGCAAAATCAACCATCGTTGCCTGTGAATTATACGACCAATCGCAATCTTTCTGCTGTTGCAGCTCCTGATCCCAACCGCAATTAACTCCGACATCCCAGCTGCCGCCGGACATGGACAGAAGCGCTTCACCATTGCTGTCCGTATCAGTGCCTACATGGCTGCCGCCGTCTCTTTTGTTTGCCCAGACATTAGCTGTAGTTACCGGGTCGCCATTTTCATATACCACAGTGGCATTAATTGTTTTTGATGCTGTTATCAAGGTTATATTCTTGGTAATGGTCGAACCATTATAGACAAAACTTACCGTATCCGGAGAAATCACGCCGGGGGTACTGCCTGGCCAGGCATCTATCATATAGGTTGTGCCTGATACAAGCGTGCCATTCTGGGTGACTTTAGGAATAACATACCAGCCGTTTTGATCAACACCAGTACCATAATTAAAATTAAAATCCTGTGTCCTGACATTGACGCCGACACCATGCTCACTAGAAGCTGGATTGCCATCAGGCATCTTTACCTGGCCTTTTACCGCAATATTCCCCAGAAAAATCGGGTTATCAGCAAATGTATTTTCACCAGGGCCTTCTGACCCAGGCAAGCGCACCTCAATGCGCATACTATACATGCCAGAATTGGCTGGATTAAGCACGTCGCTTAATACAATTGTGCTAATACCTGCGGAAATGGAGCTGGACAATTGGACAGTAAAGCTATCATTCCATGGCCAAATATCACCTGCTAAGTTAATTGTCGCATTCTCAAAGTTATGACCACAAGGAGTTTCTGGCGGACAATAGCCATTAAAATCCGAACGGAAGGTGAGCTGCGATCCTATCGGAATAAGCTGGCTAAAGGCTACTTCCAGAGTATAGTCCGTCGTGGCGCTAAGTGTAGTACTGTAGCCACTATCCACTGACATTCCTAATACAAGTGGGGTGACAGCTTGCACTGGCGCGCTTAAACTAAAAAAAGACACTAGCGCTAGGCCAGCTATCATGCTAACTGACCAAAATAATTTTTTACGCATATTCCTCTCCTTTTTTCGCCAATAGGCGATTAATAATGTAAAAATTTTATATTAAAACAAAAAGACCGCAAAAATTGCGGACCTTTCAGTTTGATTCCACGTATTCTCTGGTTATTCTTTGTTGAAAAAATATCATAAGCTACTGACAAGCAAAATAGCTCTAATACCTAAAAAGTATACCCTATTTTATAATTTTTGTCAAATTTAACGCCTTACCTTGGCTTTTTCTCTGCTTCAATGATCCGGCCGATGCCAAGCATGAAAGCCGCCGTTCTCAAATCAACATTTTTTGTTTCTGAAATCAACCAAATATTATTGAACTCCTTTATTATGATTTTCTCTAATTTGTCCAAAATATCTTTCTCTGGCCAATGCTCATTCTTTAAGTTTTGCAGCCATTCAAAATAACTGACGACCACGCCGCCGGAATTTGCCAAAACATCAGGTACTATTTTTATTCCCCTCTGGCGCAGGATCTGGTCGGCTTCTGGTGTTGTCGGACCGTTGGCTAGCTCCACTACGGCTTTGGCCTTAATTTTTTCGGCGTTGGCCGCTGTCAGCTGATTTTCCAAAGCGGCCGGAATCAAAATTTCGCAATCCAATTCTAGAAGCTCCTCATTGGTTATTTTTTTATGATCAATCACATCGCAAACCGAACCTTCGCAATAAGCTCCGACCAAAACGCCTTTTTCCTTTTTTACGCGCATGACGTGTTCCGGCGTGAATCCGTCTTCAACCAGTATCCCGCCTTTTGAATCAGACACGGCGATAATTTTATAACCATGCTCATGAAGGATCTGCGCCGCATGATAGCCGACATTGCCGAATCCCTGGACTGCTACTCTGGTTTTTTCAGGCTTGAGCCCTAATTTTTTTGTTAACTCTCTGACAGCATAAAATCCACCCATGGAAGTGGAAAATTCCCTGGCTTCAGATCCGCCTTTATCCAGCGGCTTGCCGGTAAATGCCGCCGGGGTATACTGGCCGGCTAGTTTTGAATATTCATCCACCATCCAGGTCATTATCTGGGGATTGGTATAAACGTCGGGCGCAGGTATGTCTTTTTGCGGGCCGATATCTTCATAAAACCCCCGCACCCAGGCTCTGGACAATCTTTCAATCTCTCCGGCGGACAGCTCCTTGGGGTTTACCGTTATGCCTCCCTTTCCGCCGCCCATGGGAATATTGGCAACGGCGCATTTGACGGCCATCAGCAAAGCCAGGGTTTTTACTTCATCAAGGTTCGCTTGCGGATGATAGCGTATGCCCCCTTTATAAGGGCCGCGCGCGTTATTAAATTGAACGCGATAGCCATGAAAGGATTTATCCTGGCCATTATCCAGCTTGATATTTAACTGGCGCTCAATTACTTTGTCGGGTGTACTGAGCTTTTTGAACCAATTTTTATCCAAACCCAGCTGCTCTGTTGTTTTTTTAAGCCCCTTCAATACATTTTCAAACGGATTTATAGTTTTCATATGCTAAATGATATCACTAAATTGTTAATTTCTTATTAAACTCCTCTAAAGCCTTTTTTAATATCTGCATTGCCATTTCTAATTTCTTTGATTCCAGCACATAGGCAATTCTCACCTCTTTTTTCCCCATTCCCTCCGTCACATAGAAACCGTTCCCGGGCGCCAGCATCACCGTGCTGTTTTCATATTGAAATTTTTCCAGCAGCCAGCGGCAGAATTCTTCCGCGTCATTGACAGGCAGCTCGACGGTCAAATAGAACGCGCCTTCCGGATGGCCATATTTTACCCCCTTGATCTGGCTGAGTGCTTGAGCGACTGTCTGCATGCGCCGTTGGTATTCAGTTTTTAATTTATCCGTGAATTTTTTTGAATCCGCCAATAAAGGCGCCACTCCCAGCTGTTCAATGGTAGGAGCGGACAACCGTCCCTGCGCAAATTTAGTTACCGACGAAATAATCTCCTGATTCTGGCTGGCCAGGCAGCCGATGCGCGCGCCGCATAAATTAAATCTTTTTGAAACGCTATCAACCACGATGGTCCTGGATTTCGCCTGGGGAAAATCCATGATACTGATGAATTTATTTTTCCCGAAAATCACCTCTCGGTAAGTTTCATCAGCAATAATGTATAAATCATTCTTTTCCGCGAGGTCAATCACGTCTTGCAGCTCCTCTCTGGTATATACGGCTCCGGTAGGATTGGATGGGTTGTTTACCAGAATAGCCCTGGTTTTTTTATTCACAAATTCCTGAATCTTCGCGGCCGGGGGCAGGTGGTAACTGTTTTTTATATTCAAGGTTACCGGGCGCAGCCTGACATCCACCATGGAAGCGAACGAAAGATAATTCGGATATAAAGGCTCAAAAACGATAATTTCTTCCTCATAATCCGCCACTGCCACAAAGGCAAAAAGCAGCGCTTCACTGGCACCCATGGTCACAATAATCTGGTTCTCCTGAAAACTAATGCCAAAATCATGGAAATATTTTTGCCAGGCTTTTATGGTCTCTGTGTATCCCGTGGAAGGAGCGTAAGACAGGGTTTTCTTAGAAAAATTCCCTATCTCGTCATAAAATTCCTGCGGCGTCGGCAAGTCCGACTGGCCGATATTCAAATGATAAACCTCAAGTCCTCTTTTCTCGGCTGCCTCGGCAAGACAATACAATTTCCGTATTGGAGAGGAGGGCGTCCTAAATGCTCTGCGGGAAACATGCATATTATTTATTTTTTATACCCCAGTCAATGCCCACCCCTCCGGCCTTATTGGCATTTAAATATTTATACGCCTGCAAGGCTGCCTTCGCCCCTTCACCAGCGGAGATTATTATTTGCTTATAAATAATATCAGTCACGTCGCCAGCGGCAAAAATTCCAGGCACCGATGTTTCATTGTTTTTGCTTATGATAATCTGATTCTTGTCATCAAGCTCCACCAGGCCCTTTACCAGGTCGGCTCTAACCTGAAATCCTATTTCCACAAAAATACCGTTCAGTTTTATCTCCCTTTCTTTTGCCTCATCTTTCACGTCAACCGCTGTCAGACTTTCGACAACGGTATTACCGCTTATTTTTTTTACTTTAGAATTATAAACCGCTTCAATATTTTCAGCGCTTTTTAGCCGTTCAACTAATATCTCTTCGCCGCGAAATTCATCGCGCCGGTGAATAAGATAAACCTTTTTAGCAATCTTAGAAAGAAGCAAGGCAGCGTCCAAAGCGGCGCTGCCGCCTCCGACTACCGCCACGTCTTTGTTTCTGAAAAGCGGCGCATCGCAGGTAGCGCAGTAGGAAACGCCTTTGCCGATATGCTCCTCTTCCCCGTCAACGCCGAGATGGCGATGGGTCAGGCCGAAGCATAATATTATTGTTTTGCTGTCATACTCTTTATTGCTGGAAACAACATGGAAATACTGGCCATCTTTCTGTATAGCTTTAACTTCCTCAAAGGCAAATTCCGCCCCAAAGCTTTGCGCCTGCTTCTGAAACTTTTGCATCAGCTCCAGCCCGTCAACTTTCTCAAAACCGGGAAAGTTTTCCACATCAGGAGTAGTGGAGGCCTGACCGCCGATGTCCTGGGTAATCAGCAATGTTTTCATTTCCCGCCTGGTTGTATATATCGCTGCAGTCATGCCGGCAGCGCCAGCACCAACAATGATTACATCATATAACATAATCGTTTTGTATTTTTAAATTATTTAGGCAGGATCTTGCTTACCTCTTCGGTGAGCTTGCCTTTTTGATGCAGGCCGATGCCCTGCCAGGCGATTTTACCGTTTTTGAAAATTGCCAAAGTCGGTATGCTCATCACTCCGAACTTCTGGGCCATTTGCGGATTCTGATCCACTTCCAGCTTGCCAACTTTTGCTTTTCCTTCCAGCTCTTTGGCCAGCTCCTCCACGATCGGCCCTTGCATCTTGCAGGGCCCGCACCAGGTTGCCCAAAAATCAACCAGGACAGGCTTGTCCGATTTCAGCACCTCGGATTCAAAATTTTGATCGGTAAAAATTACCTCTGACATAAATTTTGTTATTAGTTATTATTAATTAGCAAATAGTTAATAGCAAATCGCTAGACAGCCTTGAATAGGGCAGCGACAATGCGGTTTAGATCACTTAGGGTCTGACCGCCTTTTTTGCTGGACAAACAGCCTCTAGCTTCGCTTTCTAAAACCAGTAGGGCAACCTGATCCAGAGCTTTGCGAACTGCCACGATCTGCTGTAAAACCGACAGGCAATCTTTCCTGGTATCAATCATTTTCTCAATGCCATTTATCTGGCCGCTAATCCGGTGCAATCGCGTCTGTATAGCGCTAAAATCGCAGCTCGCCCCCCTACTGGACGGATTTTTTTTCAATAAAGTTCGCTTATTATTCATTGCCATTTTACGCTCGTTAGTATACTCCCCCCCAGTACCCCACTACTTTATATGATCCATATTACTTTGTCAAGGGTCATTTAAAAAGAGAATTATTTTAAAAACCGCCGTGGTTTGGAAGACCTCGGCGGCTGGAGATGACAAGCTGAATAAAGAATGAACTATGTTAGTGCCACATATCATCGAGCTTCAGCTGAAGCTCCGGGTGCTTGGTAGCCACAAACCACTCAAGCACCGGCGCGATCTCAGCACGAGATGGCCATCCATAAGTTCCGCTGCTTCCTCGTGCGAATAAACTTATTCCGCTGGCGAATAAAAGTTCGCCGCCCCCACAAACCCGAAACGGTTCATCCACCAGCTTTGCCTGCAACGCCTCGGCCACTAATTCTTTATGCGACTTACGGCCGGCGTACACCACTTTCATGGATGCAGAGACAAGAAACACGAAACCTAAATCAAAATATACATTTCGGCTCTGCTTCAGGCTCTGCTCCGCCTCCTCTGGTATGTATACCAGAAAATTGGCTTTTGACATTAGGTTACTCCTGCCTAGGCATGCTATTTCTCAAGCGTGCCAACAATAACGATTGTCTTTCCCGGTTCCCGTTCATACGCACCAGTTATTAAGATTCGTGATGGAGCGGACTTACAGGCATATAGCTGCTCAATTCCGTGAAGGTGCGACGGACGAGGTGGCTGGGCGATTTTAAAGTTCTCCCAGCGATATACCGTCTGCGGGGAGATGCCTAGTTGTTTAGCAAATTCAATCGGTGAAAGTTTCAACCCCAGTCTTAGTTTGGTCATCAACTTGCATCGCAGCAAATTATCGGCACTGTCGCTTCCAGTCAGATCAATAATTTTTTTTATTTGCGTTCTGGCTTGATCAAAGTCAACTGCTGAACCACTGTTATCAGAATTTTTCAGCAATGACGAACCTTCAGCTAATACCTGGCAATTCTTTAAATTGATTTCTCCGGAAACTAGGAATACATACCCCTGAATTTTATTAATGTCCACTTTTACTCCTTTGAGTTTTACAAGTAATTTATTTATTAATGTGTTATTATATAGCAATTATTATTATTGTCAATTATCCTGACATATATTTATCATAATGTACCCAATTATATTGAATATGTATTAAATCTATAATTATTGTTGTCAGAATTATTGACATATTTGTTCACATCTGATATCATCAAATCATAAAAATATGATGGAAAAATATTTAGAGGCAATCGGATTATCCGACAAAGAATCGAAAGTATATCTCGCAGTTCTTGAGCTTGGCGAAAGTTCAGTGGTCACAATTGCCCGGAAATCATTATTAAAACGACCGACGGTGTACATTGTGCTTGATTCTCTGTTGCGACGTGGGTTAGTCAGAAGAGTGCCAAAAAATTCCAAATCTTTTTTTATTGCGGAAAATCCCGAAGCATTAAATGAAATGCTGGCGACACAACAAAAAAGCATTGAACGCGTACTGCCCCTAATCCGAGCATTTTATAATTCACGGACAAAAAAGCCATCTATAAAATATTATGAGGGCAGCGATGGTGTTAAAAAAATATACGCACAAATCTGCCAGGCTAAAAAGTCAGTATATTTTTATGGATCAATTAAGGATATTTTATCTAATTACGAAGAGGTTATGCTAACTCCAGAAAAGGCAGTACAAATGAAAATATCAATCAAAGAAATTATGTCAACTAATCCAGTAGATAAAAGTTATGCTGCGCGAATTAACAAAACAAAAAATAATAAACATGAGGTTCGATTGGTGGACGAAAATGATTTATTCGCCATAGATATGGCGATCATTGATGATCGCTCACTTGCCCTAATTTATCCTAAAGCTGATGAGTTTGGTTTATTAATTGAAAGTATAGAAATTACTAAATCACTTCGAACGCTTTTTGAGATGGCTTGGCAAGCTGCCACGCCGGTTGCTTAGAATAATTATTTATCAAAAAACAGTTCATCTTTTATTGAACTGTTTTTTGGTGGACCTCAGGGGGATCGAACCCCTTACCTCTTCCATGCCATGGAAGCGCTCTACCAATTGAGCTAGAGGCCCTTATACTTTTTTACTAACCTATGAATTTTATCTTATTAGCCTGTCTAGTCAAGTACGTTGTTGGAATTTCTTAAAAGTATTGCGCTTCTTGTATTTCAATGTTCCACGTGGAACGTTTTTAGCGAATCATGATTTTTCAGTGTAAGTTTCTGGTGGACCGTGCCGGAATCGAACCGGCGACCTCTGCAATGCGAATGCAGCGCCCCGCCTGCCATCGCCAATTGACCTAGGGAGAATCTAATTTCCGTCTGAGTCCCGCTTTAATTATGGACCAAAGGGGAGTCGAACCCCTGACCTCCGCAATGCGAATGCGGCGCTCTACCAACTGAGCTATTGGCCCATAATTAAAGCGGGAAAAGTAATCACTAATTATACTATACGTTAGGCTCAATAGCCTTGACTAGCTAATCTAGCAACTGCCTGCCCCGTACCGACGAACAGAGGGAGGCTGGTATGGGGAGCTAACGGCCCATAAATTGTTCTCACCAGTAATTTAGCTCGGATCAAAGGCTTTCTCGCCCCGCTCGCCTCAACTGCCCTCGAGAGGAATTGTCACCCTACGGGTGATCCCTCAAAGAGGGAAACCTCCATTTTATAGCTTATGAGTCCCTTGTTCTAATAGCCTGCCATTGCCCTTGCCCCCACCAGGAATCGAACCTGGATCTAAGGCTTAGGAGTCCTTTGTTCCCCGCCCCGCTCGCCTCAACTGCCCTCGAGAGGAATTGAACCTCTATCTAAGGCTTAGGAGTCCCTTGTTCTATCCGTTGAACTACGAGGGCTCGCTAAGGCGGGCGGGGTATCCGTTGAACTATAGGGGCATTGGTAATGGCAGGCAGACCTGTTGTCACCCTGCGGGTGCATGCCATGGCGACATGCCGTGGATCCCCCGAAGGGGGAAATTACGAGTGTAGAATGGTTTGGATTGATATTACCTATTACTTGGTGTAAAACAAATCATGAATCCCAAATTATGTTCCACGTGGAACATAATACAGTAAATATGCAAAATATCATGATTTTAAATAGTGTACCTATATTACTATAATATGTATTGAATTGCAGAGTTATTGCTAATTTTAGCAAATATTAAGTGTCGTAAAAACAATCTAAATGAATGACATAAATTTTTCTGCAATTATATTAAGATAATTAGTAGTTTTATCAAGGTACATTAATGCTAAAACAATTAGCACTAAAACAGATATAATAGTAAATACAACCAACAGATCATGTTTGAGATTTAAGTGTGTTTCAGACATGCTGTCATTATCATTGATGGATTGATCATTAGAATTTTGAAAATCAATTTGCTCAGACAGATGCTCCATGCCCTGGAGCGCCTTTTTCTTCTTTTTATTTTTCGGCATATTAGATAAATTAATTACTTATTAGTCAATTTTGAGTGTATAATATAATATCATTATTAGCAATCTCGATTTGACTAAATCGCCAGAAAATACTAGAATAAAGCAAATAATATTAAAATAACTTTATGGCAATTTTCAACAATTACGACCAAAGAAAAAATGATCACGAGACGGAAACGATAATTGGGCCTTCCGTTAAAGTTGATGGAAATTTCAAAGCTGAAGGGAATGTCACTGTCGAGGGTACTGTCCATGGATCGCTGAAAACCAACCACGATCTGAAAATCGGCCCAAACGCAAAAATCAAAGCCGAAGTCGAGGCTAACAACCTTTTTCTTTCCGGTGAAATCAGGGGCAACGTGAAAGTGATAAATAAAGCGCAGCTGGCAAGTTCTGCACAAATCCTGGGAAACCTGGAAACAAAAAAATTATCAGTCGAAGAAGGCGCCATTATAAACGGGAAGTGCACCATGCTTTCCGAAGTTGCGGCAATAGAAAACAAAGAGGCAAAGAAGAATCAAAAGTAATTATGTTCTACTATATTTACGATATTTTTCTGGCCGATAAGAAATATTCACCATTATTATACCGGATCGAAGCAAGACTGATGGACCTCGGCATTAACGGCCGTACCGAAAAATTAACTATTTTAAAAAGCTTAAAAGAAGTAATGGGCGACGCAGTCAGAAAAGGAGCGGACACTATTGTGGCTGTCGGAGACGATGCAACAATCAGTAAAATTATTAGCTTGCTGCCGGATTTGAAAGTTACTCTCGGAATAATACCGATTGGAAAAAATAATAAGATTGCTAGAATCCTGGGTATCCCGGAAAATGAATTAGCCTGCGATACCATTTCTGCCCGTATAACAGAGAGGATCGATCTCGGCAAGGCAAATAACCAATATTTTATTTCTTCGCTGGAAATTCCGGCGCAAAAAGAGCTAATAATGGATTGCGGCAGTTACCGCATCAGCCCGACTTCCGAGAATGATCTGGTCAGTATCTGCAACTTTGACACCTTATTATCTAATGATTCCAAACGGGCATCGGTCTGCAACCCCAAAGACGGCATACTTGAAGCAATCGTTTCTTCCTCACATAAAAATAGCGGATTTTTCGGCAATATTTTTAAAAAGGAATATTCCCCGGACAGCGTCTTTCCGTTTAAAAAAATCAAACTGAAATGCTCGAAAGAATGCCTGCCGATAATAGCCGACGGGCAAACCACCATAAAAACGCCAGTGACAGTGGAAGTGCTCCCTAAAAAGCTGAAAATAATTGTAGGCAAAAACCGTATGTTCTAAGCAGACATTAACTTTCAAAAGGTAATGTTAAAAGCGGTCTTGTCTGAGATCGTTTTTTAATTTTTTTACACAATAATAATTTATGAACGTCACCGAACTAGCCAGAAGATTAAAAATTCCAACCAGCGAGCTGAAAGAGTTATTCCCTCGGCTGGGTTTTGATATCGGCCGCAAAGCCATAAAAATTGACGACAAGGTGGCCAAAAAAATAATAGAGAAATTTAAGGCTGACCCAAAATTAATCATCTCTTTGCGTAAGAAAGAGGAGGAGCCCGAAGAAGAAGAAATTATCATAGAAAAGGGAGCTGCCCAGGAAATCTCCATACCAGCCACGATTACTGTCAGGGATTTTGCGGGGCTGGTAAAAAAACAGGTAGCCCAGATAATCCAGGAACTGATGAAAAACGGCATTTTAGCCAACCTCAATGAGCAGATTGATTATGAAACCGCCAGTATCATGGCGCAGGATTTCGGCTATAAGACTTCCCAGCAGCAGGAGCAAAAAGAAAGCTCCACTCATGACAAGGACATTGAAAAAAGATTGACCGAAAAAACCGCCGGCTTGAAACCGCGGCCGCCGGTAGTAGTGGTGATGGGCCATGTTGACCACGGCAAAACCCAGCTCCTGGACACTATCAGAAAAACCAAAGTCATGGAAAAAGAATCCGGCGGCATTACCCAGCACGTCGGCGCTTATCAGGCTATAAAAAACGGCCAGCTGATCACCTTCATTGACACTCCCGGCCATGAAGCTTTTACCGCCATGCGCTCCCGCGGCGCCCGCGTGGCCGATCTGGCTATCCTGGTTATTGCCGCGGATGACGGCATCAAGCCTCAGACCCAGGAAGTAATCAAAATAATTGAAAACGCCAAACTGCCCTTCATTGTCGCCCTGAATAAAATAGATAAACCGGAGGCGGACGTGGAAAAAGTAAAACAGCAGCTGGCCCAGGCCAACCTACTGCCGGAGGATTGGGGCGGAAAAATCATTACCGTGCCAATTTCCGCCAAAACCGGGCAAGGCATCGATGATCTGCTGGAGCAGCTGCTGCTCCTCTCGGAAGTGGAAAAGGAAAATATCCAAGCTGACCCAGATGGAGAAGTGATCGGCACTATAGTCGAATCGCACATCGACAAGGGCGAAGGCCCGGTGGCTACCGTCCTGATCCAATCCGGTACGCTTAAGCAGGGGCAGGCGGTCAGAGTCGGCCAGGTGGTAGGCAAAATCAGGATGCTTAAAACCTCTTTAGGAAAAATCGTCACCGCGGCTAACCCGTCAATGCCGGTAAAGATTCTCGGCTTGAAAGACGTGCCGGAAGTAGGCGACTTCCTGCTGGCCATTGACGACGATACCTCGCTGAAAAAAATGAAAAAGCAGCTGCAGCACCGCCAGAAAGTTTATCGCGACAAACAAACCTGGCAGCAGGTGCAAACCAGCGAAGATGATAAAAAAAACGGAAAAAAATCCTACCATATTATTTTGAAAACCGATGTTTTTGGTTCACGGGAAGCCATCGCCCAATCGCTGGAGACGCTGGAGAATGAAGAGGTGAAGGTGGAAATCGTCAAACACGGCCTGGGCAACATCACAGAAACCGACGTTCTGCAGGCCGCCAGCGCCGGCGCGGATGTTTTTGGTTTTAACGTTAAAACAAATTCCAGAGTTTCCGAAATGGCTCTGGAAAAAAAGGTAAATATCAGCATTTATCCGGTTATTTACGACCTCATAGAGCACGTAAAAAAAGAAGTTGATAGGATGAAATCAATCAAGATAGAAACCATAGAGCTGGGCCGGGTTAAAACACTGGCGATTTTCCACTCAGAAAAAAAGCAGATAATCATCGGCGGTCTAGTGACAAAAGGAAAGATCGAAAAAAACGCCAAAGTCAAAATAATCAGAAATAAAGTGGAAATCGGCACCGGCATAATTGAAAAATTACAGCAGGCGAAGCAAGAAGTCGCCAGCATTCCTTCAGGGACGGAATGCGGTCTGCAGATAAAAACTGATACGGTCATCCAGGAAGGCGATTTTTTGGATGTTTCCAAAGAGGAATTGATAAAGTAAACCAAGTTAATTTTAATAACTATAAATGGCTACGCACCGCATTTTCCAGATCAATGAATTAATAAAAAAAGAGCTTAGCCAGATATTATTGCGCGAAGACCTGATTCCCGCTGGCCATCTGGTCACCATCACAAAGGCAGACACGACCAGGGATTTAAGCCAGGCTAGAATAACTATCAGCATACTGCCTAACACCGGGCAGGAAGAAATTTTGCATTGGCTGCAGAAAAAAGCCGGGCCGATACAGCATTTATTGGGCAAAAAAATAATCCTGAGAAAAATTCCAAAAATATTATTTGAGCTGGATAAAACCCTTGAAAATGTCAGTCACATCGACTCGCTTATTGACAAAATCCACCGCGACGAGTAATATATAGTGCTACTCAAAATCCTAAACCGGTAGCCTAACATGTATGACTGAATTTTATCCAATTTTTCAAAAAATTAAAGAGGAGATAAGCAAGGCCAATAAAATCCTGGTTATCGCCCATCAGCATCCTGACGGCGACGCCCTGGGTTCGCTGCTGGGCATGGGTTACTATTTGCGGCTGGCTAAGAAGGAGCATACGCTGTTTTGCCTGACGCCTACGCCTGAGTATCTGAAATTCCTTCCGGAGACCGGCTTTATTACCAATGATGAGAATAAAATTCTGGAAAAAGAGCACGACCTGGTCATCATTCTTGATTCAGGCGACTTGGCGTATGCCGGAGTAGAACGTCATTTCCGCGAATTGAAGGGCCTGCCAATCGTAGTAAATATCGATCATCACCCCACTAACCAGCGTTTCGGGCATATTAACCTGGTGCACTCCCAGGCCTCCTCTACTTCGGAAATTATTTTCCACTTCCTGGACTATTTCCGCCTACCGATAACCAAAGAGGTGGCCACCCAGCTTTTAACCGGGATCCTGACCGACACCGGAAGTTTTTCAAATTTGGGCACCACGCCTTCTTCCATGGAAGTGTCCGCGAAACTGCTGGTTTACGGCGCCCGCGCCAAGGAAATTACGACCAATACTTTCAAGAATAAACCGCTCGCTCAGCTTCAGCTCTGGGGCAGGGCGCTGGCCAGGCTGAAAAAAAACGAGAGCACCGGCATTGTCAGCACCGTACTGACCATCAAAGATTTCCAGGAGCTGGGTATCGAAGAGGACAACAGCGAGGGCATCTCTAATTTTCTTAACAATGTCGAACAGGCTAAAGCTATCATGGTCCTGCGGGAAAAATCCGATGGCACCATTAAAGGCAGCCTGCGTACCACGCAACCGGACATTGATGTTTCTAAAATCGCCAAATTTTTTGGCGGTGGCGGGCACAAAAAAGCCGCCGGCTTCACTGTCAAAGGAAAACTCAAGGAAACTGACAGTGGCTGGCAGGTGATACCGGCAAAATAATTTATGTACTTAATTGCAGCCTGCGTACCACTCAGCCGGATATTGGTGTATCAAAAAAATCCAAATACTTCAGTGACAGCAGGCACAAAAAATAGCCGGGCTAATACCGAACGCTATTAAATTTTATATTATTAACTCAATATTCGTAAAATAACGAAAAAAAGACAACCAAGAATAATGCCATTGGCTAATTGCCAAACATTATGTTTTTTTAATACCAATCTAGACCAGAACGCCAGGGGAATAAGTACAAATACCCATGAATAGCTCCAGCCGTATAAATAAATTAGTAAAAATCCTATTATTGTTGCGGCTAAAGTGTGATTGCTGGTTTTCCAAAATAAATTAATTATCAGGACTAACGCGCCGGTAATAATAGCACTGATAAAAATTATAATAATCAAGCGAGGACCAGCTAAAGCCCAGGTAAAAATTAATGCTAAAATCCAGCAAAACAGAATAATCAGTATTATTGGCGTGCGCTCCTCCCTATTGGAAAAATCGAGGTCAGATACCTTGCCCTTTTTCAGCCAAAATAAGAGAATACAAAAAGGCAAAACGCCGGCGATGATTAATAAACCAACAATCCAAATAATACGATTGCTGCCACTGAAGTAGGGCGAGAAAACAATAAGTGCGCCTATTGGCATGATCCAAAAAACCAAATCAAAAAAACGAGAAACAAGATAGGCGATTTTAAAATTTAATGATTGCATATTAATTTTATGCCTCACAGTGAACATCTGCTTATCAATTGCCGCAATTACCGAATATTTTTTGAGTTTCCAGCTGATTTATTGTATCAATATTAAATGGATGACACAATGGTCGAATTTGATAAAGAATATTATTTAATGAAAATAAAAAAGGATGAATTTGCCACTCATCCTTTGCCTATCCTGATTAACACACCTCGTGTCATAGATTGATTGGATAATATTTTTCGCCATAGACGACCGTATTCTCTGTCATGATCCCCTCGAAAGTCTGAGACCATACGTTTCCAATGGGCAACAACATGTTCTCTCGCTTCACATAAATGTCTCCCCGAATCCCTAAGTAAATCGTATGATGTGCGGATCTTCTGTTGAACGAGAAGAAATCGCCGACTAGATTTGTCTGAAGAAAAATCGGCCAAGTCATGGTTTTCATACGTAATTGCGCCAATCGGCTGATTATCTCATTATCCGTAACTTCACAATCCTTATGCGCTTCATCTGTGGCACAGTACTTAACCAGAGCTACGTACTTGAATCCTTGGTTGCTCAAATGAGAAATAAAATCGGTACTAAGGACTTCATCAATATTCTCTCTCCTAACGGTTATGGAGGCGCCAAATATTCTTTTGAGCTGATTTAACTGACTGGCGGCTTGCATAACGTTTTTGTAACTACCCCTGCCCCTTATCCCATCATTTGTTTCTTCAAAACCGTCAAAGCTCAGTAGAACCCCAACATTTGGTGCATTTATGAATTGGGAAGCGCCATGTCGTGCGATATCATAACCATTAGTGCAAATAATGAAAGTAAGATCACGATTTTGTGACGCAACCTTTAGAATCAATGGTATTGTGTCTTCCCTCATTGGCTCACCTCCCATGTAGCCATATAAGCGAATACCGTATTTTCGAGTCTGTGTTAATGTCAGAGACAATAGATCTTCTTCTATGACTGTTCTATCTTTTCTTAGTTCGACGGGGACATAACAGTCTTTACATCTCCAGGGACAATAGGTGGTAATTTCAATACCAAGAATATCCGGTTGCGTTTCCTCTTTGATCCTCAATATATTTTTTGTTCTACGGATAATGTGGTTTTTCAAAAAAATATATAGAGAACCCGGTGCAAACTCCCGACAAGATCTAATAAACAATCTTGCTGCTCCGATAAATTGTTTAATGTGCATTTATATCTCCTGTATGCTTTCCAATTTTTATTTTATCCAATTATACAATATTAGTTAAAAACTAATTATATGTCAACCTAACTACGCAGTTGACAAATCCCCCAAACCCATTATAATGTTAAATACTATTTAATTAACTAAAACTTTCGATAAATGCAGCTAATTCCCACAGTCATTGAGAAATCAAATTTCGGCGAACGCGCCTATGACATCTATTCTCGACTACTTAAAGAAAGGATTATATTTCTTGGCAATCCCATCGACGATGCGGTAGCAAATACCGTCATTGCTCAGCTTCTTTTTTTGGAATCTGAAGACAAAACCAAGGATATAAAACTTTATATCAACACTCCGGGCGGATCTGTCACTTCTGGAATGGCCATCTACGACACTATGCAGTACGTCAAACCTGACGTGGCTACTATTTGCGTCGGTTTGGCCGCTTCCATGGGTGCAGTCATCCTGTCAGCCGGAGCCAAAGGCAAACGTTTTGCGCTACCAAACTCTGAAATTATGCTTCACCAGGTAATGGGCGGAGCAGAAGGCCAGGCAGTGGACATAAAAATCAGGGCGGAACACATCATAAAAATCCGCGATCGAATCAATGAAATTTTGTCCCAGCACACCGGGCAGTCTCTGGAAAAAATCAGGAAAGACACTGACCGCGACTTTTTTATGTCTCCCGTGGAAGCAAAAAAGTACGGATTAGTGGACAAAATAATCCAGAAATAACTAAACGTAAAACCTTTTCTCTAAGTAGTCGAGGATCCGCCCAGGGCGGATATCTCGGTTTTTTCGAAACTTAACTTTTTCAATCATTAACCTAAAAAATATGGAAATTCAAAATTGGATCTGGGTCATCATAGCAGCGGTTGGCCTGCCGGGCGGCATGCTGGTTGGCTGGTGGGGCAGGAAATTCTGGGCAGCCAAACAAATAGACACCGCCGAGGCCAAACTCAACAACCTAATCCAGGAAACGAAGAACAAGCAAAAAGAACTGCTGATCCAGGGCAAAGACAAGGCTATGAAAATCATTGACGAGGCCAAGCTGGAAGCGCAGTCACGCCGGCAGGAAATGACTCACCTGCAGGAACGCCTGGAAAAACGCGAGAATCTTTTTGACCAAAAACTTATCAGCCTGGAAGAAAAACAGCAGAGGATTTATGAAAAAGCCAACAGGCTTGAGGAGGCAAAAAAGGAAATTCTGCAAATCAAGGGCGAACAAATGGCCAAACTCCAAAAAATCGCCGAGCTGACCCAGGAAGAGGCAAAAAACGTCCTGCTGGAAAACACGGAAAAACAAATTAAGGAAGAGCTGGTGCATCGCATCAACAAGCTGCAGAATGAATCAAACGAAACCATGGAAAAAGAATCCAAGGACATGCTGAGCCGGGTAATAATGAGATGCGCTACCCCGCATACGGCGGAAACCACCACCACGGTGGTCAACCTGCCGTCAGACGAACTGAAAGGGCGCATTATCGGCCGGGAAGGCAGAAACATCAAAACCCTGGAGCAGCTGACCGGCGTGGAAATTATCGTTGACGATACGCCTGAGGCTATCATTGTTTCCGGCTTTTCTCCGATCCGCCGACACCTGGCTAAACGCGCCCTAGATAAATTAATCCAGGACGGACGCATCCACCCGGGACGGATCGAGGAAGCGGTAGAGGCGGCTAAAAAAGACCTGGCTCTGGATATTAAAAAAGCCGGGGAAGAAGCGGCCTATGAGGTCGGCATCGCCGGCATTGATCCGAAACTATTGCAGATTGTCGGCCGGCTGAAATACCGCACCAGTTACGGGCAGAATAACCTGCGCCACTCCATTGAAGTCGCCAACCTCGCCGCTCTACTGGCCGAGGAACTGGGCGGCAATGTCGCCATTGCCAAGAAAGGCGGATTTTTCCATGACATCGGCAAGGCGATTGACCATGAAGTACAGGGCACTCATCCGGAAATAGGCAAAGACATTGCCAAAAAATTCGGCCTTTCACAGGAGATAATTAACTGCATTGCTTTCCATCACGAGGATAAACCCCCGTCTTTGGAATCGGTGATCGTGAAAATTGCCGATGCCATCTCCGGCGCGCGGCCGGGTGCCAGAAAAGACACCTATGAGGATTACCTCCAGCGGCTGACGGAATTGGAAGACCTGGCGAAATCTTTTGACGGAGTGGAAAAAACTTATGCCATTCAGGCCGGCCGGGAAGTCAGGGTCTTCGTTATGCCGGAAAAAATTGATGATCTGCAGGCCGTCAAGCTGGCCAGGGATATTGCCAATAAAATTGAAGAGGAGCTGAAATATCCCGGCGAAATAAAGGTCAATGTCATTCGCGAAACCCGCATTACAGAATACGCACGATAAATATGCTAAAAGTCTTATTCTTCGGCGATATCGTGGGCAAAGCTGGCCGCCGGGCCATTGCGAAAGTCCTGCCTGAACTGAAAAAGAAATACCAGCCGGACATTACTATTGCCAATGGAGAAAATCTGGCGCACGGCGTCGGCATTACCCAAAAAACTCTTGACGAGTGCCTGGGGTATGGCATAGACTTCTTTACCTCCGGCAATCATATCTGGAAAAAGCCCGAGGTAGAAAAAATATTCGCCAATCCCGACGCCCCGCTGATCCGGCCGGCCAACTATCCGGAGTCCAAGCCTGGCGCTGGACAAAAAACAATTCTTGTTGGCTCGTACCCCTTGCTTATGATAAACTTAAATGGACGGGTTTTTATCGAAGAGGAATTTTCCGACCCATTTAAAAAAGTTGATGAAATATTATCCGCTCACGCTGAGCAAAACCTGGCCGGCATAATCATAGATCTGCATGCCGAGGCTACTTCGGAGAAAGTCGCTTTTGCCTGGTATGTGAACGGCCGGGTTTCCGCCGTACTGGGTACGCATACCCATATACCCACAGCTGATGAGAAAATATTATCCGGCGGTACCGCGTATATAACAGACGTAGGTATGGTTGGCCCAAAAAATGAGGTTTTAGGGGTGGATAAGGACATAATTATCAACAATTTCACAGAAAACCAGAGGAAAGCCCATCAGATCCCGGAAAAAGGCGAATGCATAATAAATGCGGTTTTTCTAACAATAGACCCTGAAACTAAAAAAGCTGAAACAATTGAACGTATCAACGTAACAACCTCTGTCTAATCATTAAAGTTAATGCGAAAGCATATAGAAGGGAGGTGGAATTATGAATAAAGCTGAATTAATAAACAGGATCGCGGAAAAAATCGGCGTCTCCAAAAAACAGGCCGAAGACATGATTGAAGCGTTTGAAAACATTACCATTGAAGCGCTGCAGCAAAAACAGGAAGTCACCCTGACTGGTTTTGGCACCTTCATGGCCAAAGTGCGCACTGCCAGAGGCGGCGTCAATCCGCAGAACCCTTCTGAGAGGATCCAGATTCCCGAGGTGGTGGTTCCCAAATTCAAGGCGGGGAAAGCACTGAAGGACGCGCTCAAGAAGAAAAAAGAATAATCTACGATTTTATATATAGCAAAAAACTCTCTATAATTTTTTGAGGGTTTTTTGTTTTTTATAATTTGACTTCCCAACCAGTTGAGGTAAAATGGGTAAAACACTGAATCAGAGGAGGAACCAATGCGGATTAATAAAGTGCTTTTAATGGTTATCGTAATTTATACCAGTGCGAGGGGAATTAATGATGGGGAGACACTGATGAAAGTTACGAATAACGAAAAAACCCCTGATATTCCGGTCGGTACGTACATTTTACTGCAACTCACGAACTCCACGCATAAATTGCGTGGCGAACCAACTCAATGCATTCCCTTGTTTGAAGCAGCGGAAAAAATGAAAGGAACTCCGGTTCTGGCGCTGGTCAGCGGCACTCTTAGCCTACAAGGGGGAGATACCCAGATATTTTATAGCCAGCCGAAAGATCTGCTAGCCGATGACATACGGGACAGTTACCATATCATCAATACGGATTGCATCCATTTGGATCCCCCGGCTCGGGCATAAAACCGCAAATTTGATTACTGACGCTGTCGTCTCTCCACGGCAGCGTCTCTTTTTTTTCCTCAATATCAAAACTTCGCAGTAGACTGCGAAGAAATAAAATGGGGAGAATCCCCCGACCTTCGTCGGCCGTAGCCGACTACGGTCGGCGTAGGCCGAAGTCCAAAAGACGAAGGTAGAAACGAAGGATTATAGATTTTTCTAACCAGACTGATCCCAGAGAAATTTGAACCAGGTACGCCAGGTCTGGGCAACTTCGTGGCTGGCTAAAACAAACAGGGTAACGTCGTCAGCAAATTTTTCCGGAGACAAGCCGGTGAAAGTAACCATCCGATCGCCGAATACATCAACGGCTGAATTCGTTGAATACTCTTTGGGTAAAAAACGATACTCACCTAATAAATTGTAGGTGGGTTTTTTACTAATTAAAGGCTTCATTTCCTGGTCAAAAAGGTTAAAAACCTTGATTTTCTTGCGTATTCTTTCTTTTTCAAACCAATCGGCGAAACTGCCGAGTGCCGGACAGCTCCAGCCACCCTTGGCGCCAAGACAGTAGACGTCCTGTCCGGCGTTTAAAATGTCGTTTAAGTAATTTTTAAAACCCTCCACGCCTTTGTAAATCACCGCGTGCTCCCTGATTTTTCGCTCCTTATATTTTTTTTCCAGTTCGGGCAAAACGGTTTCCAGCATGATCTCCTTTGACTGTATCAATTCCACGAGCTTATCCGGATCCACGCCCGCATAAGCCCCTGTCTTCTCTCCGATAATCTGAAAAATCAGACCCTTGTCAATCAAAGTGCTGATGGCGTCATAAATATTACGGCGGTTAATTTTCGTCTTATCCGCGATTTTTGAAATGCTCGTTTTGCCCAGCTCAATCACCGCCAGGTATATCTGGGATTCGCTTTTAGTCAGACCAAGGGAATTTAATTTATTTTCAATCGTCTTATCCATGCTTTTTATCTAATGGTACGGCTGCCATCCAGATCAACTCAAACCATTTCCGGTATGAATCCGCCAAAGGCTGGCTGATAATATTAAAAATAATAATGTTTTCAATATTTTTTTCACTGGGCACGGGAAAGAACAGCACCCGGTTCCCGCAAATATCGCAGGAAGACAGGGTCGAGTATTCTTTGGGGAAAAAACGTATCAAGGCCGGATCGTACTGCGAATAAACGTCCTGCCCGTGATCCAGCATTTCCTGGTCAAAAAGACCGCGAATCGGAATACCGCGCTTCCGGCAGGTAGAAAAATAAATTTTCCTCTCTTCATTAATCCTGGGATCGTGCCAGGCGCCTTTGCCGCCAATAAACAAAACCGGTCTGGCTTGTGAGGTGACGTACTTCCAGAAGTTCTTCGTACCCTCAATCCCACGAGAAATAAAAGCCTGCTCTTCGGGAAAATGCGCTGCGTAAACCTTTTTTAAATCCGGCACAAGGGTACTTATTTTCTTTTTTTGATCAGTCAGTAAATCCAACAATCTTTTTGGCTCAGCTGCCTGGAAAAAAGTTTGCCGGTATTCCTGCACGCGTATTACTAATCCCTTTTCCAATAAATTTGCCAGAGAATCATATACATTCCGGCGGTTAACTTTGCCGGCGCTGGAGATAGCGGAAATATTTGCTTTGCCAAGGTTAACCAGGGCCTCGTAAATCTTGGCTTCATTTTTTGGGAGTCCTAATTGCTGTAATACCTCTGTAAACATTGAAAAAAGTTAAAAGTATTAAGTTTAATGAAAAATGTATGGAGGGAAGTCGATAGTAATAGGTAATAACTGAAAAACCTTGAACTTTAAACTAAGGACTATACCTACTTCTTTAAACTTTCAACTTATAACAAATATCAAGTTATTTATCTAATTAATTAACAGCGATAAATAACGAACATTAGCCATAATAATAAATAAACTGCCATATAATGGTGCTATTTATCACCCTGTGGTGATATTTGCCACTCATCAGTAATGATATAGCATGATTGGTTAACAATCAAGTTAACAATTGTTCCTTGATAGAGAGGAGCTAGAGGAGAGAGAAACCTAAACATAAACAATCCCATCAGGAGGGAAATCATGAAAAAAGCACTCATTCTACTTGTAGCCTGCCTTGCTATTGGTATTTCGGCTGGCTGGACGTCACCCATTCAAGCGGAGAATACGCTTAACGCCAAATTGCTGCTGCACGGGGTGCAAAAAGACACATCGAGTCACTGGGGCAAGGATGGATGGTTTATCCTGCCGAATCCCGGTTCAAAAACTACCCCAGTCGTAGCCGTAGCTGGTCCCAGATATAGCCAGTCAAATTGGTGGTTGGAATTAAACCTTGGCGTTTTTGGTAAAGAAAGCAAAGCCGAAGCGCTCCTGGACGTTCGCGCCTCATACGACCTCACTGCCAAGTGGAATGTCTGGGCCAACGTTGAATACTATGGCACCTCCAAGAACTTGTATGTCTACCTTGATGCAACCCTTAAGCTGGGCAGCATCGGAAGAATCGGCCTGGAAACCGAGAACATGCTCTACGGCGACCATCAGGTTGATGATTACGGTTACGGCCCGCGAATCGTCGTCCCCTTTGGCAGCCAATTCAAATTGATTGGCGCCTACCAGTTCCATCCTGGATTGGACAAGATCTGGGCCAGGGTAGTAATCGATTTCTAACTCTCCAACTCAATCCGGCAGAGAGATCCTAAAAACTTCTCTCTGCTCTTTTTCCCTGACACTGTTTCATTAAACGGCGGCAGAGAAAAATAAAAATGGAACACTAGACAATTTAAGGAGCAATTAGATGAACGACCTGCGTGGACTCAGTGCCGCCAATAAAGTGGCAGTGGCAGAGCTAATGGAAGCTGAATTTCCCGAAAATTTAATCGTGGAGATCAGAGATGTGCTGATTAAATGCATCCGTTACGATCACTCTCAAAACCGGATTCCGTATGATGAAAGTATCTTCAGCAGTAAGATTGGCCTTTTCGAACTGGCTCTGACGTATCAGGATGTGCTTTGTTTCTTGATGAGGATGGCGAATCATTGGGAAGCGAGATTCCCAAAAAACCTAGGACCGGTTTTCGCCTCCCAAGCCAAAAAAGAGCTTGCCAGACAATTCCCAAAAATTAGTCCTCATAATCATATCCGGCTTGACGGCAGAGATAGCTTGAGGAAGTTCTTCGCAACCACCAGAGAACTCGGTAAAATAGTGCCATTTAATCTCAACTTAGCCGGGAATCCAAACGCCAACCTAATCCGTGTCAATATTGCTAGCTGCCTAAAAATCGACAGTAAATACGTATGTGCCTAACTCCTTATCCGCACCTTTGAACTCGCGCAGAGAGCTTAAAAACTCTCTGCCCTTTTTCCCCAGCACTCAAATATCTTTGGGTAGCGGAGAAAAAGTAAATGATAGCCCATAAGGAGGATGGAGTGGAAAAATCCAACCAACCAGCGAAGGCGCCGACGAATAGTAAATACCTTGCCCGCTTGTACCTTTTTTCGTCTACTAGCGATTTTCTGGGGGGAAAGCCCTACGCTTACGGCACATTCGTCATGTCGGGTGCCCCTAATAAAAGCTCGTACCTACCAGCCAAATTTGGGAAAGGCGGCTCGTTAGCACTTACCTTATCCATTTTTCAGGTGATTGTTGGGCTCGTTACGGACGACGAAGGAGAAGAACACCTCTTGCCAAAAATATGCTGTACCGTAAAGGAGTTTGATCATGTCGGATGGAACAGTAAACAAGCCCACGCTAGTTTACGTGAGAAATTCATGAGCTCAATTCCAGAAACACCAGGTTGGTCAATGGGAAAACCGCCGGAGTGGAAATGGTAGGCACAATACGTTTGCGCCTATCTCCCGAACCGCACCCGCGCAGAGAGCCTAAAAACTCTCTGCTTTTTTATTACGATAAAAAAGAGGCAGGTCTTCGTGACCCACCTCAAAAATGGAAAAATAGTTGCCTATGATTCTTGCGGAGGTAGCGTGATGCCCTCAGGTTCAAATATCACGCAACGTTCGCCTTCCTCGACCCTGCCTACTTCGAGTACTTCATAGCCGGCCAATGTACCTGCCTCGAGTGCTTTGTCTTTGTCCTGGGGAGAAACGAATATGTAGTAACCGATTCCCCAGTTAAAAGTAGACAAACAATTCTCGATGGAGATGCCGTGCTCGCGCATGAACTGAAATAGGACAGGAATGTCCCTGACCCAGGAATGAATGCGATAAGTGTAATCGCGCTTATCGAATGCGACCTTGGCCACTCCACCACCAGTGGCCGGGACCAGAGCATGTATATCTACTTCTGCTCCAAACAATGCTTCGATGAGTGCGACGTACGATCGTGTCGGGATCAAGGCTTCTTCACCGACCGTTTTACCGCCGGGTACCTTAGTCAGAAACGCCTCCGGCAGCTTCATGACGAGATCAATAACCGGAGAAATACCATTTGCGTGCAGGCCTGTCGATTTAGCGCCGATGATAATGTCTCCTGGACGGAGCTTCTCGCCGGTAATCAGTCGACTCTTTGGATTAATGACGCCCACCACACACCCACTAAAAGATGGAGCGCTTTTCACCGGTGGTGCGGCATTGACCAAAAATCTCAATGAAGGGGATTCGCCGGCCGGTATTGCCATGTTGACAAGCTCACACACTTCGTAAAACCCTGCCAAAAGATCGTCAACTCTCTTGGTATCTGTACCCCATTCGCTGTCACCAGCGGCAATCTCGTCAGTATAGATGATTGGCATCGCGCCTTGTGCAATATTGTCGTTGACCGCTGCTAAGGCAACATCAATACCGATACCTCGATAGTACGTCAGGCCGGTACCGGCATTCTGATACATCCATTCAGCAATCCAATCTTTGTTGCCCAGCCCTTCGATAGTCTGACAGAGTAGAACGCCAAGAATCTCATAGACCGCGCCGTGAGCATGCAGCAGATTGCGGTACACCTTCGCTCCCCGTTGAACCGGAAAATCAAGTGTTCTTCCACACATGTCGACAATCCTGTCCTTGAAGACTCCTAGCTTATTGTAGTCGACTCCTGCTTGGGCATTTACATTTACTCCCATTACATACCTCTCTTGTTTGAATTGTGAAAAATTTACTGTTTCTGTCTTTATTATGTTTATATTACTTTAACTAATGAGTGCCACGCTGTCAAACAGCAAAAACCACCAATACAAAAAATCCCTACTCGTTGTACGGAGTGGTATGGATGTATTTCTTTTATCAGTGGGCGCAGATGCCCCGCACCATCTCGTTTCACTCGAGGTGCGGGATTTCGTCCCCTTCGACTTCGCTCAGGGTCCTCAAGACTCTATTCGTTTTTATCAAAACAAAAATCATCCCCCCACTTTACTTGTCCCCCGTAGCCCGAATGTAATGGGGGCGAAGGGGGATAAGAGTGGTGCTCTAACTCCCGACCCCGCATGCGGGGTCGAGGATCCCCGAAGTTGTCGAAATCATAGATTTCGACAACTTCGGGACAACTGAGTCCCAATGCTCCGGTCGGAACTATGTATCTAGCCGCTACAAAAATTAAACAGACGACAAATATATTTCTTTTATCAGTGGGCGCAGATGGATTTGAACCATCGACCCCCACTTTATAAGAGTGGTGCTCTAACCAACTGAGCTATGCGCCCACTGATAAAACAAATGACAATTTAACTTAAAAAACTTATCACAAAAACAGCCAGAAGGTCAACTCATGCCGACTTTAATGACATTATTGGGTCTAAACTTTTTTCGCGGTCAGAGCGCCAAACCATCTCTTGAGCTTGCTTTCAGCTTTTTCGTCAACTAGCTTCAGGAAGATAAGCGTCCAGGCAACATATTGGTATGACACATAAGCTGAACCGATGATGGCAATAATGACAAACCAGACGATCACCCCGATAATCGTCGCGGCCGCAAAAACTCCGCCCCAGCCCAATAAAAGCGCGGCCGAACTTATTAAAATAAAAGGGATTGCGGAAATACCCAGGGCCAATAGAATCACCAGGCCAACGCCTACCCCGATAACTAAAATTACAAAAGCCATCTCTACGCTGATCAGCCAGTTTTTCTTGAACAGCTCCCATCCCATTTTTACCGATTCCCCCGCCTGCTTGCCCTGGATGACTATATAAGCTACCGCGTATTTAATAATGAAAGAAATTATTACTGAAATGGGGACATAGATGAAAAAAATGAGAAAGACAAAAAATAGGCCGCCCAAAATATTATTCCCGCCCAGGAAACTGGCCACCAAAGGAGCGCTCAAAACGATAAACAAGCCGTACATTATTACTTTGATGACTATATTTATCAACAATACTTTAGAAAAATATTTATTGCCTGACTGGTAGCCGTCCGCGTAGCTGATTTTTTTTCCTTTATTGATTTTATTGGCTGAATCAAACAGGGCAATCTGCGAAATTATTGACAGCCAGATTATAACGATCAGCAGAACAACAAACATCAGCAGCATGAAAAAAGCCTGCCAGGGATATGAACTGAAAAACGCCTTCAGATTATCTGCGAGTGACGAGAGCAATCCTCCCTGGATCAGTGAATTCCAGCTGAAAATATTGTCGGTTTTTTCCGCCAAACCTGAATAATTTTTGAATACCGACTGGAACTCTCCGCCAGCACTCAGAAAAGCGGCGAAAAAACCGAAGAACCATAAAAACCTATGCTGTTTAACCACCGTGAAAGCCTTTTTTAACACTTCACGGTAAGTTGAAAACTTCGGCGTAGTATCCATATTTTTCCTCCTTAAATTAATTTTTATTTATTTTAAGCTGGTTCAATTACGGATTTTTTGAAGATTGACTCGAATTCCTCTCTCTCGATAGTCTCCTTGACTAAGAGGTGTTTCACGATAACCTCTAAATACGGCCTGGTCTTTTTTATTATTTTCCTGGCCTTTTCGTAAGCGTTATTAATCAGCTTGGAAACCTCTTCGTCAATCAACTGGGCGACTTTTTCTCCGTAGTCCCGCCGCTCGTGTATCTCGCGCCCGAGAAAAATCATCTCCTCGCGCTGGCCATAGGTGCGCGGGCCCAGTTCATCGCTCATGCCAAATTCCGTTATCAGCCGCCTGGCTATCTTAGTCGCCTGATTCAGGTCATTGGAAGCGCCGGTAGTGACTTCATGGAAAATTTCCTTCTCAGCCGCGTGGCCGGCCAATAAAACAGACAATTCATCGATAAAATAGGACTTAGCATACATATGCCTGTCCTCAACCGGCATTTTCAGGGTATAGCCGGCCGCCTGGCCCCGGGAAATAATGGATATTTTGTGCACCGGATCGGCATTGGGCAGCTGATGCGCCACTAAGGCGTGGCCGGCCTCGTGATATGCAGTAATGGTTTTTTCTTTCTTGGACATAACCCTGCTTTTCCGTTCCGGGCCGAGCATAACTTTTTCAATGCTCTCCAGGCAGTCTGTTTGCGTTATTGTTTTCTGATTGTGCCTGGCGGCCATTAAAGCGGCTTCATTCAGCAAATTAGCCAGGTCAGCGCCGGAAAATCCCGGTGTTCTTTCCGCCACAACGCGCAGATTGACGTCTGCTGCAAACGGTTTTTTGCGGCTGTGAACTTTTAAAATTTCCTCTCTGTCCTGTATATCCGGATCATCCAGCACCACGCGGCGGTCAAAGCGTCCCGGCCGAAGCAACGCCGGATCCAGTACGTCCGGCCTGTTGGTGGCGGCCATGACTATGACATTGGTATCGGTATCAAAACCGTCCATTTCCACTAAAATTTGATTCAATGTCTGCTCACGCTCATCATGTGAACCGCCGAGGCCAGCACCGCGCTGGCGACCGACCGCATCAATTTCATCCACAAAAACTATGCAGGGGGCGGCTTTCTTAGCCCTTTTGAACAAATCCCGCACGCGAGAGGCGCCAACGCCAACGAACATTTCCACGAATTCCGAGCCAGACATATGGAAAAAGGGGACATTGGCTTCTCCGGCTACTGCTTTGGCCAATAAAGTCTTGCCTGTTCCGGGAGAACCAATCAGCAATACGCCCTTGGGGATACGAGCTCCCAATGCTAGAAATTTTGAAGGATTTTTCAAAAAATCAATGACTTCCAGCAATTCCACCTTGGCTTCTTTTACGCCAGCGACGTCTTTAAAAGTAACCCGGTCGCGCTTTGTGAAAGTCTTCTGCTCGCGGGCGTTGCTCTGACCAAAAGACATGGCTTTGGTATTGGCTCCCTGCACCTGGCGCATCATAAACCAGAAAAAAGCCACGATCAGCAGAAACGGCAGCAGAAAAGGCAGGATAGCTCCCAGCCAATAACTGAAGCCCGAGGCTTGTTCAATGGCGACATCCACATTTTTTAGCTTAGCCGGATCTATCTTATAATCCGAGACAAGCGAACTCAGGGTATCATTGCTTTCTTTGTAGGAAATTTCCTGCGTACCATCATTCAGCGTTAATGAAAGCTTATCGCCGTTGATTTCTATCTTTTTTACCTGCTCCTGATTAACGCTATCGATTACTGCGGAAATGCTAACTGTTTTTGGCTTATCAAAATTACTGGAAAAAAGGCTGAAGACGCCCATAACCACCAAAAATACCACGAAGAAAATCAAAAAATTTTTTAACAGATTTTTTCCCATAGATATGTTATACGAGATATAAAATTAATAAATCAATTTATATTATAACCTAAAACTCCAATTTTCGCAAACTGCAGAATCGGACATTAATAAAATCCCAAATCGAGTAAAATTGCGCCCCTAGCACCCCTAATAATGGTTGATTACTTTTTATCTTCCTTTGGCTTCTCTTCCGCGAGCTTCTCGTCTTTTGGCTTTTCCTTGGCAGGCTTTTCTTCTGCTGGTTTGACTTCCGCCGGCTTCTCTTCCACGGGCTTCTTGGCCGGGGCATCTTTTTTTTCACCTACGGCTTTCAAAGAAAGGCCCAGCCGGTGATTATCCGGCTCAATGGATAAAATTTTAAATTTATATTCTTTGCCTTCGGCCACCACCTCTGAGGGATTATTGATCCTTTCTTTTGATAATTCCGAAATATGCGCCAAGCCATGGATGTCCCTGTCCAATTCTACAAAAATACCAAAAGGATTTATTTTCAGCACTTTTCCCTCTACCACCTGGCCTATCGAATATTTTTTCATGGCAATCTGCCATGGATCCTGCTTCAAGGCTTTCAGAGAAAGTGAAATGCGCGAGCGGTCTATGCTGATTATTTTCGCCTTTACCTTGTCGGCGACCTTCACATAATCTCCCGGATTATCAATGCGCTGCCAGGCCAGTTCGGAGATATGCACCAAGCCCTCCAGCCCGTCGCCAAATTCGATAAACGCACCGAAATCGACTACACCCGTCACCACCCCTTCAACTATATCCCCGACTTTGTACTTAGAAATCACCTTCTGCTGCTTTTCTTCCCAGGCGGCCTTTTCTGAAACAATGAGCTTGTTATCCGCTTCATCAACGTCAATCACCTTGACCTTGAATTCCTGATTGATGAATTTATTCAGAATTTCCAGTATCTTATTTTTATCACCACCTTCAACGCGCGGATAATGCTCTACGGTTAACTGTGAGACCGGCAAAAAACCGTCAATGCGCCCAATGGTGACCATCAAACCGCCCTTGTTTGCTTCAGTTATCGGGACGCTGATAATCTCACCCTTGGCCATCAAATCGGTAAGATTCTGCCAGGCTTTCTGATGTCCGGCCTGGCGGAAAGATAATTCCATCTCGCCTTTTTCGTTTTCAATTTCCAGCACCGTCGCCTGGACTTTATCGCCCACCTTCAAATCAGTGTACGCGCCGGACTCGTCAATTATTTCACGCCCGCGCACCACGCCGGAGGTCAGGCCGGCAACATCCAGATGTGCTTCGTTATTTGAGACCCCTAAAACGGTTGCCTCAACTACATCGCCGACTTTTGGTATAACCGGCTGATCAGGCCTGGCCAAAAGCTCGTCCATTTTTGACTTTGATATTTTGTCTGTTTCGTTCATATTTTTAGAAATAAAAAAAGGGGGTTAACCCATACTCCAAAATTTTGAGGTATGAGCCCCATTTCCGACCAGAGCCTGGCCAAAATAGGGACAAATTAGCTTATTTAGTATTTGCCTTATTTTACTCTATTAATAAATTTTTGGCAAGTGCAATGATTGCGCGCCGGGAAATAATAGATTGTAACTATGCGGAATTAATATATAATGATAATGAAAAGACAAATCCTATGGCCAAAGCCTATTTACCTCGCTTAAAAGTCGGCACGGCAAAAGATATCGTTAAAAGCATTATTTCCACGCCTGCCGGGAAAAAAATCAGCGACTCAAAATTCAAAAGCTTCCTGAAAAACGACAAGGGCCTCAGGAAGTATTCCTATCTGAAAAAAGAGTCCCATCTGACCAAGTTACAGACAAAAAAATTCTTCAGTCAGGCGGTAAAATCAGTGAGCGACAGCAAGCAGCTGAAGATAGGCAGGCTGACTCAGAAAAGAATCGGCATCAAGCTGGATAAAAACGGCCAGCTAAGCACTCTGGGCCTGAAAAAAATATACGAGAGAGCCGCTGCCCAGGAAATCGAAAGCTCGAAGCCGACCGGCCCAAGCCCGGAAGAGGTAGAAAGGCAGAAAAGACGGGAAACGGCGATACAGACTCTGCATAAAAGAGACCGGGCCGATGAAGTGGCCGCAGATGCCAAAAATACCCAACCAAATGCCGGCAACACGCAGAATAAAGTACCCGCTCCGATTAACCGCCAGCCTATTACCAGCGGCCGCACCGCTACTGGCAGTCAGGCGCAGAAACAGGGTGCTACTATCAACGACAACGTCGCCAGCCAAAAAAATTCTGCCGTTTCCCGGCCTCAGAAAAAAATCCCGCTGCTGCTGCTGCCAATTTATAACCTTTCCTTAAATAAAGCCGAAGCTGAACAGCTGACCAGGAAGACCGATCAGGTCCTGCAGTCAGCCATCCGTGGTTTTGGCATATTTAACATTATTTCAAATACGGAAATCGATCAGGCACTGGACAGTCTGGGGCTGAAAGAGCTGCCGGGCTACCGGGACGATGATTTAATTAATTCCTTGGCTGATCGCACCTCAGCTCAGCTTTATATTTTTGGATACTGCAATAAAAATGGCGATCAGGTTGAAATAAAAATTTACCTGGTAAACTCCCAGAATGGCAAAAAAATTGAATTATCAAGCATCAGGGGAGAAATGCGCGATTTATTCGAAATAGAAAGAAGAATAAACTGGCAAATTAATAATTCACTGAAATCAGAAAAAGAAGAGGCCAGTGGCGGCAATGATACCCCAAAAAGAGCCGTGGATTTACCGATTTAACGCTATTTTTTAAACAATTTTCATTCTCCGGCCTCTTTACTGGAGGCAATAATAATGTTAATATAAACCTACTTATTAATTAAACTTTTGGTTATATGCACTTAACTTGGTTGGGTCAAGCCTGTTTTAAAATACAGGGCAAGGACGTTACAATAATTACCGATCCATTTGATCAAAAAATCGGATTAAAGCTTCCCCGGCTGCAGGCCAACATAGTAACGGTCAGCCATGATCACTACGACCATAATAATATTGAAGCCGTCAAGGGCGACCCTTTTGTTATAACCCAACTGGGAGAATATGAAATAAAAAAAGTATTCATCCGCGGCATCAGTTCCTGGCACGACGACAAACAGGGCGCAGAGAGAGGAAGGAACATAATTTACACTTTCAATTTTGAAGATATAAAAATTGTCCATTTGGGCGATCTCGGCGCCAAACTGGACGATGAACAGCTGGATAAAATCGAGGATGTCGACATACTCCTCATACCGGTTGGCGGCATCTACACTCTAAACGGCAAACAAGCGGCAGAGCTGGTCAATGAAATAGAACCGCGAATTGTCGTCCCCATGCATTACAAGATTCCCGACCTGAAAGAAAAATTGAACAGCCTGGATGCCTTCTGCAATGAGATGGGCGTAAAAAACTATAACGCGGAAGAAAAATTAAAAATATCCAAACGCGATTTGCCGGCGGATGAAACAAAAGTGGTTGTTTTAAAAGTTTAATCTATGGCCCCCTTAGACGGCATTACAGCCCCAAAAAATTTAAAAAGAATCCCCCCAAAAGCAAAGAATAATCGGAAGCAGCGCGGTGTTAAATTTAACGAACCGAAAAAAAATCCCGAGCCAAAACTTATTAAGGAAACAAAGCCGGTCAAATCTTTACAGCCCGGCAAGCCTGCCAGCAAAGAAAAAACTATGTGGCTGCTGGTGGTCATAATTGCCGCGGTCATATTCGTCGGCTGGATATTCGCCTTCCCATATATTACGAAAACAAATTCGGATAAATCAAGCTACTTCGACCAGGTCGGCAGCAAGCTGGATAGTCTCTGGAATAACATCAAGGTGGATCTGCTGAACATCAAAGAAACGGTCAATAATAATTCAAATACAAACGTTAATTCCCAGCCAGCCAGCCCTGACAATCTGGAACAGAGGATATTCCCGCAGTTTAAAGATCCCAACAACCAATAAACATGCCCAATATTACCAAAAAACAAACCCCTAAACCGGCAGATGACGATAAGCCTAAAACCTACAAAACAGAGGATCGGCAAATAATTCAGGAAATGCAGGAATCATATCTGGATTATGCCATGTCGGTCATCATTTCGCGTGCCTTACCGGATGTACGCGACGGCATGAAACCGGTGCACCGGAGAATCCTGTATGCGATGTGGAGCGTCGGACTGCGCGCCAACGTAAAATTCCGGAAATCAGCTACGGTAGTCGGTGAAGTTCTGGGCAAATACCACCCGCACGGCGATGCGGCTGTTTATGATTCGATGGCCAGAATGGCCCAGGATTTTTCCATGCGCTATATGCTGGTCAACGGGCAGGGAAATTTCGGTTCAATGGACGGCGACTCACCGGCAGCCATGCGCTATACCGAAGCCAAGCTCTCCAGAATTTCCGAGGAGCTGATGTTTGACATTGATAAAAACACCGTTGACTTCATACCCAACTACGACGGTTCGCATCAGGAGCCCAGGGTTCTCCCGTCCAAACTGCCGAATCTGCTTTTGAACGGCACGATGGGCATTGCCGTGGGCATGGCGACTTCGATCCCGCCACACAATCTGACGGAAATAATCGACGGCACTGTCCATCTGATTGATAATCCCGACGCGTCCATCAATGATCTGATGAAATTCGTCAAAGGTCCGGATTTCCCGACCGGCGGAATTATTTATAACCATAAAGATATCGAACAAGCGTATGGCACCGGCAAAGGCTCTATCGTCATACGGGGCAAAGCGGAGATTGTCGAGGTGAAAACCGGGGTTTTCCATATTATCATCACTGAAATACCCTACCAGGTGAATAAAGCCACGATGATTACGCACATTGCCGAGCTGGTGCAGGAGAAAAAACTGGAAGGCATCAGGGATCTAAGGGACGAATCTGACAAAGACGGCGTACGGATCGTCATTGAATTGAAAAAAGACGCTTACCCGAAAAAAGTTCTGAATAAATTATATACCTTAACCAATCTGCAGACCTCTTTCCACGTGAACATGCTGGCCCTGGTGGACGGTATCCAGCCGCGGGTACTCAACCTGAAAACAATTTTTGAGGAATACATCAAGCACCGCCAGGTAGTGGTTAGGCGCAGGACGCAGTTTGACCTGGATCGTGCCGAAGATCGGGCGCACATCCTGAAAGGCCTGAAAAAAGCCGTTGATAACATCAACGCGGTTATCCGGGTAATCAAAGCCTCGAAAGACAAGGATCAGGCCAAGGTCAATCTCATTAAATCATTCAAATTTACCGACAAGCAAGCGGTAGCTATCCTGGAAATGCGCCTTTCGCAGCTGGCCAACCTGGAAAGGCTGAGGATTGAAGAGGAATTGAAGGAAAAAATAAAATTAATTGCAGAATTGAAAGCTATCCTAGGCTCGCCGAAAAAAATATTGGGAGTGATCAAAAAAGAACTGCAGGAAATAAAAGAAAAATTCGGCGATGGAAGGAGAACCGAAGTCAGCCCCAATCCCGTGGGCGAATTCACCCAGGAAGACCTGATTCCCAATGAAGCGACAGTCATCATGGTGACCCTCGACGGATATATTAAAAGGGTGCCGCCGGAAACTTTTAAAGTCCAGAAGCGCGGCGGCCGGGGAGTCATCGGCCTGACGACCAAAGAGCAGGATACGGTTGACCGGTTGATTACCACCACGACTCACGCTGATTTGCTTTTCTTCACCAGCAAAGGCCGGGTTTTCCAGCTGAAAGCCTATGACGTGCCTTCCGCCTCTAGAACCGCCAAAGGCCAGGCGATCGTCAATTTCCTCCAGCTCGGGCAAAATGAAAAAGTATCAGCCGTCATGTCCCTGGAAGAGTTGGGCGACTACAAATACCTGGTTATGGTAACGCATAAAAGCATCATTAAAAAAGTTGACATAGCGGACTTCCATGAAGTACGCCGGTCCGGGCTGATCGCCATCAAGCTGAAAGGCGACGATCAGCTGGAACGGGTTAAGCCGTCATCCGGCAGTGACGATATTATCCTGGTTACCGGAAACGGCCAGTCCATCAGATTCAAGGAAAAACAGGTCAGGCCGATGGGCCGCAACGCCGCCGGCGTCAGGGCCATCAAGCTGAAAGGCGACGATTATATCGCCGGTCTGGATCTCATCAATGACGGCAAAGCGGAGCAGAATGAACAGCTGCTGGTGGTCATGGAAAACGGCTACGGCAAAAGATCCGGCCTAAAAAATTACCGCCTCCAGGGACGCGGCGGCTCCGGCGTCAGGACCGCTAAAATCACGCCAAAAACCGGAAAAGCCGTAGCTGCTTTTATCGTCAACGCTAAATTGGAGAAAGAAGACGTAATTATCATCTCCGTCAAAGGCCAGGTCATCAGGCTGCCGCTGAAATCCGTTTCCGTGCTCGGCCGCGCCACGCAGGGCGTCAGGCTGATGCGCTTCTCGGAAGCGGGAGACAAAGTCGCCAGCGTGACGTTTGTGTAAAATATTATAATAAAAAAATAAACCGCTCCCAGCTGGGGGCGGTTTTGCCTTGTAAACGGAAAATTATTTTCGGTCTAGATCAATTTTCCGTTTGAACTTTTTTATCCTTTCGCCAATCATATCCGAAGACGTATGTGTGGTCTGAAAAAAATCCAGCATAAACTTATCTCCACCAAGCACAGCCTGTACCCCCAAATCGTCATCTGCTGTTGATACCAACCCGAGGTTCAAACTCGCCGAATATTTTTCATTTGCCATGAGCAGACATCCAATCCAATACGGAGTCTCCCCGGATACATCCTGAACATAACTGCTAGCCTGACAATTAAAGGGGTTTGGGCCTAATTTCCTGGCGAATAATGTATACCGAAGCATCTGATACAGCTCAAGATCAAATTGCTCTCGCGCGTACGGTTCTGAGTTTTCTAGCCGCCGACTAAAGTTACGCGAAATACCGCATCTGGCGCACTCCACTTTATATCCGGCAATCCCCTCGGAACCTGCATTGGGATATTGTTTTAATATCGGAGTAAGCACCAGCGGGCCTTCACACTTTACGGAAAGTGAAATCTCGGCCATGCTATTAGTCGAAGCGATATTCCAGTGGGTTCCCAGTCGAATAGCTTTCCCACCAAACAATTTGGTGTGTCTTCCGAATCCTACCGGGATAATGATATTTTCTCCCTTTACCCGATAAAGTTCAGGAATGTTGCGCATAATGACTCCTTCCGCCATGCATCCGCCTTTTCCCTTTTAGGGGGGTATGCATCCAGCGATGTTGTGAGTTGATTGATTGGTTAGTAATTAAAGGTGCTGAGGATAATATAGCTTATCTCCAGGATGATGTATTTGTCAATTCAATGGGAAGTTATTGGAAAAGATGAACTATGGGAATTAATTGTTTTAAAGGTGAAAGGCATATAAGAAAAGAAGGCATGCGCTCGTTTGTTTATATATAACAAGTCTTGACAATAATCGTCGACTGGTGTAATTTTTTTAGTTAATATAATTATAGGTCCTGGGCTTCTATAAGTTTTAATGTAAAACAACCCAGGGCTACGTTCACAGTTCAAACCATTGGAGGGACCACCTATGTGTCGACTTCAGAATCGTCGTCTCAACATGGTGCGCTGACCCGGACGTGAGGGGGGAGAGCTTACTTGCCCCCTTAGAAGTGCTTTAACTTTTGGAGAAGTAATCGGTCGCCTTACGCCAAAACCAGCTATGACGACGCAAAACTAAAGAGCTGGAAAGCGCTACGTGCGCCGACAGAACTATTTCCAAAATAGCACCGAAAACGTAAGCATCGTACTAGCCGTCCGAGTATTGAACCCAGAAAAAAATGGATTCAACCGGACGGCTGATTTTTTTATCCACCTTCGTCCCGTCAAGGCGGGACTACGGGGGATTCCCCATATTTTATTTCTACGCAGAAAACTGCGAAGTATTAATATTGAGGGGAATAAAAAAATACCTCTCTGCTTTCCAATCATTTCAGACTGAATCGCAGAGAGGCTTGTGGAGTTGGACGGCTCAGGGGAGCTGAGAAAACTCATAATTGCAAATGCATCTTGATGTCTGACAATCCTTGCATTCATGGACTTGCCGGACGCCTTTGCCAACTGAGCTTAAATCCCAGCTACCATGTGACGGGCCAAAAATCCGATGGGGGCAGGCAGTACTGGCAGTGCTAAGTTGTGCTTGACCCATTGCAATAATCTCGGCTCTGAGTTCAGGTATATCTCCAATCCTTTTATTATTCCCCATATTTACCTCCTCTATAATATAAAGGGCATTTGACTTAATTCCATATTTGCCATAAGCTATTTGCCATAAGCTTAAGTAACTACCAATATTACTGATTGATAGCCAGCTTGTCAATAGATAAAAAATAATCTATAATATAAATCAAGGAAAATATTTATGGGCATACCTGCCAAACGAAGAACCAAACAATCAAAACGAGAGCGTGCCTCGCATTTCGCGCTGGAGGAAAAACAGCTGGGCGTCTGTCCAAAATGCAAAAAATCAGTTCTCCCCCACCATGTCTGCAAATTCTGCGGATATTACAAAGGGCAGGATGTTTTATTTCTGGACACCAAGGCGGAGCGCAAGAAGAAGAAAGCCAAGAAAAAGGAAGATCGCGCGAAAAATAAATAGCTTTTCTGTCTTTAGCTCCTTTAGCACTTATTATCCTTTTATTTAACCATGTCCAACCGCCATCTTTCACGCACCATTGCCATGCAATCCCTCTACGAATGGGATTTCAATAAAATGCCGGAAAACGAGCTGGCGGTAGTGCTTGAACGCAATCTGAAAAATTTCGCGCCGGATTTCGAGGACAACGGCTTCTCCACCCATATTATAAAAGGCGTGGTAAAAAACCTGGATGCCATCAATAAGCTTATCGTCAAATACGCTCCCGAATGGCCGATCGAGCAGATAACCATTGTTGACCGCAATGTCCTCCGCATCGGGATATTTGAATTGCTTTTTTCCCACGGAGAAATACCGCCAAAGGTGGCTATCAACGAAGCCATTGAGCTGGCCAAGAGTTTTGGCGGGCAGTCGTCGGGAAAATTTATCAACGGCGTGCTTGGCACGATTTACAAGGAAGCGCAAAAAACCGGCGAGGTGCCGGTGGCCGACACCGCGCCAAAAAAAATAATTAACCAATCGTCTTAGACTAGCGTTTTCACCCTAGCTGGAAACCTGGTTTGAGCTGATGATCGGGGACTTTCTATGAAAGATTTTTCCAAACTGGAGAAAAAAATAAAAGTTAAATTTGCCAACCAGGATTTGCTCAAACAAGCGATGGTGCACCGTTCCTACCTGAACGAACACCCTAGCTTTAGTTTGGGGCACAACGAAAGGCTGGAATTCCTGGGTGATGCGGTGCTGGAACTGGTCGTTACCAGATACCTCTACCTGAACTACGAAAATCCCGAAGGCGAGCTGACTAACTGGCGCGCCAGCCTGGTGAATTCCAATATGCTGGCGGAGGTCGCCACCGAGTTGGAGCTGAATGAATTCCTGTATCTCTCAAAAGGCGAGTCAAAAGACTCCAGCAGTAAAGCCCGTCAGTACATCCTGGCCAACTCCTTCGAAGCGCTGATCGGCTCAATCTACCTGGACCAGGGCTTGAATATCGTGGAAAAATTCATTCAACAGAATATCATCACCAAGCTGGATGAAATTCTGGACAAAAAGCTTTACCAGGACCCGAAGAGCAAATTTCAGGAGCATTCGCAGGATAAATTCGGCATCACGCCCTCCTATAGGGTTATTTCCGAAGCCGGACCGGATCACAATAAAAAATTCGTCATCGGCGTTTATCTGGACAAGGAACTGATTGCCAAAGGCCAGGGCTCATCCAAGCATGAAGCGCAGGTTGACGCCGCGGACAAAGGCCTGAAAGTGAAAGGGTGGTAATTAGTAAATAAACCTATCGCCATCCCAAAGATACTTTGGGAATTTTATATTGACAATCTTTCTAGCTGTGATAATTTATTAGCAGAGAATATAATTAATGACCTTTGTTAAACAATCCAACCCAACCAGAGGAGGGTGTAATGGCAACCTTGAATGTCAATGGACGCGAGATTAGCGCCACGGAAATCGGGCCCGTAACCCATGTTTTTAGCTCGATTGGCGTTTTTGCCGTCAAAGCGCGCCACCATGGATTTTATAGCAGTGACCAACTAGTCATTTTCAAGGAACCATCGATTAAAGGTGATCCAGCCGTTTATTGTGCCTGTTGTCAGGTAAAGTCCATTCAACTCAACCGTCAGCCAATTACCGAAGTGACTCGCGGCCAGGAAGTCGGTGTCAAAACCAATTGCGTACTTTTGCCGCCTAACAACGCACAGGTTTTCCTGGTTACCAACTAACGGGTAACCGATTATCGCACATTCACATCCATTTTCATTACCAAAAACTTCAAACACGGAGGTGCATATGGCCAATCAGGAACTTGTTTCTGTCGGCCGGGTATTCGAACTTTTCCCAGGTTCTAAAGGAATAACCTACTACGGCATTGAAGTAACAAGCAAACCTTTTCGCAAAGGGCAGGCGATCATTTTCCGGGGGCAAAACGGCGGTGGCGATATAAAAGCGCGAATTGGCTCAATCGAGCTCGACAGACGCAAAGTCAACGTCGCGCTCAAAGCCGATGGACAGCCCAATGAATACGGCGTCAGGCTTCGCGACCTGCCAGCAGGCGCGGCAATCGCAGTAGGAGATGAGGTACTGATTTACAGGCAGGCTGCAGAGGCCGCTTCAAGGATGACCCTAACACAGCATTCCCGCCGCGGAAACTACGAACCGCCTATAAGGCAGTCGGTAATGTAGCTCGCCAATGATGGGAAATATTCAGGCGCGTCCGCAAGGTTACGGACGCGCTTTTTTTATCCAATTACTTTTTACATATTATCCCCCTTCGGGGGATCCCCCGAAGGGGGACTTATAACGAATTACTATTTACTCCCTTTATTTGACGACAAACTAGCGCCGGTGCTATGGTAGAAATATAAATTGCACAAACATTGGAGGAGTTATGGCTATCATAGAATTGGGGCTCATTAAATGCCCACATTGTGGAGAACTTTTTAACGAAGCAATGGTATGCTGCCCGTATTGTCAGGCAATCAATACTAAACGTGTCATCAATATTTCACACGAAATGATGGCCTAAACCAGGAGGAAAATCCTTATGTCACCCGGTGGTGTCCCACAGACATGGATCTGCAAATGCAAGCAGCAAAATGACGGCTATGCAACCAAGTGCGGCAAATGCGGCAAGCCAAAACCTAAGACTAAGTGATAGGCCGGCAACCAGGTTCGCGGTCGCGAATAATCAATACCCCTGCGGGACAGACAACCTTTGTCCCGCTCTTTTTTATTTAGCTACTATTATATTAATCCATAATCCTTTAATATTACCCATAAAAGTCTTTACATCCGCTCCTGTCCCTGCTATTATGTTATGGAGACTATGAAAATATTTACCCCCGACAGTCACAAATTAATCTTCTCAAAAACTAACGGATAGCTATTCCCCAAAAAGGGGAATTTTTTTTAATATTTAAATGAATTACTATGGTGAACTTCAAAAATCGAAACATTATTTCCATCCGGGATTTCTCCAGGGAGGAAATACTGCATATTCTCGGCACCGCCAAAAAATTCAAAAACAAACCGCACCCCGACCTGCTGAAAAGAAAAATTCTGGCCAGCCTTTTTTTCGAGCCTTCAACCAGAACGAGATTTTCCTTCGAATCTGCTATGCAGCGGCTGGGCGGCTCGGTCATCTCCCTGGCTGACGCCAAAACCAGCTCCTCGGCCAAAGGCGAATCGGTTTCTGACTCCATAAAAATCGTAGATAAGTATTGCGATGTCATTGTCATGCGCCACTCGCTTGAGGGCGCCGCGCGACTGGCCGCCGAGGTTACAGACAACCCCATTCTCAACGGCGGCGACGGAGCCAACCAGCATCCCACGCAGACCTTCCTGGATCTCTTTTCCATCATGGAAACCCAGGGCCGCCTGAAAAATCTCAATGTCGCTCTGGTTGGCGACCTGAAGTACGGACGCACCACGCATTCCCTGGCTTACGCCCTGGGGCTTTTCGGCGCCCGCCTCTTCTTCGTCGCCCCGCCGTCTTTGCAGATGCCTTTCCATGTCATCCATGACCTGAAAAAAATCAAGGCAAAATATTCCACCTACACCGATCCGGAACGCCTGATGCCCAAGCTGGATATTTTTTACGCCACGCGCATCCAGAAAGAGCGCTTCGACTACCCTCTGGCTTATGAAAAAGTCAAAGACACCTTTGTCATTACCAATAAACTGCTGGCTAAAGTAAAAAAGAATTTCAAGATACTGCACCCCCTGCCGCGGGTGAATGAAATCAACTATGAAGTGGACAATACTCCCTATGCCTACTACTTCCAGCAGGCGAACAACGGCCTGTATGTACGCCAGGCGCTACTGGCGCTGGTTCTGGGCAAAGCGTAGAATCATGCGTAACTACTTACTACTAACTATAAACTACTAACTAAAAAATATGAGAGCTTACAAAGTTTACGCCATAAAAAACGGCACGGTCATAGACCACATTCCTGCCACCAAAGGCATGCAGATCATTGAATTACTGAAACTGCAGCAATGGAATAAGGCAGTCACGCTGGGTGCCGGGTTCAAAAGCAAAAAACACGGGAAAAAAGACATTATAAAAATCGAGGATAAGGAGCTGTCTCCGGAAGAAGTCAATAAAATCGCGGTTATCGCTCCGACTGCCACTATTAACATCATCCGCGATTTTAAAATCAGCAAAAAATTCCGTCCGCAGCTGCCTGAGGTGCTGGAAGCTATTATCAAGTGTCCCAATCCGGCCTGTGTCACCAATCACGATCCGGTGGCCAAAACCAGATTCTACAAAGAACCCGGGAAAAAATTTGAAATCAGCTGCGCTTACTGCGAACGCTATTTCAGCGACCTGGACATAGAATTATTATAAATAATGGATATCAAAACCAAAATCGCCGGTCTTAAATTAAAAAATCCGACAATTTTAGCCTCGGGCATTCTTGGCGTTTCCCGGTCTTCTCTCCAAAATGTCGTAAAAAACGGCGCCGGTGCCTGTGTCATCAAATCCATCAGCCTTGAGGAAAGAGCCGGGCACAAAGCCCCCAACATGATTACTTTTGAAGCCGGGATGATGAACGCCGTGGGGTATTCTAATCCGGGCGTTGAGGAAGCTAAAAAAGAATTCACAAAATTAAAAGAACTCGACGCTCCGATCATCGCCAGCATTATCGGCAAGGATGAGAATGAATTCGCACAAATGGCGGAGAAACTTCTGCCCGGTGAATTCTCCGCTGTGGAAGTGGTGCTGTCCTGCCCGCATACTCCCGGCTATGGAACCATGGCCGGACAAAATTCTCCGGAGAATACGGAAAAAATAACCCGCGCTGTGCGGAAGAAAACCAAACTGCCGATTTTCATAAAAATCTCGCCGGATTCAAATCCCATCGGAGAAGTGGCAAAGGCAGCCGAGGCCGGCGGCGCGGATGGCATTACCGCCGTCAATACCATGGGACCCGGCATGATTATAGATATTCAAACAGGCCAGCCGATACTGCATTTTAAAGTCGGTGGCGTTTCCGGCCCGGCTCTGCGTCCGATCGCCGTGCGCTGCATTTATGACATATATAAAGCGGTAAAAATACCCATTATCGGCTGCGGCGGTGTGACTTATGGCTCTGACGCCCTCCAGATGCTGATGGCCGGCGCCCGGGCGGTGGAAATTGGCACAGGCATTTACTATCGCGGTTCTGATATTTTTCATAAAGTGAATAAAGAAATCAGCGAATTCATGACACAAAAAAAATACGTCGGTTTAAATGATATAATCGGCTTAACCCATAAATTAGAGGAATAAATATGGAAAATGCCCTGGGAAAAATTGAACAGCCAATTTCACTGCCCATTGTGGAAATTGTTGAAGAAACCGCAACAGTAAAAACTTTTTTCTTTAAAAAAGAATTCGACTCGCAGCCAGGACAGTTTGTCATAATGTGGATACCGCGCGTTGACGAGAAACCCTTCAGCGTGTCCTATGACGACCATGGCCGGCTTGGATTATCAATCGCCAACGTCGGGCCTTTTACTAAAAATTTATTTAATAAAAAAGTCGGCGACCTGGTCGGCCTGCGCGGACCATATGGTTCCTGGTTCAAACTGAAAAATAATTTTAAAAGGATCCTATTGGTTGGCGGCGGCTACGGCGTGGCACCGCTGGCTTTTTTGGCGCAGCGGGCGGTCAAGCAGAAAATAACCGTGGATTTTTGCAATGGTGCCCGGACGAAAAGCCTGCTGCTTTTCAAAAAAAGATTGACTGATTATAAGGTAAACCTGCATATCTCGACAGATGACGGCAGCGACGGGATCAAAGGCACGGTCATAGACGCAACTAACGACTGCCTAGGAAAAAATACCTATGATGCCGTTTATATCTGCGGGCCGGAATTAATGGAGAAAAAAATTATTGATCTCTGTGCCGAAAAAAACCTTGAGTGCCGGGTCAGCATCGAGAGATACATGAAATGCGGCTTTGGCATCTGCGGGCAGTGCTGCCTGGACGGGTCCGGAGAGCGCATGTGCCTGGAAGGACCGGTGGTCTCGGGTAAATATGCATTGAAACATAAAGAATTCGGCGCCTACCACCGCGGCAAGAGCGGCAGGAAAGAATACTACAAATAATTAATTACAAATCCGAAATTCGAAGTACGAAATCCTAAACAATACTTAATGATAAAATTTAAAACATATTTTGTTTTAAACATTAAAATTTAGAAATTTGAATTTGTTTCGAATTTCGAAATTCGTGCTTAGTATTTATTTACTATGGATATAATAAATCTTAAAAACTGCCGGCTCCCTAACGGCGATATCACCGATATTCTGCTTAGGAATGGGCTGATTGAAAAAATTGAGCCAAACTTGACCGCTAAACACTCCATTGAAATAGGAAAGAACCTGGTCATCCCCGGGGTGATTGACGCACATGTGCATTTCCGCGAGCCCGGCGGCGAGCAGAAGGAAGACTGGCTGACCGGCGCGCAATCAGCCGCCGCCGGTGGCGTGACTACTGTCATTGATATGCCGAATAACAATCCGCCGGCGATTGACGAGGCGTCGCTGAATAATAAAAGGGTGCTGGCTGGCAAAAGCATTATTAACTATGGGCTTTACCTTGGCGCCACCGCTGATAACATTGAACAGATAAAAAAAACAAAAGACGTGGCTGGCGTTAAAATATTTGTCGGCTCTTCTACCGGCACTCTGCTGGTGTCCGGGGACAAAGAAATCGAAAAGCTTTTTTCATTGCCGAATATCCACTGGGTTATACACGCGGAAGATGAGAGCATTATCAATGCAAACATTAAAAAATACACGGAAACTGACATCCCATCTGTCCATTCTTTAATCAGGGGGCGGGAAGCGGCGATACAGGCTGTTTCAAGAATTATTAAAATCGCTAAAAAAACCAAAGCTGAAGTGCATATCTGCCATATCAGCACCGCCGAAGAAGTGGAACTGATTAAAAAGGCAAAAGCCGACGGACTGAAAATTTCCTGCGAAGTCAGCCCGCATCATCTTTTTCTAAACGAACAATCATACAAAGAATTTGGAAATTTTGTGAAAGTTAACCCGCCCCTGCGCACCGAAAACGATAATCAGGCTTTATTCCGGGCTTTGCGCGAAGGCGTGATAGACATCATCGCCACTGACCACGCACCGCACACCCGAGACGAAAAATGGCTTCCATACGAGAAAGCCCCCTCCGGCATGCCGGAAGTGCAGACATCGTTGCCCCTGATGCTGAACGCCGTTAATGCCAATAAAATATCTTTAAACAGATTAATCGAAGTCATGTGCCTGATGCCGTCTAAGCTTTTGAAAATAAAAAACAAAGGCCAGATTGCCAAAGGCTATGACGCAGATTTAACCGTTATTGATCTGGAGAAGAAAGCGATATTAAGTAATAAGGACATCAAATCAAAATGCGGCTGGTCGCCATATGACGGCTGGGAGCTGCAGGGCTGGCCGATCATGACCTTTGTCGGCGGGCAGCTGGTATTTGACCGCGGAAAATTATATAGTGAACATAAAGGCAAGGAAATATTTTATGGAACAATATAAAAAAGATTTCATCACTTTCTTGGCTGAATCAAATGCTCTGCAGTTCGGCGAATTCACTTTGAAAAGCGGCCGGCTCTCTCCGTATTTTATTAATACCGGGCTTTTTGACACCGGAGAGCAGATCGCCACTCTTGGCGAGTACTACGCTGATGCCATAAAAAACGCCTATGGCGACAATTTCGACGTGCTCTACGGCCCGGCTTACAAAGGCATTCCTTTGTGCGTCACGGCCGCGGCTGCCCTGGCTCGTCGCCATGGCATAAATAAAAACTTTACCTTCAACCGCAAGGAAATAAAAGACCACGGAGATAAAAAGCTGATGGTCGGCCACGCTCCCCAGGCCGGCGAGCGGGTACTGATCATTGATGATGTCATTACCGACGGCGGCGCCTTGGTGGAATCCATGGAAATTTTACAGTCAACCGCCGGCCTGAAGTATGCCGGCGTTATTTTGTCAGTCAACCGCCAGGAAAAAACCAAACAGGGCAAGAATGCCGTAGAAGAATTCACCAATAAATACCAAATGCCCATTAATTTTATCATTACTATCCGTGATATTATTGAATTCCTCAATAACCGTGAAATTAACGGCCGGGTATATCTAAACGACGATCTTAAAAATAAGATGGAAAATTATTTAAAACAATATGGCATCTAACATTCAAAAAGACCGGATTAAAACCAGCTACGCAGAGCGCGCCAAAATTACTAAAAATCCTGTGGCCAAAAGCCTGCTGGAGCTGATGGAGCAGAAAAAAACCAATCTCTGCCTGGCTGATGACGAAAACGAACCTGAAAAATTTCTGGAACGGGCAGAATGGCTGGGCCCGGAGATTGCCGTCCTGAAAACACATATTGATATTATTGATAATTTTACGCCGGAATTTATCGGGCAGCTGACCGCGCTTTCTAAAAAACATAATTTCCTGATTTTCGAAGACCGCAAATTCGCCGATATCGGCAATACAGTGAAAATGCAGTATCGCCGCGGCCTGTATAAAATTGCCGAATGGGCGCACCTGACCAACGCACATATCGTGCCCGGGCCTGGCATCATCGAGGGCCTGAAATCCGCCGCGGCTAATATAAAAGAACCCCGCGGCCTGATCCTGCTGGCGCAGATGAGTTCCAAAGGCAACCTGGCGACCGCGGAATATACAAAAACAGCCGTGCAAATGGCGCTTAATTATGAAGACTTCGTGGTGGGTTTTATCGGCAACGGCGGTGATATTAACGAATTGAAAAAATTAACGGCGATAGCACCTTCACAGTTTATTATTCTGACGCCGGGCGTGAAAATCGGCGGCGGTGATGACGCCCTGAAACAGCAATACACAACGCCAAGCGAGGTGATAGCGGCGGGTTCTGATATAATCATCGTCGGCCGGGGCATTTATGAGTCCAGCGATCCGCAAAAAATCGGACAACTCTACCGCCAGGCCGGTTGGGAAGCATACCTAAAAAGGATAAAAAATCCGAAATCCTAAGCACGAAATTCGAAACAAATCCTAAACCCTGATGACAAAATTTCTAAACAGTAATAATTACCAGTTTTTAACATTAGAATTTAGATATTGTTTCGAGCTTCGAAATTAGTGCTTCGAATTTATAAAATATACATTATAAATTATTAATTATAAATTATCATGAAACACCTACTCCATCTCAAAGACTACTCCGCCGAAGACATCAAACACCTGATCCATAAGGCAATGGATATCAAAGCCAACCAGGCGCATTACCACGACTCCCTGAAAAACAAAAACCTGATCATGCTTTTCCAAAAAGGTTCAACGCGTACGCGCTTATCATTTGAGGCAGGCATGACGCAGCTTGGGGGGCACGGCATATTCGTAGATCAGAAAACCACCCAATTCTCCCTGACCGATTTCCGCGATGAAATACGGGCGGTCATGCGCTTCGGGGACATTCTGATGTTTCGGGCCATGAAATTCGCCGATGTGCAGACAGCCGCTGACCAGGATATGATACCGGTCATAGACGCCTGCTCGGAAAAATACCATCCCTGCCAGGCATTAGGCGATCTGCTGACTATGGCCGAGCATTCCGGTGGGCTGGAAAAAATTAAAAAAATCGTCTGGCTGGGCATTGAAAATAACGTACTCAATACTTTGAAGCTGGCCTGCGCCAAACTAGGGATAGAAGTATATATTGTCTCACCAAAAGTGCATCCTATCAGCGTTGACGAGGAACTGAATAAAATGGCTGAGGCCACAGGCTTGATTCATAAAACTTTAAACCTGGAGGAGGCTCTGAAAAATGCCAACTATGTGCACACCGACACCTGGATGGATATGGAATTTTTTGATAATGGCAAAGTCAAACCGGACTACAAAGACGAGTATGAAGAACGCATCAAATTATTTAAACCCTACCAGCTGAATGCGGAACTGATAAATAGATACGCCCCACAGGCGAAAATCATGCACTGCATGCCCTGCCACATTGGCTATGAAACAACCCGCGACGCCATTGACCACCCGAACTCCGTCATCTTTGACCAGGCAGAAAACCGCATGCACGCCCAAAAGGCGATCATCTTGCACCTGCTGGGGAAATAACCGGAAACGATTCACATCCTGTTCAGTCGGGATTACTAATCCCGACTGAACTTTTTTATTATTGCTTACCTTAGGCGATTCTGCTAAGATAATAGACCAACAAAAAAAGAAAAAAAGTAATATTAACAATAAAATATACAGTAAAAACCCACGAAAGGAGAACAAAGTGGCTGTTTTTCGATTAGCAATCGGCTCACACAGTCACCCGGACGTCTTTAAAATATTCAATTTTGAGACGGAAGGTTCACTGCCGCTGAACACTCAGATTATCGCCGATCATTTTATTGATTCGGTGACTGAGTATTCAGTAAAAGAAATGCCACCCGGTAAATTTCTCGAAGTAATCTACCATAATGGTGTCATAGACCCCTGTCAGGAGTCTATTCTGACAGCGTGCGAATCACTCGGCGTTCCTGTCATTGCCGCCAAGGTATCGAAGCGCTATTACAGTAATGCTCAGGACGATGTTTATGTAAACAAAATGGTTCACATTACGTTTACCAGCGAGCCTGCACTCGAAACGCTTCGTCCGCGAGGCAGCCGCAAAGGCATGCAAGTGTTCGACCTTACCGCCATGAGCGATAACGAACTCATTGCTCTGGGAAACGGCACTCATGATCGGCGTAAAGGCTGTGATCTTGCTCTGACTCTCGAAGATATGGAAAAACTAAGGGAGATGCAAATTCGCGACAAGCTGCCGTGCGTTACCGACGTTTTTCTTGAAACATTCGGCGCTCGATGGTCGGATCATTGCAATCATAAGAAATGGAGAAAGCTGAGCCTCTTCAGGATTCTCAAAGATGCTACTAAAAGGATCAGAAATTCCAACCTTGTGTCTGCCTTCGTTGACAACGCCGGCGTCTGGAAATTCTTTGAGAAATTCGTGATCGCGCTCAAACTGGAGACTCACTGCAGTCCGAGCCAGATGGAACCATACGGCGGCCAGCTCACCAAGCTAGGCGGCGTATTGCGCGACATTATTTTTTGTGGTCTTGGTTTTAGACCGATTCTCAACATTGAGATGACCGCAGTCGGAGAATTCATCCGAAAGAAATTCCCTCTGCTTGAAGGAATAGCCCTCTCTGCCCGGACAATCGCCCGTGAAACCATTCGAGCCATTGCTGACTATGGCAATCCTATGGGAGTTCCTATGGCTTTGGCAAGAATGCTCAGCCATTTTTCTTTCAGCGGAAAAGTATTCGCGCTGGGAGGAACTGTCGGCCTTGGACGTGAGGATTGTGCACTACAAGGTATTCCTCAAAAAGGCGACTTTGTATTAATGGTTGGGGGCCGGACGGGCAACGACGGTCTGCATGGCGCAACCGTAAGTTCCGGAGAAATTACCGAACAAACGGACAGCGGGGATTCCTGCCATGTCCAGATCGGTAATCCATTTCAGGAACAAAAAATGGTTATGGCCATTGAAGACCTGCGTGACGCTGGATGCCCTCGCAGATTAAATGACTTTGGCGCTGCTGGTATTGTTTCCGCCATCGCGGAAATGGGAGAGCAGGCTGAAGGCGGCGGAGGTGTTCTAGTAAATCTGGCGCTTGTTCCTCTTAAGTGCGCTGGACTGGAAAACTGGCAGATTGCTCTATCGGAAAGCCAGGAACGCGGAGGCATAATCATCATTCGTGAGAAGCTTGACGAGGCTATTGAAATTCTGCGTCGTCACCAGCTTGAGTACGCGGTTGTCGGTATTGTCACCTGCAATGGCCGTTTCCAGATGATCTACGATCCTGATGCGACTGATCTGCATTCAGATATGCCGCTTTCCGGAGAAATCTGTCTGGATGTGCCATACGTCTATTTCGATGAATGCCCATTGCCGCAGATCGAGATTATTGAACCGCCGGTTCGGACTGATACTGTCGATTTCCCAGAAATCACACTTGATAATGTAGAAGAAATGGCTGTTCAAGTAACTAGCCATTTTGATGCATGTAATCAAGAGCAGGCTACAACCCAGTACGACGGTACAGTAATTGGAACTAATGTCCAGGGATCTCTCTATGGTCGCGATTATAATGTAACCTCTCATCTGGCTGTCAGTCGACCGGTGTATGGGAGACCCTATGCCGTGACCATCAGCCAGAGCTTCAGCCCCTGGCAATTTGAAGTCAATCCGCAACTGGCCGCCCGGAACGCAATGATCGATGCCATCATTACCCAGGTAGCGAGCGGTATCCGAAGAACTGACGTTTGCGAAGCTGACAATTTTTACACCCCTACTCAACTGGATCCCTATGCCTACTACTGGTTGGTTAAACAGGTGCAAGAAATTGCCGCACTCTCCGAACTGACCGAAACGCCATTTGTCAGCGGCAAAGACAGTTCGTCTGGCACGGGATTTGGCGTGAATGTTGTCCCCAGCGTTGTGATTACGGCCATGGGCAAGATTAGCGACTATCGCAATCTCATAATGCACCTGTGGCAGAAACCTTGCAGTACTCTAATTGCTGTAGGACCGCAGTTCAAGACTTTGAGCGGCTCTATACTGTCTTCATCGCTCGGGCTAACCGGAACGATACTTGAAAGTATGCCACGAGAAGAAGTGCGAGAGTATCTCGACCGGCTTTACCAACTGGTAACCTCTGGCAAGGTACTATCGTCCGTTCCCATCAACCGCGGAGGGATTTTGCTTCGTCTCTTCGAGGGAATAATTGCTTCAGGGTTTGGTGTGAAAACACCGCTCTGTCAGGAATTATTTCCGGAAAGTTACGGAGCAGCATTGCTGGAAGTCCCGTCTTCTGCCGCCGGGTATATTTTAACCAATTACGCCGACCTCAATCCACGGATTGTCGGTGAAATCGTCGACTACAGAAGCCTGACAGTATGTGGTCGAAACATTGATCTGAATCTTCTATTCAATGGCTGGAACACAACATTTCAAAAGGCGGTGGCGTGATGAAAAAGCGAGTAACCATACTCTTTGCTCCCGGGACAAACTGTCACACGGAAACAATCAAGGCTTTTAATCAGGCTGACGCGGACGCCCGACTTGTATTTCTGGACGATATCCTCAAGGGACGGATCGCAATCACTGACTGCGACATCTTCTTTGTCCCTGGTGGATTTTCCTTCGGAGATCATATCAACACCGGCACCGTTGTTGCCATACTACTGCGTGATTTCTTCCCGTTGCTTCTTGAGGCGGGGATTCCTGTGGGAGGTGAGTGCAACGGATTCCAGATCCTCATGCGGGCAGGTTTCTTTGGCCACGACGTTACCCTGACTGAAAATGTTTCCGGGGTATTCTGCAGCCGGCCAGTGTTGCACCGGGTAATTGCTTCACCGTGCATCTGGACTGCCGGGCTTGAGGGGAGAGTGTTTGGATTCCCTTCAGCACATCACGGTGGCAGGATCGTTGGTAACACCGATCGGCTTAATGTGGTTATGACCTACGAGTCACTATCACCTAACGGCAGCCGTATCGCCGCTATCTGCTCAGAAAACGGGCAAGTGTTCGGCATTATGGACCACATGACACGCCCATATGACAATCCGGACGGACAGTTCATTTTCCAAAACGTTCTCAAGGCGTAATAAATTATTCCCGCGCCTGGTGTGACGAAACTAACTAAAATCGCAACTTCTAACAAGCCTGTACACTGTGTGTACAGGTCTTTTTTTATTTAAAAAAATAAAAGCGCCCGGGAAAACCTCAGTTGGGCGCTTATTTTACTTTAACAGATCGCGGTTCGTAGAACGGACGGGGAATACGGAAAGCATTGTGGCACTTCGGACAGTTAACCAATTCGGTGGTTAAACACTTCGGCCCGCGATGGATGCGGAAGGAGCGTTTAACGGAATGTGCTCCACGGGAAGCCGGCATTTCGGTGCGGGTCAGATAACCTTTTTTCTGCAATTCGCGTAAATGGTCGCGCACCTGGCCGGCTGTCTTCAGATAAAGATTCACGTCCGGCATAGTCAGTAGGTCCTCGGCCGACGGCCAGTACAAATGCTGCAGCCACCAGTCAATCAGCGAGCAGAGCAGCCAGTACTGGGCATCTGATAAGTCGCGGAATCCCGGCCGTTCACTGGCAGCCGAAAGCGCCTGTTCTGTCTTTTCCCGGCTGTCCTCATAGCGCTTTTTCCATTCCGGAAAAACCGTCCAAACTTCCGACAGCTTATAGAAACGCACCGGCACCAGATAGGGCTGGCGGTAGCGAATGACATAACTCACGCCTTTATCCTTCAGGTGGCGCAAGATAGCCGAACGCACCCAGCTGACGACGTTCACCAGCCAGTCAGAACAGACATAAACCTCGCTGGAAATCTGTAATTCATCTGTGAACTTAGGAACCTGCTCTTCTTCCGGTTTGGGATGCAATTCCTTGTCCACATCACGAACCAGCCAGGCGCTGCATCCGGCTTGCGTCATAATTTCCGCTTTAGTTAACTGGCCTGCCTGAAGCAACTGCCGCACTTTTAACCGCTTATCAAGGGGCTCTTTTTTTGGCATCTTCTCCCTCCATATTATTTGCCAATATTGAAAAATCTAAAACTAGCTGATTATCTTAACAAAAAAATAGTAATTTAGCAAACTACCCTTGACAAAATATAATTTTAAAGATATACTGGCGCGTTAAATAGATCGTTCAACATTCCACGGAGGGAAATCATGACACTCGCGCAATTACTGGCCGCAGCCATCATTATTCTGATGGCCAGAGCATTCATTAGGCATCATCGCGGTCACCGCTCACAGTGGCCGGGAAGATTCAAGGCAGCGTCCATAGCTTTTATGGACATATTGCTGCCAGACTGGCGCAATATTGCCATAAACCTAACGCTAGTCGTCGTCAGCGCACTTTTACTGCTCTTCCTTGTGGGCGGGGCATTACAAGTGTTTGTAGCTGGCGCCTAAACTATACCAACCGTCTGTTGCATCAATCTAGATGCAGCCGACGGTTCTTATTATTGGCGAACATCATTAAAAATGCTATAATATTCACATCTTACAACCAATAGAGGGAAAATCACCCTTGTTTATTTTTATCTCAAATCAACCGTAATTGGTATTAATAAAAAATGTTTCTCCAAAAATTAGTAATTCAGGGATTTAAATCTTTCGCCAATAAAACCGGACTGGAATTCACCCAGGGCACCACGGCTATTGTCGGCCCCAACGGTTCCGGGAAATCAAATATTGCCGATGCCGTGCGCTGGGTGCTGGGCGAACAGAGCCTGAAAACCCTGCGTGGGAAAAAATCAGGCGATGTTATTTTCGCCGGTTCAGATAAAAAAACCCGTTTGGGCTTTTGCCAGGTGGATATGCATCTGAATAACGTTGACCGCAAAGCGCCGATAGATTTCGATGAAATCGTCATTTCCCGGAAAATCTACCGCGATGGCGAAGGGGAATATTATATCAATAAAAATCACGTCCGGCTGCAGGACATCCTTATGCTGCTGGCAAAATCAAATTTCGGCCAAAGAAGCTACAGCATCATCAGCCAGGGGATGATTGATTTATTCCTGGCAGCCACGCCGACCCAGCGCAAGGAGTATTTTGACGAGGCAGCCGGCGTCAGGCAATTCCAGATAAAAAAAGAACAGGCCGGGAACAAACTCGCGCAGACCAGGGATAATTTGAATCAGGCCGGTCTCCTGATCCAGGAAATAGAACCGCGGCTGCGTTCGCTGACCAGGCAGGTGCATCGCCTGGAACGCAAGGAAGAGATACATAAAGAACTGAAAGAAATACAGCACCGCTATTACGCCGGGCTCTGGCATGATCTCAGGAAAAAGCATGAGGTTGACGAACAGCACTACCAAAAAACCGAAACCCAGCGGAAAAAAATCCAGGATGAAGCCACTGACCTGCAAAACGAGATAAAGAAATTGGCCCTGGGAGAAACCCGCCAGGATGCCTTCCAGAATCTGCAGAAAGAGTATAATGAAGCGCAAACAGAAAAAAATCGTCTGCAGAAGGAACAGGCCGTTCTAAAAGGTAAAATTCAGATTGACCGCGAGCAGAGAGGCGAGATCGATCTGATCTGGCTGGAAAAACGCCAGGAGCAGTTAAAGCATTCTATCACCGGCTTAGAGCATACAGTTTCCGAGAGCCGGGAAAATATAAATAAATTCACTCGACAGGCAGAGGAAAGAAAAAAAGAGCTGGCCGCCATCAAACAGCAAATAGAAGCGATTAACGGCAATCTGTCTGTCGCTAAGAATAAATTGCTGAATAAAAAACCGCTGGCTATCCCGGAAATCTCAGAAAACGTAGCCGGCATTTATCAGCAGCAGAAAGAATTACTGGCAAAAATAGAATCAGCGCAAACTCCGGAAGACCTGCAAACCATAAAAGCAGAGGCAAAAGCCCTAACCAATCGCTTGTCGCAACTCAATCATTTATTGAAAGAATCCGGTACCGGCGACCCGCATGAGGTGATCGCTTTTCAGGATCAGATTTCCAAACTACTGTCAAAAAAAGATGAGTTGGTCAGTTTTATTAACGATATTACAGTAAAACTGCAGATAGCCGAAGAAAGGCTTAACAACGGGCAAAAACAGCTGGATATATCAAAGGAAGAAATCTTAAAAATAACCAGGGAAATTGAACACGCTGATACGCATAAAAATCCCCAGGAAATCGCCTCTGACATTGCCCGGGAAGAAAAGCATCTCAGCGAAAAAATATTACAGCTGGACGATAAGCTTTCTAAAATCAACGAGCAGATCCAAAAATTCAACCAGACCGAACAGCAAAAAAAAGAAAACGTCTTTTCCCTGCAAAACCAGTATTCAAAAAAACAGGAAGAGATTAATAATATAACCAGCCAATTAAACGCCATCAAAGTGGAATTGGCTAAACTGGAAACCCACCAGGAAGACCTGGAAAAAGAAATGATAGACGAACTGACCGACGAGGAAAGAAAAAACATTTATGATAATGAAAAACCGCCTATCGCCCAGCCAGAGCTTTTCCAGGAAATTCAGAAATTAAAACACCAGCTGGATCTTATCGGCGGCATTGATCCGCAGGTCAGCCAGGAATATGAAGAAACCAACACCAGATACCAATTCCTGACCACGCAAAGCGACGACCTGAATAAAGCTTCCGCTGATTTAGAAAAAGCCATTGCCAATCTGGAAGAAACCATAAAAAAACAATTCGACAAATCCTTTGAACAGATAAATGAATACTTTACAGAATATTTTAAAATACTGTTTAACGGCGGCAACGCCAGTTTATCGCTGGTTAAAGAAGAGCTGAGGGATGACGATGAAGAAGAAGTGGAAGAAGGCGGAGAGGAGACTGACGGCGAAAAGGAGCCGGCTGAAGAAAAACCCAAAGAAAAAACGAAACAGGCTTTAAGCGGCGTAAAAGTTATTACCGGTATTGATATCCACGCCACCCCTCCGGGTAAAAAATTAAGGGGAATTGCCATGCTTTCCGGCGGCGAAAGGGCGCTGACCTCAATAGCTTTGATTTGCGCAATTATCCATAATAATCCCTCACCCTTCGTAATATTGGATGAAGTGGACGCGGCGCTGGATGAATCGAATTCCATACGCTTTGCCTCGATTGTCGAGAGGTTATCCAAAAAAACGCAATTCATTGTCATTACCCATAATCGCGCGACCATGAACAAGGCTCACATTCTTTATGGCGTTACCATGGGCGATGACGGTGTTTCCAAGCTTTTATCAGTCAATATCCAGGAAGCGGAAAAGGTAATCGCTAAAAACCAGATTTGACATTTTATCCGAAATAAAATAAGATATTACTTACTATGTTAATAATCCGTTTAGCCAGATTTGGAAAAAAGAAACACTCTCTTTTTAGGGTAATTATCTCCGAAAAATTACGGGATACCCGGGGGAGTTATTTAGAATTGCTGGGTAATTATAACCCTCATACCAATAAGGCCGTATTGAAAGACGAGCGCATTAAATATTGGCTGTCCAAAGGCGCGCAGACCTCCGGTACTATCCACAACCTTTTATTGGACCATAAAATCATTGAGGGTAAAAAAATTAAGGTGGCCAATATAAAGAAGAAGCCTGAAGAAAAAAAGGAAGCCAGCGCCCCAGCCAAACCCGCAGCTACCGAGGTAAAACCCGAGCCGAAAAAAGAAGAACCAAAGGCTGAAACTAAGCCGGCGGAGAAAAAAGAAGAAAAACCGGTCGAGGCCAAACCCGCAGTCGAAAAAAAATAAAACAACAAAGCCCCTATAAACCAATGTTATCGTTACGGGAAGGGGGATTTTTTATTGTCCTAGAAAGAAGCGGGAGCTTGACATTCAGGGATAATTGCGCTAATATAGACTGTTTATTGATCAGATAATAATTAACCGCAAATTATATGAAAAAAACCGCCAATTTAAAAACAGCGTTTATTGCTTTATTGGTCTTTTTTGGCATGGCTGGGGGAGTTTTAATAGTACAAGCCAAATCTGCTAATATTCCCGAACAGCTTACTCCCACCTCTATTATTGATTCAAAATTGCCCGCACTTCAGCCGTCTTATCCTAAACCGCAAAATCCTCAACCTTATAAGTTAGTTGATCCCAATGCTACAGTGCACCAGCAAACTGAAGATATGTTGAGCACGGACACTTGCCTAAATTTAAATGATGCTACATATCATAACATTACAGCCAACACAGTCATTTGCACAGACCAAGGCGACTACTTTTATAACGGTGCTGATATGTATGGCTTTATAAATATTTTAGCTGATAATATAACACTGGATTGCCAAGGAGCAAAAATTTATTCTGATAATGTTCCCGATAGTGACCCATATACATCTACTGGCGGCTGGGGAATTATTATTGGCGACCCCAATCATAGCTATAGCAATGTAACAATAAAAAACTGCGTTATAGAAAAATTCTATACTGATATCTATAAATACAGCAATTCCAATAATACTAACATTCATAATAATTCTCTAATAAATTCCGAAATAGGTTTACTGTCTAGGGGTATCGCTACTAACTCACATATTTACAACAATTCATTAATCGGAGATGGTATATTCAATGATCCCAACGATCAAAAGATAGGAATATTATTAGAGGCTGAAAATAATGGCCTGTTTGAATATAATACCTTTACCAACCTTAATTACAATGGGATTCTACTTAACTCCAAAAAGCTCGCTTCAATCTGGTATTTCCCCCATGATAATATCTTCCGAAATAACCTCATGAGCAATGTTTACCGGGGCATAGTCCTGACCAGCGGCGCTTATAACAATACCATTCAGGATAACCAGATAGACGCCAGCGACGTAGGTATTTATTTCTATCATTATACCGACCCGGCTAACAAAATTCTTAATAATACTGTTATTAAGAATTCCGTTACTGGCGGTAGCAACAATATCGGCATAATGTTTGAGGCATCGGCTGGCGATAATAATACCCTGAAAAATAATCACTTAAAGAATGCTACTGCTGGTAGAGGCCTTTATCTGGCGTCAGGCAACAATAACAATGTCATTCTGCAAAACAGCTTTATAAATAATCTGCACCAGGCTTATGATAATGGTTCTGGTAATATTTTTGACCAGAATGGTAAAGGCAACCGCTGGAGCACATTCGACGAGCCGTCCGAGGGCTGCCATGATGCCGATGGTAATGGAATTTGTGAAGAAAGTTACACAGGGATTACAGGAGACGCTGGTAGTATCGACCACTACCCCACCACCGGCCAGATAACACTCGCCCCTATCAACCCCATCACCGCCAATGAATTGGATACTGTGATTGTCGATATGGCGGCAACTGATCCGGAAGGTGATAAGCTGACTTACAGCATAGAAGATCCGCGCTTTTATTCACTGGAGTCGTGCGTAGGCGATCCCTCTGTCTGGGGATGGAGTACTAACAAATATAGCGCCGGACATTATTTCGTTATGGCAAAAGTAACCGACGGTGATTATATCGCTACTCAACAAGCAGAAATCATAGTCAATGACACCTGCCATTTGGACAAGTGGGGTAAAATGGTCTGTTCTGCCGTTCGTACCAATATCTCCTGCCTCTAATATTATCTTTCAATAATAGATAATTGACAATCATAATTTACTTTGCTAGTCTAAAATTATCCAGACTGGAATAGTTTCGGTCGACAGTACTGGTGAACCTTATATAAAGAAGATTAAACTGAAAAACCATTATGACAGTTAAGAAAGGGTCCGAAACAATGGACCAAGAGTTCGTTGAGTACGTGGTAAAAAATTTAGTTGATCGTCCAGAGGATGTTTCCTCGGATAGGACGGTTGATGAAATGGGTGTACTAATCACCCTGAAAGTGAATCCGGCAGATCTCGGGCAGGTTATTGGCCGCCAGGGCCAGACCGCCAAGGCTATCCGGACTCTATTAAGGGTCGTGGGCGCCAAGAATCATGCTCGCGTCAACCTGAAGATCTATGAACCAGAGGGTTTTCACAAAGGCCCTGCACGCGGTCCAAGACCGGCTGATACGTCAGCGGTAGCCGATACGTCAGCGGTAGATGATCTGAAGATATAAAATCAAATAGAAATATACACAAAAGCCGTGTGGTACAAACCCCGCGGTTTTTGTTTTATTGAATATAATAAATTAATTCTCCCTCTCTTGTGATGACGGAGATGAAGCCATTGACGTTACAATACGGTTTTTGATAGTCTTACGAACACGGGGGCAGTATATCCCATCGTCTTGGGTAAGAAATAAAAAACGCTCATGTCCGGGAAATGGAGAATAAAATTATGTTTGATCCTACGAAGGGCGAATAGCCCGCTAGAATGCGCATCGCGGCGCCTTATCCCGTGCGTATTCTTTTTTTATTACCCAGACCGCCCCCTTTGTGTCATCCTGAGGAGTGAGCGCAAGCGAACGACGTGAGAATCTCGCTATCTTCAGCACCTGGGGTTGCCACACCCTCACTGCGTTTGGGCTCGTAATAACAAAAGTGGGGCGGGGCTTCGCGAAGGCGAGTTTAATTACTTTTCTGGGTGACCAGAAAAATTGCAAATATGATATACTGTAATCAAGTATTTATAAAATATCAAAGCAAGCTTTAAATATTAATCATCGCGAGGCCACGGGCCGAGCGATACACCCTTTGCGGAAAGCGTTGGAAACCATCCGCCCATTGGCGGAGGGTTTCCGAAATAATCTATGCAATTCGACATTATCACTATCTTTCCAAACATCTTTAGCTCTTATTTTAATGAGAGTATTCTTAAGCGCGCTCAAAGAAAAAAGAAAATAAAAATCATAATCCACAATCTGCGCGACTACGCTAATGACAAACATAAAACCGTCGATGACCGGCCGTATGGCGGAGGACCCGGAATGCTTATGAAAATTGAACCAATTTATAAATGCTTGAAATCAATAAAAAAATTAAAACACCATAAAATTATTTTACTCTCAGCTAAAGGTAAATCCTTTAATCAATCATTGGCAAAAACATTTGCGAAACTTCAGCAGATAATCTTTATTTGTGGCCATTATGAAGGCGTTGACGAGCGAGTAATCAAATATATTGACGAAGAGATATCCATCGGCAATTATGTACTGACTGGCGGAGAAATTCCAGCTATGGCCGTTATTGATGCGATCACGCGCTTGATACCCGGAGTATTGGGAGACGCTGATTCACCAAAAGAGGAAACTTTCTCGAAAAATCTGGACTATATCGAGTACCCGCATTATACCAGGCCAGAATCATTTAAAAATCAAAATGTTCCGGGAGTGCTGTTATCCGGTAATCACGAAGAGATAAACAAGTGGCGAAAAAAGAAATCCAAGCTGAGAAAGTCTTGACACCTTCTCATAAATACTTTACAATACATTATACCAATAATTGGTCGAAATAAAGGCTAATTTAACACTAAAATATAAGGAGAAACGCCTAGTGGGGATATAAAAACTAGCAAAAAGTTATCAAATAAAACATTTGATGTCCCGCTAAGCCGGGATTTTTTATCTCCTATATCGACCAGTCATTGAGAACTTTAACAATCAGAAAGTGATAAGAAGAAACGTCAATTTCTTTTTGAAAGTTTTTTAAAACTTTCATTTTTTTCGAGAGTTTGATCCTGGCTCAGGATGAACGCTGGCGGCGTGTCTAAGGCATGCAAGTCGAACGATCCTTGTCGCAAGACAAGGGGAGTGGCAAACGGGAGAGTAACACATTGGTAACCTACCTCTGACACGGGCATAACCTGGAGAAATCCGGGCTAATTCCCGATGTACCCATTACGTAATTCGTAATGAGTAAACGGTTTTTAATCGGTCAGAGAGGGGCCTATGTTCTATCAGCTTGTTGGTGAGGTAATGGCTCACCAAGGCGATGACGGATAGGGGGTGTGAGAGCACGACCCCCCTCACTGGGACTGAGACACTGCCCAGACTCCTACGGGAGGCTGCAGTCAAGAATCTTCCCCAATGGCCGAAAGGCTGAGGGAGCGACGCCGCGTGTAGGAAGAAGCTTTTCGGAGTGTAAACTACTTTTTTTAGGGAAAAACTAATGATTGTACCTAAAGAATAAGGGGCTGCTAACTTCGTGCCAGCAGCAGCGGTAATACGAAGGCCCCGAGCGTTATCCGGATTTATTGGGCGTAAAGAGCTCACAGGTGGCTTACCAAGTCTTTGGTTAAATTCTGATGCTTAACATCAGTCATGCCAGGGAAACTAGCAAGCTAGAGGGCAGAAGAGGCAGACGGAATTGCCGGTGTAGTAGTAAAATGCGTTAATATCGGCAAGAACACCAAGAGCGAAGGCAGTCTGCTGGGATGACCCTGACACTACAAGAGCGAAAGCGTGGGTAGCGATACGGATTAGATACCCGTGTAGTCCACGCCGTAAACGATGGATACTAGACATTGGGAGTATCGACCCTTTCAGTGTCGGCTTACAAGCTAACGCATTAAGTATCCCGCCTGGGGAGTACGGTCGCAAGACTAAAACTCAAAGGAATTGACGGGAACCCGCACAAGCGGTGGAGCATGTGGTTTAATTCGACAATAAACGAGGAACCTTACCAGGGCTTGAAATTTTAGCTGCACGGCCGCAGAAACGTGGCCTCCTTCGAGGGTGCTAATACAGGTGCTGCATGGTTGTCGTCAGCTCGTGTCGTGAGATCTCGGGTTAAGTCCTTTAACGAGCGCAACCCCTATGATATGTTAAATATTCATATCAAACTGCCTTGGATAACAAGGAGGAAGGTGGGGATGACGTCAAATCAGCATGGTCCTCTGACGCCCTGGGCTACACACGTGCTACAATGGGCAGTACAATGGGCCGCTAAGTCGCAAGATGGAGCTAATCCCATCAAAACTACCCACAGTTCGGATTGAGGGCTGCAACTCGCCCTCATGAAGTTGGAATCGCTAGTAATCGCAGATCAGCTATGCTGCGGTGAATACGTTCTCGGGTTTTGTACACACCGCCCGTCACGCCAAGAGAGTCGGTAATACCCAAAATCCCTCACTTAATGAGAGGGCTTAAGGTAGGACCGATGATAGGGGCGAAGTCGTAACAAGGCATCGGTAGCGGAAGCTGTCGATGGATCACCTCCTTTCTAAGGAGAACTTAATTTCCTTTCGGGGAAATTATTGTAGGTCGATGATCAGATTTTATTATCTGATTTTGAAATAATTTTTGACGTTTCTTTCTTATCACCTTTTGGTTGTTAAATAATATATACAAATCTACAGCCCAGTAAAATCATGAGTTTGATTTTTACCAAGATATTTAGTACAATATTGACAAACAGGCTGTAGTTTTTTTATTTAATAAACAATATACAGGGGCGACTAGCTTCCACCTCCGTCCGCCTGGGGCGGACTTCGGCGGACACGCAGATGGTTATTAAAGCCCAGTGGTGGGCGACTAGCTCAGATGGTTAGAGCGCGTCACTGATAATGACGAGGTCTCAGGTTCGATTCCTGAGTCGCCCACCACTGGGGTCTATAAAGCTTGCCTACCCCTCAGAGTTGAACAAAACAAGGCGAGCAGGGTTTAATGTCAGGTTCCCCCGCCACAATAAATTAAATGAACTAAAGTGGAGCGGGGTCCGCCTCCCATCGGGCCTGAGAGGCCTCAGGGCCTCGAACGGCTGGCGGAGATTCCTGAGTCGCCCATTTGAAAAAAACAATTCGCTCCAATAATGGAAATAAATAAACTCCAAAAAACATTGCGGGATTTGGCAGAAAAAAAGAACTGGGGCAATTCCCCCGCTGAAATAAATTTTGCTGAAAAAATTGCTCTCCTCCACGCAGAAGTTTCAGAAGCCCTGGAAGCTTACCGTAAGGGTAATTTTCAGGGCAAAGATGGCGTCGGTGAAGAACTTGCTGATATATTAATTCGAACCATCCATCTTGCCAGCATTTACGGGCTTGATCTGGAAAGAGAAATCAACAAAAAACTTAAAATAAATTCAGAAAGAAGCTGGGATAATGACCAGCTGCACATCGATAAAAAAAATTGCTAGGAATAATATAATTATTATTTTCAAATGCCGAAGATATTTGTGCCGAGGTAGCTCAGTGGTAGAGCGAAGGACTGAAAATCCTTGCGTCGCCAGTCCGATTCTGGCCCTCGGCATTTGAGAATAATTTCGTGATTAAAAAATGCAGCTCAGTGGGCCGAAGCCACGAGTGAAGCAAACTGCTTTGCTTCACGAGGAGCTGAGGCGGGCGAGATGATACGGGAACCGCCATCGAGCCCCGGGAGAGCGAAGGACTGAAAATCCTTGCGTCGCCAGTCCGATTCTGGCTCTCGGCATAAGTGAAGCATTAATAACCCAAACTGAAAATTTTACCCCGTACTTGACGCGAAGCGGCATAGTGCGGGGCCTTGCGTCGCCAGCATGCCCCACGAAGTTGAACGTAGCGAAACGTAGCGGGGGGGAGACCCGCCCCGCTGACTAGCGGGGTTCTTGAGAACAAATAATAAATCAAATGACGAAATCCCGCCGCATGGCGGGATGGCCCTCGACATCTTCAGGGGCTTGCTTTTGTTGTGGGATAAACTATACTATACTGAAACTATATTAGATAAACACTAAACTTGAGTATATATTTCCCCTTATATGATTGAAAACTCAGAATATTTAAAGGAAGCGGCACAATCTTCGATGGATTTCTCAAAGATCCAAATCGATGAAATACTTAAAGCTCATAATACCGGACAGCCGATTGAATTTGAGTCATTTAGCCCATATATTGCGGACCATGACCTGGCTCATGGAGATATTCGATCTGGAGGCCTAACTAATGAGGAACAGATCGGATTACAAATAAGTAAAACTTTACGGGAACAGCTACCGGAGGCGCGGATGGTTTCATTGTATGATGAATACAATACCAATGTTCCGGATAGTGCGGATCCATCCGGTCGACCCATGTCTGACGGCAAGCAAGTTGGATTGCCTGATGATGTAAAAAATAATTTCAAACAAGGCATTATCAGGGTTCTACGAGAAAACAATTTGAGCAGGGATGACGACTTGCTTATTTCAGAAAGCAGTAAAATTAAAGCAGCTCACACGCTTGAGCAACGGCTACGTGAACACGGCTTGGTCTTCGAACGTGATGGTGCGGTATACTTCCGGAATCCAAATCCTGAAAATCCCGCTTATGCTGAAGTGCTCCTTCGATCAAAAAACGGACGGTGGATGTGCGAAGCGCTGGATGCTTCAACCTACTTAGATCCAAAGAACCTGGATATAACACATATCGTTGCCCTCTCAAACCACTTCAAACCGCAGCAGGACAAGGTTTGGGAAATTTTGCGATCTCTCGGTATCCAGAACCGCAATTACCACAATATTTTCTATGACGAGACGCTACCACCAGAGGCTGTCGCTGAGGTGATTCGGGAAAAATTTATCAGGGCTGGACAGACATTTCAGGCGGCCGCGTAAAGAACTTAAAGCTTGAAATTAAACAAAACCCGTGATACAGTATTATCACGTATTTTGGTAATATTTGATAATTAACCGAGCTTATTTGCGCCATGTATATCGTTGCTACTATCTCAAAAAATTCTTACCCGGCAGAAAAAATTGAAGAAATTCTGAAAGCCGGAGCAACTATGCTGAGATTTAATTTTTCTCATGGCACACCGCAGGATCAGGCTGGCCATATACAAACCGCCAGGACTGTAATCGCGAAACTAGGGCTTGAAAAATCCGTTAAGATAATAGCTGATTTACCGGGCGACAAATTACGCCTGGGTACGTTCGAACCGATCCATTTCCCGATTAAAAAGGGACAGCTCGTAAAATTCGTATTAGACTATAATTCAGATGATCCTTCTAAATTTATCCCCATTGATGCTGATAATATTTGCAAATATCTGAAAGCCGGCCAGCCTATTAGTGTCGGCGATGGCGATCCTGCTTTAATCATCACTGAAATCATTGATGAAAATACTTTTACCGCGCTGGTGCAAAATAATGGCGGTATTCAATCTATGAAAGGATTTAATATCGGGAGAGGGGTTGACGAACTAGACCATTTTACCAAGAAAACACTGGAAAGTATTGCCTATTTGCCCAAGATTAAACCAGATTTGATTGCCCTGTCCTTTGTTAATAATAGGGCTTATTTAAAAAAGGCAAAAAAATTGCTGGCTGAGCAATATCACTCAGATAAGTTACCACCCTTAGTGGCAAAACTGGAAACTCCTGAAGCAATTAAAAATCTTGACGAAATAGCTAAGGATTGCGATATTTTCATGGTTGCCCGGGGTGATCTGGCTATTACCGCGCCATATGAAATGCTCGGTATCTACCAGAAACAAATTGTACAGGCTGCCAAAAGAAATAATAAGCAGGTGATAGTTGCCACTCAGCTTTTAGAAAGTCTAATGGAAAGCCATACTCCGACCAGATCAGAAATATTGGATCTGACAAATATTGTTCTCGATGGTGCTGATGGCATCATGTTTGCTAAGGAAACTGGTTTGAGTCTGACGCCTGGCTATTCAGTGTCAATTGCAAAAAAAATAATTAATGCCGTCGAAAAGAATAGAGATAAAATATAACGGGGTGTAGTTCAGTTGGCTAGAACGCTCGCTTCTTGCCCCGCCCCAGGTACAGGATTGCGCTCTTAATAAAAAATTATAGAGAAATATATTCAGGTCGGGGTGTAGTTCAGTTGGCTAGAACGCTCGCTTTGGGAGCGAGAGGTCCGCGGTTCGAGTCCGCGCACCCCGACCTGAATATGTTTTTAAAACCCTGGTGGCGGGGTGAAGGAGCGAGAGGTCCCCGGTTTCCCGCCACAAATATTTAATCTAATGTAGGCGGGACCCCGCCGAATGGCGGTGGCGAGTCCCTACCTGCCAGTAGGCAGTCGCGCACCCCGACCACTCAATAAAACCAATAGTATGAGTAAGAATTTTTACAACCAAGTATATTTTTTGGTAAAAAAAATTCCACGGGGCAAAGTCGCTACCTATGGGCAAATTGCCGCATTAATTGGCTCCCCCAGAGCCGCACAAATGGTCGGCTGGGCAATGCATGCCATGGACGGCGGCCGGCTCGAAGAAATACCCTGGCAAAGGGTGATCAACCGTGAAGGTCGCATCAGTACTACCTGCATCATCCACCCGCCGGATGAACAAGCCCGACTGCTGAAAAAAGACGGCGTGCAGGTGTTAAAAAAGAAAGAGGGCCACTTTGTTGACTTAAAAAAATATCTGTGGCAACCTTAAGTATAAATAACGCCGAGCCTACGGGTCTTGTGGGTCCCGAGGCGAGGCGTACCTAATAGGGAAAAGATGCAATGAAGGGAAACCGCAGGTGTCCCTTCATAAACACGCGCGGGTATCGTATAACGGTATTACCTCAGCTTTCTCCCGAAAAATAAGGAGCGAAGCGACTATATTTTTCGGGATCCTCGCAACAAGATGGGCTTGTTCCACCCTCCTCATCGTTGCGGGACAAGCTGATGACAGGGGTTCTGCGCCATAGGTACACCCGCCTTTGGCGGGGAACTCATTAAATAAAAAATTTATATAGTTAATTCCCATAGAGCGGGTATCGTATAACGGTATTACCTCAGCTTTCCAAGCTGATGACAGGGGTTCGACTCCCCTTACCCGCTCCATGGGAATTAAAACTTAAAAGCATCCTTACCCGCTCCAATATCAAACTTTCCGATTTTTTTGGCGGAATGCTATTCTGAAATATATTATAAAAATTTAAAATCTGATATAATCCATATATGTCAGACAAAATTTTGTTAAATAAAGAAATACATATATTTACCGAAAACGATTTGCCATGCTTAATTACTTATGCTGAAAAAACAGGAGGTTCACATTTCAGTATAACTATGGTGGTAGACTTATTTTTGCATGGTTCAAAAATTTTATTTCTTACAGCATATCCAATGGCGAAAGAAAATTTTTTAGAACAGATTGAAATCGATCATTCAAAAATTGCCCTTGTTAATTCCCCAGGCGATTTAGAAAAAGCAAAAGATTCCCAAGTCATTATTTTAGAGAGCGGAAATGAAAATTTGTTCTTTGATGTAGTAAAAACACTTCCTGATTTGCAAGAAAGGGTTGTCTTGATTAAAAATATGGAAGTATTTACTCAAGCTGTTTTTGATGTTTGTATAAGTATGAAAAAAATTATTTTATCTGGAAATATTGATACATGTATCGATAAAGAGAGAATTAGTAAAAAATATTTTAAAACAATAATTGCTTTTTCTAAACCAGATATTTTGTTACCGATAGAAATCCCAGTATTAGAAAAATATGTTGGTTATTTATCAAATAAAGACGAGAGCGGTAATGTAATTGTTCAAAAAATTCAGAAATATGACAGATAAAAAATACATGGCTCTTGCAATACTTGAAGCAGAAAAAGGTAAAAAATTAGGTAATTTACCTTTTGGTGCTGTTTTAGTTAAAAATGCTGATATTATTGGTTCTGCTCATGCAGAAGATATTACTTCAACAGATGTATCTGCTCATGCAGAACTTCAAGCAATCCAACAAGCATGCAAAAATTTAAAAACAAGCAATTTAAAAGAATGTGTACTCTATACTACAAATGAACCTTGTGCCATGTGTGCAGGTGCTATTCTTCAGTCAGGTATTTCTAAAATTGTGATTGGAGTTATTCGTGGAGATATTCCCAATAGGTTTCAACCGAAAAAAATTGGAATTGATGAATTGATTGAAAATTACAATTATAAGCCAGAAATCATAAGAGGGGTTTTGAAAAGTGAAGTTATTGAATTATTTAAAAATGGCAAACTTTGACCCAAAAACATATCACATTATCGGAATGAGTCCCGGTAATAATTATTTCAAAGATGAAGAAGTTCATTATCTTTTGAAAACTGTCGTTGAGCGATATTCGGCGGCGGAAAAGCGAGGGCGGGAACTTAATAATATTTCAAGATCCTCACCCCGTCATTCGACGAGGTCCGCCTTTTGCGGTGACTCTCGAGATCAATTAATATAATCAAATGACGAGATCCCGCCCTGGTGGCGGGACCCTTACCCGCTCCAACGGAAAATCAATTTAATAAGTTATCCCCAGTCAATCTCTTGACCGTTTTTTGATTATTATTTATTATTATATCGTATTACGATATAGTATATATTTCCTATGAATAAAGAGCTATTAAAAGGGCATTCTGAATTAATTATCCTCTCCGCTCTGGCCAAAAAACCAATGCATGGATACGTACTCTCCGAGGCTTTGCGCGAAGCCATGCCAGACATGTTTCAGTTTGGAGTTGGCATGCTATACCCCCTGCTGCATAAACTTGAACGGAAACGCTTGATTACCGGCCAGTGGCTGGAAGTCGGCCATGCACGGAGAAAAGTCTATTCGCTCACGAAAAACGGTAAAAAACAATTAGCCTCCCAAAGCAAAGAGTGGCGGGCTTTTAATCAGGCAATAAACCAATTAATGTCACGATCGTCATGAATCCACAGGAATATATAAATAAATTTACTGAAAAACTAAACACTGGCGGCCTGAAACGCCAAGAAATTATTGAAGAACTAAAAAACCACATCAGCGATTCAGCTGAAACGGAAAATCTAGAAAAAAATATCGGTAACCCGGAAACACTGGCCCGTACCTATGACCGGACTCATCTCGGCTGGCTATATTCCAGAAAACGAATTCTCCTCATCCCCATACTGCTTGGTATATTCTTTATGCTAATGCAAAAAATTGCTCCAAACCTCAACTCCGTCGACTACTATTGGAATCCATCCGGGATGGCTTTTACTAATCCAGACTTGTTTTATTTCTATAATCTTATCCGGGATATCTTTATTCTCATTCCACTGACAGCCGCCGCTTTAATCGGTCAAACAGCTGCACGGATGCATAAAATACAGACGACTCTCCTGCTGGCAATCGCCATTACTTTTATAACCTGCGCTACTTTAAATCTCCTGCAAAATATCCCACGATATATCAAATTTTTATCAACTCCAAATATTGTCATTGGTACGCTTTATTACGAAGTGCTCTTCCAGGCAGTATTTACTACCGTCCTTCTCAGTATTACGGCGTTTTGCACTATGGCTTTTAGTGGTTGGAAAAGTTCATTAAAAACTCAGTTTACACGAGGAAAGTTTTACTTCCAAACCCTGGTACTTATCGTCGCCTCTATTATTCTATTTTTTGTTATTTCGTTAATTACTGAAATGATTTTGGTGCCTTATGATCTGACAATGCCGGAGATGCGTCCAGCTGTAGGAACTTTTGCTAGAGAACTGAACGATTTTTTTGAAGGTGGCATTGGCGCAGTGCTCCCGTCAATCGTAGTCATAGTTTTATTGTGGTATTCATTTATCAAACAATCATACAATAAAATCAAAGAGGCCAACCAGCTCAATAGAGCCCAGGCAATTACTTTTTTTATCATTTTAAGTGCGGCCGCATATGCCTTTATCTTCAACTTACAACTTAAGGAATATTCATCATTTGCCTTCCCTTTGGCCGCGCTGGGGGTTACCTTGTCATATCTAAAACCGCGTTTTTGGTTTGTCTGGGGGATTTTACTCGGTTTATTAGTGCCGATTCTGGATCAAATTAAAAATTTTCTAGTTCATTCTCCTACGGATTTCATCCATTCCGGAAAAATGCTAATTCCAGCATTACTTGGCTCATTGATTGGCTTCCTGGTTGTAAATTTAAAATATTCGTCTTCAAATAACACGCCAAGGCAGCATGTAGAGCACAATAAGCGGATTATTTCCAATTAATATCCGCTGCTGATTAAAATACATTTATTAAAAAAGGAGGCAACCGGCTGGTTGCCTCTCGCATTACCCTGAAGGAAATGCTCAGCGTCATCGCGTCTCACGCTATCCGCCTTCGCCTTCCTTACGCAGTAATGTGATAATGATGGGGGGTTGGTCCATAATACCCCTCCTCAATATTGTTTGTTGTACCGTAATTGGTACATTTTTATAGTAACATTTTAATAAGTTAAGTAAAGCTCTCTTACGCCACCGGATATAAATGTAAGTGATTGACACAGGCATTGCCTTGTGTTAAGTTGATTGAGTTCCTTTTGCTATCAATCACTCTAATTATAGGAGGGAGAAATGCGTAGAATCTCCTTATGCTGCCTGGCTGTTATGCTGCTAATGCTGGGAATTGCCGGCTGTGCAAAATCGTTAGAACCTTCTGATGACGGAAGATTCCACTTTCATGGAGAGGATCTTCCTCAGATTGAATTTTTATACGATCCCGGATCGTGGCTGATGACCGTTTCCAATAAGACGGACATTAGCGCAAAAATCAAAATCCAATCCAATCTGGAAAGTAATGGTATCAGCTTTACTCTTGGGGGTTTCAAAGAGCACAGCTACCATGAATACTACGAAAGCAATAGCACTATTCACATCGCCATAACCCGGCTTGGTGAAATCTACAAATTCACGGTAAAGCTTAAATACTGATATGGCTTTCATGGCAACAACAATGCCGCTTTTCTTCACTAACAAATCTGAAGAGACGCGGCGTTTTTTTACTGGGAGTTAAATTTCAAAAATTCAATGCGCTGCCTCGTGGAGGTTGACCCCGCCTGCCATGGAGAGGCGGGGTTGACATAATCTATTAGTCTGCTAAAATAGGCAATCAAATCTCACCCTTTTGATAGGGTGTTTTTTGATACCCAAAAATTGGCTAGTAAAAGCTATAAATATGCTTTTATTGCTAATTTTAGCCAAATTACTATTAATAATTGAGGAAAGTATGGAAAAGTTGTTAAAACTGATAAAAATCAAAAACATAACACCCGCCGTGCTGATAATATTAATCTGGCAGATTTGCTTCCCTCAGCATGTCATGGCCTTACAAATAAATACCAATAAAAACCAGCTGGTGGCTAATAAATTTACGGAACAATGGCTGATGGTGAATATTGCCGATTCATCCCAGGAAAAAGCGTCTTTACGCCTGCCGGAAAATGCGGATCGGCCACAGCCAAAAGCAAGAAAAACTATGCGCATCTCCGTGACAGCCTATTCTTCAACAGTTGACCAATGCGGCAGCAGTCCGTTTACCACCGCTTCAGGCACGCAAGTGCGGGATGGCGTCATTGCCGCCAATTTCCTGCCGATTGGCACCAAGGTCAGGTTTCCGGATTATTACGGCAGTAAGATATTCACAGTTGAGGATCGCATGAGCAATCGTTACTGGTACCGGGCGGACATCTGGATGGCTTCCAGGGATCTGGCAAAACAATGGGGGGTCAGAAACATCATGATAGAAATCATCTAATAATGCATAATCAAAAGCCTCGATTTATAAAGTCGGGGTTTTTGGAATGCTAAATACTTGATAAATACAGGCAATTCTGTTATGATTTGAATATGTAGATTTAAAATCTGCTGTTTTATTAACGAAACCCAGGACGAAAATATAATATAATTATTGTCTTGGCCAGGTAGCCCCGCCCGCCTTGCTCCGCAACGCGGAGCGGGCGTGGCAAGCCCCCGCCAGTAGGCGGGGTAAAATCCAGGCAGTGGTCTGTCCCGCCAAGGGGCGGGACCCCGCAATACATTAGAAAAAATATAAGAGTGCGGGACAAAACCAAAATATACGGCACCCTGAAAGTAATGGCCAGGTAGCCAAGTAGTAAGGCAGTGGTCTGCAAAACCACTATTCACGGGTGCAATTCCCGTCCTGGCCTCCAGCCAAATTTGTTGGTTTTAAAAACTAAAATGACCGCCGAGCCTCGACTTCACGTCGGGCGAGGCAAACAAATTAGGGAAAAAGAAGTAATGAGGAAAAAACCGTAGGTTGTTTCCTCATAGCCACGCGCGGGGGTAGTTCAGTGGTAGAACGCTTCCTTGCCAAGGAAGAGGTCGCGGGTTCAAGTCCCGTTCCCCGCTCCAATCGGAAAATTTGAATTTTTCAGCGGCGCAAAGCCACTGATTAGATAATGAAATTAGGGCTTTCCCGCCAACGAGGCGGAAGTTCGAGCCAATTTTTTGTATAAAATTTCTTTTTGCTTCTAAATTTTCTTGTTTTGATGTAAAAGGGGCTTGGTGAGCGTCTAATATCCATTTTCTGAAGAGTTCGAGCCGAGCGTCGCCCTTATTCTTAAAACTATCCAGTAATTCCTTAATTTCAACCAGCCGGTTGACGATTTTTTGTTTGGCTTTGTCAAATACCTCTTTAGAAATTCCTTGGTCTAATCTCTCATCAAGCAGTAGCAATAGTTTTTCCTCTAATTTAGCTTGCTCGCCTTTTAACGCCTGAATTTCCTCGCCATGCTTAGTTGTTGCTTCTTTGATTTCCCCGTCAACCTTAATTAACATTTTGTCTTTCCAATCATCAGGCAGGGCGACGCTCTCAATGGTTTTATTGATCTGGCTGACCAAGTGCCTTTCTTCAATGAACTTCTGCGAGCAAACCACATTTTTCTTGGTACAGCGATAATAAACATATTTCAACCCTGAAGGTTTTTTCTTTCTTTCGGCAGTTACCATGCGTCCGCACTCACCACAGGTGAATACGCCCCGGAATGCGAAAGGCAGAAGGTCTTTTTTAACCCTGGTCTTTCGTTTGGCCGAGTGAACCTTCTGCACTTCGTCAAATAACTGCTTGGTAATTATCGGCTGGTGACTGCCCTGGTACATTTCGCCCTTGTGCAAAAATACGCCGTAATAAAACGGATTGGTCAGCATGTCTACTAGCTTGGAAATGACGATTTGCTTATTTGTCCTACGGCTCACCAAGCCCAGCGAAAGCGACAGCTTCTGCAGTGAATAAATCGTGTGATTGCCCCCGGCATACGCCTCAAAGAGCTTTTTGACTATCTGCCAGCGCTCCGGGTCTTTGATGATGGTGTGGTGCCGTAATTCGTTCAGATAGCCGACAGGCGCGAGCGCTGGCCATTCGCCCCGGCGGAGCTTTTGGCGTATGCCGCGTTTGATATTTTCGCATAAGTTATCAATGTAGTATTTGCTCTGGCCAAAAGCGATATTAAGCATGAATTTTCCCTGTGGCGTGGCATCAAACCAAAATGTAGGAAATTTTAAACCGCCAATCTTGCCAGTATCCACCATAAAAATGATTTTTCCGCCGTCAATGCTGTTTCTGGCCAATCTGTCCGGATGCCACGCCAAAATGCCCATAGGGCCATTTTCTTCTATGCGCTTGATCATTTTATTAAAAAGAGGACGACCGGGCACTTTGGCCGTCTTGCTTTCTATGTATTCGTCAATTACTTCTAAATTTTCCTTAATCGCAAATTCTCTTAATTCCGTTATTTGCGATTCAATGGATAAAACCTGCCGGTCGTCCTCGTCAGTTGATTTCCTGGCGTAGATTACATATTTCATAGTTGTCGCTTTCGCTTAATTCTTATCAGTCAAAATTGGCTACCCCGCGGGAGCGGGGTGTTCCGCAATGCGGAGCCGAACTTCCGCCTCGTTGGCGGGAAAGCCCTAATTTCATTATCTAATCAGTGGCTTTGCGCCGCTGAAAAATTCAAATTTTCCGATTGGAGCTGCTTTTACCGAAAAGTTCGGACTTTCTTTCTATGAATTCAGGCGGGCGGAAGGGGGGTCTGGGGGGAATTCCGCCCGCCTGCCCTCTCCGCAAAAAAATTAATTAAATGGGCTTTTAAAAAAACAAGGAGATTTTTCGTAATCCCGCAGAAGCGGGATGCGCCGCGTTAAGGATAGCCCTTGACCCTCCCACCCGTTCGCAGGCATTTACTCCCTGAAATCAGGATATTCTAATTTTGAATATTCATATTTTGAATATATCATAACCTTATGGATAAGACAATATATCTGAATAAATACAAACGAATTGTCGAAAAGCTTAAAAGTGCCCGTCTTGAAGCAGGATTAACGCAAAAACAAATAGCAGACAGGCTAAAGGTGCCACAATCGTATATATCCAAAGTTGAAGCAGGGGACCAAAGAATCGATATTATTGAGCTAAAAGCATTTGCCGATCTTTATAAGAAATCGATCACTTACTTTATTTAATTTCAATCAATAAAAATGGGCGTTTCTATACGCTTTTTTTATTTATCCACAGGGTAAGTGGGTTGACGGTTTATTTTATATGTGATAAGGTGTAAAGGAATCAATATTCTAGGATATTAATACGATAAATAATCACATAACTTATACCTTAAGAATTAACCTTAAAAACACATATGAAACCTAAACCGCCTACAAATGAGACAAAAAGAGATAGATTCAAGAGACTTGCTGAATACAGGACAAATGAAGTATTGAGTAAATTAAAAATACTTGGTAATTGCTCTAATCAACAAGCATATGACTATACTGAAGAGGATATACGAAAAATTTTTGATTCAATTGAAAAAACGACACGAGCCGTAAAATCAAAGTTTCAATTAACGCCTAGGGATAAAGAATTTAAATTCTAAGTGTCTTTTTAAAGTTTATTTTATGTCGTTAAAATTACATATATCTCCAAGAATAATTCCAAGCATTGCCAGTCTATATAATGACGTCAATAGAATTTTCATGGAATATATTGACAATTCCATCGACAGTGCTGAAAAATTTTTTACTAATGATATTGATCAGTATTTAAAACCAATTGAGATTGTTATTAAAATCTCTGGTGAAAAATTTAGGGACGGAAAAGTAACAATAAGTGATAACTGTTTCGGTATTACAAATTTTGGAAAGGTAGTAGAGAGCATAGGTAATTCAGATAAAAAGGCGGATTTTACCACAAACGGACAATTTGGCTATGGCATCTACTCGTATATGGCAGCATGTGAAAAATTAGAAATTACTTCAAAGCTTGATGATCAAGAAAAGGCACAATACCTGCCCATTGAAAGAAAACAATTCGACACAGATCGCCAAGAAAATGTAAAAATTCCTGATCCAAAAATTGTAAATTTTAAGATGCAGTCTGGAACAATGATAAGTCTGTCCGGTTTTGAAAAACATTCATGGAAAGAAATAAACGCAGAAGAATTAAAAAATGAGATCGAAAAACACTTCGAGTTATTATTAGCCAGAAAAAATCTTTTTGTTAAAGTTATTGACGCTAAAATGAACGAACATATATGCAAGCCGTATAATTATTCTCAACATGAAGGTGAGGTATATGACGACAATATTAACTCGGTATGTTATAAAAAGGGAATTATATCCCCAACAACTGTCAAATTTAATTTAAAAAAACCAATCCATATTTATCTTAAACTAACAAAGGGCAAATCAATCAATAAACCACCAATTTTTGTTGCCAAAGGTAGACGGGTGGGCGAGATAAAAGACGTCAGGTCATTTAAATCAACCCATAAAAGCGATCTATGGGCACACCCAAATATAACAGGCTATATTGATTTAAATGATTTCTTGGATCCAACTATCGCAAGAAATGATTTTAAAAATACCGATAAATCAAAAGCGTTATTCGCTACTGTTAACAAATTAGAGGAAATTATTTTAGACGAGATTATAAGGGCTAACAAAGAAGCAGAGGAACGACACTATAAAGAGCTAGAGGACAGACTTAACCAAATACTTTCTAAACTTGCAAGAATTGATGCCATGAATTATCGGACTGCATTTTTAACCGGAAATAACATTAATTTACAACAAGGCGGTACAGGACAAATAATTGAAGGTAAACGCGGATCAAAAGACCGTGGTGGCGACCCCACAAATGAAAATAATGATCACCCATTGGGTGAGAATGAGGGTTTTGGAAAAGGAATTGGAGGATCAAAGGGAAATATCCCTGGGGGTGAGAATGGCGACAATGCTTCGAACAAGGAAGCTGACAACCCTTTTGAGGACACCGGATTTAAAGGAGGCGAAAAGAAAAAAAGCGGCTTTAATATAAGGATTGTTGACAGTGATCCCGATATTGATCAAGAAACTAATAAACCAATTAGATCTTTACTTGTTGGTGACGAAATAAGAATCTTCAAAAAACATCCGGACTTCGAGGAACGGGTTGGGGAGTCTAGAAAAAAAGAAAAACGAATCACAGAGCGTTTAGTCACATACATCGCTGGCGAAATAACAGTTCACTATAAAGACAAATATTTTACCCGATATGGTCAACCAGATTATAATAAAAAAATGTTTTCAGACTTAGTTGAATTTATTTATTCAATTGAAACATCGCTTGCTGATTTGGTTGGCAGGAACTTGTCTGACTATTAAACTATATGAACGTACAACAATTAATTCAACAAATAACCCCCCTTTACAATAACTACAAAAGGAGAAAGAACAATATTTCTGGGACAGCGGCTCTCGAAATAATGTGGGATATAGGTGATTTATTAAAAACAAGAATTGATACCGACAGTATTGCTCCACACACATTATACCGAAATATTTATGGCAAATCGGAAGGGAAAGACAACATCACCCAAAAAAGTTATATAACAAGAGAATTTTTAAGTCGCTCTTACCGAATAAGAAAGTACTTTAGCAATAAAGATCAAATCCAGCAACAGCTACCGAGCCTGAAAAAATTTATTTTTTTCCGAGAAGCAATGCCGTTTTTTGATAATAAAAAATATAAACTCTCTGGCGATGAAGGAAAAAAATTGATTAATCTATTAAACAGTAACCTAACGGATAAACAAATACTTTCTTCAATTAAGGTTTTGCAAAAACAAAAAATTAACATACGGAATCCCCGAAGTCAAAAATTACATGAGCTTGAAAACGAAAAAGTAATTTTCATCAATTTTTATAATTACATTTATTCATTTTTTAAACATAAAGATTACCGAGCAGCTCAACAACAGTTAGACAATAATCGTATTATGCCTAATTATATTAAAGATTTGGCCAGGAATACTAGCTCAATGTCTCAAGATGGGCTAAAAAACTATAACCTACAGATACCACTGATGATCGGAGTAATTTGGCAGCAATTCTCTGAAATGGTTAATAACCTCAATAAAGATAGTGATCCTAAAAAACGAAGAAGGTTTAGGAGGCTTATATCACCCGAAAGAATTGTAAGGCTCGCGGACATGTTATTCGCTCTCACTTCTGAAAATAATTACAAAAACTTTAAATAATTAATAATAATCATATGCAAGAAAAAATCGATAGCGAGTTAAACGCAATTAACAACATTATCAAATCTCTTGAATCTCTGGATGAGGCGGCCAAAAAGCGCGTTCTTAGTTACGTATCAGAAAGGTTGGGTCTAAATACTCTAGGCAAGCCCGGATTTTCTAATGAAGTCAAACCCTCTCAAATTAATCAAAATGCTCCAACTGGACAGGATCAAATAATAAATCTGGGGTTAAAAGATAGTGTGGTTGATATTAGGACCCTAAAAGATCAAAAATCGCCAAAGACAGCTACACAAATGGCGGCCTTAGTAGCTTTTTATTTACAAGAATATTCGCCTGAAAATGAACGCAAAGAAATAATAAAGCCACAGGACATAACAAAATATTTTAAGCAAGCGAATTATCCCTTACCCAAAGGAAGACCAATAGTTACACTAGTAAATGCAAAAAATGCTGGCTACCTCGAATCAGTCGGCGAAAGCGCGTTCAAATTAAACCCGGTTGGCTATAATTTAATTGCCCATCAACTTTCTGAAGAAAAAAGTAGCGGTAATTCAAAAAGGCAACACAGGGCAAAGAAAAAATAAATATGGTTTCGTCGATTGCGAAAATCCAAGAAGTACCATTTGACTCCTTTAAACCCAAGCTAGAAATAATAGAAAAAAAGGTAAAAGGAGTAAAATTTAAACAGATCAATTCAAAGTCTCTTAGACAGGAGATCAGGCAAACGGTACAAGATTATTTTAGAAATCTGCGTCTTGAACTGATACAGTACAATTTTTCATTAGACGCATTAGATAGCAATATGCAGGAGCTGTTAAAATTAACAAATGGTAGATCCTTGAAAAAAATATATACTACTAAAATAAAAAGTTCTAAAAAGATAATGGAAAACCTGGAAATCGAGCGAGAATACAATTTTAGTAACCCACAGAATAGAACAAAGTCCCTGCCACTTGATGTTGAATTAAAAATTATTCAGACTTTAAATAATCTTATACCAGCAATTGGGAACTCCTATAAACAGATAATTTCTGATTTAAATGACGATAATAGAATCTCTTTTCGTGGAACCACAGCTGAACTCCGTGAAGTTTTAAGAGAGGTTTTAGACAATCTTGCTCCAGACCAAGAAGTCAAACAACAGAAAGATTTTAAACTCGAGCCGAACACTCATAAACCAACAATGAAACAAAAAGTACGTTTTATTTTAAAGGCTAGAGGACAAAACAAAACTGAGATGAATACAACTGAAAACACTACCGCCTTAGTTGATGGATCTCAAGAAATGATAGCCACGATTGCAAGATCAACTTATGAAAAAGGATCTGTTGGCACTCATACGGATAAAGGATCCCCAAAAGCTAGCTGTAAGCAATATAAAATGTATGTTGATAGTGTTTTATGTGAATTATTGGAAATACATAATTTGCCGATGAAGTAATAATCTGATAAACTTATTCTGATTACCGAAATAGAGCGATAAGCGGCGCGCGCCGTACTCGGCGCCACGAAAAATCTCCTTGTTTTTTTAAAAGCCCATTTAATTAATTTTTTTGCGGAGAGGGCAGGCGGGCGGAATTCCCCCCAAACCCCCCTTCCGCCCGCCTGAATTTACAAAAAGAAAGTCCGAACTTTTTGGTAAAAGCAGCTCCATCAAAAATAAACGAGAGAACAGTTATACAATAATTTATGGCGAAACTCGTTCTTGTGCTCCACAACATCCGAAGTCGTTTCAATGTAGGGGCGATTTTTCGCACGGCTGACGCAGCTGGCATAGATAAACTCTATTTAACCGGTATTACGCCAGCGCCACCGCATCCAAAAATAGAAAAAGTATCTTTGGGCGCCGAACAATTTATCCCCTATGAAAAGCACCGTCAAACCAGCAGACTGCTGAAAAAACTTAAACTAGGGGGTTACCAAATAATTGCACTTGAACAATCGCGCCGTAGTATCTCATATTTTCAATATCGGCCACACTTTCCCCTAGCATTGATTATTGGCAATGAAGTAACTGGATTACCCGACTCTATTCTCAAACTCTGCCATAAAGTCATTGAAATCCCCATGCATGGCCGAAAAGAATCTCTAAATGTGGCAATTGCCACAGGAATAGTAATATTTGATATAATTAATAGGTGATATAACGCTTGCCGCCGTGGCGGAACTGGTATACGCGACGGACTTAAAATCCGTTGGCCGCAAGGCCGTGTCGGTTCGATTCCGACCGGCGGCATTTAAAAAACCTGGTGAGATTCTCGTCCTTCGATAAACTCAGGACGACCCTGAATTTATTGAAGGGTCGGAACGAAGTGGAGATCCCGCCGACTGGCGGGGCGACCGGCGGCATTTAAAAAGTTTCAAAAGCTTCAGACTTGACTCAATTTCGTAAAAATAAAGATAAAAACAACGCTAGCTATTGTTTATAGTGTTAGTATTTTTTTACTTATTTTCCACGCTATGCAAAAAATTTACAACCGGATGAGGTATATAGGCGGAAAGCCAAATTTAGCCATTGTCCATCCTTCTGGGACTCTGAATGACTATCCATTCAGTATTTCTGGCTATAAAAAATCATACTTTGCTTTCATGCGAATGGCGCAGAGGAAATTCAATATTTTTTATATCAGAGGGCCGAAGAGTTATCTGGGACAGGGAACCTTTTCACATGGCTACCTGATGCAAAAAGATACTTTGGAAAAATATAACCAAAAGATTTTCGCCAAAGTAATTTATAACAAATGCCGGCTGCGGGCTAATGGCGGAAAGCACTGGTCAATCGTGAACCAGGAAAATATCTATAAATGCACCTATCATAAATATCGCTCTTACCTGATGTTTAAAAAATTTATGAAGCCGACTTACCGCATCAGATCAGAACAGGATTTCAAAAAATATTTAAAAAAGATTAAAACCGATATTGCTGTTTTTAAGCCCGTGCGGGGCGCAGAAGGCAAGGGCATTTTGATTGGTCCAAAAAAAACTTTTATTCAGGCCATGGCCAAGCTTAAATATCTGCCCAAGGAGAGATCCAAACGTACAGGCAAATACGATGGATTGCTCCAGGAATTTATAGACACTTCCCATGGCATTCCCGGCATCCACCGCACCTATCATGACATGAGGATATTGATTATGAACGGCCGGGTGGTCCAGACATATATCCGCATCCCTAAAAAAGGGTCATATCTGGCAAATATTGCCCGCGGTGGTAAAATGAAGGAAATTAAAAAGGCTCTGGTTCCGCCATCTGCCCTGAAAATAGCCAGATTCATTGATAATAAATTCAGGAAATTCGGCTCACGCATATATGCTATTGATTTTGGCTTCGAGAATAAAAAACCCTTTCTTATCGAAATAAATCCCCAGCCAGGACTGCCGTATCCACAGTGGAAAATGTACTACCATGCCTGGCATTTATCATTATTAAAAACGCTTCTAAGCAGTATAAAATAATATTTAGCAGTATGTTCAAAAAAAAATTGCTTTTTTTACTGATAATTCTTGGCTGTCTGGCCATTTTCCCAGGCACTGTTTTGGCGCAGGAAATTATACCGACGGATATCGATAGTCCTGGCACTGATGCCGCCAATCAATTAAAACCCGCCATCACCTCGGAAGAATACATTCCGGTCGGCCGCAAAGCTCTGTTTGATGCCGCAGACTCCATACTCTTATCAACAGATATGGAGCCTACGTATCGCTGGGATTTTACGGATACTAATATCGTCCAGTTCGGCAAAGAGGTGGTTCATGAATTTGCCATAACGGGAGTACACAAAATAACGCTGACTATCCAGCAGGGAGAATTTAATGCTTCTTTGGAGAAGCAAGTGTTTGTTTATAATAAAAAAATATTAATGGTTTCCGACCTGAAAACAACCAAAGACATGCAATTGATAGTTGAACAGGCGGCCCATAGCGGAGTCTATCTGAAAATAATCTCCGCTGTGCAGGAAGATACGGGTTTTTTAACGGAAGAAAAACTGGTCCCTTTAATTGGGGAGGAGACTGACTTTATCCGGGAAGCCAACGCTCTGATATTCTATACCGACGCCTCCCTGGGGCTGCAGGCCTTCACGCGCTACTGGCAAAACCTTGAAGATGATAAAAAAATCAATCTCACTGATAAATTAATCGTAAAAATTACCGACCAGAATATCGGCATTGCTGAAAAACTGGCGCATCAGTCATACGAGGTGATCCATCCTAATTACATTTTACTGACCAGAAAAGAAGCTCTTAACCCCATTTTTGAAAGTGACGATTATAATAAATTGATCGGTAATCTGGCCGACCGGGCCATTGAGTACAGGGTGATAGATTCCCGCAGCGAAAAATCTCCGGCTTTTATTTTATCCCATGCCATCACCAATTTCATAACCAAGGGCATCCCCACCAATACTATTTATTTGTTGCTGGCTTACCCGTTTATCGTGCTGATCATAACTTTTTTCAGGCAGGTCGTCGGCATCGCTGCCTTCGGGATTTACACTCCCTCTGTCATCGCCCTGTCGTTGATTATTCTCGGGCTATATTTCGGCCTGGCAACCATATTGATCGTAGTGGCCGTCAGTTATATCCTGCGAATAATACTTAACCGGTTTAAGCTCATCTACATGGCCAAAACCGGATTGATACTGGCTTCCATCGGCCTGTCTTTTCTGGCCCTGATGTGGATATTGTCCTACTATCAGGTTTCATTGGCCATCTCGCTGGCTATCTTTCCGATGCTGGTAATGTCCACTGTTTCCGAAAAATTTCTCTCCGCCCAATCAGAAGAGGGCTTACGAGGTGCTTTATTAGGGGTGGTTAAAACTATCTTTGTATCACTGGTGGCCTATTATTTGGTGGTTTGGACAACTTTTAATAACTTGCTATTGTCCTGGCCAGAACTAATTCTGGTGCCGCTTGTTGGGCTGATTATTCTCGGGAGGTTTACGGGTTTGCGCCTGAATGAATATTTCAGATTCAGATCACTATTCAAAGAAAAGAATATTGAGGAAGAATAGGCTGCCATTTGCCGGAAAGAATAATGTCGTTTACCCCGTTAGAAATTTGGACTAAGCTTACGTTATAGTAGATAAGAAAAAATTTCTAACGGGGTTTATCCTTTTTATTTTTCATATCTAATATTGAAAGCATGTCAATTTTTGGAAAAGCCTCGCAAATTTTAGGAATTAATGCCAGAAATTTATTGTATATAGTAAAGTACAATAGCAAAGCGCATAAAAAACTGGCAGACGATAAAATCAGCACCAAGCATTTTTTACAGGCCAGGGGAATTGGCGTGGCACGCTTGTATTCATCTGTAAAAACTCTGGCTGAATTAAGGAATTTCAACCCAAGCACCCTCCCGAATAGTTTTGTCATCAAGCCGAATAAAGGCTATGGAGGGGAGGGAATATTGCCAATTAATAAAACTCAAAAAGGGATTTACCACGGCGTTAATGGCGAAAAATATCGTTGGTCTGACCTTTACGAGCATTGCATCGGCATTCTCGACGGACGATATGCGATTTCCGGTCTGCGTGATACGGTAATTTTTGAAGAATTGCTGGAACCGCATGACTATTTCAAAAAATTTGTGGAAATGGGCTTGCCTGACATACGTGTAATTGTCTTTAAATACGTCCCCGTGATCGCCATGCTCCGCTTACCGACGGCAGAATCGCAAGGCAAGGCAAATCTGCATTTAGGCGCTATCGGCCTGGGCATAGACATTGGCACTGGACAGACGACTTTCGGGGTATATAAAAACAAACTGATAAAAAAAATGCCTTCCGGAGAATCAGTGCGCAGCCTCATCATCCCTCAATGGGACGAGATACTTAATACCGCTTCCCGTACCCAGTTTTTGACGCAAATCGGTTATTTGGCGGTTGACCTGACTTTGGCAAAAAACGGCATTAAAATTCTTGAGGTCAATGCCCGCGCCGGCCTGGCTATTCAAATTTCCAACCAGACGCTGCTGCGAAAGCGCCTGGAAAAGGTGGCGGATTTAAAAGTGGTTTCAGCGGCAGAAGGCGTCAAGATCGGTAAAACGCTTTTTACCAGGGTAGTAAAGGAAGAGAAAGCTACCAATACGAAGTTGGCTAGACCTATTATCGGGCTGTTTGAGCCGATAAATATTTTAAATGCCAAAGGCTTCAGCCACGTACAGGCAAAGATAGATCCGCATAGCGAAAGTAACTATCTGGACAAATCAATTCAAATACCTCCGGAGGACCGTTTAGCCAGTATTAAATTAAAAGATAGAAAAATCAAAATCCCCTTCATTTTATCTGACTTGTCCAATCAGCCATACAAAGTAATCTTATCCGGGAAACACCTGACGGATTTTCTTATTGACTCTGCCAAAAAAACTTCCGATAAAATTGAAATCATCTCAGCTGAAACCAAGGAAGAAAAAATCATTCAGAATATTGATAAAAAAATTGTCGCCATTAACGACCAGATACATTTACTAGCCAGGCTGAAACCGCTTAACCTGGAAGAGGAATACAAAAAATTCATCAAGCACCCTTCTCATTCACCGCAATTTTCCTACCAGAAGCATGATCTGAATATTGATTCAATAAAAAGTGATTTGAAAAAAATCCCTCGCCAGGTCAATCACCCTCTGATGCCGCTTTATCAGAAAAAAATCGAAGAAATATATCATAAAATCGGGCTGGTGGAAAATATTGGCCGCCGGGAGATGAGTTATTATTCAAATAAAATATTCGGCGCAGTCAATGAAGAACTCTACAACCAGGCCGTTAATTTTCTCAAAAATGAGCCGCTGCAGAAAGATGCCAGCAAAAAACTAAGCCTTGACGAAGTAGTCAGGCAAATCAGCGATTATTTAAATGCCAAGAAGCTGATCAAGTGGCGGATAAAAATACTTGATAACGCCACCTCGGGCATGCAGATAAATAAAAAAAATACCATCTTTATAAACAAAAAAGGCCGCTTTACCCAAAATCACGTCACTGCGCTGATTGCCCATGAGATTGAAACGCATATATTCAGGCTGGAAAACGGCCGACTGCAGCCATACCGGCTGTTTGAGCAGGGTACAGCCGGGTATTTGTTAGCTGAGGAGGGGCTGGCTATTTACAATCAAAATAAATTGAGACTGCCATTGGGAGACAAATATTTTTCACCGGCACTTAACATTGTAGCTATTTACTTCGGTCAAAGAATGTCCTTCCTGGAAATCTATGATTTTCTGATAAAAAATTATAACATACCAAAGGAAAAAGCCTGGAGAATCTGCGTGCGCACCAAAAGAGGCCTGGAGAATACCAATGAGCCCGGTTCTCTGACCAAGGACTTGGTTTATTTTTCCGGCTATAATCTGATCAACCGACTGATCAAAGACAAGGGCCTAAATGAAATGAAAAAACTGTACATCGGAAAAATCGGTTTTGCTGACCTGAAATACATCAGCGATCTCAAACAATGGAAAATTAAGTATCTGCCCGAATTTAAATAATTAAAAAATATAATGCAGAAGCTAGCGCCGGCTGCTATTTTTTTTATTTAAAATATCGCCGTGCCGTCTTTATGTCCTTTTTAATCCGGGCAATTAGTAGCTTTTCTTCGGTATATTTTTTCAACGGCCTGATTTTTTTGAATATTTTCACCACCAGCGTTCTACCATATAAATAGTTACTGTCCCTGCGTCCGATCAGATAAGTCTCAATCTTGCCCTTTTTAAAGCGTTTAAAGCCCGGTACGCCCATCACCAACAAGGCAATATATTCCTTATGCCCTAAAACCGCTTTTGCCGCATAAACGCCCTTAGCGATTTTATTCCGTCCCAGCGAACGTTTGGAAAAATTCGCTGTGGGGTAGCCCAGCCTCTCCCCGATATTCTCTCCCCTGATTATTTTGCCGGAGATTTGCTTCATTTCAGCTTTTTTATTAATTGCTGATGAATCAGCCCGTTTGAAGCTACAACGCCTAGGCTGTTGAATTTCCAAGGCCGGCCGCGAAAATCAGATACCTGCCCGCCTGCCTCCTTAACAAGCAGCACCCCGGCAGCAGTATCCCATAAATGCGACTCGGGCGGCACCTGAATGTAACTGTCAGTGCGTCCGGAAGCGACATAGGCCATATTCATGGAAGCGCTGCCGATGAATCTTATATTGATTACATCCTTTCTTAATCTTTTCTGCAGTTTTAAAAAATTCTTATACACTGGCTTGCCATGCCCACGGCCAAGGAACAGAAATGCTTCTTTCAGCACTTTTGTCCCGGAAACATGGATTCTTTTGTTATTTAGAAAAGCACCCTTGCCTTTTTCCGCGATAAAAAGCTCATTCAAATACGGAGCATAAATTACACTGATAATAATACTTCCTTTATGAACCAAAGATATGGAGGTGCAAAAAAGCGGTATGTGCATGGCATAATTGCTAGTCCCGTCTAATGGGTCGATTACCCATTTATAAGAACCCGGCTTGTTTTTTAACCCGGTTTCTTCACTGTAAATATCATGATCAGGAAAAACCTTTTCAATCGCTTTTATAATGGCCGTATTGGTCATCATATCCGCTTTGGTAACAATGTCGTGTTTGCCTTTCTTAATTATGCTGGTGCTTCTGATATCCGGATAGTATTTCATTAAAATCTGCCCGGCGGATTTTGCGGCCGCGACGGCGGTGCTGGTGAATCTGTTCATATTAGTTCCAATATTTTTAATTCTAATTTTTCTGTGCTGGTGTCATAAACGGCGAAAGTTGCTTTGGTAAAGAGACCGGCTAATGTCCCTGGGTTAATCAGTCTGGTGTTTCCTGCCTTTTCCTCCCAGGGTTTATGATTATGGCCGTAAAATACCAAATCATATTTTCCGCTGGCTGCTAATTTCTTGGCTTTTTCCGGATAATGGATAAAGGCGATCTTTTTTCCGCCAATCACCGCTTCGCCCAAATCACCATAATGCTTGACGTTTTTGAACCCCTTGGCTATTTCCGGCAATAAATCACGGTCTTCCACATTGCCAAATACCATATGAATGGGTCCGGCAAATCCCGGAGCCAATACTTTGATCAAAATCGACGGCGCGCATAAATCGCCGCAGTGAATAATCTGCTCAACATTGTTTTCCTTCATCCATTTAAGCGCCTTTTCCATATTGGGCACATTATCGTGCGTATCGGAAATAATTGCTATTTTCATAAGGTAATAAGTTTAATAAGGTGATACAGGATAATAGATAGTTAGGTCTATAATCAGCTTCATTACTTATCGTGCTGCTTTCGAAGTCGATTAAGTGTTTCCTGAAGTTCCTGTAGCTCTTTTTGTCGTTGTTCTCGGATCGGAGCACGATCTTTTTCGTGCTGTTCATCCGCTAACCGTATTTGTTCTCGTATTTTTTCTGTTCTCTGATCAACCTCTTCTCCAACACGGCGCCACTCATCAAGTGTAGTCGGAAACGGTATGTCCAGTTTATCCAACTGCTCCGCAATCAAGGGATTATCCTTTTTGGACAAGCTTGTTGCGGCTTTTAAGCTCTCTTCACTTAGCGGATCATACCCCGGGTTGTCGTGTGAAGTGTCGTCTTCACGCCGCTGCATGTTATCCATTCCACTAGCTAAACTTGATCCTTGCTCTCTAAACATATTTTTTATTGTATTAATAGTTATCACTAATCAGATAACTTTCTATATGGTATTAGAAATAATTGCTATTTTCATATTATTAATTAAATTTCGATCTCCATTAAATCCTCTGCTAAAACAATTTCCCCATTAAATGTTTTCCTGGCTTCCGCCATAATATCTATTCTTTCAACGACCGGATAAAAATGAGTTAACACGACTTTTTTTACTTTTGCTTCAGACGCCAATTTGCCCGCTTCTTGCGGCGTCAGGTGCCCATCCATTTCCTGCGTCGGCTTGGCTGATTCAATTAGCAATAAATCCGCTTTTTTTGCCAGCTTGATAACGTCCTTATTATACCCGACATCCCCCGTATAGACGAATGACTTGCCGCCATGTTCAATGCGATATCCGATGGAATTTTTTACCAGCGTATTGCCCGGTTTATCTAGCGACCTCGTCTTTAACGTAAACTCTCCAATTTCCAGCTGCTTATTTCTAAGTTCGGTAATGCTTACTTTATACTTGGCTTTTTCTTCAAACTGCGGCCAAAAAGCGGCCAACATTTTCTTAAAAAATCTTTTAAAGCCTTTGGGGCCGAAAATTTCCAGCACCTTCGTCCGCGGCTGGTCGTGCCAGTTAAATCCCCAGAGCAGAGCCGGCAGTTCTGCCACATGGTCAATATGCGTATGGGTGTAGTAAAAATAATCAATATAACGGGGGTCTTTTCCGGCTTCCATGAGACGGCGTTTTGTCCCTTCACCGCTGTCCAGTAAAATTTGCTTGCCCGCCACTTCCAAAAGATAGGCTGGTGCAGAACGCTTGATTGAAGGCACGGTAGTGCCTGAACCTAATATTGTTAGTTTCATATTATTAATGATATTTACTATATAACCTTAAAAAATGTTTATTAAATCTCCTTAATTCATTTTTGATTTTATTACCTGCTTTAGTAATATAACGAGGATTGTAATTCTTAAGATAGCTAAGAGTGCTATTTAATGCTTTATCATTACTATACCCATTTTTTAATAAGTCCCCATATTCACGTATTAAGCCAACCGGACCAAAGCAATCTAATTTGTCCGCTTCAAATATTATTTTACCTTCGAGTGTTTTTGCTAAATGGCGTCGCGCGCTATCATGAAATCTAATTGCCAAGCAAACCTCATTAATAAAATTATTATTAATCTTTAATCGTTCCAAATACTTTTTAGCTAAGCTGGCTGATTGCTCTCCATGCGTCATGCCTCTTGTTTTCGGCGCTATATCATGCAAAAGGCCCGCAATTCGGCAAACGTCAACTTTTGCCCTTTCTCTTTTAGCAATATAAACGGCCATTCTGGAAACAAAAAAGGCGTGCCCAAAATCATGATACGGATCGTTGTTTCTCTTATATGCCCGCTTAACTAAAGCCTCAATCTTTTTATTTTGACTACTTGTCAATTTCATAATTTAAATTATACACTAAATGCCCCACCTGACGAAATAATATACCGTGGCTAAATATTCTCGCATGATGGCGAAAAAATCCGTCAGCCTCCTGAAATGGTTTGATTTGAATGAGGATGGCTCAATGGCCGAAACGCAAACAACATTTACGTTAAATTTACGAAAAGTGTCGCAAGCCCGAGGCAAATGGTAATCAGAGGTAACCACCAGAGCGGTAGACCAGCCTTTCTGCTTCATAATGGCCTGGCTGTTCTTGGCATTTTCATATGTGCTGGTTGATCTGTTCTCCTCAATAATGTCACTGCTTGAAATACCGTGATCAACCGCATATGCCTTCATAAACTGGCTTTCAGTGTAATTTTGCCCTTTTACTATTCCGCCCGTAACAATAACGTTTTTTGCATACCCAGCCTTGAATAATCTGTCTGCTTCATTCATTCTTTCCTGCACTGCCCAGGGTAAAATTTTTAGATCTGGAACGATCCCTCCGCCCAGCACGATTATCACGTCTGATTTGACTGGCGCTTCTTCATATAACAATGGCTTTATTAAAATATCATTAAAACCGGTAAATACCGCCAATAAAAAAATTATAGAAACGGCAAACATCGCCCACAGAATAATTGACGGTAATTTGTGCAATAGCTTTTTCATAATTGAGACTTTGTAAAGCGTCGCCCCACAATCTTGTCATTGCGAGGAACGAGCGGAGCGAGTGACGTGGCAATCTGATGCGAAGCATCATTCTGAGCTCGCGAAGGATCCCGTGTAATTATGCAGCGAGATACTTCACTGGCGTTCAGTACGGTGCTGCGCACCGGATTCTCACGTCGCCCCGTCATGCGACGGGGCTCCTCAGAATGACAGTGAGTGGGCGGTGCTTGCAATTATTTCCTAAGATTCTTCAGCATCTTAATATCATTAATCTCCTGGCTGGCGCTGGGCGGCGTTTCTAAAATGAAATCAACATTTTTAAAAGCCTGATGATGCATCATTGACCGGAAACCCTCCTGACCGATATTCCCGAAGCCAATGTGCTCGTGTCGGTCCTTGTGCGAATTTAATTCTGACTTGGTGTCATTGGCATGCACCAGAGCCAGGCACTCAAGCCCGATCTCTTTATCAAATTTGTGAAAAGTTTCTTCCACTGCTTTTTTACTGCTCAAATCATAACCGGAAACATAAGCATGGCAGGTATCAAAACAAACCCCGATTTTATACTGCGGCAGGGCTTTGATAATTTTACCGATTTCCTGAAATTCATCGCCAATAATCGTGCCACCGGCGCCGGCGGAATTTTCTATTAAAAATCGTGTTGCCCCTTTATAGCCGTCTAGTATCTTTTTTAAGCCTTCTATAACATTTTTCAAGGCTTCCTTGGCGCCTAAATCCTTAGACGAGCCCAAATGCGTCATCAGCGCCTTGGCGCCCAATAATGAGCCTCTTTCCAGTTCACTGCGTATTACGCTGATTGAACCGTAGCGGATACGGTTATTGGAGGAAGCGAGATTAATGTAATACGGCGTATGGATGTAATAATCTTTCTGCTTGTTTGATTTAATCGCTTGTTTAAAGCTCAGGATGGTCTCTGCGTTGAGTTCTGGAGCCGGACCGCCCTGTGGCGAGCGAGTGAACATTTGGAAGCACTCACAGCCTATTTTAGCTGCGTTTGCGGGGGCGTTGAAGACCCCTCCGGCAATTGAAACATGAGCGCCAATGTTCATTTGATTAGCTATTATTTTTTTCCAGCCACTCAAACACTTTGCGGCTGCGCATCATATTCTGCAGATAATCTCGGTATTCCTCGGAATCTATCTGGCCAAGCACTTCTTTATTATCGTGGTACTGGACTTTTTGCTTTTTTAATTCTGCTTCAACTTCCTGATCGCTGGCGTCAATCTTTTCTTTCTGAGAAATCTCGCGTAAAGCCAGAGCGATTTTAATGCGCTGCTCTGCTTTGGGAGCGAATTCTTTTTCCAGCTCTTCCTTCGTCTTTTTGATGCTGGCCAGATAATCCTCAAATTTCATGCCTTGGTTGACAACTTCGTGCTCTAACTCATGCATTATTTTATGCAACTCCGCGTCCGTTAAAACCTGGGGTATCTCATCATATTTCGCCTTGGCCACGATTTTTTCAGTAATGGCCAGCTCAAGGCGCTGCTGTTCTTTCATTTCTTTTTCCCTGTGAATATTGTTTTCGATCTGCTGGCGCAATTCGTCCAACTTTTCAAACTTGCCGACCATTTTAGCGAATTCATCATTCAATGGAGGCAATTCTATCTCAAAAATATTATTTATCTTTACTTTGAATTCCGCCGGCCGGTTAGCTAGTTCTTTTTTATGATACTCCTTGGGGAATTTCAGCTGGAATTCCTTGCTTTGGCCAATGCTTAGGCCGATCAGGCTTTCCTCAAAACCCGGGATAAAATGCCCTTCGCCGATTACGACCGCCTGATTTTTCGCTTTACCGCCGTCAATCGGCACTTTATCTACGAATGTTTCCATATCAATTTCGACTTTGTCGGTTTTTTGGATAGGGCGCGTAACGCTTTTTTCCTTGCCAAACATCCTCTGCAGATTACTCATCGTATCTTCAATTTCCTTGGCCTCAACTTTCTGCTCTTTCCTGGCTATTTTTAGGCCCTGGTATTGTCCAATCACGATCTGCGGCAATAAAGCCACGGTAGCCTTATAAATCAGGGGATTTTCTGGTGCAATTTTTTCAATGTGAATCTGGGGCGAGCCTACAGTAATTAATTTATTGTCCTTGACTGCCCGGGGATAAGTCCTGCTCACGGCCTTTTCCGCAGCCAACTGATAAATTTTCATAATGCCAGCCTGCCTGGCGACTATTTCAAACGGCGCCTTGCCTGGCCGGAAGCCTGGTATTTTAGTATCAGCGGAGATTTCTTCGACCGCCTGATTCAAATACGGCTTAAGCTCCTCGGGTGATAACTCAATAATTAACTCAGCCTGGCTTTTCGGTAATTTCTTTACTTCTACCTTCATAGTTTATTATTTATTATAATTTATTATCTTGTAATTTCATTATATAGGCGGTCAAGTTCACCAGCACGTGGAATAAGAAGCCGAGCAGTACGGCCGCTGAAACTATCTTCCAGCCTGGGAAATAAAAGAGGCTGACAAATAAAATTGCGCCAACCACATAGTCAATCTGATCAAACGGTACCCAGGTTTTGCCTGGCGTGATGTTTAGACGGCGCTTGAAATAACTTTTAACCAGGTCACCTAGAACTGCTCCTAAAGACAGTAGAAAACCAATATTCCAGTCATTTTCCGTATAGCTGATTATACTTAATTTATTGAAAAAATCAAACTGGTGCAGGTATTGCTGCAGCCAAAAAAATAAAACACCAAAGATAATGCCGAATATAAGGCCGCGCCAGGTTTTATGATCACCGAAAATTCGCTTGCTCCGGAAACTTTTACCAAAATCAACCGGATAATTGAAGCAGGGGAAGAACCGCGACAATGACGCGGCGATATTTGCCGCCCCCGCTGGAAAGAAAAACCAGATTACCTGACCAATATATAACAGCATAAATATTAAAAAATAGCCTGAATTAACTTAATTCTAGCAGAAAACCCGCATTTTTGATACTTAAAGACGCTTTAAGGCCATTTTATTTTAACCGTCTCTTGGCTATGGAAAACTTTTTTAACCAAACTGCCCATTTGCTCCGCTGCTGCGATTATTACCTCTGGTTTGGTTTCAAAACGGCTTAATTCCCAGTCATTGTCAGGCAAAATTTCAAATATTGAATCATTGTCAAAACAATGCGTTTTCTGTTCGCGGTTATTATAAACGACTAAAATATCCGTGGCACCGGCATCTATGGCCTTCTGAACATGTAAAAAACCGCCATTATAATTTCCCACATCCATATAGCGACTCCCATTAATGCTCACTGCTCCAGGATGCAGATAGGGAATGGAAATAGTTGCTTCCAGTAATTCGAAATATGCACTTGGCGCATAATCATGAATCTCTAAATATTTGATTTTATCGGTCTGAACATGGCGCAAGGCGACGTACACCTTTGTCTGACAGTTTAAAATATTCTGAACATTAAGCGGTTTTGTGTTTTTAAAAACCGAGATTAGATAATCTATATCAACTATCTTCCAGAAGCGCAGAAAATTAATGAATCTCCTGCCGATTAAATCCTGGTAATAGATAGATATCCCCAGCTGAGTGCCACCAGCCAATAAGTACGAAATGTTCGGCAGGCCGGCTGAGATAACATATACCTCATCAAAAACATTGGCTAAGCCAAGTTCATCCAAGGCAACTATGGCACCGCCTCCCCGCACTCCGGTAATCAAACCGCCAAAAAGCACCAGCGCTATTTTCCGGCCGTCATTTATTGGCACTTTCTTGCCACGCCGGGCGAGAATATTTTCGATAACCGTGGACATAAATATAATTATAAATTTAGCGCTATAACGCCTTTAGAATAAATAATACTCCTAATTTACAATTAAGTTTTCGGCCGGCTATCTACAATTCTTTTTTCCTTTAGTTCTGTTTCCATGCCCAGCATCTGCAGCAGCTCCGGCAGTTTTTTCTCCACGACCGTAGCCGCGACAAAAACTTCGTTGCGCAGCCGTAAATTGATTTTGCTTTTCATTTCTTCAATATTAACGCCGGACTTAGGAGCCACATAAAGGAATATTTCGTCAATTTCATAAGGATCATTGTTTTTTTTCTTTATTTCCACCTGCCATTCCTCAATTTCATTAATGCTGGACAGTAACGGATAAAACTGATTTAAATTCACCAGCTCGCCTTTCACTTTAGTCAGGTGGAATTCCTTAATTTCCGAAGTGCGTTGGATATCCATTTTAATGCGCGGTACGGTCTTGCCGCAATGCGGACAGGGTTCATACTCAATGCCCTCGGTCATATCGCCGGTGCGGTAGCGGACCGCCACCGTGCCGCGCCAGCCCAGAGAGGTATAAACCAGCTCGCCCGGCTCTCCGTCCTTCACCCGATTGCCATTTTTATCAATCACTTCGAAATACTCCAAATCCGGATAAGTATGGTAGCCAGAACGCTCGTGGCACTGGATCCAGGCGGTTTTACCCTCGGTAAAGGCGTAGGTGGAGAGGAAGCGTACATCCTTGGCACCCAGCTCAGACAGAAGCGCTTTTACTTTTTCCTTCAATCCGATGCTGGCTCGCTCGCCGCCGCTAATAATCGTCTTGATGCTGGAAAAATCTTTTTTCTGCTTCAAAGCCTCCCGGAGCAGGTGGTAGCCGTAGCCGGGGATGAAAACCACGATACCGGCTTTCAGGCTCTGGATAGCGTCCATTATTTTTTGCGTGCCCATTATCTTGCCGCCGCCGGTTTGCACGGAAGTCAGGCCGAGCTTGATAAAGGCGTTGTATGCCTGCCAAAAAGCCAGATGGGGAGCGTAAGGGAAGGCATTGATAGCTACCAGATCCCGCGAAATATTTGCCACATTGAGCATCCTTTCGCCCGCCTCCTGCATGGTTTCAATGTCCTTGGCGGAATAAACGCAGGGCGTGGGAGTGGCAGTGCGGCCAGTGGTGAAATGCATATGTATCGGCTTATAATTCCATTCCAGCCTTCTTTTTACATCCTGCTTGGTCACTTTACCCCAAATAATTTTGGCTAGCATTTTTTTGCTGGCATGCTTTTTTATCAGCTGCTCATCCGGCTGGAGGATGAATTGGCGCGGCTTGGCCGGCTCTTCCGGGCTGGGAGCAATGTCGATTTTGGATGTAAAAGGGACTCTCTGCAAATCATCAATATTTTTTATGGAACTGAAATTAATTTTATGCTTTTTAAATAATTCCCGGAAAAAAGGTGCATAAGGCAATTCATGCCGGAAAAAATACCGTAATTTCTGGTTTTGGACCTCTTTAATCTGCTCCAGAGGCAATTTTGAAAATTCTAGCCAATCTAATGCCATATAATTTATTATTAATTATCATTTAATAATCTTAGCTCTAAGCCTGCCGCTTGGCAAATTGAATATTTACTTAATATTCCGCTTCCTGCGCTTTAATAACAAAAACACTGTTCAGAGAATAAACTGTCAGTATTTTTGTCATTTTGATAAGTTTTAAAACGGATAATTTTTTCCGCATAGCCGGCCGATGGCCTGCATTAATTTTTTGGTTGCCTCCTGCAACAGTGGCTTGTCTATTTCCCTGTTGGAAAATTCTGATAAATCAACGGCTGGCCCGAAATTAATATCCACCTTCTGGTCTTTGTGCCAGAGACTCCGAAACGCCTTGCCGATACGATGGCCGGTATTATTCCTAAGACCAACCGGAATTAGAGGTACTTTGGTAGCTAAAGCCATGCGCGCCGCGCCAGTTTTGGCTATAAGCAAATTATGCCGATCCTGATTTCTCGTGCCTTCGGGAAAAATACCGACTATCTCTCCGCGTTTCAGGACATCAATTGCCTCCCTTAATGAATCACCTCTCTTATCATCAAAAACCGGAATCATGCCCAGCCAATTCCTGGCTAATTTCTGGCCCCAGAGCTTCCACATCCTCTCATTAGTCAGATAAAAAGTTCGTCGGCCATTATATTTAAGATAAATATAAGTTACCAGGACCAGCCCGTCCATAAAACCGACATGGTTCAAGGCCAGGATAAACGGCGGTTTTGCGGGTAAAAATTGTTCACCCTCAACCACGCCTATCTTATTGCGTATGAACGGGCCTAATATCTGGCGAAATCCTCCGTAAGCCATATCTGGTTAGATTATAAAACCAATTATCAGCAGGGCGACAATGTTCAGGATCTTGATCATCGGGTTGATGGCTGGTCCGGCAGTGTCCTTATAAGGATCACCGACCGTATCACCGGTTACCGCCGCTTGGTGCGCTACCGATCCCTTGCCGCCATGTGCCCCGGTTTCAATATATTTCTTGGCATTGTCCCAGGCAGCTCCGCCGGTAGTCATGGAAATAGCCACGAAGATTCCGGTCACGATACTGCCGACTAACAAGCCACCGAGAGCCACTGGGCCCAGCAGCCAGCCGACTAAAATCGGGGCGGCCAGCGGTATCAAGGCCGGGACTATCATCTCGCGTATTGCTCCTTTGGTCACGATATCCACCGTCCGCGCGTAATCCGGCTTGGATGTCCCTGCCATGATACCTTTATCTTCTTTAAACTGGCGCCGTACTTCGCTTACCACTTTGCCGGCAACTTTACCGACAGCCTGCATAGCCTGCGCGCCGAAAAAGTAGGGCAGCATGCCGCCGATGAATAAACCTATCAAAACCTTGGGATCATCCAAAACAAAAGAGAATAATTTTCCCTTAGCCATCAGTTCCTGGGAGTATGAGGCGAATAAAACAATAGCCGCTAAACCAGCTGAACCAATGGCATATCCCTTGGTCACCGCCTTGGTGGTGTTTCCAACTGCATCCAGGGCATCGGTTGATTCACGCACGCTGGCCGGTAAACCTGCCATTTCCGCGATGCCGCCGGCATTATCAGTAATTGGGCCGTAAGAATCTATAGTCACGATAATGGCAGTCAAAGACAACATACTCATAACCGCGATAGCCACTCCATAAATATCAGCTAAAGTAAAAGCCGCCAAAATGCCGCCGCTGATTACTAGGACGGGCAGGGCGGTTGATTTCATGGAAACCGCCAGGCCGGTAATAATATTAGTCGCGTGTCCGGTTACCGAACTGTCGGCCACTGAACGCACAGGACCGTATTTCGTGGAAGTGTAATACTCGGTAATAATAACCAGTAGGGCAGTCACTACCAGACCGACGATTGAGGCCAGATAAAGATTCATAACCGTATAAGTGCCGTTATCCTTCATCAGCCAATTGGTAATCGGATAAAAACCGGCCGCCGCCAAAACGCCGGTGACAATCAGGCCGCGATACAACGCGCCCATGATATTTTTTTTCTTGCCCAGGCGTATGAAAAATACCCCGATCACCGAACTGATAATGGCTAATGCCCCGATCAGCAGGGGAAATAATAAAGCGTTGTCAAAATTTTTAAAAATAAGAGAGCCCAGCAGCATGGTCGCCACGGCTGTGACTGCATAAGTTTCAAATAAATCCGCGGCCATACCGGCGCAATCGCCGACATTATCACCGACATTATCGGCAATCACCGCCGGATTGCGTGGGTCATCCTCGGGAATGCCGGCCTCAACTTTGCCGACTAAATCTGCACCAACATCCGCCGCTTTGGTATAAATACCGCCGCCCAGCCTGGCAAAAATGGAGATTAAACTGCCGCCAAATCCCAAGCCAATTAATGCTTTAATATCGTGGGTCAATGCAAAATAACCAGCCACGCCTAAAAGCCCCAAGCCTGCCACAAACAAGCCTGTTACCGCGCCGCCTCTGGCAGAAACGCTCAGTGCCTCAGCTAAACCTTTTTTGGCGGCTTCAGCGGTCCGGACGTTGGCGCGCACCGAGACGTTCATGCCGATATAACCGGCCAACGCGGATAAAACCGCGCCGATAATAAACCCAATAGCCGTTTTCAAATCTATAAACAGCCAAAGGAGAATAAAGATTACCGCGGCAATGACAGCAATAGTTTTGTACTGGCGGTTTAAATAAGCGCGGGCGCCCTCCTGAATGGCTTTGGCGATTGACTGCATTTTTTCATCGCCCTTGGGCAGACGCAAAATCCAGCGGATTAAAAATAATCCATAGAGGATTGCCAAACCGGCTGAACACAGGGAAATAATTATCGGCAGTGACATACTTACTTTTTATTAATTATTAATTATTTTGAGTCTTCCTTCTTTTCTTTTTTAGCTTCTGCGGTTTTTTCCTTTGCCTTAGGCTCTTCTTTTTTTACTTTTTTTTCTTCAACCGGCTGTTCTTCCTTTTTTTCTGCCTTAGCCGGCTTGGCTTTTTTTTCTTGCCCAGGCTCTTCCTCTGGCGCTTTAGCCACCTCTTCCGGCTTTTTTTCCTCATTAGACTTTGCTCCGTCCTTAACCTCCGCTTTTTTGGCTCCGTCGGCCTGGGAGACCCTCCCGCTCTTGTCAGAAACTATATCAATTTTCCAGCCGGATAATTTGGCGGAGAGGCGGACATTTTGCCCGGCCTTGCCGATAGCTAGCGACAGCTGATCTTCCTTTACTTCCGCCAAAGCAGTTTTATCACTTTCGTTTGTCTTCACATTCAAAACCTTGGCTGGCGATAAAGCATTAGTGATGAATTTAACCGGATCATCTTCCCATTCAATAATGTCTATCTTCTCTCCGCCTATTTCGGAAATTATCGTCTGCACGCGTGAACCGCGCTGGCCCACACAGGAGCCGACCGGATCAATATTCTTTTGGTTGGTGGCGACGGCAATCTTGGTGCGCGAACCGGCTTCCCTGGCTATAGCTTTTATTTCCACCGCGCCATTGGAGACTTCGGGCACTTCCAGGAAAAAAAGTTTTTTGACCATTTCCGGATGAGAGCGTGAAAGGATTATTTCCGGACCCTTAGGGGTGATATTAACCGCCACTACATATAATTTTAGGCGCTGGCCAGGCGTATATCTCTCCCGCGGAATTTGTTCTGATGGAGGCAATAATGCAGTGGCCGGCCCCAGATCAATCAACACCATTTTTCCTTCCTGGCGCTGAATGGTGCCGTTGATAACTTCGCCCTCCTTATTTTTGAACTCTTTGTAAATAGTATCTCGTTCCGCTTCCCGCAGACGCTGTATTATTACCTGCTTAGCCGTCTGGGCGGCCATGCGCCCATATGCAGCCGGGGGGAATAATTCAGTCTTGATGACATCATCTAATTTCGCGCCTTTTTTCAGTTTCTTTGCTTCAGTTAAAGTTATTTCTGTTTTTGGGTTGAAGCGCTCAATTTTTTCCTCGCCCTCTTCTGTTTCTTCCTTTGGCGCCTCTTTAACTAGCCTCTCTTCATTTAAAGAATCCTTAGCCTCTGTTTCTCCGGCTTCTTCTTTGGCTTTTTTCTCCTCGCGTAATAGCTCGGTCAGGGCTGCTTTTTCATCGGTGACCACGGTTTTAACGTCAAAAACGCGGGCCTGCGCGCTATTGATATCGTATTCCACTTTTACATTCTGATTTTTTTCGCCGAAATCCTTACGATAAGCAACGGCTAAAGCCGCTTCAATTGTTTCAATTACCGATTCCAGGGTAATGTTTTTCTCCTCGCAAATTTGCTTCGCCGCCTGTAAGATCTCATTTGAATTAGCCATATTTTTTAAGCTATTAATAAATTATCCAATAAAATAGACTAGTTTAATGTAAACTAGCCTCTATAAACAAGTATAAAACAACTGCTGAATAAAATCAACCTCTTTTAACCCAGATATATATTTTTATAATGGTAAAGCCTTGGCCGCCATGATTTAATGATCACTATCGCGTCAACACGGAAACTAGTAAAATCATTCTCCGCCAAATACTGGCCAATAACCTTTTCCAGCCTGGCCATTTTTCTCTGATCAATGGTTTCGTCGGGGCGGCTGAATCTGACCGATGATCTGGCTTTTACCTCTACAAAAACCAATTCTTTGCGGCTCCTGTCGTAGGCAATAATATCGATCTCGCCGCAATTCTTCTGCCAGTGCCCGGTAATGATTAAATATCCCTTGCTGACAAGATACTCCCTGGCTATGTCCTCGCCCCATTGACCCAGCTTCTGCCGGTAGTTTGCCATAAAAAAATCCCCAATTATTAAAGGGGAAGTTCTTTTTCTGTCTCAATGCTATATGCTATTAGCCATAAGCCATACTCTATATACTATAAACTACCGCTTCTCAAATATCAAGCCAAAATGATACGGCCCGGCGTCCACTTGCTTGGTTAATATCAGGCCACTGGCAGCCGCCATTTGCTTGACTTCTTCCGGCTCCAGATAATTCAATTGATGCGGAGTCAAATGCAATCCGCTTTTTTTCCAGTCCACCACCAGCAACTGGCCTTTGCGCTTCAGCATACGGCCGGCCTCCCGAAAAATCTCGTGGTGCTTCTGTGACTGAAAAAGTATCTGTACTAATAAAACCAAATCCAGCGATCCATCCTTAATTCTTTTTGCGCCGCCGTAAACCTCCGCGTTTGACCAGACGCTTTGAATGTTAGTCAGGCCGAAAATTCGCGCCTTGCTGAGCAAAGAAGACAAGGCGGTTTTCAAAACGTCCACTCCATAAACCTGGCCGTGATCGCCGACCATTCTGGCCGCCTGCATGACGAAATAACCGCCGCCGCATCCTAAATCAGCCACCTTTGAGCCCAGCATAATATTTGTATGCCTCAGCAATTGCTCGGGATTTAAAAATGATTCACCTGATGGATTCTTTTGTGTCATACAGTAGGTATTATATCACAATTCAATAAATTCATTAAGGAAAATCTACCTAAATGATTTCATCGGCTCAAATGACAGCCGGTGCAAATCACAAATGCCCAGCGCTTTTAATTGCCGGTGATGCTGCCTGGTCCCATAGCCTTTATTCTCGTCAAAATTATATCCAGGGTATTTTATATGATACTTTCTCATTATCCGGTCGCGGAATACTTTAGCGATTATGGAAGCGGCGGCGATAGAAAATATTTGAGAATCGCCCCTGATGACAGCCTGCGACTCAATGCTGCGAAAAATTAGAGGGAAGCCGTCAACCAAAACATAATGCGGTTTTGTTTTTAATTTGCTGACCGCTCCGCGTAAAGCCATTTTATTAGCCGGCGAAATTCCCATTCTATCTATTTGCTTCTGACTAATAACGCAGAAACTGTATTCAACGGCTGTTTTTATTATTTGAGGATAAAGTTTTTCGCGGTGCGCGGGAGTTAGCTTTTTTGAATCATTAACGCCTTTTATTTTACAGTTCGCTGGTAAAATAACTGCCGCGGCCACCAGCGGCCCAGCCCAGGCGCCGCGGCCGACCTCATCAACGCCGGCAATTAATCGATAGCCGCTTTTCCGTAATTTATTTTCTAACCGATGAGTTGGTTTTTTCATATAATTTAAGTATACTCCATTCACTAAGCAGTGTCCTTACTTAATATATTAAAACCTTCTAAGTGGAAATAATTCTGACAATTATAGTATACTTAGAGTCAGAAATACTTATAGTTATCGATTGATAAAGTAATCAATTAAAAAAATAAATTATGCCGGGAATCGAATATGATGTGATAATTATTGGCGCAGGACCCGCAGGATCATCTGCAGCTCAAACCTTAGCGACACATGGATTGAAAACATGCATTATTGACAAGGCGACATTCCCCCGGGATAAATTATGCGGTGGCCTCCTTACTCTTAGAAGTAAAAAAATATTTGAGGAAATTTTTAAAACAGATTTAAAACCTGCAATTGATTTTGTTTCAAGAGGCGTACGTTTTTATTACAAAAATCGGTTCCTCAATTCAGCCTCAGACTATAAGGATATATTTTTTGTCCAACGCCGGGTGTTTGATAATTTACTTCTTGATCTCGCCTGTGAAAGCGGTGTAACTCGGTATCTTGGTGTCGGTGTCAAAACAATTAATTTTGATAATTCAAACGTTACCTTACTGGACGGAACGACTTTGAGTGGAAAATTTATCGTCGGGGCAGATGGAGTTAATAGCTATACGGCACGGAGTTTATTTAAAGAATCCTTTAATAAAGAAAATTTGGCATATGCCCTGGAAGTTGAGATTCCACGTGACGAGCACCTTGAAAATATTACCGAACCAGAAATATATTTTGGAGTAGTCAAATGGGGATATGGATGGGTATTCCCCAAACGCCATAGTCTGGCTGTCGGACTGGCTGGTCTATATAGAAAAAATTTCCGAATTGATGATAATTTTAAAAACTTCTTTACGGCACGATTTGGTATTTCCGCGCCGCCCCCAAAGGGGCATTATATTCCCTTCGGCAATTATCGGCGTACAGCCGGCCGTATGAATGTTCTGCTCTGCGGAGATGCTGCCGGATTAGTCGAGCCAATCACGGGCGAAGGAATCTCTTTTGCTATGCAAAGCGGACACTTTGCCGCTTTATCAATTATTGAAGCGTCCTCCGCTGGAAAACCACAGCGCGCTTACGAATATTACCAGCCGCGATATAAAAATATTACACGGATATTTGATCACGCGAATCTTTTACGCTACCTTATTTTCCCCAAAATAGCCGAATCATTATTTATTAAAGCGCTTCCTCAAACAGAAAGTGTCCCCCAGAAACACATGGACTTAATGGCGGGCGAGATCGATTACAGACGTTATGAATTATTTTTATTACGAAAAGTGTGCAGTGCTTTTTTAAAAAAGATTTTCGGGGGAAAAAATTAGGGAAAAAAACAATAATAAAATCGCAAGCCCGCGGGTTTATAATACACCACTAGGTAGGCGGGGCTTTTATGCCCCGCCAAAATCAGGCAAGGCATGAAAGCCTTGCCTACCCAATAATAAAATAATTGCGAACCTTGTAGGTGGGTAACTAGCTATACGATAAACTTTTCAAGCAATATAAATTAATTCATGCCGAGCATCGACTTTACGTCGTGCGAGGCATAACCAAAAAGGAACGAGGAGCTGATGAGGGGAGAACTCTTAGTTCTCCCCTCATAAATAAAAAAGGCGGTGTGTCCGCCCTTTTAATATATTACTTTTTGGCGACAACACCGCCTGGAAGCTATTCATCCTACCCGGCGTCCGCCAATGAAGGCAGGCGTCGAGATCTAATGGCGAATAGCTTTGACGTTTTTTGATGTTGGTGTCAAAAAGCAATATATTTTCTCTACCACCTTTTGGTGCTACCCAAGTATTTTATTACTAAGGAAGTACCTTTTTGTTTTGTTTGATTTTTTTTGGGTGTCCAACTAACACCCTGTTTCGGGAGTAAAGAAAGATTTTGTCTAAAATCTATTTTTTTAGAAAAAATCTCTCTTTACCTGTGCATAAACTGTCAAAAATATCGATAAGCCTAGTATATCACATAAATTCGCACTTGTCAATAGCTTTTATAAGCTAAAGTTAGCCTATTTTTAATTAAATTAAAAATAATCCGCTTTAACGGATTATTTTAGTTATCCACAGATAAATTAAGGCTTTTTACATATTCTTGATGTATCCATGCACTACCTGATATTCCTCTTCTGGGGTTAAATTAGTTGTGTCCAAAAATAAATCGTAATTGTCCCTATTGAAAATATCTATACCGTAATACTTCTTGTACCGCAAGTAATCACTATCGATGCGCTCACGTACGCTGGCTAGAACATCCTCGTATGTCGATAAGTCCCTACCCTCATTGCGATTGGACTGCTTTTTGTCCCGTAAAGCCTTCCAGATACGCTTTGCGCCTTCTTCTGGGGTGACGTCCAGAAATATTTTCACTGAATGCGGAATGAAATGAAAGGCGGTGCGGCTCTCAATGACTATCTTATCTCTTGTGGCACCAATCTTCCCGACTTCCTCGTCAAATATTTTATCGGTTTCATCGCTGGACTCTCCCAACTTGTTAAACTCAGCCAGCGTCATACCTCTGGCCCTGGCCGCTTCCCGGCGCAAACCGCCGATATAAATACGTTCCAGCCCAAAATCCTGCGCGATTTTTTTTGCTACCGTGCTTTTGCCAGAGCCTGGTTTTCCACTAAGACTGATTATCATGATTAGAAAGGCTTACGTGGTGAAAATTTCCTGTCGCGAAATGGCGGGCGGGTTGGTTTAGAATTGCGGAAACCACCGCCGTGCCCTCGGTCAAAACCGCCAGTCTCGATGGCTGAGCTGGGAATCACCAGATTGCTTTCCGCTCCCAGCGCTTTTACTGACAGGCTGATGCGGCCGCGCTCTTTATCGACTTCCAGCACTTTGACTTTCAGTTTCTGCCCGACCGACACTACGTCGGAAACATTGCGGATACGTCCGCTGGCAAATTCGGAAATATGCACCATGCCGTCCTTGCCCGGCGCCAGTTCAACGATCGCTCCGATTTCCCCGCCGCTGTTGCGGTCCTTCATGATCTGCGTAATGGTGCCTTCAAATACCTCGCCTACTTTAATTTCCCGAGTGATATCTTTGACCCAATTTTCCGCCTTGGTAGCCATCTCGGCGTTGGTAGAGGTAATGAATATCAAGCCATCATCTTCAATATCAATCTTAGTTACATCCTGTCCTCCGCATTCGTCAATAATCTTGTTGATAGTTTCGCCGCCCTTACCAATGACATCGCGGATCAGTTCAGGATTAATTCTCACTGTGGTAATACGCGGCGCATATTTAGATAATTCCGGGCGCGGACTAGCAATAGCCTTATCCATTACGCCCAATATCTGCAGCCTGGCCAATCGCGCCCTTTCCAGGGCCTGCTCTATTACAGAAAAATTAATGCCATGCAATTTTACGTCCATCTGAATGGCGGTAATGCCGTTTTTCGTGCCGGCTACTTTGAAATCCATGTCGCCATTATGATCTTCAACACCCTGAATGTCGGTGATGAGCTTAAAATTATCAGGATTATCATTTTCAGTAATCAAGCCGATGGCAATGCCAGCGACCGGATTTTTGATCGGCACGCCGGCGTCCATCAGGGCTAAACTCGAACCGCAGCAGGATGCCTGCGATGAAGAGCCATTTGAAGATAAAACTTCGGAAACAACCCGAATAGTATAGGGGAATGACTCCTGATCCGGTAAAACCGGCGTCAGAGCTTTTTCCACTAGAGCACCATGTCCAATTTCGCGGCGTCCGGGCGATCTGACTGGCTTGGCTTCGCCAGTGGAAAATCCGGGGAAATTATAATGATGCATAAACCTTTTTTTGCCACTTTCCTCCATAGTGTCCAGCAGCTGTTCATCTCCGGGAGAACCGAGTGTAACGACTGATAAGACTTGCGTTTCCCCGCGTAAAAACACTCCGGAACCGTGGGTGCGGGGCAGGACGCCGGCTTCCGCGTTTAATTCGCGGATCTCGTCCAATTTACGGCCGTCAACCCTCTTTTCTTCTGTTAAAACCATCTGCCGGGCGGCCTCCTCATATATCTTATCAACCATGGTTACACCCTTGAGGCGTGCTTCCTTGGTCACTTCATTGTCTTTCTTCAGTGTTTCCTCCAGTTCGTCCTTCAGCTTGACGATCTGCTCTGACTGCTCTTTTTTGCCTTTGCCAAAGACCTCCTTTATTTTATTCAGGCAAAAGCTTTCTACTTTCTCCTGGAGCTTGGCAATTTCTTTCAGCTCTTCTTCGGACGGCTCTCCCAGCTGTACGATTTTTTTCGGTTCGCCAATTTTCGACTGGATTTCTTTTACAAAACTAACTATTTTTTTCAGGTGCTTGTGTCCGAACTGCACGGCGGCGAGAATGTCTGCTTCCTGAACTTGCTGGCCGGAAGCTTCTATCATCAGCACCTTTTCCTCGTTGCCGGCCACTACAATCTCCATGTCCGCCTTATCACGTGCTTCATAAGTAGGATTCAGCACCCACTCATTATTTATCCGGCCGACCCTGACTCCGGCAATGGGGCCGTTCCAGGGAATCCGGGAAATCGACAGGGCGCAGGAAGCAGCCAGTAATGAAAGCATATCGGAATCATTTTCCTGGTCAACGGACAAAACCGTCAACACCACCTGCACGTCCTGCCTGATTTCATCGCTGAAAAGCGGGCGAACCGAGCGGTCAACCAGGCGGGAGGTCAAAATCGCTTCATCCGAAGGCCGGCCTTCGCGCTTGATAAAACGCGAACCCTTGATTTTCCCGGCAGCATACAGCCGCTCTTCATAGTCAACCATCAAAGGGAAATAATCAATTCCCTCGCGAGTGGATTCATTCATGACGGCGGTCGCTAAAACTACGGTATCACCGTATTGAACCGTACAGGCGCCATCCGCCTGATTGGCAAAATGGCCAATTTCGAAGATTAATTTTTTTCCGGCGACCTCGGTTTCGAACTTCTGGATTTTTTTCATACTTAAATTTTCCTTTTTCAGCCAGCCTGCCCGATCGCCTCATAAACTTATATCTGGCTTGGCGCTGCCTGGCCAGATAAAAGTCTACGAACGGCAATAAGGCAATTTATTATTAAAAGAACTGGCTAAATTATTAATTATTATTTTTATCTATTTTTTCTGGTTGTATTGAAGAGGAATCTGGATTTTTCCTGGCTCAAATCGATGAATAGGTCTGCCCGGTTGGTCAGCTGCGAAGAAGCCGAGCCGCCAAAGGCGATTATTTCCACGAACTGTCCGTGATTCTGCAGATATTCCACCAGGGGGGAAAAATCACCGTCGCCTGTGGCCAAGACAACAACATCTAGCTTGTCTGACATCCTGATCACATCCATAGCAATGCCCACGTCCCAGTCGCCTTTCATGTTACCGCCGTAAAAAATCTGGAGATCCTTCATTTTTACCTCGAACCCCTGGCTGTCCAGGGCTTCAAAAAATTTCTGTTCATCAACATTTTTTGCCTTGATGACATAGGCGATGGCGCGAATCAACTGGCGGCCGGAGACCGCTCTTTTTAATATCTCCGCAAAATTTACCTTTGAGCGGTATAAATTCTTTGCCGAGTAGTACATGTTCTGCACGTCTACAAACAGTCCGACGCGCTGGTTCTTATGCTTGATCATAGTTATTTTGCTAATGGCGAATAGCTTATGGCTAATTGTTCATTAAAAACTTTAAAAAATTATTTTAATCATACGCTATAAACTATAGGCTATGTGCTATAAATCTATTTCTTCAATTTAAGCTTCTTTATCAGATTCTCATAACCTTTTGGATCTTCCTTCTCCATATATTTCAGCAGGCGCCGGCGCAAACCGACTTTCTTCAGCAGCCCGCGGCGGGAAGAAAAATCCTTTTTATGGGATTTCAAATGCTCTGTCAGCCTTTCAATTTCCGCAGTTAAAATAGCGATCTGGACTTCCGAAGAGCCAGTATCGTCTTTATGGGTCTTGTACTTGTCTATTAGCTTGTCTTTCTCTTTTTTAGTTAGCATTTGATTGCCCTTTCGTCCGCGAATCCCGAGTTTTGGTTAACTACTCCCGGCCTACATTGCCATTTCGGCGGGCAGGCCAAAAAACCAAGAATTCGTATGATTACTTATTAGTAGTCTATATTATAGGGAAAACGGGGGAGATGTCAAGCCCGTTAATGAATAAAAAAAGAGGGACTAGTGACACTAGCCCTCACGGATTAGTTAGATATGCCGGTAAATCAGGCAACTGGCTGAGCTTCGCAAAAATGCCGGTAAGCTTCGTCCTCGCTGTCAAAACATAGAAAAACTTCCTTTAATCTGGAAATGATCAGTATCCGCTCAATCTTGTCGGTAATTGAGCAAAGGACCAATTCCAGGCCAGCTTCTTTGAATTTCTTGTAATGGAATATCAAGATGGAAAGAGCAGAAGAGCCGAGCCACTCGCATTTTTCCAAATTGAGAATGCAGGGCTTCCTTTCTCCAATCGCTGAAAAGAGTTTTTCGTCCAGACCACTGACATCAGGACCGCCAACATACTTGCCAATAAGCTTTAATACCATAACCTCTTTCGTTCCATCTTTTCTTTCGCTTACTACTATTCTCATTTATCCCTCCAAACGTAATGTTCAAGTTTACGTTAACTTAGTAAAATTTGAATATTTTGTCAACCCTATGCTATAAACTTTATAAAGCTAAAGTTCTTTGACTTTTCCGGTCTTAGTGTCGTAGAATGTATATATGGAAAATAATATTGACCAATATTTCAAAAGCTTCCTGGAATATTTGGCCGCGCAAAAGCAGGTCTCGGCTTTGACTATACAAAACTATAAATTTTATCTTTCGCGTTTTAATTTATTGATACAAGTAAAAGAGCCGGCTGACATTAATATTGAAACGGTAAATAAATTCCGCGAACTCCTCGGCCAGATACGCAACCAGCGCGGGGAGCTGATGAAACCCGTCACCCAGAACTACCACCTCATTGCCCTGCGTGCTTTTCTGGCTTATCTGAAAAATCTGGGCCTAACCGTGCTCGGTCCAGAAACTATCATCCTTAATAAAATTGGAAAAAATATAATCAGCACTGTTGAACCTCAAAATATTGAGAAACTGCTGGAATCGCCTCTACACGCCAAGAATCCCAGCCTTATACAAAAACGGGACAAGGCTATCCTGGAGCTGCTCCTCAGCACCGGCCTGAAAGTCTCCGAACTCTCCGCCCTGAAAAAAGGCCAGATTGATTTCCTGAAAAATTCGCTGACTATCCGGGGGCTGGGTGACCGTTTGCGCACGGTGGAGCTGACTAACCAGGCGAAATACTGGATCAAGCAGTATCTGGAATCGCGCCAGGATAATTTCCCCGCGCTTTTCATCCGTCATGACAAGGCAAAAACCAAACAGCTGAACAAAATCCTGCCGGAAGCCTACCAGCTGACGCCGCGGACTATCCAGCGCATTATCAAGAAATACGCCAAAGCCGCCCAGCTCGATCCCGGCATTACTCCACAAACCCTGCGCAACTCCTACGCCAAATACCTCCTGGAAAAAGGCGAAGACATTAAAACTATCCAATCAATACTCGGGCACGCCTCAGTAGTAACTACCCACTTATACACCAAATAACGATTGACTTTATTGGCAATCCTTGATAATTTTCTATCATTAATCACGCACCTCCCGAGTTCCCCGCCAACCATGCCCCTGTAGTTTCCGCCAGAGGCGGATCACCCGCCCGCCCGCTCCGACTCGCGGAGCGATGTCGGGCGCGGCAGGGTGACAACTGATTCATATCTTTCATCGCCCTCGCCCTTGTAGTTCAACGTCCCGTCCCAGCCGCTTCGCGGCGGGACGAGGATCCTCGCTCCGCCTCCGGCGGAGCGGGAGATAGAACGCCAGCCTTCTAAAATTTATTTTCAAAATGAATTATTTCACTTATATACTAAGAAGTCTCAAAGATAATTCATATTACATTGGTTCAACCGATAACTTAAATAAAAGAGTTGCCCAGCATAATCAGGGTAGCGTACGGTCAACAAAAGGTAGGTTACCATGGGAACTTATTTACACAGAAGAATTTAATACACGGGGTGAAGCATTTATTAGAGAGAAATATATTAAATCCAGAAAGAAACGAAAATATATTGAGCAGCTTATTAACAAGAAAGATAAACAATAACTCACTTTTCTGCCCCTGTAGTTCAACGGATAGAACGCCAGCCTTCTAAGCTGGACATAGAGGTCCGATTCCTCTCGGGGGCAAATAAACAATAAGTTCGATTCTCAAAAACATTAATACAATAAAATGATGAGATCCCGCTCTGAGCGAAGTCGAAGGGGCGGGGTTCCTGGGGACACTTTGCGAGTTTAAGAATACTAACTTTAAGATTCTCGAAAACAATAACTTAATAAATTATGGGAAGCAATATAGAAATAAATGATACTTTGCAGCTCACGACCAAACAGGGATTTCCGGCTGAGCTTAACCTGGAAACGCATTTGAAAACGCCCTACCAAACTGAGAATTTTAAGGGCAAAATATTTGAATTTAAAAATAAGCCTGGTATCAGAGTATATCAGTCTCCGCCAATCAGAAATTTCCTGGTGGAAAATAAGGATGGCAAGTGGATTTACTGGGGGTTAGTTCATATACTCGAAATAACTTATGATTATGTAAACAAATCCACCTCCGGAAAATTCGAAATTATATATATAAATAAACCAGAAGAAATGCCAAAGGCCCATGAACTGATTGACCACAGGAAAGATACGCAATTCTTCAGTTAAAGACTTAAATCAATTTCTGAGACTAATTTTAGAGAATCAAAATACCTTAGGATTATTAATTAACTGAGGTTATTTTATTATATTTTGGCTAATATTAAATATATTTAGCCTCCAGATGTGGATATCCAGTCTTGACAAAAAGCCTGCCCAGGTATATACTCCTTAGTTACGCTAAAAAACCACAACTTATCGGGTAATTCGAACTGAAGGAGAGAGCAGTAAGAATACCCAAATTTAGATGTCATCAAGGCACTCTCTCCGAGTACCTCGTTTTATTTTCCTGGCGTAATATCGGCCCTTTGAAAATAGGATACGAACACATAGAAAACTCTGATGTTTGGGAGCAGTCTGTTGGCGGTTAAGCAATTGACCACAGCAAACTGTTCTCAAACTATTTGTACAAAGTGGAGCAGTCGAATGATTGTTCTGTGATGTACATAACATTACAGGAGGTTTCAGATGATTAACAAAAGAATCACAAAGGATGTAATCAAGCAGATTGAAACTCTGCCGATTACGGTTAATCGCAAGATTGACGCTAAAGATGCGATGAGAGATTGTAGAAGATTTGGATTTCCGAAAGTTAATGGTGATGCTTTTTCGGTAAAATTCCCTCAGCACTATCACCACATTGGAGACGAAATAATCATAGTCTCCATTGAAGAAGACCTGTCAATGGATGAAGTCCTTGAAGCCTTTGCGTTGTGTGAATTGAAGCCGGCAGATGTCCTTGATCTGATTGCCTTGGTAAATCAACATCCCGACGCGATTAAAGAAAGTAAGGCAATCTATGCATTATTTTCCTTCGTGCAAGGATCATGGTTTTCGGGCGTACCATGGGTTTCTTCAATCGTGTATCGCTATAAGAGCCAGATCACTTCTCGGGATATTTGGCTCAATATACGTCATGAACGCTTTGGCTTTCAATTCAAAAAGGGTACGCAGTTTGCAGCGTATCGCATTCATCACAATCTTGGCCGGTAAAGACAGTGAGTAAAAATTTCATCCATTAAAGGCGCAGTTTAGTCAGTGTTTTGTTCGGTTGGTAGGCATTGATACTTCTCTCAAGAGAATTATCACAAGTTTGTATCGGGAGGTAATGTGTACCTCATTAGTTGTTCGTTAAATCGTTCCATGAGTAATTCGGAACGTGGCGAAAATTTATACTTTCACCCTTTGATCTTTATTTCTCTCAAGACCTGCTCCGGTAACTGTTGCATAGGTCTTTTTTCTTTTCCAAAAAATTCTTACCCGCTTGACTAAATTTTATTTCCAAACTAATGTTTAATTACTACCGGGACGTTAGCTCCCCGCACCATACTCACTCCGTTAGTAGGTACGGGGCAGGCAGCTTGCCCCGCCAAGAACTGGCGGGGTGAAGTAGAGCAGCTGCCTCTTACTTGTCCCGTCTGAATAGACGGGGAGCAACAGGTCGCCTTGCGTCATCAGAAGAATCAAAAAAAATAATTAATAAATACTAATTTTCATATTATGGGACGTTAGCTCAGTTGGTAGAGCAGCTGCCTCTTAAGCAGCGGGTCGCAGGTTCGCCCGGTCATCCGACCGGGCAGCCCGGGGTTTATCCCCGGGCGAGTCCTGATGAAATTATATGACATACATTTACTTTCTACATCTATCAAATGGTGATATTTATAAAGGACTGACTGATCGGTTAAAAGAGAGAATCTCCGAGCATCAACAGGGCAAAGTGAAATCAACAAAAAACTACCGCCCTTTTAAATTAATCGGTTATGAATACTATTCACTAAAAAGTGATGCGGAACGCAGGGAAAAATTTCTTAAAACGACTGAAGGCCGGCGTTTATTAAAACAACAATATCGGGATATTATCAATAATACGCGCCCATAGCTCAATGGTAGAGCATCTGCCTCTTAAGCAGGGTGTTGCAGGTTCGAATCCTGCTGGGCGCATTTTAAAAAATATTTAAAATCAGCTGCCTCTTACTTGCCCCGTACCTAACGAACAGCGTGAGTTATGGTATGGGGAGCAGCGGGTCGCAGGTTCGCCTGCCCCGTCGCATGACGGGGAGCCCTGCACGCCCCACCAATTAATAATAGAATAAAACGAAGTAAACCCTTGCGCTTGCTCAAAGCCAAATTTTCGGCTATATTATTATTATATTATAGCGATTTTTTTATTCAAAAGCAGGCATAATATTTTTCTAAAAAACGTATGATCCAGACTGAGAAGATAAGAAAGTATTTTCCGGCTATACAGGCAGGCAGGATTGTCTCCAATAACGCGGCGAGCTCGCAAGTCCCCATTCAATTGATGGACTTGATGAAAGAGCTTATTGTCCAGTATGACAATGTCCATCGGGGCCAGTCCCGGTCTTCAATACTGACGACCGAAAGATTTGAGTCCGCCTACGATACTATCGCGCAATTTATCGGCGCGCCCTCCAGAAAAAACATCATCCTGTACAGAAACACCACCGAAGCGATTAATTCAGTCGCCTATTCTTTGCTGACTGAATTCCGGGATGGCGATAATGTGGTGACGACATATATGGAGCATAATTCAAATTACGTTCCGTGGTATGGATTATGCAGGGAAATATTGCCGAAATTCGGCATCAAGGTTGAATACCGGATCGCGCGGTTTGACAAAGAGACGGGGCAGCTTGACCTTGAGCATTTGAAATCCCTGGTTGACGAAAAGACCAAGCTGGTTTGCTGCAATGGCGCGTCAAATTTTCTAGGAACGAAAAATCCCATCGGGAAAATAAGGGCTATCGCCGACTCCAGCGGATATGTCCAGCCGAGCGGTGAAAAAAAATCATATTTACTCATAGATGGGGCGCAGTTTGTCCCCAATATGTACGTCAATGCCGAAGAACTGCAGGCGGATTTTCTGGCCTGGTCTTTTCATAAAATGCTCGCGCCGTTCGGGGTGGGAGTTTTGTACGCCAGGGAAGAACTGCTGGAAAAAATGAAACCTTTTCTTTACGGCGGGGATATGATTGCCGAGGGGAAAGTCAGTCCGGAAAAAGTCGAGTATAATACGCTGCCCTGGAAATTCACGGCCGGTACTCCTAATATTCTAGGGGCGATTGTTTCCGCCCAAGCCATGAGATTATTAATGGATTTTTCCCTGAACCCCGGGGAATATAATTATTTCATGACCGATAAAAAACTGGAGTCGCCAGAAATTAAAAAGGCCATGGACATCGTTGAAGCCCACGAAAAGATTGTCATCGGAGAAGCGCTGAAGATATTAGGCGGCATACCGTCATTAACTATTTTCGGCCCGAAGAAACCTCAGGACAGGACTTCTTTAGTAGCATTCAACTGCCAGGGCATAAGCCCGTTTACCATCGCTGAGGAATTAAGCGCCAAGGGCGTGGAAGCCAGAGCGGGCTGCCATTGCGCGACATTAGCGCATTATTATTATGAATTGGATCCTCCAGCCAGCTGCCGGCTGAGTTTTTACATTTATAATAATATGGATGATGTAAAAAAAGCGTGCCTCGCGGTAAAAGATTGCGTCGAAGCGAAAAATATAAATAATAAAAATTAACTTACTGCCTTATGAAACAGTGCCAAATCTATGACGGTTCCCTGAAATTTTCCAGAGCCACCTACGGGGTTCTGACGTTAATCGCCTTTTTTACTCGCAGTGAATGGCTGGTGCTGGCGGTCAGTCTTTTGATAATCCTCGGCGCTTTTTCCTTGAAACTTAATATTCCCTATCAATTCCACACCTTAGTCATAAAAAAAATGATGAAAAACCAAACAGCGCCGGTGCAAAAGGAATCGGGGGAGCTGAATTTCGTCGCTGCCATGACGGGCGCGCTGCTTTTATTCGGATTTTTACTGCTCTATTTCAATGTCTGGGTTAATTTCGCCTGGATATTCATTCTATTAGTGGCCTTGCTGATCTTTTTGGCCTGCTTTGTCGGATTTTGCGTGGCTACCTTAATGTACGTTTTAATGAAAAAAATGTTTAAGAGAAAGAGTGAAGATACGGCCAATATCAATCAAGAAAAAAGCCAATAAGCCTGATAAAAATGCCAACAGAAGCAGAAACAAAAATAGGAGAAAATAAATATCTAAACTACGATTGCTGGCTGGTCAAAAATCTCAATTACGCTCCGTATAGGCGCTGCCGCTACTGTAAATTCAGGTTTCGCCATTGCTTATTTTTGCACTATCAAATCGTCAGCCTAGTGCTGGTCGCCGTCATTCTCTCCCTCTTTCTGATATTTGAAGGCAAAATTTCCACTCTGGCAATTATCTCCGTCTTTACTTCGGTCATTGTTTTTGGCTACTTTTTTAATTTAAGTACGGAAAAAATCATAAAAGCAAATTTTGCCCAGGAAAAGTCCAGACAAGCACTGCAGGAATTGACTGATACGCTTGAGATCAAAGTCAATGATCAGACACAGGACATCACAGCGAAGAATGCGCGTTTGGAGAAACTCCTGGAGGTCCGCTCCGAATTCCTGGACATTGCCTCGCACCAGCTCAGGACGCCGGTCTCTATGATACGGGGAGTCTTGTCTATGATCCGGGATGGCGACTTGCAGCGTCTGCCCAAGGAAAAGCAGATTCAATTCATTGAAAACGCCTGGCAAAAAGGGGACAAGCTGGACATTATCATCAACGATATTCTGGCCGCCTCCGAATTCGACACTCAGGCCTTCGTGGTTGATTCAAAAACGCCCAGAATATCCCTGGAAGACGTGGTTAGCCAGGTAATCAAGGAATTCCAGCTGGAAGCGGAACAGCGCGGCATTGAGCTGAAATGGCGCCCTCCTAAAAAACATCTGCCCAAAATCAAAGGCCGCGCCAATTTCCTGGAGCAGGCCATAAGTAATTTGATCGGCAATGCCTTCAAATACACCCCCTCCACCAATATGGTAAAAGAAGCGAGATCGCGGCGGAAGAAGAAGGGCGTAGTGGAAGTAACCATCAGCCAGATAAAGCAGGACATAGTGGTAAAGGTAGCTGACAATGGCATCGGCATTCCCAAAGACGAGGTAAGAAAATTATTTGACAAATTTGTCCGCGCCTCCAATGCTACGGCCATGTACACCGACGGGAGCGGGCTGGGGCTATTCATTGTCAGGGAAATCGTGGATGGGCACCACGGAAAAGTATGGGTGGAAAGCGAGCTGAACAAAGGCTCCACATTTTCTTTCAGTATTCCTGTCGCATAAATTATATCCGCTATATAATAGTATGGATAAAAAACTGAAAATATTGCTCATTGAGGACGATCCTGATCAGGTATTTTTGTACCAAAGCAAATTTGAGCTGGAAGGCTTCGAGCTGGCAGCCGCCCGTTACGGATCGGAGGGCCTGCGGCTGGCTCGCGAGCAAAAACCCGACATCATTCTGCTGGATCTGGTGCTGATCGCGGAAAGCGGCCTGGACGTCCTGGCTAAATTAAAAAAAGATCCGCTCACGAAAAACATTCCCGTGGTGATCCTCACAAATTTAGTGCAGGAAGATTCCGTAATCAAGGCCAAAAAGATGGGCGCTACGGACTTCCTGACTAAAACAGACGTAATGCCGTCGGACGTGGTCAGCAGGATCAGGGAAATTTTGAAAAAATAACCATCCACCAGTGCTGACGGTTCTAATGCGGTACTGGCGCTGTTTGAATCCCCTTGGCCGCAATAAAAACTATTTGATCAATTCATTCAAATCCTTAAGGACCTGCTCCGCATGCTCCGCCGGTTTGACGCTTTTATAGACTTTTTTTATTACGCCTTCAGGGTCAATCAGGAAAGAAACGCGCTTGGGAAAAATCAAGCCGTTGGCTCCATAAGACTTGATAATCTCATACTGCGGATCGGCTAATAGATCAAAAGGCAGATGATACTTTTCAGAAAATTTCTGGTGGCTGCCAACAGAATCCGCACTGACGCCCATCACCTTGGCTTTCTTTTTCAGTTCAGAAAAATTATCCCTGAGAGTGCAGGCCTCGGTGGTACAGCCAGAGGTAAAATCTTTCGGGTAAAAATACAAAAGCAGCCAGGAACCGTGAAATTCCTCGAGATTTCTCTGCTTACCCGTTTGGTCAGCTGCAGCCAACGCCGGTGCTTTGTCTCCGATTTTGAGTTCCATATGATTAAAATTAATAATTATATCTAAAAGTATATAACACCATTATTAGCATATAATGAAGAGTTGATAAAAATAACTTAACCCAAAAACTCCTTTTATTTTGAAAGGAGTTTTTGTGCTGCACCCTAGACTTCCTGCAAAAGGGTGCCGGTTTGCTTTCCCAGCTTCACTTCCGCGTTGGCTTCATAAAAAACGCGGTTATTGCGCGATTCCCCGATAGTCAGCTTTGCGCCTGACTTAACCACGAAGGTGGAATTCTCCGCCAGTTTAACCGTCAGATGCTGTCCAGTCGGGATTGATTTATTGCCTTTGACGATTTTATCCTCGGTAACTTCGTTTAATGTTTGATTTTTATCTGCCATTGTTTATTTTCCTTTGCTTGGATTATTATATCATACTTTTTTCAAACAATAAAAGCTCGTCATATTAAGCCAATAACGCTATATTTAAGCTATCACTATGCTAAATCCATCGCACGCTTTCTTTATTTAAAGCAGGGTTCTATATAATCTCTATATAGCCACTTGACAAGCGTTTATATAGGGACTAATGTTGGATGAAGAACAAAAAAGAGTCCTTTGACAACGTGGTCAAGGATACCCAAAAACAGCGCATGGAGCGTTCTTATATAGGAGAATTCAACCATCACACAACAGAGCAAGAAAGGAGTTGTGTATATTCATGATTAAGAGAGCCAAGGGGGATTGGTTGCTCTTTTGATTTATGCACATTTGAAACACCTTTTTCAGGAGAAAAAAATGAAAGAATACCTTGCAGCAATTGCCGCACTGCTCCTCTTGGGTGCCCCTGGAATTCGGGCAGCCAATAATAACTCTGCCGATACAGCAATAACGCAGTTATCGCAGCAGTTTTCCACTGTTGATCAGGCGGCAAGAGCAATCTGGTCAGCACGAGTCGGGAGAGGAACTTGCACGCCCTTTGTGCTTGGACCTATTCCAGGAAAGACGAATTTCTATCTGGTGTATTTCCTGACGCCCGACTACAGGTCATTCTTCGGAATCGCGACCATCGTCGTGGAAGGCACGCACTTCTGCGTACCGCCCATGGGTTGCTGCTTCTTTTACCAGAGCGGCAAAGCCGAAGGTACGTTTAACCTTTCCCTGTACGATGCAGGTAAAGTGAAGAAGTACGTCGCGGATCGCTATTCCACTATCGGATTAGTGAAAAATGTTCGGTTGATCCAGCCGGGCATCAGCATCTTCACCTGGCTGTGGGAAATCACAACCCAGTCACAGACATACTACCTGTATGTCGTTGATGATCAAGGATATGGCCAGCTCCTGTCGCAGGCAGAGCTTGATCACGCACGGGCTGCCGACGTAGTGAAGGTTGACAGTGTGATCACTGACAGGAGGAAGTAAGATGAAGAACCGTAAACATATCTTGCGAGGACTGTGCATTGCAGTTCTGCTCCTCATTGTCTCAGCATTATGCTCAGGTTGCATATTTCCTTTCAGCATCATTGGCAACTGGGGTTATGTCCGGGCACCGGGTGTCTCCATCGAAGTTGTCAATTTTAATGGTGATCCGGTCACCTACCTCTCCCAGCCCAACAACATTACCTGCGCTGCCACCACGGCCTGCATGATTGGCAATTTCTATGGCTTATCGTGGTACACTTCCGATGCAGACATCCTGCAGGTTCATGACTTCATGACCAATGGGAATCCAAACCGGCGTGCTACCTACGGGGAATTTGTAAGTTACTGCCAAATGCAGTTCCTGGCACTCAATTGGGCGACCATCGGCGCTGGAACGGCAGATGGGATCATTAACTCCCTTCCTGATGTCATTGAAGCAGGCGACCCCGCGACGCTTGATGGGGGCACGGCTGGCGACGAACACATCTTGCCATGTGTTGGGCTGGTTTACGACTCTAATAAATACTACAATCCTGTCTTTCCGGAAAAGTACGTCACCGACTTAATCGTTGCTGATCCATTGCAACGCGGCCGTTGGAATGGTGGTATGACGCTGAAGAGTCGTAATGATATTGCCACCTGGATGGTCCGTCACAGCACGGCACAAGGTAACCTCTATTTAACATTCCACCGGGTTAACTTTTACAAAAGCCCGCTACCAGAAGGCCTGCAATACGTTACTACGCAATCAATTGCTTCCGGACATCAGGATTCGTATGAGCTGCAACCATTGCTGCGCAACCGGCCGTGGGAAGATTACGAAATCGCCTTTATGCATAACGACGATGCTTTTCTGCCGCCGGCGCCAGATAATTTAGCCGACACCATGACCTGTGTCGCGCTGGTGCTGATGCAGAAATCCGGCTTACTGAATGACGTTGCCCAATTCCCATGGCTGGCGGATGTATTGGCGAATTCCGAGATAACGCAGGCCTTCCAGGTAGACAAACTCGGACAGGCTAAAGACATGCCGGACTACCGCTGGTATTGCCAGGTCATTACACATACGGGCAATGGTTCTACGTTAACGGTCGGCGAGACGGTGTTTGATTATGACCGATTCAATCGAACGATTACACCTAAATGGTGCGCGCTCTTCGCAACTCCATACAGTGATGGCATACCGCAGTACTCGAAACGTGCGACTGCACACATTCTCTCCGCTGACGCATACAATCGAAAAGAGGACGTGCAACGCAAGTATCCGGGCTCAACGGCGATTCCATTCAATATGGCGAAAGATGAATGGCCCGGAAGTCTCAAGTGGCACATCAGTGGCGGAGATTTAGCGGAACCGATCATTATGAGCCGTGGCGGCTTACAAATGGTTTGGGATATCACGCGTCAGGACTTTGTCTTCCTCGAGGATTTGAAACATGCCTCTGACCGTGGTCCTATTCCTTCTGAATTCCAACTCTCGCAGAATTTCCCGAATCCCTTCAATCCGACCACGACCATTCGCTTTAGCCTGCCGGCACAAGTGCCTTGGACTCTGGATGTCGTCAACATCCTCGGCCAAACCATTCAAACGTATATTGGCGAAGGAATTGGCTCGCAACAGGTCAGTTGGGACGCGCAGGGTCAATCGTCCGGCGTCTACTTCTACCGGCTTATGGCTGGTGACTTCACGGAAACCAAAAAGATGGTTCTGCTGAAGTAGAATCTTATGAACTTTCGAAAAACCCGATGCGGTTGCACCGGGTTTTATTATCGAATAAATAAATTATTAAACTCTGTGCTTGTCCAAAAAGCTTTTTTTAGCTATGGTTAAGTCGTACCTATGCAAAAATTAATTAAATTACTCCAGCAAAAACAATTTTCTTTTATAAAAAGACTGCAAAAAGCCTTTCCGCCTTCTGAAGTTTTTCTGGTTGGCGGAATTATCCGGGATGTTATCTTAAATCGCCAGTCAAAAGATTACGACTTCGTGGTTCGCCAGGTGCCGATCAACAGGCTCCAGGCCTGGCTGAAAAAACAGGGCTGGATGGATCTGGTGGGCAAAAACTTCGGCGTACTTAAATTCCTACCCCACAACGCACAACCAATAACCCACAACCAACAACCCACCGAGCCATTTGATATCGCCCTCCCGAGGACAGAACACGCTTTTGATACCGGCGGGTATCGGGATTTCAAAGTGCAATCAGACGCAAAACTGCCGATTGAGAAGGATCTGGGGCGCCGCGATTTCACCATTAACGCATTAGCTTATGACATTAAAAATAAAAAATTGATTGACCTCTTTGGCGGGCTTAAGGATATCAAGGATAAAAGGATTAAAACCGTTGGTAAGCCAGAACAGCGGTTTCGGGAAGATTATTCTCGTATGCTGCGGGCTTTGCGCTTCGCCTGCCAGTTGGAATTTAAAATTGAACCAAAAACCTGGCAGGCCATAAAAAAACTGATGAAAAACATTAATAATAAAAATGGCGGGGATTATATTGTTCCACGTGAAACTATTGCGAAAGAAATGGCCAAGGCTTTTACCGCCAACCCAGCCCGCGCTTTTGGGCTATTTGACTCTTCCGGCGCGACCAAAGCGCTAATGCCGGAAATGCTGAAAATGAAAGGCTGTCCACAGCCGAAAAATTTCCACTCCGAAGGGGACGTCTGGAAACATACTTTAATTTGCCTGAAAAATCTGGAGACAACCGCTTTTAAAAAAGAATTTGGCAAGGAAAAAAACTCGCCGGAACTTATTTTCGCTCTGGTTATCCATGATTTGGGCAAGCCCTACACTATTGAGAAACTGGATAGATTAAGATTCAATAACCACGATGCGGTTGGCGCGGACATGGGCGAGTCCATCATGAAACGGCTGAAAATCTCCAGCGCCGGCGTTGACGTGGACAAAGCCGCCTGGCTGGCCAGGAAGCATATGATCGTCACGCATACGAAAAAATCGCCAATGAAAAAAACAACTCTGGAAAAATATTTCTTCAATGAACTGCTGCCCGGCCGTGACCTGCTGAAAGTAACCTATGCCGACATCATGGCTACCATTCCTCCTAATGGCCGGCCCGACTTCACTGAATACCGAAGCCTAAAAAAGCAGATCAGCAAACTGAAAGGCCTGACGCGCCGAAAAATCAATCTGCCTCCGGAAATCCTGGATGGCGATGAAATAATGAAAAAATTTAAACTGTCTCCCGGCCCGAAAATCGGTGAACTGAAAAACCTCTTACGTGAAGAGCAGCTGAAAGGGAACATTAAAACCAAGAAACAAGCTTACGCTTTATTAAAAAAAGAGGGACGTACTTAATGACGACCCTCAGATACCCATATGTCAGCGTACTACAACTTAGCCGCTTCATTAGACAGGACAAAATCTGTGATGGCTTCGCGGAAATCAATGAATTTTTCCGCTACCTTTTCAAGGTAATTAGCGATAACCGTTCCGACAACCAGTGGCACAGTTAAGCCTTCTCCCCGTTTTTTCTCCTCACCGAATTCAACCACTAACTGCGCTACTGCCCCTTTACGAAGTGTATCTTGTACATTGCTGGAAAAAGGGAAATATTTCCCGGATCCTCGCGGCCAATCCTCATTGAAATCAACCTGGAATAACCGGGAAGCATCTTGTTCTAAGAAATCATCAATTCCCTCGATTCCCCTGTCAAGACTGCGGTCAACCTCCGGCCAGATAACTGTTTCTACATATTGATTCAGCAGGCGATATAGTCTAGCGCCAGGATCTTCTTTAGACGGGTCGAGATCCAGATCCAGTTTAGGATCCTTACGGGGATATTTTCTCTTGAACCATTGCTCGAAATCCGCACTAATCTCATCGTTCTGCCGTATTAGCTCATATACCAAAAAAACAGCCAATACTCTAAAGAACTTTTTGCACTTCATGCTCTCTCCTCTGAAAATTTGTTTTCCTTTTTAACTTCATACTATGTTATCACCAGGCAATAAAATTGTCAATAAAACAGTAACTTCAGCGGATTCCGGCCAGCGGCTTGATAAAATTCTGGTTAAACTCCTGCCCGACGTCTCCCGCTCGCAAATCCAGAAGCTGATAAAATCCGGCACTGTTTTGGTTAACGGGAAAATTCCCGTAGTCCATCAGTTTTTAAAAACAGGCGATATTATTAATATTAACCGAGCGCAGGTGTCTCTGCCTGCGCGAGGCGACGAAATGCCTAAAACGGAAAACCAATCCCAGGCACGGAGACCTGGGCTTGGACTTATACTGGATGTAATTGCCGACACGCCCGACTATCTGGTCATCAACAAACCCGCCGGCCTGCTGGTCCACGAGGCCCCGAATACTAACGAACCGACGGTGGTGGATTTAATTCTGAAAAAATATCCGGAAATTAAAAAAGTTGGTGAAGATCCCCAACGGCCGGGCATTGTCCACCGGCTGGACAAGCAAGTCTCCGGCCTTTTGGTGATTGCCAAAACGCAGAATATGTTCGACCATTTAAAAAACCAATTTAAAACCCGCCAGACCAGAAAAGACTATCTGGCTTTGGTCTATGGCCAGCCGCAAAAAAATGCGGGAGAAATTTCTTTCAACATTGACCGCAGCAGCACTATTGACCATAAAATGGCCGCCGTCCCCACACACGAAGAACGGGGCCGCCGGGCCGTCACAAAATTTGAAGTGGCTGAAAGCTTTCCCCAGTATTCATTGCTGAAAATTTCGCCGCTGACCGGCCGCACCCACCAGATCCGCGTGCATCTGAACGCCTACGGATTGCCGATTGTCGGGGACGAAACTTATAAGCCAAAAAAGCTGAAAACTAAGATAAGAATGCCGAGAATTTTCCTCCATGCCTATCGTTTGGGATTTTTTGACCTAAAAAATGGATGGCAGGAATTCACCGCGCCGCTGCCGCCGGAACTGGAGCAGCTGCTGAAAAAATTGAGAAATCATTGACAAAATGTCATTAAATAGCTATGCTGAATTCTACAAATAATTAACTAATTGAATTTTATGCCCACAATCTACAAATTGAATCAGGAAAAATTAAAAAAAGATCTGCCTGATATCGGACCAGGCTGCACGGTCGTAGTCCATCAGAAAATCAAGGAAGGCGAGAAAGAAAGGGTGCAGAAATATGAAGGGATCGTCATTTCCCGCCGCGGTAAAAAGGGCCTGTCAGACACCATCACCGTCAGGAAAATTTCTGAAGGCATCGGCGTGGAAAAAATATTTCCCGTGCATTCACCGACCATCACCAAAATCGAGGTGCTGAAAAAAGCCAAGGTACGGCGGGCCAAGCTTTATTTCCTGAAGGATTATAAAAAGCGCCTCAAAGAGGTGAAAGCTTAATATTTCGCGGACGTGGCCCTACACCACTTCGCTACCGCTCCGGATGCAGGGCAAACTCCATTTGCTATAGTTTTTTACAATCAATCCGAATAACTCTATGCGGACGTGGCGCAATTTGGTAGACGCGCTAGCTTGAGGTGCTAGTGCCCTCACGGGCTTGGAGGTTCAAGTCCTCTCGTCCGCACCATAATAAGTTTATAAAAATACCGAGTCCGCCCTTGGGCGGACGAGGAAAAGGAGAAATGGTACGAAGGGTGTAGTGACCGGCGATCAGCCGGATACGGAACCCACAGTACCATTTGGACGTGGTGGCTATAGCACAGTGGTCAGTGCACTGGTCTGTGGCACCAGGAACGAGGGTTCAAATCCCTCTAGCCACCCCAGAACAGCCCATTTAAACAGGAAGTGGTTTGTTTTGGTATTAGAGAAATTTTACGGCTCGGGATTTGAACGGGCAGAAGCGAGTCAACACTGAGTAAAACGAAGTGGCAGACGAGCGTCGACGAGCTGCCGGTGGCAGGTCGTCGCTGCCCAGGACGAGTCCCCGCAGGGGACGAGATAATCCCTCTAGCCACCC
>JBAZWB010000003.1:0-184916 GCA_041660605.1 Patescibacteria group bacterium
ACGGCGAAGCAAAACCAAAAATTTCCTTTCCATTTCTTTTTCCGCTTCGCGGCGGAGGGGTGGGGGGAGGAGGCGCGAGAAAAATGCAAGGAAATTTTTGGTTTTTGCACACGCGAGTACTCGAGCGTGTCCGAGGCGCGCATCATTGGTCATCAGGGTTTAATTCAAAATACATTCGAACTTCGTTCAATATACACCGTTTTAAAAAGTGAGAATCTTGAGAACAATTATATAATCAAATGGCGAAATCCCGCACCTTGAGCGAAGCGAAATGGTGCGGGACTCCCGTCTCCGCCAGTTTAAAAATCAAATGAAACCGGACAAGCAAGACCAAAAAACTTTGGCGCTCAGGGCAGCCGACTGTGCCGAGCGCGTACTTCCCTATTTTAAAAAAGAGCGGCCGAAAGATGACCGACCCAAGAAAGCCATTGTTGCCGCTCGGGCTTGGGTTCGTGGTAAAATAACCGTGGGACAGGCTCGCACAGCTGCCTTAGCAAGTCATGCAGCCGCTCGTGCAGCCAAAACTCCCGCGGCCATTGCCGCGGCTCGTGCGGCTGGCCACGCCGCCGCCACTGCCCACGTTGCCGGTCATGCTACGCACGCCGCGTCATACGCTAGCAAGGCTGCCTCCATCCAGACTACATTTTAATATAATCTTTAACTGGAATACTATGCCAAAAAAAATACTCACATTTACTGCGTTTTTGGTTTTAGTGTTTATTTTAAGCGCCTGTAGTAAAACTACCAGCAATAACAACAAGACGGCTAATACAAATAATAGTGTAGCGTCGTGTGCTGGTTCAATCAAAATTGGCGATACTTTGGTGGAAAAAGATCCTGCAGGAGATCCAGAGGCGTGGGTGCGATTCGATTACACTTCGACCGCCACCCAAAAGCTTAATTGCCAGTACACGCTCACCTTTTATGACAGTCAGGAGAAGATTATCCGGACGATCCCAAACATTGAGGATACCTTTGAATACCCGAGCGGCCAGCTCTACAATGGCTACAGCAACACCCCTTTCCAGTCAGGCATGACCGCGCGAATCGCCGTCGAGTAATCAAGGATTAGTAGATCTTATTTCCAAATTCTACCGCCTCCGTTCAGGGATTTGCCGGTTTTTTATTGTTTAAAATTATCATATATAACCACAATCAAGGGCGACGAATTTAATTATTAGGATTATAATAAAAACAATTAAATAATGGAAAGGTTATGGCAAATATATCATCAAAGCCGAAAAAGCCGCTCAGTGCCTTAGTTAAAATTATTTTATTTGTTCTGGCCATCATAGCTGGATACTTCATTTATCAGCTCTTAATTGTACCGCGAATAACCAAGCTTGATGTTCCAAAACTGTCATATCCCCGCCAAAGCGTATACTATCGATATTCTCTCCAATTAGGTACGCCTTCTTCCATCTTTGGCGGCAAGAATATGTCTATTTCCCAAATCATCGCTGAAGCTGAAAATGACATGAAAAATATTAAATCAGCTGGTTTTGACGGAGTTAAGTTAAATTATCATTTCCAGAATAATAATTCCGCCGCTAACAAAATGGTTGTCCAAGCTGCAAAGCAAGGACTATATCCCATAGGTTCACTACAGGGAAGTTACGACATTCCGGCGGGCCAAGCCTTTACGCCTAAAGAGATGTCGGAGTGGCAAAATTATGTCAGAGATGAAGTTAAAATTAATAAAAATATAATTTATTATTGGGAAATATGGGGCGAACCTAGCCTTAACGAAGGTAGGTACGGCACACCGGAAGAATTCGTCCAACTGCTCAAGGCGACTTATCCGGTGATCAAGAAAGCTAACCCGAACGCCAAAGTCATCGTGACCCTCGGCGCCGAAGCCACCAATGGCTCTGATTTTGACGACCAGGTTCTGGCCCTGGGTGGCGGCGATTATTTTGATGACTTGAGCTTCCATCCATACGCGGCTAATCCGTATCTACAGGAAGATCAGGTCAAATCAGCGATTGCCCACGAACAATCTCTGCTGGCCAAGTACGTAAATCGTTGGCCGCTGGTCATCACCGAGATCGGCCAGCCCGCCAGTGAAGTGGACGAAACAGAACAGGCCAGATTGGCCGCGTTCCTTTTCGCCGAGGCGGGTAAAAATAATATCCCCGTCACCTGGTTTTATTGGAGCGACACACATTTGCAAAAGGATGAAAAAACAGGCGACGGCTCTAACTGGGGCCTGATCCGGTTTGATGGCACCGAGAGGCCGATGCTCGAGGCGATAAAACCGTATTTTAAAAGTGGGAGCTAAAAGCATGAAAGACTACATCAAAAAAACAGTCAATTTTTACAATCAGAATGTAGATGGATACATGCAAAAAACCGTTAACTTGCAGGATAAGCCATGGCTGAATAAATTTGCCTCTTATCTCCCAAAAAAGGCCAAGGTGCTTGATATCGGATGCGGCTACGGGCGCGATACGAATTTTTTTGTCGCTAAAAATTTCGATGCTTACGGAATTGACCTGTCTCCAAAAATGATAGCCAAAGCAAAAAAATTTTCACCTTTGGGTAAGTTCTCAGTAATGGATATGTTGAAGTTAAAATTTGATCATGATTTTTTCGATGGCATTTGGTGCAGTGCTACGTTACCGCATTTAAACAAAAAAGATGCCGTAAGGGCAATTAAAGAGATTAAACGTGTATTAAAGAAGAATGGAGCGTTTTACCTCAATCTGAAAGAAGGTAAAGGTGAAAAATTAATAGCAGATAGCAGATATAAAAACGCGAAAAAATTCTATTCGTATTACACCCAGCAAGAAATAAAAAAAATACTGGGCAGATTAAAATTCAAAGTTATTGATTTTAAACTAAAGAGAAATCCCAAAGAAAAATATAGGAATACAGGAATAATTTATTTAATAGCAAAAAATACATAAGGCGCTTTAAAATCTTATTTGAGTGTCTTTGGAGAGAATAAAGCGCCGGGAAATGTTTTCTATGTTTGATATGCTTTTTCGATTTTTAGCTCGAATATATTTCTGGTGGATCCACGGACTTGAACGCCAAATCGGGTATCGGTGTAATTTTTCAGATATTCCCTCTGTTTGGATAAATGGCTATATGAAATTCGACATGGCCCGCGCCTGGGCAAAGCATCAAATCCGAGCCATTGGCGTCAACTATTTTACCATGGGCGAAAATATCGATGGAGTTTCATCCAGATTTATCCGAACAGCCAAGCAGTATCAGTCCTGGCTGGGCGGATATCTCGTGAAATATCGTGACAGAAAAAAATTTACGCTTCAAGATCATTTTAGCCTGGCTGTCGCCGATCAAAAGAATTGGCTTGGGCATTTTGGTGATCCTGAACCGCATTACTCGATGCCGGCCGAAGCTTCATTACCGCCACAACCATTTTCGATTGAGCCATACCAGGGGCAACTCTATGAATTTACCGGTGGGTTATCCCACAGCGATGTTGGCCATCGAAATAATAGCCTGTATATTCGATTTCGTATGGCAATCATGGCACGGATGTTTACTCTTTCAAATCCAGATTTGCGCCTAACAAGCCGGAATTTTACCCCTCCGATCACCTCCTCTGATTACGAAATGGTCATTCTAAAAGGTTATGTAGCGGTAATGACCATAGAACCCACGATTTTTCTCGTACTGTATGGGAATGGCGCGGTTATTAAAGATCTCACGGGTGATCATGATTACTTTCAAGAATTGCGATCTGATATCTTAACTGCGTTTAAATCCGTTCAGATTGATAAGGCGTAATTTTTTTAGCCCACCCTACGCCCCCTTAACCGGGTTCTTTTCGGATAGTTTAAAAAGACTTATAATACTTGCGCGGGCAGATACTTGCCCCAACTGGTCCTATATAAAATCCTTTATCAGAAACCTAATGACTCTTAGCTTTATTATACAATTTCTCGTCTCCGCCATATTGGGCTTTCTGCTAGCAAAGTTTCTCGCGGGAAGGTACGAGGGTGATAGAATCGGGAGATCTCTCCGGCCAAAAATAGGTAAATACAGAATTCACATCCATCATTGGATTTATTGTTCAGCCATCCTATTCATCCTCCTTATGGTAAAAATATACAGTCCGATACTGCTTGGCTTGCTGGCGGGCGCGATTATCCAAGGACTGCTTTATAGAGACAGATTCGTAGTTTTCTATCAGGATAAGGATTTTGAAAAGATTTATTCTAAATATAGAAATAACTGGCGACGGCTCTAATTGGGGCCTGATCCGTTTTGATGGCACCCAGCGGCCGATGCTTGAGGTGATTAAACCGTATTTAAAAAGTAGGAACTAAAAGCATGAAAGAATACATCAAAAAACGATTAAGCCACCCGACCTACATACATATATGACAACCAAACAATCAACCGTAGATTTTATTTTAGATCAATTGGTTTCACTAGATAACGTATCGGCACGAAAAATGTTCGGCGGGTATGTATTATATTGTGATGGCAGGGTGGTTGGTTTGGTGTGCGACGATACTTTATACATAAAAACTACAGAGGCTGGAAAAAAATTTGTCGGGACGCATTATCAAGAAGGACACGCATACAAAGGGGCAAAAATATCGATGGTGATTGATGATGGCCAGATTGAAGACCGAGAGTGGTTGAGCAAATTAGTTAGAATTACTGCCAAAAACATACTGCTTCCAAAGAAAAAAAAGTAAAATTACCACAACCCACGCCCCCTAAGTCAGGTTCTTTTCGGATAGCCAGAAAAGCCTTATAATATTGGCATGGGATCCCTTCTCCTACCGCTATAAGAAGCTAAGATTTACAAACAATAACTACCATGGCAGACGATAAAACAACAATAGAATTTCTTGGCGCAAGCCCAGTTACTGAAGCAGCACTAAGGTACTGGGACTCAATTCCAGAAGATACTAAGGCCGTTATCGTTGAAACATTCGGCAGTGGCTCTATACCGAGTGAATTCGCGGCAAAAATCCATGCGACCGTGCTTAGAGGAATACCCGTATTCTTACTCAATGGAGTGGAAAATCCCGTCGATGAGGTAAACGGAGAAATAAGCATGGGGATAACGGACATCAAATACGGTGTACAGCAAAAAGCGCTGGAAGCCGGAGCTGTGCACATTGAGGCTGTTAATATCGGCCACGTAAGACGAAGCTCGGAAAGCAAATCGGCGAATCCCAGAGATAATGTCATGGAACAAGTCCGGGTCCTTGCTGAACAAAGCCAGGATATGTTTGAGCTGATTACTAAAGTTAGAGAGGTTTATAATCTTACTGACGAAGAGATTCAAATTCTTGAAAAACAGACCCGGGAAAACGCCATTCCGATTACGCGGGAAAAAATATTGCGTGCAAGACAATCTCTGGATACCATGTTAGTAGAATTGAAAAGAGAACTATCAGAAAGACAAGCTGAATTACATTCTGAATTGCATCATCAAAAAAAATTATAAGAAACATTCGTTTTTTTTCGATAATTTTAACTTATAAATTTTGATATACTAACCACATTAAAATTAAACAATATGAAACGCCACCGTGTCGTCCCAATTATCCTTCTTATCTTAGGCCTCCCCTTAGCCGCATTGATAGGATTTTTTCTGGTAGCGACGATCGCTACTCATGACGAAGCAGCGCCCGATGACGCAGCGTTACTACTGCCAAAAGTAACCGTGGCTGACGCGGACAACGCGTTTGTGGAAATGCAGACGATTGAAAGTTCTGATTCATTTCCCTCAGAAACAGACACAAAACTGTCTGAGTCCGTAGGCTTGCCCTGGGATGAAGCCTACGCCACTTCAATGATCACGAAACACGCGGCTGATATCGCGCTTTTCAAACAAGCCGCGGCTAAGCCAAAATTCCAGGATCCGACCTTTGCCGACCCGGACACGTTCAACTGGGATACGGCCGAGCTTCCGAATTATTATTCCTACCGCCAGGTGGCGCAAGTCACCGCCTTGGAAGCCGAGCAACGCGCTCGTGGCGGTGATGTCAGAGGTGCGCTGGATGAAGCCATCGGCATAGTTCATTTTGGCCAGACCATGGAAAACAGCCAGGGAGCTCTCATTGGCTATCTTGTCGCCAGCAGCATCAAGCAAACCGGCCTGACTGCCATACGGCAAATCGCGCTGGCCAGTTCGCTGACAGCAGCACAGGCAAAAGAGACAGCGCAAGCGCTGGAAGCCTATCGTGATTCCCGCAGCGGCCAGGCCATAACCATGAAAATGGAATACGCGTTCAATAAAAGTTTTTTGCAGGAAAATTACCGTCTCGGGCCGCTGCTTGGATTTTTAACTCTCACCTCCGATCTGGCCGGCAATACCAGCCAGCAGAATTCCAAACTTGGCGATTTCCTTGACTATTCGGGATTGGCAAAATTTTACTACCACCCAAACCAAACCTTGCGATATAGGACTGAATTGGCTGACTATGCCGTACGAAACGCCGAAGCTGATTGCACCTGGGTTGATGTTGATCCGCCGCGTTTATTCACCATGCAAAAAACAAGCCTTGAATGGTTTTTTACCCCAAACGCGATTGGTAAATATTTAACCTCAATCGGGGAAATATCAATAGGCGGCCTCTCCACTAAGCGCTGTAACGAGTCAGTGGCAATTTCCGCCACACAGGCTACTCTCGGCATCCGGGCCTATGCGGTTGAAACTGGCAACCCGCCAGCGAATTTATCCGATATAGTTCCTAAGTATCTGAATACCATACCCCCGGACCCGTACGATATCCCGCCGCTATCCTATTCTGCGCCAAAAGAATTTGTTTATTCGGTCGGACCTAGCCGGCAGGATCTTGGCGGCAGTCTGGTTTCCAGCGACTGGCAAAACCAAGACAATCCGTCGTTTGCCATTAGCCAGTAAAATGCCAGATTTAGGGAGATAAAAAATTTCCTGAAAAGCAAATATCTAAATTTATGCCCAAACGAAAAACCCAAATACTATACATTCATGGAGGAGACACGCACAAAAATAAGAAGAATTATTTGCAGTTTTTAAAAAACAGGAGGATTTCCCTTGATAATAAGGCCAGATGGAACGCTGACTATCTTGATGAAAAGCTCGGTAAAAATTTCCATATTATCCGCCCACGCATGCCTCTGCAAGATTATGCTCAATATAATGAATGGGAAATACATTTTCGGAAGTTTTTTCCTCAATTGAAAGATAATTTAATCCTGATCGGACAGTCGTTAGGCGGTATATTCTTAGCGAAGTATTTGTCTGAAAATATTTTTCCAAGAAAGATACTGTCCACCTATCTGGTCTGCCCGCCGTTTGACGATGACCTGCCTACTGAAGATTTGGCTGGCGGATTTAGACTGAAATCTGATTTATCAAAAATTGAGCAGAACTCCCCGAGGTTGTACCTGCTTTTTTCCAGGAATGATGATGTAGTTCCGGTCTCTCAGGCAAAAAAATACGCCGCCAAATTAAAAAACGCGAAAATTTTCATTTACAAAAATAAGGGCGGGCATTTTCGGGTATCCACGTTTCCAGAAATCGTCAAAATGATTAAAAAAGACGTTAAAAAATGGAAAATATCAAAGTAAAAAACATCGCCAGCGCAGAAAACCAGCGTACTTTCCTTGACGGCAGTAAAAGATCAGCTATTACGCTGGATTCAGTGATCATCGGCCGGGGCGAATACCTGCCCGGCTGGAAGTGGTCGCTGCACGCTGGTCCGCAAACCGGAAAAAAATCTGCCGCCCACATCGGCTATATAATTTCCGGCCAGATGGTTGTCCAAAGCCCTGACAAACAACAAGTTACAATTGGGCCAGATGAAGCATTTGAAATCGGTCCCGGGCACGACGCCTGGGTTATTGGCAATGAGCCGTGTGTAGCGCTGGACTTTACGGCACTTGATAAAAAATAAAATACCAAAAATATAAATGATTGATAAAATAATAATACTAGTAATTGGCATAGCCTCCGGCTTTGTTGGAGCCATAGCTGGCGGTGGCGGGCTAATTTCGATACCCTTCCTGCTTTTTCTGGGCATCCCCCCGCAAATAACACTGGCGACTAATAAATTTGGCGGTCTTGGTTTGAGCTTCGGTGCCTTATATAAATTTATTAAGGAGAAAAAAATAATCTGGAGATATGCGATTCTCTTAAGTTGTTCCGGAATTTTAGGGAGTATTATCGGTTCCCGTATCCTGCTGACGATACATACCGCTCCTTTACAAAAAATGATCGGGGTACTCTTGATAATTCTGATCCCTACAATTTTTTTTAAAAAAAGTTTTGGCATCGAAGAAAGGCATGCTTCACGGCAAAGAAAAATTCTTGGTTGCTTTATGTATTTTTTAATTTCCATCATTGCCAGCTTTTTTGGTGGATTAGGAGCTATTTCGATGAGTATTATTGTTTTCTTTTTTGGCCTGACAATGCTTAAAGCCAATGCAACGGAACTTTTTTCCTATTCCATATTCTCCTTAACATCGGTAATCATTTTTTCTTTCAATCGACTTATCGACTATGAAATTGGGATAATACTTTTCTTAGGCATGCTTATCGGGGGATATTTTGGCGCCCACACGGCGATTAAGAGGGGCGATAAATGGGTTAAAATATTTTTTTCTATCGTAATTATCATCTCGGCTGTTAAAATTCTATTAAGCTAGGCGATATATGTACCGACTGAATACCGACGGTATTACTTAAGTCGCTGGGGAATATGGATGGCGGCGGCACGCCTTCCTAAGTACGTTTGTTCAATAGGATCATTGCTCCATCAATAAGTAGAATATATAGTAAAATAATAAAAAAATCCCCAGTCCTGCTTCATTGAAAAAGCGAATAACTGGAGATTTGTCATTTGAAGATCCTCCTCGAAATAAAATAACTGACAACTGTCAGTACGATGGTAACGATCACCTGGGCTACGAGATGATGAAAGTGCGCCTGATCCACTAGTGCGTACAGCAGGCCAAGATTAGCTAAGGCAACGAAAATCATGAACAAGGCATAGGCACCTGCTTGCCGTTTGAGGTGATCCGATGTTTTGTTTTCAAACGTCCAATACTTCTGGAGCAGAAAGTTCGAGCCGAAGTTAATAACCCAGGCGATGGCTGCTGAAATAAGATACAGAATTCCGCAGACATCCGTTAGGACGTAGTAAATCACATAATACAGGATTACGCCCGGAGCTCCCGCGAGCAAAAACCGAATAATCTGCTTTAACCATGGGGAAATGGTCATTGGATGTCCCTCCTACTTCTAATCAAATGTTGTCAGAGAACTTCAAGCAATGGTATCATTGAAGAATTAAAACGTCAAGATTTTTTAACAAACACTAACTTTCACCCCTGCCAGTTTCGGATGCTCTAACTTATAAATAAATCATGAGTCTGGATAATATCATAAATTTTTTATCCAATGGCCTCTATTCTTCTGACAAAAAAGAAGAAGGGGTTGAATTTAATATCAATAAAAAATTCATTAAAAATGATAGCTCTTCTACTCTTAAAATCATCCTCCCGCCCTGGGGCGACAAGGAATCAATTATTTCTAGAATTTTAATCCGACGCCTAAATAAAAAAGGCTATTCTTGTCTGGCCTATTTTTTCCCCAGGCACATACTGTCGTCTGATGTTGATAAAACCGTTGAATTTTTTAACACCATCAAAGAGCGGGTAAAATCCGACATTAAAAAACTTAAAGCCGAATATAATTTTCAAAAAATCGATATTATCGCGCCCAGCCTGGGGGTGGTGAGCGCCTGCCTGATTGCCAATGGCAACCAAGATATCTCCAACCTTTATTTCATCGTGCCTGGCAGCTGCCTGGCCGCCTCTTTGTGGAACGGGATTAGAACGCAGCATTTAAAAAATATCTATGAAAAGCAGGGTATTAATCAGGAAAAGCTAATAAATATCTGGGGGAGTCTGGCGCCAAAAAATAATATCAATGCCCTGGCCGGCAAGAATATCTTCATTGCCATCTCTAGATCAGATAAAATAATCCCCTACCGCTTTGGCAAAGAACTGGCTGATTTAATGACAAAACTCTACCCCCAGACCACCGTCGTGCAGGAAAACGGCCATTTAGGGCACTACCTAACTGTTATAAAATATTATTTATCCGGCAAGGAATTACTGGAATAAAATTATTATGGCTTTGGTTTGTCTATTAAAAATTCTTCATACAAACGGACTGCGTGTGGTTTCCACTTTATTTCTGGATTTTGAATCATGCGCTTTAATTCGTCTGGACTAATAAATCTTGTAGCTATTATTTCTTCCTTATTTGCAACAATTTGCTTTTCCGCAATGTTACAACTGTAAACATCCCAAAATTCAGCCTCAGTCGGGAATTTCATAAATATTTTACCCAACCTTGACAAATCAGCTGGTTCAATTTCCAACCCCAGTTCTTCTTTGAGCTCGCGAACAGCAGTGTTCATATAATTATCTTCAAAACCTACGTGGCCCGCCATGCCCAGCTCCCAACACCCGGGATATTTATCTTTGGTTAAACTACGTTGCTGGACAAGCCACTCACCCCTGGCATTAAATACTAAAACCGCAGATACTCTGTGGATGATCTCGGGTCGACGATGCGCTTCTTGCCTAGTAACTTTGCCAATGACTTCATCTTTATCATTGACTACGGGGAATATTTCATTTTGCGGATCAGTAGTTTTCATTATGCTAATTGTATTACTAAACAAGCCCAAAATCAAATAAAATAATCCACTATTGTTTGGCAAATAACTGGCGGATTCGGTAAAAACAATATATAAACAATACCACTATTCAGGACAACTGCCATTTAGGGTATTATTTAAATGTGGTAAAATATAATATATAGTAAGGTTCTATAGAATATAATTAATATATACATCATGAAATCTCTAATAATTTACGACTCCCAATTCGGCAACACGGAAAAAATCGCCAGAGCCATCGGCCAGGCGCTGGGCAGTGATGCAAAAATCATGCGGATCAGCGAAGCGGCTGAGGAAGATCTAAAAAATATTGAGCTGGTAATCGCCGGTTCGCCTACCCAGGGCGGACGGCCAACGCCGGCGTTTAAAAAATTCTTTAGCGAAATCCCGGCCAGCGCGCTGAAAAACATCCGCGCCGCGGCGTTTGACACGGGCATACCTGCCCAGGGGCAAAAAGTATTTTTACGCTTTGTCATTAATTTCTTCGGCTACGCGTCCAAACGGCTCGCCGCGGCGCTGGAAGCCAAAGGCGCGAACGTTATCGGCGCGGAAACATTCTTTGTCCAGGGGAGAGAGGGGCCGTTGCAGGAGGGGGAAATCGAACGGGCGGAAAAATGGGGGGAACAAATATCTCAAGTTAAATAAAAAATTATCCATGGACTTAAAAAACAAAATAGTTGTCATCACCGGCGGCAGCCGGGGTTTTGGCAAAGCGCTGGCCAAAACGTTTCATGCCGAAGGATCCAATGTGATTATCGCCAGCCACGAAGAAAGCGAACTGAAAAAAACCTCCCAGGAATTATCAGTGGACTCACATTTAACTGACGTAACTGCCGCGCAAGCTATGGAAAACCTTGGTGCGTATGTTATTAACAAATATGGGGCTATTGATATTTGGATTAATAATGCCGGGATCCAAATTGCACCCAGCCTGGCAGAAGAAGTCGTGATCGAAAAATTGCGCCACCTCTTTGATGTAAACTTTTTCGGATACATTCATGGCTGCCAAACTGCACTGCGGTTAATGAAAAAACAGAATCGCGGGATTATAATCAATGTTAATTCTACTGCCGGTCTTGAAGGCAAAGCAGGACTCAGTGCCTATTGTTCTTCTAAGTTTGCCATCAGAGGGATGACCGAAACAATCCGCAAAGAAATTGCCGATACAAAAATAAAAATTTACGCCATTTATCCTGGCGGGATGCAAACGGATATATATAAAGAAAAATACCCTGATGATATCAAAGAATATATGACGGCTGAAAGCGTGGCAGAAAAAGTTATGTCCAGTTTAAAATCTGACAATCCCAAACAGGATCTGATCATCAAAAGACCTAAAAAATAGTTAGCCAATAAAATAATTTTAATCCTATGCCCAAACTTTGGACTTGCCCCAAATGCCACCGGCAATTTATTAAAAAAAACCAGGCGCATTCCTGCGTTTCTTATCCCCTGGCCAAACATTTTCAGAATAAGGAATATGCCAAAGGACTTTTTACGTATCTGAAAAAAGAAATTTCTCAAAAAATCGGTCCAATAAAAATTGAATCTCTGCCATGCTGCATCCATTTCGTCTCGAGCTACACTTTCGGCGCGTGTTGGGCCCTGAAAGACCGGATCAGGATTGATTTCCGCACTGATTATAAGATTAAAACCAAAAAGACCCACAAGATGATCCAGATGTCGGCTAACCGCTACCTGTACTATATTGATCTTAAAGAAAAAAAAGAAATTGATAAGGAATTGCTGGGCTGGATGCGTCAATCATATGGGCTGCACAATTAATTTTGTAATTAAAACTTATGCCAAACAAACTAACATTCCAGGAAGTCATTGAAAAAACCGTTACAGTGATCAAGGCCTTTGAAAAAGTCGAGCAAAAACCCTGGGGCATTGAAGGCTCCATGATAGAGCTCTCCAAACAAGTGGGCGATTTGGCAAAGCAGGTCATGGCCTACGAAAAATTTTACCTGGCTGGCCGCGAATCCCAACCTGAATACCAGGCTTCAAAAGAAAAAATCGCCGATGAGTTGGCGGATATTCTTTTTATGGTTATCAGAATCGCGGAACATTATAAAATAGACTTAGAAAAAGAACATTTGAAAGCTCTGGATGACGCCATGAAACATCCTTTTATGAAGATAAAGTAGAATCATTAATCCCGCCTATATAAATAACTATGCATCAACCTATTAAAGCTCTCATCTTCGACTTAGAAGGCGTGGTGATTGACTCCATGCATACGGTCTGGATCCCGGCGGATACCGAATTCTGCAGGCGGCGCGGTTTCGACTGCCCAACTGATTTACTTACGCAACTAACCGGCACTACCCTCTTGGAAGGTGTAAAAATATTCAAAAAGTACCATGGATTCGGCGGTGACGAACAGCTTATGCTCCAGGAACGGATTGATATTGCTGATAAGCTTTTTCAGAAAGATATACCGTTTATCAAGGGTTTTCAGGATTTTATTAATTTGCATCAGGATCTCCCGGCGGCTATCGCCACCTCATTGCGTTCCGAGAATCTGGCGTCTGTTGACCGGCAACTGCATCTGAAAAAAATATTTAAAAACCATGTCTACAGCATTTACGCGGTCGGCGTGCGTTCCAAGCCGAATCCGGATATTTTTCTCTACGCGGCTAAACAGCTTGGCATTGATCCATCTGACTGCCTGGTATTTGAAGACGCACCTAATGGCATTGAAGCAGCCCGACGGGCAGGTATGCGGTGCGTGGCGCTTGCCACCACCTTCCCACGCGAGCACCTGGGGCAGGCAACTATTATCGTGGATAGTTATAACGAAATAAATTTGTCTAAACTCAAAAATGGCAAAAAATATGAAATTAAATCTCAATGACCTAAAATCCGAAAAACCCGAAATAAAATACCACTGTGCGAAAAAAGCCATTGCCCTGTCAGAAAAAAATCCCCAAGCACTCTACCTCCAGATTGATACTTTTATCAAACTGCTTGACGGCGAAAATAACGTGCTGAAATGGGTGGCCATCATCGTCATCGGCAACCTGGCCGCAGCGGATAAAAAAAATAAAATCAACCGGCTGGTGCCGAAGTTGATCGGTTTTCTGCGGGAAAAATCAATGATCACTGCCAATAACACGATTCGCGCGCTGGGAAAAATTGCCGCCAATAAACCAAAGCTTCAGGAAAAAATATTTAAAGCATTGCTGGGCGTGGAAAAGGCCGTTTACTATAACAAAGGTAAAATTTCACCCGAGTGCCGCAATATCGCCCTGGGCAAGGTGATAGATGTCTTTTCTGAATTCCGAGAAGAAACTAAAAACCGCCGGGGCATTCTGGCCTTTGTACGGCGACAAACCAAAAACACCAGGCCAACAGTGAGAAAAAGGGCGCTGCAATTCATAAGAGTAAACTGGCCCGAGGGTCTTTAAAAACAACAAAAAATTTGCTAAACTAAAGCTGTTGGTGAATACTAAATTACCTGATTTATCAAATAATGCTGACAATCCAAGAAATCAAAACGCCGGATGAGATCAAGCAATTCGTAAAGTTTCCCTGGCGAATTTATAGAAACGACCCTAACTGGGTACCGCCGCTTATCCATGACCAGCTGAATTTTTTTAATCCGCGGAAAAATCCGTATTACCAGCACTCAAAAGTAAAATTGCTCATGGCCTATAACAACGGCCGACCGGTTGGCCGCTTATCGGTGCATGAAAACACACAGCACGTAAAAAGACATGGAGAAAAAATCGGATTTTTCGGTTTTTTTGAATGCTATGACAATCCGGCGGCAGCCAGGGGACTATTTAATTACGGAAAAAAATGGCTCACCAGCCTGGGCTACCGCAAAATGCGCGGTCCGGCCAATTTCAATATCAACGGCGAGTATTCCCTGCTGGTTGACGGCTTTGATTCTCCGCCGGTGGCTATGATGACCTACAACCCTCCATACTACGTCAAGCTGATTGAAGGATGCGGCTTCAAAAAATCGCAGGATATGTTTGCCTACCAGCAGAAATACGCCGATGGTCTGCCGGAAAAAATCATGGACAAAGCCGCCAAGGTGGAAAAAAACCGTCCTGACTTTACCGTCAGAAAAATGAAGATCAGCGAACTGGAAAAAGAGGCAAAGATCGTCTTCAGTATATACAAGCAGGCCTGGGATGATAACTGGGGTGCGGTGCCGCCGACTGAGAAGGAAATAATGGCCCTGGCCCATGAACTGAAAATGATCATTGATGAGGATATCGCTTTTATCGGCGAATTAAACGGGCAGCCGATCGGCTTCTCACTGACCATACCGGACGCTAACCAGATATTGAAAGTCGCCAATGGCAGACTATTCCCCTTTGGTATATTAAAAATGCTCTGGAAAAAAAGAAGTATCAACGGCGTCCGCGTGCTGGCCATGGGTGTGCTGAAAGAATATCGGCATCAGGGCTTTGACTCGGTTTTCTACAAAAAAACTCTCCGCGCCGGCCTGGAAAAAGGGTATAAAACCGCCGAAGCGTCACTGATTAACGAATCTAATCTGCCCATGCGCAAAGTGCTGGAAAGAATCGGCGCCAGAATCTATAAAACCTACAGGATGTATGATTTGAAATTTTAATGAAATAATTTTAATTATATGAAAATAATCAGAGAGTTCAAGGAGTTCGCCATCAAAGGCAATGTCATGGATTTGGCCGTAGCGGTCATCATCGGCGGCGCTTTCGGAAAAATTATTACCTCCTTCGTCAGCGACATGCTGATGCCGGCTATCGGCATAATTCTCGGCGGCCGTAATTTTAACAGCTTAAAAGTAATTTTAAAACGCGCGGCGGACGGTACAGCTACCTTGTCGCTTAACTACGGCTCCTTTATCCAGGCGGTGGTGGACTTTCTTTTGATTGCGGTGGTAATTTTCCTAATGATTAAACTGCTTAACTCTTTTAAAAAACCTACGATTAAACCAGAACCGCAACAAACTAATGAAGAAAAACTGCTGACGGAAATCAGGGATTTATTAAAAAAATAGTTTGCTAATAAACTAATTATACATCCATGAAGCAAAAAAAAACCGTAAGCTCTCTTGTAATTTCATTATTGTCAATAATCCTGCTGGTCGCATTTGTTTCCGGCTGCACAACTACAGCTACAAAAAACAATTCAAGCAATTCATCGGCGGCAAATAACGACGCAGCAGCCCAAAATGCCTGCAAAATATTAACAGCCGCCGAGGCCACAAGCGCTTTTGGTTCGCCCGTGCAGCTTTACGGTCCGGCCGAGGGTATTGTAAATAACCACGATGGCACCTACAAGAGTTACGGCTGCACTTACCTGACGCCCGATTCAACCGGTGAAATCCAGATCAGCATCTACCGGTTCGGCTCTGCGAGCGCCGCGCTTGCCTATTACGATAAATGGAACGGCATTAACAGCGGGGTGGCCGTATCCGGTTATGGCGAAAAAGCCTATTGGGGTAGTGCAAATGCTGTCTTTGGAACATTACGAGGCAGCGACTACATCGAAGTCTTAGCTTTAGTCGGCAAAGATGGAAGCCAGGACAAAGCCCAAGCTGCCACGACGACCATTCTTAAGAACTTAAAATAACAACTATATTTTCTAGAAATAATCATTAAGCAGGACACATATATGAAAAAATCTTATCAAAACCTACTGAAAGCCATTGCCGGCGAATCAATGGCCAGGAACAAATACACTTTCTACGCTAAAATCGCCAGGAAAGAAGGGCATGAATGGATTGCCCGCGTGTTTGAAGAAACTGCCGACAATGAACGCGCCCATGCCGAGGAAGAGCTGGAAATGATTCCTGAAAAAACGGAAATGACCAACACCTACGACATCCCCCCTCTGGCTGATACTTTAACCAACCTGAAAAATGCCGCGGCCGGGGAAGAATACGAATTCGGAACTATGTATCCGGATTTCCAGAAAGTGGCCGAGGAAGAAGGAGAAAAAGAAATCGCGCATCTATTCAAGGAAATTGCCGAAGTGGAAGAAAAACATGCTGAACGCTACCGGATCTTGGTCGACAAGCTGGCTAAAGGCACGCTCTATAAAAACGATGAAGAAATTGAATGGAAATGCGCCAACTGTGGCTATGTGCACAAAGGCAAAAGCGCCCCGACTAAATGCCCGGTCTGTAAAAAACCCCAGGACTGGTACATCGGCCTGGGCGTAGTCAGGTAAAAATAAAATATTATATAAAAAAACCGGGAAAAATATCACCGGTTTTTTATTTTGGAAAACTACATTTTATGATAAACGATGAAATCATTCAAATTCTCAATTCGCAATGTAGAAGTCGTGCCGTCATTCTGGGGATAAGCCAGGTGGTCGCCGCGAAAACCATGGCCGAAGCGCAGTGTGGTGCCTTCTATTTTATAAATGTCATAAATAATCGCGTCATTTTCCAAATCATTTAAATCAATCTGGTTTTGCTCTGTCTTTATTGTGTAACTATTGACCAGTGTATCGCCCGGAGCGCAATCATGGTCCCCGGAGCTCCAGCGGGTATGCACAGCCGTGCCGTCCGCGTTAATGACAAACTGATGCTTCTCAGACCAGGGGCTGTTCTCGTCTGGTACCAGGCAGTCGGACTCCCAGGTACCGACCAATGCGGCGTCAACGCTGGCCGTGGTTGTATTGCCGGCAGAACTAGCGTTAATCCTGCTGGTGGAATTAACATTTGCCGTAGTATCGGTCGGCGTGGCGCAGGCGCTTAATAATGCCGCCAGCATAAAAACTGCGATAATCGCTGGTATGATCGCTTTTTTTGTCATAGGCGTTGTGTTAATTTATCTATAAAATCATTATACTATATATATGGCTAACCGGACAAAACACGCGCCAACCAAATAATTATGAAATTACTAACAAAAAATAACAGTTTAAGGGAGATAAATTTTTTTGGGGTGCTTTTTTGCCTGTGCTATTTATTTATTTTTTACGCTTCCCTGCTGGCGCTGAAATTTTCTCGCCAATGGCAGGTTGAACACGCTCGCACCACTCTGCTGGATATCCCGTTCAACTTTTTCACCCTGCTGATTTTTCTGATCATCCTGGCGATCCTTTATGGATTACTCCTCCGCTATTTGAAAAATAAGGAAATCAGTAAATGCCAGTTCCGCCGCCTGATACTTTTCTTCATAATTTTTCAATTGATCCTGCTGGTCAGCTTTCCTTTCTTTTCCTCGGACATCGCCGACTATATCACCACCGGTTCAGCCATTACTGAATTAAAAATAAATCCCTACCTGACCCCCGTCGCTGCAGTTAACCCCCAGGCTGCTGCTTACAACGGCTGGAGCATTATTACCACGGCTTACGGCCCAGTTGCCAATTTATTGAATTCCTTTCTGGCGGTTTTCCGCCTGCCATTTGCGGCTAATCTTTTCCTTTTCCGGCTGGTCACGATACTTTTTAATATCGGTTGCGCTTTGCTAGTTTATTTGATAGTCGGGCGGTTAAAACCACAAATGAAATACCTGGCCTTCGCGATTTTCGCCTGGAACCCGCTTATTCTGCTGGAGAGCGCGGCCAACGGCCATAATGACATTATCCTGGCGTTTTTTGTGCTGCTGGCTTTTTGGTTCGCCCTGCAGAAAAAATTGCTGCCCGCCATGGCCGCGCTGGCCGCTGCCTGCCTGATAAAATATTCTCCAGTCGTGCTGATTCCCCTGTTCATTGCCTATTTTATAAATCTAAACGACGGGGTGAAGCAAAAAATCAAAACCTTTGCCAAGTCCGCAGCTGTCATCCTTGGATTAGTTTTAATAACATTTTTGCCTTTTATAGGCAAAGGGTTATTCCATGGGTTAACTCAGCATAACCAGTTTTTCAGTCTGGATCTGTACCGCGGCGGGCTGGCCGCAGTGATAATCCTGATACTGATTTCCCTGGTGGAAGCTGGCGTCATCGACAAATTAAACTTTTTCTCACAAATAATCACCGTGATAATTTTATCAGCCGCATATTTCTTGGTTTTACGAAAAAAAATAGATTCGCCCCAAAGGCTGATATCCGCCGGGGCCTTGATTATTTTTATCCTGCTGCTCGCCAGCCCCTTCGTGGTGCACAGCTGGTATTACCTCTGGCTGCTTCCTCTGGTGATATTATGGAACGTGCTTTATAAAAAAAGGTTTGATTTCAGTCTGCTGTTTTTCCTCACCCTGCTGGCGCTGGTCATCTATTCTTATGCCAATGTCATCAGCACTTTGGTGGTGGGATTGATTTGTTTGTTATGGGAAATTGCGGCGTATATATTCAGAACGAATTATAAACACCAAAAAACCTCGCCGGCGCCTGTTGATACGACAAACTCCGATTAATTCGTTGAAAATATTAATTTCTGCTATACTGCATTCTGCCTGATTTATTTAATAATTAAGTAAATAATATGGACAATAAAAAAATTACGACCTACAGCCTGCTGCATTCATTAGGTGTTGTTATTTACATCCTGATCGTCGCCTTTATCATCTGGAACGCCGAAAATGTTTTTGGCAATATGAACAATATTCTCGGACCAGTCGCCTTTCTCATGCTTTTTACCGTGTCCGCGGCAATCACCGGCCTGCTGGTTTTCGGACGTCCGGTCTATCTTTTTCTGAACGGACTTAAAAAAGAAGCGATCCGGTTTACCTTTTACACCGTTGGTTGGCTGGTAGTGGAGGCTGTTCTGGTTTTTTTAATATTAATCATATTCAATAGCGGGAAATAAACTGCTAAAAGCCGGGAGATCGCCGCGCATAATCTTTGAGCAGGCGTATTTTAGTAATTCTAATATTGCAAATATTAATACCTTATTGTAACCTAAACTTGTCCTGACCCCATTAGTCAGGATACCAAGCCAATCCAGGCGCGGTTCGTACACTATTAATCTATGGCTTGCCACGAAAGGGTAGCTATGAAAAGAAATGCGTTGGAGGTTGCTAATTGTTAGTCCACGGCCGGCAGCTGGGTTAGATTTTAACTCTGGCTACTCAGTTAAAGCGATTTGCTAGACAAATCGTTGAGAACCGGGGCGGGATTCCGGTGCTAAATTATCCCATACAATAAGCAATCAAAAGACAGGTTGGTGCCTGGCAAATGTCGGGCACCTCCTTTTTATTTATAAAAAACGCCAACGAGCGGTGTCAATTGTCTTTAGTTAACAAGCTTTATTAATTTCAGCTTATTATTCTAAAATTTCTTAAGTCAAGAAAAAATTTGACAGTTTGTGCTATAATAAAAAAGTTAGTCAATAAACAGGTTATTAATGAATATGATGGAATTGAACAATAACCAAACTATTAATCACCCTAGAAAAAATTTTCTCCGGATTGCCGTAATATCCATGTACCTGATTGCCGCCTTTTGGGTGCTTTTTGCCGCCCACTGGTTTTTTCGCGAATCCGACTACCGCTATTTCTACGCCATTTCAGGTTTTAGCTATGCCATCGTCCTGGCTGGGCTTGCTTTTTATCTCAATAAAAAACAGCGCTGGGCCTGGTGGGGAGCGATCATGTTTACCGGCCTTAATGTCATCCTGACCCTAGCTGACCAGGTCGGCTGGTTTGATTTAGCCTATCTCATCCCGTCAATCGCAGTTTTCATAATAGTGCTGCGATCAAAAAAGTATTTATCTCAAGCACCGATAATTGATTAAAGCTATCCGTGCTATAATTAAATAACAAAAAAATATTAATCTACACATATGAAGTGGCGACTATCGCATGTAAAAAATCTCCTCCAAATTACCGTCATGTTCATGTACCTGATTGCCATCTATCGGATACTACTTACAGTATATGCGCTGCTCCGCAATTCCTACTTCAGCGTCCCCTACGTCATCGATGAGCACCATACCGTTGCTATTATTGGTTTTTGTTACGCCATAATCCTAGCCATCCTCGCCTATTGCCTAAACAGAAAACAGCGCTGGGCCTGGTGGGGAACGATTATTCTGACTGGCCTAACCATAATTGAACCAATAGGGATATTTGACATAAATTATTTTGCCCCAGCCATAACTATCTTTGTCCTGGCACTGCTATCAATAAAATTCCTGCGACCTATAGGCGTTTCATTACCAAATAAGTAACATAAACAGCTCGCAAACACATCGCTTTTAGATAATTCGACTTATTTATAATATAACCCACATGAACAAAAAAAATATTCTTGCCAGCACCGCTCTTCTGGTATTGGTGGCGCTGACCGCTTCCGGTTGCACCAAAAAAACTACAACTAACACAACGACCAACACCGTAAAAAATACTAACGTGATCGTGACGGAAGCGCCGTATATCATGACCGGCTCAACCAAAGTCTTTAATCTCAAACTGGTCAATGGCCTGCTGAATTATAAAACCATGACCTTCCACGCCGGCGACACGGTGGAAGTCCGGCTGACCAGCGACAGCCAGCCGGTAGATTTCCAGTTCCAGGAAGTATCAAGCGCTACTTCAGTTAATGGAGTGTTCGGCACTGTGATCACTGAAGATGATCGGGGAGGCACCTACCATTTGATCTGCAAAAATACTTCATGCGGAAATATTGCTGTAACAGTAATACCAAATGCAAATATAAATTCTTCAGCCAGCAATACCAACGCTTCTGCCAACATTAATGCCGCGGCTAACACCAACACTGCCAACCAGATCACCAAGGTGGAATTGCAGCGCATCCCGGCCGGCACAACTTTCAGCCCGACTAATACCTATGAAACCACCACCAGCTTTCAGGTCGGCGACCAGTTTGGCCTGGGCGTGACTGGCAATTTTGCCGCGGGGACTAAGCTGGCCCATAGCTTTACCGACAGTTCGGGCGCGGAAATCGAGGCGCAGTCCCAGCACCCGGACATCCAGAACGGCACCAACGGTTCCTGCTGTTTCGGCCTGCCAGCCACCGCCGGTTCCTATGATCTCAAGCTGTATGTCAACGGCACGGTCGCGCAAAGCATTCCCTTCACAATGCAATAAATTATTCCCGCATAACATTGAAATACCTCGGACGTAATGCTCCGGGGTGTTTTATTTTAGGCGCCTGCCTTGTTTTTGCCCTTTATTAAGCGTAAAATTATAAGGTAATTGAATTTGATTAATGAACTCTATGCAAAAAATACACTTCAAAGTCTTCGGTTATGGCCTCCAGCTCTTCATAATCACGCTGCTCCTACTCTTTATCATGTCCGCGATTACCAGCTCCGAACAGCCGGTTGATCTCTGGTGGGCGGGAACCATCGTCGCCATATTGCTGGCTGGCTGCTCCTGGCTGTTCACCCTGCGCCTTCATCCCGCCAAAAAAAAACAGGCTTTCACCTTCGGTGCCATCTGGGCGGTTATGCTGGTTGTGATTCTTTTACTGATTACCATTCCCAATGGGACGACCGACATTGTCTTTGGCCAGTGGAGCACCTACCTGATATTCATCGGCGTTGCCGTCGGTCCGCTTTTCGCAAAAATAAAGCCCAGCCTGCCTTAACAATTATTAATATCCTGGATTAATTTACAGTTCGAAATTTTTCATGGTCACGCACTATTGACAGGCTAGCGTACTATGTTAATATACAAAAATATCATAAATATAGCACATCAACCCTTTTCGATATGGTCATAGAAAAGATAAAATACAAAACCTGTTTGAAGGAGTGAGTAATGAAAGTCAAGGTCAATTATTTCAAAATGGGACATCTAAACAAAGGCTGCGTAGAAGTCGAAGTTGCTGAAGGCGCGAAGGTTGAGGACACACTGAAGGCCGCGGGGGTGCCGTTCAATGATGAGACCATGAGTATGAAATACGCCATCCCCGGAGAAGCCTATTTCACCGGGCACGCACATCCGGACGATATCGTTGCGGATGGCCAGACTATCGGAGTTTTCGACGATGCCAATTTCGACGTAGCAACAACAGTCGCAGCCGAAGCCCCGCCGGAAGTGCAGGCCCAGACCTAATTCGGCACAACAACGTACAAACACAATTCAGCAGTTCAATAGAACTGCCAGGAGCCCGACTTCAGACCAAGAGCCGGGCTTCCTTTTATATTAGTAAAATTTCATCTTTGCACACGTATAGCCTGGTGATATACTGAAAATATACAATTACTATTTCAATGAGAAAAATGCTAAGAAATTGCCTTCCTCACTGTCGGGCTTAATTCAACCATAAAAATGAACATAGCTTTCTATATTTTCGGATAAAAATAATTTCTCCTATGGACAATATTAGAACCTGGATTAAACAAGCTCGCTCACAAAAACTTACTAATCAGGAAATCGCAAAAATGCTGATTGGCGTTGGTTGGACGCAAGGACAGATTGCTGACTTATTAGCTGAACCCGTCGGCACCGTAGAGACGATAAATAAACCAGAGAGGCAAGCTGAAAATAACCAGCCACCCTCTATCTCCTACACCATCACCCCCGAGGAACACAATCAGCGTTCAAGATCAGTAATATATAAAACGATCCCTGCAATTATATCGATTTTAGCATGGCCAATATTGCAGGCTTGGCTGGAAGTTGGTTGGGGGGTGGTAATTGGTTTTATTGTATTTGGTATATTGATAGGTATATTTTTGTTTTATAAACAACGTCACGAGAGCAAAAAGTCCGTTGACATCAAAATGGACAACAGCGGGCTGTATATCAATGAAAATGGCAAGGCAAATCATTACCCCTGGAATCATTTCACGAAAGTCATGACCAATACGCTTTATGCTCAGATAAATAGCCGGGGTGCAGAAAGTGCGCAGGTGATTGAGGCTGCGGAAAGGCTCCGCGAAGCGCATGGTCAGGTCTTTTTGCTTTTTTTTGATAAGCAATTTAAATCAAATGTATGGAAGCAGCATCTGACGCTTTACGCTGAGCCTGATAACTGGCAAGCAGTTGAACGCGTATTGTATAATTATCTTCCCTATCCCGACGAAAAACTAGCTCTTGATAAAATAAAAAAGGAATCAAAAATTGTCTGGATTATTTCCATAATTTTTCTTGTTATTGTGATTGCATTTGTAATATTTTTTACTTGGGATTAATTTTAAAACACTAAATACTTTTTTGTAAGCATAGGCAACGCCTCAAAAAAATAACTATTTATCTATTATACACAGGATGAACATAGCTTTCTACATTTCCGGACACGGTTACGGACACGCGACGCGGATGCTCGCCGTGATGAATGCTTTGCTGGAACGCGACCCGCACTGCCGTTTTTTTATCCGCACCGCCTCTCCGCGGAAATTATTCAATGGCCTGCCAGCCGGCATCGCGCGATATTCCCGGATGGCCATTGATACCGGCATGATTGAAAAGGATAATTTTTCCCAGGACCCGCTGGCCACGCTGCGGCATTACCAAAAAATCGAAGACAACCGGCAGCAGCTGATAAAAAACGAATCTGCCTTTATATTATCCCGGCAGGTCAAGGTAATCGTCAGCGACATTCCGCCTCTGGCTTCGGAAATCGGCTCTGCCTGCGGCATTCCCGTCATCGGCTGCGCGAACTTTTCCTGGGACTTCAATTATCAGCCTTACGCACGCCAGTACCCAAGGTATTCCCATTTAATAAAAAGCATCCGGGCTTCATATAGGAAGACGACTCTGCTGCTTCGCCTGCCATTCCACCACTCCATGGACGCCTTTCCTGTCCAAAAGGATATTCCCCTGGTCGCCCGACAGTCGGCAGCCAGCCCCGTTAAAACGCGTCTCCGCCTGGGCATTTCAAAATCAGAAAAAAGGCCGGTAATTTTAGTCGCCTTCCGGATTGACGACCAGTTATTCCGCCGGGCGCTGGTGGAGCTTACGAAAAATAACGACTGCCTGATTATCACTTACGGCCTGCGCTCGTTGCGGAAATATAAAAATATTATAGTTATTAATGACAGTCGGAAAGCCGTGCCATACACCGATATTCTCCGGGCTTGCACGCTGGTTATTGCCAAGATCGGGTACAGCACGCTGGCAGAGTGCATCGCCGCCAGGGTGCCGCTGATGTATCCTCCGCGCGAAAATTATCCGGAATTCAAGCTTCTACATAATGGTGCAAAAAAAAGCCTGCCTTCATATCTTATGCCCAAACGGGATTTTGCCTCAGGCAAATGGCGCCGGCACATAGACAAATTCCTTGCTCAGCCGATTTCATTTCCCTCGATGCCGGCTAACGGCGCCCGGGTCGCCGCTGAAATAATTTTGCGTCACGCTAGCAAATAAAACCCCATCGCGGGTCCCCGCCTGCCTTGCCAGTGCGGCGGGCAGGTCTGCGCCCGCGTTCGCGCCAATAAAACGCACACACACCGCAAAACGGGGCGGTTTTTACTGTAATAAAAACGGACAAGTATTGAAACCTGTCCGCTGTGTTTAGTAATGCTTTTGGGTTACTTAGGCGCAACCGTCAAGCAATAGATGCATCGACCGCTTTGCTGACGACATCGTCATCAGCGATAAAGGGAATCATAACCTGGAGTCTGGCGTCGTCATCCATGGATTCCGTAATGGCCCAGATGGCATTGGGATTTCCGGCCCACGCGCGGCGAGCCAGCCCGTTGTTCACGTCAATTGCCATCAGGCGCTTGATGCGTTCAGCCACCTCCACGGAACCATCCAGCGCGATGCCGAATCCGCCGTTAATAGCGTAATTGAAGCCAACCCCGCCGCCGTTGTGTATGCTTACCCAGTCAGCGTGCGCAGTCGCGTCGCCAATGAAATTCTGCACTGACATGTCGGCGCACACGTTGCTGCCGTCCAGAACATTGGACGTTTCGCGGTACTTAGAATCAGTGCCGCCCACATCATGGTGATCCCTGCCGATCACCACCGGTCCGATCTCCCCGCTGGCAACAGCCCGGTTGAAGGCGAGCGCAATGCGCGTCCGGCCGACACGGTCGCTATAGAGAATCCGCGCCTGACTACCGACGACAAGTCCGTATTTGCCGGCATTTTCGATCCAGTAAAGATTGTCCTCATACTGCTGCCGTATCTGCAGAGGAGCTCTCACAAGCAACTCCCGGATAACGTCAGCGGCAATCTCGTCAGTCTTCTCGAGATCCTTAGGATCTCCGCTCAGGCACACCCAGCGGAACGGGCCGAAACCGAAGTCAAAGCAGATCGGTCCCATAAGATCCTCAACGTACGACGGATACCTGAACCTGGTATCATCGGCCATGATATCGGCTCCCGCATTTCTTGCCTGGAGCAGGAAACCGTTGCCGTAGTCAAAGAATTTCGTCCCGCGTTCAGCCATGGCGTTGATGGCGCGAACGTGTTCCCGCAGTGATTCCCGGACAAGCTCCGTGAAACGTCCTGCATCGGACTTGATCATCTGGAGCGCATCCTCAAAGCTGATCTGGAACGGGAAATACCCGCCGGCGAACGGCAAGTTTAGAGAAGTCTGGTCAGACGCGAGATCAACCTGGATATCCTCAGTGATGAGGCGATTCCACAGATCAACGATGTTCCCATGGTACGCGATTGAGAGCGGCTGCTTTTCAGCAATCGCACTTTTCATGGCAAAGATTATGGCATCAAGGCTATCGGAATATGAATCAATCCAGCCTTTTTCAATGCGTTTCTTGATCGCCTTCAGATTCACCTCGGCGATGACGCAGACAATGCCTAGTATCTGCGCTGCCTTGCCCTGGGCGCCCGACATGCCGCCAAGCCCCGAGCTGACGAAAACTCGACCACGCAGATCCTTCATGTCCGTGATTCTGTAATACTCACGGAAGGCGTTGAGCAGTGTGATATAGGTGCCGTGCACGATTCCCTGCGACCCGATGTACATCGCGCTGCCTGCCGTCATTTGGCCGTACAGGGTCACGCCTTTCGCGGCGAGATTGTCATAGTCAGCTTCAAGCGGCGCAGACATAAGCCCGTTCACGATCACGGCGATCGGATCAAAACCTCTGCGCGCCGGGAACTTGCCGAGCGGATGGCCGGAATACAGCTTAAGCATCTGATCACGGTCTAAGGTAGCGAGCGCCTGCATAGTGATCAGGTATTGCACCCAATTCTGGAACACGGTACCGGTACCGCCGTAAGTGACCAGTTCGTCCGGGTACTGCGCGTTCTGCGGATCAAGGTTGTTCATATACATGAGCTGCAGGGCGCGTGCCGCCAGCGTATTACCGGGGTACCAGTCGATCGGATACGCCATGATGGGATACGCCGGTTTGAACCGGTACATGTAGATGCGTCCGAAAACTCTCAGTTCGGTCGCAAACTCAGAAGCGAGAATCGCGTGCCACTCCTTGGGAAAATAACGGAGCGCATTTTTGACCGCCTGTTTTTTCTCCTTGGTTGTCAGGGTGTTTGGCCGGGCAGGTGCATGGATAGCGTTCATGTCGTACACCGGCGTCGGTGGAAGCTCACGCGGAATTCCTGCAAGGATAGCTGTTCTCAGCCTATTCTTGTCCATTGCTTGTGCCATCTGATTTTCCTCCATTAGTTCTATGGCTACTGGTTTAAGTTTGTTTTCGATGCAAAAATATTATGATGTAAAGAGCAAAATATCTGACTAGCTTAATATAATAGACCAAGCTTGTCAAGAAAAGAATAAGGAAGGAACGCCGTTACCCCATCCCCCGAACGCGGGTGCCGCGCCCGACTGCTTCGCACTCGAAGCGGGCGGGTCTCCGCCCGCGTTCGCGCTTGTTTTAACGCGCCAACGAGGGTAATATTAAATTAAAGGAGATAAATTACTGTAGTCAAACGCTGGAAGTTTAAAGAAAAAAGTATGGTTATAAGTATTAAGTTTATAAAACATTTTAATCTTCAACTTACTTCCATTCCTTCTTCCATCAACATTAAATTTATAACAACACGCCAATGTACTTCCTCTACATCCTGAAATGCAAAGATAAAAGCCTGTACACGGGCATTACCACGGACTTGGTGCGTCGGCTGACAGAACATAGCACCACGGCTCTCGGGGCAAAATATACCAGAGCCAGGCGGCCGGTGAAGCTGGTTTACAAAAAAAGATTCCGTACCCGGTCAGCCGCCGGGCGGGAGGAAGCGAGGATTAAAAGTCTGCCGCGGCCGGAAAAATTAAAATTAATTCAAAAGGTAAGGAGGTAAAATTCGCGATTAGCGTTCATATCGTAATTTTAATTAATTAAAATAATATGGACTACAAAAAATTCATCCGCGAGCAAAAAGAGCGCAAGCGCGTGGACATGACTTTGCTTTTCAATAATGCGCCGGCTTTTGCTTCCCTGATCAAAGAAATGATCCAGCCGTTTGTTAAAATTAAAATCGACAAAGTCGCGGCCATTGACGCGACCGGCTTTGTGTTTGGCACGGCCATTGCCCGGGAATTAAAAGTTGGGATGGCAGTAATCAGAAAACAGCATAAGATCGCCTGGTCGGTAAAATTTACCACCTTTACTGATTATTCCGGCATCACCAAAGGGCTGGAAATCGCCGATGACGCGATCAAGCCAGGCGAGCATATTCTGATCGTTGATGACTGGTCGGAAACCGGCACGCAGCTGCGAGCGGCCATCACCCTGGTTGAACAGGCCGGCGGTATCGTTAGCGGCGCGAGCCTGGTGCACATAGACAAACGTGCATTGCAGGACACCAACCTGACAAAATACAAATTGCATTCGGCCGTAGAATACTAAGAACATTCTTTTGCCGTTTACAGCCAGCGCCGGACACTTTTAACGTAATTTATATATTCATCACCGAATTTTCTGGTCAGGTACTGCTCTTCCCGCGGGATGATCTGCTGGTTAATGATGAAAAAAACCGCCACGGCCACGAACAGCGCCCAGATAATCCCCATCAACCAGGCTAAACCAAGATAAGAGAGCAGCATGCCCAAATACATGGGATTCCTGGTTGTATTATAAACACCGCTTCGTAACAGTGTGGTCACCGGCTTGTCCGGTATCGGACTGTTTTTGTTTTGACGGAATAATGACAAGGCGGTAACCATAAAAAATGCCCCGGCGAGTATCAATATTGCACCCCACCAGCGCATTTGCCAGTTCAGAGGCATGAACGGTATGAATCTTTGCAATATTAGGCCAATTGTAAAACCCGCCAAATAAATAAGCGGCGGCGGTACTTTGATGCCGGCGTTGTCTGCCTGAATATTATCTATAACATATGCTCTGGCCATAAATCATAAAATTAATAATTAATTGTCCAAATTAACAATACGCCAGTTACATTAAATAATCATTAATGGCTGATAGCACAGCAGCTGACTAATAAAAACGGGGGTCGAAGACGACCCGCCGTTACTGTTTTGTGATGACGCTTTTGTGGCTAGGCACTTGCTACGAGTAAAGTCTGGTGCTGGCGGAACAGGCGCGGGAGATTGTAAGAGCATAATGCTCCGATACCCCATAACCCGCCCTGTATGAGACCGAACCAATTTTCGCCCCACTCGCCCTCCGTCAGCATAGGGCCTAAGTACGGGCTGAAGCTGGCTAAAAACGATCCAGCCACTCCGACGACTTCAATCCCGAACCAAATGCTTAGAGCGATCAACATGAGATTATTCGGCCGACGGCGAAAAATCATGCCGCAAACCGCGCCGGCGCCAACAGACATCGCGATAACTACCAAGGCAAGCCAGTTAACAACTACCCAATGTACCATTATAAACCTCCTGCAAACATCATTTATTTTTTCAATTCTTTTCATTCTAATTGATGTGCCTGCCTCCTGTCAATGGCCGAAATCCACTGCACTATGCACAAAAAAGGAGTGGGCTCTTGCGAATCCACTCCCAATAATTTGAGATTTGGCGTTAATGCGCGTCAACGGTCTCAAGCTCGCTCAGCGGAAAAAACCCCTGCTCATACACAAACGCGTACTCCTGGTGCTCCTCCATTCCGTCAATATTGAGCGTATAGCAGTCCCCTTTGCCGCCGACTATCTTCCCGGCAATAGTAATCTTAAGCGCCTCCGTACCTTTATCGGTCGGTATAGAGCCGACTTGGCCAATTTCGCATTGATTACTAACCGCATAGCAATGCACACTTGTTGACCGGTAAAAGATTGCCTCCCTGACACGCTTGAGCACGACGCCGATGTCGGAAACTTTTACACCACGTTTATCCATTATTCCTCCCGAAATAACAATATGTTTTTTTATTTTTATCAGTGTAACATACTAAAGAACCTGGTCAAGCATTTCTGCTCAACCCCGCGTGATATCAGCCATAATTTCTGTTATACTTATTATCAGAAATATAAATATTATAAAAATTATCAATGGAAAACAAAACTGCAACAAACCAGCCAACCGCATCCGCGGCACCGGGCCAGCCGCAGAACCTCAAAAAAAATGCCACCACCGGCATGATTCTCGGCATTATCGGCCTGCTTGCCTGGCTTCTCCCGTTTATCGGCTACCCGGTTACTATTGTCGGGCTTGTCCTGTCAATCCGCGGGCTAAAATCGACAAAACAAAAGCAGGCCATTGCCGGCATCATAATGAATGGCATCGGACTGGTTGCCACGGTGGTTAATTCTGTCATTGGCGCCTATCTCGGAGCGACCGGCCAACTCTAATCAGTTAATGATATAAAAATTCGCCTACAAATGATATTGCAGGCGAATTTTTTAATTTATTGTGATGCTGGCGTATTATTTGCTGGCGCAGCAAGACAGCAGGGATGATTTGGGTATTTTTTGCAACTTATGTTAGTGCAGTTGTTTGGAGTAGAGTTGCAATTCAACGGTTGCGTAAGAAATAAATCGCTATAAGCTTTACCATTCGTATCATAGAACTGGACAAACCAGCCATGCGCATCAATCGTGCGGGCCGGCATGCATAAGCTTTTTAAACCATTCGGGGTCTGGACTGATAAATTAAAACGGGCATAGGCAGTAGGTGTATCTTCATTATTTGCACCAAGTACAAAAAGCGGACTGCCGTGGTCTATCAGGTCAACTGTACCCCCTGATTGCCATCCGAGAACAGGATTATAATAGCCATACACCGTGTTCCAGCTTTTTGCCAGGGTAAAATTTATTTGATCAGGCAGGCTGACTTGCCCGGCCAGCGTAACTCCCGAGATTTCCGTGGGAGAGTAATTCTTGGCCACCAAAGTTTGGCAATCAGCAGCCGACACTCGCTGGGTCAGATCTTCATCCCAATAAGCATTCCCGTTTATATCAAAATAATAATAAGTATATGCGGGCGGTTCTGAGTTTGTATTCTGGTTTGTATTTGTATCCGCTTGCGCCTGAGCCGCGTGTATCAGGCCGAATAGCTTCGAGTCGCTGGATTGAAAGCTCAGGGGATTAGCGGTGGCTTTTTCCGGAATACAGATAACTTTCCTTTCACCGGTAATAACCTGGGCACTGGCTTTTTTAATCAACTCAATTCTCGAGGTTTGATTGGAGGCCGGCAATGATCCGCTATAGCGCAGGGTAATGAACATGGCGGGATGTATGGTGGAATCTATTGCAACTTTTAATCTCCAGGGATTGGTATAAGTCTGGCCATCCTGAAATTCAGGCTGTGAAGTTGAAAATTTCCCAAAATATGCATCCTCGCCAATACTTGCGCCACCCGGTAAACCATAAAATTTTACTTCGGTAAAGCTCTCGCTGGTTGAGGAGTGGTCAATAGTCCAATCAGCAAAAGAAATATCTCCCAGCGTAAAATAATTAGTAGACTGCACGGTGTTTTGGGACTGGGTACTGGCTGGCTGGCTAATTAGCACGCTAGCAAAGAACATGCCGGCAAAAAAACCGCTTATAACTCCGGTTATAATAAAAACTGCCGTGGCTGTACGAGTATTAGTCAATACCTCGGTCTTAACTTTTGTCTCCATTTTTTTGTATTTTAATTATAATTTTTATTTTATCTAATATTAGCCTTATTATATCACAATTTTCATCAAAAGTCAACTAAACAAGCATAGATATTATATATTTGAATTAACCTTCCCTGACGGCAATTAATTTTAATCCACAAAACCAAATAAAAAACCTCTGCCGTTGCCAGCAAAGGTTTATTTGTTCATGCGCTCAGCGTGGTTATCATGCCGCCTGAACTAAGAAATAGCTATGAATCGGCGAGTTGAAGCACTCCCCGACTTCGACAAGCTTAAGAGCTGTCCGGTTATCTTCGTTAGCTCCGGTACTGGGAATAAGCAAACCGTATCTGGTTTCCACTCCGGTGTCCATGGCGGCCACGTTCGCCTTAACCGGTAGCAAAGGATCGATTGCCACCACAGCAAGAAGATGAAAAATACTGCAGTGGATAAGGCCCTTACTCTCCAAATGCGTTTCAAGCGCCTGTAGATTGCGAAAGCCCTTGGTGCTGACTAATTGGGTTCTTGAATGGACCGTACCGCACTTATCGTTTGAGAAAAGCGCCGAAGTGATATTTTTATTTACGGTATAGAAACGGCAAGGCGCAAGCATTTCCTCAACGGTCGCGTGCGTATCAAACAGGACCGAATAGCTGGCGCTCGATAGGGCATCCGTTAACCCTTGTTCGCGTAATTCCAGGGCGAGCTGAGCAATACCTTCCCATTCGCTTGGCAAACCTAAACGTTCAGATTCCTCTTTCAGGGCGATCAAAAGATCGATGAACTGAGGATATTTTGCGATCTCAGGTTGACTCCTTAGCCACCGAATGTACGGGTCGTCATTATACTTGGATACCAATTTTTCCTTCCTTTCGAAAATTAAATGAACATACTCTTTAACACAATAAAATATCATAACGGGAACACATTGTCAAGCCCTCTATATAATAAATACCTTGTTTTAAGCCGCCAGTGAGGGTAGTATTTAATTACAGAAGATAAATTATTAACCGCCAAATAGCCCTATGAAAAAATCAACTTACATAATTATCGCCGTTGTCTTTGTCCTGCTGGTCGCTGCCGGTTTTCTGCGTTTCGTGGTCGGCGGAGACGAAGATACGTGGTTATGCGATAACGGACAATGGGCCAAGCACGGGGATCCCTCCGCGAGCAAACCAACCAGCGGGTGCGGAAACACTAACTCAACCGCGGTTAATTCCGATGCCGCTAAAACATCATGCTCCATAAATAGCGATTGCAAACTCCGCATCTGCACCGGCTGCTTCAACAAAGAATATCTTAAAACCGCGCCGGCGGATCTGGCCTGCCGGACTTACGAAGGCAGAACCTGTGTCTGTACAAATAATGTCTGCACCGTGGCACCAACCAGCGCAACAAATACTAATAACGCAGTGAATAATGCCAGTAATACAAATAGTAATATTAATGTCCAGAAATCCGATGAAAACTCTGCAGTTTCAGCTAATGGCATTCGAGTCGAGGTAATTAACGGTACTAAATTTTGTAGTATTGAAAATAATCCAGAATTTGGTTATCAAAAAATCTTAAAAGCCATTTACCAGGATGGAAAAGAAAAAACTCTTTATACATCAAGCACAAAACTTAGTAGTGATAATAAAGATGCATGTCTATTTATTGAAGGTGTTTGTTGTCCACAGATATCACCCGACGGTAAATACGTTATTTTTGAAAAAACCGGCTGGGAGTGGAGCAAACCTTATATGCTCAATATTGAAACGGGGAAATATGTATTCGGCGATGAAAGCGACATATCAGTCATAACAGATATTGACTGGTCATCAGATAACAAAAATTTTGCCATCACCACCGACTCCAATGAATTTTTGGGTGAGGGAGCGGTGGAGGTGTATGTCAGCGCCTATAATAATCCGGAAATAATCAAGCGAGCTTGGACTGCGGAAAATTCAATAGTGACAGGAGTCACCGATGTACATTTCATCAGAAACGATGTAATTCAAATCACAATTGAACAGCAAAGCACGGAAAATGTAGCTCAAAAAACTCTTAACTACGAATACAATTATCATACTAATTTACTTACGCCGTTACCATAAAAGACACTCATGAAACCAGCCATTAAAAAACTGCTGCGTAAAAGTTAAGGCAAAATAATAATAAACTATGAGCGAATTACTCTATATTGTTGACGAAGATGATCAGATCGTCGGCCAGGCAAAACGCGAAGATATACATAAACAAGGATTTCGGCATCGCGAAGTCGGAGTGTGGATATATAATGACAAAGGCGAAGTGCTGCTGCAACGGCGCGCACCCGACAAGGACATTGCTCCCAATCTGCTTGATACGTCTGCCGGCGGCCATGTCGGCATCAGAGAGTCTTATGAAGAGGCGGCACTCAAAGAATTGAAAGAAGAGACTGGCATTACTGCAAAACCTGAGGAGCTCGTCTTCATCGTTAAAGATAAACGGTTCAGTGGGCCGCAGCCCAATGGGTTGCTTAATAGAACAGTACGTAAACTCTTCGCGTATCGCTTCAAACCAGACACTGATCATTTGCGCCTGGAGCAGGGGAAAATTTCCAGCCTGGAATGGCGTCCCATGGAAAAACTGGGTCAGCTTACCGATGAAGAAAAAAAAGAGTTTTCCAATTTCGTGATACTCGACATTCCTATAATATATACGGCCATTAAAAAACTGCCACAAAAACATCATATATGAAAACGACTATCTTTTACTTTTCTAAATTTGGCGCGACCAAGCAGTATGCCGAATGGATTGCGGAAGCCGTCCCGGGCACCAAGCTGGTTGATGCGTTTAATGAAGCCCCCGACCCGTCCCCGTATGACGCAATTATCATTGCCACCCGCGCCTATATGGGCCGTATCGCCGCCGTATCTTATCTCAAAAGCAATTGGAAAACACTGAAAGACAAAAAAATGTATCTCCTCGTCGTCGGCATGTCTCCGCCAGAGGCGGAGGACAGTCAGCGGCAATATTATAATATTCCCATAAAAATCCGCAAAAAAATATTAGGGTACAGCAAGGTTCCTGGCGCGATTGATCTAGATAAACTCAGCCCTATCCGCAGAAAATTAGTCCAGATATTTTCCCAAAAAGTGCCAGTCAGCAAAAATATGGTGGCCAAAGAGTATATCACGCCGGTTGTGGAGTGGATGAAGAAACAAGTTGTTTAAAATGAGGTAAAAAAAATCACCTTCCTCGGAAATGGAAGGTGTTTTGTTATGACACAAAGGAGAATTTATCAGGAGGAATATCAATTTTTTATCACCTGGTATTTAATACTCTCCCACCGCACCCCGCTGTGGGTGCGGTGCGCTCCAAAATGGGAAGCGCGGGCGCAGCGGCCCGCGCTATTTAGGTGATTACGGGGTATTTAAAAGTATACCAGAAAACGAAACCAATTCGTGCAAGCTGATTGGAGAGAAATAAATTATTAGACAATATCAGAACCCCATGTGCATATCAGCCCTTGACAAAAAGGCCGTTTTGGAATATACTATCCTGTTACTTTAGTAATACTCAAAATTCTGCCTAAATTTCGGCTGAAGAGAGAGCAGCCGGAAAGCCAGATATTTAGCCTTTACCCGCCGCTCTCTTTCAGAGGGCAGTTTTTTCTGATTTTACAGCTAATGCAATTTCAGACCTAAACGTAGAATCCGTCGTAGTCCGTCACAGGCGGACGAAGGCGGATAAATGTATGCTTGTTTGGCTGTTGCCGGCAATTACCTTGCTGATAGCAGCCAGATTGGCAAAAAAACATTAACAAAACACTGTATGCTGGGACGGTCAAAAACCGCCAGTCTGGTAGTCCAAAACAGCAACAGTGAAACAATTTATTACGGAGGTTTGTGTAATGAAACACAAACTAGCATTACTCGTCATGGTCGCCCTGGCATTCTTTGCCACCGGCGCCGGCTCACAGTACGTCGCGGCAGTGCCCACGCCTGCGGACAGTTCCTATTTGGAACAGTTCGTGGGAAAGCCTTACAGCGTGAACCAATCACGTGTTTGGCTAGACATCTGTGCGTTGAATCGGGACAGGTTTCCGGACTCTAACAAGGTACAGCCCGGCGATACCATCCGCATGCCGTTGGGGAAAACCTACGTGGCGCAGTCTGGAGCCGCTGACCACATGTGGACAGCATCAGTATCATTTATGGGATCAGAAGTGATGCCATATTTGATGGGTTTTTGGTCGTATACTCATGCGGCGAAGCCGGACACACAGCCCAACGCGCCAAAAACTACCACCACGGTAGTTCAGGCAACCAATTACGGTTGGTGGTGCTGGCAAATAGTTGGTCTGATTATCGTCGGTGGTATCATTATCGCCATCCTACTGCTGAATAGAAATCGCAAGCGGAATGAAGAGTCAGCGAAAAGTGCTAGTGAACAACTGGAACGCAACCGTCGGTTCGTGCCTGATCCGCCTGACTTCGAACACAGCCAAGAACGCGTTGTCGCCGCCCATGCGGAGGACGCACTCCGGCGTACACTCGGACCTAACTTCAAGAGAGTTGGTCCAGTAGTGAAGGGTAAGGCTAACGGAACCCTCACAGCGATAAATGCCGACGGTACCACTCAGACGCAGCAGTTCAACGATGAGCTGGCATATGCAATGGACGTCGAGGGACCGGATGGCACTCGTTTCAGACTTTTCTGTCGGTGGGGGTGTTTCAATCTAGTCGCTGGTAGCGTCGGCGCTTCATTCGTCGGCACATTCAGCCCAATTGACGGTAGCACCCCGATGATAGTTCCTGCCATGACTTCTGAACTAATCGATAAGATCACTCAGAAAGTCAGGGGCGATGACATCGAACTTAGCGCAGCTGAGTTCCCTGGCGCTGTCACGGCAGAAGTCACGCCGACTATCGTTACTCCGGTAAAGACCGCTGCTGACGCCATAGTTACGGATAAGCCTAAATCTGACGGGATCATGCGCTTCACCAAAGTGCAGCTTTCAGCAGAGAAGGGCATTAACTTGGAGGGGGATGATATCTGCCTTTCAGTTGACCAACTGTTTGAGCTAGTTTATCAGGTAACTGGGAGGCTTCCAAAAGAAGTAAAGCAGGCCAAGGACGCCACCGCGTCAGATCCTGCCCATCCTGACGATTAATGCGAACTAGCTTGCGATCCAAGGATCGTAAGCATTGCACGCCATCCCAATAGGGGTGGAGCAAATCTCCTTTGGCCGTCTGCGTTGAGTGCTCTATGCATTTAACCAGACGGCCATTTTTATTTATAGCTGGTATGCGGAGTGCTTAAACAATGCGCGGGCAAAGGACACGCGTTTGGGGGTTGTGAAACGCCGTCATACACCCTTGCCCAGAGCGGATCCCCGCCTGCGGAAGCCATGCGGCGGGCAGGTCTGCGCCCGCGATGGGTCCATCCAATATAATATTAACGTCTTGTTTTAACATGGAAACAAAGGTAAAATTCTTATATATTAAACGATAAAAAAAATTATGGAAAACTACAACCCCAAAACCGACTGCTGTCCGCGCTTTGACCCCAATCCGTGGGACGGAAAAACATTTGACTGGCAGGATAAGAAATTCATCAAAGACAAAGTATTTACCGCCTTTAACATCCCGATGAATTTCGGACAGGTGGTTAAGCGGATGAACGCCAAGATTGACGCGGCCGGAGCAAAAGCGCTGGACTGGATGTCGCTCTCCGACCATACTTCCAAATGGAATATGGACCTGTATATCGCCGTTGACAAAGAAGTGCCGGGCGCGGAGAATGTCACCTTGAGCGGGAAATACCTTAGCAAAGTGTACGAAGGCGATTTCCGGGAAACCGGCAAGTGGTGCCAGGATTTTATGGAGTACGCAAAACAGCAGGGTTACACTGACGTCAAGAAATGGTACATGTGGTACACCACCTGCCCCAAGTGCGCCAAGAAGTACGGGAAGAATTACGTGGTGATAATTTCAAAAGTAAATTAAAAACATATGCTGGATGTAAAAGTTACAAAACATAGCGGAGAAGCGGTTTACTGCCTGGGGATCATCGGCGCGGCGATTTATTACATATCTATAGCCACGGGTTTTTGGGCAGTGGTCCTGGGATTACTGAAGGCAATCGTCTGGCCGGTATTTTTTGTTTATGAGGCTTTGAAATTTTTTGGTAGCTAATACAATGAACTCTATCACTTTGAAGGGCTTATGGATAATCGAAGCGTCCCGCGACAAGATTTATGCCATCATGTCCGATTTTGAGAATATGCCCAAACTCTTCCCAAAAGTAGCGAAGTCGCTGAAGGTTATCAAGCGTGAAGGGAACCACCTGACTATTGACGGTGTGGCCAAGACCTGGGGCAAAACCATCAATGTGCGTATGAATACCGAGCTCAAGCCGCCATACGGGTATTTTTCTGATAATAAAAACAATATCGGCACTGCGGGGCACGAAGAATTCATGATGGAAGAAATCCCCCAAGGCACGCGCATAAATTATTTATACCAGGTGGAAATTAAAAATCCCCTGCTGCGCGCCCTGGCCAAGCCGCTAATCGGCTGGTACGCCATGCGGGTCTGGAAAAAAGCGGTTATTGATGTGCTGCGGCAAATGCTGGAGAAATAAAAATAATTATTTTATGCTTCTGACTAAAAAACTCATCGCCCCCTGCGGCATGAACTGCGCCCTGTGCGCCGCCTATCTGCGGGAAAAAAAGAAGTGTCCGGGATGCCGGGATGATGATACAGATAAGAATAAAAGTTGCAGACGCTGCAGGATCAAAAACTGCCTCCAGCTGAAAAAAAACCGCTGGCAATATTGTTACCGGTGCGGCGCTTTCCCCTGTGACAAGATCAAGCATATCGACCAGCGTTATCGTGCTCACTACCACATGAGCATGGTGGCTAACCTTGCCTACACCAAAAAACGTGGCATTAAGGCCTTCCTCGCTGACCAGCAAAAAAAATGGCAGTGCCGGAAATGCGGCGGGCTTATCTGCTGCCACAACGGCTTGTGCTTCCACTGCGATGCCAAGAAGTTGAAAGCCAAAAAACGGAAATACCGCTGGGAGGGAGAATAATATTTATTTATGAATTAACCAATATATATGAAAAAAAGATATTATGTACCAATTATCTGCATCCCATTACTTATTATTTTTTTATATATCCTTTATACCTTTTTCCCGACGGAATTTCTGATAAAGAGATCCCCTGAATCAGCTACGGCCGCCGAGCGTTCCGGGTATTCACCCAATATTTCCACATTTAACTGGGTGCATCTGATAGCCAATACATATGACGGAAACTATCTGGTGGTCAGGAACTTGGAGCAATACAGGCAGGCCGCTGGCTTCAGGGCATTCCCGGATGGCGGGATCCCCTATTATTTAATCAATAAAGATGATCTTTTACTGGTCGGAAGTGCGGGAAATGTCATCTGGCAAAGAAGCTATATTAATAGCGTGGCACCAAATTATCAGTACCAATCAAAATACACAACCAAGGATCTCAAAATCTCCACTGCCAATGATCTTCCTGCATTGCTGAAAGGTGAAATTCTTGCAGTAATCCGCTGGTGCTCGCCAAATATAATGCAAATTGCCGCCTTTAATCGCACCCCCGGCGTGGCTGCGCAGTTCATCCACCCGGCGGTAGAAATTAATACTTCAGACGGCTCCTTGAGAACATTCAATAATCCCGAGGAGCTGTGCGATGATGCCCTTCCGCCAAACGGCAGTACTCCAAAAAAGTACCAATGCAATAAACACATTAATAATTTCGTATTCGCCTCCGGATTGCCGGCACCAAACGAAATACTGGTGATGGACCAAAAAATATGCAGTGGCTTGCAAAAAATATTTTAGGGCAAGAAATGCTCTGAATTGCCATTTGATTGCCTCCACACTCCATAAAAAAATAAAATATATATTTTACCTATGAACGGCAATAATCGAGACGACATTTACCCGGGACTCCGGGTCGCCATCGTCCTGAAGCAGGACCAGCGCACCGGAAAACTGACCGAAGGCGTAGTTCAGGATATTTTAACCAATTCCCCCAACCATCCGCATGGCATAAAAGTGCGGCTCCAAACCGGCGAGGTTGGCCGGGTGCAGGAAATCTTAGCCTAAAAACCCCACTGGGAGAAAACATGCCTGGTGGGTATTTTTTGTATTGGCGTAACAAGATTAAGCTTCATCCGATTAAGTAATTGCATGGCTGTAAAATTAGCCTGTTTTAAATTGCTAATATCATATAAAAAAGGCTATATTATGCGAATTGAGCTTAAAAATAATTCACTGGCAATTATCTAATACTAGCCTACTAATTAACAGCGGAAACGGTAAGGAACCATTCTCCGTTTTTTTACTGTTTACCCAGCAAATAATTATGAAACGAATAAAATCAATACTATCAAATATCCGCCCGCTTTCGGATAAAGTGCTGGAGCTGACTTTAGTCAGGAAAAACGGCGCGCCTTTTCCCGAATTCCTGCCCGGGCAATTCGCCACCATTTGCTTCCCCGCCCACTCCCCGCTGAAAGGCGAGCGGTGCTTTTCCATCGCCAGCTCATCTACCGACCGCCTGGCTATGAAATTCGGCATCCGGATTTCCGGCGCCTACACCAGCGCCCTGCGCGATCTGAAGCCGGGAGACCAGGCGCTAGTCGGAGGCCCATATGGGCGTTTTACTTTTGATCCCGTACGCGACCGCTCCCTCGTCTTTCTGGCCGGCGGCATCGGTATCACGCCATTTATCAGCATGATAAAAACCGCGGCCGACCTTAATCTGGATAACGACCTGACTCTTTTTTACAGTCTCCGCTCCCTTTCGGACATGCCTTATGGCGCGGAACTGGAACGGCTGAGTAATATGTACCCGCGGTTCCGCGCGGTTTACGCTGTTTCTGATAAAAATATTCCCAAACATCTGCCTGAATATCATCCCGGCCGCCTGAACCGCGAATTAATCGTAAAAGTTATGACTGACAGGATCTGGCGGAGCACTTTTTTTCTCTGCGGTCCGCCGCCTTTCATGAAAACAATGAACCAGACTCTGCTCTCGCTGGGAGTCGCGCCGGAATTTATTATGAGCGAAAAATTCGGAGCCGGATCCAAGGCTTTTATTGAGCGGGGCACCCGGGTGCCGGCTTTTGCCTTTGCCGGATGGGGCATTGCCTCGGTCATTGCCTTGGGAATCTTTTTCAGTATTGAGCAATCAAAACGACTGTCACTGGCCTATCATCCGCCAGAGCAACTAAGCCCGGTAGTGCGGAATATCCCCACGGAAATAGCCGTACCTGGACAGCCAAATCCGCCGGCAACGGAAACAGCCGAAGTGCCGCAGCCAACCGCCATGCCAACTGCTGAAAATAATAACAAACCAGCGACCCAAACCAGCGCGCCCAAACCCGCGCCAGCGCAAAAAACGGCCACGCCCGTGCCCCAGGCAAAAACTGCCGCGCCAATAAACGTCAATAAGGCAGCTCCGGCACCCGCTCCTGCGTCTGCGCCAGTTACGCCCCCTCCTGCACCAGTAAACACTGCGCCAGCCGCAACTCCGGCACCAACGCCGGCTCCCAAACCAACTCCCGCTCCAGCTCCCGCGCCTGCACCGGCTCCTGCCCCTCGCACAGCAGTTTCCTAAAATTATTTGCCTTAAATATCCAAAACAACCCATGAAAAAATATTATTTATTCTCCACATTAATTCTGATTTTTTTAACCGTTGTGCCAATTCGCGCTTTGGCAGAAACAGAAGAATCTGATGCAGAGGAACAATCATCCCAGGCAATAAATAATGAATCTGACAGCCAACCCGCTCCTGATGTTAACGATTCAAATGAACCCGCGCCGGTAATTGCACCAACCCAAGAAACCGCACCTGCCCCCCTGCCAGCGACAAAGGTTGCCCCGCCAGTCCCTGCCAAACAACCAGCTGCCGTGCAAAAAAATAACAACAAAACCGCCGGTACCGTAAACACCAGCAAGCCCGCACCGGTAAAAGCCGCGCCTGCCCCTGCTTATTCTGCGACAGCCTATGCGACCGAACCAAACCCTGCGCCGGATAAAGCGGCGACAGCGGGAATTACCACCATCGCCCTGGTACCTCATACTTTCAATCCCACCCAGATACAAAAACGCCTGACTGATTTCCCCTGGGCCTGGGTAACCACCCGGGCGGCCGCTACAGTCTCATTTATAATGCTGGCTTTGCTGACCATGACGGGTATTTCTCTGTCCACCGGGCTGCTTTATCGGATATTTTCGCCGGCTACAGGCTGGTCCGTCCACCGCGCTATCGGCTCCATCCTGCTGATTTCCGTGCTGGTGCATATTTTTTCCCTGCTCTTTGACCAATTCATCGGCATGAACCTGCTTGATATTCTCGTGCCATTTGCCTCTTCATATCAGCCATTACTAGTCTCATTGGGAATTGTTGGTTTTTATCTTCTGGCGCTGATCCTCGGTACCTCATTTTATAAAATGGCCACCAAGGCAAAATTCTGGCGGAGAATCCATTACCTCTCCTTCCCCATGTTCGCGCTGATTTTCATTCACAGTATTTTGCTCGGCACGGATAGCCACCAGCCCCTGATGCAGGCTCTATACTGGGGCTCGGCTGTGCTGGTTATGGGATTTGTTATTTACCGGATTGCCTGGAAATTTTACCGTCCGGCAACCGACTATTCCTACCAAAAACGCGAAACAATTTTCGGTTGATAAAATTTAAAAACGTGTTTTAAAACCAATTAGCATTTAGCTGGTATAAAAAAGACCTTGACACCGGTTGGAGGAAAAATAATTATTTATAAAAAAACCGCCTCAACCGTAAGGTAATATTGGCGGGGATGGAGAGCGTTTCTTCCAATTTATTTCTTTTCCACGTTTCTCCAAGCTTCGGCAAAACACAGAATAATGCCGGCGTAGGTGCCATTTTGCTGGTTAATTGAGTAGCGTACCGCGCGAGTTTCGATATCACCTATCACTAACCTGAAATAGCTGAAGTTCTGATCGGATGGTCCGAGCTCATTCTGCCGTTTGGTCGCCCAGGCTTTGGCATATTCCAGGTCTTTGTCAGCGACATAGGATATCTTCTGACCGGGAAAAATTAAATCCGCGTGTCTAATCTCATTCAGAGCCGCAAGGTCAGCCACTGAATGCCCAGTCTTTTTGGCTATACCGGTAAGGTTGTCACCGACCTTAACAATGTACTCAGCGCCGAACGTGGTCGCTGACAATATAACCATGACGGCTAAGCAAGCAACCACTGCAGTTGACAATCTTCTCATTGTCTTACTCCCTCTCTAATGATGTTTAAGAACAACTTAATACCTAAATTTGTTTCAAACAAGTATAGCAAAATTTAAATTATCTGTCAAGCACTACCAGTATTTCCCCAATGTTAAGTATTAGGACTTGCCAGACGCGTTGCCAAAAAATTTGCTTAGCAGAGATAGATGAATAAATAATTTATAGATGTCTTCTTATATGGAAACTACGCCACCCGGCAACCGGCAATTCCTATTAAAAACAGGGGCTTGAATCGTCCCTGGCTTTATGATACAATTTTTCCACTATATTTAAACTTACCCCATGGACGTCATAGAAGTAAAAAATTTGGTAAAAAAGTTCAAACAACCCGATAAAAACGAGCTGATCGCCGTTAATGGCGTTTCTTTTTCCGTTAAAAAGAGCGAGATTTTTGGTCTGCTTGGCCCTAATGGCGCCGGCAAAACCACCACCCTGGAAATAATTGAAGGCCTGCAGGTACCCAGCGGAGGCGAGACACTTATCAAGGGATTTTCCACTCAGCACGACCTTCATAGAGTAAAAAATATTATCGGCATCCAGCTGCAATCCTCTGCCTATTATGAATACCTGCAGTTAGGCGAAATACTTGAACTCTTCGGTAGCTTCTATGATAAAGCTCTGCCGGCCGACAATCTATTGGAGATAGTCAGTCTTCAGGATAAGAAAAAATCCCTCATTAAACAACTTTCCGGCGGCCAGCAGCAGCGCTTTTCCATCTGCGCCGCGCTGGTCAATGACCCGGAAATCGTTTTCCTGGACGAGCCGACCACCGGCCTGGATCCGCAGGCTCGCCGGCTGATGTGGGAATTCATTAAAAAAATAAATAAGCAGGGCAAGACCGTAGTGCTGACCACTCATTATATGGAAGAAGCACAATATTTATGCAACCGCATCGGCATCATGGATCTGGGAAAAATCATCGCCCTGGACACGCCAAAAAATATGATAAATAAATTGTCTTCCTCGGCTCGGATACATTTCCAGCCCTACGGCGATCTCAAACGGGAAACATTAAAACAAGTTGAAGGCGTCCTGGAAATCAAAGAAAATTCCGATAATATTATTCACCTGAAAGTCACCAAGGGAAATGAAGTGCTGCCCAAACTGTATAAATGGGCTGAGACCAATAAAATTTTTATGATAGATCTGGAGGTTATTTCTGCTGATCTGGAAGACGTATTTTTATCCTTAACCGGGAAACAACTGAGGGAATAAGTTTAAAAAATGTCTAATTAGAAATTAAACATTAGGAATTAGAAATTATCAATTAATATGCTTAAACTTCTCTGGGCTAATCTAAAAATGACCACTCGCGACAAACAGGCGCTATTCTGGTCGCTGGCTTTCCCGATGATGTTCATCATTATTTTCGGCCTGTTTGATTTTACTAAAATGGGCGATGCTAAATACGTGATATTTAACGAATCCAACACCCCGATCTCGTCTAGTTTCCAGGATGGCCTGAAAAAAATCACCTTCCTGAAAGAGCAGACTGCTCCGGCAACTCTTGATGAAGCGAAAAAACAGCTGAAAAATGGCGACGTGGATCTGATTGTCTATATACCTGCTGATTTCAAGCTGCCGGACATGCCCATCACCGCCGATACCCCAAAACCCTCGCCGGTAGAACTCTACTATAGCGAGAGCAATACCACTATCAATCAGGTCGCGCTCAGCGTCGTTGATAAATTCGTTGACCAGATGAATATGCAAGTTTCTCAGGCACCGGCCATCTTCAGCTACCAGGCCCAAGGCGTGCAGGCTAAAAATATCAAATATATAGATATTCTCATGCCCGGCATTCTGGCCATGTCCATCATGACTTCCGCTGTCATCGGCATTTCCACCGGCATCAGCCGTTACCGCGAGCAGAAACTTCTGAAACGCCTGTCTGCCACGCCATTGAAAGTCAGAAATTTCCTGATGGCCGAAGTTTTGTCCTATTTAATCATGAATATTGTGCAGATCACCCTGATTGTACTTCTGGCGCGCATTGCCTTTGGCGTCAAAGTTTATGGCAGCTATCCGCTGATATATTTAATAAGCATCTTCGGCAGCGTCATCTTCCTGAATCTCGGTTTTGCCGTCGCCGGCTATGCAAAAAATACCAAAACCGCCGAAGCCCTTTCCCAGGTAGTCACCATGCCGATGATGTTCTTCTCCGGCGTTTTCTTCTCCACTGAAGCCTTACCGAAAATTATCAGTAAAACAGTGGAGTATCTACCGCTGACTCCGATGATTGAGGCATTGCGGAAAGTTTCCGTCAACGGCGAAGGTATCCAGACTTTCCTACCTCAGCTGGCTTTCATGGCCGGCTGGGTTATCCTTTCTTTCCTCCTGGCCTGGAAAACTTTCAAGTTCAAGGATTAAAAAATTAAGTTGCCCGCACTCCATCATTATTCTATATAATGATGTTTTTACGCATATCTTTCCCCCCGCTATTATAAAAAATTTAAAAGAAAAAGGAGCGAGGAGGAATGGTTGCCCATGGGCAACCGCGTTGTACTGTTTGAGCGAACGCAGCGAAGCGAGGAGCGAGTTTACAACGCGGAATGACAACGAGCCTGTTTTCGTTAATTTCTTTGTACCGGCGCAGCTCTTTTGCTTCTTTTCTGTTTGCACAGAAAAGAAGGAACATAATCACATTACTCCCTTTTTTTGCTATACTAAATATATGGATAATCCTGATAAAAATCAGCATATCAAAGTCGGCCTGGGCGTCATGTTATTCAAGGATGGCAAAGTGCTGCTCGGCAAGCGCCGCGGCTCGCATGGCGAAGGCGAATATGCCTGGCCCGGCGGGCATTTGGAATATATGGAATCAATAGCTGACTGTACCAGGCGAGAAGTACGTGAAGAAACCGGCATGGAAATTACCAATATACGGTTCTTGCGCCTGCTGAACTTAAAAAAATACGCCCCTCAGCATTATGTAGACATTGGCATGATTGCAGACTGGAAAAGCGGAGAACCGCAGGTGCTGGAACCGAACCGCATAGAATGCTGGGATTGGTACCGCCTGGACAGCCTGCCTGCCCCGCTTTTCGGCACTACCGCCAGTTATTTAGAAGCGCTCAAAAGCGGTAAAAACTTTTTTGACTTTTAAACTTATGATTATTCCCTCCATCATCAACCGCCGCAGCATCAGGAAATTCCAGAATAAACCGGTGCCGGAAAAACTGGTCAATGAAGTGATAAAAGCGGCCCAGTTCGCCCCCACTTCGCGAGATAACCGTTTGGTGGAGTTTGTGGTGGTAAATAACCCTGAAACCAAAAAGAAAATCTATGAGGCCGCCATACCGCCTCAGGAATTTTTGTTAAAAGCGCCGGTGCTGGTCATCCCCGTCACTGACCCGTCAAAAACCAACCAGCCGGTGCAGGACATTTCTTTGGCCACTGCCAATATTTTCCTGCAGGCAGCGGAGCTCGGCCTGGGTACGGTATGGAAAAATCTGAAACCACCGGCAGCCGGAGAAATTAAAAAAATCCTGAAAATTCCCGAGGAATACTTAATTATCAATATCATCCCACTGGGCTATCCGGCAGAAACGCCTGACCCTCATACTGATGACTATTTCCAGCCGGATAAAATTCATCCCGAAACTTGGTAATACCCTCCCTAAACCCCCTTAAAAATCCTTATAATTATTAACACCCTATGTCCTGGATTTTTTACGCCATCTTATCTGCCGTCTTTGCTGCTTTAGTGGCGATCTTCGGCAAAATCGGCATCAGCAAAGTTGACACTACCCTGGCGACTTCCGTGCGGGCGGTAGTCATGGCGGTTTTCCTAGTGCTGGTCTCGCTGGTACTGGGAAAATCCCAGCTGCTCTCCAGTATTAATAGCAAGGCGCTGTTTTATATTGTGTTATCAGGAATCGCCGGCGCGCTATCCTGGATTTTTTATTTTATCGCCCTGAAAAACGGCCCGGCTTCCGGCGTGGCGGCGCTGGACAGGCTGAGCGTGGTTTTCGTCTTGATCCTGGCCATCCTCATCCTGGGCGAACATCTGACCTGGAAATCCGCCACCGGCATCGGGCTGATGGTGGCTGGCGCGATTTTGATGGTGCTGAAATAAACAATCATTTCTAAATTAAAATGCGCATAAAGTAATTTTGCCAATTTTTTGGTATAATATACGCAGGTAAATATACAATTAATACAATTGACGATGACAACCCTAGACGAATTCAGGCCTTATCAAAGACACGTTTTTTCACGATTAGCCATTGCCTCAATATTAATAATGGCGGTGATTGGAGTATCCGTATATTTCATTTATTCCAACCGGATAATGAAAGACATGCAAAATGAATTATTAGGCATTGCCACCCGCACCGCTGCGCTCATCCCTGTTGCCAGCCACGAAAGCCTGCTGCAGCCGGCTGACCAGCAAAGCGAAAACTACCGGGTGATGGAACTGTATCTCCAATCCGTCATGGCCGGCAACCCAAGAATTGATGATGTTTATACCCTGCGCCCCACCAATCAGCGGCATCTCATGACCTTTGTCGTCAGTGGTAAAGGCAATGTGGACGAGAATAACGATGGAATAATAGAAGAAAACGAACAAAAAGCCATGCTGGGTGAGGAATATGACACCACCGACTTGCCTCAAATGGAAGAAGGTCTAATAAAACCTTCAGTAGATCAGGCAGTAACTAATGACAAATGGGGCAGCTGGCTTTCCGGATATGCTCCCCTGAAAGACAGCAGCGGGAAAACAGTCGCAATTTTGGGCGTTGATTTTGCCGCCAAAACGATTTCCCAGGAACGCCATTATATTATCAGGGCCTTATTAATATTTGAGGCTATCTGCACAATCTTACTGCTGTTTGTCGCCTGGCTTATCAGCAGGCGTGTCAGCTGGCCTTATAAAATGCTGGCTGAAGGAATGAACAGGATTAAACATGGCGACATGCATTTCACTATGGCTGTAAAAAATAAAGGCGAAGAAGCATTTATCGCCGAACTGTTCAACTCCATACGTGAGACATTCCACGATTACTACAAAAACAAAAAGGAAAAAGAAGGGAAATAAACCAGTTTTTCTGCTGTAATTTGGCTGCTTAGCATTATTTAAGCTATATGGAGAACACGCCGCTGACCCAACAATCATTGCCGCAGAAATCGGCAATAAAGCCGCGCCATAAAAAATCTGAATACGTCTTTGCCGTTATCTGCAACGCGATTGGGCTTTTCATAATTAACAGCCTGCTGAAATGGGAGGCGCAGTTCATCACTGCTGACTGGACTAAGGTTCTGCCTTATTTAAATTTTTCGATAATTCTCAGCCTGGTTGTTTATTTCATTTTTATCTTCTTTGACCGCCGGGGATTTTATTTTCTCGGACGTACGGCGATGGATGTGGTGGGAATATTTATACTGATAAAACTATACTTAATTTTTCCTTTTGATTTTAACAAATTTTTCCAGCTGGGCTGGCTTAACAGCGTCATGCCCTGGCTTCTGTTGCTTGGCGTGATTGGAATAATTATCGGCATCATGGTCAGAATATCCAGATTAGTCTCGGGTAAAAACATTTATAATTAATTTTTAATGAATAATATGGACAAACCAGAACAAAACCCCCAGCCGCCCCAGTCAGCTCAAAGCCTGGAAATGCTCAAACCGAACGAAGGCAAGGACATAGAAAAGCCCAAAAAAGGCCATAGTTTGCGCAATTTTCTCATCACCATTATTATCATCCTAATAGTCATCCTGGTCGGACTATCCGTCACTGGATTATATAAAGTACCAGTACTCTCCGCTATCATTAAAACTGGCCAGCCAAAAGATCTGGGCATAAAAACCAGCGACCAGGCTTATGCCAGCATCAAGGAGAAAATTCCCATGACGATTTCCGGAGGCACCATAGATTATTCCTCGCCGGCTGATCAGATATTCTCCGGCCAGATAGACATTGATACCACCACCACTTCCGAGGAAGTAACTTCCTGGCTGAAACGATTCCAGGGAAGCGATCAGATTTTTTCTGATGTTCAGGTAAAAAAAATCGAAGGCGGCATGGAAATTTCCTGCCTGGTGAATAAATATATAAAAGCGCCGGTTTACGTAAAAGTCATGGTTGACCGGACTTCCGAGAAAAGCGTGGCGCTGAATATAATCAACGCCAAAGCCGGGATGTTCAATGTGCCGGATAAATACCTTACCCAGGCGGAAGATTTTTTCCAAAAAAAAGTTAATGAAATCATGGCCGCGGTGCCGGGCTTTTCTATGGAAAAATACGAGTTGCATGACGGCTATTCCGCTTTCAAAGGCACCTGGCCTGCCAATGTCCGGCCGACTGCGGGGGGATGGAATTCTCTGATAAAAATTTAATCAAGTCAAAATGCAGATAGCATGAAAACCGGCTGCCCCTATCAATCGTTTGCCAAGCCAGTCATAAAATTCTGTGAACAAAATTTGTGTTCTGCGGTCGTCCAGCCGGCCAACGCCTGGTCCAACCTGGCATATCTGGTGGCTGGGGTTGTTATTTTCTATTTCAGTCGTCAAGAAAAAATATATTTGAAGGCTTTCGGCCTGCTGGTTTTGCTGATGGGGCTGACTTCATTTCTTTATCATGCCAGCTATACTTTTCTGGGGCAGATGCTGGATCTGTCCTCAATGTTTTTATTTTCTTCCTATTTACTGGTGCTGAACTTCCGCCGCACCGGTGGAAAATTATTCACTATCAAAAATCTTGCCTGGTTTTATATCTTGCTAAATGCCATCAGTATCGCGGTAATGTATTATGTCCGCTTACTGGGCGGTTTCAATATCGGCATTATAATTTTCGCCCTGCAGGTCGCCCTGGTGCTGCTGGCGGAATTTTATATTTTTAACAAAGGACATCGGGGATATGACCCAAAATATTTATTAATCGGGCTGGTTATCATTGCTGCGGCCGCGGTTTTCTGGATGTACGATTACACCGGGAAATGGTGCGATACCAATTATTTTCACCTGATCAACGGCCACGCGCTCTGGCATGTGCTCACGGCGGTTGGCTTGATTTTTGTTTATTTGCATTATAAAATCCAGGCCCAGGCACTTCCGTTGCCTTCAGGAAACCCCTTAAAATCCCAATAAAATCGATAAAATGCCCCATATCTTGCTGCCAAAATCATTTAGTAAACTTAAATACGCCTGCTCCGAAAGGCGCGATGGCAATATGTCGTTCCGCCACGGCTCGCGGCCTGAGGTTATGAAAAATAGAAAAAGATTTTTTCGGAAAGTCGCGGTAGCTCCCGAAAAAATTGTCGTGATGAACTTACGGCATAGCACGAAAATAAAATTCGTGGACTGGCGCGACCGGGGTTTTGGCGCGCTAAAACCGTCAGGGGTCAAGGCAGACTGTCTGGTGACAAAAAAATCCGATCTCTTTCTCTTCCTGCTAACCGGCGACTGCTTACCAACAATACTGTATGACCCTAAAAAAAATATCCTGGCCTTGGCTCATCTCAGTCGGCATAATACTGACCGGCTCTATGCAAAAAAAATTATAACAACGCTAAAAAATAAATACCAGTGCCATTCAAAAAATATTATGATAGCTATTGGTCCAGCCATACATCAAAAGTCTTATATTAAAGACCATGCCTCCCAGCAAAATAAAGCCAGCTGGCGGCCGTTTATAAAAAAACTTCATAGAGAAAAAATTGCCATTGATCTGATCGGCTATAATAAAAAGCAGCTCATCAGAGCCGGAGTTTTACCTTCGCATTTTATCGTAGGCAATATAGATACGGCGGCTTCAAGGCAGTATTTTTCCCACCGGCGATCCGTAAATACCGGACAACCGGAGGGCCGGTTCGCTACGATAGTAGGAATAAATAAATAAACGCAGACTATCAATAAATTTGTTAAACTTTTCTAATACTTATGTCTTACCCATTTTCACGCCATTTATTCAGACTACTGTTTAGCTGGCGTATTGATTCAGCCAGCGGTCTGGAAAATATTCCCCGGACCGGCCCGGTCATCCTGGTTTCTAACCACGTCGGTGAACAGGATCCGCCCCTTTTGGTTAATTCCGTTATCCAGCATACCAAAGGAAGGAAAGTCTATGTAGTAACTAAGTGGAAAATCCTTTGGTTCTCTCTCTGGCGGAATTGGATGGGAATAGTTCCGTTATTTCCTGACCGCTCCAAAACGTTTAAAATTTTAATTAAGCTGATTTCTGGCGGGGAAATAGTGCTGATGTATCCCGAGGGCGGATTGAATGTAAGACCAGTAATTAATCGCGTGAAAACAGGTGTCGCCCGGCTGGCGTTGATGACCAAAACGCCTATTATTCCGGTCGGTCTTGAACGCACTGCGCCTCCGCCAAAAACTCACCTTGGCTTTGTATTAGAAATTTTTTATGCCCACCTGCGGATAAACATCGGACAGCCGATAGATCTTTCACCCTGGTACGGGAAAACCGTTGAAGGTGGGCTTCTCCAGGAAGTAAATAGTGAAATAATGAGTGCGGTAGCCAAACTGGCCAATAAAAAATATGAGCCGGAATAACCAACCTATGAACCCGCGGGGCTAATTTTAGTGTTAGGCCAGCAAGCTGGCCACCTACCCTATCTAATATATGTAGGTGCAGAGCCCCGCCTGCTGCTCCTAGCGGAGCTATGGCGGGCAGGTTGCTCTGCTGGACAGTCATAGACACCCGCGGATATAACAAACTATATGACTATCAACACCACGGCCGCACTGAAACGAAAATTGTATGAACCAAAATAACCAACTAACCAGTACTTTCATCGTCCATCAATTCCGCAGCCGCGAGGTGCGTGACCATATTAACATTTTTGGCAAAAACGGCTTACCGCAGATTCTTTGCCTGCACGGCATCGGCTCAACCGGTGAAGCAAGTTTCAAACACCTGGCCGAACGACTATCAGGAAAATATCAGCTGATCGCTCCCGACTGGATCGGCTGTGGTCAAACAACAAGACTATTTGAAAAACAGGATACCTATAGTTCTGATTACTGCTCAGAATGGCTGGCATTATTTTTTAATGAAGCAAAGCGCCAGGGAATTCTGCGGTCGCCTTTAAACGTGCTGGCCAGTTCAATGTCCGCGCTGGGTATTGCCAAAAGCTATGCGACCATCGGGAAATATTTTAACAAAATTTTTTTTATAAACCCCGCGGGTTTTGATGATTATATCAGTAAAAAATTCGCCTTTTGGCTTACGAATCCTTTAATCCCACAGCACGCCATGGCACGCCTTTTGCTCTGGAATATTATCTGGAAGAATATCCTGCATTGGCCGGATGAATTAAAACCGCGTTTAAGAGCAGGCTTGCGCAATAACGAATTTGACGTCCTTATCTGCTATGCCAAGGCTGGCATTTATCCCTGGGGTAGAATGATGGCGACCAATATTATTCCGCATCTTTTTGAAAAAATTAAACATCCAGTCACCATTCTTCACTGTGAAAACGACGAGTTATTTTATAAACAAAAATACGTCCAGATAGCCAAACAATCTAAAGGATGGCAAATTGAAAATATCCCAGGTTCCGGTCACAATCTAATGACGGATAATTCGCAAGCAATCGCTCAACGGATTGATCATATTTTAAAAGCCTGAAAATTAAAAAACAAGTATGAAGCCAAGTAAATCAAAATTAGAAGTTGCTCTCAAATGGATTGTAAATATATTGATAAAACACAATGTGCCGTATCAAATTTCTGGTGGATTTGGCGTACATCTTTACGGCGGGACTCGTCCGGTAAACGATATAGATATTGATATACCAAATAAAAAATTTAAGGATATTCTTTCGGAAATTAATAAATATATAACTTTTGGGCCAGCCAGGTACCTGGACGAAAAATGGGATTTAGATCTGATAACCCTGGATTACCATGGACAAATTATCGACCTAAGCGGTTCTTTTGGGGCTAAAATATTTGATGAAAGGAAAAAAGTATGGCAATCTTTTCCCTCTAATTTTGAAACGGCACGCTTAATAAACGTGTATGGCATTAAAGTTTCCGTAATGAATCATAAAGATTTGATTGCGTATAAAAAATTGCTAAATGGTTTGCACCAAAAAGAGGATATTGTTGCTTTGCAAAATTACTCTGAAATGATTAGAGCCTGATATCTAGCAAAAACGCGTTCCATCCTGAAAATTAATTTTACTAAGCATACATACTAAAAACTTCTAATATTTTAATTACATGAAACTTGGCAAATCAATAATTATTCTTGGGGGCGATGGGTATTTCGGATGGAGCCTTGGCTTAGCCATGGCTAACAGGACGAAACAGCATGTCATTCTGGTTGATAATCTGATTAAGCGCCGGTGGGAAAAAGAAATCAAAGTGCGTCCCCTGTTGCCTTATCAGCTCCCGGCGCAGAGAATGCGCGCCTACCGAAAATTATTCCATAAATCAAACCTGGCTTTTGAAAAAGCCGATATCGCAGACTATCGCCAGATTGCTCGATTAATTCATAAGTACCAACCGCGGTGCATCATCAATGCCGCCCAGCAGCCCTCCGCGCCTTTCTCAATGATCGGTCCCGAGCACGCCAAGACGACATTCACCACGAATATCATCACGAATCTCAACACACTCTGGGCCATCGCTCTGTGCGATAAAAATATTTTCTATCTCAAGCTGGGAACCTCTGGGAGCTATATGGGGCTTGATCTGGATTATATCCCGAACAACCGGGTGGCGCTGCGGTTTCAGTACCAGGGGAAAACCAGGCGCATACGTAAATCCTGGCTTCCTATGCAGACTACGGATTTCTATCATCAATCAAAAATTACCGATTTTGAAATCAGCGAAATGTGCGCCCAATTATGGAATCTGCGCATACTTACTGTCCAGCAATCGATCATCTACGGCGCGACTATTCCGGAAAATAAAAAACCAAGCCACCAAAGTCTGGCCACGCGATATAACTATGACGGGGTATTCGGCACGGTAATCAACAGATTTATCTGCCAGACAGCCATCGGGCACCCGTTGACCGTCTATGGCACAGGCGAAAATGAAGTAGGGCTGATCAGCCTGCAGGATACCGTCAGCCATTTTCTGTTATTTAGCAATTTCCGGGTGCCAGCCGGCCGACATGCGGTGGAACATAACTATACCATCCGGCTGCCGATAAAAAAAATCGCGCAGGTCATTGCTGGCATTGCCCATCGGCCTGTTATCCATTCTGTCCCGCATCCACGCTATGAAAAAAGTCAGAAACTCAGGACAAAAGTAGAGCAAAGCGCCACAGTTGTAATAAATGCAAAAACCCTCGCTGCCTTTACTAATGAAATGAAAGAACTCTACGAATTTACCCGCCGGTATAAACACGATATTAACGCGAAAATTATCATGCCCCATGTCTTTTGGCGGCACAAATATTCGAAGCAATAAAAAATTTATCAATATTTCATGATTCATAAAAAACAAACTCCTCGTCTCACGCCTGAACAGATGAATGTTTGCTTCCTCAAAGGCACCGAACCAGCAGGTTCGGGCAAATGGCTGCATAATAAAGCCAAAGGAACATATGTCTGTGTGAACTGCGGGCAAGAATTATTTAAAAGCGATACTAAGTTTGATTCCGGCACCGGTTGGCCGGCGTTCTGGGATCCGGCCAGCAAAGCTAACGTAAAAACCGTTGATGATTATTCTCTCGGTATGAAACGCGTTGAAGTGATGTGCTCCCGCTGTGATGCGCACCTGGGTCATGTATTTCCTGACGGGCCTAAACCAACGGGCCTACGTTACTGCATCAATTCCCTGGCGTTGGATTTCAAACCAAACGATAAGATACTTTAAATGAAGCCTCTTTTAGAACTATTAATTTTAATTATTCTCCCGATAATTTTGTTATTGACCAGGGTGATTCGCCACCGCCTGCGCTTTTATACTCTGGCTTTTGTTACCATTGCCATTACCGTTGTTTTTATTCATGACCAGGCGACATTAAAAGACATCGGAATCCGTACGGACAATCTATTGGCAGCGCTGGGAATCTATCTGATATTTACCATCGCCGGTTATCTGTTTATCCGCTGGTATGCCGGTTTCACTCGTTCAGCAAAAAATCCAAACTGGAAATCAGACCCTCATTTTCGATACTTATTCATCCCCATCAGCCTTGCCCAGCAATACATTTTCATGTCTTTTGCCTTAAGCCGGCTTGAGGAAATTTTAAACTGGGATGTTGTTATAATTATTATAAACGCTGTTTTATTCGCTTTAATACACATTACTTACGGTAAATTCAAAACCAATCTTCCGCTAGTCATCCTGGCCGGCCTTGGGTTCAGCCTTCTATATTTATACTTCCCAAATCTGATAGCCAGTTCGCTTTCTCATATGGCGCTCAATCTGACGGCTGTCTATTTTGGATTTCTGACGGTTTCCGGCAGCCGGCCTGTTAATGAAAACACCGAGAAATAAAAATGTCGGCGATATGATATTCGGCATTTATGTTTCAGAATGCTATACTTAGGGAAAGAAAACGTCTATGCCAAACAATGAAAAGCCAGTTTCAGAAAGCGAAATGAGACTGCGTAATCAGAATGCCGCCAGCCCGGAACAATGCCTGGGCAGTCTTCAGACGACCGCGCATGGACTAGATCGCGGTGAAGTCGGGAAACGTCTGCGCGAATATGGATACAATGAGATAGTCAAAAAGGGCAAGCAAAGCATAGTCCTGGAAATACTATCAAAATTTAAAAATCCGCTGGTCATCGGCCTGATCGTCATCGCGATTTTTTCATTTTTTTTCGGTGAAAAAATCAGCGCCGTCATCGTCGTAAGCATGGCCGTATTATCAGTCGTTTTATCATTTATTCAGGAGCATAAAGCGCAAAAAAACGCTGAAAAGCTCCAGGCCATGGTACGCGTGACGGCCCGGGTTCTGCGTTCGGGGAGAATTACGGAAGTTCAGCTGAAAGAGCTGGTGCCCGGGGATATCATCGAACTGTCAGCGGGCGTCATGCTGCCGGCGGACGTGAAAATTATTTCCGCCAAGGACCTTTTTGTCAACCAATCCACGCTGAATGGCGAATCGTTTCCTGTAGAAAAATTCCCTACGCCGCAGAATCAAAAAACCGAAACAATTTTTGACCTGGACACTATCGCTTTTATGGGCACCAGCGTGGCTAATGGAACCGCGCAGGGCGTGGTGGTGGCTACCGGCCAGCACACGCAATTCGGTCAGCTGTCCAAGCACCTCATTTCAGACGAACCGCCGACTGCCTTTGACGTCGGCATTAAAAAATTCACTCTCCTGATGCTCACGCTTATTGCCATACTCTGCGCATTTATCTTTGCGATTAATGCGATCACCGGCCGGCACAGTGTCCTGGATTCCCTGATCTTCGCCCTGGCGGTGGCTGTCGGCATCGCGCCGGAAATGCTCCCCATGATTGTTACCGTCAATCTGTCCAAAGGCGCCCTGCGCATGGCGAAAAAAGACGTGATAATCAAACGGCTTGATGCCATCCAAAACTTAGGTGCTATGGATGTGCTCTGCACGGACAAAACCGGCACCCTGACGCTGGACAGCGTTTCACTGGTCCGCTATTGCGATCCGTTCGGCCAGGTCGATGAAAATGTGCTTAAAAAAGCGTATATCAACAGCACCAACCAAACCGGCCTGCAGAACCTGCTGGACAAAGCCGTCTTAAGATTCAAAAAATTCGCTATCGATGGAATTAATAAAATAGACGAGATCCCTTTTGATTTTGAGCGGAAAATAATGTCAGTCGTAGTCGAAGAAAAAGGCCGGCATCAGCTGATTGCCAAGGGAGCTCCGGAAGAAATTTTTAAGCGCTGCCGGCATTACACCTCCTCCGAGGGGACACAGCCGATGACAGCCGAACAGCAGCAGTTGTTCCGCGAGCGGGAAGCGGCCTTTAACCATGACGGATTCCGCGTGCTGGCCATCGCTTCACGCGTATTTGAAAAACATCAAGACGCATATAATAAAGAAGATGAACAAGACCTGATTTTTGAGGGCTTCACCGCTTTTCTGGATCCGCCGAAACCCACGGCGCGCGAAGCCATTCTTTCGCTGGAAAAACTCGGCGTGACGCTGAAAATTCTTTCCGGCGACAATGCCTTGGTAAATCAGAAAATCTGCAAGGAAGTCGGCATTGCCGTCGATAAAATTGTCACCGGACCGGAAATTGACAAGATGTCCGATGAGCAGCTGCAGGCAGTGGTTGAGGAAGCCGATATTTTTGCCCGCGTCATGCCTCTGCAAAAGGAACGCATCATCAGGGCTTTGCAGGCGAAAAAGCATATTGTCGGATTCCTCGGCGACGGCATCAATGACTCGCCCGCCCTAAAAGCGGCGGATACCGGCATTTCCGTTGATAATGCCGCTGATATCGCCAAGGAAACTGCGGACATTATTTTATTGAAAAAATCCCTGAATGTGCTGTCTGACTGCGTGCGTGAAGGCCGGAGGACGTTTGCCAATACGCTGAAATATATTAAGATGGGCGCCAGCTCGAACTTCGGCAACATGCTTTCCATGACCGGCGCCAGCATTTTTCTGCCGTTCCTGCCCATGCTGGCCACCCAGATTCTGCTTAATAATTTCCTGTATGATCTGTCGCAGGTAACGATCCCCACTGATGACGTTGACGAAGAGTATGTGGAAAAACCTAGGCCCTGGGATATCAAATACATCAGGGAATTCATCCTGGCCCTCGGCCCGGTCAGCTCAATTTTTGATTTCACTACTTTCGGCATCATGCTCTGGGTTTTCCATGCCAATGAGCATTTATTCCAGACCGGCTGGTTCGTTGAATCGCTGTTCACGCAGACCTTCGTTATTTATATTATTCGTACGCATAAAATTCCCTTTTTCCAGAGCCGACCAAGCAAAATTCTTTTATACGCAACTCTCGGTATCGTAGCCACCGGGTGCATTATTCCCTATACGCCAATTGGAGCCTGGTTCAATTTCGTACCTCTGCCGCCGCTTTTCTTCCTAATCCTCTTGGGCATTGCCGTCGCCTACCTCCTGCTGGCGCAACTGGTAAAAGTTATTTTTGTTAAAAAATTCGGATTTGAGTAATTACCTTGGTTATTGTTTTTTGAATAAAAAAGACCGGAATCCTGTTATAGGACTCCGGGCGAAATTTTCCAATCAGTTAGCAGTTTAATGCTTTTTTGCCGCTAACTTTCTCCCTACCAGATCGATGAGGTTCGAGACGGTTACGATCTTCTCGACTTCATCATCTTTGATTATGATCCCGAATGCATCCTCTACTTTCATAGCCAGATCTGAAACATCCAATGAATCAATGTCCAGGTCGTCAGCGAAGTTCTTATTCGGTGTTACGTCATCTGCCTTTTTTTCATATTGTTCGCAAATGATGGCGATAACACTCTGCTCTGTAGTTGGCATGACCTTGCCTCCATAAAAAAGTTACGATATTTAGGTTTTTATCACTTTAGCTGAAGTTTGAATAACTGTCAATCATGTTTGATTAATGAAATAAAGTTGCTGATGATCAATAGTCTCATGACTGAGTTTTTAGCCATTTTCAATATATAAGAAAAGTGGGGTCAAATCACTTGCTCGCATTAAGACAATATGGTACCTTTGTCTAACTATGAAAAAGATTATTGCTGGAATTCTTTCGCTGGCTGGTTGTGCCGCCTACGCATTCATTCCCATAAAGGCGGTACTTCCTTCGTTTGTCGTCCATACCGCAGAACAGCAACAATCCGTACAAACGCAGAAATATCCGAATACGCCATTCAAGGATTTCGGCTCTGATGCTCCATGGGTGCATCGCGCTGGGCTGGCGGCTGATATCCCCGTGATCACGTTCATCAAGGACGCAGACCAGGATTCTGTTCTGCTGGATTATGTAAGGTTTATTCGCCAAGACACTGGCCAAAGCGTTGGCGTGTATAATCCGGTCCCTGATATTACCTTAGACCAGCCATACTGGTGGCTGCGTTTGAACGGGCTGACCCCAAACTCATTAGGCCTCGCCTATGGCGATACATTGAAGTTGCGGGTTGAAATTCACTTTCGTGATCAGCTTATTTGGCATAATTACACGCAGAATCTTCAAATTAAAATCGCCCAGCCGTGGCCGGAGCTATCAGGGTGGTATCGCGGAGACACGCATCATCATAGCTGGTATACCCAGGATACTTTTGATTTTGGGAGTGAATTGGGGTTTGACGCTGATGCCGCCAAAGACATCGGCTTATCATGGGTGGCGCTGACTGAACACTCATATGATGTTACGCAATCAGAGTGGCAGGATATGAAGACCCGTACCGCTAGCTTGTCTTCACCGCAATTCCAATTATTGCCGGGACTGGAATTTTCAGCTGATTCAAATAACGTTAATGACCCGCTTGACGACCGTATCCACATCGTGGGGCTTGGCCTGCAGAATTGGATAGCTGGTCCGGACATTGTTCCGACGTTTGACGTCAATGCAACACAGCCAAAAACATTATCTGCCGTATTATCAGATATTGAGGCGCAGAACGGCATTGCCTACACCGCGCATCCCGAAACCAACTCAATTCCGATAGATATATACGGTTTTCTGGCAAAATGGACAGATCAAAATTATTCGGAAGCGCAACAGTCCAAAGCATTCATGGGATTGCAGATTTTCAATGAACGCCCCACCTCGGAAAACAATACCAGCATAACTACCGATAACATCAATCCTTTCCCCTGGATCCCAAATCCGAATTGGGATACGGAATGGCTGCGTGGCATTGCTAAATACAATTCTTTGGTTAAGGCGAATTTGACCCGCAAATTATTCATGCTTGGCGGCGCTGATGCCCACGGGGATGCCAATTACAAAACATTTAATGCTCAGGGTGCATTTAATTTTGCGGCGAATGAAACCGCGTATGGCAGAATTCATACAGCGCTCTATCTGCCTAACGGCCTTACCAATGAATCAATTATTGATGCCTTAAGAAACGGGCAGGCGATTTCAACCGACGGTCCGCTCGGCGCCTTCGATATTCGCAATAATCAGGATGAAGTTGTCGCCTCAATTGGCGATACGCTGCCATATACTGACGGGCTGACCCTGCATATCAATGCGGCCTCAAGCGCTGAATTCGGTAATTTTGATAAAGCGGTCATCCATGTGCTGGCAAAAAATGATGAACGCCACATTGATATTCCTTTATCAGGGTTGCAGGCGATTGCCTCAAAAGAACTGTCGACATTTGGCATTACTGCGCCATTTGCGGTCTGGGTTGAGACGCGCACGCAATCAGGGTATCGCAGTTTCGCAAATCCTATTTGGATTTACCCAGCCCAGGTCTGCGGTGATGCGGATGGTGATGGATCGGTGAATATCGCCGATGCGGTATATACCGTTAATTATATTTTTAATCATGGCCCACAGCCGTATTACGGCGATAACAACAATGATGGCATGATTGACATTAGTGATGTGGTTTATCTCGTCAGTTACATTTTTTCACACGGTCCAGCTCCGCTTTGCGGCCCACTAAAAAACTAATGAAATAACCATCGAGGCTGCAATTTTTTAGCCATAATCAGCAAATAAAAAAAGTGGGGCTCGCCGGAGCAAGCCTCACTCATTGTTGAAGAGCTAAAGAATCCCAAAATAGAACAGAACCGGCAGTATAAGGCCAGCAATCAAGGCCTCGCCCGCGATAAACCCGGCAGCTAGAGTTATACAGTACCTCTCGTGGGTCACCGGGGAGACCTTCGACCAGATCCAGCCCCCAATTGCGCCAATGGCAATGGGAATGTTAAGGGTGCCGGGAAGAATCAGGGCAAAACCAAATGCCGAAGCGCTAGGCAGCCACCGCCATTTTTTGATGTCACGTCCGATGGTCAACAATATTCCGGCGATAGCAGCGACTATGGTCCAGTTCAGCGCGGCCGGCGGAAAAGCTCCAAAGCCCTTAGACATAAGTACGGCCATATTAGCCAGCTTCAGTCCGGTCGGTGCCGCTAAACCACCTTCGGTACCCAGAGGATAGCGCGCCACCAGTATCGGATACATGATGGCAATGGCCGCTGCGCCGATGGGGATAGACAAGAACTGAACCCATGTCAGAATGCGCGGCGTGGAACCGAGAATCTTGCCCGTCCTATAGACCTGCATGGTGCCTTCGCCTTGAGCATTAATGTCCCCGGACATACCTGCAGCTACCAGATTGTGCCCGATATGAGGAGAAAAAAGCCGGAAAAATGCCTGGGCGGTATTAGCCATCAGCGAAACTGGTCCCTGGTTAGTCTCCCCTAAGACACGCACGCCAGCTAAAATCAGCGGGAAGCCGATCAATACCGAAAGCACAGTCTGCCAAATTGGCATATGAAAATGCGCCTGCTGGATAAAAGCCAACACTAGAGTCAAGACGGAAATCAATATGACTATTGTACGCAGGGGGACCTCTTCTTTTGGCGCGCCTGGATGGCTGGCTACCGAAAGATTCCTGAACATCTGGCCGATGGAACGCAACTTCAGCAAAACCGCAGTCAAAGCGGAAAAAATCATCAGTGCCGTGGCTGGCCACATGAACCAGAGCATCATCACCATATAATGGCTGCCGCCCTGATACTGTTTGTAAACCGAGCTGCCGAACTGGCTGACCAACTGCTGCTGTGTCACATTCAAACTATCAGGCGAGACATTAACAAAAGACATTAACTCTGCCGCATGCTGGGGATCCAGAGTATTCTGGACGATCTGCAGGCCGGCATGGTCGACCACAGCCGGACCCAAGTAATAAATCACTGCAGTGCCCAACAGCATAGAGAGCCCAATCCCGAGACCCACGATCAAGCCAGTACCGACCGAGAGTAAATTCCATTCCAGACCGATAGCCAAAGGCTTCTGAATAAAAATAGAACCGGCTTTCCCTAGACCATCACGGACAAAAGCCAGAGCACCACTTATAAACGCGCCTACGCCAAGACCGGCTATTTTATCGCCCGAACCGCCAGTACTGTCCAGCACCTTGATGGTTTCTGCTGCAGCTACACCATCAGCAAAAATCATATCAGGATCTTCCATGAAATAGCGTCGGAAAAGCGCCGCTACCATGACGCCAATAGTGCCTGAACAGGACAACCAGGTAAAAATCCCCCAGCTCGTCAAGTGAATATCATTGACCACTGCCTTGTTCTGGTCCAGGTACCCGAACGCCGCGGCAACTACACACATGAATGCGGTGGAAGTGGCCGAAGTCGCCGCCGTCTGGATGATATTGTTCTGGATGGCATTGCTACCGCGGGTTTTGGCAGCAAAAAGGTTCAGAAATATCGCTCCGAAAAACGCCGCCAAGATACTCATGTTTGGCCCCATGCCCAGCTTCAGGACAATATAAACATAAGCTGCGGAAATGATGGCCGAAATAAAAAATGCTCCGGTCACCGATTGCCAAGTGATCTCTTTCTGTTTCACTTTAACCTCCAATGAAAACAGACTCTATTGATTTACTTTATTTCTTTTCAAGGAACCGAGGAAATGTACGTTGAATTATCTTATTCCTTTGGCGTCTTTTGTCAAGCGGAAAGAATATTACCCAACAAGACCAAACATCCTGGAAATGTTATAATTATTGGACATTAAACTAATTTTATAATAATGGGCCTGACGGAATTCATTGTTAATCACGCCACCTTAATTATTGAAAAAACCAGCTACCTGGGCATAACTATTTTAATGACGCTGGAAAGCATGATCATGCCTGTCCCTAGCGAGGCAGTTATGCCTTTTGCCGGCTTTTTATTGTATGAGCATAAGTTAACTTTTTGGACGATAGTCCTGTTCAGCACGCTGGGCAGCATAATCGGCTCGCTGATCTCCTATTACGCCGGTGCCTATGGCGGGCGTCCTTTTGTCAGAAAATTCGGTAAGTACCTGCTTTTAAACGAGCACCATCTGGATAAAACCGAGGCTTTCTTTGCCAAATACGGAGATAAAACAATTTTTATCAGCCGTTTCATACCTATTGTCCGCCACCTGATCTCAATTCCGGCAGGCGTCGGCCGGATGAATATGAAAAAGTTCATCCTCTATACCATCGTCGGTGCCGGATTATGGAATGCCTTTCTGACCTGGCTTGGGTACCGGCTGAAAGAAAACTGGGAAACTATCCGGCAGTACACGGAAATTGTTGACATCATTTTAATCATTGGCATTATCGCTGTTATTGTTTGGTTTTTTATTCGCCTTAGAAGAAAAAAACTGCCGAGCCAGGATAATTAAAGCGAAAAAATAATGAATCGCTATATTAGCCATCCCCGCCAACTGGCAAAAAAATTTCCCAGCTCAAATTACGCACTGGCGCCAATGCGCCTGGCAAAAATAATTATCTGCCTTTTCACGGTAGCAGGAATTTTTTTAATAGGCTGGCATTTTCTCTATGCTGCCAGCGAGCCTGGCCCGCAGATTTATGTTTTTAAACAACCAACCGCCACTACAAACACCAGCACAGCCGCTAGCCAAAAAATTACGCTCATCGCTGTCGGCGATATCATGCTCTCCAGGAATGTGGAGCAGAAAATGATCAATAAAAAAGACTGGCTCTACCCTTTTCGGGAAACTTATCAGGCAACGACTAAAGGCGATATTGTCTTCGGCAACCTGGAAACCCCGATCATCGAGGGTCCCATAGTCCAAACCGGGACAATGGTTTTCCGCACTGACCCGCAAGCCATTGCCGGATTGGAATACGGCGGGTTTAATATTCTTTCGCTGGCAAATAATCACATGAAAAACCAGGGCGAAAAAGGCATTGCCAGCACCATTGAAGAGCTGGACAAGGCCGGCATTAAACATATCGGTGCTGGCTTGAATGCTACGGAAGCCGGTGAACCGGCAATTATCGAGGCAAAAGCGACAACTTTCGGATTTTTAGCCTACAACGACGGCTCTTTTTCGCCGGCCAGTTATGAAGCGACTGAGAGCAGAAGCGGCTCGCCTTTTCTGAATACTGAAAAATTGATCAGCGACATTCAAAATTTAAAAAGCCAGGCGGATGTAATTATTGTCTCCATGCACGCCGGCACGGAATATAATCTCCAACCAAACCAAAAACAGATAGACTTCGCCCATACGGCCATTGATAACGGCGCCCAGCTGGTCATTGGCCATCACCCGCACGTGCTCGAACCATACGAAAAATACAACGGCGGATATATTTTTTACAGTCTGGGAAATTTCATATTTGATCAGATGTGGTCGGAAAACACCAGGCATGGCGCCATCGCTAAAATTATCTTCAGTCAGGATAGGATAGAAAGCTTCGAACTTACCCCGGTTAAAATTTACGACTACTCCCAGCCAAAAATTGCCGAAGGCACCCAGGCTGAAGAAATTCTGTCGCAAATTCAGGATTTTACAAAATGAGCATTTTCTGATATAATAAAGTAGCAATTATAAAATAAATATGAAAAAAATCACCAAAGTCGTAATTCCTGCGGCTGGATACGGCACCCGCTTCTTACCGGCGACAAAAGCTCAGCCAAAAGAAATGCTCCCCATCGTGGATAAGCCGATTATTCAATATGTGGTGGAAGAAGCGGTAAATTCGGGAATTAAGGATATTATCATAGTGACCAACTCGCTGAAAAGGTCGCTGGAAGACCATTTTGACTATTCTTTTGAACTTGAACATCAGCTGAAAGAAGGCGGCAAATTAAAAGAGTTTGAAGAAGTGCGCCGCATCGCCAAAATGGCTAATTTTATTTATATCCGCCAGAAAGGGCCGTACGGCAATGCCACGCCGGTCATTTCAGCCGCGCATATCCTGGACAATGAACCTTTTGCCGTGCTTTGGGGTGATGAATTCATCTACAGCAACCCTCCGCGCCTTAAGCAGCTCCTGGATGTTTATGACAAATATCACTGCTCGGTTATCAGCGCAGTGCGTATTCCTGACAAAAATGACGTTTCCAAATACGGCATCGCTGAAATAAAGCCGGTCAAGGACAATGTTTATCAGATAATGTCCCTGGTGGAAAAACCCAAGCCGGAAGAGGCGCCCTCAAACCTGGCCACTCACGGCGGATACGTTTTCACTCCCGGAATTTTTAAGCACCTCAAAGACATCAAGCCAGGAAAAGCCGGAGAAATTTGGCTGGTAGACGCCATAAAAAGCCTGATGCAGGAAGAAAAAGTCTATGCCTGCGAGATAAAAGACGGCCACTATTACGATACCGGAAACAAGCTGGAATATCTGAAAGCTAACATTGATTTCGCCCTGCAGCGGGACGATCTCCGCCAGCCACTGCTTGATTATCTTAAAACTATTAAAAAATAATAATGCTTAATCCCGCAAGACAACAGAACGGACTCTCAAAAATTTTTATCTTGCTTATCCTCGGGGGCATCGCCGCGATAATTTTAACCGTAGTTCTCGTAATATTCCAATCTCAAAAATCTCCGCCGCCAGCAAAAATCACTCTGAATATCTGGGGGGTCTGGGACGATACTTCCGATCTTAAACCGATCATTGACGCTTACCGCAGAGCCCATCCTTACGTTAATATAAAATATTCGAAAATCAGATACGAAGAATATGAGGACATGCTCCTGAACGGCTGGGCCAACCAGCCGAGCACCGGCCCAGATATTTACGCTCTCCCCAACACCTGGCTGAAAAAGTACAACACCCGCGGCTTCATCACGCCTATCCCAAAAACAACCTCAGTCACGAATTACACTACCAGCCAGATCATCTTCAAACAGGAAGTCCAATACCAGGAGGTTACTGAAAATTCCCTGACTACCAGCGATATCAAGCGCAATTACGTTGACTTGGTTTATGGAGACATTATCCAGGGAGGTAAAATTCTCGGCCTGCCGCTGGGCATTAACCCACTGGAGCTATTTTATAACCGGAATTTGCTGGATCAGGCCCATCTAGTGCAGCCGCCACAAACCTGGGCGGAATTTGCCAGCGCTGTTTCAAATATGACCACCATTGACGAGCAGAACAAGATAGTCCGGGCCGCCGCCGCGCTGGGCACCAGCAATAACATCAGCTACCCCCAGGACATCCTGACGCTGCTGATGCTGCAAAACGGTACGGTGATGGCCACCGGCTCAAAAATAGCTTTTGACAAGCCCTCCGCCACCGACGCTGCTTATTTCCCCGGCGAAGAAGCGCTGCGTTTTTACACGGATTTTACCAGCCCGGAAAAAGCTGTTTACACCTGGGGCACGGAAATGCCCAACGCCCTTGATTATTTTGCGGAGGGAAATTTAGCTTTCTTTTTCGGCTACCCTTTCCAGGAGGCAGAGATAAAAAGCAAAAGTCGCGGCATAGATTACGGAGTGGCGCCGGTGCCGCAAATCAATCCGGAAAGTGAGATTAACGTGGCCAACTACTGGGTTTATACGGTTTCGCACAAAGCCAGCAATAAAAGCCTGGCCTGGAATTTCTTGCAGTTTGCCACCAAAGCCAAATACGTCAAATCATACGTGAACTCCACAAAACAAAGCAGCGCTCTGCGCTCAGTTCTCCAGCAGCAGATACTTGATCCCGACCGCGGCCCGGTGCTGCAGCAGGTGCTCACCGCCCAAAACTGGTATCACGGCAGTGATCAGCAGGACGCTGATCAGGTTTTACAAGACATGATCACCAGCGTTGTTACCAACGGCACACCTATAAAGGATGCTCTAATGCAGGCGGCGAAAAAAATAGATAAAAGTTATTAAAATATTAAGGGGGAGATGAAATATGGGAAAAGGGAACCAAAAAACGTTTCTCGCAATACTAATAGTAATATTTTTATTATCAATAATTTCGATCCTGCTGCCGCGCCCTTCTCTGGCCGCTGAATATCCGTCGGGCTGGGAAATAATACCAGAAGCTTGCCTGGGGAACCAGGGAAAAAATGATGCTCCTTGCGATTTGAATTCATTTATTCAGCTTTTTGTTAATCTAGCCGGTATTGCCATAAAAGTCCTGCCCTATATCGCCATGCTGATGATGATCTGGGCCGGGTTTAATCTGATTATGGCCGGCGGCAACCCCACTAAAATCCAGGAAGGAAAAAAAATGATTACCAGCGTCTTGCTGGGGATCATTATTGTCCTCTTTCTGGCCTGGGCATGGGCTAATTTCGTGGTTTTCGCCCTGACCGGCAGCGTCAATGTTTTTCCCGGTTCAATTTTTTCCAAGGAATGGTGGGGCGGCGGGAACACCAACCAAATAGAGCCGAATGCCGGCTGCTGCCCGGTGGCCGAACACGGCTGTATAGAAATAACCGAAGACGAATGCACCAACCAATACACCAGCCGATACCCAGGCACTAAATGGAGGGCCGGCAGCTGCTATCCTGATGATGCGGCTTTCTGTGATAAGCTTAAAGTCGGCTGTTGTGTGCCAGAAAATCTGGAAGATGATATTTGCTATACACCTGGAAATAACGGCTGCCTGGACGCTCCGCAAACCAAATGGAACACCAACCAATGCGGCAGCGTCCAGCAATGCGATCCTTTAAAAATTGTCGGTACGCCACAGCCTGGCAATGGCTGCTGTGTAACGCCCAATAACTGCAGCACTCAAACATTTGGAGCCTGCCTGGGCACTTATTATTCTCAAAACTGCAGCCAGATCGCTGAATGCGGCCAGGGCTGCTGCGTCGGCAATACTGCCTGCAAAGCAGGAAAAATTGATTGCGATGGTGCCTGGCAGAACGTTGCCTGTTCCACCCTGCCCGGCGATTGCCAGGCGGGCTGTTGCATAGACAACGATCCTAATAATATGGATTGTTTCCAATCCACTTTTTCTGCCTGCGCCGGCGCGGCTGCAGCTTTTTTCCCAGGAGCAAACTGCGCCTCTGACCATGCCGGAACCTGCGCCCTTGGCTGCTGCCTGGACACTTGTACCACCGGCAGGATGAACGATTCGTGCGCCCCTAACATGAGTTACAATAATTATGTCAGCGGTGCCAATGGCTGCGGCGATACTGCTGGCTTCACTCCGCCCCAAGCAGCAGGCGGATGTGAATTAGGCTGTGGCCTCGCCAATGGCGCGAGTACCTGTCAGCGTAACGTCAGAAAAAAAGATTTTCCTGCTGACCATTTTTGGCAGGATCTTGCCTGTAACGCCGGCGCGGCCAAAACCGCCTGCGAAGAGGGCTGCTGTATTGATACCTCTAATAATTACGTCTGCCTAGACGGATTCTCCCACCAAGGTTGTATAGATAGAGGCGGATTATTTTCCTTAAACACTTGCGGTGCCAGCCCTCAATGTTCCACAGGCGGTTGCTGCGTGTCAGGTGGAATATGCACCATGCAGACCTCAACGCAAACACGGGCCTATTGCGAAAATACGGGACCAGGCGGAACCTGGTATCCCCAGGCAGAGTGCTCTTCACAAGGTTGTTAATAATTTTATATTATATATGAAAAAAATAGCCTTTTTCTTAGGCCTGACAATACTATGCTCCGCCCTGCTAGCCGGTACATTTCTTATTCCGCATACGGCCTTGGCAGAATCCCCCTCTCTGCCTAACCCCCTGGGCAACAATGCCAACGGCCAACCAATGAACTTGGTTGACGTCATGTTGCGGGTTTTACAAATCGCTTTGGCGGCTGTGGACATTTTCGCCTTATTTATGTTCATCCTGGGCGGCTTCGAATTCCTCGTTTCTGCGGGTAACCCCACTATGATAAAAAAAGCTAAGGACACTCTCATCTGGGCGACGCTGGGCATACTGGTGATTACCATGAGTTACACTATTTTGAAATTCCTGTTTGAAGTTATCCAAGATAAACTATCTTAATAATACTTGACAAAAAAAGATTTTTAGCCTATAATAGCGGCATAACAATATTATTCATTTTAACAGTTAATTTATCAATAAAACTGTTTACTGAAAGGGGGTGAAATTAATGAAAAAAATCGTATTCGGCCTATTAACTCTTAGCTTATTGGTAGTCCCGATGATCGCCAGCGCTCAAGCCACAGTCAATAAAGATTTGGGCACGACCTTTAACCTGGGTACGGCTGACTTAGAGTCCACTGTAATCAAAATTGTGCAGTGGGTGCTCGGCTTTTTGGGCTTAGTCGCTGTTGTCATGATCTTAATCGGCGGCTTCCAATGGATGACTGCTGGCGGTAACGAAGAAAAAGTTGCCTCAGCTAAGAAAGTTATTTCCGCTGCCGTTATTGGTTTAATCGTGATCCTCTTAGCCTGGGCCATTGTCATCTTCGTTGTTTCTCAGACTCATAAGGTGACAACCTAATTCAAGCTTATAGAAGTTAATAATATATAGATCCCCCCACACCATTTCAATGGTGTGGGGGTTTGTTTTTGGCAGGTTATTAAGTTAAAATACATGCATGCCATTCATTAATGAGTTAAAAACGTTTTTCTACAAAAACAATAAAAAAATTCTCTGGACAACGATTGGCCTTTATGTTTTGGTAATTATTATTTTTCTAGTGCAAAAATACCTGTCATACGGCTATAATGCCATTGATTTAGCCATTTATAATCAGGTGTTTTATAATTCCGCCCACGGGCATTTATTCCAGTTCAGCATCCATCCTCACTCATATCTGGGCGATCATTTTGAACTTTTTATTATCTTACTGCTTCCGTTTTATTATTTTTTCCAGTCACCCCTGACGCTGCTTTTTTTACAAACCCTGTTTCTGGGCCTGGCCGCCTGGCCGCTCTATCTACTGGCCAGAACAATATTAAATCGCCACTGGTCACTGATCCTAGCGGCGGCTTTTCTGATTAACCCGTTTATCTGGAACATGAATTTTTTTGAGTTCCACATACTGCCATTTGCCATTTTCTTTCTGCTATTTGCTTTTTATCATTACAAAAAAAATAATTTTTTACAGTTTTGCTTTATCGCTGGCATCTCTTTGCTAATCCGCGAGGACGTTTCCTTGGTAATCCTAATGTTTGGAATTCTTGCGCTGATAGAAAAACGAAGCCTTAAGTGGATACTGACGCCGCTGCTGGCCGGCGGAATTTGGTTTATTACCGCTTTTCAGCTGACAGGATATTTCAACAATTACGGAAGCTATAAATTTCTCGCTTTATACAATTGGCTGGGCGAGACGCCAGCGGAAATTATAAAAAATTTATTCCTTAATCCTTGGCTGGTGCTAAAAAATATTTTTACCTTTAATAATCTTTTTTCGGTACTTGGTTTGCTGCTGCCTTTGGCGGCGCTACCGGTTTTCAAATTAAAATACCTGCTGCCGGCCGCCCTGATCTGGATACAGCTTTTCCTCCTGCAGGCCAGCCCGACTATTATGCTAGAAACTCATTACGCCGCCCTGATCATCCCTTTTCTATTTATCAGCGCCATCTACGGCTTGCATCGGGTGCTTCAGTCAAAAAACCGCAGTCTCCTGAAAAAACTGCCGTATTTTCCGTCAAAAACAATCTATTTAACAATTATCATTATTGCTTTCTTGTATTCCTGGGTAACTTTCAGTCCGCTGATTACCGCGACCAGAGGTTTCCTCTTTGGCCAGGCGGATAACGCCCGGCAAATAATCGGCGATGAACAAATAAAATTAATTGATAACAACGAATCGGTGGTATCCAGTTACGCTTATTTAGCGCCTTTATCCGGCCGTACCCAGCTGTATTCACTGCACTACGCCTTTGAAGGTAAAAAACAGTATTCAGACCAGGCATACAGGATAGACCAGCCAATCGACAAAATGATCGTTGATTACCATGATTTCGTCATTTATTACCTCCAATCGCAGGGCCATGGGGTGGAAAGCTTACAGTATTCAACCGGCGCCGGCCGGATTGCCGGATTGATAGAAAAAAATAACCTGGGTTTGAAAAAAATAATTGATAATACCGCCGTTTATGAAAAAAATTATGCGCCTACGGAAAAATTAACCGAGGAACTGGACGTAGCTCCGGAAAAAATGATAAAAATAAACCAGTCGGAAGGTGAAAATCTGATCCTACTGGGGTGGGAATATTCAAATGCCGAGAATCTTTCCGGATACCAAATCCTGCCTTTGAGTCTTTATTGGCAGGCGGCAAATAAAATCGCAGATGATTATAAGCTGAAAATTTCCGTTACCGATGAAAAAAATAAAGTCGTGCTGGAAAAATTCTATCCACTGGGCTACGGTTTGCTGCCGACCAGCCAGTGGCCAACCGATAAAATAATTCAGACAAACTATTGGTTCGCTTTGCCGGAAAAAATGAATCTTGCCGATCACCGCGTCTCGCTGCAAACAGTCAGGCTTGAGGGGTACCTGGATCTTGATAATTTGCGCTCAGCGGAAACAAGAATTACCAACCAGGAAAACATTGGTGAAGCCCTGGCTCTGCCTCATAACAATTTATAAATTTGTACGTCGGGATTAGTATATACCTCCTGCAAATATTTTTTTGTGGCGGGATTATAGTCGCCTTTTTCCTTTTCTTTACGGCCGTAATACACGTAGTCAATATTGTTATTTATCAAAAGATCATTTTTGGCCTGAACCTCCAGGTCGCTCTGCCAAAACCAATCGTTGATCTCATATTTTTCCAGCAGGTCAATCGTCTGCGGGCCGTGCCCGATCCAGACAATCCGACCCGTGTAAGCGGGAATGAAATTACCCATGTAATAGCTGGAAAAAATAATTTGCTGGCGGCCGACATTCTGCTTCAGCCAATTCATGGCCTCAATTTCCGTCTTAGTCAGGTAATATGGCAGCGTTTTTTTGTTAGCATACAGCCAGATATCCTGGCCTAAAATTTGAATATTGGTCAGCGGTAAAAATACCAAAGCTCCAATAATTAACCCATAAATATAAATATTATTGTTTTTACTTTTGTCATTTATTCTTTTTATCAAATATAAAAAGCCCAGGCCAGCCAGAATAGCGATGGGAACATGCAGCCCCTCTGACATGCGACGCTGGAAGGACACTGGGACATAAATTAACAAGGATGAGCAGAGTAACCAAGAAATGATAAAAATGCCTTTATTATTAACTTTTTTAAAAGTTATCCACAGGCCAACCACAACTAGAGGTAATAACAATCCATAACCAATTAAATACATCCAAACGCTCGGCGAAGGCAGAATGTTCTGCTTCTCCCACTGGCGGGTAACCCAATCAGCTTGTGCTGTTAAAAACAGATACAAGACAATGGGCACGGGTAGGGCACATAAAATCAAATAATGCTTTACATGAGACCAGATAATTTTTTTATTTTTCCAAAAAATGAACAATAAATATACCCCCAGGACGGCGTAAACAGTTGGGCCGTTGAACGGATGAAACCATAAAAGAAAAAAGGTGGCAATGCCGGCTCCCAGACTATAGCGGATCTGATCTTTTTCGAAAGCCAGCAGCATTAGTAAAAACGTCAGCACTAATAAAGTCAGCGAGGCAATCAAGTGCGGGGAATGATACAAGGTCAAAAAAGTTACGCTCTCAACGACCCAGGTATCTGTGGGATGCTCATAAAGATTATTTACATCAAATAAGATAGGATTAAAAAATACGCCCAGGCCGGAAGCGAAAATAATAAAGACTAGAAACCATTTCCTTTTTTGTGGATCTTTAAATAAATACGCTAGAAGCAAAAAAATGACAAAGATAAAAATCGCCGCCCAGATTGATCTGGCCACGTGCAAAGTCAGAAGATTTGACATTTTGAATATCTTGCCCAGCCAGCCGACCGTCAGCCATAAAGGATTTGTTAAAATCTCATGCTGAGGCTCGCTGGTATATAAATTTAAAAAAGTGATCCGGCCCTGCTTCGCCTGCTCAATCATCGACATGAAGACATTGGTATCGCCGGGCGTCAGATAATGCAGGCCGGAGTAAACGGTGCCTGGCGGGGCGGTAAAGTAACCGTATAGATACGGCACGGCGGTTATCAAAATAACTCCGGCAATCACCAGAGCAAGAAAAATCCATTCCTTTTTTGATATAGATTTTATTAATTCATTCATTCTAAGTATACTGATTTATTTTTTCGCTGGCAGCGGGCGCTCTGCTAAAATTGATCCCCTTGAATGCCCGGCGGCCGATTTGCCAGATTAATATTACGAAAACAATTGAACGCACTATCACTATCATAGCAAAGATCGTAGAGCTGTGCCCAATATAATCCCAAACCACCGGAAACTGCAGATAATTCAACAGATCATAAAAGATAAATGCCCCGACTCCCTTCCACCCGACTGCTGACAGAATAAATAGCGGCAAAATCCATAGGATCCATTGAGGAGAATAATACGGTGAAAACTGTATATAAATGAGGATGAACAGCAGGCTCCAGGTAATTACCTTCTGCGGAGAAGTAACAAATTTCCGGAATATCTGGTAGCCAATATAGAAAATCAAGGGCAATATTATCTGCAAAAGCATCAGTGCCCAGCCCAAAGCGCTGATGCCAATATTATAAAGCCAGGCCGGCGTGAAGCTCTGCAATGAGCCCAGATAAACGGCATATGGCGCGCCATAAGCAAACCCCCTGGAAGACTGGAATAAATAGGGAAACAGGCTGTTGCCCACGCCGGCAAAAATAAACAACACGAGCATCGCAAAGGCAAACGGCGCCAGCGCAGCCAATAACCCTTTATTCAGATAAAGACGTGTCTTCTGGTAGTTAACCTGATTCAGCCAATAAAGAAAAAATATAGGAAACAATATGATTGCGTAACCCTTGGCCAGAAACGACAAGCCCAAAAAAACAAAAGCCCAGGTAAAACGCTTGGAGAACAAAAGCCAGAGAGCTATCTGCACCAGCAGAACCGGCCAGATATCAAAGCGGTTGATTATGTAAAATAGTACGGATGGCAATAAAAAAAGCCAGATTTTCGCCGGACTATTCCCCAGCTGCCGACAAATCCGGTAGGTAAGAATAACTACGCCGAGCGTGGCCAGTAAATTTAACAATATCAAGCCTAATTCATAGCCCAAAAAAGTTTTTGTCAGCAGGGCCGGGATGGCCAGATATAAAACTCCCAGCACCGGATATTCTATTCGCGTCATCTGGTATGGCCACTCTCCCTGCCTGGCAAACCCCATCCGTTCGTAGTAAACTCCCAGTTCCTGATCGTCGCGCACCAGGCTGATGCCCTCGTGGGAGGGTGAAGAAAAAAACTTTGACGGCGCAAAGTAGCCAGCCAGCGTCAAACAAATAATCGCCGCTAGTCCGACTCCGATAATCAAAAAATATTTGCTGTCCAGCTTTTTCTCGAGCATTGCGTATTTTATAACACTTTATAAATCTTTGCTTCCTCATCCTCATAAACCAGCTGAAAACCGGTCGCGCTCCTGACCAGCTTATCCATGGCATAATGAGTGCTTTCTACAAAAACATAAGAGGAATGAAAAGTTTCGCTGAGCTCCTTATGAAGATCCCCTGACCACCGGCCGAGAGTAATATCAACTATCGCCTGATAAATATTTTTGTCATATTCATAAGTAAAAGTCGGGTCCAGGCCGATGATATAATAATCTTTGGAATTATGATAAAACAATACCGGGAATTCATCCCAACTGGAATGAAAAACAATATCCCCGTCGGCTGAATTTTCTTTCAGCCAGTTGGCGGAGGCGGAAAACCGGTCAAGCTTGATGCCACCCTGGAAATCCCGGTAAGTCTGCCTGATCTCATGAGTGACGATGGCGGGAAATATTGTAAAAAAGTAAATTACAAACAGGCTGACTACAATTTTATGTCTGACAAAATAAGCTAAGAAATCGCGCCAGATTTGCAAAAAATTTATTTTTTTCATGTGCTCATTCAGCGCGAAGGCGACAAAAATTATGGTGAAAGGCACATAATACTCAACATAACGACGCGACTTCAGGGTGAAAATAAAAAACAAAAGCGCCACCAGAAACATAGTGATGGTTTTCTTGGAGGGTTTTTTAAAATGATAAATATTAATGGCGATAACGAGTATCAAGAGCGCGCTGACGAAAGCCGTGTTAGCCGTCAGGTCAAAAAATTTATTGGGATACCATTCGCTGCCCACGGAAATCACCTTCTGGTAATTGACTATCCCGATTTTCACCAGTTGGTGCCAGTAAAAATAAATATTCTGGGGAAAGTTAAAATTTACCAGCAGACCGGCGGCCACTCCTGCCAAAGAACTCATAAACAAGCGCAGCTCCCGGCCATGGCCAAGCATATTGCGGAAACTTCTGGCACCCTGAATTTTAAGCCCGTCATAAAGGAAACTGACCAGAAAATAAGCGCCGGAAATAAATAATATCAGGATAAAACCCCCATATGCCCAGACATACAGAAAAGACAGGATAAACAGCGCAGCCGTACGGTGCTGAAAAAGAAAATGCAGGCCCAAAATCAGAAATAAAATAGAAAAGGTCGGCGCTTTTATCAAATTAATTCGAAAAATAAACGGCATGCTCAACAGCAGCACGAACGTAAAAACAAACGCCAGCTTTATCCGATATTTCCTTAAAAACCAGTAGAAAAACAGTATTAGACCGGTATTCAGTATGATAGTAGCCAGTTTCGCTCCCTGGATGGGGTTCATAATCCTGGTAAAGGGCACTAAAAAAACATGATAAAGAAAATGCTGGTCAATGTAATTCTGTTTCAGAATAGTGTCCTGCAGCCAGGGAAAAGACTTGATAATGCCCTGTTCCGGCAGCAGCAAGGCCATTTTTATATGGTAGAAAGAATCCGGATCAGCTAATGTCGGTACGGCCTGAAAAAAAGTAAAAAGCACAAATGACGATAATAATAGCACAATATACGAAATTACCACCCTCTCCCTGACCAGCCATTCTTTTATTATTGCCATTTTTGCCATATCGTTAATTATATCATTATCCGGCAGCTAAACGAAAAGTCTCCACCAAGCATGGTGGCGGAGACCGGTTTATTAAACCTTACCATCACTTTACAACAACTAAAAATTTAAACAATAGCTACTTTTTCCCCAGCTGTTCCTTGAAACAATCAGCGCCGTGAAAGATGAATAATTATTTTATTCTTCAACCACCGGCAGCCCACCAAAATCCTCTTTCCGGATCTCTTTGTATAGCTTATTCCGGATCAGAGCAGGCTTACCGTCCCGCTCAACGACATAATAGGCAAAGCCGTGCATTTGTTCAACAAGTTCATAATCAGCATGGCCAGGCATGCCAGCCGGGTCTTGATCTCCGAAGTTAACCGGGCTGTTATCAGCAGTTACGAAATAAGTCCTGCCAATATTGGCGAAAAGATGGCCAAGGCCTGGCGCCATATAAATTTCATCACCGGGTTTGACGATTTGCGCCTTAAACTCCTCGACGACATCAGGAATCATGTTGCCCTGCTGGTCAGTGGCCAGTTTTTGCAATACGGCCACTCCCTCACCATAGGCAATCCAGTAGGTCTCATCAATCTGTCCAACATGATAGTGACCATAGGTTTTGATGTATTCACCGCTGATCGTGCCTATTTCCCAGATAGTAATATTTCTTTGTTCCTTGCCACCGCGAATCATGTAGTAATGATTGGCCGGTCCCGCGCCATCTGGGTCCATCAGCACTTCGATCATTTTCTCATGAATACGGGGGGCATAATGCTTGGCGACATTGGTGAAATCAATATTCATAGTTTATATAATATTAATTAAGATATGTTTTTAAGACAACTGACGGTTTATTCGCCTGAAGCGAGTAGCCGGCTATTGAAGCTGGGACCAGGCAGCTGTGCCCTTGGCTAAGCCGCAGGCGGCCACCAGGGCAAACGACCTCAACCGCTCCGTCACGGACAAAGAGATGATGAAACGATCCATTGAGCATGAGATGTTTTATTTTTGTTATCTCAATAATATCAAGGCTGTAATGCTTTGTCGATAGTAATTGTTTACCCCTTGGCTTACTGAAAAAACTTTCTGGTACGTTTCTTGTCGGATCAGTATCTAAGAAATCAAAATAGTCATTGATTTGCAGTGGGCGGATAGTACCATCATCTTTTATCTTACCCTGATCAAAACATCTGATGGTTGAGGCCTCATCCATTTTATCTGCCTGGATTTCAAAAACCACGTTTCCTAACGGCGAGGCATCAGAATTGTCCTCCCACGAGTGGTGCAAACCGCCCGCCGAGAGATCAACGAGCGAGTGTTTTGGTATGGGTACTATATTAACAAACTGCCAGGGATTTTCTTGGCGAACAAGCTCGTGGGCTTTTTTCCGCGCTTGTTCAATAGTTATCAATTTATCCAAAACCTGCCCGCTGAGTTGCTGCATGGCCTGATCAATTTTATTGCAAACCGCATGGTATCTGGCGACATCAATATTTGGTTGCAGGCCGAGTGTCGCCAACCCTGGCTCCAGGAAATACCAGGACTCCGGTTTTGGCTGCCAATGCGGGTGCTGAATGCCCGGTGGCACATGAAGCTGGAAAGAATTGCCGAGCGCCTGAGTAAACTTTATAAGCAAAGACAAATTTGTCCGCCCTTCACCAAGGACAGCTTCAGGGTTTTGGGTAATTAAATCAGAGATTGAAACCTTTTTAATTGATATGGCTGATCCCTCCGGCCCAAACCGTTCATCAGCAGAGTCGGTACAGTCAATTGCCAAAAAAGATTGGCCGGATAATTCGTAGCTCTGACCAATTTTTTTGCTTTTAAATTCAGGACGGTTATCCCAACCCTTTAATTGCGCAATAAATGAACCGCCCCAGGTGGGTTGTTCAATGAATTTCGGGATGATGAGATAGGGTTGGTTAAGAGGGTACATGATCATCAGAACTTAAAATTTTTTTGATTACCTCTGTATAAAACTCTCATTAATTGCCATTATTATAAAGCAAAGTGCCCGATAAATCAAATTGATTTTTTTACAAAATTATGTTATATTTAACGGGCAAATTAATATTTTTTCCGCAAAATTTACATGTCTGGCCACTCAAAATGGACGCAAATAAAAAGACAAAAAGCGGTTACCGATAAAAGGAGAAGTGGCGTTTTTACAAAACTGGCCAACGCCATTACTATCGCTGCCAAAGAAGGGGGCGCTGATCCGGCCATGAATTTCCGGCTTCGTCTGGTCATTGAGAAAGGCAAAGAAGCCAACATGCCCAACGAAAACATTGAAAGGGCTATTAAACGCGGCAGCGGCGAACTGGACGGCGCCAGCATTGACGAGGTCATCTATGAAGGTTTTGGACCGCAGGGCGTAGCCGTAATTATTGAGGCGGCCACTGACAGCAAAAACCGCACTACTTCTGATATTCGCAATATTCTCAATAAATACCAGGGCCATCTGGGCAATAGCGGCAGCGTCAAATGGATGTTTGAGCAAAAAGGCGCCATCAGAATCATTAAAAACCTAGTCAGCAACAAAGAAGAATTCGAATTGCAGATGATCGACGCTGGCGCTGAAGATATCCAGGAAGAAGAAGAGGGATTTACCATTGTAACTAAAGTTGGCGATTTGGGAAAAATACGCGATCTGCTTATAAAAATGAATATTAAGCCAGCCTCTTCAGAGATCGAATTCCTGCCAAAAACCAAAGTTGCCATTACCGGCGAAGAGGCAAAGGGCAAATTGAATAAAATTTTCGAGGAGCTTGAGGAGCTTGACGAGGTTAATAATTATTTTACCAATGCCAATCACTAAAAACTGCCAAACAATTTTGGGGATTGACCCGGGGTTTGCCATCACTGGCTATGGAGTGATAAAAAAGACGGGCAATCGGACAGAGACCATCTGCAGCGGAGCCATCACCACTTCGACAAAAGAAGAATTCAGCGACAGGCTTTTCAAAATATACCAGGGCATTGAAAAAATTATCAAAAAATATAAACCCGATATTATGGCGGTAGAAGAGCTATTTTTCGCCAAGAATACGAAGACTGCCCTGAAAGTCGGGCAGGCGCGGGGCGTGGCTATTCTGGCCGGGGTAAAAAATAAACTGATCATAAAAGAATTTACGCCATTACAGGTCAAACAAGCCATTACCGGCTATGGTTTTGCCTCAAAAAATCAGATGCAGCTGATGATCAAACTGATCCTTAAGCTGAAAAAAACTCCAAAACCGGACGACGTGGCGGACGCCCTGTCCATCGCCGTCTGCTGCGGGCAGACAAAAGAATTCATATAAATATGACTACGCCCATAAATATCCAAAAAATAATTTCTACCTCAAAAGAGGTAATCAAAGGATGCGCGCTGGAAAACGGCGCCATTGTTGCCGCCAATACCGACAAGGCCTATTCCCCGAGAGAAGCAGCTGACTACCGTTATGTCTGGATACGCGACGCCGCTTTCGTCTGCGTGGCGGCTGAATATCTGAAACTGCCGATCCAGGAAAACTTTTTCAATTGGGTCAATGATCGGCCGGAAGACTTCCACACCGACAAATTATTATACTCAAATTACTCAACCAACGGCCGTATTGCTACCATGGGCAAGCAATTCCAGGCTGACCAGACCGGAATTTTACTTTGGGTCATCCATCATTATTTTAAAAAAGATTTAAAAAAAGCTTTAAAATTCAAAGAATTAATCCAGCGTTTAGCGGACGGCCTGGCTTCCCAGTGGGACAAGGACCATTTTGTTACGCCGACTACGGATGTCTGGGAAATGCTAGAAAGGAAAACCTCCACCCGGCTGAAAAATAATTTTACCTACTCGCTGGCTGCCTGCGTCAGAGGCCTATTCTGCGCTAACGAAATTATTCCCAATCATTTATGGAAAGAAACTGCCATGCAGATGACGCAGCAGATTGATGAAGCCTATCAAAAAGAAAAAAAATATTTTTTTCGCAACCAGGGAGTGATCTCCGATCCGAATATTGATGCTTCAATGCTCGGCCTGGTATACCCCTGTAAAATTTATGAGGCCGACGATGCCAGAATGATAAATACCGTCCAGAAGATCGAAGAAAATATCGTAGTCAAAGGAGGAGTGCATCGTTTCCAGTTTGATTACTTTGACAGTGAGGGATCAGCCCAGGAAGGCGGCGGCGCCTGGCCGGTATTAAATTGCTGGATGTCTATTTACTACGCCATCAAGGGCAATAAAACCAAAGCGCACCAATACTTCGACTGGGTGGTAGAGAGATCAAAAAAATTTAACTACTACCTGCCGGAGCAGTATTTCGACGATATCCGCGTCGGCATTTATCCTCTGGCCTGGAGCCATGCCATGTTTGTCATCACCGCCCGCCATTTGGGGTATATTTAAAATTTATGGTTAAAATATTTCGCATTGCCAGTATTACTTCCGAAGTCAGCCCTTATTCAAAAACTGGCGGCCTGGCCGATGTTACCAAGTCCCTGTCAAAAGCCCTGGCCAGCCTCGGACACAAGGTTTTTTTGATAACTCCGTATTATAAATTTATCAAAGAGCAAAATTTGAATCTGAAAGAAGCCGCCGTTTTTACCATTACGCTAGGCAAGGAAAAATACCCTATCTGCATAAAGTACCTTGATTTCAGCGAAAACCTGAAAATTTATTTTATCAATAATGAAAAGCTTTTTGGCTGCCGCGCGCGGGTTTACGGATACGATGACGATAATCTGCGCTTCTTTATATTCAATATGGCGGCTCTCCGGCTGCTCGATAGCCAGAATCTGAAGCCTGACATCGTGCATGCCCACGACTGGCAAGCCGGCACCGTACCCTATCTGATGAAAAAATACCTCAAACGCTACCCCAGCCTGAAGAAAGCCGCCACTCTTTTTACCATACATAATCTCACTTTCCAGTCCTCCGGCGACTGGTGGCGCATACAGGAACATCACAAAGATGACGGTCTGACAGATCCTATTCGCCATCCGAATATCATTAAAACTTTGAATTTTACCAAACGAGCCATCATGTACGCGGACGTCATCAATACCGTCAGCGAGCGTTATGCCGAAGAAATTACCACGCCGGAATTTGGCCAGGGGCTGGATCGCTGTCTGCGGCACCGAAAAAATAACCTCTATGGCATAATTAACGGCATTGATTATACGGTGCACAATCCTGCCTATGATAATAATATTGAATATAAATATGACTGGAACAGCCTGCGCCGGAAAAAGAAGGACAAGCTGGCCCTGCAAAAAATCGTGGCTCTGGATAGAAACCCCGACATCCCATTAATAGGCGTAGTCAACCGTTTAACCGAGCAAAAGGGCTTTACTTTGATTATGGAAACGATTGAAACTTTGATGCGCCTACCTTTGCAGATTGTAATCGTCGGGGAGGGTTTTAAGGAATATGTTGCGTTTTTCAAAAAAGCAGCGCGGAAATACCCGAAAAAATTAGGCATCTACACGCCTTTTACCGAAGCGATGGAATCAAAAGTCTACGCCGGGTCAGATATGTTCCTGATGCCTTCGCGCTTCGAGCCCTGCGGCATCTCCCAGCTGAAAAGCCTGCGTTACGGTTCCATCCCCATTGTACATGAAACCGGCGGGCTGTCGGACACGATTACGAATTTTAATGCAAAAACGCGCAAGGGCAATGGCTTCGTTTTCAGGCGGTTTACTACCATTGATTTCATCATCGCCCTGACGCGCGCCCTGGAAACCTACAAATACCCCCAAATCTGGGAATATTTAACCTGGCATGCCATGCAGCAGTCATATTCCTGGGAATTGCCGGCAAAAAAATACATCCAGCTCTTCAATGTGGCCATAAAAAATTTAAAATCAAGGAAAACTAATAAAGAGCTGCCTTATATCAAATAAATGTACTGGGCAAATTTTTTCCATATTTACCAGCCGCCAAACTGGTCTAAAGAAATTATCAAAAAAGTAGCCAAAGAAAGCTACCGCCCTTTGCTGAAAATTCTGAAAAAAAATCCAACCTTTAAAATCACGCTGAACCTCTCGGGTTCATTAACCGAACAGCTGGCTGATCAGGGTTATACCGACATTATTAATGACATAAAAAAACTGGCGGGCAGGCAGCAGATTGAAATGGTTGAGAGCGCCATGTACCATCCTATCCTCCCCTTGCTGCCGGAGGCGGAAATCATCAGGCAGATAAATTTAAATCATCACCAAAATAAAAAGTATTTCGGTAAAAATTACCACCCTACAGGATTTTTTCCGCCGGAAATGGCCTTTAGTGAAAAAATGGGAAAAATCGTAGAGAAAATGGGATATAAATGGATAATCGCCGATGAGATAGTGGCTTATGGGCAGCTGGGAAAAATATATTTTGATTCCGTATATAAAATTAAGGGGCAAAGAATCAAATTAGTTTTCCGCAACCGCTACTTAAGCGATTATATTTCCTTCCACAGCCAGATTAAAAAACCGGAGGATTTCTGGAAGCAGATTGCTATTGACGGCCGCAGCAAATTCTCAGTAATTACCGCGATGGACGGAGAAAATCTCGGCCACCACCGCAAAAAGTTGGATCTTTACTGGAAATTCCTGCTTAAATCAAACTATAAAAAAATAGTTACTGTCAGCGAGCTACTGAAAAAATACAAAAAAACGGAAATTATCACGCCCCACCCTGCCAGCTGGTCTTCACAGGAAGATGAATTAAAGCGGGGCGTGCCCTATGCGCTCTGGGAAGACAAGAATAACCCTATTCACTTCTATCAATGGAAGTTGCTCAATGAAGTAATTAAATTGGTAAATGACAACCGTCGGCATGAAGAATACCCGCTGGCGCGTGCCATGCTTGACCAGGCGCTGGCTTCCGACCAATTCTGGTGGGCTTCGGCCAAACCCTGGTGGAGCCTGGATATTATCAGAGAAAAAATCGCGGAAATCGCCAGAATCCCTTCGATACTCCAAACTAAACCTGGTTCAATCGAAAAAACAGCGCTGAAAGTCGTAAACCTGGCGGAACAATGGCAAAAAACCGGCAGATATAATAAAATTTCAGAGCAATATTTAAAAAGGTTTGATACGGTTCGGTATATCGGAGGCAAAAAGGTGGCCAGCCACTAGGAAGTTAGTAGTTAGCCACTGGTAAGTTAGTGATTAGTCAATTGATTGTTAGTTATTAGTGAAAAAATATGGATGATAATATAAAAGAAAATAAATTGGAAGAAAAAATTGATGATTCTATGCGATTAAACTCGCATCGGGAACCATTAATAGCGAGAAACTCAAGAGGATATCGAACCTTTGTTTTTTCTTATTGGCTGATTGCGACTGTTGCTGCTTTTCTCCCTGCTATGATTGAGTTTTTTGAAACAAAATCATTCGAGTTTGGTAAAATCATTGGATTAATTGTTGATATTGTAATTAGTTTCGCTGTCTTCTACGCTCTATTTTTTATCATTCAAAAGGCAATCGTAAAAAAAGAATTTTTTATAAAACATAAAGAAAATATAAAAAAAATAGTTATACTTTTATATATTATATCATTCCCACTAATTATATTTCTTGGTATATCCGCGTTCATCCCAATAATTGATTGGCTACTCATACTTGGTTTTATATATATAGTATTTTGGCTTTATAGAAATCGTTTAAAATATGGTTTAAAGTTTCCTCCCTATTTACTTTTATTAATAGTAGGATTTAGTTTATTTACTGTAATATATTTTATTAGCATTAAGCCTATACAATTACGTAGGGCATGCTACCGAGAGATTGGCTCCAATACAACTTATTATAACCTCTGTATTGATGGTAATTACAATTTTATCACAAAACATTTTCTAACTAAATAACTTATGAAACACACTCTATTGTCTCAACTTACTGAGTATGCCAGAATTCCAATGACTAGTGCGGCAAAAACTCAGATTGAAAATAATTTCACCGAAGTGGAAATAATTGAAGAATTGAAACATTTTAATGGTAATAGAATAATTTTACTAATGCAGACGCTGAATCCTCAATTCAGAAAAGATACTTTAAAACCACCCCTTATCCAACCATTCAAGTGCGAAAATCAAGATTGTTATAAACTGTCGAATGAAGATTAATATCAAGCCTACTAGCCACTAGTGGCTAATTACTAGGTACTAACTACTAACCCATGAACTCCTACAAAGAACTAACTGTTTGGCAAAAATCGATTGAACTGGTAACAGCAATTTATAAACTGACTGAGCAATTTCCAAAATCTGAAATATTCGGATTAACTTCACAAATAAAAAGATCAGCAGTATCAATTCCGTCTAATATTGCCGAGGGTTTTAACAGGAAATCTCGTCTCGAATACGCCCATTTCATCAGAATTGCCTTTGGTTCAGGCGCAGAATTAGAAACTCAAATACTAATAGCTAAAAAACTAAAGTTTATTAATGAAACAAGCTATAATCAAATTGATGCTTTATTAACAGAAGTAATGAAAATGCTTAATAAATTAATCAGCGCATTAAAATCGTGAAAGTATAATATCAATCCACTAGTAACTAGTGGCCAATAAACTAATTACTAACTCACTAGGTACTAACAACTAGTGGCTAACAACTAACTAAACCAACCCCCACTAGTTGCTAATGACTAGTGGCTAACCTACTAACACATGATCTGGGCAAATTTCCTACACATCTACCAGCCACCCACGCAGAAAGAATACTGGGTGAAGAAAATAGCCAATGAAAGCTACCGCAAGCTAACTAAGGGGCTGAAAGCCAACCCCCAGGCCAGACTGACTCTGAATATTAATGCCGTGCTGACGGAACTTCTTGATAAATACAATTGTCGAGATGTTATTGCAGATATTAAATTTCTGGCTGAACGCGGACAAATTGAGCTGACGGGCAGTGCCAAATACCACCCTTTCCTGCCATTGATGCCAAAAGAGGAAATAGTCAGACAAATCGAATTAAATGCCAGAACAAATAAAAAATATTTTGGTAAAGTTTTTAATCCGCAGGGTTTTTTCCCGCCAGAAATGGCCTACAACCGCCAGGTCGGCGAAGCCATAGCCAAAGCCGGCTTCCGCTGGCTGATCCTGGACGAACTGGCCTATTCAGGAAATATTAAAGACATTGACTGGTCAAAAATTTACGAGCTCAAAAGCCTAAAAGATTTTTTTGTATTTTTCCGCGAACGGGAAGCCAGTTTCCGCATACTTTCGGCGGAAATCGGCATGAGCGTTTTTTCCGGCAATATGCTGGTACAGCTGCTCGGCGACCGGATCAACCGGAATGAATACCTGATCACCGCTATGGACGGCGAAACATTCGGACACCACCGTCCAGGGCTGGAAGACCTGCTGTTTGACCTGTATAACACCGAGAAGCTCAAGCCGGCAACAATTTCTGAGTTGCCAAATCTTTTCCCAAAACGGCAAACTATCGATCCCCGGCCCTCTACCTGGGCGCTGATGAAAAAAGATATCGAGAGAAATACGCCATTTTCTCGCTGGAAAGAAAAAAACAATACCATCCACACCATGCAATGGCAGTTGACCAACCTGGCCTTGAAAAGTTTCAAATCTATTAAAACAACCGATAAGCAATTTAAAAGAGTGCGACACAATCTGGACAAGGCTATTCACTCCGACCAATACTGGTGGGCTTCAGCCATGCCCTGGTGGAGCATTGAAATGATTGAGGCCGGAGCCAGGGATTTGAACGGCGTGGTGCAGGAATCTCCGGTACCTGAAAAAATTAAAAAGCTGGCAGAATCGCTCTACCACAAAATCATCTTCACCGCTTTTGATTGGCAGCGCTCGGGCAAGGTTGATGTGCTGGCAAAAAGCGCGGATGAGGATGTGACCCAACGCATTACTACGGAAATGCCTTACATACCCGAGGAGGAATTCAATAAAATCGTCGGCAACCTGGAAAAACAGATGCTGGAAGCAGCCAAGGCCCGGGAATACGAACGGGCCGCGCAAATTCGCGATCGGGTAAATGAACTGAAAGAAAAAAAAGACCAAATAACCAGAAAATAGACAATGCCTACCAAGGGAGAAATAATGGAAAACGAACGCCTAGATGCGGTCAGGCAAATTGCCAAGGATATTATTTCCTGGGAAGATTTTAAAATAATAAAAAAAATCCGCTTCGGCCCGCGCTATTTCATTGCCGAGGGGCTGAGGAACAAACAGAAGTGCGTTTTCAAGATCTGCCTGTACACCGACTCCATAGACCACCTGACCAATGAAAAATTCTCCCGGGAAATATTATTCCTGAATTTCATCCAGTACTCCAAATTTCATCAGGTAAAATCGGTTACTCCTCGCATCCAGGCCTTCGGGCTGAAGCCACGCGCCTGGTATATGCGCGAATATTTAAGCGGCAAGTTTTATAATGTCAACGGCGGCAATATCAGATTCAAAAAAACATTTTTCACCAAACCGAACCTGGACTGGTTCGTAAAAACCTTTACCAACCTGCAAAGCATCAAACCAGCCGACCTGCCGGTAAATCTCAAAAAATTTTTATACCGCCCGGATTTTACCAGGAACCTCTGGCGTTTTATCAGCCCCCACTGGCAAAAAATAGAGCAGTACATGAAATGGCCTGGCGTGTCCCGCCTTATTAAAATAGAATTTACCAAATACGCTTCAATATATAATACCGCTCCCCAGGTGCTGGCGCATCAGGAACCGTATTCCTGCCATTTCCTGCGCACGCAGCAGCGCCTGCATGTGATTGACTGGGAAAATATCGGCTGGTCCAACCCCAACCATGACCCGGTAGTACTCTGGATGCGGGCTTATAATGACCCTGGCTGGCAAAAAATACTTTACCAGAAATTCAGAAAAAAATACGCCGGTTATAAGGAATTTGACGACCTCTGGATTATCGAGGTGCTTATCCAGTCTGTTTTCAATATTATCAGTTATTATTTTTATGAAGATAAAAAAGACATTCAGGAGATGGTAAGCTTTTCAGATAAAAAAATAAGGGAAATTCTGACCAATACTTTTAAGCTCTATAATTAATGGCATACATCGACCTGCATACCCATTCAGTTTATTCCGAGGGTGCCTTGAGCTGCCGGGAGCTGCTGGGTGCCGCCAGTAAGTACGGGATAAAAGTTCTCTCGCTGACCGATCATAATGTCATCGACGGCGTACCGGAAATAACCAGACTGGCGGAAGAGCATAAAATCAAAATAATCCCTGGCGTGGAAATTTATACCAGGCACCAAAATAAAGGCTTCCATTTGCTGGGCTATAATTTTAAGCCGGGAAAGACCGTACTGGCCGATTCTTTAATCGTCCTTCAGGCTGACCACCAGCAAAAAGTCAGGCAGACGGTGGCAGAACTGATCAAACAAGGCTTTATAATCAACGCTGAATCCCTATTCTCCGGGCCTTCGCGTTATTTAGGCGTGGTGCACCTCATCAAAGAATTGGAAAAAAATCCGGCCAACCTGAAAAAAATGGAAGTAGAACTGCCGCCCGCAGAAAATAATTACTTCGGAAAAGTCTATCATTATTTCGGCTACGGGCAGCCGGCTTATCTGCCGCAATCTGAATTGCCAACCGCGGAAGCAATTGATATCATTAAAAAAAGCGGCGGACTGGCCGTACTGGCGCATCCGGGCCAGCAACTCACTTTTGAAGAAGACCCAATCATTGGAGATTTGATAAAAAACCAGCTTGATGGCCTGGAAGTGCTCTCCCCTTACCATAACTGGCGGCAGGTAGAACATTACCAGAAAATGGCGCTGGATAATAATTTAATCATCACCGGCGGCAGCGATTATCATACTGACGTAGATATCTCAAAAAAGGAACTGATCAAGAAGCAATGGGATTATTTCAAAGTGCCTTACGAGATTTATAAAAACTTAAATAGAAACTTAAATTAAATATGAAGAAAATAAAAGTCCTCTTTGTCTCTTCTGAACTGACGCCCCTGGCCAAAGTCGGCGGGCTGGGTGATGTGGCCGGCGCTCTGCCAAAAGCCCTGATCAAGCTTGGTGTGGATGTGCGCATTGCCATCCCCCGATACGGCGTTATTGACGCGCAGAAATACCCGCAGAAAAAAGTGGCGGAAAACGTCATAGTGCCTTTTAACGGAGCTAATGAGCCGGTGGCAATATTTGAAACTCCTCTGCCGGGCAGCGAAGTGCCTGTTTATCTGATTGATCATAAAAAATATCTGGGGGAGAACGGCATTTATTTTGAAAAAGACGCCTCCTCCAGCGGCTCAAACCGCGAAGCGGAGCGTTTTACTTTTTTGGCCAGGTCCAGCGTGGGTTTTTTTGAAGCCCTGGACTGGTATCCGGACATAGTGCACTGCCAGGACTGGCATGCCGGCATGATCCCGGTAATCCTAAAGGTGCTGGCAAAGAAAAATAAAAAACTGGGTAATATAAAAACAATGCTGACCATCCATAATATGGAATACCAGGGCTGGTACCAGGCGGAAACTATTTTTAAGGCACTAGGATTTTCGGCCAGCGACTACCCAGCATTAAAAATACAAAAAGATGGCCATATTTCCAGCCTGCAGCAGGCTATTCTGGCCAGCGACTATTTAAATACCGTCAGCCCGTCCTATGCCGAGGAAATTTTAACTCCAGAATACGGCGCCGGGCTGGAAAATGACCTGCTTACCCGGAAAAATGAGCTGGTCGGCATATTAAACGGCATTGACGTGGAAAGATTTGATCCGGAAACAGATGAGAGCATTACGGCTAATTTTTCTGCCAAAGACCTATCCGGAAAAGCTAAATGCAAAGAAGGGCTGCAGCAAATATGCAATTTTAAAAAGGATAAAAATATCCCTGTCCTGGGAATTGTCTCACGCCTGGCCGACCAAAAAGGCATTGACTTGATTTATGAGGTAGCTGATAAATTAGCCCGGGAAAATATCCAGTTTGTCCTGCTCGGCACCGGCGATCCTAAGCTGGAAAAAATGATGGCGGAGATCAGTCATAAATATCCGCAAAAAATGTATGCCAAGCTGGAATTCAATGCCAAATTTGCCCAGGAAATCTATGCCGGTTCTGATATTTTTCTGATGCCCTCAAAATTCGAGCCCTGCGGCCTGGGCCAGATGATCGCCATGCGCTACGGCACAGTACCGATCGTCCGGGCTACTGGCGGGCTGAAAGATACAGTCGCTGATTATCACGAAAATGACGGGGAAGGCTTTGTTCTTAAAAATTACGATTCCGCGGAATTCTTTGAGACAGTCAAGCGCGCTATTAATACTTTCCAGGACCAGAAAAAATGGTATAATATAGTTGAAAAAGACATTAAAAAAGATTTCTCCTGGAAATCTTCCGCCAAGAAATACATCCAGCTGTACAAAAAATTATCAAAATAAAAGCCTGACAATGACAGCAAAAAAAATCAAAGCTAAGACGTCCGCATGCAAAAGCGAAATTCGTATAGATGAAATTCATGACCGTTTTATTATTGTGGCGCCGAAAAGAAGCGGGCGTCCCCACGATGCCGCCCGGCACCAGGAGATTCCGGTCAAATCGAAGGACTGCCCATTCTGCCAGGAAGTAAAAAAACCCTCCCAGCCGGCGCTTTACCAGGTTGGTCCGGAACAGTGGTGGGAGATAAAAGTCATAAAAAATATTTTTCCGTTTGTCTCTGTTGACAACCCCAAGGCTTACGGCCATCAGGAAGTAATCATTGAAACCCCGCATCATAATAAAGAATTGGCGGAATTCGGCCAGGAACATATTTTCAGGCTGCTGCAAACCTACCAAGCCAGGACCAAAGCCCTGTCCGAAGATCCAAGGGTAAAATACATAATAATATTCAAAAACCACGGCGGTATTGCCGGCGCCTCGCTGGTGCACGCCCACTCCCAGATAATGGCGGCGGGATTTGTACCTAACCATATTATCAACAAACTGGCCAGGGCCAGGAAATACCAGATAAAAAACGGCTATTCATATTATCAGCACCTGGCGGTGGTGGAACCACGCGGTCCGCGAAAAATATATAATGACAAATACATTTCCGTATTTTGCCCCTATGCCTCGTCATACAATTACGAAGCCTGGTTCGTGCCCAAACGACAGGTTGATAATATTACCCTTTTGAATGAAGGGGAACTGAAATCCCTGTCGCATGCGCTGAAGCTGGTCCTGCAAAAAATAAACAAGTTGAATCTCCCCTATAATTTTTACATGCACCAGACACTCACTGACCAAAACGAATATTTTTACCTGCGCGTCTGTCCGCGCCGCGACACCTGGGCAGGCGTGGAGCTCGGTTCGCGCGTCATTATCAATACCGTACCTCCAGAGGAAGCAGCAAAATTCTACCGGGGAAAATAAACGCGGTCCCTAAAAACAGACATAAATATAAAGTGCCTGTTTTTATATAAATAAAATTACCCTAAATTTGCATACTAAATGATAACTTGATAGTCTTAAATTAATAGGAAATGCGACTTAAGTTCGCATAATAAGCAAATATTGCGTTAATTTACGAAAACACTACGTATAATAATGAGTTGTATGCTATGGCGAAAATGTTTTTTAAAAAGATAAAAGCCGCTGGGTAAAACCATACGGCTTTTGTGTCGGAATAATATTGATCAGCTGGAGTGTGGTTGGTTTAGAGTTTGATGAGATGCTTCGTGGCGTGGTCCTCCCGCGTGCTGGCGCAACCGGTTTGACCATCGGGTTGCGTCCAGATCTGATTCTGCTCATCGAAACCTACAACCAAGGCGGTCTTCCCACTTAAATGAGGAAAACACTCATCAGTATACCGCACACGATCACCTGCCCGGAAACCAGCTATTTCTCCTTCTTGCGTAATGCTGACTTCCGATCCATCACCCTTTTGAATAAAGTGCTGCTTTCCCATTAGTCACCTTCCTTTCTCAATAGAGATACTACGTAGCAATGATGCGTCTCTTCGTTTTATCCACTTTAATCGCTCTATCGTTATAGAAAGAGCTGATTACACACAGTATCACCAAAACAACCGTATGTCAACCCTATGCATAGTGTGGATAAATTGAAAAGGATCCTAAATCAAGGTAAAATCATGAAAGAATTTCTCATTTGTTCCGCCCAAATTGTCTATTCATTCCAATGTTAGGCCACAGGCCAAATTATTACACTTCTATTCATAGACAACTTCAGATACCCCGAAACGTTAAAGAAAAATAATTTTCAATAATAAAAGCCTCTAGTCTGCCGACCAGAAGCTTTTTGGTTGCGCCATTGAAGGCTATATAGATAGATTAAACAACAATGCCAGCCCCCAACTGCTTGAAGGCTCCAGGCTGAACGCCGCGGACTTGTTTTTCGGCGACCAGCTGTTAATATAGCGAGTTAACCGCAAACCGGCGGAAAAAATCCCGAACTGGCTGCGATTAGCGTCCTGCAGGGTAACCAGGCCGTCAATGAAGAAAGTATGCTCTCTCCAGACTCCCAGGCTGTTATCCTCGAAGCCGCTGTAATCGTCCAGGCTTTGCCGGAGCCGTACCGTCCGACCAAAAGGATCGGCTGTACCGCCCATTCTCAGTTTCAGCCAAAACCAGGGGTAGCTGCTGGATGGCTGAAAGAATTCAGTGGCCACCATCGCCGCCAGCCCAAGCTGCGTCTGACCCATGGCAATTTCTTGCCAGTTACCGCCGGAATAATCATCCAACACGATTCTCTGGCTGTTGGCTGCGCTACAGTTGCGCAGATACCCGCCAAGCGAAAAAATGTGCTGCCGGATAGTCAGCATGGCTTCAAAGCCGCCGGTTTGTTCGTACTTAAGGGCGGTTCCAGCCGCGGTCCCGGTTGATACGTGACTGGCCTCATAGCCCCGGTTTGTTAAAAGGCCAAAGGTCAGATCCACTAATCTAGTTGAGCGGCGGTCTCGGTCGTAATCGCCTCGTGATTGGGCAGACAATAATGCCGGCAAAAGAAACAGCCAGACAGCCAACAGGCAGACGGTTCGTTTCAAAAATAAATGCATCTTCTTTCCTCCTTGGGAAGATTGTGGTTTTTTTATCTATCTATATAAATTCATCCAATGAAACTTTTTATTAAGGAACGCGGAAAAATCCACCTTACCGCGAAAAAAAACAGCTGTCAAGCAATCCTGTAAAAATTTAAAATATAAGTCATTATAATTCACCGTGTATACCTATTCAAGCATACCTTTTCCCAAGGTGCACTCGCCAGTTCATAATACGGCTATTGACAAGGCCCCCGCAACATGCTACACTGCCACATTGAAATATAAATTGAAACCAAAACCAAAGGAGCCAATAATGATCATTACCAGAAAAATATTGTCGTCAGAGATGTCACTGTATACTACCGCCTTCATCGTGTGCCTCTACTATTCTTTTTTCTACTTTTTTGCAAATGGAATAATGACATCATTTGAGGTGCTACGAATAACAATGGGCCTCATAGCTTTCTGTCTGGCGATCATCGCTCTCGTTGGTGCAGTTTTGTTCATAAGATACGAGCACAAAGTCAGTCGGCGGGGTGATAAAGTTATTCTGCAATTGCCGGTATTCAGCACCCTTTTCGCGGCCATACTTGCCTTTGCATTTTTGCCACACATCTACCGGTGGTTCGGCATCCTGCAGAACAGGGGAGTCGATTATTATCTGATCGGCGTCTTCATCGCCTTTGTAGTCTACTGCGCTTACGCCACCGTTCTTTTCTGCGAGCAGCCAGACAAGGCTACAGCGACAAGTACTTAACCATACGTTTACACCAAGCATTCTGCGCCCTTCCGGCCATCCGGTTGGGCTTTTTTTAACCTCATATTCGGATTGTCAAACTTTAGTTTGACAAAAAATTCCTCATAGCTTCCTATTTCTTCTTTTGTTAAAAATTTTAACAGCCGGGCTGGTTGTCCAAGAAAATTAAAAGCCAAACTGCCAAAAAACGGCAGCAAATCAATTCAGATAAACAATTTTCGCCCCCAGCTTATCTGCCCAGCAGCACCGACAGCAAAGCCAGCTCTAATATTAAAACGTAAAGTTTTTGCACCGGGGAATGGAATGGCCTGGCTTTTTTTAAATCCGCCCGGAAGGCTAGATTAGCAATAGCCCAGACTATAAAATATACTATGAAAGCAACGATATTTACGCGGAGCAGCCAGGAGTGGTATTCCAGATTAATGACATAAAGCGCCAAGTTCAAGCCAAAAACCGACAGCATCACCAGAAAGCCATGCAGTACTTGCTGAAATTTTTCATAAGGAAAGACTATCGTGCCGATCAGGGACAGGGAACCGATAATGCCCGCGATTTGTATCAGCAGAATGTGGTTATCAACAAAATTACCGATACTCAACCAGACGACGCTGTAGCCCAAGCCGAAAATAACCGTACCGCTGACGTTGAAAAAGCGCGAAACAAAACCATTCTTCGAATATGCCAGATCGCTGTAGTAATTCCACCAATAGCGGTAGGGCTTATAAAAAGTCGCCATGGACAGATGGGTGCCGAGAAAATATAATACTAGCGCTAAAATGCCAATGATTATTATAGCCATGTGAGAGTTAAAATTATTTTACCAGTTTTATAAATTTACGCTTGCCAACCTGCAGCACCTTGCCGGCACCGGCCTTGATAACGGCTTGCCAATCTTTAACCAATTTCTGGTCATAACGCACGCCTCCCTGAGTGACCAGGCGGCGGGCCTCACCTTTGGATTTAGCCAGATTGGCCTCAGTAATCAATTCTATAATGGCATACTGACTTTTTGTCGCTTTGAATTCCGGTATGCTGCTTGGCGCCTTTTTGTTTTTAAAAACCTGGTCAAACTCCGCGGCCTCAGCCTGCGCATTTTTATCGCCATGATACATCGCTACCAGCTCCTTAGCCAGTAAAAACTTATAATCACGGGGATTGGCGCCTTTTTTGATAGCCTGATCAAACTCAACAATTTTTTTCAGTGATAAATCCGTCAGCAAGGTAAAAAACTTGATAATCAGCCCGTCGGGGATGGACATCACCTTGCCGAACATATTTTGCGGAGAATCCGACAAATCTATGGTATTTCCCGTGCTTTTGCTCATTTTTTTCTGGCCATCAGTGCCTTCTAACAGCTGCACGGTCATGATATCCTGTGGCGGCTGGTCATAATGCGGCTGCAGGGTTCTGGCCGCCAGCATATTGAAAGTCTGGTCAGTGCCGCCCAGCTCCACGTCCGCCCGCAGGGCTACTGAATCATAGGCCTGCAGGATTGGATACATCATTTCATGGACCCAGAGAGGTTTTCTAAGCTGGATCCTTTTTTTAAACATATCGCGCTCCAGCATTTGATTGACGGTAAAACGGCTGGCTACGGAAAAAAGCTCGGCAAAGTCCATATTGCCATGCCACTCGGAATTATGCCTGATTTCCACTTTTTTCAGATCCAATATCTTGCCAACCTGCTCCTTATATAATTTCATGTTCTCCGTAATCTGTTCTTTGGTCAAAGGCTGACGCGCTGACAGGCGGTCAGAGGGATCGCCGATCTGCGCGGTAAAATCACCGATTAAAAAAATAACTTGGTGCCCCAGGTTCTGGAAAGCCTTCAATTTTCTCAGAACTACAGAGTGCCCCAAATGTATTTTTGGCGAGGTGGGATCAACTCCGAACTTGATGCGCAGCTTCTTGCCTGAGATCAATTTTTCTGATAAACTTTTCTGCACGATTACTTCTTCTACCCCCCGGGACAGAATCTCTTCAGTTAGCACTTTTTTATCCATAATTATTTTTTCCTTCATTTATATTATAGCTTAATTCTGTTATAATAAAAAGGCTAATCTAAAACATTATGGCAACTTACACGCTGGGTCTAGATGTCGGCGGCACTAAAATTCAGGCTGGCCTGGTTAACCAGCAAAATCGGATTATTGCCAGCAAGAAATTTATCATAAATAACCACAATAAAAAAACCGTGCTAACCGACATTTTGGCTAGCAGCGGCGGTTTATTTACTTCCCAGGTCAGAGGCATCGGCATCGGCATCACTGGACAGGTAAAAAACAAATCCGGCATAGTAGTCAGCAGCCCAAACCTCCCGGCTGACTGGCATAATGTGCCTTTGAAACAGATACTAGAAAAAAGATTCAGGGTACCGGTTCATCTGGATAATGACGCCAATTGCGTTGCCCTGGCTGAGGCGGTTGTCGGGGAAGGGAAGAAATATAATACCTGCCTGACGATAACGATCGGTACGGGGATCGGCGCGGGGCTGGTAATCAATAAAAAGATTTATCACGGCGCTCAGGGCATAATTGAATTCGGGCACACGACCATCGCCACCGGCTCGCCGGTCTGCAGCTGCGGGCGCTACGGGCACTTCGAAGCGCTGGTTTCCGGTTCAGCAGCGGTAAAAATTTATAAAAAAATCACCAAACAGACCAAAACCCCGTATCAGATAGAAGATGAAGCAGCACACAACAAAAAAAATGCCCTGAAAGTATTTCAGCTTATGTCATGCCACCTGGCCATTGGATTGGCTAACGCGATTCACAGCTACAATCCCGATATCATCATTCTTGGCGGCGGGATGTCGAAGGTCGGATTGCTTATTAATACCGCCATAAATTCCGTTAATGATAAAATAATATATCCGGAGTTGAAAAAAACTAAGATTGTCGCTTCTAAGCTGAAATATCAGGCTGGCGTGATCGGTGCAGCCATTATTTGTTCTAAACAATACAGATAAAATAAAATGCCTATCCCCCAATTAAGAGATTCGAAGTTTCACATAAGAAAGATTGGCGAACGACTGGTAAAAAGAACCAGAGAGGGCCAAGGGAAAAAACCTTTGTTCAAGAGAATCCTTTCGCATTGGCTGCAGATTCTGGTGGTATTTTTTTTAGTGATTGTTATCGGGATGATCGGCTTGTTTACCTGGGTCTCGCGGGACCTGCCCGATCCTAATAAAATTATTGACCGGACTGTCGCTGAAAGCACGAAAATTTACGCTAACGACGGCAAAACTATACTATATGAAATTCACGGCCCTGAGAAAAGGACGATTATTCAGCTTGAGAACATTCCCGCCTACATGAAAGACGCCACTATTGCCGTTGAAGACAAGGATTTCTTCAAGCATGGCGGTTTCGACATCCCGGCCATCGGCATGGCCCTCTGCCATGAAGCATTCGGCAACCTGGGAGGACTGTGCCCTCCCCGCGGCGGCTCTACCATTACCCAGCAATTCGTTAAAAACGCGATACTCACTTCAGAACACTCATACACAAGAAAAATCAAAGAAATTATTTTGTCTTACCAGCTGGAAAAAAAATTTAGCAAAGATCAGATCCTGCAGCTATATTTAAATGAAATACCCTACGGTTCAACCGCCTACGGAGTTGAGGCGGCGTCCCAGACATTTCTTGGTAAATCGGCGAAAGATTTAACTCTGTCTGAGTCAGCTTTTCTGGCTGCCCTGCCTCAGCTGCCCACCTACTATTCACCGTTCGGCACGCATACTGACGAACTTTCCAACCGGCTGCATTTGATATTGGACCTCATGGTAACTCAGGGCTATATCACCAGAGACCAGGCCGATGAAGCAAAGAAGGACAACATTTTAGAGCGCCTTAAGCCTCCGAGTGAAAGCTTGCTGGCGCCGCACTTCGTGATGTACGTGCGCGAGCTGCTCAGCGAAAAATATGGAGAAACCGTACTGGAGCAAGGCGGACTGAAAGTTACTACCACGCTGAATATTGATAAGCAGAGGATTGCCGAGGAAGTAGTGACAAAATACGCTGATAAAAATGCGACAAATTACAAAGCCAGCAATGCCGCCCTAGTTTCTCTGGATACAAAAACCGGCCAGATTTTAGCCATGGTCGGATCCAAGGATTATAACGACGAAAGCATAGACGGCAACGTAAATGTCGTTTTAAGGCCGCGGCAGCCCGGCTCTTCCTTCAAGCCGATAGTCTATCTCACTGCTTTCCAAAAAGGCTATACTGCCGATACGATTCTCTTTGATCTGGTAACCAGATTCAAAACAGATACCAAAGATTACACGCCAAAAAATTATGATTTGAAAGAACACGGGCCCGTAACCATGCGCCAGGCCCTGGCCGGATCACTGAATATCCCGGCCGTGAAAACTCTTTATTTAGCCGGCATTGATACTGTCATTGATACGGCGGAAAAGCTCGGCTATTCAACTTTTTCAGACCGCAGCCGCTTTGGCCTGTCCTTAGTGCTAGGCGGCGGCGAAGTGACGCTCTTAGACCATACTTCCGCCTATGCCACCTTTGCCAGAGAGGGAATCAGAAATCCGGTTACCGCCATTCTGAAAGTCGAGGATAAAAACGGAAAAATTCTGGAAGAATATAAAAACCACGAGGAAAGGGTAATAGACGAAAAGCCGGTCAGATTATTAAACAACATACTCTCAGACAATGGCGCGCGTGCCTACATTTTCGGAGCGGCCAACCACCTGACCCTTCCTGACCGCCCGGTCGCCGCCAAAACTGGCACTACCAATGACTATCATGACGCCTGGACTATCGGCTATACTCCGTCAATCGCCACCGGCGTATGGGTGGGCAATAACAATAATTCTGAAATGACGCGCGGTGCAGACGGCTCGGTGGTGGCAGCGCCTATCTGGCAGGAATACATGAAACGCACTGTCGGCGGTCCAGCAGAGCCATTCAAACAGCCTGATGCCAATAATTCCGAAAAACCGATACTGCGCGGAAACTATGGCGAAGGAGTAACCGTCAAAATTGACAAGACCACAGGCAAGACAATCCCCGATTCCTGCCTAAGCACTTACCCGGCTGAATTCATCCAGGAAAAAACTCTTAAGATTGCCCACGATATCCTTTTCTATGTTGATAAGGATAACCCTCAGGGACCAGTCCCGGATGACCCTGCCAAGGATCCGCAGTTTGCCAATTGGGAAGAGCCTGTCCAAAAATGGGCCAAGGAAAACGGCTACATAGACACGAAACCGCCTCAAGGCGACTGCAGCCTTCGAGCTAAGGAAAATTTTCCCGCCGTAGAATTTATTCAGCCGGCTAACGGTGCCACTATTAACACGCCGACTTTCACCATTGACTCTGCGCCAGCGCCTAAAACCGGCCATTATGTAAATAAGGTTGAATACTATCTTGATGGCAATCTGATCAAGACATTGACTAAGGTGCCGTTTACCGTCCATTATACTGCCACGGGATTACAAAACGGGTTTCATGATTTGGAGGTTAAAGTTTATGATGAAGTTGGCAACCACGGATCCAGCAAAATCACCTTCAACTACCTGGTACCGGAAGCTGCACAATAAAATAATTTAAATAAAAAACGGGGTTGAAATTAATCCCGTTTTTTTATAATCAATTACTGCTTGATCGGCATTATTATATACACGTAAGTATTGTCACTTTTCGGCCGCAGCAGTCCAGGCGTGGTATTGCTGCTCATTTCAAAAACGCATTCTTCGTCATTAATATTCTGCAGCCCATCAAGCAGATAACGGTAGTTAAAAATAATATTATTATCTTCGCCTTCCAGATCAGCCTCCTGTCTGGCTTCGCTTTCGCCTATCTGTAAATTATTGGCAGTCACTAATACCTCTTTTGCCCCAACGCTTAATTTCAGCATAATATCGTTACCGCCCGGCTTGCAAAAAAGGCTCGCTCTCTTAACCGTGTTAATGAAACTTTTCGTGTTCACTACCGCGCTAGTCCGGTGTTCCTTGGGAATAATTTGCTGATAATCGGGATATTTGCCTTCAATAATTCTCGAGGATAAATTGCATTCCCCAAAAGAAAATAAAATCTGATTCTCATTGACGGAAATAGTCACAGACTCTCCTTCCTCGCTGCCCAGAATCCTGATTAACTCCTGTATGGTACGCAGGGGAACAATGGCATTGTAAGGCTGGCTAACGTTTTTTCCCAGATCGATTTCCTTCTCCGCCAAACGGTAACTGTCGGTTGAAACCAGGGTAAGCTTATTGTCCGCAAATTGGAAATAGACCCCGCTGATTTCCGGGCGCGTTTCATCGATAGCCACAGCAAAAGAAACGGTCGATAAGGCGTCTTTCAACTGTTTTGTTTTGATCTGATAATTGCTGGCGGAAGCAACCTCGGGAATAAGAGGAAATTCTGAAGATTCCACCCCTTTCATAACCGTTTTTGAGCCTTTTCCCTCGATTTTTAGGCTTTGATTATCCAATTCAATCGCCACGTTTTCTTTTGGCAGTAGGCTGATATAGTCGCTTAATGTTTTTGCCTGCACGGTGAACGACCCTTCTCTTTCTACCTTCCCCCTGACTTTACAAATAACGCCAATTTCCAGATTTGTGGTCATTAAAATAATGCCTCCCTTTTCAGCTTTAATTAAAACGTTGTTTAAAATTGGCAGGGAAATATTTTTACTGGCAATATGACTGACGAGCTGCAGCCCCCTGTTTAAATTTTCCTGTGTACATATTACTTTCATATTTATTTATTTATTAAATTAACTATATATATAGTAACGGAGTGGATAAGTGGAAAAGTTTTTTTAATGTTGCTTTTGGCTCGATGAAGCTTGGGTATAGTGAAGGAGTAAATTTATTTACAGTGTGGAGGAATCCTTAAGTGGGAGCTGGTTAGCGGTGGATCAATTGGGAGTAATTTTATTATTTTTTTCGTGTTGAATATATTTTATGGAAATATGCGCTTATGCTCCACATCTTTTACCAGCCTTATCCCCAAGCTAAATTTATTTATTATATAGGCGTTCCCGTATCAGGTTTATATCCTGTCTGATCTTTTCGTCTTCCTCAATGGCTTTTTTAATTTTCTGGCAGGCATGCATAGCTGTAGTGTGGTCCCGGCCGCCTAATTCCAGGCCGATAGCCGGGAAAGAGCATTTTGCTTCTTCGCGCATCAGAAACATAATAATCTGTCGCGGGGTAACCAGCTCCTTTTTGCGCCCGCTGCCCAGCAAGTTTTCTATAGAAGTATCAAAAAATTCAGAAACCGTAGAAATTATTTGTTTGGTAGTGATAGCGCCGTCTCTTTTGCGGTAGTTATTTAAGCTGGAAATTATATTTTTAACGGATTCCACGGTCGGCTCGGTTTTATTCAGCTGGTGGTAGGCAATAATCCTGTTCAGGGCGCCCTCAAGCTCGCGTACGTTGCTCTGGATGGAGCTGGCGATCAAAGCCATCACTTCCCTGGATAATCCGCATTTTTTCTCCTCGCATTTTGAGTTTAAGATAGCCACCCTGGTCTCGTAATCCGGCTGAGCGACATCGGCGATCATGCCCCATTCGAAACGGGAAATAAGCCTGTTTTCCAGAGCGGGAATGGCTTTAGGAGGGCGGTCGGAGCTTATGACTATCTGTTTGTTTTGCTGATGCAGGGCGTTGAAAGTATGGAAAAACTCTTCCTGAGTGCCCTCTTTCCCGGCCAGGAACTGGATGTCGTCAATCAATAGGAGGTCGGCCGCCCGATAAAAATCCTTGAAACTATTGGCGTTTCCCCGGGTAATGGCCCGGATAAATTCATCAGTGAATTTTTCGCACGTTACGTAAATTACTTTTTTATTTGGGGATTTTTTCAGCACTTCGTGGGCTACGGCCTGCAATAAATGGGTTTTTCCCAGCCCAGCTCCGCCGTATAAAAATAGGGGGTTATAGACTTCACCCGGCTTCTGCGCTACTGCCTGGCAGGCGGCATGAGCCAGTTCATTACCCTTGCCAACCACAAAATTTTCAAAGGTGTACTGGCTGATCAGCCCGAAACCATTTTTCTTCCCGCCGTTTATTTCCGGAACTGCTGTGATTTGCTGAACAGGTTGGCCGGCGCTTATTTTTTCGTGAGAAACTGGTTTTTTTGAAGATTCGACTATGTATGATATTTCTTTGACTTTATGGTCGGAAATATTATCGAGCGCCTTGGCTATTTCCTTATGGTATTTATTTTCCAGCCAGGTTTTGGTAAATGAATTTGGGGCGCCAATTACAACATTATCTCCTTCATACGAAGAGATGAAAGTATTTTTGAACCAGGTAGTGAAATTTGCCTTGCTAATCGAGAGTTCAAGTTCTCCTAATGCCGCCTGCCACAATTGTTCTTTGTCCATAAAATACGCAGTGAAAAATAAAGCGTACTATATATAGTATCACAAATATTATTAATACAGAACACTTAATGTGTAGATTGTTTGTGCATAAGCTGTTGATAGCATGAGGACAATTCTTTTTGATTGACCTTAGGCGGATTAATTGATATACTGGAGTAACTTCAAGCAATGGTTTTTTAGTATTCATTTTTGTAATATATGCCAAAAAGAACGTATCAGCCGAAGAAAAGACACAGACAGAGGGTCCATGGATTTAGGAAGAGGATGCGCACTAAAAATGGGCGGAAAGTGCTGGCCAGGAGAAGGAAAAGAGGACGCCGAATGCTTTCGCACTAAATTTATGCTACGCCGGCAATTTAGGATTACCAAAGAGGAGGACTGGGCCAGGCTGCATCGTTATGGCCGGACGGCGTTTTCACCGCAGTTAATATTGAAAATTTTGAAAAATCGTCTTCCGGAATCCCGTTTTGGCTTTTCTATCAGCACAAAAACAGTAAAGAAAGCGACTAAACGAAACCGCCTGAAACGCCAGCTGCGCGCCAACATTGAAAATATGCGGACGAAGATTGTGCCCGGCTATGACGTTATTTTTATTATCAGGCCGGCGCTGCAGGAGTTGAGGCAGGCGGAGTTTCGTGATTTTTTGCTAAAATTGCTTAAAAAAGCCAGATTAATAGAACCCTAGAATGATAAATAAAATATTTTTAGCCATCATCAGAGTTTATCAAAAAACGATTTCGCCGGATCATGGAATTTTTGCCTATAAGCACCCATACGGTTACTGCCGCTTCCAGCCGACCTGCTCAGAATATGCATACCAGGCTATAGAAAAATATGGCTTGATTAAGGGCTTTTTTCTCGCTACCAAACGGGTTTTAAAATGCAATCCATTTAATAAAAATATCGGAGTTGATCAATTAAAATAATGATAAGTAATATTTATAATTTGGTATTATTTGAGCCACTTTTCAATGGCTTGGTTTTTATTTACAATTTCATTCCGGACTTAGGAGTGGCGATAATAATTTTAACCTTAATTATCAAGGTAATATTATACTTCCCTTCCCGCTCTTCAATCAAATCCCAGAAATTACTGCAACAGGCCCAGCCGAAGCTCAAAATTCTGCAGGATAAATTTAAAAATAATAAAGAAGAGCTGGGACGCCAGATGATGAAATTTTATAAGGAAAACAAGGTAAATCCGTTCTCCTCATGCCTGCCATTGCTCATACAATTGCCGATTTTAATCGCCCTTTACCGGGTTTTTCTGGTAGCCGCCCAGACAGACGCCACCACCCATATTCTGGTCATAGATCAGCTGAAGCATTTGTATGAACCCCTGAGAAATATTTTCACTACCAAGGCGATAAACCCCACTTTTTTGGGGATTTTTGACCTTTCACAGAGTAAAAATTATCTGTTTGCCATATTAGCCGGCGCGGCGCAATTCTGGCAGACCAGAATGCTACAGGCAAAAATGCCTCCGAAACTGCCTGGTGCCAAGGATGAGAGCATGACGGCGGGCATAAACAAGCAAATGATGTATTTTATGCCCATCATTACCGTATTTTTTGGCATTCAATTCCCCGCCGGTCTGACCCTTTACTGGCTGGTTTCCACGTTATTTACGGTGGCTCAGCAGTACTATATATTCAAGAAAGAAAATGATAAAAAGGATAAGGAAGTCGTTTCCCCATGAGAATTTCCAAAGGAGATTTAATCGGATTGCCTGCCTATACTCTGTCAGAAAATTTTCTTGGCAAGGTCAGCGATTTCGACCTTGATCCGGTTTCGCATTTTATTACGCATTATCATATTAAGAGCGGCGATTTGATAAAGGGATTGTTAAATCAGGAACTGCTGGTGGCCAAGGATCAGGTACTCTCTATTTCTAAGGAAAAAATGGTGGTAGAAGACAGTATAATTGAAAGTCAAGAAGCAAAAAAGCAGGTCCTGGAAAAACCCTTGGCGGCTAATTAAATTTTTTTTGAAAACATAGATTTATTCGCTATGTTTTTTTGTTATTTTTATTTTTCTGATGTTTTTATCAATGAAGAAAAAATTCAGCCATGTTTTTTCGTAGGGCTTTAATATTTTTTCAATGCGGTCCGCCCATTCAATGACAGTCACGGTATCCCGCCGCCCCAGGTACTCAGCCAACCCGGCTTCAATGATTTCCCCCGGTCTTTTCAGCCGATAGGCATCCACATGGCAGAAATATCTTATCAATTGACGTTTTAAAGGATGAATCTTCATTAAAACGAAACTAGGGCTGGAAATCAGATTTTTTACGCCTAAACCCCTGGCAAAGCCCTTGGTAAAACAGGTTTTTCCGCCACCCAGATCGCCAACCAGAGCGAATATTTCGCCAGCTTTAGTTTTTTTTGCTAATTTTAGCCCTAATTTTTGGGTATCTGCGGCTGATGTTGTGGTTATGGTCATATCATTATTTTACTTAATAATTCGCTGTCCGCCAACCTTGACAGACAAATACCCATCTTGTATACTAATTTATTCAACTTAAAATTTTTTTATCGTTTTGTTTAAATATGGAAAGAACTCCAGCCCAGCAATCAATAGAATTGATTGAGAAAAGCAAGAATATAATTATTGCTCTGCCCAGCATTCCCTCGACTGACGCCGTCGCTGCCGGTTTGGGTTTGTTTTTAGCCCTGGAAAAAATCGGGAAAAAAGTAAAAGTAGTCTGTAGTGATTTCAGCCTCCCTCCTTCCCACCAGTTTCTGCCGAAGAGCAAGGAAATCCATACCGACCTGACGGTTTTGCGTAAATTTATAATCTCGCTTGATCTATCCAGGACCCGTGTCCAGGAATTGAGCTACAATATCAGCCAGGACAGCAAACTGGATATTTTTATCACGCCAAAAGGCGGTTTTTTTGAAGAGAGAGACGTCACCACTTCCGCCTCGTCATATGAGTATGATTTGATCGTAGTCCTGGATGCCCCGGAACTTGAGACGTTGGGGAAAGTATATGACGATAATACTGATTTTTTCTATCATACCCCCATCGTCAACATCGACCACAATCCGGCCAATGAATATTTCGGAGAAATAAACGTCGTTGACCTGGTGGCCACTTCGACTTCAGAAATAGTTTTCGAATTATTCAGGGGCTTTAAGGAAAAATTATTGGATGAATATATCGCCACTAGCCTTTTGACCGGCATCATTTCCAAAACCAAAAGCTTCCAGAGCAACAACGTCACTCCGAAATCGCTGGCCATCAGCAGCCATTTGATAGAAAATGGCGCCCGGCGGGACGATATCATAAAAAATTTGTACCGAACCAAATCTATCAACACTTTGAAGCTCTGGGGCAGGGCTTTAGCCAGGCTGAAAACCGATGCTGAAGGGCAGGTTGTCTGGACTTTGCTGAATAAGCAGGATTTCCAGAAGTCTGGCGCCGGCGCCAGTGATTTAGAGGGTGTGATTGACGAGCTGATCATCAATACGCCAAAAGCGGAAATTATCATGGTTATTTATGAAAGCAACCATGGAGTGGAAGTAATCGTCAATACGTCCAGAGCGATTGACGGCGCCGCGTTGTTCAAGGAGTTTCATCCCACTGGGACAAGAAATTTCACCAAATTCTTTATTGCCAATGCTGATCTGTTATCTGTTGAGCAGAGGGTGCTGATTATCGCCAAGGGGTATATGCAGGGTAAAATCAGCTAAACAAAAAAAACGGTAAAAAAGCCCGATAAATGGGGCTTTTTGTTTTTACCCACGCACCAGAACGCCATGGGCATAAACCCGTGGATGAATGGCTGCCCCGTAAATTTACGGGGCGGTGTGGGGTTCCACTAAATGGTCATTGTCTGATATAATGCCTGATATGGACGGTGATCAAGAAAAAATTTCAGGTAATGGCATTATCGGCCGGGCGCCCGGCTTGAATGATCGCATTCAAATCAGCTCGGATGAAGTTGAGGAAAAATTGCACGAGAAGATGAAGGAGCTTGACGAGAAGAGGAAAGAAGAAGCGATCCGCAGCCAGGCAGCGCAAGCCGGAGCCAATTATATCTTTTTAAAAGGTTTTCCGATTTCTCCGGAAGCCCTGATTATGATACGCGAGGAGCAAGCCAGCGAGCTGAAATTAGTGTGTTTTTTAAAAACTGACAACGAATTTCGTTTAGGGACGGTCAACCCCTCCAACCCCAAGGTAATGGAGATATTGAGAGATCTGGAAAGAGATACCAAAAGCCACGGAGAAGTTTATCAGATTTCCGAATTAAGCCTGGCGGCGGCCATGAAATTGTATGCCACCATACCGAAACTGCGAAAATATGAGGGCGGCGTGGAAATTACCGCGAGCGATCTGGAGCATTTTAAAAATGAGATACGCTCTTTCAGGGATTTGGGGGAGAAAATTCAGCATGTTTCCATGACTGACATGCTGGTCCTGGTGCTGGCCAGCGCCATCAAGTCTGACGCCTCGGATGTGCATATTGAGGCGGAGCAGGATGACATCAAGATTCGTTTCCGCATTGACGGTTTTTTGCATGACGTGGCGGTCATAGACAAAAAGCTGTGGCAGAAAATCATCAACCGCATAAAATTAACGGCCAAGCTCAAAATTAACATAGCTGATATTCCCCAGGATGGGCGTTTCAGCATTTATTTGAAAGAAGAATTCATAGACGTGCGTGTTTCCACGGTGCCAACCTCATACGGAGAAAGCGTAGTGATGAGGCTTTTGATGTCGTCAGCCACGGCTTTTAATCTGGAAGATTTGGGGCTCACCGGGCTGGCTTATGAAAGGCTGAAGAAGGAAATTGAGCGTCCTAATGGCATGATTTTGAATACCGGCCCCACCGGTTCCGGCAAAACCACCACGCTTTACGCAGTTTTGAAAAAACTCAACAAGCCGGAATCAAAAGTCATCACTCTGGAAAATCCCATTGAGTACCGGTTAAAAGGCGTGATCCAGAGCCAGGTGGAAACCACCGATCTGGCAGAGGAAGGCAAGGAGTCCGCGGCTCTGACAGGCACCAGCGGCCGTAAGAGGCATTTTACCTACGCTATTGCCCTGAAATCCGTTTTGCGCCAGGATCCGGACGTGGTGATGATCGGAGAAATTCGCGACAAGGAGACGGCGGAAATCGCCATCCAGGCGTCATTAACCGGCCATCTGATGCTCTCCACCCTGCACACAAATTCCGCCGCCGGCGCTATCCCCCGACTGCTGTCTATGGAAGCCAAGCCGTTTTTACTGGCTCCGTCGTTGAATATGGTTATCGGCCAGCGCTTAGTCCGCAAAAATTGCGAATACTGTAAAATAGAGTATAAAATTTCCGACGACATACGGGAGAGGATCATCAAAGTTTTGGATTCATTGCCGCCGGGCGAATTAGCGAAAGTTGATAAAAATAACATTAAATTATTCAAAGGCCAGGGCTGCGATAAATGCAATAAGATAGGCTATAAAGGGCGGCTTGGTATTTTTGAGATATTGACCATGAATGAAGACATCCAGAATTTAATTTTGGAGGGGCATATCGCGGAAACGCAAATCAAGGAAGCTGCCAAAAAAAATAACTTCATTACCATGGTGCAGGACGGGATAATGAAGGCGCTCCAAGGCAAGACCACCCCGGATGAAGTGTTCAGGGTGATTGAATAGAGAATTGCGAGCTATAAACCTTTAACCAAGAGCTATTATGTTATTCAATTTACAATTAATTCAATAATATGAGGGCAGAGACAGGGTTTGATCCGGAACAACTTGAAAAGATTAAAAGAATGGCTGCGCCAGCCGCGGCTAGAGCAACTGAAGCTAGGCAAATGAAGAAAGGGGAAAATATTGAAATACGTGCAGAAAGTCGACGCCAGAGAGATTTTCGTAAAAGTTCGCCATATTCCAGTTCAGACGTTAGAATAGCTAACCAAGCTAAATACAGAAGAACAGTCCATTAAGTGAAGTTTAAAACCGTGGCTTAGAGCAGCTTTTTCAGCCGTTCTTTCTGCTCTTTCAGTTTTTCCTGCTCTTTGGCGACTATCTCTTTCGGCGCTTTATCAGTGAAATTTTTATTGGCCAGTTTTTGCTCCAGCTGCTGGATGTATTGGGAGATTTTTTCAATCTCTTTTTTGATTTTTTTATCGTCGTGCCGGTAATCAATGAAGTAATCAAGGCCGGACAGGGAGCCGGTGGCTTTCAGCTGTTTTTTGTTTTCCAGATTTTCAATTCTGGCCAGTGATTTCACAATTTCTAAGTTTTTACTAACCAAACCGGCCCGTTCCCCCCAGAAATAAGCAGAGATTTTTTCAGAGAGCGCGATTTTGTGTTCCGCCCGGAAATTTCTAGCGCCAATTATAAAATCTTTAAGCGAAGTAAATTCTTTTTCTGCCTCTGGATCAGCAAAAGTTTTTTCGTAAGTCGGCCACGGCTGGATAATCAGCATTTTTGATTTTTCCGTGCCATGCCAACGAGACCAAATTTCTTCCGTGACGAATGGCATGAAAGGATGCGCCAGTTTAATGACCGTTTCCAGGACATAATGCAGGATGGAGGTATTCTGTTTTATTTTGGTGGCTTCCAGGTACCAATCGGCAAATTCGTGCCATAAAAATTCGTAGATCAGCGTGCCGGCTTCCGAGAACTGATAGCCGTCCAGATATTCCGTGGCCTGTTTGGTGACAGTCTGCAAGCGGCTTAATATCCACTGATCAGCCAGGTTTTTAGCAGTCGGTTCTTTGACCGGACCGGCGGCCTGAGAGAGTATATAGCGTGAAACATTCCAAAGTTTGTTGATAAAATTGCGATAGCCGGCGATCTTCTCTTCGTAAAGGCGGAAATCCTGGCCAGGCGACGTGCCCAATACTAGCGACAAGCGGATAGCATCCGTACCGTATTTTTCCGTCATAGGGATCGGATCGACGCCAGTGCCTTTTGATTTGGACATTTTTTTGCCCTGCCTGTCGAGAACCAAGCCGTGCAAATACACTGTTTTGAAGGGTACCTGCCCGGTGTGATACAAGCTCATCATGATCATGCGCGCTACCCAGAAAAAGAGGATGTCCCAGCTGGTTTCCATGACCGAAGTGGGATGGAAGGTTTTGAAGTCTTTGGTTTTTTCCGGCCAGCCCAGGGTGGAAAAAGTCCACAAGCCGGAGGAAAACCAGGTATCCAGAGTGTCAGGGTCCTGCGTCCAGCCTTCGCCGGGCTTATCAACCGAAGCCTTTATTTTATCGTCTTTATACCAGACCGGTATCTGATGCCCCCACCAAAGCTGGCGGGAGATGCACCAGTCTTTTATATTATTCATCCAGTGAAAGTAAATTTTTTCATATCTCTGCGGAATGATTTTAATTTTACCGCTGGTGACGGCTTTGATGGCCGGCTTGGCCAGTTTTTTTATATCCACAAACCACTGTTTGGAGATCAGGGGTTCTATCGGCGTGCCGCATCTTTCGCACCTGGCCAGGTTGTGTATATAATCTACGGTGTTATCCAAGAGCTCATCTTCCTCCAGCCGTTTCAGAATGCTGTGGCGGGCCTCCTGTACGCTTTGGCCATAAAATTCTCCGGCTTGTTTGGTCAGGCGGTTGTCAGGCCCGATAATATTTATTATGGCTAGCTTGTGATCCTGGGCGATTTCATAATCAAGATGGTCGTGTGCCGGAGTAACCTTCACTGCTCCGGTACCGAAAGACTGGTCAACGCGCCGGTCGGCGATGATGGGTATTTCCCGGTTCATAATCGGCAATAAAACAGTTTTACCGATGTATTTTTCGTAACGCTTATCATTTGGATTGACCGCCACGGCTGTGTCGCCCAGCATGGTCTCCGGCCGGGTTGTCGCCACCACCAGGTATTTAGTGCTGCCAAAAAGCGGGTAGCGCAGATACCACAGCTTGCTGGAAGTTTCCTGGTGTTTAACCTCGAGATCAGAAAGGGCGGAAGCGCAGCGCGGACACCAATTGACTATCCTCTGGCCGCGGTAGATCAGCTTGTCTTTGAACATTTTTATAAAAGCCTCCTGCACCGCCTTGGTCAGCGTGGCGTCCATGGTGAAGTGCTCGCGCGACCAGTCGCAGGAAGCGCCGATTTGCCTGGTCTGCTCGGTAATGCGAGAACCGTATTTCTTTTTCCACTGCCAGACGCGCTGGAGGAATTTATCCCGCCCCAGCTTGTGCCGGTCCAGGCCTTCTTTGGTAATCAGCCGCTCAACCATGACCTGGGTGGAGATGCCGGCATGGTCGGTGCCCGGCAGCCAGAGCGTTTTGTCCCCTAGCATCCGGTGGTAGCGGGTGAGAATGTCTTGGACAGTGAAACCGACTGCGTGTCCGAGGTGCAGCTCGCCGGTGACATTTGATGGCGGCATGGAAATACTGAAAACTTTTTTGCGCTTGCCCGGCAGGTTATTGGGATTAAAATAGCCGGATTTTTCCCAGGCCTGGTAAATCCTTTTTTCGATGTTTTGCGGTTGATAGGCTTTTTCCAGTTCTTTCTTCATAATTTAATAATTGTAGCTGATTAAACGGTTTTTTCCCAGTGCTTGGCGCCGGTAGTGATAATCATTTAGCTCAATAATACATTTTAATTATACTGCTCGTTCATTGGTTTGGAAAGTTAAACTGGAAGGTAATAATATGACTTGAAATAAACTAACCATCCTGGTTGAGATTTGTAGAGTTGACAAATTTGCCAATAATAGATAAGTTAGGATAAAGTAATTGTTTTGGAAAATAGAAACTTTCACTTACGGAGGGTAAGATGGAACCTATTAGAAGTATTGTGGTATCTGGCGAAGAGGTTGCTTTTCCAGAGGTCGGGGCAATGCCCAAAGCGCCGGAAATCAAGGTTTTACCGGGTGAGTATCCGGCAGAGGTCATTGCCAATCCTGGGGGCAAACAGTTACAGCCATTCGTCATTATCAATGTGGCCGGCAAAAAGCTGGGCATGACTGAGGCAGGATGGATGACGCGAGCCAACAGGCCGGGGGCGGGGTTCTCATTGACCCTGCCTAATATTACTTCCATTGGGATCCTCAAGGCTGAAATTGCGTTGCCGGTGGTTAGGTGGGTACTAGCTAGCGGAGAGGCAAAGAAGGACGCTGCGGTTGTGTTTTGCCCGCGGGAAGCCGCCTATACAGCGATTTACGAAAGCGACCCAGGCGGAGCAGAAAAGCCTCAGCTGGTTACCATAGAAGACTTAGTAACCAGCGCCGATAAACCTAACGAGCGGGTGACCGTCGGCATGACCGCCCTAGAGTGGTTCTTGCGCGCCAGAGGCAATCCCAAAATTCTCTTAGCATACTAAGTATCCGAAAACAGCTTATATCAAGCTGTCCAGAGCCGTGAGGTTTACCCCGCGGCTTTTTTATAAGCAAGGTTGTTTTGCTTGATTTATTTTATATTATAGTTTAGGATATTTAGAAGTGAAAATAATGAAAAAAGTGCATTAAAGAGGACGTTTAATGGACATAAGACCAAACGACGATCAGAATCCCGCTGCCGATGATATGACTGCAGAACAGGCAAGCTGTGAGCATGAGGGGATTAATCACTGCGGAAAGTGCGGCTTTCATATGAGCGACAAAGTTCTGCCAGGAAGGCAACACGAAGCCACCGGGCATCCTATTATGAAAGCACAAGGGAAGAAGTTTTGCACCATTTGCGGCAAGCCGCTCAACTAAACGGAGGATGAACATTCAGACGGCTCACGATTCAATGAATCGCGAGCCGCTTTTTTTATTTGAATATTTATTTTCGTCTGTCCCGCCCCAGAATAAATGAGGTAAAAAAATTTCCCCAGGAATCCGTAGCAGGACCCCTGGGGTGATTTTATTGTGTTAACTTATTAATACGAAAGAACGTGCTGTCTAGCCCTTAAGCCAGTCTGCCCAACCTTCTTCAGTCGGAGGCTGGCGCAGAATACTCCTGATGATCTGCAAGACGGTCTCCACGCTCAAGCAAGTCACCGGGACGTTTGGCAGGGTAAACGATCCGTTCGCGAGCATAGTCGGCGTATGCCCGTTGGTCTGGTAGAACCAGGCCGGACAACCTGCCAGCAGGCCGGCTTTTGCCAACTGTTCAAAGCTGAAATCAGCCTGAGCGCCAGCCGAATGCATTTCCTCCAGACGGATAGCCCGCGTGATCATCTGCATGTAGCGCGGATCCAGCTGGCTCATGCCGATGATTTGAATGTGTCCGGTCGCGCGCTGGACGACCAATAAATCCAAGTTCAGATCCAGATAGCGAGCGGCTGCTGTCAGACAGCGGTTGTTCATCGGATTTCTCTGGCTATCAACGGCCAGGACGGTGATGTCGCCGTCAGGTAAAAACTGATGGCAGCCAGTTGTTCTCGGAGTTAGCTTCTTGAGAATGTTGACTGCCGCCACAAAGTCCTGCTGGTGCCGGACAGCGGCGTTAAACACCGGCGCGATCCAGTTATACGCCGCTTCCTGGCCGTTAGCGGAAGTAGCGCACAGAAGGGCCACGCCTTCAGCGAGGTTCAGGATTCTTGACGGCTGAGACTGTCCAGCCGCATTGACCATGCGCTTCAGCTGGTCCAGAGCGGCCAGTTCGGGCGTTTTTTCCCTTAACCACCTATGATACAGGGAATCAAGAATGCGGGCACCCCGGTCAATTATAGGGAAGACCAGACCGGTTTCCTGATGGCCGCTGGCTGGCTGATGAGGTCGGATAGTCAGCTCCGGATTGAAAAAGGCGTCAAAGAAGACGTTCAACCAGGACTCTATCTGCCAAGGTTCCCAGCCGACATGCGTCAGCAGATACACGCAGTGCCCGAGGTTAAGCGGCGAAGACTTGCCGGTAGTGGCGGTATTGGCCAGGTCTACCAGCATCTTCACCTTGCGGTTTGAACTAGTGTCAGTGAGGTCGGCAATGGTCGCAGCCACGGGCTGTCCTACGTTTTCCTCGCCGATGCCCAGCCACAACTGTCCGTAGTGCCGGAAGTAGAGTGAAGTACTCATTTTTTGTGGCCGACTGCCGTCGCGCGGGGCGATCAGCGCCGTCTTAATTCCCGGCCAAATGCCATCACCAAAACGGCGGGCAATTTCTAAGCCGAGGTAATCATCAATCCTCGGTTCAGTAAAAGTCACCACTTTTTTGGCTATCGTGTTTTGCAAAGTCATACGCCTCTCCTTGCGTTTGACGTTTCCGGTTTCCCAGTGCAAACTCAACTATGTTTTATCATAGCTAAGCCACTGGCGTTCTTTGGCTACATCCACTTTTTTTAATGAGCAGGGTAGCCAGCTAGACTATCATACTTTTGGCTGACTGTCAAGGCCTAATCTGAATAAGGATCAGTAATGTTGTTGTTTTGCTCTTTTTGCGTATGGTGTTGGATTTTTAATATCATGCTGATGGGCGAGACGGTTGTTTTCTGGGGTACTAAGAGATAGCGCAACTAATAAGAGCGCCAGGAATATTGGCGCTTCATTTTTTATTATCCTTTGCAGTGTTTTTGATTATTTATGCTAACAGGAGCTTTTTATTTAGATCGTTAGTTTCAATCCATCCCGCCCCATTATAAAACCTTTATTTGTACGACAGAATTTTTTAGCATAAGCTAGAAGCCGCGGCTGTACGTGCACCAGCAGTGTTTTTTTCGCCTGTGCCTGACTAGCCACCGTTTTTACCTGTTGGAGAGTGAAGTGGTTAGCCGTTGGTTGGATAGAAGCACCCTCAATAATCAGCAGATCGGTTTCTTTTACTTCTTTAATTAATTCCGTGATGTTTTGCCGCGAACCCAGGTCTCCGGTATAGACAATTTTTTTACCACCCAGCGTGAGTGTGGCGCCGACAGAGGGAAACCACCTGACATGCCTGACCGGAAAGGCTTTGAGTGCCAGTTTGTTAAACTTAAAATTGCCCGAGCCCTCTTTAAATGTCAAAGGGTAAAATTCTTCCGGTTCCGGCCAAAAAATTTTGCGCCACTGCCTGTATCTTTTATTAATGCCCCGCGGGCCGACAAACAGCAGTTTTTTATGTTTCCGATGGCGGTAGGCGTCATCCACCCAGCGGCTGTGCACCAGACTGAAAGCATCGCCGAAATGGTCGGTGTGGAAGTGGGAAATGAAAACAACATCAATATCCTGGATATTATACCCGGTATCGGTTAAGCGTCGGATAGTGCCGTGCCCGGCGTCAAGCAGGATTTTTTTATTTGCCGTTTCCACCAGGAAGCCGGCCGGGTTACTGGTTTTAGTCGGCACCATAGTGCCGCAGCCGAGAATGGTGAGTTTTATCTTTGGCATAGGTTTGTAGTTGAAGTGAATTGCTTCCCGTATGTTCAAGTATTGTAATTATACCTTTTCAAAAATGTTATTAAAAGTGATGCGTATTAATTTGACTAGAACGAGAATGTAGCCTAAAATAAGCGCAGCAAAATAACACAAAAGCCCAGGAGGTTAATAATGTACATTTCTAGCATTGGTGAAATCACTAATGATGTAATCACTGAGTTGGACCGGGCAATATTAAGATTGCAAGCACAATTGATTGCCAAGGGTTCACAGCGCATTGAGGAAGTGCGCAAAGAATTACGCGCGCAGGCGCAGGTTGCTATTAACCTGGATGAATTGCGCGATTCAAAGGGCAGTATGTTTGTTATGCCCGGTCAAAGGAACAGTGACGGGTATATGGAAGCCACTTCACAGAATCAAGAGAAAGCGTATCGCTGTCCGTCAGGATGTGGCTGGGTTAAAGGCGCTCCTGAGAAGCAGCCATATGATGATTTTCACGGCGGAACCTGCGGATCGTCAGGCGTAGAATACTCTTGCGTTATTTGCCAGCAGAAAATTGGGCGAAAGGTTCTTGTACAATCATAAGAGAAAAATGGGCAACCAGTCGGGTAGCAATACTCGACTTTTTTTATATCAGCTCCCAGTTCGGATCCGGCTCAAGTTTTTTCCAGGTAGTGAAGTTTTTTTTCTGCGCCTGGAAATATCCGGCAATAGCGATCATGGCGGCATTGTCCGTGCAGAGTTTCAAAGGCGGAAAATAGTACCCGACTCCCGGAAGATTATTTTTAATCTCTTCACCCAGTTTTTCCCTTAATGGCCCGTTAGCCGCTACCCCGCCGGCCAATAAAACATTTTTTACCCTGAAGGTTTTGGCGGCAGCCAGGGTTTTGGAGATGAGGACGTCGGTGACCGCCTGCTGGAAGCTGGCGCAGATGTCGGCGACCGGCGCTTTTTTATTGTTAAACTCTTTTTTTAAAAGATACAGCACGGAAGTTTTCAGTCCGGAAAAGCTGAAATCGAAATTCTTATAATTAATCATCGGCCTAGGAAAATCAAAAGCCGTTGGGTTCCCCTTTTCCGCCATGGCCTGAACTTTCGGTCCGCCGGGATAGCCGAGGCTCAGGAGCTTGGCCACCTTATCAAAAGCCTCGCCGGCCGCGTCATCCCGCGTCCGGCCGATCAATTTATAGTTATTGTGTTTTTTCATCAGAATCAATTCAGTATGCCCGCCGGAAACTACCAGGCAGAGAACCGGAAATTTTATTTGCGGGTTATTATACCAATTGGCGTAGATGTGTCCTTCCATATGGTTGAGGCCGACCAGCTTTTTATCCCAAAGATAGGCCAGCGTTTTGGCTGCCTGCGTGCCCACGCGCAGGGAGGTAATCAGGCCAGGCCCTCTGGTCACGGAAATGACGTCAATTTTGGCAGGCTTGATTTTTGCCTGCCGTAAAGCCACGTCAATGACCGGAACAATGTTTAATACATGCTGGCGGGCGGCCACTTCCGGCACTACGCCGCCATACAGGCTGTGGGTTTTTATCTGCGAAGCGATGATATGGGAAAGGATTTTTATCTTTCCCCGTTCGCCTTTTATAATGCTGGCGGCGGTTTCGTCGCAGGAGGTTTCGATACCTAGAACTATCATATTAACAGTAAATAATTATATTATGCAGCCGTATGTTCAGACTTCCGCCATAGGCGGACCCCGCTGGCTAGCGGGGCTATGCCTAAAATTATCATATATATTATTTCTTTCTGATGTTATTGTAGCATAATCAAGCTAAATTAGGGTTGAGGCCGGATTTATAATGATAAAATCGTCCTACTCTTGACAGTGGGCATATTTTTTGCTAGCATTGATGGAAAGTTAAGAAAGGTAAATTTCCAAGGAGGAACGGATGCCTGATTGGGTATATGTGATTTTAGCGATTGCATTGGCGGCGTTGTTTACAGTTTGGTACTTTAGGCGCCTGCGGCGCGGACAGAAAAGGATGGTCCGATATCAGCCTAGCAGGTCTGAACGGAGAAGAATCCGTAAACAACAAGCTTATTAGGGTCGGCAGATTCTAATTTCTATTGTTGACGATAGCTAGGCTTAAATGCAATCCAAGTGTATTGTGGGCAGCACCCTGCGTGTTGCCCTCTTTTTTATTTTGAAAAAATATAGAATGTTTAGCGGCTTGTCTGAATATCAGGCGCAGGCGGTGATTTAGCCCGTGACAGCCATAAGGCCAGGAGTGAAAGCGGAACAATAATCACATAGTACGGGATGGCCACGCCAGCGAACGCCGGAATAATTGCCCTTAATATAAAACGCGCGAAAGCTATGATGAAAGCGATGATGATGGCTTGCCTGACATTCCGATAGTAAATAAAGGCAGCGACAATCAAATAGCCTAGGAAAAAGTCGCCGATACCAAGCGAGGCAGAGCCGAAAACAATATTGCCGTTGAAAAGCAGGGAGACGTCGCTGAATAGGCCTGAAGAAGCGGGGGCGAGCCAAACATTATAGGCATCAATAAGCGTGGCAATTATCAGCCCAGCAATAAAACATTTTTGTGGGATTCTAAATCTTTTGAATAAAAATATACCCACCCAGATGATTGAGCCGGCAGTGACGATGTTTTGGAGCATTTGCCAGCGGGTAAGGATAGTGAGAGCAAAAAATGGGATTGGCAGGCAGAGAGCGGCGATAATTCGCCTTTTCAATGATTTTTGCTGAATAAGCAGGAAGCAGCCGATCACCGCGCTTAAGTAGTAGAGTACGCCATAAAAATATTCCAGCAGCACCGGGTTGGAGTGATAGATAAAAAGGTAGCCAACTCCGACTGCCACGAGAATATCGGCGAGAAAAAAGAAGACCAGAGTGCGGCGCGATAGCCGTATGGCAGAGCCGATTGACAGGAGTTTCGGATCAAAACGGCGGTACGCCAATATCGAAATTATCAGAAAGGCAAAGAAGAAAAGGGACAGAAAGAATGAATTAAGCATATAAATAATTGTACAGAATAGGGCCGGCCTTAGCAATCGCAATTTTTAATAATACTACAATAAAAAGTCAGAGCAATATCATAATTGCCCCCTATTTAGCAGAGGTTAGCCGGTAGCCCCGAGAATTGTTGATAAGAAGCTGAGGATTACCGGTGCCTTTGCTTTTTAATATAGATGTATTGCCGCACGCCGTCTAGCCAGCCGCCGGAAAAATAATCTTCTGGGACAAACGCCTCAGGCTCTATCCACTTCGTTTCCGTGTGGGCGTCAGATAGTTTGATGATCCCGGCTTCTAAAGTAGCAATATACCCAAGCGCAAAAATTCTGGCTTCTGGATCGTCACCCATTTGTTCTTCCCGTTTATGCCTCATAAATATTTCCGGAGATGGGCACAACTCATATTTCAGATCCAAGCCTAGTTCCTCCGATAGTTTTCTTTTAATGATTTGATCAAGCGGTGCATCAAATTCATTTCGCTTAATCCTGCCTCCGGGTAAATCCCAGTGCCCGTATGCATCCTTCAGTATTAAAAGCTTTCCGCCTTTTTCTAAAAAGACCTTGACCGCCACAAAGTATCTGTCTTTTTGTTTGTTATCTTTATCCATTCAGTTCATTGATGAAAGTTGGATTGGCAGAGGAGAATGTCTTGAAGGTTATTTTTTTGCAGCGTTGATTTTCGCGGCAATCTTTTTTTCCAGATGGTCCATAGTGCCCACAAAAGCGTCTTCAATATCGATATCGTATTCCTTCGCCAATATTAAAATCGACCAGAGGCAGTCGGCCAATTCGTATTTCAATTCATTGTCGATATTTTCAATGTCACGCAGCCCGTCTTTGGCCATGACCAGTTTCATGAAGTCGCCAACGTCGCTGACAAAACCCTGGGCAATTTCCGATCGCGTCCACGCCCGTCCGTGTTTTTTCTGCTCCAGCACTGCAAGCTTTCCCCGGATTTCAATTGCCCGTTTTGTAAGTTCTTTGATATCCATATCATTTGGAAATTTATAAGTTGTGCTTTTTAGCCCCACGGGGAATTTTCGCGTCACCCCGCCCTTGGGCGGGGCTCCTTGTCCTGGTCAGCAGTGATTTAAAAACTTCTGTCCCGGGGCGTCACGGCGGTTCCCGCATCGTGCCGCCCGCGCTCGCGGCCGCGACTGAAGCAGTTCAGTCGCTTTTTTCCGCTCGCGCCCGTTCGATTCCCCTCTATTTTTATTGTGCCTACATTCTTAAAAGCTATTTGAGTATTTAATACTGGTTCATTTTAGCCCCACGGGGAATTTTCGCGTCACCCCGCCCATGGGCGGGGCTCCTTGTCCTGGTCAGCGCCAAATGCTCCTGATGGTCGCATTTGTCGGCGTTCGACTTACCCTTCGACTTCGCTCAGGGTTGTCTCACTTCTGACCGTTCGATTCCCCTCTATTTTTATTGTGCCTACATTCTTAAAAGCTATTTGAGTATTTAATACTGGTTCATTTTATGGCTTTACAACGAAGTACGAACCTATTTCAAAGAGAATTATTGATTTGATTGCGGGGCGGAAGGGGGGTTTGGGGGGAATTCCGCCCCGCATCCCTCTGCGCCTCTTTCTTAAAAAGCCAGAGATTTTTCGTTGCGCCGATTACGGCGCGCGCCGCGGTGATTTATTTAGTATTTTGTTTACCCTCCCATTTGAATATAAATATAGAGATTACCATAAACACCCCAACAATTAAATCAATTACACTCCAAACCTCACGATTGAAATGGATAACGATAAATGGATTAAAAAGTACTGCAAGAAATCCAAAAATCCAAATCCATTTTTCTTTTTTTGTTTCATACGCCATCCATGCAACATACATAGAACTGGTAAATACCACGAAGCGTAAAAGTGTAAACAGTCCATAAGGTAAACCATCAATTAAAGCTACAAAAAGAAAAGCGGCGGCAATAAGTAATGCTACATTTTTCTTTCTATTCTGTTTCATCACTTTATATACCAAACCATTCGCTGCGCTTTTCGCCCTTCTTAGATGAAAATTTTTCCTCTCTAAGAATCCGACGCCTCTTTTTTGCAGCTTCAAACAGCCGATTGGCCTCTTCCTCATCCAATAGCTTATCTAAAAGCCGATTTAGTTTCATTTTAGCTTGATGGCGCTTATATGTAAGGTAAGCTCCCGCCCAATATAAACCAATTACTAAATAAACGCCGAGTTTCATCAACTCGCCATTTTCATCTATCCTAATAATTGGATCTTTAATAATAAGGAAATAAAGCAGGATTGGGATGATCAAGAAAACAACAATAGCTACAAAAATTCTTTTACTATAACCAAAGCGCTCACCAGTATATTCGTAATCTTTAGTTAGCCAATCCCAGAAAGCCATATTTTATATTGATTAGTTTTATATTTCTTGCACTGATAAAGCGTGAGTATAAATTACCTCTCGTCAGGGTGATCACCCCAGCCCTCATTTGGTTTTAACATTGCTCTTCGTTTTTCTCGGAATCGTTGCCGTCCGGCATCAACAATATCAATTATTCCACACTTTGGGCACCTTGACTTGCAAACGGCACAATATTATTCACCGCAGTTTTTACAAATGATAAGTTCATCAGCGTGTGGCATAGGGGCTGGTTATAGCTCTTCTAAATTATGATGATGACACTTTTGGAGCTTCCGGAGGCTGTGGTAAGGCAGGTGGGCTTGGGAGTTTTGGAGGCGATATAATACCCGCACCCGTTGATGTGGGTTCATAATCTTGGCTGAAGACCCCAGCAGCAGACAATAACCCTATTACAAGCCACAGTATCACTAAAATGACAATCACCCATAATAGTTTTTTTATTTTTTTAGATTTTGGTGGTTTAATCTTTCCTTTATTGGAAATAATTTTTGCACCACATGACCAACAATACAAAGCATCATTTGTAGCTTTTTGCCCGCATTTTGAACAATACGCATCCGCTATAGGATTCTTCTGCTCTACAACATTTGTTGATTTAGTTATTATTCTATGTTTCTCTACCTGATACGCTGGATACACAAAATAAGCTAGAATGTATAGCGCAATTAGTGCTCCAAGTAATTGGATAGGGTTAATTAGGGTTATAACCAGAGCGTTGAGTAATACTACTGTAAACGCAATGACTACGCCTGTCTTTGTCCATTTATAAATTACAACCGAGATAGCTAACCCAATCGCCAACAAAGCATATCCCAGCCCCTTGCTAGTTTCAAGATTTTGACCAATAAACTGCGTCCAGCCGAGAAAATATAAAATCGAATAAGCCAGGCTGGCTTTCCCGCGCATTGACTTTAAACCCGACAACTGATTGTAGTTTTCAAGTTGATAACTCAACGCCTCATCCGTTAGTTTCACGGCAAAAAATCCAGATCGACCAGTTTTAGATTTTTTGTTATTCATAGGATTTTAATTAATAAAATAATTCATTGGTCGTTTGTATATCTTGGCTATTTTTTTCAGCTCAATAACATCAATCTTACGTTGCCCAACCTCAATCTTTGAAATATAGGACTGAGATCGGCTAAGTCGTTTGGCAGCCTCCATTTGGTTAAATCCGGCCTCTTTGCGGGCTTGTATTATGCGTTCTATGAGCTTTTTATGCTCTTTTGAGTAGATTTCACTATTCATATTGATTGTTCCATATTTTTATGGTAAAGTCCAGTATGGAATAGTCCAAAGTGGACTTATGCGCATAGGGAGCAAACCTTGCCCGCGCACGGGTGGGTGGGGCAAGGGCAACTCTTTACCGCGGCGCATCCCGCCTTCGCGGGATACGAAAAATCTCTGGCTTTTTAAGAAAGAGGCGCAGAGGGATGCGGGGCGGAATTCCCCCCAAACCCCCCTTCCGCCCCGCAATCAAATCAATAATTCTCTTTGAAATAGGTTCGTACTTCGTTGTAAAGCCATACCACTATCATACTTTCCAAAAATTTACCGATTTTCTCTCTGGCGCTGGATATGGCAAACCAGTGTTTTTGTGGGCGAAATTCTGGGATAGGGCGGACTTTCCCGAAACCCAGGACGAGGTTCGCCTCCCGCGCGATTTTGAAATTCTGTCTCGTTTTCTTTTCTTAATTACTAATTATTAAACTATATGAACAACCAAAAGTTTTTTCTCTACGCCCGCAAGTCCACCGACGTAGAAGATAAGCAAGTTTTGAGCATTGAAGCGCAGATCGTTGAATTGCGCACCTTTGCTAAAAAGGAAAGTTTAACAATAGTAGAGGAATTAGTGGAAAAGAAATCGGCCAAAGTGCCCGGACGCAAGATATTCAACTCAATGTTGGACAGAATAGCGAAAGGCGAAGCGCAAGGAATTGTGAGCTGGCACCCTGATAGATTGGCGCGCAATTCGGTGGATGGCGGGCGAATCATTTATCTGCTGGATACTGGCCAGCTTGCGGCTTTGAAATTCCCCCAATTCTGGTTTGAATCAACGCCGCAAGGAAAGTTTATGCTAAATATTGCCTTCGGACAGAGCAAATACTATGTGGATTCGCTATCAGAGAATGTAAAACGCGGATTGCGCCAAAAAGCCAGACGAGGAGAGTATTCGGGCATAGCCCCGCTTGGCTACATCAACGATTTACGTACCAAAACTGTGGTGGTAGACAAAACGCAGGCGAAAATCGTGAGCCAGGCGTTTGAACTGTACGCCCAAGGCAATTCTCGACTAGAGGATATTTCCACCTTTTTGGCCCAACATAATATAACCTCGCGCAATGGCAAACCACTAAAACGAGACAGAATTTCTTTTATCCTTTCCAATCCTTTTTATGTTGGTTTCTTTACTTATGCCAAGGAATTATATGAAGGCAAGCACCAGCCAGTCATCTCAAAGAAAATTTTTGACCAAGTGCAAATAATATTGAAACAAAAGGGCAGACCGCACCACAAAACCAAGAACGAGCCGCAACCCTATTGCGGTCTGCTGCGGTGTAACACCTGCGGAATGGGTATAACTGGCGAATACAAGACAAAGCACCAAAAGAACGGTAACGAACACAATTATATTTACTACCACTGCACGAAAAAGAATAAGGCCATCAAATGTCACGAGCCATGTATTCGCCAAGAATCATTGGATGAACAAATTACTCCTTTACTGCAAAAATTTTCTTTGAGATCTGATTGGGCGGACAGCTTGTTACATCAACTAGAGCAAGACACTTCCGAGTCCGCCCACTCCTCTGTCGCTTTTGTTCAAGAGACGGAAAACACTATCCAAGGTATCGAAACCAAGCTCCAGCGACTTTTAGACAGCTATCTGGAGCAAGATATTGACCGAGACGCGTACCTGGAGAAGAAGGCTGGCCTCTTAGGAGAGAAAAAGTCCCTCACGGAGAAAATGACCCGTCTTGAACAAAAGCGGACTGGCTGGGTCGAACCGATGCGGAAATGGATAAATACGGCAGCAGAGCTGCCGAAAATCGCGCGGGAGAGCGACCTTTTTCTCCGAAAGGTCGCGGCCAAAGAAATCTTTGGCTCGAACCTCGTCCTGGGTTTCGGGAAAGTCCGCCCTATCCCAGAATTTCGCCCACAAAAACACTGGTTTGCCATATCCAGCGCCAGAGAGAAAATCGGTAAATTTTTGGAAAGTATGATAGTGGTAGCCCCACGGGGAATCGAACCCCGATTACCACATTGAAAGCGTGGTGTCCTAACCGTTAGACGATAGGGCCATAAATCATTCGAAGCTGTATTTAATGGATTGTTTAAGAAAATCTCGTTGGCGACCATGATGCTTCAGATTCCATTCTCTTTGCGTTGCATCACGTTTATCACGATATCCTTCATAATAAATCAATATCCACTTGCCAGCAACATTCGTTGATTTTGTTTTACCAATATTATGTTCTTGAACACGTTGGCGTATGCTCTTGGTATATCCAATATAAAGCTTTTTATTCTTAGAATTTTGTAATATATAAACGTAATACATATCTCAGCCAGTTATCTGCCCATAGGGCAGACCCGCCCTTTGGGCGGGGACGATAGGGCCGTAAATTTGATTAGTAAAAAAATTTTAGCTTGGATTTCATTAAAAGTCAAGATAGAAGCCCAGTCTGCCAGTTAGAGAATATTTGTCAAAAGATTTTTTGTATATTATAATATAGACACTTTTATCACTAATCACCCTCCAAATATGAATAATAACGACAAGAAATCCTCAGTAAAGGTTAATGAATACGACATTGTCAAAGAACTGCAAAAAGAGAACGCGATGCCGGAAAATCCTGAAAACAAAACCTGGCTTGATGAAGAGGATTATGGTGGCCAGCTGGCCGTGGATGTTTACCAATCTGAGGGCGAAATAGTGATCAAATCCACTATTGCGGGAGTCAGGCCGGAAGATATCGATATTTCCGTAAATAACGATATGATTACTGTTCGCGGAAAAAGGGCCAAGGATCATGAAGTGAAAGAAGAAGATTATTTTTACCGTGAGTGCTATTGGGGAGGCTTTTCACGCTCGATCATCCTGCCCTGCGAGGTAAAAGTGGACAAGATCAGGGCGACCATGAAGAATGGCGTTTTGACGGTGGTCCTGCCAAAAGCCTCTAAAGCCAGCAAGGTGACAGTGGTAAAAGTAAAGGAAGAGTAAATTTAAGGGAAGAATCAATATGTCGAAATCAGGGCCGGATTACCAGCTCAAGGTGCTGATAAAGAAATTTGAGGGAAAATTTGCGGTATTGGAAACAGATGACAAGCAAAATTTATTATGGCCGATAAAGAATTTGCCTGATGATGCGGAAGCGGGCCGTCAGGTCAAACTTTTTATTTCTACGACTCTCAGCGATCAGGCTGAGCAGGAGAAGCTGGCCCGGGCGATGTTAAATCAAATTTTATCCGGATAAATATGCCAAAGTTGCTTAACGGCAAAAAAACAGCGGCCAGCCTGCCGAAAAATAAACCTCTGCCGCTGCTGCCAGAACCCAAAATTACCATTTGGCCGGATTTTATATTGATTTCTTTGCCGGTAATTTTTGTGCTCGTCTATGCTTTTATACCGCAGTTTGGCATTTCCAACGGCTCCGTGAGGTTAATCATAGAAGTGGCGATATTTACGTTCTTGTTTGCTTTAGTTGCCCTGATATTTACTTTTGTCAGGTATTTATATGATCTGATCAAGCCCAGACCGGCGCAGGCGGCAACTGACAAGGGCATTTTAATTTTATTATTCGTTTTCCTGCTGTCCCTGGCTTTTTTAACGGTAATCGTCTGGATGATCGAGCTGTATTAATCCCCTCTTATGTCCAAAAATGCAAAAAATAAAAAACCTGGATTAGGAATTCCAAAACCGCGGTTTCGGGGGATAATTATTTTTCTCCTGGCAATTTTCGTTTTGGGAGGAGCGGTGATCGGCTTTGTTTTTTATTTTGATGCCCATTATAATGATAAAATTTATCCCGGTACTGCTGTCGGGTCGCTTGATATCGGCGGGCTGTCCTATAACCAGGCGCAGGAAGCTATCCAGAGCAAAATGAATGAGATAATCGACCAGGGTTTGCCTTTCAAATACGGTGACGAATCTTTCGTAATCCATTCCACCGCCGGGGACGTGGTCAACCCTGAGCTTTCTTCAAAAATCATTTCTTTTAACATTGATAAAACCATTAACACCTTAAAAACGGAGCAAGCCAGGATGAATGAGGCGGAGCATATTTATAATTGGCTGGCGGGCTATCAAACCAGCGTCGCCGTGGAGATTGACCAGGATAAATTGACAGAAGCTCTGGCAGCGGAGGTTTCTTCTTATGAACAGCCGGCAGTCAATTCTAGATTGATAATCAATGAAGATTATAGCCTGGAAACCAGCCAGGAAAAAAGCGGCCAGGCATTTAATTATAATAAAATTTACCAGGAGGCGGGCAGACAGCTGGAAAGGCTGTCCGTTGCACCGGTGATTCTGCGGTTGCAGGAGGATAATCCAAAAATAACGCGCGCATCAGCGGAAACGGTACTGCCATTAGTCAGGCAGGTGCTGGAGACAGCGCCCTTTACCGCTGTTTATGATGATTATGCCTGGTTAATCGACAAGGAACAGGTACGGCAGTGGCTGGAGCTGGAAATTGATAATGGCAAACTGACTGTAGGCCTGGCGGACAGCAGCTTAACGCCTTATCTGGAGGAGATGGCCGGGATTATTAATATAGAAAAAAAGGAAGGCAAATTCAGCATGGAGAACGGCAAGGTGACTGAATTTCAGCCTTCGCAAAAGGGACGCGAGCTGGACATCCGGGCCTCCAGAGAAAATATTAATGAAAAAATCCGGCAAGTGGGCATCACAGAGATAGATTTGGCCGTAAAAGAAACTGAACCGGAATTGTCCACGGAAAAAGTGAATAATCTGGGAATCAACGAGCTGATCGGCGAAGGCAGATCAAATTTTGCCGGCAGCCCGACCAATCGCCGGCACAATATAACCGTTGGCGCTAACACCCTGAACGGTATTTTGATCGCTCCTGACGAGGAATTCTCTTTGGTAAAAACTCTGGGCAAGATTGAGGCCTCAACCGGCTATCTGCCGGAGCTGGTGATCAAGGGCAATAAAACTACTCCGGAATACGGCGGCGGGCTGTGCCAGATCGGCACCACGACATTCCGCGCGGCCGTCAACGCCGGGCTGCCTATCACCGCCCGGACCAACCATTCATACCGCGTCTCCTATTATGAACCAGCCGGTACTGACGCGACCATTTATGATCCCAAGCCGGATATGAAATTTATTAATGACACCGGACATCATATTCTTTTTACCACGGAAATATCCGGCAATGACCTGATTTTCCGCTTTTACGGCACGGCGGACGGCCGCAAGGTAGAGGTCACAGACCCGCGCGTATATAATTTGGTCAAGCCGGGTCCATCCAAACTAGTGGAAACTACTGATTTGGCACCGGGAGTAAAGAAATGCACGGAAAAAGCGCACACCGGCGCGGATGCCGAATTCAGCCGGACGGTTACTTATGCTGATGGCGAGAAAAAATCCGACACTTTCAAAAGCCATTATAAGCCCTGGCAGGAAGTTTGTTTGATCGGCGTGGAAAAACTGTCCGAGCCGGTAAGTGATTAGATTGGCTTATGGCGTATAGCTTATAGTGCTATAAACAATATTAAAACTATAAGCAATATGCTATAAGCGATTTGCCAATAAAAAAAGAAGCTCGAGTCACAGTCCTATGCGACACGAGCTTGTAGCTTGTTGGGTAAGTAGATTGGGGCATAATTCTATCCCCTTAAATGAGCGGTTTGGGTGGGTGTGGCCGAGAAGGTCACGGTTTTTCGGGAGCTGTCTGCTGGTCAGCGCTGCGGTTCGGTTTGCCTTTCACACTTTCTGGCGAAGTACTTTTGCTGAGATCGTTGTTGATGTCAGCGGCAGTTGCCATCATTTCGCCAGTACCAAGGCTAATGTAGTGCACCAGGCTGGTGCCAAGAGCTGAGCCGTTTCTTCTGTTCATATAGGCTCCGGCCGAACCAGCAACATACAGCGCAAGCAGTAAGAAGACCAAGCCAATATAATGCGGTTGAATCCTTCCCGGCAGTCTTTCTATCGAAGAATAACGTGCTGCTATCCATCCGACTAATGGTTTGCACAGGATCGTGATTACGATCACGGAACCAATCATGAGAAAGACCGGTGAGTAGTCAGTACTGTCGAGATAGTACTTTTCTATGCCGAAAAGGTACGGGAGGGTACCATGGAGGTGGTACCACTTTTCGCCTAGACTGACGGCGAAGGGGTACATGAGCAAAGTGCACAAAAAGGCAAATCGCTGCCACCCTTTTTGATTAGCCTTAGCCCAGGCTGCCACAATAATTACGGCGAACCCCAGGATCACTCCTATCTGTAGAAGTATTGGCATGTGAACCTCCTTGAAGGTTGCAGGTGTAAAAAGGTTTAAATGTATTTGCTTCATTATGATGTCAAAGGTACGTCTATATAATAAATGCCCACTAATCTGTAGTCCCCCGTAAGAAACCTTCGATTTCTGTCGGGGTAGCAAGAAGATTGTCGTTCCTGATGTCTAAATATAATACCATAATCATACGGAAGGACAATCCCCAGGCTGGCTCCGTATAATTTTTCACGTAAATCTGCACTCAAGAAGATTGTTCCAAGGGATGATCAAAGTAATAAAACTCTAATTATCCTCAGAACAACCCCCATGCTTGTCGTGAGTGCAGGTTTCCGTGAAAGATTGCGTCTTCGCTGAAGACTAAAAAATATACGGAGCTTTTATAACTGCAGGTTAGTGGGCACTGTTTGGCGTTTGCTTTTAATTGGTTGTAAAATAGGCCTTTTTGGCGAATTTTTTCGAATAACAGTCAATAGTATCACAGGAGACAAGGCTTGTCAAGGGGTGCAGTTAAGTGATAAGATTTTAGTACCTTATTCGATAAAATTTTTAAAAAATATGATGACTATCAAGCAAATCTATAACCTGGCCATACAGCTGGGCATTAAGAATGACCTGCGGGGAGAAACCGTGGTCAGGAAGAGATTAGCCCGGAAAAATAAGATATATGAAAACCTGCCTGCGGAAAAAAAGCGGGAGTTTGATTTAGAGAGCCTGACTAATCCTTTTTCCGATTCACGCATGTACGCGCAGAATCCGGATAAGCCGGTCAGGCGCATTTTAGCCGGCATTGACGTTGAGACTGAGGAGATTTTGCTGGCCAGCGAACTGTCGCGGCAAAAGCCGATAGACCTGGTTTTGGCCCATCATCCGGTCGGGCCGGCGCTGGCGGGTTTGCATGAAGTGATGGATTTGCAGGCAGAAGTGCTGGCTATGTACGGCGTGCCCATCAACATCGCCGAAAGCCTGATGCGCATCCGCCTGCAGGAAGTTTCCCGTTCGATCGCGCCGTATAACCATAACCGGGTTCTGGACGCCGCCAAACTGCTGGGATTGGACGTAGTTTGCACCCACACTATCGCGGATAATATGGTGGCAAATTATTTGCGGAAATTATTGAAGAAAGAAGAAAAAAACATAGAGCGCGTCGGCGACCTGATAAAAATTTTGAAGACTGTACCTGAATACCAGGCCGGCATGAAGCTGAAAGCCGGTCCGGTGATTTACACTGGCAACGAAGAAAATTTCACCGGCCGCATCGCCCTGACGGAAATCACCGGCGGCACTGAAGGGTCGAAAGAAATGTACGGGAAAATCGCCCAGGCCGGCATCGGCACTATCGTCGGTATGCATTTGCATGAGGAATACAAAAAAGAGGCGGAAAAGAACCATCTGAACGTTGTGATTGCCGGACATATGTCATCGGATTCCATCGGTATGAACCTATTGTTAGATGAATTGGAGAAAAAAGGCATTGAGATAATCACCTGTTCCGGCCTGATCAGAATCAAGCGCATAAATTCTCCCGCCAAGAAACGGACCAGCCGCAGGCCTAAACGCTAATTTATATGGCTTTGCCAAACAATAGAACCATCACGTCCAAGGAGCGACCGGAAGACCGCAATCTTGACACGACTTTGCGTCCGAAAAGCATGAAGGAGTTTATCGGGCAGGACAAGGTGAAAAATAACCTGAATGTTTTTATTTCCGCGGCCAAGCAGAGGCGCGAGTCGCTGGAGCACGTCCTCCTGCACGGGCCGCCGGGCATCGGAAAAACCACACTGGCTTACATCATTGCCAATGAAATGGGAGTCAATGTCCGCGTCACCTCCGGCCCGGCCATTGAGAAAGCCGGAGACCTGGGCGCCATCCTGACTAATCTGGAAGATGGCGATATTCTATTCATCGATGAAATTCATCGGCTCAATCGGGTAATTGAAGAAGTGCTGTATCCGGCTATGGAAGAATATGTCCTTGATATTGTCGTAGGCAAAGGGCCGTCCGCCCAGACCTTGCGTCTGGATCTGCCCAAGTTTACCCTGGTCGGCGCCACCACCCGCGTGCATTTGCTCTCTTCCCCTTTGCGCGACCGCTTTGGCACGATTTTCCGTTTGGATTTTTATAACCATGATGACATTGAAAAGATTATTAAGCGTTCTGCAAGTATATTAGACGTGGATGTCCATCCTGCCGCTCTCGGCGAACTAGCCCGCCGCGCCCGTCGCACGCCGCGCATTGCCAATCGCTTATTGAAAAGAGTACGTGATTACGCCCAGGTCAAAGGCGACGGCAAAGTCACCCCGCAAGGCGCTGTTGATGCCTTGTCCATGATGGAGATAGATCACATCGGCCTGGATGAAGTTGACAGGAAAGTTTTAAGCACGATTATTGATAAATTCGGCGGCGGCCCGGTCGGCTTAAATACCATTGCCGCGTCAATCTCCGAGGACCAGTCAACGCTGGAAGAAGTGTATGAGCCGTTTCTAATGCAGATAGGGTTGCTGGCGCGCACGCCGCGGGGCCGGGTAGTGACGGAATCAGGCTATCGCCATTTAGGCAGAAAAGTGCCGGAAGACCTGCAAAAAAAGCTGATATAAAAGCCATTTGGCAGTATTACCGTCGATTGGTATAATAAGGCCGCAGCCTTAGTTTTTTGATACTTTGGCTGGAAAACGTTTTCCCAGGAGGGTTATAATGTTTTCTAATTTGCACCTGGAAATCGGCGACCCGTACGTACCGGCAGCTTTCTTTAGGGCTTATGGTTTGTTTGGTGTAATGCCGAATTCCGAAGCTGAGGACGATATTTAGTGCGATTATTTGCTCTAAGATTGTTCTCATTAGCTTTAAGCGGGTGTTCGATGGCGGACACCCTTTTTTTATCCCCTTTACATTTATTAAAATAATAATTGACAGTCTAGCTATCGTTTGTTAAGGTGAAATATTATTGAATTGAAACAAAAAGCAGTAAACAAAAGAACTCGAACCAACGGAGGAGTAATGAAAAGAGATCTTAAACAAGTTATGGCGGTGATTAGAGGACTTTGCCGCAGGCAAGGCATTGATTATCTGCTCACCAGAGATTTCGCCAATATTTTCAGAATGACGGGACTCCAGCTGCATTGCCTTGGCGACGCTCTCGTTCTGATCACGCCAAGAAGAATCGTACTGTGTACCGACGATCGGTATCGGGGTACGGCAGAACGCCTGGTAGCCGGCAATCCGCTGATCAAACTTGTCATCTGTGACAAGGAAGGCCCGCTGGAAACCTTACTGCGTCTGGTAAAAAAGGGCAGCAATCTTGGTTTCGAATCAGACAGCGAATCCTGCTCTTACAAATTCGTTCTCAAACTGAGGCAGGCCGCGAAAAAGCGTGGAGTGCAGACCAAGGCCGTCAAGCCGATTATCGAGATTGTCCGCCTGATCAAATCGCCGTATGAGTTGGCCATGATAAGAAAGTCGGCCGCGCTTACTGACCTGGCGTTCCGTTATATTCTCCGGCGGATAAAAGTCGGCCGAACGGAACTTGAGCTCGCTCACGAGCTGAGCACGCGGTTGCGTAAATTATCAGGCTGCGACGAGTTATCATTCCCGACAATCGTTGCCAGCGGACCGAACAGCGCCATTCCCCACCATATGCCAGGTAATCGCAAGCTTCGGCTCGGCGATGTTATCACCTTTGATTTCGGATGTATCTACAAAGGGTACCATTCCGACATGACCAGGACAGTGTTTCTGGGCGAGCCGAGCGGGAAGTTAAGGGAGATTTACGAGATCGTCCTGGCGGCACAGCAGGCTGCTGCCAAGCTGGCGCGCCCTGGCATGACCGGCCAGCAGATAGACCGGATTGCCCGGGATATAATCATCAAAGCTGGTTATGGGAAGTATTTCGGCCACGGCCTTGGCCATGGTATTGGCATTGAGGAACATGAAGGGCCTCGCGTCAGTCCAACTTCCTTTGGGAAGATTGTTGTCATAGTCGGCATGACTCATTCCATTGAGCCGGGTATCTATATTCCGGGGCTAGGCGGCGTCCGGATTGAGGATATCGGCGTGGTAACCAAGAGAGGTTTCCGTTCTTTCTGCCGGTCGACTAAAAAGTTAGTCATCCTGCGAAGGGCGGCATAACTTAGCTAAAAGTAGTTTCTTGTCAAAGGCGTGGGGACGAAAACCTGCGCCTTTTTTTATTGTGTATTAGTATTGGTATTTGTCGCATTTGCAATGAAAGATACCGATGGCTTGACAAACCTTCGTTTTATGCGTATCATGTTAAGTTCATTGACAAAAGGTATTCACTGTAACAGAAGAGGAGTAAATCGTGAAAATCATCGAAAAGGTGATGATAGTATGGATGGTTTTGTTAGGTTCTTTGTTATACGGCCAGCAGGCGCCGGCATTCGACAAGGAGCATGGGCACGTCCTGGACCAGGCTGGTCTTTTTTCAGTGGAAGAAATACGTCAACTAGACAGTATTCTCACTGTCTATGATGATTCGACCAGTATTGATATAATCGTTGCCGCCACCAAAGATAGAGGTGGCTACACGATGTCTGACTATACGCAGGATCTCTTTGATACCTTGCAGCCAGGCAAAAAAGGTCTGGATAACGGAATCATCTTGCATATTAGCATGGATCCAGCAGGACGCCAGGTCCGTATCCAACCGGGTTACGGCATTGAGGGGGATCTGCCGGATGTCGTTTGTGGGCATATTATAGACGATTCTATGTTCGTACCGTTGAAAGAGGGACATTACTTTCAGGCGACAAAGGCCGGAGTTGACGGGATCATTGCCCATCTCGGAAATGATGCCTGGCAGCAACGCGAAGCGTATCGGCGACAACAAGACGAACGTAGAAAAGAAACCCTGAGAGTACTTGGGCGAATCCTTATTTATTGCGCAGTAATAGGTATTATCGTTACACCGATAATCCTGATTGTTTCGCGAAAACGCAAACGCCGAGAAATGCTGAAGGAGATTAGCCGTCTGGTGCAAGTCGCGGAGAGTAATCTGGCGCAAGCGAAGAGTAGATTGTCGAAAGCGCTAGAAGCGCTGGAGTCCATGAGGTCAGGTTATCCTCCGAGTACGACCAGTGAATTCGGCGATCTAGAGGAGAAGTTGGCGCAGGCCAACAGGACTCTTACCGATTCGACAGCCAAAATCAGGAGGTTGAATGATTCTCGCAAGGTGAGCCAGGCCTTGGGAGTTGCCCAGGAAGTGAGTACCATTGCCGAAGATCTTTCTAAGCTCATCGCTTCCGCACCCACCAAACTGAAAGGCCTGGAGCAAGCGAAAAAGGATTTCCCCACAGCGTTGAAATTCACCCAAGAGATGTTTTTAGAACTGGAACCAAAGATCCTGGTGTCAGGCGTCGGTGATACGACCAGGGAGTTGGTTGCTTCTGCAAAAAGCAAGCTTGCCAAGGCCGAAGCGATGGCGCTCAAAGAACCGGTTGATTGGCTAGTAGCCAGGCGGTTATTAGCTGAAGCAGCTTTAGATTTGAGCGCTGCACAGCGTCAGGCCTATCGGGATTTGCATCCGGTTAAAGTGGTCCTTGATGCTTTTGAATCGTCTATGGCTAGCTCGACGCACCATGATTCTGGCTCAGGTCACCCGTCTGGCGGTGGTGGGTCCGACCGCGGTGGTCGGTCCGGTGGTGGTGGCGCAGAGCGCAGTTTCTAATAGCTCTTTCAAATCGACATATTTCCAAAGGACGTGGTCACAGGAGTGATTGCGTCTTTTTTAATTTGGAATTATTGTCCGTTAGTATTGGTTGCCGGGCCGTAAGTCGCCAGTTCATCCAGTTCGCACACGGCGATGTAGCGTTTGAGTGCGGTATTTAAAGGATACGAGGTCTGCAAAGTCAGCATGGTTCGCTCGTAATTATACTGGTCCAGCACGGAAACGTCTTTTGGCCCGACGATTTTCGTTTCAATAACTTTGAAAATAAAAAGTTCGCCCTGGTCATTAGTGATTTTTACCTGCGTCCCCACCGGGATATCAATCAGCGGCTTGAAAACCTGCTTGTAATTTCCCGCCTTCCAGGGGTAATCCGATGAGTGGCCGAAAATGTAGGGATTGCCCGGCTCGCCCGGCAGGGCGGTGTCAGGATAGTGGACCACGCCTCTGGTCAGGGCTTCCTGAAAGACTTTTTCATCAGCCTCGGTAATAAAGACTACCGGCGCTTCTATGCCGCGGTCAGGAATGCTTAGAAAGTTCGGTTCCCCTGTTCCCAGAGGCGTACGCTTCGGTGGCAGTGGATCGTCATTAGTTGGCAGCTGGTTCACGTTAAGATTGGCAGAATTGGTTGTTTCTATAATCTGCGTCTGATTGCTCCAGAGACGAATACCCAAAACCACCATCCCGGACAGCAAGATCACGGCCAGTAAAGGCAGGTACATTTTTAAATTCTTTTTTTTATTCCTTTTGAGTGGCATAAGTGGAATTATTGTAGCAGGGAGGCGTTTCTTTTTCAAGGCAATTGGCTGGTTATTAGGCTTAGTCTGCGCTATACTGATAGTTAGTTATATACTCAAAAGCCGTTTAATTTTTTTATGAGTGATCGCTTATCGTTTGCGGTTTCGCTGCTCGTATCGTTAAACGGTTTCGTTATACGACTTTATTTGATAAAGACGCAACCTTAAAACGAAACCGATACGCGCCGCAACAACGTTAAACGCAAACTTAGTATTCAGTATATGCATATTACGCCATTTATATTTTTAATCGTCTATTTAATAGGAGTAGCGCTTTTTGTTTTATTATTTATTTTGAATGTCTATCACATCTTGCGATATAGCCATTTGAGCGCGCCGACGATTATCACCACCTTTGTTTTTTTGGGCCTGATAGTCGGCATTGTCGCCGGCACTATGGTCATGCTCGATCAAGTCAAATGGCAGGAGCCGATAAATTTTTCCCTGCCTTTTGTAAATTCCGCCAATGATCAACTTAAATAAATTTTATTTTCCTGGCAAGGAGCCGAATGAGCAGGTGATGATGGCCCTGCGCCGGCACCCGGTGGTTATAATTAAGAAAATCATTGACTTAATATTTATCGGCTTGATACCTATTTTGCTTTATCTGGCGGCGAATATTTATACTGATTGGCTGGATAACCACGCTAGCCTTTTGTATGTATTAGTTGTTTTGTTTGCCAGCCTGGTTATGCTCTTTGCCACTGTCATGATTTACTATGCCTGGATGGATTATTATCTGGACATCTGGATCATTACTGACCAAAGGATTATCGCGGCTGAACAGAAAGGCCTTTTTAACAGGTCGGTTTCCGAGCTGCGCATGCACCAGATACAGGATGTCAGCAGCGAGGTGAAGGGTCTGCTGCCGACTTTGCTGAAGTACGGCAGTATCCATGTGCAGACAGCGGCCGAGCAGGATAAATTTAATTTCCGTCAGGTAAAAAATCCGGAAATAGTGGCCAGGGCTATACTCGAACTGCATGAAAAGTACATCAGTTTGAATAAAACCGCAGGCAGCGCAAGTCCAACCATTCCGCCGAAGCCAGCGGCAGATAATTTACCGCCGGCGGGAAAATGAAACGGGAATTATTTGATTATCATCTGCCGGCAAAATTAATCGCCCAAACGCCCATCAGCCCCCGCGACAGCTCGCGACTGCTGGTTTATGATCGCCAAACGGAAAAAATCAGGCACGACTTTTTTTATAATCTGCAAAAATATTTAACGTCCGGGGATATTTTAGTTTTTAATGATACCAAGGTTTTCCCGGCGCGCCTTTGGGGGCGGAAAATTACCGGTGGCCGTATGGAAATTTTTTTATTGAAGCCTCTACGCGGCCAGGTTTGGGAAGCGTTGGTTGGCGGCAAAGCCAGACGGGCCGGTTTAATTATTAAATTTTCCCATGGGCTGGAATGCACCACGGTTAAAAAGCTTGAAGGCGGAATTTGGCAGGTACGGTTTAATAAGACTAGGCAGGCGGTTTATAAAATCGCCGATCAGATCGGCTCAACGCCGACCCCGCCGTACGTAAAAAAACTGGCCAAGCTTTCCGATTATCAGACGGTTTATGCCAGCAAAGTCGGATCAGTGGCCGCGCCCACGGCGGGTTTTCATTTCACCAAACGGTTGTTGGCGCGTTTGAAAAATCTTGGCGTACAGTTTGAATACGTAACACTGCATGTTGGTTATGGCACTTTCCAGCCGGTGAAAGTTAAAGATATAGAAAAGCATCAGATACACGTGGAATATGCAGAGGCGGATTTGGCTACGCTAAAACGATTGATTAAAGCAAAGCAAGAGGGCCGGCGCGTTATTGCCGTGGGCACTACGACGGTTCGGGTGCTGGAGACGGTATTTCAGAATAAAAAGTTTAGCCGCGGAGCCCTCGCTCTGCGGCGGGATTTGGTTAGAGCGAGGGCTCTAACCTCCCCGCAGGGAGGGTTCAAGAGCTGGATTAACACTTTTATTTATCCGGGTTATAAATTTAAAATGGTTGACGCCATGATTACCAATTTTCATTTGCCGCAGTCTTCGTTGTTAATGTTGGTCTCGGCTTTTGCCGGTAGGCAGCAGGTATTAAAAATATACAATAAGGCCGTCCAAGAAAAATACCGTTTTTACAGTTTTGGGGATGGGATGCTGATTGTGTAAAACACTGCAGATTATCGGGTAGTCGAGGCGTTTCTGCCTCGACTGTCAGCCAAGGCATAAAAGCCTTGGCTACCCTTAGTAAAAAGTGGGTTTAAAAACTAGCAACCTTCCCACCAGAGGCAGACATGCGTGGCCTCGCGATTATTTATTATATTATTTAAGAAAATTAACCATTGACAAATATTTGGCAAATGCGCTAGGGTTAGATATAATTTCTTATATGGATCGATCTTTGATTTTGAATATTTCGTGCAATCATGTAGCTATTGGCTTTGAATGGAATCAATTTACAGCGCAATACTGCACTGCGCATTTATCCTAACATAGGAGGTGGGAAATGTTGAACACTCTAATGAGTGCAGGCACAATAGCTCATGCTAAAGCGCGAATTTTATTCTTTGACGAAACCGTAAAACAGGAAAGGAGAGCATCTAATCATGCTCAAAAAAGTCTTTTTTGCGGCTATCGTATTCTTTTTCATGGCACCAGTGATGGTGATGGGATGTCCTGCAGGCTCATCTGCTGCGCAGGTTCAGCTGACGAACGACGTGTCGCCGCCTTCCCAGATTACAGGCGCTATGATTCAATACGATCCCGGTCTCGACGCTAGCAATCCGATGAACACAATCGCATCGAACGCTGGCTTTCAGTCGTCTTCGCCGCCAACCGCGTACCTGGTTGACGTGAAGAACGGCGCGCTGTCCGACAATTCATCCGGTGTGGTGAATGAGGACGATATTATAGTGGTTAACGACAATTTGATTCTGGCTTCGGCTATTTCGCCGCCGATCACATTTACGATGACGATGAATACGCCGAACGCCAAGATCGCCCGCCCGCCGTCTATGATCTCGCAGCAGGAAATGAACGCGGAAAATATGACGGCCAATAGTCACCCACTGTCAATCAATTCGCAGATGAACAGCGCGAATTTCGACGGAACGGTGGCTGACGCCTCGACTGGCTGCTTCCAAAATGGTCAGAGCGCGGCGAATTGTAAGATGACAATGGCCACGACCAGTTCGCCCCCCGGGCCTTCCGCTCAGAGCGTGACGAATGTTGTCGTGGCAAAGAAGTTACTGCTTATTAAGTCCCGGCCGATTACCAGCGAGGTTGCGAATACCATGAAGTGTCCCGACTTTGCCGACCCGGTTATGGGGTATGTCACCAGCGACACACAAGACGCTGTGCAGGTGACTCTCAATCCTAAGTGGAATGATGTATCGACCCGGAAGTTGTCGCCGTTCGCGAGTACTGATGTGGTAACTAGCGTGACGGTAACATAGCAGATCTTCGTATGGAAGGTTGTTCATAGTAATGTCCTTCCAAAAAACTTTTTCTAGCATTCAGTGAGAATGCGAAAGAAAGTTACAAACAAGCCGGTGGTTGCGTTTAGCGACCGCCGGCGATTTTTTTTATATTCTGACAATTTTATTTAATCATTTTTTTAATGTCTTGTCACCGGCCAGAGCTTGACAAAAAAGCTCATGCGAGTATAATATAGTTTCAAACTTTTTTAATATCAATTTTCAATACTTCTGGAGGGATTGCACATTATGGCCAAAAAACGAACGTCCAACTATAAAATTCCGCACAAAACTGCTTGGCAACTGTACTCGTTGCAAAAACTGAATACTACGAAATTTATCAAAGTCGTCAATTTGATACTTCGACAAGAGCATCAGTGTATAAAGTAGTTTTCCGGGTTTGTCTGGACTTCACCAATTCAAAACCTCCCGAGGGATGCTATCTCTCAGGCGGTTTTTTATTAAAAAAAAGGAACGACTTGCGTCGTTCCAGCTGAAGTATCGGGTAGATTTCAGCGGTCAGGGTAGTTCGGGTATGTCCGGCTTTTTTGCGTGGCCACTTCCGAAAAGGTGCTTGAAGAATCCGCGGCTGGCCTCATGCTTGTAGTAGGCGTACCAGGGCATCAGATTGGTGACCAGGGTATCGCGTACTGAGATCTCCTCCTGCAATTGCGAGATCTGATTGTCAGCGAATTGGATTTTAGCTTTTTGTTCGCCTAACTCTTCCCAACACTTTGGTAATTGGGCACTGACGGCCTTGAGGCTATCAACGTCCGCCATCAGCTTGGCAGTCTTTGCCTTTTCAGCCTTGAGCGCCTTTGTTTTGGCAGCCAGGCTAGGTTCGAGTTTGGCAATCTGCTGTCTGGCGGTGTCGAGCTGGTTTAGCGCTGCGTTACGCTCATCTAGAGCTTTACTGTACAAAGCTCCTGTCTCATTGCGTTCAGTCCTTAAGGAGTTGATCAACTCTTGGGCAGTTGAGAGCTGAATTTTCAGATCAGCCTCTTTGTTTGCGCAGCCAGCGAATGTAAGGGTGACCGCCACCATTAATAAAAGTGCATACCGGTACATGATGAACCTCCATTAGGTTAAAGTTGGTATTTTTGCAACATTTCTTATCTCAAGTAAGTAAATAAGCTTAGCTAAATTTAGCGAATAAGTCAATAAAAAATCAGCAGTCTTTTTCTGGGACGGTTATATTTAACTTTATTAGTTAAGCAAAGTTTTAATTCTGCTGGCCTGGGCAGCCCCGCCTACGCTAAAGCTCCGACGGGGCGGTAAGATAGTGGAAGGCTTATAACCGAAAAATTTCGTTTTTAGTTTAGTAGTGTTTTAATTCTACTTGCCTGCGCCGTCCCGCTAGTCAGCGGGACTGCTTGATTAAAAAACGCTTACATTCTGAAAAAGCCGTGGTTAGTTTAATAAAGTTTTGATTCTGCTAGCTTGGGCAGCAAACGCGCCCCAGTAATTCTTGTCGCGCTTGGCCTGCAGTTCGCCGGCTATTTCCTCCCAGTCGTGTGCGGAGACGCGCACCAGCTTGAATTTTTCCGGATCAATAATTTTCATATAAGAGGCCAGCTTGGTAAATTTACCCGTGATGTCCTGCTGCCGATAGTCATTGAGCTTGCCTATAATGCCCTCCCAGGCCTGGTCTTCAATTTTCAATCGGGAGAATCTTTGCGGATCAATAATTTTCATATGGTGGGCGTGCGAGGCAAAATGTTCCCAGTTGCTCTGGGTAATGGCTGTTTTCAGGATGCCAATCATTTTTTCCCAATGCCGGTCAGTCACTTCAATGTCCTGGGCGCGCACCGGGTCAATCAGCTTCATCCGCGCCAGCCGTGCGGCAAAGGCATCCCAGTTTTCCTGGTTATGATAATTTTCCAGCTCACGGCCCATGCCCAGCCATTCGTTGTCCGTGATGAGGATGCCTCTGAACTGTTCCGGATCAATCACCGCCATACGCGCGGCGTGCCAGGTATAATCCCGCCAGAATTTACCCAGTGAATAATTGCGCAGCTCGTCTTTCATATTCTGCCAGTCGGATTCGATAACTTCAATGTTTGGGCCGATTATCGTCATGTCTATATTATACTAAAAAACAGCGCTAATTAACATCAGAAGTGTTGAGGGCTTTAATAAGTCTTATAACTTTTGTCACTCTGAGCCCTTCGGCAAAGGCAGGTCATCCCGCCTTCAGCGGGACTCCTCAGAATGACAGTAAAAACATCCAGGCTTAATAATTTTTTAGTAGATTTTTTCTACCTTAGTTCCAGTATAGTAGTGCTTTAATATCCAGTCATACGTTTTCTCTTCTTCAGTCGCATACCCTCTGGCACCCTGGGCGGATAAACCAACCATGTGGTTGCCTGAGAGCGTGTTCCAATTGGAAATTTTTCCGTACGGATCGACAACCGAGACCAGCCAGGGGAAGCCGGAGCCTTTCCAGACCTCTGTCCATGATCTGGTGCGGCCGTCAGTGCCGGAGGAGTAAGCGGCCACGGCAATGCCCAGCGGGTTCACCTGGCTGATGGCGTCCGGATGGGTGATGACAATGCCCTGCGTGGCCACAACTGCTTGTATCGGGTCAATTGATCTTGATTCAAACCCGTAGCCGCGGTAAACCTGGTCGGTGGTGGCATTGATGTCATAAAAGTTATCCGGGTGCTTGCCGCCGCGAATTTCGTGCCAGAGCGCGTAGGAGCGGGCAGCGGTAATCAGAGCTTTCAGATATTCTTCCGGCTGTTCGTTGGATACTTCAGCCAGGCCTTTTAAATATGATTCAATGGGCAATTCATTAATCACCCACATTTCTTTTGTTTCAGCGGAATAGCGGATCTCAATTGTGCCGCGGAATTTATTGTCGTTTAAACTTTTGTTCCACACCGGTGCATTATCAAAACTGGTAATTTCCATAATGGTATTGACTGACTGGGGCACCAGTCGCACGTAAGTGTCATCTGAATAATTAATGGTAGTTGTTTGTGAAGCTGATTTCAGGCTTTCGTCGCCGGTGGTCATTTCAATAACTTTATATTTTCCGTCAGCGGTAATTGTTACCGGATCGGCTGTTTCGTACAAACCGATTCTGACGTTTGGTTCGTCAGTAATCAAATTATCAGCAGTTTGCTCCGGCGGGTTGCCAACTTTGAACTGCATGGTAAATTCCCCGCCCGGAATCCACATGAGATTCTCGGCTACCAGGGCGAATTTTTCTGTATAATATCCCTCAACATTCGGAGCCTGCAGGGCAAAGCGGAACCGTCCGCCTTCTCCGGGGTAGATGCGCGTCTGCAGCAGCCTGGTGGGCCGATAATAATATTCGCTCCAGAAATCGTGCTTGAAATCGCTGACGCGTCCGATCGGATCGGTGACGTTAAGGGCGACAAAATGTCCATTATTATTGTACCAATTTTTCAGTCCGGTATTTTTGAAATCAACCCAAAAAGTAAAAGCCTGCCCCGGCTTTACGGATATCACACCGCCATTACTGCGTTCTATTTCCTGCGCCTGATAATCGGGAATTTTATTTACTTTTTCGCCAACACCGATGTTGATTTCAAAATATCCGCCTTCGATCCAGGTCAGATTTTCAGAGACCAGGTTAAACTTTTCCAGATAAAGGCCGGTCTCCTGCGGCGCTTGCAGGGCGAAACGAAAGCGACCGGTCTGGCCGGGCTTCACTTCGCTTTGCAAAAGCCGTCCTGGGCGGTAGTAGTACTGGCTCCAGAAGGGATGCTGGAATGGGCTATGCCGGCCAGCCGGGCCAGTGAGATTGACGGCGACGAAATTATTTCCGCTGTTGTGCCAGGTGGATGCGCCGGTATTTAAAAAATCAATCCAGAACGTTACTGCTTGTCCTGGATTTAAATTTATTGTTGAATTGCTTCTGTCTATCTCCTGCGCCTGGTAATTCGGCCCGGAGTTGGCCGCCTGGGTGAAGATGCCCAGCACCTTGGGATTAAAATTTTCCTGGGCAGGCACTGGCATCGGTCCGTAGCTGCCGATATAGCCGGCGGTCAGATAGTCGGAGATCTGTGTTTTGCCGGATGAAGCATAGCTGGTCGGTATGCCGATAAAATCAGTAGCCTTCGTTTCCGCATTAAAATTCTGCTCAATATATGCCGGGACAAAAGGTATCAGCATGAGCATCATTACTACAGCAAAAAGCGCTGTGTAGCTCTTTTTTTGCATAATTTTTATTGTTTATTTTTGTTTTTGGACAGAAAAGCAGGCTTATTGTTCCCGCGATAAGTACAAAAGCCAGATTAGCTATTTTGGTTAAAGTGGTTTTTGTATTTATTTACCTCAATGTATTCAGTGAGCTCCGTTTATAATCTTGGGAGCTTATTTTTGATTTTTATTTTGGATTTTTCTGTCTCTATTGATAATATTAGCACAATTTTTACCGTTTGTCAATCTCTTTATTACGTGTTACGATTACTTTGGTTTTTTAGATCTGGCTATTGATATTCAGTCTTTTTTTTATGTCTTACACGCGTAAAATTGCGCATAATACCATCATACAGATAGCTGGCAAAGCTATTAGCACCGTTATAGGGATGGTGGTCATCGGTATGCTGACGCGCTATTTGGGGGAGAGCGGTTTTGGACAGTATTATACGATTATGATTTTCCTGCAGCTTTTTGGCGTGCTAGTTGATTTGGGCTTGTATATTATTTTGGTAAAGAGGATTTCCGAACCGGGAGTTGATGAATCCCGGTTGACCAGCAATATTTTTACCTTGCGTCTGATTTCTGCGGTTTTATTTCTTGGTCTCGCTCCGGTCATTGTGCTGTTTTTTCCTTATGCCGCTATCGTCAAGGTGGGCGTTTTAATCACTAGCTTTTCATTTTTAGCTATTACTTTAAACCAAGCACTGTCTGGAGTTTTTCAGAAGCATTTGCGTATGGACAGAGTGGTGATTTCCGAATTAGTCGGTCGCGTAGTTTTGATAGGATTTACCTGGTATGCAATCAGCGCCAATCTTGGCTTGCTGGCTGTTATGGCCGCAGTGGTGGCTGGCAGTATAGCTAATTTTTTGTTAACTTTCATTTTTGTCAGACAGCTAGTCAAGATAAAGTTAGCTTTTGACTGGCGGCTGTGGCGGGAAATAATTTATCAAGCCTGGCCGATCGCCTTGTCTATAGCTTTCAATCTTATTTATTTAAGGGGTGACGCAATAATATTATCTCTTTACCATCATGAAACGGCAGTGGGTATCTATGGCGCTCCCAATAAAGTACTGGAGGTTTTAGTGACTTTTCCGGCCATGTTTGCCGGACTGGTTTTGCCCTTACTGACAGCTGCCTGGGCACTGGCTGACCGGGAAAAGTTTAAACGCATTCTTAATAAGTCTTTTGACGCCATGATTATTTTGGCAGTACCTTTGATGGTGGGTACCTGGTTTGTGGCTAAGCCGATCATGAATCTACTCGCCCCGAATTTTCATCAGGCCGATGCCTTACTGCGAATATTAATTATCGCCACCAGTATAATATTTGTTGGTAACCTGTTCGGCAATACCGTCGTTGCGCTCAATCGCCAAAAAAGCATGATGTGGCTATATCTTTTGGTAGCAATTTTTTCCTTGATTGGCTATTTTGTATTTATTCCGCGCTATTCGTATTTTGGCGCAGCCTGGGTGCGCACAGCTTCGGAGCTGGCCATCACCATTGCAGCCAGCTGGCTAGTTTTGAGAATTACGCGAGTGAGATTGGATTTAAAGGTTTTTCTTAAAGTAATTTTGGCCAGTGGATTGATGGCACTAGCGATGTATTGGCTGAGGTCAATTAATTTTATATTATTAATATTAGTCGGCTGCGCAGTTTACCTTTTAGCGCTCCTGGCCTTCAGGGTTGTTAATCGGGAAACCCTCCGGGAAATTACCCGAATAAATTAGTTATGCAAAACATTTTAATATTAAAATTTCCTTATTCATCATTATTCGGCGGCGGCGAGAAGCACACGCTTATTTTGGTAGAGCAGATGCAGCAGAAAGGCTTTAATTTTTTCCTGGTTTCTTCCTGCCCGGTCCTGCTGAAAGAATTCAAATCGCGCCGCTGGTTCGCTAAAAAAGCCTGGGCCGGCCGTGAACCGGTTTCCAAGGGCACTCTTCTGCTCTGGCCGCTGGTGGCGCCGCTGGCTTTTTTTAATTTATTTTTAATTTTACTGCAGTACCGGTTCGGAAAAAAAGTAAAAATACTATACTGTCTGTCGCTGACGGAAAAAATACTGGCCACGGTGCCGGCCCGGATGCTGGGCATGAAAGTATTCTGGGTGGAACATGTGACCTTTGAACGCTGGCTGACTAAAAATCCGCTGAAGATATTTTATCGTTTTTTTTCCCGATTCGCCAACGTAGTGGCCATTTCCCAGGTCATCAAACGGCAGCTGATAGAAAAGATAAAAGTGCGACCGGAAAACATTACAGTTATTTACAATGGCATAGATCTGCGTCAGTTTAGCATGAAGCGCTTCCGCTGGGAGAAAGGCGCACGCTTCAACATCGGCTGCGTGGCCAGGCTGGAAAAGGAAAAAGGCATCGAGTTTCTGATCCAGGCCATAAAAATTGTCAGAGAGTTTGTGCCTTTTGTCAGGCTGATCATTGTCGGCGAGGGCGGTGAAAAAAAGAAGCTGGTTTGGCTGTCAGAGAGAATGAACCTGAAAGAAATAATTCAGTGGGTGGGGCATCAGCAAGAGATTGATAAATGGTATGGTTACTTTGATGTCTATGCCCTGCCTTCGGTTAAGCGAGAATCATTTGGCATTACTCTGGTAGAAGCGATGGCTAGCGGAGTGCCGGTGGTCGGGTCCAACCTCGGCGGCATACCGGAAATAATTGATAATAAGGTAAACGGGCTTTTGGCCGAGCCGGGCTCCAGTCGTGATCTGGCCGATAAGCTATTATATTTATTCAATAACCGCGGCGAGGCCAGGGAAATGGTGCTCCAGGCCCGCGATAAGGTGGAAAAAAACTTCAGCGTGGAACGCATGATCAGGGATTTTTACATATTATTAAAAAAGTAAATATGGAAGGCGAGACGGGATTAAAATTACCCCCCAAGAGAACTGTGCTGGCACTTTTATCCGGTTTAGGGGCGGCGGTCGTTTTAAGCATAGCCAATGCATTTTTACCCGGGTTTGTGTTTATTGGCCTGCTGCTGCTTGCGGTTGTCGCCTTTTTTGTTACAAAAGAGCCCTGGCTGGGAGTGCTGTTGGTGGTCTTTTTCCTGCCTTTTGAACGCCTCGGCGCTTATGAGCTGGGAGGTACAACCATCCGCATCTCGCAGATTATATTGATTATTACTTTGGGCGCTTGGTTTTTCAGCCTGATTATAAGGAAAAAATTTAATTTCGCAAAAAATCCGGCGTTGGTTTTTTGGATTTTGTTTATTGCCATTAATATAGTTGGCCTGGCCAACAGTTTGAATTTAGAACGCTCCGTCATGGTGTTAATATATATTATCTTCACCTCTTTATTGGCGTTTTTAGTGCCAAATTTGATTTCAGATAAGGAGCGAGTAAAAAAAGTGGTGAGCATATTGCTCATCAGTTTCGTTATTGTTTCAATTTTTGGGTTGTGGCAGTTTCTGGGAGATATGGCGGGCCTGCCTACGACGATGACCGGTTTGCGCGAACTTTATACAAAAAGTGTCCTGGGTTTTTCCCGGGTTCAGTCAACTGCTTATGAGCCGTTGTATTTCGCCAATTATTTGCTGCTGCCGATTTCCCTGCTCTTCGCCTTATTTTTATCGGGGCGCAATGCCATCAAGTCTGGCTGGCTGATTATTTTGATCGGCCTGGGCATGGTAAATTTGATACTGACAGTCTCGCGCGGCGGCTATCTGGCTATCGCCTTTTCCCTGCTGGTCATTGGAATTTATTTTTTACGGCGTCTTTTAACGGTCAGGAATCTGGTTGTTTTTGGATTGGCCGCGGTGCTAGTGGGCTACATTACAGTCAGAGCGCTGGGTTCGGGCGGGCAGCCGTTGACCCTGGAAAAATTTCAGGGGCACGTAATCAATGCCTTCTATGGAGCTTCGTATGAAGAACGCGTAGAGACATTTACCAATGCTTTTACCATCTGGCGGGAATATCCGGCAGTGGGCATCGGACCCGGCAGCTTCGGCCCTTATGTCGCGCCACATCCATACTACATGCCTAAGGATGGGTGGAAAATTGTTAATAATGAGTTTATTGAAATATTGGCGGAAAACGGCCTGATTGGTCTGGCTGTTTTTTCGTTATTTTGCCTTTTTCTGATTATCAGATCGGCCAAGGCTATCAGCCGCTCCGGGGACCGCTATTTGCGGGCGGTGATGATCGGCTTGCTTGGTGCTTTCATAGGAGTACTGGCACAATACCAGACATTCTCCACATTATATATAATGCAGATCTGGTTTATGATCGGGCTGATGATCGCCGTGCAAAATATAATATTCGCCAAGCAAAAAAATAATCATGAGGTCCTGGATAAAGCACAATAAAACTGAATTCATAATATTAGCGATAATATTAGTCATTGGCGCTTTTTTACGCCTGTACCATGTAGGCGGTTGGATGCATTTCGGTTCTGACGAGGCCAGGACAGCCGCGGCCGTGCAGGAAATGGCTAAGGGAGAGAAGTTTTATTTACTTGGCCCGGCCGCCCAGAATAACCGGCCGGATTTCAGTCTGGGGCCGTTTTTTTATTATTTACTGGTGCCTGGCCAGCTGCTATTCGGCAGTTCGCCAGCCAGCGGCGCCTGGACAGTCGCCATATTCTCGGTCATTTCAATTTTTTTGGTGTATTTTCTAGCGCGTCAGTTTTTCGGCAGAGCCGCCGGCTTGATGGCCGCTGGCCTTTATGCCACCAGTTTTGTCATGGTTTATTACGGCCGCTGGGTCTGGAACCCGAATGTCGTGCCGTTTTTTATTTTACTGATATTCATTTCTTTATATAAATTAACGCAGCTGGCCGACAGCAGGAAAAATGAAAAATATTTACATATACTGGCGATTTGTTTCGGTATAATAATCCAGTTGCACGGCACTGCCCTTTTTATTCTGCCGATTACATTAATCTTATATTTTTTAATTTTCCGGCCAAAAATATCCTGGAAAAAATACCTTTTGGCATTATTGATTGTGGCGATTTTGAATTTGCCGGTAATAATTAATGAATTAGGCAGCAATTTTTCCAACACCCGCGGCCTGATCCGGGTATTAACGCAGGCTGACAGCGGCGCTTCCCCGGGACTGGCCTCGCAAATCGAGCAGACGGCTCGGACCTGGAAAAATTTTTGGTACGAAAGCCTGCTACATGAAAAGTTAAAATTGCTATTCTATGGCCTACTTCTGCTGTCACTTGGCTATCTGGCAGTTAAATTATTGATTGACGTCAGGAAGCGCGTAAAGAATCCGGCCAGCATCTTGCTCGCCCTTTGGCTGATACCGACGTTTTTGGTTTTTATCATATATAAGGAAGCCACGCCCACACACTATTTTAGCCTGGTTTTTCCCCTGCCTTTTATTCTACTGGCTGGCGCACTGAATATTTTTTGGAAAAAACGTTTTCTCCGCGTCATCCCGGTTGTTATTGCACTAGGCCTGTTTGGCCTGCAGCTATATTATTCAGGATTCTTGCTATACGACTTACGGCCAAACGGTTCCCGGGCCAGCTCATATCCGGTAACGCTGACTGATATGGAGCAGGCGGTTGATTTTATAAAAAATGACGTTAAGGGGCAGAATTTTAATTTTCAGGAGCAGGTAACCACCGGTTATGATAATAGTTACAGGTATTTGTTTTCCCTGCAATCCATAGCGCCAAGCCAATCGTTACAACCGATTGAATATGATATTTTTATCGGCAAAGTTATCGTCATTGCCAATGAACTGCCTGGCCAGCCGGTGACGGAGGTCAAGAATTTTGGCAACGTGACCGTGGTAAAAATTAGCCGTCAACCGCTTGACAAACCCGTGCAATGAAGTAGTTTTTAGTTATAGAGTATGAATAAATTCCCTTCAGTAGAAATGTTTTATATCACCGCCATAATTTTGGTTGGGTGTTTTGGCCTGGGTTTCTCCTGGCAATATCTGAATGATTCCCGGCCAGTTGTTTCCGTTGCCCAAATAGTCAATCGCACCCCGCAGATTCTCGGCGCCAGTTCTGAGCGTTCTGCGGCTGAGCTTGATGGGCCCGTCTTGTTTTCTGATGAGATCAATAATTTATTTCAGGAATTATGCCTGCGGCCGGCCAGTCAGGAAGAAATCCAGCAATGGACAGGGCAAAGCCGTATTGAGCTGCAGGCCAGCCTGGAACACAGCCAAGTGTATATTGAGAGGTACCATGGACGGTATTTGGATGGCTGTTTTATCCGTTAGAAATTAGCTGAGAATCTAATAACTCCGCTTTTTAGCGGATTTTTTATTAAGTGAAATTCGTTTATTTATGTTATAATGTCTTTGTAATGAATGACGTGAAACTGGCGGGTTATTTCAGTAAAGTAAATAATTTCTCTTTCTCCTTCTTTTCTGTGCAAACAGAAAAGAAGCAAAAGAATTGCCGCCTTGATAAAAAATTATCGAAAAAGGGCTCGTCGTCATTCCGCGTTGTAAACTCGCTCCTCGCTGTCGCTGCGTTCGCTCAAACAGTACAACGCGGTTGCCCATGGGCAACCATTCCTCCTCACTCCTTTTTCTTTTAAATTTTTTATAATGGCGGATTAAATTATTATTTGTATATAAAAAAATAAGCGATTTTAATTAATGTTAGAAACAATTTTAATAATTCTATTCACGGCGGTATTCTTCCTGATTGCCTGGCGGAAGCTCGACTGGGCGATTGTTTTGGCTTTATTGCTGCTGCCCAGCTATTTGCTGAGATTTCAGGCCTGGTTTGTCCCGATGACTATTCTGGAAACGATGCTGCTGGTCCTTTTTATCGTCTGGCTGATCAAAACCCTCGGCTGGCATAAAAATTCCCTGGCTGAGAAATTTAAAAGCATTTGGTGGCCGTGGAAATGGAGCTTACTGGTTTTTTTGCTGGCTGGCGTTTTAGCCGTGATTATTTCTCCTGATACCAGGCAGGCACTGGGGCTCTGGAAAGCCTATATTATTGAGCCGCTGCTGTTTTTCATTGTCTTCATTAATACCATTAAGACCCCTAAGCAGATCCGCAGCGTACTCTGGGCCTTGGGTGCCGGAGTTGTCCTGGTTGGCTTCGGCGCTTTGCTGCAGTACGCGGGTCTGGCCAGCATTCCAAACCCATACGGACTGGAAACTCCCATGCGCGCTACATCGGTTTATCCATTCCCGACCGCAATTGGCAAATTATTCGGGCCGGCAGTGGCGTTGTTTTTAGGGATATTGTTAGTGAGGGGATCTCAGGTAGATTTAGGGAGTAAAAACGATTGGGACAAGAAACGCGGCTTATTTTTTGTCATCGGCGTTATTGCATTTGGCGCTATCGGCTTATTATTTTCTTTTTCCCGGGGGGCGATGGTGGGGATCTTTGCCGCCGTGATTTTCCTCAGCTTTTTTTCTCATTGGAGAAAATGGATTTGGGCAGTTTTAATATTATTAATAGGCCTTGCCTTGATAATACCCCAGACCAGAGATAATATTACCGGGGTTTTTTCCGCCACTGACGTTTCTACGGATGTGCATCTGGTTATGTGGCGCGGAGCCTGGCGCATAATACAGGATAATCCTGTTTTGGGCACCGGTCTGGCCAGCTTCCCGGTTGTCTATGACAAATACAAGGAAGCCTCGCATACTGAGTTTTTTCCCAATCCCGATAATTTGATTTTAACTTTATGGATTGAAATGGGCCTGGCCGGTTTATTGATATTCATGTGGCTGGTGGTCAGATTCTTCGTGGCCGGAGCGCAAATATTCCGGCAAGAGCCATTAGCCATCGCTCTGATGGCGGCGATGATAGCAATTATTGCCCATGGGTTTCTGGACACCCCATATTTTAAGAATGATTTAGCCGTGCAATTTTGGGTTTTGGTGGGGTTAATGGTGGCATTAAGGCATAAATATAATTCATTAGCATATTCTTAATTTATTAAAGAAAGGAGGTGTTATAAATATGAATAGAAAATTAATAATTTTCCTGGTAGTTATCGCTTCGATTGCCTTATCAGTTGGCGTGGTGAAAGCCGCCTCTGAGCATAACGTGACCGCCACTCTGGGCGGCGCAGCTGGCGATTATTTTGACCTAGACGGCGTCATGAAAGTGAATTCTCTGGTAGTTGGCCAGCAGAGCATCGGCGGCGTTACGTTTTTTAACGGCACCATCGTAAACAGCACTACCAACGCGGCTGGAGCTGATAATCCCGTGACTTTTGGCGATAATGTGCGGGTAGACGGCCGGGTTTATCGCGGCACCACCGCTGGCACGGCTGATGCCATGCCATTTATAGTCAATGACAATATGGAACTAGCTGGCAATTTAGCAGTGACCGGCGATTTAACGGTAGCGGATGGCCAGACCCTGACAGTAGGCGATGGCTCTGCACTAGATGTGGCGGGTACCACCATTACAGGTTTATCAGTGGCCGATTTATCTGATGGCAGTACGGTAGCCAAGGCGGATGTCTCGGCTACTTTAACAGCTGATTGGGTTAATACAGCTTATCCCTGGGCAGCCGACGAAATTGCGGATACCACCAGAACAACTTCAATTCCTTTATCCGGGCTCTATACTGACGCAAATGGCACTCCAGCGGCGATCACAGCGGGTACTGTCCCAGCTCTAGCTTATAGCGCTAACCAAGGCCTGTTTCTGCAGTACGCGGAGGATGATACCGTTGATTTCGGCGGGCAGATAGTAGTGCCGGCTGATTATGCTTCAGGCGGCGTGCTAAAGGCGGTAGTTGATACCTCCGGCAATTTGGTGACAGACTGGAACCTAGACTGGCAGGTAGCAATTTCCGAAACAGCCAATACGGCGGCCTGGGCTACCTCTATGGCCAATGAGACTCCGGTTGATGTTCCTGATAATGCCGGTACACCTGACGTCATTACTTTCACCCCGACTTCCCAATCTGATATTTCCGCGGGTGATGTGTTGTATCTCGATGTTTGGCCGGATTCCAATACAGCCGCTGGCGAACCGAATGTGGAAATATACTCAATGTGGTTTGAGTATACTGCTATTCAATAATAGTAAGTATTTTAATAAAAACCTCCGTTAGGTATGATAGCGGAGGTTTTTAGTCAGATGTTTTTCATAAAAAAAGACCGCCTCTGCCAGCAGAGACGGTTTTCGTTGCTTACTCTTTCGGAAGAAAAGTATACCAGTCCGGTACGATTAATCTTCCGTTCTCCATGCGGATCTGTTCGGTCGCGACCAAATTAGTAGCCCACCATTGCCAGCCATGCTCGAATTCGTTGACACGAGCTCCCAGAGTTTCCGGCGTGTCATCTGAATCAATGTAAACCGGCAGTTCAAAAAAGATCTGGCCCTGGTCGTATTCCGAATTTACAAAGTGCATGGTCACGCAAGACTGATCAATCTCACCCTGCTTAAAAGCTCGAAGTACTTCTTCGTGCACATGATGGCCATGCATGCCCGATCCGCCGAACCTCGGCAAAGGACCGGGGTGAATGTTGATAACCGCAATTTTTCCCAGGCATTCTGCCGGAAAAAGCCTAAGCCAGCCGGACAGGCAGATGAGGTCGGGCTGGAATTCATCAATGAGCCGTTGGTAATCTGCCGGGCCGTAAGGTTTATTCATCAGACGGAAAGGAATGCCGTGTTTTTGTGCGCGCCGAAAAACTCCGCCATTGGCATGATTGGAAACCACGCCAACTATTTCCGCCTGAAGATTGCCGAGGCAAGACTGGATCACTAGTACTTCAAAACCTGAGCCACCGCCCTCCCTACTGCCGGAGGCGAAAAACAATAATTTTGACAAAAACATTTATCCTCCTGTTTTTTGGAATGTTCAATATTATACAAGTTTTGCACTATCAATGCATAAAGTCAATAAAGGTTTGCCAAGGACTTTGAATGCGCTATAATTAGGGCATATATTAATTAATTATAAAAAAACTATGACTAAGTTTTTTTGGACCGGAGTAATATTGTTAACGGCATTTTTTGTTTTAATGCCTATAGCAGCTAAAGCCGCGGAAGACAAGACGCCGCCGCAATTGATTGAATTTAATATTAGCCCAACGCAGATAGATACCTCGGAAGAAGATCAGGAGATAACGATTACAGTACGCGTTACGGATGATTTATCTGGACTTTGTTATAATGCCCAAATCCAAGAAAATTGCCAAGGAGTGGGGCAGATGGAAATTAGGCTATTGCCTCTCATTGGCACCCAAACTCGTTCGGCGTGGACGGACTGGACGCTTGTTTCTGGGGATATATTAGATGGAGTGTATGAAAATGTCGTAACTATTCCCAAATGGAGCAAGTCCGGCGTGTGGCAGGTTGAATGGGTCGCTCTGAATGACGCCTTGGGCAATATCAGGACGGTTTATACCGAGGAGCCAGTCCCTGGCAGATCAATAGAACTGGGCGATTTGTTTCCAGATTCCAATTTAACATTTACCAATACTCAATCTGACACCCTGGTAACAATTGAAAAAGAATGGACCCTATCATCTTCCAGTAATGACACGACTGTTGTTTTTCCTGAAAATACGTTAGTTACCAGAAATGATGGCGGAAGTTTCCAGTTTTATAAAATGGTGAACCAACACTACACGGTTAGTGATCTGCCGGAAACAGAAAGCATGACAAGCACGCCGGTGGCAGCCATAAGATTTGGTATTCCCGGACTTAATCTGACTTTTGACAAAGATGTCAGTGTTACTATGAGGGTACCGGCCTCTTATGCCAACCAGACTCTAAAAATCCAATCCTTGGAAGAGGGTGAGAATGAATGGGCTAACGAATCCGAGTGTGAGGTGAGCTATGTGGGTGATAAATTACACTTGATGATACCGGATGAGCAGGATCCGGAGTTGGAAGTGATGGCCACAGATCAGAATGGAGAATATATTTATATCCCCGATCCCGAGGATACTGACGCTTATGGTGTCTGCAATTTTACTGTTAATCATGCTTCCTATTTCACAGCCAGCGCCGCACCTTATATTGTGACTGGCACAAAATCAGGTGCTGGACCAGTCGTGAAGGTTTTTACGAGCAGTGGCAGGCTGGTTAATGGTTTTTTGGCATACAGTGAGGCATTCGAAGGTGGAATTAATGTCGCGGTCGGCGATATAAATGGCGATGGTACAAATGAGATTATCACCAGCCCTCGCACCGGCGGCGGTCCGCAGATTAGGGTGTTTGATATTAATGGTAATAATCTTGGTTGGGATTTTATGGCTTATGATGTATCTTTTCGGGGTGGAGTTAACATAGCTGTTGGCGACATTGAGGGTGATGGCCCAAATGAAATAATTACCGCGCCCATGAGCGGCGGCGGCCCGAATATCCGCATTTTTGGGCTGCGCGGAGACGCCATCATCCCGACCACGGAAAACTTCATGGCTTATGCCAGTAATTTTCGCGGCGGCATAGCTGTTTCCATCGGAGATATTGAGGGCGACGGCGTCGGCGACATTGTCACTACTCCTACCAGCCTGGGCGGGCCTCATGTCCGGGTTTTCGGCGCCAGGAACCACCGATTTGTGCCAGTGACCCTCGGCGTCATGGCCTATGCTAATTCATTCCGCGGTGGTATAAATTCCTGCCTAGGTGACGTGGATGGCGACGGTTGGGATGAAATTATCACTGGCATTGTCAGTAACGGTGGTCCGCATGTGAGAATCCTGGGCGTGCCCGGTCTGCGTCAAGGTTTAAGCCTGGAGAGTCCTGGGTTCATGGCTTATAATCCGGCTTCTCGCGGCGGCGTAGATATCACTTCCATAGATATTAATGGCGACGGCGTAGACGAAATAATAACCGGCGTCGGTGGCGACGGAGATCCCCTGGTCAGAATTTTCAACAGTGAAGGTGAGCAGGCTCTTCCTGAATTTAATGCCTATAGTACCAGTTACAAAGGTGGGATCACTTTAGCCAGCGGATTTTTCAGTTTATAAATTTTTAATAGCATTAATGATAAGCTCCTCCTCATCCAGGGGGAGCTTTTGGTTTCCCTTTACAAAATGCCGAAAATGCGCTATAATATAAGGGTAAAGTAATAAAACAAAAACCAAAACAAACAGTACAATGAAAGGTCAAAAAACAACCAATTTTTTTGTTATCAGCACAGTTACTTTTTTAGTAATTGTTTTTTTATGCTCGCAGGCGAAGGCCAAGACCAGTGCCCCGGTAACAGTCGGCGAACTGTCTTTTGATTCTTTTGCTTCTTCGGAGGCATATACCTCCCCTATTTTGAAGACTGATTTCGCATTTAATATCATCGGTTTTGCCTGGCAGGGCGAGTCTATCCCAGCCGTAGATCTCCGTTTTTATAACAATCAGGGATGGAGCAGCTGGTACAGCCTGGAAGCCTCGGATTACATAGAAAAAGGTGGATGGCAGATCAGCGTGGAACCGTGGCTGGCTGACCAAGCGGAAAAATTTCAGTATCGTCTGGCAGGCCAAACAGCACCGGACCGCCTGAAATTTATCTACTTGAATTCTTCTAATCTGGAAACCAGCGGATTTAATTTTCTGGATTTCTTTTTGCATAAAGCCTCCGCGGCCAGCAACTTTGAAATAATTTCCCGCACGCAATGGGAGGCTGATGAATCGTGGCGATATAAAAATAATGAAGAGCTTTGGCCGCCGGAATATCAGTACCCGGAGAAAATTGTTATTCATCATACGGCCGGAGATCCCGGCCTGAGCGATCCGGCCGGCACAGTGCGCGGCGTATATTACTGGCACGCGGTGGTGCTGGGCTGGGGAGATATTGGCTACAATTATTTGGTGGATCAGAATGGCAATATTTATGAAGGCCGAATGGGCGGCGAGGGAGTGATCGGCGCTCATGTTTACCGCGATGCCAACTGCGCCAAACAGCGCTTTGGCGGCGCAGATCATGAAGCGAATTTTAACAAAGGGACGGTGGGAGTTGCCATATTAGGAAATTACCAGAACCTTACTTCTGTAAATGCAAAAGTTAAGGATTCATTGGCCGGTTTAATCGCCAAATTGGGCGTGGATTACGGCCTTGAACCGCAGGGCGATGGTTATTTTATTGACGGGAATTATCCCAACGTTGTCGGGCATCGCGATCTGGACTGCACTGACTGCCCAGGCAAAACTCTTTATAATGAATTAAGCAATATTCGCCAGGCTGCCCAGGCTAAATATATTGAATTAGGCGGTCCGGTTAAGTCGTTGGTAAAAGCTATTTATGTCGGTCAAAGCGAGCAGCCAGTGGTAATAAATGCCGGGGAAGTGAAGGAAATTTGGGTGGACTTCCGCAATGACGGCAATGCTACCTGGCGCAATTATACTTCCAACACCCTGTCAGTGCTGGCTAAAAGCGATCAGTCGAATTTTTACGTGGCCGGTTGGAGCTCCGCCACCCAGGTCGCCCGTTTGGAAACTCCTAATGTCGCTCCCGGAGAGACCGGGCGGTTTGTTTTTTCCATAAAAGCGCCGATGGACCAAATGGAAGTCAGCGAGAATTTCAGCCTGGAATTCGGCGAGCAAGTTTTAGGGGGCACGGATTTTACGGTGACTGCCCAGATTACCGGTTTTGACAATGCGGCCGCGCTGGACAACCAGACCATAGCGCCGGCCACTTTCATTAAGGCGCGCCAGAAAGTCGTGACGCAGTTTAAAAACCGCGGCCGCACCACCTGGGAACACGGCGAGGTCAAGCTGAATATTTACGACCTGGGTTATCAGGTTAGTCGATTTTATGACACCGCCTGGCCGAATCAGTCTGGCCAGATTGATTTTCAGGAAGCAGAGGTGAAGCCGAATGAACTGGCCACTTTTACATTTTATCTGACCAGTCCATTAACGCCGGGATTGTATAAAAATATTTATAAATTAACCGGCCCTGATGGCATGGTCCAGCAGGAAGACTATTCAATTACCCGCGTTGATTCCATGCACCGGGCGGAATTATCTTCTTATACTATGCCGCCGGCCATGCTGAATGTCTGGCGACTTAAACCGGTGATTAAACTGAAAAATATCGGTTCAGGTAATTGGGACCGCAATACGGTTTTAAAAATATATGATTTAGGAGACGATGTTAGCCGGTTCCATGATAATAGCTGGATTGATAATTACACCGCAGCCAGATTGTCCGAAGCACAGGTGAAGCCGGGAGAAACAGGCACTTTTACTTTTTACTTCCGCGCTCCGCGTGAGCCGGGCTTGTATTTAAACCGTTTTGAACTGGTAGCCGGTGGATTGCCGGTGCCAGGCGGCAGTTTTATCCAGATCACCCGGGTGGATAAATAAAATTAAAATTACAAAAAACTCCTTCAAACATATCAAGGAGTTTTTTGGTTGGCAGGATTATATTATTATTTCATTAAGTACAATATTTATAACAATATCCGTCATTTTTTTCCCTCACTCCCGAGCTTTTTCATTACGTTGTGGTTCAACTCTTCGCGCCAATTGTCTTTGTACGATTTGGCGTTCCTCAGGAGCCCGTCGCAAAACGCCGCCACATCCTTGCCAGTGATTTCTAGTGCGCGCTTGCCGTCTGCTGCGCCTTCTTCAAAGAGCCCAAGGAGACCCTCTAAGATGGCGATGTTATCCATGGCATTGACGGCTGAAAATTTCCACGTATATGATTTGATTTCACTATAAACGATTTGATAATCTTTCGGCAACGCTTGAGAGCGCGCTTCCATCTTTCTCCATTTCTTTTTATCCCCAATGATTTTCTTCAAAAAGTTATACATTTGCTTTTTTCCTTAGTTTGTTAATTTTTAACGAGACGAAGTCCCATTTTGCCCAGAATATTGCGAGTTCCTTGCGCCCAGCGTTGTTGAGCGTGTAGAATTTTCGTGGCGGCCCTATGGCAGACGGCTTTTTCTCGATATTTACGAGACTGTCCTTTTCAAGCCGGAGGAGAATGGTATAAACCGTACCCTCCACGACGTCCGTAAAACCGAGCCGGCGCAGCGACGATGCAATTTGATAGCCATAGGTTTTGCCGCGGCTGATTATTTCGAGTACGCAGCCCTCGAGCGCACCTTTTAACATTTCTGTAAGATTTTCCAAGCAATTAATCCTTTCTTGTTATTATTATTTGGTATATAGTATTACATACTACCACTACATCGTATCAAAGAGTAGTATGGCTGTCAAGTCATTTAATCCGTATATTGTGGATAACTAATTAAGCAAAAAGACCTTAATTTAGAGGCAAGCATGTATATAAAGCTATTAAAAAAAGCCCGCGTAAAGCGGCTTACGTAAAGTTAAATTTAATTATGGTGGACCCTATCCTTCGACTCCCCTTCGGCAAGCTCAGGGTCGCTCAGGACAGGCCGGGCTTCCCGTTATTTCACCATGTCATGCCAACATGGCGTGACGGGACAGGCTCCCCGGTCACCTCCGCGTTGTCCCCCCTGCCGCGCCTGACATCGCTCCGCGAGTCGGAGCGGGCGGGCGGGGGATCCATGTCATGCCGCCATGGCGTGCACCCGAAGGGTGACAAATGCGATCTATTTAATAAGACTATTATTATTGGTGGACCCGAGCGCCCCGCCATACGACGGGGTCTCTTCATTTGATTGTATTAATGTTTTCGAGATTCTCACTTTGGATCTGTAGTATTTTCTTTACCTGCTGAATACCAGCATATAAGTGTGCCTCAAGCCCTAATGCCTTCGCTGACCGTACATTTGAAGGATGATCATCAAAATATGCAATGTCGCCTGGTTCAATAATGACCTGCGCATTCTGTAAATCATTAATGATGTGTTGATAGAATTTTGGGTCAGGTTTTTTCACACCCATTTCGGCTGAAGAGTAAATGTAATCAAAAACACCTGGAAACATTACTTCTTTGACATATCGGGTGCGATATTTTTCTTGGTTCATTACAAGGTAACAAGACATACCCTTTGCTCTGGCTTGATGAATGAGTGCAACTAACTCTTGGTTTACGTGGTTTTCAGCCTTGAACCATTGTTGGAGTAAGTCTTCAATAGTACCTTTCCATTTCCAAAGATCACGACGCTTTTCGAGTAGTTCTTTAAGATCACGTTTTCCAGTTAAAGTTTCACCGAAGAGTTCATCAAAAAACGATCCAAGTGTTTTTGGATCGAGTCCGTGTAACCTTGCATACTGAACTGAAAATGGATCTTTGGGGGTAATAATTACTCCATCTGCATCAAACAGAACTACTTTGATTTTATAATTAGTCATTGATTGTCTTGGAGCATATGAGTTGGCTCCGATAAAAGATTGTTTTGGTGGACCCGAGCGGATTCGAACCGCTGACCTCCTCGTTGCAAACGAGGCATTCTAACCAGCTGAACTACGGGCCCTTATTATTCCAAACTTTGTATTGATGGTTTGAAGATTACGCCAAGCATTGATTCTAATACACCGCCCATGTATAAGAAGGCAAGAATAATGATGGTTATGCCAATTAATTTATAGAAAATCCTGGTTCCGCCTTCCATGCCCAGATGCCTTTCCGCCCAGTCTATACGGCCGAAATTTTGGACAAACCATTCAGACTTCCAGGTGATCAGGAAGCCGACTCCGATAATTATAATGCCGATGAAGTAACGCATTTGGTAATTAGTGACTAGTAATTAGTAAATAGTGATTAGTGATATATAAATGGTGGACGATGTAGGATTTGCCACGTCATGCGACGTGGTCCGCCTTTGGCGGAAACCTACGGCCTTGCGGATGTAAACCGCACGCTCCCTGCCCGCTTCGCCTTGCTACCTGTTCATGAATTAAATTATCAATGGGCTCGAGAGGGGTCGAACCTCTGACCTTTCGGATGTAAACCGAACGCTCTGTCCGGGGCTGCCCGGCGGTTCCCGCATCGGTCAGCCCGCCTCGTCCCGCGCGAAGTAAAACTTTTTACTTCGCTTGTTGACTCGGCCCATCTGAGCTAATCATTTTATTGTAAATGGGCAATGTAGGATTTGAACCTACGACCTTACGGATGTAAACCGTACGCTCTAACCAGCTGAGCTAATTGCCCGTATTATTTTCAATGCCCTCGCCGGGATTTGAACCTGGAATTCCAGTTCCGAAGACTGGCGTGATATCCATTTCACTACAAGGGCACGGGTATTAATGGTCAAGAAGAAGTTGTGATATCTCCCGCTCCGCTATACGCGGAGCGAGGATCCTCGCCCCTTTGGGGCGGGACATTTCACTACAAGGGCGGATTATGAGATTGTGAAAGAGTATCCATTGCCTGCCCCGCCGAATGGCGGGGAGCTACGGGCGCTCGGCATAACTATCAAAAAATAACACAAAGGCGGCAATCTATCAATGCCTAATAGGTGCCTATGCCATTTTATTTTAGTTAAGCATTGAAGGCGTGGCCATATAGCTTTTTGCCACTTCTTTGGAAATAAAGCCTTCTTCAAAAAGGCGTTTCAGATCCTGATCCATAGTGAACATGCCTTCTTCGGCACTGGTCTGGATGACGGTTTTTATCTGTGGAATTTTGTTTTCGCGTATCAGGTTTGAAACAGCCGGTATATTGATAAGCACTTCGCGGGCGGCGATGCGGCCTTTATCAACCCGCGGCAATAATTCCTGGGAGATAATCCCTTTTAAAAATAGCGATAATTGCAGTCTGACCTGGGATTGCTGGTAAGGAGGGAAAACATCAATTATACGATCAATGGTCTGCGAGGCACTATGCGTATGCAGAGTGGCCAGTACCAGGTGTCCGGTTTCCGCCAGGGTGATGGTAGCGGCAATGGTTTCCAAATCCCTCATCTCGCCTACCAGAATCACATTGGGGTCCTGGCGCAGTACGTGCTTCAGGGCCTGGGAAAACGACAGCATATCCGTACCATATTGCCGTTGGACGATCAGGCATTTTCCGGCATCAGAGGGGTAAATAAATTCTATCGGGTCTTCCAGTGTAATTATATGCGCGCGGCGTTCCTGGTTAATCAGATTGATCATGGCCGCCAGGGAAGTTGATTTTCCGCAGCCAGTCGGCCCGGTTACCAGAACCAAGCCCTGTTTCAGGCGTATCAGATCGTAAACTATCTGCGGCATGTGCAGTTCTTCCATAGTCGGGATAGCCGGCGAAATGACGCGGGCGGCCAGACAGGCGTTGTCCTTTTCCCAAAAACAATTGACGCGAAACCGGGAAACACCGGGTATTTCATAGGAAAGATCGAGTTCCCTTTCGTGAATATAGGCTTGTTTCTGCTTTTCCGAGAGAATGCTGAAAACCAGCTCCTCCACTTCTTTAGCTTTTAGCGGTTTAATATTTGTCATATCAGAGAGCTCCCCGTCCAGCCTGTATATTGGCGGTTCGCCAACGGTGATATGGATGTCAGAAGCTCCTTTGCCTACTGCGTTTTTAAATATTTCATCTATTGGTTTCATATTTTTTTTAAACAATAAAATACCCTATTTAAAAGAGTTAATAGCCTGTCTTTGTTTCCTTTTGTTGATTTTATAATTATTGCTTAAGGCAAACAAAGCCACTGTTTTGAAAGTTAAATCAATATTTAACGGCATATTAATTTTTATTTTTGTTTTTGATGTTCTAATTTTAGCATATTATTTCATAATTGTCAATATTTTTTTGGTTGACAAAATCATTTTTTCGTGTCATTCTTAAAGCAAGAAAAATATCATATGTGGCTATTAATTATAATTTTTTCTGTTGTTGTCATCGGTTTATTTTATTACGTGATTTTTTTGAAAAATAAGCTCCAGCACCTGCGGGAAGAAGAAGTTATAAAGACAGAAGGCCGGCGCTCTGCTTTCATTTCCATTATCAGCCATCAATTGCGCACCCCCCTTTCAATCATAAAGGGGTATTTAGAGTCCCTGCTGGCGGAAGATTTGGGTAAAATTACTACCGGGCAGAAGGAATATTTAAGCGAAGCCCTGGACATTAATATTGATACCGTTAAGCTGGTTAATGATTATCTGAATATCGTCAAACTAGATTCTGAGTATATAGAAGTTGATCCCAAGCCCGTTGATTTAGTCAGCGTAGTCGAGGAAGAAGTGCACCGCATTAAGCCGCTGGCCAAAGCCTCAAATTGCGAAGTTGTTTTTCACCGGCCCGGCGGGCCAATCCCCATGGTCAGGGCGGATTTAATAAAAATAAAGCAGGTAGTGCAAAATACTTTGTCCAACGCTATTAAATATATCGGCGGTCATGGGCAGGCAGTTTTAATAGTAGAAAATAAGGGCGAAACCGTGCAATTCAGCTGCCATGATACCGGCGTAGGCATCCCCAAGGAGCAGCAGAGCGAGATATTCACTAAGTTTTTCCGGGCCAGAAACGTGATCAATAAAAATACCAAGGGCTCGGGCCTGGGGCTGTATCTGGCTAAAATGATTATTGATGCACTGGGTGGGAAGATCTGGCTGAAATCTGAAGAAAATAAAGGCACCACGATTTATTTTGAGTTGCCAATTTATAAGAACGGCAAAAAATGAATGCTAAAAGAAAAATATTATTGACGGAAGATGACCTGTCATTAATGAAAATATATAGCAATAAGCTGCGCATCAGCGGCTTTGATGTCTCCATGGCCATTACCGGCGATGAGGCGCTGCGCAAGGCGGAAATCGAACTGCCGGAGCTGATGCTCTTGGACCTGATACTGCCCGGCAAGGACGGGTTTTTGGTGCTGGAGGAATTGAAAAAAAATCCCAAAACAAAAAATATTCCGGTAATAATATTATCCAACCTGGGACAGGAATCAGATATTCAAAAAGGCAAAGAATTGGGAGCCGTAGATTATCTGATAAAATCAGACGTCAGCCTGGCTGCTCTGGTGGAAAAAGTAAAAAAATATTTACAACCATAATGGCCATTGATTATCAAAAATTGGCAGCCGTTCTGAAAGATTCCGGCTTAGTGGAGGCGGAAAAATTGGAATTGGCAAAAAAGAAATCCAGTCAGCTGAACAAGCCGCTGGAAATAATTTTATTTGACGATGAATTGATTTCCGACGAGCATCTGGGCCAGGTAATGGCTGATCTTTATAATGTTTCATTTATTAATTTAAAGAAGAAGAGCATCGACGATAATATATTAAGAATTATTCCGGAAATCGTCGCCCGTAAGCAGAAAATCATCGCTTTCGGCCGGGACGCCAAAGGCATAAAAGTCGCCATGTTTGAGCCTGACAATCAGGAACTTATCCAGTTTATCAGCAAAAAAACCGGAGAGCCTGTTGTCCCGTATTTTTCCACTACACGCGATATACGCGAGGCGCTGTCGCATTACCGCAAAGGGTTGAAAGAGGAGTTCGGCGATATTATCACGCAGAATATCGAGGCGACACGGACTAAAACCGGAGAAGAAAAAGAACTGCCAATCACCAGGATAGTCGATACGCTCCTGCAGTATGCTTATCAAAATAAAGCTTCTGATATTCATATTGAACCGCATGAAGAGAGCATTTCCGTCAGATTCAGGATTGACGGGATTTTGCACGATGTCGTTTCCCTGCCCAAAGATGTCCATCAATTCCTGGTGACCAGGGTTAAAATATTATCAAAACTGCGGACCGATGAGCATCGTTCGGCTCAGGATGGACGGCTGGAATTCAAAGTTGACGATGAGAAAGTGGATGTCCGTGTTTCCATCATCCCCATTTCCGACGGAGAAAAAATCGTGATGAGGATCTTATCGGAAAAATCACGCCAGTATAATCTGACGGAGCTCGGGCTGTCTGACTTTGATTTGGATAAAGTAAAAAAAGGCATTCTCCAGCCACATGGCATGATCTTGGCCACCGGACCGACCGGCTCCGGCAAAACCACCACCCTTTACGCGATTTTAAAAATTCTCAACAGCCGCGAGGTGAATATTTCCACCATCGAGGATCCGGTGGAGTACGACGTAGAAGGCATAAACCAGATACAGGTTAATCCCAAAACAAATCTGACTTTTGCCGACGGCTTGAAATCAATTTTGCGCCAGGATCCGGATATCATCATGGTTGGGGAAATCAGAGACGAGGAAACGGCCAGTATTGCCATCAACGCGGCCATGACCGGACATTTGGTATTATCAACTTTGCATACCAATGACGCCCCCACTACTCTGCCGCGGCTGCTGGACATGAAAATTGAGCCGTTTTTAATCGCTTCAACGATAAATGTGGCCTTGGCCCAGCGCCTGGTGCGAAAAATCCACCAGAGCTGCATAGAGAGCTATCTGCCGGCTGCCGGGGAAATTGAACGGATCAGGCAGGCGATCGGGCCGGAACGCTCCAAGAAAATCGGGCTGGACAACAAAGGCTTCCGCCTGTATCGCGGCAAAGGCTGCAAGCTGTGCAACCAGACGGGATTTGAGGGGCGTATCGGAATTTTTGAAGTGCTGACGATCAGCGAAGCTGTCCGGCAATTGATTATGCGCCGGGCCAACAGCGACGAAATCAGGCAGGCCGCCATTAAAGAGGGAATGACGACTATGCTTGGTGACGGTTTGAACAAGGCAGTTAACGGCATTACCACTATTGATGAGGTGTTCAGGGCCAGCCAAGAGTAAATATTATGGAATATAAATACATTGCCACCACGACGGAGGGAAAAATAGAAGAAGGAAATATGGAGGCAGCCACGGAACATGATGTGGTCTCCAGCCTGCAGAACCAGAATCTATACATTATTTCCGTCCATCCCAAAGAGCACAGCCTGAAATCAGCTTCCCGCAAAGTGGCCGGGAAAATGGGCATTGGGGGAGTTTCGGTACTTGACCGGATAATTTTTGCCCGGCATCTGGCGGTCATGCTGAAAGCCGGTTTGTCATTGCCGGAAGCGCTGGATGCCATAATGGAACAAACTCCCTCAAAGAATATGGCGCTGGTAGTAAAAAATATTATCAAGGATATAAATAACGGCAGCACCCTGGCTGCCAGTCTGGCCCGTTTCCCCAAAGTTTTCAGCGGCATGGTAGTGGGCATGGTGCAAGTCGGCGAGGCCAGCGGTTCCCTGGAAGAAAATCTTAATTATATAGCGACTATTTTAGACAAGGATTACCAGTTGCGCCGCAAGGTCAAGTCGGCCATGATGTATCCGGCGATCGTTTTGAGCGGCACGTTTATCCTGGGCATCGGCCTTTCGATTTTTATTCTGCCGAAGCTGGTCAGGATGTTTGATACTTTCCGGCTGGAATTGCCGGTAGTCACGAAGATTTTTTTGGGCCTGGCAAATTTTTTGGTAAACTATGGCCTGTATGTTCTGGTGGGGCTGGTGGGGCTGATTATTCTGACCAGATTCCTGATGAAATATTCATTAACCAAGCCTTTTTTTCATAGGATATATTTGACACTGCCAATCGTCGGTAAGCTGACAAAAAACGTCAATCTTGCCCGTTTATCGCGTGTCATGTCGATCCTTCTTAAAAGCGGAGTGACTATCAATGAAAGCCTGCTGATCACCGAGGAAGTCGTAACCAACGTTTTTTTTAAGCGGGAGCTGGAAAAATCTCTGGAAGCCGTGCAGAGAGGGAAGCTGTTATCCGCCACTTTGGCAGGCGGTAAGTACGTCCCGAAGATGGCCAGCCGGATGATTGCCGAGGGCGAGAAGACCGGCAACCTCGAGCAGAGCCTGGCTTATCTGGCCGATTTCTACGAGAAAGAAGTGGACGATACCACGAAAAATCTGGCTACCATACTAGAGCCGGTGCTGCTGATTTTTATCGGCGTGATACTCGGTTTTCTGGCGGTCGCCATCATTTCACCTATTTATCAATTTACCGGTTCATTGCGGACAAAATGAGAATGACGATATTAAGGTCTGTTAATAAGGGCTTTACTTTTGTAGAGGTGCTTTTAATTATCGGCATTTTGGGGGCGACAATCGGGCTGGCTATCCCCTTTTACCAGTCTTTCCAGGTGGCCAGCCAGCTGGATAATTATTCTGAAGAGGTCGCGCAGTCTCTGCGGCAGGCCCAGCTGAAAGCCATGGCTTCGGAGCAGAACTCTGATTACGGCCTGCATTTTGAAGCCGGGCAGTTTTCATTATTCCGTGGTAGTGCTTATTCAGCCGCTGATAAATATAATTTAATAATAGAATTACCGGGCACCCTGCGGCTTGATTATGGAGCAAACCAGGATATAATTTTCCACCGCGTCTCCGGGCAGACTGGCGGAGTTTTTTCGGTCAGATTAATTACTAATAATGGTAAAAGCAAAATAATCAATATAAATGAATTTGGAGTGGTCAATGTCCAATAAAATAATTTACAACAAAAAAGGCCAAAGCTTACTGGAACTTATAATAGCCATGGCAATCTTTATTTTAATAGTGTCCAGCATTATGTTTTTGGTTTTGGATGCCCACACTTCAGACCGCCAGGGCCTGGAGAGAACCCAGGCTACGCTGCTGGCGCAAGAAGGCGCGGAAGCGGCGGCCAGCATTGCCAACCGCGGCTGGCGCAATCTGGCCGATGGCAAGTATGGTATCAATGACAAACCCGGGCATTGGGATTGGCAGCCAACGCCGGATGTCATTGATAATATTTATACCCGGCAGACGGCCGTTGAAACGGTTAATCGGGACACCCAGGGGGAGATAACTGACACAGGAGGCTTGCCTGATCCGGATACAAAAAAGGTGACGACAAAAGTAAGCTGGGATTTTACCATAGCGCGGCCTTCGGAAGTAACAATAGAAACCTATCTCACAAACTGGCGCAGCCTCAAATGGCGGCAGAGCACCCAGGCGGAATTTGATCTGGGCGTTAAGGACCAAGTAGTGACTGCCTTGTCGGATGATGGAGAGGTGGTATTGGCCCAGAATGGCGTCCAAGGGGAGAATAACTGGACTTTTGATACGGCCGGTGATTATGCTTATGACGCTGCCAAGATTGAAGTAACGTCATCGGTGTCCAGACTCATCAGCCAGAGCTTGCTTGGTTCTGGCAGAACAACTAATCCTGGTTTCAACACCACGTTGGCACCCTGGCAATATTTTGACTGGGACCAGGATGCCGGCGAAGTGAATGTCGCCGGCAGCCGGCAGACTTCCGGCGGCCATCCCGGCGCTTATGCCCGGGTGCGCATACCCCGCGGCCGTAATTATCAGGTAGGTGGTTTTTTCCAGCAGAAATTTAGCGTGACTGAGGATAATCCGACCACCGCCACGCTGACTTTTGACGGACGGGTATCTGGCTTTGCCGGTACGCCTGTCAGTCTGGAAGTTTTCGCCTTTTTGGATACCGTGCCGGGAGAACCGGTGGCAGGTACCGAGGTTTGGTCTTCCGGACCGATCAGCGGAACAACCAGTTGGGGCACCATTACCGCGGACATTACGCCAATTCTCGCACAGGCAGGCACATATTATTTGAAATTGGCCGCCTGGGCAGTGGCTGGAAGCGCAAACGCCGGTATTTTTGACATTGGTTTTGACAACGCCTCGGTTTACTGGGAAAAAGCGGGAACAAGTTATCCCACTGACGGTCCGTCCATCAACCCGTCTAGCTCTTTCCGTCCGGCTGTCATCGTCAGTTGGAGCGGATTTCAGGAGACGGCCGTTAAAAATGGCGGTGAGATTTATTACCAGCTTTCCGACAATAACGGCACCAGCTGGAGTTATTGGAATGGCACTGCGTGGGCCGCTGCCGGAGCGGCTGATTATAATACGGCGGCAGACGTTAACAGCCATATTTCCTCTTATCCGACTAACCGCCGGAGATTAATGTTCCGGGCCTTTCTGGTTTCCGACGGAACGCAGCAAATCATCCTGGATAATGTCCGTGCCAGTTATTTGATTTCCAATCCCACAAATTATGCCGTCAGCGGTTCCCTGGAATCATCAGCTTTTGATACCGGCGGCATGGCAACGATTTATAATTATCTGTCCTGGACGGCTGACGAACCGGCCGGAACCGGGATCCAGTTCCAGCTGCGCACGGCTGATACCCAGGCCAATCTTAATTCCGCTACCTGGGTGGGTCCGGATGGCACAGCCGCCAGTTTTTATACTGAACCAAATACCTTAATCGGCCTGGACCACGGCGCCACTGGCCAGCGCTGGGTGCAGTATAAGGCATATCTGAGTTCTGACGGCAGCACCACGCCGGTTTTAAAAGACATAACCATTGACTATGAACCCTAAAGATAATAAAGGCTTTACCTTAATAGAACTTTTGATTTACATTGCTCTGGTAGCGGGCATTTTGCTGACTGCGACCAGTTTTGCCTGGAATATCATCAATAGCCGCACCAAAGCTTTTGTCATCCAGGAAGTCAGCCAGAATGGACGCTATACTATGAATATCATCGCCAGCCAGATCAGGCAGGCCAGCGGTATTTCCAAGCCTGGCGTCAGTGGGTCGGAAAATTATCTAATGCTGAAGATGGGCGACACTGGTGCGTCAGTGAATGACTTCCGTCTTTTCCAGGATAAACTGCAGTTTCAGGAAAATGGCGGCGGCTATCATGATTTGACTTCAGATAACGTAAGAGTTGCTGATCTACATTTTACCAATGTCTCTACGGTGGATGGCCGCACTCAAAATATTAAAATCAACCTGACGCTGGAGCATATTAATCCCGACAACCGCCCTGAATGGTCATACTCGGATGACTTTGAAACAACTATAGAATTAAGGAATAAGGCAAAATGAAAAAAAGCAATAATCAGCCCAAAGGTTATATCGCTTTGATCGCCGTTCTCATCATTACGGTAGTTACGCTGAGCATTGGCTTGACGGTCAATATTTTGAGCATCGGCGAAACCCAAAACGGCCTTCTGGAACAGCAGTCAGGCCAGAGTTTTGCCCTGGCCGAGAGCTGCCTGCAGGAGGCGTATCTGCGGCTGGAAAGAGACGGCAATTTCACGGACGGCCAGTTGAAGACTGGCCTGGGCTCGTGTAGTATTAAGGTTGAAGCCAGCGGCAGTGACAGGCTGGTAACCGTGGAAGCGAACGTAAATAATATCATCAGAACCATCACCAGTAAGGCATCTCTGAATGGAGGTGCGATCACCTTAGTTGGTTGGCAGGAACCATAAATAATTAATAGTATGTCAATTTTTGGCAAAAAAGCTTTTGGTCTGGATATTTCTGACACGTCCATTGAAGCCCTGGAAATAAAAAAACAGCTGGGGAAGCTGGCCGTTTCCGTCTATGCCCGTAAATTACTAGAACCAGGCGTGGTAGAAAACGGCCGGATATTAAATAAACAGAAGCTGACAGCTGCCTTGAAAGATTTGGTGGGTGCTGGTAATTTTTCCCAGAAAAATGTCGTCCTCTCCATACCGGAGTCAAAGACGTTTATCCATGTTTTCAAAATGCCCGGGGTGATTTCCCGGGAGCATTTGGGCGATTCGGTGATGTTCCAGGCCGAGGAAGTAATTCCCCTGGCTTTTGACCGCGCTTATCACGATTATCAGATAATAGAAAAAACTCCTGAGCACCAATCGGTGGTTTTCGTGGCGGCTTTCAAAGAAACAATTGACCACTTTCGCGAAGCACTGGAGGTAGCCGGCCTGAACCCGGTGGTTTTTGAGCCTGAATCCGTTTCCTTGATACGTTCACTGGTGCATGAGGACACGCCCGAGGGAGTAGCGCTGGTGGACATCGGAGCGCGCACTTCCATCATCACAATTTATGACCATCGGGGAATCCGCTACTCGGAGAATTTTCCCGTGGCCGGACAGGCTATTACGAAAAAAATAATGGAGGCGCTCTCGGTCAGCGAGGAAGAGGCGGGCAAATTGAAAAGAACCGTAGGCCTGAAATCCGAAAAAGGGAAAAGCCTGACTATTGAACCGATACTGGATTCAATTGCCAATGAAATTCTGAAGGCCATAGGCTATTATCGCCGGCAGAGCGGTTTTATAGTGAATAAAGTAATCCTCTGCGGCGGCACCAGCCTATTACCCGGACTGCTTGATTATATGCAGCACAAACTTTCCATCAAGGTAGAGCTGGGAGATCCATTAGCCCCGCTGAATTTTGATAAAAACGTGATTACCCGTGAAAACGCAGTTTTATTTTCGGCCGCTATCGGGCTGGCCAGACGCGGTTTTGATATTAAAAGCCTGGATGACGGAATAAACCTTTTACCTCAAGAAAAGGAGAGGCAGGCAAGTAAGCCGGAAAAGACAATGGCAGTAAAAACTCCAGGATTATCCAGCCGTTTAAGCCTGCCAAAAGTGGATAAAAGAACGCTAATATTACTGGCGGTTTTTGTTTTTTTAATACTAGTCTTCTTGGCGGTTTTGCTGATTTCCCGGACGCGAGAAGAGCCGCTGATTCCCATTGTAAATAATGATTACCAAACGAGTTCGGGCAGCAATATTGTCGAGTAAATTGTCTCCGGCATCGTAATATGGTATAATATACGTAAATTCCTTAAGGTAATTTTACATTATAATATTAATTAAAAAACTAAAGGGGAAAAATATGAACAATCGTATTTTCAAGAGCAAAGCAAAAAAAAGCCGGGGGTTCACTTTGCTTGAGTTACTGGTGGTCATAGGAATTATCGGCATTTTGGCGGCTATCGTCATTGTGGCCATCAATCCCGGCCGGCAGTTTGCGCAAGCCCGGAATGCCCAGCGCTGGAACGACGTTAATGCTATATTGAATTCCATCCACCAATACGCAGTGGACAATAACGGCGTAGTGCCGGCAGGAATCGACGGGAATAACAGGGTCTTGGGAACCGACGGTTCTGGCTGTGATAGCACCTGCGGCGATACGCTACCTACTCCAGTCCCTGGACCAGTAACGACTGAGGCAGCCTGTTTTGATTTAGATACCCTGGTTGTTCCGGATTATTTGACCGCTATCCCCTTTGATCCCGCCACAGGTGATGATGGCAATACTGATTATTACGTGACAAAAGACGCTGGTAACGGGCGTGTGACTGTCGCTGCCTGCGATCCGGAATTGAGCGTGACCATCAGCGTCAGCAGATAATATTACTAAACTAAAAATGCTCCTGGGTACAGGGGCATTTTTTATTGGAAAAAATTATAATGTCTCTTCTTTTTTCTGGCGTTGGAAGGCAATCCAGTCTTCAATAGTCTCAATCAGCACTTTGAATGGCGCTTCAATGATGAAGTCCATAACGAACATAAAGACATTTACTTTTGAAGTCTTGCCGGCAATCCAGCGTCCGACTCTGACGACGGGCAAGGTAAAAAAATCAAAAATAACCATAAAGAAATTTTCGCGTTTGCTGACCACCACCAGCTCTTTGGCGGTGTTTCTCAGATGCAGCCCGAAGAAACTGATGACAGAAAGGAAAAAGACGAAAAGGAATCCGCTGACAATGCTGAATTTCAGAGTATGCAGCAGCCAGATGATGCCGCCAAAAGTTATAATGAAAGTAATGAAATACAGCAGGGTAAAGATGACATTCAGCACCGGGCTGGTCTTGAAGGTTTCTTCCCTTTTCTTCAATATTTCTTTTTCCGCCGGGTCATAAACTATCTCATAGATCCCCTGGATAATTTTGCTGGTATTTTTTTCCGCCGGGATACGGATTGAGGTGGCGATTATAAACATTAAAAATGGATGAAAAATCACGTTTATGGCCAGGGGCAATATTTTTACCTGCTTCAGGACGATGGTTTCATAGGGCAATTCAAAGATAAAAGCCATCAGTGTTTTTGTCAGGAAAATATAAATAATACTGCGAATCACGCCTCTGGTCAGTTTGCTGCTGGCCTGGAGATATCGGAGCTGGCAGGCCTGCCGGATGGTTTTTTCCAGTTGCAGCGGATCCTGCAATAGAGCCGGCAAATTATCGGGATTCTGGTTCAAGACGTCTTTGATAATGGAAAAAAGCGGGGCGAATTTTTTCACATAGCGGAATAGCCGGTCGGACATTTTATTGCTGATCTGCTGTTCAATGCGCGTGATCAGCGCCGGCAGCTGCTGGGCAAAAGCGGGAATTTCCGCCGACTCCATGAATCTCCATTCGGGAGCGTAATAATAAATCAGATGGTAGCGCAGCATCGCCTTATCCGATTTTATCAGGGCCCGGTGGATGGCGATATAAATTTGAATATCGCGGTCTTCATCATTGGGGATTTCCGCGGCCAGGCCAAGATTCGGGCGGATGATTTTATACATGCATTCAACCAAAGCATCCTCCTTGATAGAAGGCGAGAGGTACTCTTCAATCTCGTAAGAAGCCGCCGAGATGATCCAGTTGAAAGTCTTATTTTTCTTTTGCTGATGCAGCACCTGGTAATGGCCGACAGTCTGCGTAATCAGGGAGATATATTTGCCAATAATTTTTTCAATATCCGGGATCCGTTTTTCCAGAAAAAAATTGTTTTTCAGGTAGCCGGCGCGGATCAATTCGCGTATCAAAGGTTCGGCGATGACGCTCCCACGCTCTTTGGTCATAATCCGGCGTTTGAGCATGCGGGCGATGGCGTTTTTTCTGATCAGGTGCTCTTCCTGGTAGTCCACGGCATTGCGCACTTTTTCATAAATATATGCAACTTTTCCGACTGCTTCATGTATTTTTACCCTTGGTTCTTCCTTGCTGGACGCCAATGACTCCACGTTCCGCTGGTCCTTAAAAACCTGCAGAAGCTCTTCTATCGGTTGGCTGATGTGATATTTGTTATTCATTAAATTAAAATAGTTGATATTTTGATAACTACTAATACTAGATTAAATTGGGGCAAATGTCAAGCGTCAGATATGGTCAGAATAAGTTATTAAATAAGCTTTGCTAAAGGCGATTTTTTTATTATAATTAAGGTAGAGGAACGTCCTTTTGACATTAGGAGGGATTATGTCAGGCTCAGATGATGGAGACGACCACGCAACCGGAGTTTTACGCACTAACAGTCATCATACTTTGCCAAAAAGCCGGATTAGAGCGCTAAATAGAGCGAGATTTTTGAAGCGCAGCGGTCGCAGACAAATTTCGCAGGAGCGCCATGGGGCTTACCATAATTTGTTTTTCAACGCTTTCCCCTGGGAAGTAGTCAAAAGATTAAAAGGGTGGAAAAAGGAGCTTGAGGGATTGAGGCCGGCTTTAGGGTATTTTTATGAGCATTTTTCGTTGCTGCAGATGGAGTCTTTTCAATTGCTATTTAGCTTTGAACCCGGCATATTGGCAGAAAATGGCAACTTATCCAGGGCGGTCAGGGTGATAAAGGCAGAATTTTTTGCCCCAGTGGATGTTTTTCAAGAATACGTGTCTTTACAGCATGAGCGAGCAAGCTAACCCCAGCGGAAATCTTTTCCGCTGGCTTTTTTTAAAACCAGCCGCTTTTTATTGGTTTCTTGCGCAGGCTGGCCGTGCCGTCCTTGTCCACTACAAATTCGTAGGTGCGTCCTTTTATTTTCATTTCCATCCTTTGCGGTATGTGGGTTTCTTTTGCTTTTTTCATCAGCGGGTAGAATTTTTCCATTTTTTCACCGTAAGAAAAATAGTTCAATAACCCGTCTTCGTCTACTATATCATCAACGAAATCTATAGTCATACAATGGATATTAATTATTAAATATAGCTTAGATTTGGTCAGTTATTAGCCGCAGGTTAATTGTATCAGAAAATCTGATAATCAGCACCTGCGGAGGATGATGGAAATTACCGTCTCTAATAAAAAAATCCAACCGCCGCTCGCGATTGGATTACTTAGTGAATACACGTTCTTCTTTAAGGATTTGACTTAAGGTGCGTTCAGTATTGACGGAAGATTGAAAGCCGCGAATTGTGATTGCTCCATCTGGTGGTGGAGGATCAGCTTGCAGTTTGGCTTTCCCTCTTGGCAGGAATCCGCCTCCTTTTTTCTTATGCAGCAGGTTGTATTGGCGCTGGTACTCCTGGGCTTTTTCCCGGTGGGCCAGGTAGTATCTGTGCTGATAGTCTTTGCGGGAGATTATACTGTAGTACCTCTTTTTTTCTTCGCCAGAAATCATTTCCCATTTTTCAGAGGCGCCCTGAATCAGTTCAGCCCTTCTTTCTGCAGGCAGTTTTTCCCAGGCATCTTTGGCAAGCTTGAATTTCGTCAGAACGCTGACAATGCATTGGATCAGGAATACCTCGGATAATTCCGCGAAATCAAGTATTGGGATTTCTCCCCGTCCTCGTTTTCTTCTGGACAAATGCGTCCCCACAATTCCTCCTTTTTGTTTGACTATTGTTTTTTTAATGTTAAACTAATTTCAAATTTGCGTCAATACTATTTTATATTTAATGCAAATATATTGCAGATGACTTTTTTGTATAACTGAATTATACTGATATGAGAGAGTACATATTAATTTTTTGATCAAAAATATCTATGTTAATTGGAGGAATGATAGGAGTCGTTCTTGGCGGAATATTTTTATTTGTCGGATCCCGCCAGAGAAAAACTGGATTAGCGATGCAACAGACAAAAGTCATCCCCATCAACCAGTCTGCGGAGAACACTCAGGTGGAGATTGAGGGTAATGTTGCCTGTTCCTCGCCGCTGCAAACGCCGTACTCCAGGCAGAATTGCGTGGCCTATGAATATTCGGTTGAGCAGGAAGAGCGCAGGGCAAATTCACGGGGCGTCCCGACAACGCATTGGCGGAATATTTCTAGCGACAAACAGGCCGTGCCGTTTATTGTCCAGGATGCCAGCGGAAGCATAATGGTAAATCCCGACCGCGCTTCATTAGATTTGCAGGATTTCGGTACGCATCTGGTGCGGCAGGGCGAAGCCACCGATAATCCGATTTTTAAAACCGTACTAAGCATGCTGACCAGCACCAATACGCGGGTCCGCGAAAAAGCGCTGATGGTCGGTTCGCATGCCTATGTATTCGGCAGCGTAGTGCCGAGCGCCGCCGGATTGCAAATAGAAAAAGGAGCAGGTGATTTCGTCATCAGCTACAAAACCGAAGCGCAGATTGAACGCGCTAAAGCGCGATCAGCGATGTTGATGACCGTAATCGGCATTATTGCCATGATCGCCGGCATTGCCCTGGTTATTTACGGTTTTGTGAAATAGTAAAATATTCAAGCGATACTGTAAGGAGCAGTTTCGTAATTTTTTATTTCGCAAAAAACCCACGAACGCGTTTGTTCGCGGATTTAGTTATATTAATTGGCAATAGCTTTCGAGTTTACGCTGCAAGTTCAAGGCCCGCCCGTTTCATCAGGTTAGCGTGTTTTTTTTGAACTTGTTGATACGCTTTATTCAAATACTCAGGGATTTTCCCTTCTCTATTTATGTCCTCAGTTAAATCAGCAATATTCTGGTTGTGTGCCGCCCTCTCACGCATAAAACCTGGGTCATTTTTAGGGGGATTAATGTCGATGACCATGCATTCTCTTAGTTGCTGTTTGGCTTCTTTTAGATCATTGCTGATCTCTTTTATATTGAGGGCACTTTCTTGTTCGGGAATTTGGCCAGTTTCTCTTTCAGGCATAAAGTTAAAGTTAATTATTATTGATTCTATTACTACAATATAGCAATTAAATTTGCTCGTGTCAATTGAAGAAATCTATGAAAGCCTTAATTTACGGACTAATTTGCATTGACAATAACGTGTAAAATCTGATAATGTTGATTAATCATTTTTTGCACTTTAGACAATGCCCATCTGCTGTTTTTTGGAGGTAGGAGGGCAATATATCACACCTGTAATTTGCTGACTGAGCGGCCCGTCTGATGGCTGAGCGCAGGGCAAGGAGGATACCATATGCTTTTGCCTGAACATTTTAAAGACTTCCCATCGTTGTGGATGGCTAAGTTGCCACCTATGTTGCGTGTACCGAAAGGATGTACTGCAAATATTATCATCCCGGTGGTATTGGCAGAAAATGCTGAGCTAACTCTGGAGGTTCCAAGAGACAAATTCAGATTAGATTACATTTTCGGAAGGCACTATGCTCCGGCCACTGTTACGACCAAGTGGGTTAATCTGGGCAACACTAGCTATCAGGCCCAAACATTGCCAATCGTCCACAATGTTCCCTGCCAGGGGACGATTAATGTCCAGCTGATAGCGCAGGGTGATGACGACATTCAGGTCGTATGCGCCTGCTCAGAATGTGTTTTGAAATTCAGCGGCGTTGTTTCGGATGGCAAATGGCTGAATGATTTTCAGCTGGGGGTTGATCACGGCCTAGCTGGCTCATACGAGAAGAACGTTGGGTTAGCTGGTAAGGCGTATGTTCAGTACGGCGGGCACGTAGATGGTTTAAATAGCCATCCGCTGATTTCCTGCGTTGACACTAGGATTGTTACCGAGAACCGAGCGCGGGTTTATCTCGGGATTTTCCCCTCGGAATATTTATTAGCGCATATTGAGCATGCCTGGGCTGATTTATTCCGTCGAACGATGGTTGCCACAAAAAACTTTTCTGACGAAGTAAAGAAAGTGCGCGGGTATTAAGTGATATTCACAGCCGCCGGTGGAAGTTTCCACTGGCGGTCTTTTTTTATTCTTAGCAATGTCGTTATTTGAAATTATCACCAACACAATAGCCGGTGCTCCAGCAGACCTGCAGATTATATCCTCCGGTTGGCCCGTCTATATCAATGACCTCGCCGGCCAGATAAAGATTGGCAATAATTTTTGACTGCATGGTCCGGGGGTCTATTTCTCTCAGGTCCACCCCGCCCGAGGTGACGATCGCCCGGTCAAACCCCGCCAGCGCTTTTACCCGCAGTTTGAAATTTTTCAATAAATGCACCAATGTTTTTCTTTCTTCCCTGGTTATGGCACTGACTTTTTTATCCGGGTTTATTTTTGACAAATTTATAATGACCGGGATCAGTAGTCTCGGTAATAACGCCTGCAGGCTGTTTTTAAATTGTTTATTATGTAATTCACTGAAGTCTTTTTGCACTCTCTGGTCCAGCTCGACAAAGCTCAGAGCCGGTTTATAGTCAATTTGCAATTCTACTTCGCCATTTTTTAAGAGCTGGCCGATCTTTTTGCTCATGTCTATTACAATCGGGCCGCTCAGGCCGTTGTCGGTAAAAATAGCTTCGCCGAATTCAGAAACGATTTTTCTCCCTTTTTGATAAACGCTGATCACCACATTTTTCAGACTCAAGCCCTCCAGCAGTTTTACCCAGCGTTCCCCGACTATTACCGGCACCAGTGCCTGTTCCGGCGTTATTATTTTATGGCCCATTTTTTTCAGCCAGGCATAGGCGTCACCAGTTGAGCCGGTCTGCGGGTAGGCCTGGCCGCCGGTGCAGATAGCATACTTTTCGGCTATGAATTCTTCACCATTTTGCAGGACTACCTTGGTGATTTTTTTATTTTCCAACACTATTGATTTAACCGCGGCGCTGGTTTTAATGGTGACGTTATTTTCCCGTAAATATTTTACCAGGGCTTTTATTACGCTATCAGATCTGTCGCTGACCGGAAAAACGCGGTTGCCCCTTTCAATTTTAGTTTTGATATTTCTTTCTTCAAAAAAATTAATAATTTCCTGCGGACCGAATTTATGGAATATAGGAAAAAGAAATTTTCCGTTCTGGCCGTATTTCTTGATCAACTTGCGGTCGTCAAACTCAGCGTTGGTAATATTGCATCTACCCTGGCCCGTAATTGAAAGTTTGATGCCCAGCCTGTTCCTTTTCTCCAATAACAAGACAGCCGCGCCATTTTCCGCCGCATGTCCGGCTGCCATCAGGCCAGCCGGCCCCCCGCCTATAACGATTAAATCATATTTCATACCAATAGTATAACAAAAAATCCTGAAAATAATAATCACCCATTGTTGACTGAAAATTTAGATATTTTAAAAACATTAAAATTCGCTTGACAGAATTGTGGTTAAATGATACTATACCTATCGAACAGTATTCGCCGATAATTTGGTTTCAAGTTTTTGGCCAGTCTGTTCAACGCGTATAGTAAGTATAGAAATAAAGTCGAATTTCAAAGTTACTATATCGAGCTAATTCAATTTTATTTCTACACAAATGCAAGGAACTATCAAAAAGCTGACTGACAAAAACTTCGGCTTTATTTCCTCAGAAGGACAGAGCAAAGACTTGTTTTTCCACGCCAATGAACTGGTGGGAACAAGCTTTGATCAGCTTCAAGAGGGCGATGCAGTTACCTTTGAAGTATCGGACACCCCAAAAGGTCCGGCTGCTGTCAAAGTCAGCAAAGCATAAATACTCACGTATTTAGAAAATACAAATACCCGCCGTTAGGCGGGTATTTTTGTTTGTTAGTATTTCAAAATTTGATAAAAAAGTATTAATAAAAGAGCCGTTGGATATCCCGTCCAACGGCAGGTTTTTCAGAGAAGCGGCTTTTAGCCACTCAGGAGAGGCACTCAATAGCTCGCTCCAAGGCCTTGTCCGCAAACCACCGACCGATTTCGGGATCGCAGATGCCCAGTTTGACTGCTGCGAGGTGTCCATGTGCCTCCTCAACATAATTGCTTGCCAGTCCCAGCCGCAAGATAATGATATCCTGCAGACCTTGCTGTACTGCGATCAGCAGAGCGTTTGGTACAACGTTAACGTACATGCATTCCTCCATTAGAAAATTTGAATATATAAATATATATCAAAACATATTTTTTGTCAATCCGCCTCTCCCGAATAAAAATAAAAATTCCATCAGGCAGTTTTGACGGCATTGGATCAGTTTTACGGTTTTGTTGCCTGTAATAGCAGGCTTTCCAGCGGAATGCCTTGGTACTGCTGTTTGCTAATGCCCTTATTTTCCGAGAGAACGCTGGTTTTGAAGCCCACTTTTTTTGCCAGTTCAATATACTCGTCTTTCAATAGCGCGCCAGCCACGCACCCGGCGAGCAAATCTTTATCGTTTTTTTGCTCGGCAGACAAAGGCGCCAGCAGAACAATGTCAGACACGTACATTTTACCGCCGGGCTTCAGAACCCGGTATGCTTCATTAAAGACTTTGTATTTATCCGGAGCCAGGTTGATGACGCAGTTGGAGATTATCACGTTAATGGAGTCGTTTTTTAGCGGCAGACTCTCAATATCAACCAAAAGAAAATCAACATTACTGAAGCCTCCTTTCAGCGCGTTGGTTTTTGCTTTAACAATCATTTCTTCTGTAAAATCTATGCCGATGACTTTGCCTTGCGGGCCGGTTTTTTTCGCCGCCAGAAAGCAATCTATACCGGCGCCGCTGCCGAGGTCAACCACGGTGTCGCCCGGCTTGATATTGCTGAAAGCGGTGGGATTGCCGCAGCCCAGCCCCAGATCAGCTTCGCCGACCTGTTTCAGCTGTTCGGCAGTATAGCCGATTTCCCGGGAAACTTTTTTATTTGAGCAGGAGCAGCCGCAGGCGTTTTTTGGCGCTGAGGCGATGTTGGAATATTTTTCTTTTACAATTTGTTTGACGTTGTCCATTGGATAATCATATCATAGTTAATATACATTTCAAAGGTTGATGATTAAAATATTGCCTGTGAGTTAGGAGAAGCTTTTTTATTAATAATTTTTAAGGTATTGAAAGAAGGCGAGCCAATGAGTGCATGGTTCGCCTTACTTGAGATCTTTTTCGTATTCTGCCTTGGGCTTATCACTGATTTTTCTGACGCAGGCACCGCAGAATGGATTTCCGCATCTAAACCCATAACTCCGGCTGCTGGCCATCAACTGTGAGCCATCCCATAAGCTTTGGCATACTACGCACCTAAAGGTGCCAATTGGTTTTTCTGAATCCAAGAGAAGCTTCTCCTTTTTAGAATAACAATAGATATTAAATGATTTTGTTGATTTTGTCAACATGAACCGCTTGAAATTAGCGCTGATTTTGAGGTACAATGACAGATATACTTTTTGAAATTAATGAAATTACGCATCGCAACATTCAATTTCTGGGGCCTGCCCTGGCCTCTCTCGGTGAACAAACGCAAACGCCTGAATTATTTGATTTCCAGCATTAAAGAATGGAAAATTGATATTCTGGCACTGCAGGAAGTATGGCTTTATTATGATATAAAATATCTTCGCAAACGCCTGCCGGGTTACGAGGTATTGGCAAAATTTAACTATTTCAATCCTTCCGGGCTGGCTTTTATTTCCCGCCTGCCATTAACTGATGTTACATATATACCTTATCAAGGTGATTTTTTCCACAAGGAATTTCCTGCGAGAAAAGGGGTGCTGGTAAGCCAGGCGAAATTAAATGATAAAAACATCCAGCTGGTTAATACCCATGTTTTTTACTCTTCCACAAAAACACAGTCAAAAAACCAATCTGATCAGCTGAACCAGCTGATCCGCATGCTGGATTCCCGGCCGACTATACTGCTCGGGGATTTTAATGTTGATTATGAGTCCCTGAAAATGCCGGAAGGTTTTTATATAGTTTCACATCTCCAGAAAATTATTGAGGACGGCCATAATATCTACCGCCAGTCGCGCTTCAATAAAATTGACAGCTCAAACCGGCTGCCGGATATGATTTTTGCCAATTTTCCTGTCGAGGTGAAGGAGAAAAAAATTATTTTTGAGCCGATCATGTCTGATCATTATGTGTTGCTTTCGGAGCTGGAAATTGGTTAAATAGAATAAATATAAAAAAACACTCCCACTGCAGCAGGAGCGTTTTCTCGTTATTTAAAAAGGTTTTACATAAATTATTTTTCCTGGTTGTCCAGACAACTGCTATGACTGCACCGTAATTGTGCCAGTCATGCTCGGGTGGATTGAGCAGTGGTAGCTGAAGACTCCGGTAGAACTGAAAGTATGGGAGTAGGAGGCGCCCGGAGCGATGTTGCCGCTCGTGAAGTTATCGCCGACGACTGTATGCGCTACAGAATCATTATTGGTAAAAGTAACAGTTGTGCCTTCCTTAATCGTCAGATTGACCGGCACGAAAGCGAAGTTGGAGATGGAAACAGAGCTCTTCAAAGCGGTGTTGGTATTGCCATTAGAATTGCTATTAGTATTTCGATTTGCAGAATTTGCATTTGTATTTTGGTTGACTACAGCGGTATTCGTATTAGTATTAGTATTTAAATTTTTATTCATTGAGTGCGCCACTAAATAAATTCCGCCTCCCACTACGATAACGCCGATTATTATCCATATTATTATCATATTTTTCATATTTTTTACCTTTCTTTTTCTGCGCACCTTTCATTAGTCCGCAGTCTCTAATTGTATTATTAAAGAAAAATTGATCGTAACTCAGTATATTGCTCTTAGTTTGTAAATCATAACAAAGCCAGATTAAGGCTTGATTAAGGGATTAATTTCAATTTGTTTATTAGGGACTTTTCAGGATGTTCTTGATGGCTTCGTAGCATTTTCTCGGACGGCCGTTTTCGTCGATTATTCCCCAGCCGGTACCGTCACCGATTTTAGTGCCGGCCGGCAGCTGCTGGTCAGTATAGCCAAGCCAGGTGACGGGAATTTTTTCTTTCCGTGCCGTTTCAAATACCAACTTGGCCAGGTTCGCCTGCTCCTCTTCACCCACCTGGCTGACCGGCTGGCCGATTTCCGTGATCCAGAGCGGCCAGCGGTTGCCGTATTTTTCCGCCAGCGTTTTTTGCATCGCCACTTTCTGCAGGAAGACTTCCGGGATGATATAGGGCACGCTGGCATATGGATGGAAGCTTAAAATATCAAAATAATCGCCGGCACCCAGTTCAAGCGCCTGGTTGGTGAAATCAGCCGCCTCCCGATCACCTTCATCCAGGGTGACGATTATCTTTGCCTGCGGATTTTCGGCCCTGATGATTGGAGTCGTGATTTTCAGCAAATCTACGAATTCCTGCGGGGTACCGTAGCGGAATAATTCAACCATCGTCGGCTCGTTCCATATTTCCCAGTAGTAGATATTGTTTTTCGTGTCACTCACGGTTGTCCGTACGAAGCTTTTCCATAATTCTATTTCTTCATTATCAAACGCCCGGTTTTTGGGCTTGGCAGTATGGCCGGCCAGGAGGCCGATGGGTTTTAAGCCTTTATTAACCGCTATACCGGCAGCCGAGACAACGAGTGTATTATCATTTTTAAAAGTAAAAGACATCTTCACACCTTCAAAACCCATATCCTTAATGCCGCGCATATCTTTATTAATTTCGCTCGTCGGGTTGCCATGATCAGTAGTTTGCGATATAGACATTAATGATGGAAAATAAAAAGAATAGTGTACGCTAAATTGCGGCGGATTGGCTATGGCATCCGCCGAATATTTTTCCTGGCGCTCAATTTGTTCTCGCCAAAAAAAAGCGCCGGCCAGGAGGAGAATTACGACGATAATTATGGGTACAATTTTACGCATCAATTATTAATATAAAAGGCTAATTACCCGTGAATGCATTATATCATTTTTTAGTAAAAAACAGCGCATTGATCTGAGAAACGAAATGGGCGGCTGGCAGTTTATTATGATGCCAAAACAAACCACTTACTGTTTAAATGGGCTGTTCTGGGGTGGCTAGAGGCCCCGTCATTCGACGGGGCAGGGATTATTCTCGTCCCCTGTTGGGACAGACTTCTTTTATTTTAGAGAACTATTATCATTGAAGTATTTTATTTTAGTTTTAATAACTAATGTAAAGGAGGCGCGCATAAGCTATTGGATGTTATGCAGTAAGAAGTATTCAGTTATATTAATAATCCTTAAATTACTAATATTTTAGATATAATCTAGCTAATATTAGCTAAATATTAAAAATGCACACTTTTTCCCCTTGACAAAATATCAAAAAATGATATGCTTTCGGGTTATTTACAAAGTAATATTTATATTAATTATGCTTCGCAAGCAAGTATTTGATGTATTAAAAAAAGAAGGTTTGCTGACCAAGGAACACCTCCGCGATTTGAAGGACTTCGAGCGGCAAAATCAGGGTAATATACTTGATTTTTGTGTTGAGCGCGGTATCGCGCCGGGCGGACGCCTTATCCCACTGCTCCGGAAGACACACCTCCTGCCGGTCATTGATCTTGTCCAGACAAAAATCAGCCAGTCGGCCGTGCAGCGGCTCCCTGCTTCGGTCTGCCTTGAGCATCTTGTTATTCCATTTTATGAGGATAAAGAAGAATTGTATGTTGCCATGTCAAATCCGGACGATCATGAGCTGGTCAGTTTTATCGTCCAAAAAACAGGCAAGCAAGTGGCGCCTTACCTCGCCCAAAAACAAGCGATCAGGCAGATGCTTGATGTGACTTTTAATACCTCCGCCGCTGACAGCCAACAGCATATTGAGCAGCTGATTGAAAGCGCCAAGAAGGTGACTCATGATTCCGTGACCATGGCGCAGGAAGTACCGATTATTGCTTTGGCCAATCATTTAATTATTTTTGGATTACGCAGCCTGGCGAGTGATCTGCATCTCGAGCCGCGCGAGGACAAAGTGTCAGTTCGTTTCCGGGTTGACGGTCTGCTCCATGATTTTTTCAGCTTGCCAAAGGAATTATTAGCTCCAATTTTAGCGCGATTAAAAATCCTCGCCCGTTTACGGCTTGATGAACACCTCCGGCCACAGGATGGCCGCTTTACTTTTACGGAAGCGGGATACAAGACCGCGGTCCGTCTCTCAATCTTGCCCACGCTGTATGGCCAGAAAGCGGCGCTCCGATTCCTTGATACGGACAATGAAGAACTTTCACTCGACTCGCTTGGTTTGAATGCCGCACACCGGCAGTCATGCAATGAATCTCTGAAATATTCCAATGGCTTAATCCTCGTTACCGGCCCGACGGGTTCCGGCAAGACAACGACACTCTACGCGCTTATCAAAGCCATTGAAAAACAGAAAGTGAATATTGCCACTATTGAGGATCCGATTGAGTATCATCTTCGCGGCGCCAATCAAACGCAGGTAAATGCCTTAGCTGATCTGTCTTTTGCCAACGGTTTACGCTCCATCCTGCGACAGGATCCGGATATAATCATGGTTGGTGAGATTCGCGACCGGGAGACAGCCAGCATTGCCATCAATGCCGCGCTGACCGGACATCTCGTACTTTCTTCACTACATACGAATAGCGCCGCCGCTGCCATTCCGCGACTGCTTGATATGGGCATTGAACCCTACCTCATTGCTTCAACATTGAGGACAATTATCGGACAGCGCCTCGTCCGGCGCGTTTGTCCGGAATGCCAGCAAACCCACACTATTGAAAAAGTTCCCGATTGGTTAAGCCAGCGTTGGCCGAGTCAAGGTACCCGCGTCATCACGAGCGGCACTGGCTGTAAGAAATGTTTGCAGACAGGCTATTTCGGGCGCACCGGAATTTTTGAAATAATAAAAGTTGACGACCACCTGCATGAATTAATAGTCAATCGCGCTCAAACTTCCGAGATCAGCCGCGCCAATAACGCACCGATGTTAGTCGATGATGGAGCGACGAAAGTTCGAGAAGGGATCACTACTCCAGAAGAAATAAGCCGGGTAATTTTGTAAATATTAATTATTTTTTATAAAAAATCTATGGCAAATTATGAATACTCCGTAATCGATAGCGATAACGTCATCCACCGGGGCAATATAAGATGCTGGTTCAAGCGCCAAGCAAACAAACAGCTGCAACGGGAAGGAATTTCTGTTGTAACACTCGCGCGTGTCCGCGTGCAATACAGCCGGTGGCGGAAAATTTTTAGACATATTTCACGCATTGATAAAATAATTTTTTACCGAAACCTGATGACGATGATGCGCGCCGGGCTGAACCTCAACGAAGCCCTGGCTTCCTCGCGTGAGCAGAGCGCTAATCCCTATATGAAGCGGGTTATTGCTGAAGCGGAAAAGTCCGTTTTAGCCGGACAGCCGCTCTCCGATGCGCTCAATCGTTATCCGAAGCTGTTTCCGCAGGCCGCGGTAGCCATGATCCGTCTGGGGGAGCATAGCGGAAAGCTCATTGAAACGCTTAGTTTCCTGGTACAGCAGCAGGAAGGGGACTTCCGTATGCTCAGGAAAATTCGCAATGCGCTCGTATATCCGACGCTCATCATCTGCACTATGGTGGGTATAGTTATCATCATGATGATTTTTGTCATACCAAAAATTTCTCAAATATATGTTGACGCAGGCGCTCCGCTGCCCATTTACACGAGGATTTTAGTTAATGTAAGTATGTTTCTCGCCTCGAATGGAGTGTATGTCGCCGCTGCCTTGCTGCTGCTGGTCGTCTGTTTGCGCGCTTGGCTCTCCCGGTCAAAGAAATTCCGTCTGTTCGTGCATCGCCTTATGCTTCGTTTACCGATTTTTGGTGAAATTATAAAAAAAGTGAATTTAGCGATGGCCGCCCGTTCTCTTCACATGCTGACGAAATCGGGCGTTTCAGTCGACGAAAGTTTAGTCCTGACGAGCGGGACGGTCAGTAACCTTGTCTACCAGCAGGTTTTCCGGGAGGCGGTGCCGTTCGTCCGACGGGGCGTGACTATTTCGCAGATTTTAAAAGGAAAGCCCACCCTTTTTCTACCGCTCTTCTCTAAAATGGTCATGACCGGTGAAGAGACCGGAAATCTTGATGATATGTTCAGCCATGCCGCCAAGTACTACGACGAGGACGTCCAGCATTGGTCAACCAACGTTTCGACGCTGATCGAGCCTATTATGCTGCTGGGAACCGCGGTAGTTGTAGGTGGAGTAGCTTTAGCAATAATATATCCCTTATGGAATTTCGCCAACATTATCGAATAAAAAATTCTGGATTTACGCTCATGGAGGTACTCTTAGTGGTCGGCATCGTTGCCGCGCTCGCGGCGTATGGCTGGGTATCGCTGGCGCAGTCGCAAACGCGCACCGCTGCCACGCGTGCCGGTGAGGAAATGGCCGGCGCTGTCCGTGAAATCCAAAATTGGGCGATGACTTCCCATGCCGGTCGTGGCTGGGGCCTGCGCTGCGATAGTGGCATACCGACCAGTTTTTCTTATACTGAAACGCAACCCTTACTTGATCAAACAATCATACCAATGCGCTCAGGGTTCAGCTGCACCATGGATCCGGCAGAAATAAGATTTTCTAAACTGACCGGAACACCGCTGGGTGCTCCGGCCAATCTTGAGGTTTACTACAACGGCCAGGCAGTCAAACGCATTGAGATAAACAGCCCCGGTATAATTACCCTAAAATCAATATGACTAGACATAATCAGCGCGGTAGTTTAATTATTGAAGTACTTGTCAGCATTTCTATGGCTGTCATATTTTCGCTGGCCATTGGTTCGTTAGTCGGGGTTAACAACCGCCTGACGACCGTTGCCCGCCATGACGCCCGAGGTTTGTCGCTTGCCAAAGAATCAATGGAGCAGGTTTTTGCCGCAAAACAGCAAAGTTGGGCGAGCATCAGCGGCCTTGGCGATGGCAAGTACACGATCATTGAACAAGACAACTTATTTCAGCTGCAGCCGGACGTCAGCCCGACAGGCGAAGAGTTCGCTGACGGTTTTTTCCGGACAGTAGAGGTCAAGACAGCCTACCGCGGAGCTGACGGTCAATTGGGCTTGAGCGGCGAGCCCGATCCGAATGTGCGACGGCTGGTCGTGACCGTAACGTGGCTTGAGCGCGGGGCAAACCGCGACGTGCAGCTCGAAGGATTTATTACTAATTGGAAGGGTAATTAGCATGTTTAAACCAACAAACAACCAGCGCGGCGTAACGCTCATGGAGCTGCTGATATATCTCGGCATTTCTTCGGTGGTAGTGCTGACTATGATGACGCTCATGGCCAACGTGTCAAAGCAGCGACTGCAGAGGATACAGCAGAATACCGCCCAGCAGGCCGCGCGCGTGGCTGTCGACAAAATGACCTATAGCATAAGAAACGCCTATAGAGTTGATATCTCGGCCGATGGCAAGACGCTGGATATTTATTCAACTAATTTTGCCGATTTGACCAAGCCAATCGTCACGACTTATAGCGAGCTGGACAACCAGCTCTACACCGGCCAGTCATTGGAGACGCCACCACAGCCCGAAAACCTGCAACCGGCCACTCCGCCGGGAGTTATTCTGGAACAGCTGTCTTTCCGTGAGATTTCTTCTGCGGTACAGGTCAGCCTGCGCTGCCGTAATGGCGCCCGGAATGCTGAAATAAGCTCGACAATATCTTTTCGCCAACTTTAATATATATGAAAAGTTTTTTAAATACAAATGAGCGTGGCAGTTTAACCATTATTGTGGTTTTCGTAACAACCATGGTACTCTTATTGCTCGCTTTTTCTGACCACGTCGCCGCGATGAAAGAGGAGGTAATGACCAGGAATGACATCGTGAGCGAGCAGGCGTTCTACGCCGCGCAGAGTTGCCTGGAAGATGGTTATCTGCAATTGCGGACAAATGCGGCCTATTCAGGTACTAATTTTACAGTTGGACACTCAAGCTGTACCGTCATTCCAGAGCAGGTGGGGACTTCTGGCCGCCTGGTCAGCGTCGGTACCGACCAAACGGCGGTTCGCAGTATCGCCGCAGAATATTCGGATGCCGGACCAGCTGCTGACAGGAAACATTCGGCCATTTTTCACCTTATTGATAAATCAGGTAGCATGAATTATCGTTGCACGCCCACGCAATATGATACTGAAGCTGAATGTATAGAAAACAATGGTTCCTGGGGACCGCCGCCGATTGAACCAGCGCGAGAGGCTGCCAAGGGATTTGTTGACCGTCTTGATAGTAATTATGATAAAATTGGCGTGATTTCCTACCATGAGGGGGTGACGGTTAATCAGCAGCTTTCCGTGGACTACCCAACAGTAAAAAATGCAATTAGCGCGATCAATCCTGAAGCTTACTATACCAATATTGGTGATCCGATTGAGCAGGCCGGTCAGCTGCTGCTGGCCGAACCCGACCCGCCCGATGATACTATAACGCGGGTGGAAATTTTATTGACTGACGGCCGGGCAAATTGGAGACCCCTCCCGCTACCCCCGACTTGCTCTCGGCCAAATGATACCTGTGGTGAACAGTACGCGCTCACTAAAGCCGCTGCCGCCAAGGCAAACGGGGTGCTGATTTTTAGCATTGGTCTCGGTGGCGGCGTCAATCCAGGATTTCTCCGATCAGTCGCCTCGACGATTGATGGGGTACCGATGTATTTCTTCGCTCCGCAGGGTGATGATCTTGACGCGATTTACGACCGCATCGCCGACATTTTGATTTCATACAATCTAAGCCAATCAAGCTGGCAGGAGAATTAGTTTTTTCACCTTACCCGGTGGCTGCGCTCTTGGTGGGTTTTTAGTTTGGTAAAATGATTTTATTAAGGGGGTGGCTAGAGGGATTATCTCGTCCCCTGCGGGGACTCGTCCTGGGCAGCGACGACCTGCCACCGGCAGCTCGTCGACGCTCGTCTGCCACTTCGTTTTACTCAGTGTTGACTCGCTTCTGCCCGT
>JBAZWB010000004.1:0-6823 GCA_041660605.1 Patescibacteria group bacterium
ATTCACCATTCTCCATTCACCATTCACCATTCACCATTCACCATTCACCATTCACCATTCACCATTCACCATTCACCATTCACCATTCACCATTCACCATTCACCATTCACCATTCACCTGACTCTCTCTACTCGTCTTCCTTTATGCCGCCGCTTTTCCTGGATTTTTGAGTGAGTTCCCATTTATGCTTCTCTTCACGCAATTTTTCCAATTTCCTCTTCTCCACCGGCGTCGGCTCTTTTATCAATTCAGCAAAACGTTTCTGGGCTTCATCAAAATTATTCTTTATTTTTTTATTTTGCTCTGGTTCAGGCCTGCCGGGAACCTTAATGATACTATCTAGATAATCTCGGCATTCTCCCATATAAATAATAAATTTTACGGTTCTTTCATACCATGTTTTATCAATTTCAGTGTCAGCTTCAATATAAGGGTAATCTTTCAGCAAATTATTAATGTGTCTGACATAAACTTTATATGATATCGCGCCTAATGGCTGTTTTTGGCCAGCAGCGATAATTGCCGTATTAATCTCATTGTACATAGCCATCACATCTGCCTTGGACAATGTTTCTTTCTGCTGCTTTTTCTCAGTCTTGGCACCTGATGCAACAGAAAATAAAAGACCGGCAACAAGACATATAGTTATAATTTTTGTTCGCATTACAATTCCTTAGTCTACTATTTACATACAGAGAAATTAAAAATATATTTGCCTATTGAATATATTTAACGCTAATTATTTCACAGGTTCCATCACTTTTCTTATGAACAAGTGCCTGAACTTTCAATGTAGATGTAATTTCATCGGCATAATAATTCTTACCATTATCAACTTTCAAATCAAATTTCCCCAATTCGGCATCAATGGGAACAGGTGTTACATCGCCGGGCAGTTTTTTATTTATTACAATCGGAGATCCGACTGGTCCGCCAACATCTTTAATGGTCTGGGCGACTAGGATTACAGTAAAGTAACTGTCTAAATCAAAGAGATTTACAGTCTTACCGATGATCTCCTCTTTTCCCGCCTTGGTGGTATATCCAGTTATGGGGGCCACCCCAACCATATCATTAACGGCTTGCGCTCTGGTCCAATAAGCATTTACACCAGATCCGACGCGACTGGTGATTCCACCAATTATGGAATTGATATTAACATCAGAGATTAAACCACTGACTGTTATTCCAGGCGCCACCGAAGTCAATTTACTGCCAACAGTAACATTTTTAAATAAAGAATACAGAACTATTTGCCGGTTTAAATCCATATCCTTATATTCATTATTTATGTCTATCTTATAATTTCTGGAGGAATTGTTCATTTTAATCTGATCCAGGATATTTGCATCTCCATCGGCATAAGCACCTCCCCCGGCGCTGAATATATTATACGTACCGCCGCCCTTGTCAACCGCAATCGCCAATGTGCTTTTAGGTCTTAATGTTGCAGGATTAACTGCATATTGATGCAGATTTAGAGTCTCCCACGCCTTGCCGCGATGAATAAATCCCAATTCCCATGGTGAAACAATCGTGTCCTCACGGACAAAAGCGGTCGAAAGATGTAATGCCGCAGAAACATAAGCAGGATCGGTTACTGCTGCATCCTCAGGGTCAGGTCCGGCAACTGGATTAACCGGAACAAAATTAAAATTATTCATTGTTCCCAAAGTCCCGGTCACGTTATAATCGTTGAATGGACGCAGGCCGCCTCCTGGTGCAGCGGCTGATGTAACTGCGGCTTCAAGCTTATTCCAGTCGCCGGGATTCAGATTCTGTCGTGGATCGTTAGTCTGAAACCCCATAAAACTATCACAAGCTGTTGAACCTTTCACATTAGATAAATACGTCAATTGCTGTGTAGCACCCCATGTGGTGGACCTGCCTGTATTAGGGTCACTAGTCACTATATTAGAGCAGTCAACATTTTGTCCATTATAGGTCAAAATTACTTTATTTATAGTTAACACCAGTGTATTAATGTCAATATTAACAGCATCAGTTTTTAAAATCGTATAAATTGGCGATGGGGATGAATAAATATCTACCCCGCCTGATATAGCATATTTAGCGCCCACAGCGGGCCATGCTGCGGATGCAATATTAACCGTTCTTACTTGATTAGTAAGAGCAACATCGGGCGGCGGCCCCACCGAACTGCCGGTGAATTTATAGGCAAGATCGTAATATATTGTGACGACGGAATCATAATATGTCGCAAGTCCATATATATCAATTAGCTCAGGCGCGGCTTTTACGGTCACAGTAACGCTTACTTCCGAATTTACACTTGCTGGTACATCAACCCTGGTTGCAACTGCACCAATTTGAATACCCAGTTCGTTGAGATAAGGTGTTTTTTTATTCCCGGTAAATGTCGGGCTGGTTGTTCCCCAGTTTGCCGGTGCAACATCGGAAGTTACGGCGGAAGTAGCCGGCCTGTAATAATCAATCAAATTGGCGGCAATCTGAGCACGCCGGGTTCTGACATTAGTAAACGTGCCAGTCATGACTGGATTTGCATCATCATCAACCCATACCGGGTAAAAGAAACCGGAACCGGCAGGTACCTCCACATGCGGAACTAATGAATCTTTCATGCCGAAAGTTGCCAGCCAGGGGATTCCCCTGCCGTCAAATGATCCATCGGTCCACAAAGAACCATTGCCCGCGGGATTTTGAGTAATATCAATATTGGGGATGTAAGGGTTGGCAGAAGCAATATTCGGATCATACAGCATTAGCATCCTATTCATCGTTGTAACGGAATCCCCTGCCGTCGCCAAATCACCTCTATTCAAATTGAAGCGATGGAACTGTTCGTCAGCTTTTATTTTTCCATCAACATTTTTGTCTATCCAGAAAGCCTCCTTGCTATTTTGCGAATTACAAATAAACCATCTGGCAAACCTGGTCCTTAAATTAGGAGCAGGAACAACCGGGTCTGTAGCATTAGTAAGGTTAAACTGAGAAAATAAAAAATTAAAATCAATCCAGCCGTTTGCATATTTACCCGGATTCGTAGCGTATGTAGTGTAATTAAAATTTTTCGCCACAGCGGCATTTATTTTAACAGCATCTGCGACTTCATTATTTATTGAGCGCAAATTAATTTCGTTTGCTTCCGCGCCAAGTCTGATTTCCGCTGCCGGCGAGACCGCTTCGTCAACAGAACTATTGACCAATTTGCCGGGATCAAGGTCAGCACGGTTCAAAATAATATAGGCCATCCGCCCGATTATCCGGTCATCAGACTTCAGATAAATCCAATTAATATTTGTCGTCATAGCAGCAGTCCAAACAGGCGGAATAGCAGTAACATAATTAAAGAAAAACTTTGGATCAGAAAGCATATCTGATTGGGCAGTGAAGTATAAGTTATTGGTAGTAGTTAAAAATGCCGGGTCAGGAGGGAAATGACTATATCCCAAAATACCGCTATCCATAAAATTGTAATTGGGAGGACCGGCAGTAAGCAGCGGCAGATACTCGGAATAGTTTTGAAGTATCAGACGCACACGCTCCAGTCCTGAATTGGCAATGGTCCTGGCCGATGCATTGTTGGAACTATTGGTCGCAATCATCTGGTCAAAGATGGAGTTTGTGGCAAACCCCAGCGCCATCACCAGTAACAGGCCCAGAATGCCGAGCGCAAACAGCAGCGCCACGCCTTTCTGCCATTTCTTCCGGACATTTTCTTTTAATGCTGTATTTGACATATTCCCTCGCATCATTAAGCTCATTTACCGCTGCTCAAATATATGGTTTTAGAAAAACAACGCATCCGTTCACTTTTAATCAGATTGGCCAAAGAAGGATTACTATTATTGAGTGCGGTCAGCCACTCATGCAAATCCCGCTCGGCAAGCATATATAAGTCAATTTTCACCGCCACCGGAAACGGGGTGCCTGAAATAATTGTACCTATGTTAGTAGTGATGACTTCATCTACTAAACTGGCATCAGTTGCATTCGTGGCAATAACACCGCTGTTGTCCATGGGATTGTAAGCTTGCAACTCATAAACAGCGCCATTCAGCCTTAATGTATAGCAGGTGATTTTCATATCAACGATTCCGTCTACGACCGGCAAATACTTTTCCGAACTTCTTTTCTTAAAAATATCCATTACCCGGGTTGCCGCAGCCGGGGTATGCGGAAATAAAAGGAAATCATATGGATAATCTGGATTGATTGGAGTGTGAAAATTAGAAGTGACACCATCTGATTTCAGGTCAGCCGTACAGGCTCTGATTAAAACTCCGCCTTTAATCTGATATGCAGCAGGCACAGCCTGATTATCATAAATATTCCATATTCCTGTAGGGTAAGCATCAGTTTTATTGTCTAATCTTACCGGCAAATAAATATACTTAATCTCACAAATATCAGAAGCGTTAGTATTAGGCTTGAATGGAGTCTTAGAAATGAAATTCAGTTGAGTCACATATGCTTTGCTATATGTCGCCTGCTGAACTTGAATAGCCGAGTTGTATACATACGGCGGATTCGCAAAAAGCTGATCCACACTAAGCGAGTCATTAAGTTTTTTATATTCAAACCAGAACGGGTAAATGCCAGGCACATTACTTGGTCCTACATTATTATCATACAGCGCACCTTGAAGCTCTGCAGTCATTATGTCCAGCGCGACTCGCGCATCGGCATACAATGCATTCTTCTGGGAGGCCTTGCTCCAAATCTGCTGGGCTGAATTGAAGAAGCGCATCATGATTACCGAAATAATCGCGAAGATGGCCATCGCCATCAGCAATTCGACGAGTGTGTAAAAATAATTGTATCTGTATTTTTTCATTGTTGCGGCCTGGTCACTTCTATGTAAAATGTTCGTTTCTGGCGTGTATCATAAGGGACTTCCAGCGGCCAACTGACTTCTATATTCAGGACAGCTCCGGTAGCATAGGCATCATCAGTAACCGACATCCATCCGTTAGGCGGAGCGGCACCATTTCCATTTGGTCTGTAATATGTTAATTGTGATTTCCAAACTAAAATCATTCCGGTAAAGTCAGTTGTTGGAAATATCACACCAGCCGGATTCATATAATTTCCCGGACCGGCGGCTACAAAATAAACGTTTTTAAGAGCTGCGCTTTTAGCGGGAAAGATTGTCCAGCCGGTAACAATCGGGGTCGGAGTATAAGCTGTCCCTGAATGATCCACTCCTAAACTGACTCCTTTCAAAAAGTCATTCGTGGCATCAGTACATGCAACAGCGGTTGCAACAGGCTTAGTGTCAGCATAAAAACCAAAAAGTTGATCAAAATTAGTTCTGCTTGCCTCAGCATACCCTTTCAAATATGACGAAAATTGTTCAACGGCATCCGCTGAATAATTCTCCGCGACCGCATTGCGGCAGGCGTTCAAGCCCACCGGGAACAGACCGAGGATGCTGGTCATGCCGAAGGCGATGATCGCCATCGCCAGCGCTACTTCGATCATATTGAAGAATTTTATATTTTTATTAATCTTGAGTACCATATAAATATTTAGCCTTTCCGGTAAAAGGGGTAATCACAATATTCCAGCGCTTTTGTTCGATCGTGCCGCCTTTGACATTGAAACTTAAAACCGTGGTGTTTTTGTCGTAAAACGCCGAATTGACTCTGATTACGACATTTCCAGAATTCAGCAGAGAACCGTTATTTTGAAAAATGACCGCCGAAGAAAACTCGCCGCCGGGAAGCGCGGTAACTCTTTGAACCGTGTAAGTTCCGCCTGCAGGCGGAGCCGGAAGCGGAGCCGCCTGTGCAGCCGGAGATTCAATATATGCACAGACGCCATTTGCAAATAAATACCATTCCTCGCCGTCGATCCATCCATCAAAATTATTATTTGAATCAACATAGCATAACCTGGTATAGTTGTAAACATAATTTGCTATATTTGTGCCGGCACCAGAGGTGTTTGCAGTCTTATCAGGCAGCAGCAGCGCAACATTACGGTTCTGGGTTACGGCATAGGAACGGGCCATGCTGACTTTGCTGCTGAGAGTCCGGACCGAACCAACCAGGCCCTGTTTGCCGAACATCGCGGGAAATGCCGCCAGCGAGGCGGCCAGCAGGATGCCCATGATCGCCAGGACCAGCAGGAGTTCCACGATGGTGAAATTTTTGAAAATTGTTTTACGCGCTGCCGACATTGATTCCTCTTCGATTTGAACTTCCGGGACGGCTTGCGGCGTCCTGGATTTCCGCTGTTTTTTCCCTGTGGCAAATATATGATATTACAACAAAAAAACCCACTAAAATAAGTATAGCACCATATAAAATAATTTTCAACCCCGAAAAAAGAAGTTAACCACAGAGGCCTCAGAGACACAGAGAAATAATTTTTTTACGGCAAGGATTTTTGAACCGAATATCCAATTGTCCAGGGCAATCCCGGTCCTTCGCATTTATCTTTGTCAGGCGCTCCGGCCTGACTTTGGACTGCGGCGACCCTGCGCCGCTTTGGTTTTGTACCGGGCGCTGTCCGCAGCAGCATTGCCATATTCCAGGCGACGTCGAATGCAGTATTTATCTAATGCAAAGCGAAGCAGGGGCTTCGCACTCCAAAAGATTGCGGCGCAATCATAAGCATAAAAAAAGACCGGATTAAAACAGGAAACAGGGTTTCGCGGTGTGGTTAAATAACTGAAAGTATGGAATTAAAGATTTTCCGGCTTTCAACTTTTCTCGCTTTTCTCGCTTTTCTCGCTTTTCTCGCTTTTCTCGCTTTTCTCGCTTTTCTCGCTTTTCTCGCTTTTCTCGCTTTTCTCGCTTTTCTCGCTTTTCTCGCTTTTCTCGCTTTTCTCGC
>JBAZWB010000005.1:0-2838 GCA_041660605.1 Patescibacteria group bacterium
CCAGAGTCTCTTCAATATAGCCTTCCGCCAGATTCTCGCGGTTGCCCTGCGGATTCAGCAGCATCGAATCATATTTATCCGGAAACAGCAGCGGCGTATTGTTCTCCGGCTCCAGTTTCTGGACGAACAGTCTATATGACCAGTGCGACTTGCCCGGCGGGTTGCAGTCGAAATATGCCTTGTTGGGCAGCAGCTCCTCCGAACCGTGGAACCGGACCCGCTGCGCCAGCCTCGTCATGGCGGTGGTCATCGCCGGATAACTGATTTCCGAACATTCATTAAAGTATACCGTGGCGAATTCCCGTCTCAGGATTTTATCCGCCCGGTTTTTGTCGTCCAGCCCGATGAACCAGATTTCCGAGCCGTTCCTGAATCTGATGAACCCGTCCCGCTGACAGGGCTTATACTCTATCCCCGGAAAACACATTTTCATGAGTTTTGGGAACGAGTCGAACAGCACCGCATGGCGGACATGGACATGCCGGAACCGGAACACCGCATGGCGGCTCCCCGGCGCTTTCAGCGCCCGCACCACAATAGAGAACAGCAATATAAATGTCTTGCCCGAGCGTGAGCCCCCGAACAAAAGCAGATTCCTGACCATCCCCCCGATCAGCCCGAGCGCCGTCCGCTGGTCGTCCGTAAATTTAAAGCCTGTCATAATGCCAAATCCTTTTTTATCCACAAAAAAAACAAAATGGTAACATTAAAAATTTTAACAATCAATTATCTATATATAGTAAATTTGTCAACCGGAACGGTGATAATAAGTTCAAATAACGCGATAAAACAGAATTTTGTATTTTGTGATTGCGGAGCAATCTTGGGATTGCGGCGACCCTGCGCCGCTTTGGAATTGGATTGCCCCGGAAGCAGGATAAAACCAGTGAACAGCCAGACAAAGCGGCGCAGAATCGCCGCACTCCAAAGTCAGGCCAAAGCGCCTGACAAAAATACGAAAGCCGGTCGCCTTACCGTTTTATACCATTCAATTCCATAATGACGGTTGCTATGGGCTTCGCCTTGGAACAAGATGAATTTTGCAGCTCCGGCGGAGCGATCCATGTTGTAGCAACGGACTTTAGTCCGTTGTGCATGGCCCCCCAAGGCCTGAGTTCCATAGGAACGGCGCATATTGCAGCAATGGACTTTAGTTCCGTTGAATCCACAGGAACGGCGCAGAGGTTTTCGCCGTTTGCGCCTCCGTCAAGTTTTTTGGCTTGCATTTCGCGGAACATAAAGCATGTTAAGGCGAGTTGATTGCGGCAGGCGGTCCCGACTGGTTGCGGAGTGCAGCCAGGGAAGCTGGAATTAAACAATATACGGATGAGTAAAAAGCTTATATTGATTTTATGACCATAAAAAATTGATTTAAAGATCATTTTTAGATGTAATATATGGATAATTATGCACAAAACTATAATGAATATGGGGTCAGACCCCGCTCGGAATCATATACGGATGAATAAAAAGCTTATATTGATTTTATTACCATAAAAAATTGATTTAAAGATCATTTTTAGATGTAATATATGGATAATTATGCACAAAACTATAATAAATATGGGGTCAGCCCCCGCTCGGGAAATGCCTGGATATCAGCTCAAAGAAAGCATTCAGAACGTGGTATCTGAAAACTTTAGATGAAAAGCTGGCTTGCATTTCGCATGCACGCGAGGAATATTGGAGTGAAGCCATTGCGGTAGGCGATCCTGACTGGCTGCAGAAGGCCGCCAGGGAGGCCGGAATTAAACGATATGTGGTCAAAGACAACAATGCGGATGACAAAAATGCTTATATCAGTTTTATGGCAGGAAAAAATTAATTTAAAACCTATTTATATATGAAATATATGGTAAATTATGTACAAAACTATATTAAATATGGGGTCAGACCCCGCTAAGAGCGATGTGAAGGGAAATGGTAAAAAGAATTGTAAATGCTGGGAGGCCTGCGGGTTAAAGCAATGAACAATAAAATTATTCATGGAATTATTGGTGGGGTTGTGGCTATAATAGTGTTTGGAACATGGCGCTATTTGTTTATTTATAGGTATGAATCAGTTTCGAATTGGTATTTTTTATCTATTAATTATCCTGTTTTTGCATTGGCAGACCTTTTTAATATTATGGATGACCTTTTTATAATATGCGTTTCTTTAATTTATTGGTTTATAATTGGTTTTGTTGTCGTGTTCACTTTAAGTTCTCTTATATGTAAACGCAACCACATTTGCAAAAAAAAAGCTTGTAAATGATAAATGTCAACCAGTACACGCAGCGGACTATCCCCGGCATCACTCCGGTGGTGGGAGAAGCCGATCCCGCTGTCGCCGTCAAGGCAATCCGCACCGATGTCCGCGATCCGGGATACGCGGACACGATGATCGTGCCTATCAGAGACGGAAAATATTTCAGCGGCTGTGCGGGGTCCGACCTGGGGTGTTAAATCTGACGGCTTAAAGTTTTTATTTTTTCATGATGTTTTTACATAAAAGGTTTGATTCTCATGATTTTCAAGCTCAAGAAAATTGTATTATGCATCTATAGGAAGTAGTACGTTTTACGTAGTTGAAGGAGCTCAATTGTCAACAGATGGGCCTGATTTCAAGTGCTTCTTTGTGAAAAAAGACGGATAACTTGCTGATTGCTTGTCAACTTAAGCTCGGGATGAATCGGCATTAACCGGAAAATTGACGGAAGGCATACTTTTAAAAAGAATGCCTGACTGCTGTTATAAATTCTGTTATCTGCTGTTTTTTAATAAAATTTGAGTCTAAAACAAAAAATGGGGTGAATAAAAATCAAGCAAAATCGCACAGATTTAACACCCCAGGTC